>NZ_JBHVMS010000009.1:0-426344 GCF_042796855.1 Streptomyces sp. NPDC057877
TCATGGTCGGCGAAATGCAGCTGGAACGACGAAACACCGGGCAGAGTCCCGGCGGGCGCCCGGATCTCAGCCGGGAAATTCGGCAACGTCGACAGATCGTTCCCGAACGACGCCGTCTCCGAGGTGAACCGGTCCCCGGTGAGCTGCATCCCGTCACCCGAGTCCCCCGCGAACCTGATGACCACCCGGTCCAGGCGCTGCACGAGCATGACGACTCCTTCGGAGGAAGACGGTGGGGCGGCGGGGGCGGGTCAGGCGGCGGTGCGTACGGTGCCGGGCTGGGTGGTGGGGTCGCTGGTGTGCGGTGGGGTTTCGGTGTCGTCGTGCCGGGGGCGGCCGAGGATGAGGTTCAGCAGCGGGCCGGTCATCGCGGTGGTGATCACGGCCATGACGACCATGAGGGAGTACAGGTCGCTTTCGAGGAAGCCCAGTTGCAGGCCGACGTTGAGCACGATGAGTTCGGTCAGGCCGCGGGTGTTCATCAAGGTGGCGAGCGCGGCGGAGGGCCGGGTCGGCATGCGGTTGAGGCGGGCGGCGGCGAACGCGCCGATGAACTTGCCGCCGACCGCGACGAGCAGGATCAGCGCGAGGGCGCCCAGGCCGCCCACGTCGACCTTGGACAGGTCGACCTGGAGGCCGGAGACCAGGAAGAACACCGGCAGCAGCAGGGTGGCGGTCATCTGGCCGAGGCGGTCGTGGACGTGGGTGCGCAGTTTCTCGGTGCCGGTGCGCGGGAGGATCGCGCCGAAGAGGAAGGCGCCGAAGATGTAGTGCAGTCCCACCCACTCGGTGGCGGCGGCGGACAGCAGCAGTCCGGCCAGGACGCACGCGAACACGGTCGGGGTGAGCGTGAGTTCGGGCCTGCGGGCGGCGTAGCGGCGCAGCAGGGGGCGTACCAGGAAGAGCATGCCCAGCAGGTAGGGGACGGCGAGGAGCATGCGCCACTGGTCAGCGCCGGCCGAGCCGCTGACGGCGACCACGGCGGCGAGCAGGATCCAGGCGAGGACGTCGCCGATGGCGGCGCAGGCCACGGCCATCGCGCCGAGCGAGGTGTGGGTCATCTGCCGGTCGGTGAGGATGCGGGCCAGGACCGGGAACGCGGTGATCGACATGGCGATGCCCAGGAAGAGCATGAACGCGGTTTTGTCGTCGGTGCCGTAGTCGTCGACGAGGTAGAGCGCCAGGAGCATGCCCAGGCCGAAGGGGACGAGGATGGAGCTGAAGGAGACGGTGGCGGCGAGGCTGCCGTTGCCGCGGAGCAGGGCGGCGTCCACCTCGAGGCCGACGAGGAACATGAAGACGGCGACGCCTACCGCTGCCAGGGCACTGAGCAGGGGCCTGATGTCGGTGGGGAACAGGGCGTCGGACAGTGCCCCGTTGACGACCGTGGGTCCCAGTGCGATACCGGCCAGGACTTCGCCGATGACCGCGGGCTGGCCGAAGCGGCGGGCCAGCGCGCCGAGCAGGCGGGCCAGCAGCACGATGACGGCCAGGCCGAGGAGGAGGGACGTGGTCTGATGTGTGGTCATGCGTTCTGTCTCCGTGAGCCGGGTCGTTGCGGTGCGCCCGGTGCGGGGCCTGGGCGCATCACGCCGCCAGTGGCTGCGGGTCGATGCCCGTCAGGGCGGAGAGGATCGGCGGGTGTGTCCAGTCCATGGGGGCCAAGGTGATGTCGGGCAGGCGGCGGGTGTCGCCCTTGACGCGTACCGGGCCGATGGTGGCGGTCAGCAGGGTGTGCGGTGCCGCGGTGGCGTGGTCGGTGCTCTGGGCCACTGCGTGGATGTACCAGGTGCCGTGGGGGATGTGGGTGAGGGTGAAGCGTCCGGGGGCCGGGGCGGTGTGCCAGGAGGCGGCAACGCCTTGGAGCAGGGGGCTGTCGAAGGCTCCGACGTAGGCGTTGGTGAGGGTGGTCCGGTCGGTGCGCAGGGCGCCGGTGACCAGGCCGGTGGGTCGGGCCGGTGGGGCGGCGGGGGGTGTGTCGAGGGGGGTGGGGTCGCGCAGTTCGTCGCGGGCCGTGAGGGAGAGCTTGCGGTACTGGGTGGGTGAGAGTCCGACCAGTTCGGTGAAGCGGCGGGTGAAGCTGCCGGAGCTGCTGTAGCCGACGCGGGCGGAGACGTCGGCGACGGTGAGGGGGGTGCTCAGCAGCAGGCGTTTGGCTTCCTGGAGGCGTACGGCGGTCAGGAAGCGTCCGGGGGTGATGCCGGTGACGCGGGTGAACACGCGCAGGAAGTGGTATTTGCTGACCATGGCGGAGCGTGCGAGGTCGTCGAGGGTGAGGGGCTCCCAGAAGCGTTCGTGGATGAGGGTGACGGCATGCCGTACTACGTGCTCCATGAGGGGCGCTCCCGGTCGCGGTGGTTCGTCGCGTGCTGCCGCCGGAGGTGGGGGTTTCAGTTGGTGCGGTAGGTGACGCGCAGGGCCATGTCCGCCAGTTCGGTGCGCCAGGCGGGGTCGATGGGGGCGTCGGCGATGGCTTTGCGGCCGCGTTCGACGAGGTCGGCGATGTGGCGTTCGACGTCGTCGGGGACGCCGGTGTCCAGCAGGCGGCGGCGTACTTCGTCGGGGGTGTGGCCGGGTGTGGTCATCAGGGTGCGGATGCGTTCGTCGCGCTGCATGGCCCAGCCCAGCAGCAGGGTCATCTTGTGCTGGCTGAAGTCGAGGCCTGCGGGTTTGCCGGTCTGGGCGGAGTCACCGAAGGCGTCCAGCAGGTCGTCGCGGAGCTGGAAGGCCTCGCCGATCGCTTCGCCGTACTCCAGGAAGGCGGCGGCGAGGTCGGGGCGGCCGGCGCCGTTGGCGCCCATGACCAGCGGCCGGTGGATGGTGTAGCGGCCGGACTTGATCAGGGCGATCAGGCGGGAGAGGCGGGGGTCGACGGCGAACTCGGCGGCGGCGGTGACGTCCAGGCACTGGCCGACTTGTACTTCGGAGCGCAGGCTGTGCCATTCGGCGAGCAGTGCGGGGGGTGCCTGGGCCATCAGCTGGTCGGAGTAGACCAGGGCCAGGTCGCCGATGAGGATGGCCATGCCCTCGCCGTAGCGGCGGGCCTCGCCGCGCCAGTCGTGGCGGTGGTGGTGCTGGGCGAGGGCGGTGTGCATGGTGGGTTTGCCGCGCCGCTGGGTGGAGTTGTCGACGACGTCGTCGTGGATGAGGGCGGAGACGTGCAGCATTTCCAGGCCCGCGGCGGCGGCCACGATGCCGCTGTCTTCGGGCTGGCCGCCGGCGGCGAGGTAGCCGGTGAGGCAGAAGGCGGGCCTGATGCGTTTGCCGCCCGAGGTGACCAGGGCGGACAGGGTGTCGAGGACGGCTCCGGCCCGTTCGTCGACCTCGGCGAAGCGGGTGTGCTCGGTGGCGAGGAAGGAGCGCAGGGTGTGCTCCACCCGCTGCAGCAGGTCGTCGGTGATACGGCGCACGGAGGCGGTGGGCTCCGGGCCGTCGGCGGGCCCGGAGGTCACGTCGGTGGTCACTGCGTATCTCCTTGGGCAGGGCGGGTGAGCTGGTGCGGCGGGCGTGGTCGGCGGCGCTGCGGAGCTGGGCCCGGGCCGGGGCCCCGTCGGGCGGGCGGTCTGCCGTCATTGAAGGGGCGGGCGGTCCAGTACGCCTGGAGTGCGTGTTGAACGGCCGTGCGGCAGGCGCGGGTGCGGGAGTGCCCGCGGGTGGGCGGGCACTCCCGTGTCGGAGGTGGGCTGGTGGTCAGGCCGACTTCTGCATCTCCTCGAAGCGGCGGGCCAGGGCCAGGCGCTGCACCTTGAGGGTGGCGGTGCGCGGCAGTTCGGCCTGCGGGATGTGCACGGGGTCGGCCAGCTGGGGGAAGTCGGCGACGGCGGTGCGCCAGCGGGCGGGGTCCACCGGCTGGTCGTCGACGGTGCAGATCACCGGGACCGGTTCGGAGTTGGGGCCCTGGACGACGACGAGTTCGCTGAGTTCGTCGAGTTTGCTGAGCACCACGTCCTCGACTTCCAGGGAGCTGCGCACGCCGGGGATCATGTCGACTTCGCGGTCGAGCATGTGCAGGCAGCCGAAGCGGGTGCGGTAGCCGACGTCGCCGGTGCGCCACCAGTCGCCGTCGCGGTTGGTGTCGTAGCGGTCCTGTTCGCCGTAGTAGGTCTTGGCCAGGCCGTCCCAGGCGACTTCGATGAAGCCGGGGTTGGTCTCGGAGGGGGGCTGGCCGTCGCGGCTGACGACGCGGACGCGGGCGGCGCCGTGCGGCATGGCCCAGCCCACGCAGCGGCCGTTGGCCTTGTGGGCGGAGTGGCGGAAGTAGGCGCGGCCGACGGCCGGGCCGACCTCGCTTTGGCCGTAGATCTGGAAGAACAGGGCGCCGCGCCGGTTGGAGGCCTTCAGCAGGCGGCTCATGGTGCGCGGGTGGATGGCGTCGAAGGTGCTGGAGAAGACCTTCACCGATCCGAACGGCATCCTGGGGTCGTCGGTGAGTTCCTCCCAGTCCATCAGGGAGTTGGGCAGTGCCTCGATGAACACCGGCCGGTGCTCGAGGAGGTGCTCGGCGACCTCGGCGGGGTCGGACTGCCGCATGAGCAGGACCGGGTACTCCTTGAGCAGGGCCAGGGACATCGCCGCGACCATCCGGGAGTGCACGAAGGGCACGTGGATGGCGACGGTCTCCTTCTTGCGCATCAGCGACAGCAGCCGCCACTGCGGTACCAGGCGGATGCCCTGGGTGCGGGGGGTGTGCACGACGAGTTTGGGGATGCCGGTGGTGCCGGAGGTGTGGGTGATGACGGCGGCCTCGTCGATGGGCCGGACCACCGGCTTGACGCGGGGTGCGCCGGCGAGGTCGGCGAGCAGGGTGGCGCCCTCGCGCTGTCCGGACGAGCTGATCACGCGGCGGGTGAGGTCGCCCAGGGGGACGTCGGCCAGGAGGTCGAGCTTGGCGCCGTCGGTGAGCAGGGTGGGCTGGTCGACCCGTCCCAGCAGGACGGCGACGGTGTCGGGGTCCAGGTGCGGGGAGAGGTTGACCACGACGCCGCCGATGCGGGAGACCGCGGCGGCGAGCATCCAGTGGTCGGCGTTGGCCGTCTTGAAGATCACGACACGTTCGTCGGGCCGCACTCCGGCCGCCCACAGGCGGGCCGCGAGGTCGTCGACGTGGTCGGCGTACTGTGCCACCGTCAGCCGCCGGCCCACCTCGGGCAGGACCTCCAGGTCGTGGTCCAGGGTGATCGGCGTCGACGGGTTCACGGCCGCGGCCATCTCCGGCAGGAGGCCGATGTGAAGACCGCGCTTCTGTATCGATTTGTAGACCGTAGAGCCCTTCATGGGGTCTGTCTCCTTTGGGCGCGCTGCGAGGTCGGACGGCGCGGGTGCGGGAACCGGTGGCCGGGGTGGGTCGGGGTGTCGGGGAGCGTAGGGACCGCCTCTCAAGTACCGCTCGACTCCCGGCGAAGGCCGGTGGTGGGGGCGGTTCCGTCGCGCGGTGGGCCGCCGTCGGCGCAGCGGCACCGTGGAAGCCGGCCGCCCCCCGGGTGGGTGCGGGCGCGGCCGGCTTCCTGGGGCCGGGGGTGTGCGGGTGTCAGGCGGCGCGTCCGGCGGCCGTGGCGTGGGTGCGTACCGCCTGGCGCAGCGCGGCGGCGACCCGCTCGGTCTGGTCCCCGGTGAGTTCGGCGTGCATGGGGATGGCGAGGTTGCGGGCGAACAGGTCGGCCGAGACGGGGCAGGTCTGCTTGGTCTCGAACACGGGCTGTACGTGGGTGGCCCAGGTGCCGTGGCCGCAGCCGATGCCCTGGGCGCGCAGGTCCTTGGCGACCGCGGCGCGGTCCACGCCCGCGTCGAGGGTGACCATGTAGGACTGCCAGGCGTGGGTGCGGTCCTCGGGCACGCGCGGCAGGGTGAGCAGTTCCTCGTCGGCGAGGAGGTCGGCGTAGCGGGCGGCGACGGCGGTGCGGCGTCCCAGGAGTTCGCCGATGCGGCCGATCTGCACCTGGAGGATGGCGGCGGCGATGTCGGAGAGTTTGAAGTTGTAGCCGATCTCGGTGAACTCCGGGATCGGCAGGCCGACGACCTGGGCCTGGTCGAAGATGGAGCCGATGCCGAAGGAGGAGCGCAGCCTCGCGTCGGCGCCCACCGCGGGGTCGGTGGCGATCAGGGCGCCGCCCTCGCCGCTGGTGGCGCCCTTGCGGCCGTGGAAGGACAGGCAGGCGACCTCGGCCAGGGCGCCGGCTTCGCGGCCCTGGTAGGTGGCGCCGACCGCGCAGGCGGCGTCCTCGACGACGAACAGGCCGTGGCGGTCGGCGAGGGTCTGCAGCTGGGCGTAGTCGGCGGGCATGCCGACGGTGTCGACGGCGATGATGCCGACGGTGCGCGGGCCGATCAGGTCGGCGACGGCCTGGGCGTCGATGGTGCCGGTGTCGGC
Organism: Streptomyces sp. NPDC057877; assembly: GCF_042796855.1. Classification (NCBI taxonomy): domain Bacteria; kingdom Bacillati; phylum Actinomycetota; class Actinomycetes; order Kitasatosporales; family Streptomycetaceae; genus Streptomyces; species Streptomyces sp. NPDC057877. The sequence continues at coordinate 6,368 of NZ_JBHVMS010000009.1, forward strand.
GCGTACGTCGGCGAAGACGGGTACGGCGCCGACGTAGCGCACGGCGTGGGCGGGGGCGGGGAAGGTGTAGTCGGCGACGATGACCTCGTCGCCGGGCTTGACGCCCAGGGCGAGCATGGCCAGGTGCAGGGCGGCGCCGCAGTTGCTGACGGCGACCGCGTCGCCGGCGCCGTAGCGTTCCTTGAGCTGGGCTTCCAGTGCCTTGCCCCGGGGGCCCTGGCCCGCGGGCCAGCCGGAGGCGAACACCTCGGCGACGGCGGCCAGTTCCCGCTCGCCCAGGCTGGCGTGGACCAGGGGTATCGAGTCGTTCGTGCTCATGTCGCTCACGCTCCGCGCTGGGTGGGCTGGAAGTCGGCGTCGGTGGGGGGCTGGTAGCGCAGCGGGGTGAGCTGGTGGACGTCGTAGCGCTGGCGCATCTGCTCCACGGCCGCGGGGTCCACCGCCGCCCCGCCGGCCGCCCAGATCTCCGCGATCTCCTCGAAGTACAGCTCGTGGTACGGCGAGGGGTAGCACTGGAAGAGCATGCGGGCCGGTGTGCTGGAGGCGTTGCGGAAGGCGTGCGGGGTGCCGGAGGGGACGAACATGCAGGCGCCCTCGGTGGCGGTGACGACCTGGTCGCCGGTGGCGGAGCGCCAGTCGTGCCAGGTGTCGCCGGTGCGCTGTTCGGGCTCGAAGCCCAGCAGTTGCAGTTCGCCGTCCAGGACGTAGAAGAACTCCTGGGAATCGTTGTGGACGTGGGCGCCGACGTCGAAGCCGGGCGGGACGACGACCTCGAAGATGGAGACCGAGGAGCCGTCGGCCTTGGTGGCCTTGAAGGTCACCTCCTGCGCCTTGGTGACCAGTTTGCGGCCCGCTCCGGGCGGGAGGATGAGCCCGGTCATGCGGCGTTGCCCAGTTCGGTCGGGGTGTCCTCGGCCCAGGTGCCCAGCGCCATCTCGGCGGTGATGCCGGGGCCGAAGCCCGCGATCATGCCGGTGGCGCCGGGGGCGAGGGCGTTCTCCTCGAACAGGCGGCGGGCGGCCTCCAGGACGACGGCGCTGGCGATGTTGCCGTACTCGTTCAGCGTCGACCAGCTGTGCCGGAACACCCTGCGGTCGACCTCGAGGAACTTGGCGAGGTCGTCGAGGATGCGCGGGCCGCCGGCGTGGACGATGTAGAAGTCCAGGCTGCCCGCGTCCCAGCTGTGGTCCTTGGCCAGTTCGCGCAGGACGGGGGCGAGGGGTTCCATGGTGCCGGGCACGCGGCGGTCCAGCTGGAAGTGGAAGCCGGTGTCGCGGACGTCGTAGGAGATCCAGTCCTCGGTGTTGGGGATGAGGTAGGAGGCGTTGCGCTCCAGTTCGATGCCCACTCCCCCGGTGCCGCGGACCACGGCGGCGGCGACGGCGTCGCCGAACAGGCCGTCGGAGAGCAGGGAGCCGATGTCGTCGGCGTCGGGCTGGTAGCACAGCGAGCACAGCTCGCAGGAGACGATCAGGACGTTGCTGCCGGGGTGGGCCACGCAGAAGTCGTGGGCGCGGTTGACGGCGGCGCCGCCGGCCGCGCAGCCCAGCTGGGCGATGGGGATCTGGCGGGTGTCGGAGCGGAAGCCCATCTTGTTGATCAGCCATGCGGTCAGCGACGGCATCAGGAACCCGGTGCACGATACATATATGATCGCGTCGATGTCCCGGGCCGCCATGTCGGCGTTTTTCAGCGCCTCTTCGATGACCTGCGGGGTGCGCTTCTTGGACTCGACCTCGTAGATGCGGTTGCGTTCGGTCAGGCCCGGGTGCTGAAGCGTCTTCTCGATGGGCTGCACGATATGCCGCTTCTGCACCCCCGTGTTCCTGATCAGGCGAAGCGCCAGAGGAAGCTGAGGCTTTCCGCCGTGGACTCGTTCGGCGAATTCCAGGGTCTCTTCCATCGTGATGACGTATTCCGGCGCGCTCACCGCGGGCTTGCATAGCCTCGGCATATCTGGAATCTCTTTCTCTAGAGTCTGCCTTCGGTACGTGAAGAGCCTTGTTGTGCGCGGCACCCTGGCCGGCGCCGCGGGGGTGGGCCGCTCGGCTCCCGGCACGCAAAAAGGCGGCCCCCCTCTTGGTGAGGGGAGCCGCTTCGAGGGCGGGGAGAGGGGGGCCGCCGCGTCGCCGATGCGCACAAGGCGGGCGGTTCAGCGCCACACACCTGACACGGGCAGAGGCCGATCTTGCCGGTGCGGCCCGGCGGTCGCGGCGCTCAACGGGCGTCCGCGCGGCGGGTTTTGGGCAGGGGAGGCGTGCTGAAATAGTGACACGCTCGGCGTGATGGCGCCAAGAGCAGCCGAAAGTGACGTGAGTCACGCCGCGTTCGGGGGCGGGCGGCGGCGAAGTGCCGGGTCAGGCGGCCGTGTTGCGTTCCGGCGGCAGGATCAGGGTGGGCTCCAGCACGACCCGGGCGGCGGGCTCGTCGGGCTGCGGGGCCAGCGCGGGCCGGGCGCCGCGCTGCTGGCGCCAGCCCGCCTGCGCCACCACCACCGCGACATACGGGATGAGCGCCGCGCCGGCGAGCGCGCCGACGGCGACGGCGGGCCAGCGGTTCCAGGTCGCGGCCATCACCACCACACAGGCGGTGCGCACCAGCATGGCCGCCAGGTAGCGGCGCTGACGGCCCCGCAGGTCACGGGTGAGGCCGGTGCGGGCGGCGGTGATGGACTTCGCCGGGGCGGCGTCCCGGCGCCAGGGGCGGGTGTTCATGGGGCCTCCGTGGACACTCCGGCACGGCGCCGGACAGCGGATGGTCACCTTCCGTGGCGGGCCCACGCCGGGGGGGCGGCGGGGCGACGCGGTGGCGCCGTACTGGTGTCGGGACCCTCCGGGGGTGCCGGGGGCGGGCAGGGCTGTCGTGGGCGGGGCCCGGCGCGGCTGGGCGGCTGGGCGGTAGGGCGGTAGGGCGGTGGGGCGGTGGGGCGGTGGGGGAACGCGGTGGCGCCGTACGGGTGTCGGGCCTCCTCCCGGAAGTGCCGAGGGGCGGGTCCAGGGGTGAGGAGGGCTGTCGTGGGCGGGGTCCGGGGCGGTGGGGGTCGTGCGGGCGTCCGGGCCTGCCCCCCCCCGGGGGGTGGCGGGGGCTGGGACGGCGGCGGCGCGGGTGACCGGGGTTGCTGATCACCCGCGCCGCCGCTGTGGGGCCCGGTGGTTGCTGGGGCTGCTAGGTCCGGGTCAGTGTGCTTCCCGGTCCGGGGCCCGTTCCTCCAGGGCGGGCCGGGCGGTGCCCTCCAGCTGGCCGTCGGCCGTGCCGTGTCCGTTGGCGGAGTGCTCGGCGTGCTCCAGTGCCTCGCGCATCTCCTGCTCGGTGGGCTTGGCGATCTGGTTGCCGTACAGCCAGCGGCTGACCCGGTGGCGCAGTACCTCCTTGCGGCCCTTGGGGTTGGGGACGCCGTCGTGTTCCGGCGCGGGCGCGGGCAGCGGCTGGTAGTCCTCGCGGGCCAGCAGCGCGTACTCGCTGGAGCGGTCCAGGCGCTCGTGGACCTCGATGAACTCGCCGTGCGGCAGCCTGCGGATCTTCCCGGTCTCGCGGCCGTGCAGGAGCTTGTCGCGGTCGCGGCGCTGCAGGCCCAGGCAGATCCGCCGGGTGAGGATGTAGGTCAGCACGGGCACGACGAAGACGCCGACGCGGACCGCGTAGGTGATGGCGTTCAGGGACAGGCTGAAGCGTTCGGCGAGGATGTCGTTGGCGCCGCCGAAGAACAGCACCAGGTAGAAGGCGACGAAGGCGACGCCGAAGGCGGTGCGTGTGGGGTGGTCGCGGGGCCGGTCCAGCAGGTGGTGTTCGCGTTTGTCGCCGGTGGCCCAGGATTCCAGGAACGGCCACAGCGCGAACACCAGGATGATCACCGTGGGCAGGATGACCGCCGGGATCAGGACGCCCATGTTGACCGTGTAGCCGCCTGGGACGACGAACTCCCAGGCGGGCATGGCCCGTAGCGCGCCTTCCAGGAAGCCCATGTACCAGTCGGGCTGGGAGCCCTGGGAGATCTGGTCGGCCTTGTAGGGGCCGTACGCCCACACCGGGTTGATCTGGGCGATGCCGCCCATCAGCGCGAGCACGCCGGTGACCAGGAAGAAGAAGCCGCCTGCCTTGGCGGTGTAGTTCGGCACGAAGGGCTCGCCGACGACGTTCTTCTCGGTGCGGCCGGCGCCGCGGAACTGGGTGTGCTTGTGGAAGACGACCAGGATGAGGTGGACGTTGACCAGGATGAACACGATCGCCGGGATCAGCAGGATGTGCAGGCTGTACAGGCGTGGCACGAGGTCCATGCCGGGGAACTCGCCGCCGAAGGCGAGCATGTGCACGTAGGTGCCGACGACGGGGACGGCCAGCGTGATGCCGGAGGCGATGCGCATGCCGGTGCCGGAGAGCAGGTCGTCGGGGAGGGAGTAGCCGAAGAAGCCCTCCAGGATGACCAGGATCAGCATGGTGAAGCCGATCAGCCAGTTCGCCTCGCGCGGCTTGCGGAAGGAGCCGGTGAGGAAGTGCCGCAGGGTGTGCAGGCACAGCGCGGCGATCATCACCAGGGCCGACCAGTGGTGCATCTGGCGGATCAGCAGGCCGCCGCGCACCTCGAAGCTGATCTCCAGGGTGGAGGCGTAGGCCTCCGACATGACCACGCCCTGCAGCGGCACGTACGGGCCTTCGTAGACCGTCTCGGCCATGCTGGGCTCGAAGAAGAGGGTGAGCCAGATCCCGGTGAGGACCAGCATCACGAAGCTGTAGAGGGCGATCTCGCCGAACATGAACGACCAGTGCTCGGGGAACACCTTGCGGACCATGAATCGGAACCGGTAAAGCCCGAGCCGTCCGTCCGCCCAGTCGGCTATGCGTTCGCCCTTCGGCACCTCGGTGGTGCGTGTGTGCGGCGCCGTTTCGGTCGCGGTCATACCCGCGCGCCCTCCCCTCGCCGCTCGGCCGTCACAGGCACACCCGCTGCGCACGGCACGGGGCCGCCTGCGGGGGCGGCCTGCCGCGGCGGAAGCGGGCCCGTGCCCTGGAGCTGCACAAACGCTATCGACGTGCGACGCGGGCGGACAACCGCCTTCAAGCCGAAGTTAGAGCCCGCCTCGAGCGGTTCTTGAGCGGCTTTCGAGTTGCCGGGGTGCGCCGCGCCCGCCCGAGTGCGTAACGCCGCGTGGGTGGCGTCCTCGTGACACGTGCGGGGCGGCTGTTTTCCCTTCAAGTAAGCGCGCGGGAAGGCTAGTTGATCCACTGTCGTCATAGGGAAAGCGTAGGACCGCCCCCGGTGTGCCGTGCGACCGGGTGCCCCGTCAGGGGCGGCGGCGGTCCGCGGCGGGTGAGGTGCCCGCCTGGGGGGTGCGGGCGGGCGCGGCGGGGGCGCGCACGGCGGCGGGCAGCGGGCGGGCGGCGCGCGGGTCGGGGGCGGCGGCGCGGCGGCGGCGGGTGTGCGGGCCGTGGGTGGTGCTGGGCGGGCCTGCGGGGGGCGGGCCGCTGGTGCCGCGCAGTGCGGCCCGCCACAGGCGCAGGCGCCGGGTGGGCTGGTGGGGGTGGTGGAGGCGTTCGATGAGCAGGGCGGCGGCGTCGGGGTCGGTGGTCGCCGCGGCGGTGAGGCGGGCGGTCAGGCGGGCGGTGAGGCGGGCGGTGAGGCGGGCGGTGAGGCCGTGGCGGGCCGCGGGGCGGGTGGCGGCCCGCCAGGCGGGGGCGAGTTCGCGGGCGAGGGCGCGGCGCAGCCGGTAGCCCAGGCCGACGGCGGTGCCGTGCGCGCTCAGCAGGCGGTCCAGGACGAGGGCGCCCTGGATGGCGTGGGTCAGGCCCTGGCCGGGGCCGGGGTCGAAGGTGGCGTGGGCGTCGCCGATGACGAGGAACTGGTCGGGGAAGCGGCGCAGTTTCTCGTAGTGGTGCCAGCGGCCGGCGGGGGCGGTGGCGCGGTAGACGGGTCCGAGGGGGGTGGCGGCCTCGATCAGGTCGCGCAGCAGGGGGTGGCGCAGGCTGCCCGCGGCGCGCAGCAGCGCGGCGTGATCGGCGGGGCCGGCGGGGGGCTGGTCGGTGGTGAGGGTGAGGGACCAGCGGCCGCCTTCGAGGGGCTGCAGGGTGCCCTGGGTCTGCTGGCCGGGGGCGGGCAGGAGTAACAGGGCGGTGAAGTCGGCGACATGGCCGACGGGGGGTGCGAACACCGCGGTGAGGCGGGTGGTGCGGGCCTCGGTGACGGTCTGCCGGGGGGGCGGGTAGCCGAGGTCGGCCAGCCACTGCGGGGCGTGGGAGGCGTGTCCGCTGGCGTCGACGACGAAGTCGGCTGATATCAGCCGTCGGCGGGGCGGGGCGGCGGGGGTGTCGCGGGTGTTAACCCACACGCCGGTGACGGTGTCGCCGGGGCCGCCCTCGAGGCCGACCGCCTGGTGGCGGGGCAGGAAGGTGATCTTCGGGTCGGTGTGCAGGCGGCGGCGCAGCACGGCCTCGATCAGGTCGTGGCTGGCGCTCAGGTGGGGCTCGGTGCCGGGGGTGCGGGGCAGCCAGCCGCCGGGGCCCAGGACGAGCAGGTCGTGGCCGGGGCGCACGCGGACGGCTCCGGCGGCGGTGAGGTCCGCGCTGATGCCGGGGAACAGCTCGGCGAGGGCCTGCTGGGCGGCGGGGGTGAGGGTGTGGGTGCGGCGGGCCTGGGGCACGCCGCGGCGGCGGGCGGATCCGTGGGGGATCCAGTCGCGGTCGATGACGGTGACGTGGTCCATGAAGTTGGCCAGGGCCCGTGCCGCGGTGAGCCCGGCGAGGCCGGAGCCGATGACCACGCCGTGGCCGTGGCCGGTGCCCGCGGTGCCGTGCGCGTCCTGAGTCAACTCGCCCGCCCTCCTTGTACGTTGCCTCTTGCATCATGCGGGCAGCGGGCGCCGGGACGGCATGGTTTGGCCAGTCGTGTCCGGGAGTTCAAGGCGGTGTTGAGGCGTTCGCGAGCGGGTCTTGAGCGGGCCGCCCGGGGCAGCGCCCCGGCCCCGGGCGGGCCGTTTCCGGTTCTATCCGGTGGGTGCGGGTGTGGGTGTGGGTGGGGTGAGGGCGCGGTCGACCAGGGCGCCTGCGGCGCCGGTGTAGCCGTGCGGGTCGAGCAGGGCGGTGGCTTCGGCGCGGGTGAGGATGCCGGCGAGTTGCGGGAGTTCGGCCAGGACGTCGGCGAGTGGGCGGCCGGTGCGGTCGGCGAGGAGGGAGGCCTGGGTGAGCAGGTCCTTGGCGGCCGTCTTGCCGATGCGGGGGGCCAGGTGGGCGCTGACGCGTTCGGAGACGAGCGCTCCGGCGGTGGCCTCCAGGTTGGTGCGCATGGTGTCGGGGTGGACGCTCAGGCCGCGCGCGAGTTCGGCGGCGGTGTGTGCGGCGCCGCCGGTCAGGCGCAGGGCTTCGCGCAGGGGCTGCCATTCGGCGTGCCAGACCCCGGCGGAGCGTTCGTCCTCGGCTGTCAGGCACTGGGTCAGTACGGCGGCCAGGGCGGGTACTTGGAGGGCGGCGGAGCGGATCAGGGTGGCCAGGACGGGGTTGCGTTTGTGGGGCATCGCCGAGGAGGCGCCGCGTCCGGCCCGCTGGGGTTCGCTGACCTCGCCGATCTCGGTGCGGGTGAGGACCAGGACGTCCGCGGCGATCTTGCCGAGGGCGCCGGTGGTGTGGGCGAGGGCGGCCGCCAGGTCGGCGACGGGGGTGCGCAGCGCGTGCCAGGGCAGGCGGGGCGCGGCCAGGCCGGTCTCGGCGGCGAAGGCGGCGGTCAGGTCGTCGAGGTAGGCGGCGGGGTCGGTGTGGGGGCCGGCGTACTGGAGGTAGCCGGCCAGGGTTCCGGCGGCGCCGCCGAGGGCGACCGGCAGGCCGCCCTCGGTGAGGTGGCGCAGCCGGTGGGCTGCGTCGCGGACCAGTTGGTGCCATCCGGCCGCCTTCAGGCCGAAGGTGGTGGGGACGGCGTGCAGGGTGAGGGTGCGGCCGGCCATCACGGTGTCGCGGTGGGCGGCGGCGAGGGCGGCGAGGGCGGTGGCGGTGGTGTCCAGGTCGGTGATGATCAGGCGCAGGGTGCGGGCGGCGACCAGCATGGCGCCGGTGTCCAGGACGTCCTGGCTGGTGGAGCCGCGGTGCACGTACTCGGCGGCCTGCGGGGAGGTCCTTGCGACCTGTGCGGTCAGGGCCTTGACCAGGCCGACGACCGGGTTGGCGGTCTCGCGTGCGGCCAGGGCGAGTTCGCGGACGTCGTAGAGGTGGGCGTGGGCGGCGTCGGTGATGGCGCGGGCCGCTTGGCCGGGCACGGTGCCGCAGCGGGCCTGGGCGCGGGCCAGGGCCGCTTCGGCGTCCAGCATCGCCTGGAGCCAGGCGGTGTCGCCGGTGGCCGCTTCGGCGGCGGTGCCCGCGCGCACCGGGGAGAGCAGGGCCGCGTCCTGGTGGGCGGGCGGCGTGGGGGCGGGTGGGTGGGGGTTCATGCGTCCGCCTTCGCGCTCGGGGGCGCCGCGGCTGTGGCCGGGGCGGCGGGGGGCAGGGCGAGGACGGCGGCGGCGATGGCGTCGGAGTCCTCCAGGGTGACGGAGCCGACGCCGGGTCTGATCCCGGCGGCGGTCACCCAGTGCACGGATTCGGTGGGCACCCCGTAGGCGAAGCGGCGCGGGTGCGCGGTGCCGTCGGCGTCGAGGAGGTGGTAGGGCCGCTCGGACACATCCAGCCCGCCGGTCTCGTAGTCACCGGTGGGGTGGGGGATGCGGTAGGGGCGGCACTGCCGGCTGGCCAGCAGCTGGCGCATCAGGGGGTCGGCGGTGCGCCGCAGGTCGATCTCGGGCAGCCGGGCCTCGATGAGGGCGGTGGCGCGCACCCGCGTGCCGGGGATCTCGCGGGAGGTGGCGGTGAAGCAGGGGCCCAGCGGGTGTTCGGCGTCGGTGTCGATGTGCAGGGCGGGGCCGGTCACCTCCAGGATCCCGGCGTCGATGAGGGCGGCCATCTCCTCGATGCGGGAGGCGGGCGGGCCGATGGACAGGTAGGCGTTGAGGGGGGTGTACCAGCGGTCGAGGTGGTCGCGGTGGGAGTCGGCGCGCAGTCCGGCGTGGTCGACGGCGAGGCGGATCTCGTTGCGCAGGTCGCGCAGGACGTCCAGGGCGGCCTTGACGGGGCCGCTGATGTTGCCCTGGCGGGCCAGGCGGACGTCGTCGTCGAGGTGGCCGCGCAGCCAGGCGCGGAAGGCGGCGGGGCTGCGCAGGGCGTCGTCGGGGTAGGGGCGGGCCACGCGCTGCCAGTCCCAGCGCTGCGGCGCCGGGATGCGGGCCTGGTCCAGGAGGCGGTCCTCGGCCGGGCCGGGCGGGGCGTGCAGGTAGTGGTCGGTGAACTCCTCCACCGCCGTGGGCGGTTCGCCGCGGGCGGTGAGCAGGGCGGCGTAGTAGACGCCGCACACCTCCTTGGAGATCAGCGGCCACAGGTCGGCGTGGAAGTCGATGGGCCGGTTGTGCGCGCGCAGGGCGGCGATGTGCTCGGCGGTCAGCAGGCGGGGGAAGTAGCGGCCGTGGGCGCCCTTCTCGTTCTCGCCGCGGGCCTGGTAGGGCACGCCGCGCCGGGATCCGGCGATCAGGTGGGGTTCGCGGCCGGAGGGCCGGTAGACCAGGCGGCCCGCGGTGCGGGTGTAGGTGCCGCCGCGGCCCTGGGTGAACAGGGCCATGTAGTCGAAGAAGTTCAGGCCCAGGCCGCGCAGCAGCACGTTCTGGCCGGGGGTGAGGGCGGACAGGTCGACGTCGGCCGGGTTGGCGGGGGCGATGTAGGTGAGGTGGTGGCGGGCGGCGAAGCCGGCCAGTTCCCGTTCGCTCGCGGTGGGCCGGGCCGGGACGTGGCCCTGGGCCAGGACGACGGCGGACAGGCCGTCCAGCCGGGTGCCGTCTTCCAGGACGACGCTCTGGGTGGTGCCGCTGTCGTTGAGGGCGACGGCGCGCTGCCGGTGGGTGCGGACCGTGACATGGGCGGGTGCCTTGCCGGTGATCCGGGTGAACGCCCAGGTCAGATAGCGGCCGTAGAGGGCGCGGGTGGGGTAGGTGTCCGGGCCCAGGGCGCGTGCCTCGGCCAGCACGGCCGGGTCGTGGCCCAGCGGGGGGCTGGTGTCCAGGCTGCCCGATTCCAGGGCCTTGGCCCACTGGTGCAGGCTGGGCCCCTCCTCCAGCGGGCCCTCGATGGGCACGCTGGCGTCGGTGTAGACCGTCACCTGGGAGGCGACGGTGTTCATCAGCAGGTGCGGGGACTGATCGGGGCGCCAGACCCGTCCCGAGCCGGGCGGGTCGGGGTCGACGACGTGCACGGTGACGGTGTCCCAGCGGGGCGACTTGCGTTCCTGCGCGCAGAGCCGTTCCAGTACGGAAAGGCCCCGGGGCCCGGCACCGACGAGGCACACCTGTAGGTGCGCGGCCGGTCCATCCCCCGCCGGCGGAGCGGCGGCTGCGCGGGGGTTGAGGTGCCCGGGCGCGAGGGCACCGCCCGGGGGAACCTTGGCGGCCGCCATGTTGTGCGGCCTTGCGGGGAGTGCGGCGCGTGCTGCGCGGTCGCCTCCGTGCGTACCGTCCACAGTGCCTCCTTCCTGGGCCACCGTCGGGCGCGGCGCTCAACCAGGGCTCGCTTCCGCCTGGAAGGAGGGTGGAGCCGTCACCTGCGGCCCTGGCCCGGCCCCTTTCCCAACGAGCCCCGAACGAGGCTGTATCGGGACTCGAGTCGTCGGCCGGGTAATGGGTCTGTCCGCCCGGGCAAAGCCGCCGCACCGGCACTTTTTCGAGGCTGTACGCCAGCCGGCCGCAGACGGCGCGCTCACACACCACGAGAAAGAAGGCGTCCGCTGAGACGGCCGTGAACGGCAGCGGGACATGCACGCGACGCACACGGGGGCGAGCCACCTGATGAAGGAGCTTCGATGAAGTCTCACCCATGCCCCAGAGGCCACACTCAGGACAGCCGGGCCGCCGCCGGGTCGGTGCTGTGCGGCCCCTGTATCCGGCGGGTGGAGCGCAGTCTGCGGGCTCTGCCGGGCCTGTACCAGGAGTGTCTGCACCAGGTGTCGCCGACCAGTGCCCGGCGCACCAACCCGACCAAGGTCTCGGGCAGCCGCAGCCGGGACTACCTGGACATCTCGGTGCTCGATGCCCGTCACCACATCCTGACCATCGTGGAGTCGTGGTCGGGCATGGTGGTGGACAAGCTGCGGGTGACGGCGCCGCCGCGCAGTGTGCCGCACCTGGCGCGGTTCCTCATGCGCCATCTGGGGTGGCTGACCGCGCAGCCCCCGGCCGCCGAGTTCGCCGACGAGATCGAGGGCCTGGTGGTGCGGCTGCGGCAGACCATCGATCCGGAGCCGAGTGATCTGCAGACGCTGATCCGCAAGTGTGTGGTGGACAACTGCTCGGGGACGATCAGTGTGGCGCCCGGCGCCGGGGTCACGGCGGGGCACCGCAGCATCGCCTGCTCCGCGGGGCATTCATGGGAGATGCGCGAGTGGCTCGGTCTCAGGAAACTCATGGAGCGGCAGCGAAAGGGTGTCAGCGTATGACCAAGCCACCGAGTCACCGGCTCGTGCCCACCAAGGTGGCCGCGCTCGCGGTGGGCGTGTCGGAGGCGACCATCCGCAAGTGGGTCAGCCGCGGGAAGATCACCCGCTACGGTGCGCCGCACCGCCGTTCGCAGTTCGACATCGAGGAACTCACCGAGATCGCCCTCCAGCGCCGGTCCTGACCCGGCGTCCGCACGAGGGGCGGCACAAAGAGCCGGCCCGGACCCCGTGAAGGGGTCCGGGCCGGCTTCGCCGTGTCCCGGCCCCGTCTGCGCGTCTTCCCTGCCCCAACTGCCGCGTGACCCAGGTCACTTGGGCGGGCGGTTGGCGGCGTGGCGCTGCCCGTGTCACTATCTACCCACGTCTACCCTGCCCAAAAGCTGGTGTGCGGTGGTGGATCGTGTGTTCCCGGGCGCGGGCGCCCGTCTCCTTGCGTGAGCGCCCCGTCCCGCGCGGCCTGGCCTTCGCCGAAGCGGCCCCCCGGTGCGTCCCGGCAGCTGCCGGGGCCTCCAAGGGGGGCCGCTTCGGGCGTTGCGCTGTCGTTTTCCCGGCCGTGCCCGGCCCTTCCGGCCCGGCCCGGGCCCTTCTCCTCTTGCCCGGTTCTTCTCACCTTGCTCGTTTTTCTATGCCTTTTCGTCTTTCCACACCTTTTGGATGATGCGAGCCCATGACCATCTCCATGCCCATGCGATCGCCATGCAGAAAAGACAAAGGGAGCTGAGTGCGTTGACTCTTCCGACCTCAGCGCAGGGGGTGTCACCACAGCGCCGGGCCCGCTCGGTCGGCGTCGGCCGCGCCCACGCCAAGGCCATCCTGCTCGGGGAACACGCGGTCGTGTACGGCGCTCCGGCGCTCGCGCTGCCCATTCCGCAGCTGACGGTGACCGCCAGCGCCGGGTGGTCGTCCCACGGCGCCGACAGCCAGGACGACTTGTCGTACACGATGACCGGGACGCCGTCGCGGGCGCTGGTGACGCAGGCCTCCGACGGGCTGCGCCGGCTGATCGCGGAGTTCCGCTCGCGCACCGGCGCGGCGGGCGGGCCGCATCTGGATGTGCTGCTGGACAGCGCGCTGCCGCCCGGGCGGGGGCTGGGCTCCAGCGCGGCCAGTTCCCGGGCGATCGTGCTGGCGCTGGCCGATCTGTTCGGCCGGGAGCTGGACGAGGACGCGGTGTTCGAGCTGGTGCAGACGGCGGAGAACATGGCGCACGGCCGGGCCAGCGGCGTGGACGCGCGGGCCGTGGGCGCACCGGCTCCGCTGCTGTTCCAGGCCGGTCGCGTGGAGGCGCTGCGGGTGGGCTGGGACGGGCTGTTCATCGTCGCCGACAGCGGCACCGCGGGCAGCACCAAGGAGGCCGTGACCCTGCTGCGGGAGGGCTTTGCGGCGCATCCCGGGGCGCAGGAGCGGTTCGTCGAGCGGGCCTCGGATCTGACGTTCGCGGCGCGCCGGGCGCTGGCCGGGGGCAAGCCGGAGGATCTGGGCGCCCGGCTGACGGACTATCACGACCTGATGCGCGCGGCGGGGCTGAGCACCGGCCGTATCGACGCGCTGGTGGAGGCCGCGCTGTGGGCGGGCGCCCTCGGCGCCAAGATCACCGGTGGCGGTCTGGGCGGCTGTGTGATCGCCCTGGCCCGCCCGGAGCGGGCCCGGGAGGTCACCCGGCAGCTGCATGAGGCCGGTGCCGTACAGACGTGGGTCGTCTCGCTGAAGGGGCTCGACAACCATGCACCGTGAACATCCGATGGCCGTACTGCCTGCCGGGTACGAGGCGGCGGGCCGGGCGACCGCTGTCGCGCATCCGAACATCGCGCTGGTCAAGTACTGGGGCAAGCGTGATGAGGGGCTGATCCTGCCGGTCACCAGCAGCCTGTCGATGACGCTGGACGTCTTTCCCACCACCACCAGCGTGCGGCTGGTGGACGGGTCCGGGCCCGATCAGGTCACGCTGAACGGGGCGCCGGCGACGGGTGAGGCGCTGCGGCGGATCACCGCGTTCCTGGATCTGGTGCGCGAGCGCTGCGGGCGGGATCTGCGGGCGGTGGTGGACAGCCGCAACACCGTGCCGACGGGGGCGGGCCTTGCGTCCTCGGCCAGCGGGTTCGCCGCCCTGGCGATGGCCGCGGCCGCCGCCTACGGCCTGGACTGTGACGCGGCCGGGCTGTCCCGGCTGGCCCGCCGCGGGTCGGGGTCGGCGTCCCGGTCGGTGTTCGGCGGCTTCGCCCAGTGGCACGCCGGCACCGGCACCGGCCCTGAAGGGGACGAGAGTTCGTACGCCGAGGCGGTGCCCGCGGCCCGGCTGGACGTGGCGCTGGTCATCGCGGTGGTCAACGCCGGGCCCAAGGCCGTCTCCAGCAGGGAGGCGATGCGGCGCACCGTTGACACCTCGCCGCTGTACGGGCCGTGGGCCGCCTCCAGCCGGGACGATCTGGCCGACATGCGGGCCGCGCTGGTGCGCGGGGACCTGCGGGCGGTCGGGGAGATCGCCGAGCGCAACGCGCTCGGCATGCACGCCACCATGCTCGCCGCGCGGCCCGCGGTGCGCTACCTGTCCCCCGCCACCGTCACCGTGCTGGACCGGGTGAGTGAGCTGCGCGAGCGCGGGGTGGCGGCGTACGTGACCATGGACGCCGGGCCGAACGTGAAGGTGCTGTGCCACCGCGCGCAGGCCGAGCAGGTGGCCCGCGCGGTGCGGGAGGCGGCGCCTGGGGGCACGGTGCTGGTCGCCGGGCCGGGGCCGGGCGCGCGGCTGCTGGGCGAGGACGGCTGATGCCGGCGCCGACGGTGGTGCGCCACGCGCCGGGCAAGCTGTTCGTGGCGGGTGAGTACGCGGTGGTGGAGCCGGGCAACCCGGCCATCCTGGTGGCCGTCGACCGGCAGGTCACCGTCCGCGCCAGCCCCGGTGCCGGGCCGCAGGTGGTCATCCGCTCCGATCTGTCGCCCGAGCCGGTGCGGCTGCGCTGGCACGAGGGCCGCCTGAGCGGCGACACCCACCAGGCGGCGTATGTGGCGGCGGCCGTTCAGACGGTGGGATCGCTGCTGGCCGAACGCGGCCTGGGGCCACCGGGACTGGAGCTGTCGGTCAGCAGCCGTCTGCACGAGCGGGGCCGCAAGTACGGGCTGGGCTCCAGCGGCGCGGTGACGGTGGCGACGGTCGCGGCGGTGGCCGCCGCGGCCGGGCTGGAGCTGTCCCGGCAGGCCCGCTACCGGCTGGCGCTGCTGGCCACCGCCGCCATCGACGCCAAGTCCTCCGGCGGTGATGTCGCCGCCAGTACCTGGGGCGGCTGGATCCTCTACCGGGCCCCGGACCGGGCGTTCGTGACGGACCTGGCCCGCCGGGTGGGCCTGGAGCGGGCGCTGGCCGCGCCGTGGCCGGGGTTCGAGGTGCGGCGGCTGCCGCCGCCGGCGGGGCTGGCCTTCGAGGTCGGCTGGACCGGCGAGCCCGCCTCCACCACCGCGCTGGTGTCCGGGCTGCACCGCCGCCCCTGGCGGGGCACCGCCGCGCACCGCCGGTTCGTCGAGAGCACCGGGGAGTGTGTGCGGGCCGCGGCCGGCGCTCTGGAAAGCGGCGACCGGGCGGAGCTGCTGGCGCAGATCCGGCGGGCCCGCGGGCAGCTGGCGCGGCTGGACCAGGAGGTGGGGCTGGGCATCTTCACGCCCAAGCTGACCGCCCTGTGTGACATGGCCGAGGCGGCCGGCGGCGCGGCCAAGCCCTCCGGGGCGGGCGGCGGTGACTGCGGGATCGCCCTGCTGGACGCCGCGGCGCCGCGGGAGATCGACGAGGTTAGGCAACGGTGGGCCGCGGCCGGGGTGTTGCCCCTGCCGGTGGGTCCCGCCCTGGAAGGGATCGAGGAATGAGCGCTCAACGCAAGGACGACCACGTCCGGCTCGCCATCGAGCAGCAGCACACCCATCGCGGGACCAACCAGTTCGACGAGGTGTCCTTCGTCCACCACGCGCTGGCCGGGATCGACCGGGAGGAGGTGTCCTTGGACACCTCCTTCGCCGGACTGGCCTGGCCGGTGCCGATCTACATCAACGCCATGACCGGCGGCAGCGCCAAGACCGGTGTCATCAACCGGGACCTGGCCATCGCCGCCCGCGCGAGCGGCGTGCCGATCGCGTCGGGCTCCATGAACGCCTACTTCAAGGACCCCTCCTGCGCCCACACCTTCCAGGTGCTGCGCGAGGAGAACCCGGACGGGTTCGTGATGGCGAACGTCAACGCCACCGCGTCGGTGGACAACGTGTGGCGCGCCCTGGACCTGCTGCGCGCCAACGCGCTGCAGATCCACATCAACACCGCCCAGGAGACCGCGATGCCGGAGGGCGACCGGTCCTTCGCCGCCTGGGCCGGGCAGATCGAGAAGATCGCCGCGGCCGTCGACGTGCCGGTGATCGTCAAGGAGGTCGGCAACGGCCTCAGCCGCCAGAGCGTGGCCACGCTGAAGGACCTCGGGGTGGCGGCGGCCGATGTCAGCGGCCGCGGCGGCACCGACTTCGCCCGCATCGAAAACGGCCGCCGGGAGCTGGGCGAGTACGCCTTCCTGCACGGCTGGGGCCAGTCGACCGCGGCCTGCCTGCTGGACGCGGCCGACGTGGACCTGCCGCTGCTGGCCTCCGGCGGGGTACGCCACCCGCTGGACGTGGCCCGCGCACTGGCGCTGGGAGCCCGCGCGGTCGGCTCCTCCGGCGGCTTCCTGCGCACCCTGCTGGACGGCGGCGTGGACGCGCTGGTCGCCCAGCTGACGTCCTGGCTCGACCAGCTCGCCGCCCTGCAGACCATGCTCGGCGCGCGCACCCCCGCCGACCTGACGGGCTGCGACCTGCTCATCCACGGCTCGCTGCGCGAGTTCTGCGCCGACCGCGGCATCGACACCCGCACCCTCGCCCAGCGCAGCCCCGCCCCTGCCTCCGCCTCTTCGACGACGGGAAGCACACGATGACCGACGCACACTCCATCGCCGGGGTCCCGATGCGGTGGGTGGGGCCGCTGCGGATCACCGGCAACGTCGCCACCACCGAGACGAAGGTGCCGCTGGCCACCTACGAGTCCCCGCTGTGGCCGTCGGTGGGCCGCGGCGCGAAGGTGTCCATGCTCGCCGAGCAGGGCATCGTCGCCACCCTCGTCGACGAGCGCATGACCCGCTCGGTGCTGGTGGAGGCCACCGACGCGGGCACCGCCCACACGGCCGCGCAGACCATCCACGCCCGCATCGACGAACTGCGCAAGGTGGTGCGCGCCGGCAGCCGGTTCGCCGAACTCGTCAACATCCGCCACGAGATCACCTCCAACCTGCTGTTCCTGCGCTTTGAGTTCACCACCGGCGACGCCTCCGGCCACAACATGGCCACCCTCGCCTCCGACGCGCTGCTGGGACACCTCCTCAACACCATCCCCGGCATCTCCTACGGGTCGATCTCCGGGAACTACTGCACCGACAAGAAAGCCACCGCGATCAACGGCATCCTCGGCCGCGGGAAGAACGTCGTCACCGAACTCCTCGTCCCGCGCGACGTGGTCACCGGCGTCCTGCACACCACCGCCGCGAAGATCGTCCAGCTGAACATCCGCAAGAACCTCCTCGGCACCCTGCTGGCCGGCGGGATCCGCTCCGCCAACGCCCACTACGCCAACATGCTGCTGGGCTTCTACCTGGCCACCGGCCAGGACGCCGCCAACATCGTCGAGGGCTCCCAGGGCGTGACGATGGCCGAGGACCGCGACGGCGACCTGTACTTCTCCTGCACCCTGCCGAACCTGATCGTCGGCACCGTCGGCAACGGCAAGGGCCTCGGCTTCGTGGAGACCAACCTCGCCCGCCTCGGCTGCCGCGCCCAGGCCGAACCCGGACACAACGCCCGCCGCCTCGCCGTCATCGCTGCGGCGACCGTGCTGTGCGGCGAGCTGTCCCTGCTGGCGGCCCAGACGAACCCCGGCGAACTCATGCGCGCGCACGTGCAGTTGGAACGCGACAACACGACGGTAAAGGTTGGTGTGTAAGGGCATGTCCAGCGATATCGCGATCGGGATACACGATCTGTCATTCGCGACCACCGAGTACGTCCTGCCGCACACGGCACTCGCCGCCCACAACGGCACCGAGATCGGCAAGTACCACATCGGCATCGGCCAGCACTCGATGAGCGTGCCCGCCGCCGACGAGGACATCGTCACCCTGGGCGCCGCCGCCGCGGCCCCCCTCATCGCCGCCCACGGCAGCGACCGGATCCGCACCGTCGTCTTCGCCACCGAGTCCTCCATCGACCAGGCCAAGGCCGCCGGCGTGTATGTGCACTCGCTGCTCCAGCTGCCCTCCGCCTGCCGCGTGGTGGAACTCAAGCAGGCCTGCTACGGCGCCACCGCCGCCCTGCAGTTCGCGCTCGGCCTGGTCCGCCGCGACCCCGCCCAGCAGGTCCTGGTCATCGCCAGCGATGTCTCCAAGTACGAACTGGACAGCCCCGGCGAGGCCACCCAGGGCGCCGCCGCGGTGGCCATGCTGGTCGGCCTGGACCCGCACCTGCTGCGCATCGAGGAACCCTCCGGCCTGTTCACCGCGGACGTCATGGACTTCTGGCGGCCCAACTACCGCGACGCCGCCCTCGTCGACGGACAGGAATCCATCAGCGCCTACCTCCAGGCCGTCGAGGGCAGCTTCAAGGACTACACCGAACAAGGCGGCCGCCCCCTGGAGGAGTTCGCCGCGTTCTGCTACCACCAGCCCTTCACCAAGATGGCCTACAAGGCCCACCGCCACCTGCTCAACTACTGCGGCGCCGACACCGACACCGACACCATCGAACGCGCCATCGGCCTGACCACCGCCTACAACACCACCATCGGCAACAGCTACACCGCCTCCGTCTACCTGGGCCTTGCCGCCCTCCTGGACCAGGCCGACGACCTGTCCGGGCAGCCGCTGGCCTTCCTCAGCTACGGCTCCGGCAGCGTCGCGGAGTTCTTCGCCGCCACCGTCGTCCCCGGCTACCGCGAGCACCTGCGCACCGCCCAGCACCGCGACGCCATCGACCGCCGCACCCCGGTCGACTACGCCGCCTACCGCACCCTGCACCAGCGCGCCTTCCCCACCGACGGCGGCCACTACCCCACCCCCGAACAGACCAGCGGCCCCTTCCGCCTGGCCGCCCTCAACGGCCACAAGCGCATCTACGAAGCCCGCTGACCCCCACACACCCCCACACCACCGCACGCCCCGCGCCCCGCGCCCACCGCATGGCGCGCGGCGCGGCGCGGCCGGGCGGACACCCCCCATTTTTCCCTTGCTGTTCTTCCGCACCAGGGGGAGGGTGTCCGCCCGGCCGCCCCTTTTTTTGTGTCCTTCGTCTGCGTGCACCGCGTTCCCCCGCCCCGCACCACCCGCACGCCACCTGAACACCCCGTGCTCCACCACTTGAAGGGAGGGCCGCCGCATGAGCGATGTCAGGATCCTCGGAACGGGTGCCTATGTGCCGGACCGGATTGTCACCAACGATGAGGTCGGTGCGGCAGCCGGAGTCGACGACGCCTGGATCACCGCCAAGACCGCGATGAAACAGCGCCGCTGGGCCGCGCCCGGCCAGGCCACCTCCGACCTGGCCGCCAACGCCGCCCAGGCCGCCCTGGAAGCGGCCGGGATCGGCGCCGAGTCAGTGTCCGTGATCGTGGTCGCCACCTCCACCCCGGACCGCCCCCAGCCGCCCACCGCCGTCTACGTCCAGCAGCGCCTCGGCGCGATCGGCGCGGCCGCGTTCGACGTCAACGCCGTCTGCTCCGGCCCCGTCTTCGCGCTGTCCGCCGCCGAGGGCATCCTCGCCCGCCGCGGCGGCCACGCCCTGGTCATCGGCGCCGACGTGTACTCACGCATCCTCAACCCCGCCGACCGTAAAACGGTCGTCCTGTTCGGCGACGGCGCGGGCGCCATGGTCCTGGGCCCCGCCCCGCACGGCGCCCGCGTCCGCCACACCCAGCTGCACACCTTCGGCGAGATGTCCCACCTGATCGCGGTGCCCGCGGGCGGCAGCCGCCAGCCCGCCGACGAGGACTCCGTCACCGCGGGCGCCCACTACTTCACGATGATCGGACGCGAGGTCCGCCGCTTCGTCAACGACTACCTGCCGCCGCTGGCCAAGCAGTTCCTCCACGAGGCCGGAGTCGTCCCCGACGACATCCGCCACTTCGTCCCCCACCAGGCCAACGGCGTCCTCCTCGACGACGTCTTCGCCGCCCTGGCCCTGCCCCGCGCCCGCATGCACCAGACCCTTCAGCACTACGCCAACACCGGCGCCGCCTCCATCCCCCTCACCCTGGACACCGCCGCCCGCCAGGGCGCCTTCCACAGCGGCGACCTCATCCTCATCGCCGGATTCGGCGGCGGCATGGCAGCCGGGTTCGCCCTGATCGAATGGTGACCTGACACCCCCGCCCCCGCCCCCTTTGTTTCCACTCGCTCTGGCCGCCGCCGCGCCGCCCTTCCTCAGTCTGTTCCTCACCCGGCCCGCACACGGCCGGGCACCAGGCGGCGCGGCAGCGGCCCGCCCCGACCCGACCCGAAAGGCCGCACACCGCGATGCACCTCACCCTGGACGCCGCCGCGCAGGACCTGCTGTTCCGCCAGGCCCGCACCGCCAACACCTTCACCGACGAACCGGTCACCGACGAACAGATCCAGGCCATCTACGACCTGGTCAAGTACGGGCCGACCGCGCACAACCAGTGCCCGCTGCGCATCGTCCTGGTCCGCTCCCCCCAGGCCCGCGCCCGCCTGGTGCCCTACATGAGCGAACGCAACGCGCCCAAGACCGCCACCGCCCCGCTGACCGCCATCCTCGCCGCCGACAACGAGTTCCACCACGAACTGCCCCGGCTGCTCCCGCACTTCCCGCAGGCCAAGGACCTCATCTACGCACAGCGCCCGGCCCGCGAGCACTCCGCCCTGCTCAACGCCGCCCTGCAGGCCGCCTACTTCATCATCGGCATCCGCGCCGCGGGCCTGGCCGCCGGCCCGATGAGCGGCTTCGACGCCACCGGCGTACGCAAGGAGTTCCTCGACGACGACCACACCCCGCTGATGATCGTCAACATCGGCCGGCCCGGCCCCGACGCCTGGCTGCCACGCGGACCGCGCCTGGAAAGCGACGAGGTCATCACCACCGTCTGAAACCCGGCACCCTGCCAGGGCCCCGGCACCGTACGCAGGGCCCCGGCACCCTGCCAGGGTCCCGGCACCGTCCTCAGTGCCCCGGCACCCTGCTAGGGTCCCGGCCGCTGCCCGCTGCCGTACGGGGGCCACACCTCGGCGGCGTAGCGCCGTTCCGCCTCCGACAGCGGCACGTGCTCGCACAGCCGCTCGGGGTGGGCGGGCGGCGGCCCGCCCGCCGGGGCCGACCACGCCAGCAGCCCCGGCCCCGGCCAGGCAGGCGGGGGCGGGGGCGGTGACAGTTCCTTCAGGACCCGCGGATCGCAGTACAGGGACCCGAACAGGGCCAGCGACCGCCACAGCGGGCGCACGTAGCGGGCCAGGTACTGGCGTCCGTCCCTCGCCCACTGCCTCATGACGCCCCTTCTGGATGTTCCCGTGCCGGTGCCGGTCTCCCCGCCCCCTTGCGGGGGCTGGTCCTGGCCAGGCTGGCACCGTGCGCTCGCGGGCCCCTTGAGGCTGCCCAGGACGCGCGGGGGGGGCGGTTAGTCGATGCCGCGTACGAGGTGGGGTTCGAAGGTGTCGTCCTCGTCGATCCCGGCCAGCCGCAGCGGCGGCACACGGTGCGGGCACGCCCGCGGCGCCGGGCCGGAGACCCGGGCGCTCCTGCTGGTGCTGGTGGTGGTGCTGGTGGCCTCGTCGTCGGTGTCGTACATCCTGATCCTCCTGCTCGGCCGGCTGGCGTGATGACCGGGGCTGCCGACACCGGGCGGGGTGACCCGTGTCACAGCCCACCCTGCACAGGTGCGGACGAGGCACGCTCGAACAGCGGTGAATAACGCGTGGAGTTGGGGCTGCGGGCGGGCTGCGGTCAGGGGGCCGGTGCGGTGGCGGCGGCCAGGGCGGCGGCCAGGTGGCGGGCGCCTTCGGCGTCGGCCCGCCCGGCCACGACGGTGCGGGGCGCGGGCCAGCCCTGGGCCGTCAGGTGCTGGGCCAGGCCGCAGGCCAGGTGGCCGGAGCCGGAGTACCCGGCCAGCAGCACCGGCCCGCGGGCGGGCGGGGTCAGGGTGCGCGGCGGGCCGGGCCGGGGGCGGGTCAGGAGCAGGAGCTGCTGGGGGCCGCGGTAGGTGCGGGCCAGGGTCTCGTAGCAGTCGGCGGGTGCGCCCGGGGGCGGGATCAGTACGACCGTGCCCGCCTCAAGGCCCGGCCGGGCGGCCCGCAGCAGGGTCAGCGGGCCGGGGACGGCCTCTGGGTGCGGGGCCGGGCGGGGGACGGGGCGGTCCGCGAGCAGGTCCAGGGCGTGCTGGACGGTGGTGGACTCGCCCGCCGAGCGGGGCAGGGCGCGCAGCAGCAGGGCGCTGTGGGCGAGCAGGGCGGCGGCGCTGTCCTCGTCGAACACGGCCGGGTCGTACACGGCCGTCAGGTCCAGGCCGCCGTGGGGGTCGTGGTGGGCGAGGAGGGTGAAGGGGGGCCCGCAGCGGGCGGGCAGGGGGTGGGGGAAGCTGGCGTCCAGGCCGCGGGCGGCCAGCGCCGGGGCCAGGCCGTCCAGCGGGTGCGGCGGGTCCTCGAAGACGAGGGCGGTGCCGGTGGTCAGGCCGGTGGTGCGGCGGGCCCAGGTGTGGATCCAGTCGGCGGGCACCCATTCGTAGGCGGCCAGGTCCAGGGCGCGGTCCCGCAGGCGGCGCAGCAGGCCGGAGACGGTGCCGGCGGGGTCGACCTCGACGGACACCGGCAGCGGGTTGCGCAGCGGTCCCGGCATCCGGGCCACGCCGTCCAGGGGGATGCCGCGGCCCGGCACGGTCACCGCGAAGCTCACCGGGACAGCCCCCGCAGTGGGGGTGGGGCGGGCGCGGTAGAGCAGCAGGGCCCACACGGTCTGCAGCACGCTGGACTCGGTGGCGCCGAACGCGGCTGCCCAGTGGGCCAGGCGGGCGGTCTCGGCCGGGTCCAGGCGCAGCCGGGTGCGGCCCGTACCGCCGCCGGGGAGGGGGGCGGTCGGGGTGTGGGGGGCGGCCGTGAGGTGGGCGGGGGTGGTGGCGGCGCCGGGCGGGGGTGCGTGGGCCGCCCAGAACGCGCGGGCGGGGCCGGGGTCCTGGGCGGCGAGCCAGGCGGTGTAGTCGCGCAGGTCGGGGCGGCGCTGGCCGCCGGGCAGGGTGCCGCCGGCGAGGTAGGCGCGGTAGAACTGGCGCAGCAGCAGGTGCGTACTGGCGGGGTCGAGCAGGGCCCGGTGGTAGGTGACCAGGATCCGGCAGGACGCCGCGGGGCGGGTGCCCGGGCCGGGTTCGGGGTGCAGCAGGGTCAGCCGCAGGGCGCCGGGGCGGCGCAGGTCGAAGCCGCGCAGCCGGTCGTGTTCGAGCAGGGCGGGCCAGTCGGCGCCGGTGACCGTGCGGCGGGTGATCTCGCAGGCGGCCTGCTCGTGGGTGACCAGCTGCGGGTCGCTGCCGCCGGTGAACGCGGTGCGCAGCACGCTTTCGCGGTCGAAGACGGACTGCCAGGAGGCGGTGAAGCGCTGCAGGTCGAGCGGGCCGTGCCAGTCCCACAGGAGCTGTTCGACGTGGCCTGCGGTGCCCGGGCGGGCGTCGCCGCCGCGGTAGAGGGCCGCCTGCTGGGGGGTGGCGGGGTAGGGGGCGGGCCGGGGCCGCGGGGGTGCGGCGGCGGCCAGTTCCTCCAGCAGGGTGCGCAGGTGGCGGGCGAGGGCGGCCACGCGGCTGCCGGTGATGGCGTGGGCGGGGTCGTCGGTCCAGTCCAGGTGGAGGTGCAGGGCGCCGTCGCTGGTGCGGGCACGGACCTGGACCCGGTGGGCGGGCCGGGCGGGCGGGCCGCCGGGCAGGGGCCGGGCGAGGTCGGGGAGGTGGTCGCCGGGCGCGGGCAGCACCAGGCAGACCGGGGCGGGCGGCAGGGTGCGCAGCAGGCGGCGCAGCAGGGGGTCGGGGCTGAACTCGCGGCAGGCGCCGAAGCCCGCGCCGCCCTCGGCGCGGCCCGCGCTGGCGGCCAGCGGCCCGGCCAGGGCGGTGAGCTGGGCCAGCGGGGGGAGGCCGGGGGTGAGGGTGAGGTGGACGGGATAGGGGTCGATCAGGCGGCCCACCTGGCGGCGCAGGCCCAGGCGTTCGGCGCGCGGGTCACCGCACACGTCGAAGACGGCCTCGTCGCCGTGCTGCCAGCGGGCCACGGCCAGCGCGAACACACCGGTCAGTACCTGAGCGGCCGTCAGCGCGAGCCGCTCGGGCAGGTGCCGGGTGATCCGCTCGGTGGCCTCCTCGCCCAGCGTGAACCGGGCGTGGCGTCGCGGGCCCGTACCGGATGGCCCGGCGGCCGCCGCGCCGGGCCCGGTGAGCACGGCCGGGGCGGGGGTGCCGTAAGCGGTGGGCTGCGGGGCCGTAGGAGAGCCGGGGGCGGGGGTGCCGGGCGGGAGAAGGTGGGGGGCGGGTACCGGGACCGTGTCCCGGGCGGTGTCCCGGGGGGCACCCGGGGCGGGTCCGGGCGTGGTGGGGCGGGCGGCGTGCAGGCGGCGTTCGGCGATGGTGCTCCAGTGCCGGGTCTCGGCGGCGTGCCGGGCCAGCTGGCGCAGTTCGCCGACCCAGTCGGCCACCGCACCCGCAGCCGCGCCCGGCGGCGCGGGGGGCGCGGGGGGCGGTGCTGCGGCCGTGTCCGGGCCGTGGCGAAGGGCGGTGGTCAGGTCATGCAGCAGGATGGGCCAGGAGGCGGCGTCCACGGCGAGGTCATGGGCCACGACGGCGAGCCGGTCGGGGCGCGGCCCGCCCGGCCGGCGGTCCGCGGCCCGCAGCAGGCACAGCTGCGGGCCGCCGTGGGCGTTCAGGGTGCGGCCGGCGGCGGCCAGCAGCGCGGCGAACCCGGCCTCGTCGGTGAACTCCCCCTCCACCAGCCCCGCCTCGGCGTCCCGTCCGGGCCCGTCCGCGACGGTGCGCCAGCCGTCGACGGTGTGCAGGCGCGAGCGCAGCTGCGGATGGGCGGCCACGACGGTACGCAGGGCCGCGCGCAGCGCACCCGCCCCGCCCGCGGTGGCCGGTGCGGCCGGTTCGATCAGCATGGCCTGGTAGCCGTGGCCGTGGCGGGTGCTGCCCGTCAGCGCCGCGCGCTGGGCGGGCGTCAGCGGGCGCCCGGCATCCGGCGGCCCGGTGAGCCGGTCGGCGATCCGGCCCGCGAGTTCGGCGGGCACACCGTGCGGTGACGTCAGCCGCAGGGTGTGGTGGCCGGGGCCGTGCCGCAGCAGCCGGTGCCGCCAGGCGAAAGCGCCCTGTGTGCGGGCGGCGGGGCCGTCCAGGACACCGTCCAGGACGCCGTCCAGGCGGGCGGCGTCCAGCGGGCCGTGCAGGTGCAGGTCCCACGGCGCGGACCGGGCGGCGGGCGGGGCCTCGACGACCACGAAGACCGGCGCGTGCGGGGGGCGGTGAACAGTCATGGTGTCCGGGGTGCGGTCCGCCGCGGGAGGCCGGATTCCCCTTCTGTCTCCTTTCCGGACGCGGATCGCGAGAAGGCGGGCGGATACGGGGTGTGCGGGGGCGGGGGTGTGAGGGTACGCCGGGGTGCGGGGGTGCGGGAGAGGGGGGCTGGTTCCCGGCCTGCGGGTCCCGCCCGGGCCCCGGGGACCGGCCACTCCCCCGGTAACCGGCCACTCCCCCGGTGACCGGCCACCCTCCCGGTGATCGGCCGGAATGAGCACGCTAATGGCAGTACGCACCCGAAGTCCGTTTCCCCGAGCGGTTATACAGCGGTACCCGAGCAGGACGCGAGAGACAGGGCGTAAATGAGCCAGCCCCGCGCCCGCTCGCGGGCATTGCCTGCCTCCCGCCGGTGGCCAACGCCGCTGACCGGCAAATACCCGCAACAGGTTTAGCCCATTGAAAGTCCGGGCCGGGAATTCGGCGCCTTGAGGATTCCTGCGGAATTTCCCCGCCGGGCGTGGACCAAAAGACGGGGGCGCGGATCTCCCCGGCCGTGCGGATCTCCCCCAGCCGTGGGGATCTCCCCCAGCCGTGGGGATCTTCCCCGGCCGTGTGCGGATCTTCCCCGGCCGTGGGGGGGTCTTCCCGGCGGTGTGGGGATCGTCCGGCGGTGCGCGGGCGCGGCGTGGGCGGGGTGCGGGGCGGGGTGCGGGGCGGGGGTTACAGCATGCGTACGGCGCTTTCGGCGTGCTGTTTGGCCAGGGTGAGCAGGGCCTGGCTGTGTCTGCCGAGCAGGGTGCGTACCCGGCGGCGGGCGAAGGCCAGGTGCGTGGTTGTGCCCGGTGCGGCGGTGAGGGGGTCCTCGCGCAGCACGACGCTCTGCTGGCAGGTGACGGTCACGCCGTTCTCGTCCGGGATGATGGACCACTCGCCGGTGTGGGCGGCAAGCGGCGCCCAGGGCGTGGTCTGTTTGAAGACGATGCGGCCGGCGTGCGGGAAGCACAGCCGTACCGAGGTGGTGGTGGCGGGGCCGTCCTCGGTCAGGGTGTGCAGGGTCAGGCGCTGCACGCCGGGGGTGTCCTCGTCGAGGTCGGCGCGGGTGATGTGCGGGATGTGCCCGGGCCAGTCGGCGGCCCGGTAGAGGAGGTCGTAGGCCAGTTCGGCGGGGCCGTTGATGCGGATGGAGTCCTCGAAGGACAGCACCAGGTCGTCCAGGCGGGTCCAGTGCTCGGCGAAGCTTTTCAGCCCGGTCAGCCGGCTGCAGGGATCGCCGCTGGCGGCCTGGTGCGCTGAGGGCGGGCAGTTGGGCAGACCGGCGGCGCCGGTGAGGCCGTAGCGCATCTCCAGGACGGTGCCGCGGGCGCCCTCGTCGCGCAGGCTGACCTGTCCGTGCAGCTGGCTGGGCGGGCTGGAGGGCAGGTCCTGGCGGAAGGTGATGCGCCGCTCGACGGGGTCGAGGTGACGCCAGGCGGTCCAGGCGGTCAGCTGGCCGTCGTTGAGGGTCCACACCCGCAGGCGTTCCTGCGCGCCGTCGAAGTGGAGCCGCTCGACGTGGATGCTCGGGGGGAAGTACAGCGGCATCGTCGCCGCGTCGGCCAGCACGGCGTAGACCACACCGGCGGGCGCGGCCACGCGGGCCTGGTGGGTCACCACGCGGGCCTGGTGTGTCACGGTGCCGACTCGCTCACCAGACATCTGAACACCTCGTTTTCGTCACAGGGCACCGGCCCCGGGGGCAGGGGCCGCCGGTCGTGGCGGCCCCGAAAAAAAGGGGGGGGGCGGGGGCGGGGGTGCCGCAGCCCGGGTCCCGGCCGGGTGCGGCACGCCCGGTCAGCCGATGGGCGCGGGCTGGGGGGTGAGCCGGCGGGCGACGCGGCAGGCCCGGCCCAGCAGGCGGGGCAGTTCACCACCGCCGCGCGCGAAGACGTGGTGCCCGGGCACGGTGCGCGAGCGCACGGGCCCCCGCGTCACCTGGCGCCAGCCGCTGGCCGCCGGTCCGGCCAGCGGGCCGCGCGGCGCGGCGATCACCAGGACCGGGGTGGTCAGCGGGCCCGGCGCCAGCGGGGCGCGGGCCTTCTCGGTGAGGTCCTGAGCCAGTTGCAGGTCGGCGCGCAGCACCGGCAGCATGGCCCGCAGGAAGATCCCCTCATCGCTGGCGGGCGGCACGGTGGCACCGGCGAACAGGTGCAGCAGTTCGGCGTCCGTGGCCCGCCGCGCGTCGGGCAGCGCACGCGGCGGCGGGCAGGCGCCCACCGCGAGCAGCGCCGGGCCCGGCAGGCCCGCCTCGTGCAGGGCCCGGGTCACGGTGAGCGCGATCATCGCGCCCAGGCCGTGCCCGTACAGGACGAAGCAGCCGCCGCGGGCCGCGGTGATGCGCGGCAGCACCTGCGCGAGCAGCGGCTCGGCCCTGCTCACCGGCCCCGCCGGGTGCACCGGGTGCACCGGGTGCGGTGCGGTGCTGGGCGGCACCCGCACCGGCACCGGTTCGACGCCCGGGCCCACGCGCGCCGCCCAGCCGTCGAAGACGGACACGCCCTCACCGGAGCGGGCGAAACAGTGCAGCCGCACTGGCGGTTCGTCCGACACGGCCTCCCCTTTCTCGCGTGGCCCTCGCGCTTGTTCCTCCCGCCACGGCGGGCAGGGTTCGAGCATCACCGTCCCCCCTCGAATCACGCTCGAGACCAGGCCGAGGCCCGGGCCCGCGCGCCCACCGGCGCCCTGAGGCGGGGTTGCGGAGGGCGCGGGAATGTGACGGGCGGTGGGCGTGAGAGGAAGGCGCGGGCGTGAAAGGGAGGAGAAAAGTGTGAGAGGGGGGAGGCAGACGGGCCCGGGTCACGCGCGGGAGGGCGGGACTGAGGACGCGCCAGGGGTGAGGGGCTCACGTCGCCCAAGGGGCGCGGGAATTGGTCTCACCCGGGGCTGGGGGACGCGGGGGCGGGCCGTGGGGGGCAGGGGTGGGGGGCGGGGTGGGGTGGGGGTTAGGGGCGGGTCGTGGGGGTGAGGTTGGGGGTTGGCGGTGGGGGTTGGGGGTGGGGTGCGGGCCTGTGCCGTGCGGGCCGTGGCGGGCCGGTTCCCGGGGAGGGCCGGGAACCGGGGCCGGGCCCGCACGGCACAGGCCCGCACGGCACAGGGCCGCAGGGCGCAGGGCGGAGGCGAGTGCCGCGGGCAGGGGCGGGGGCGGGGGGCTAGGCGGCGTACCGGTCGAAGGTGGAGCCGCGGCGCGGCCCGGCCATCACGTCGAGTTCGGGGTCGACGGAGAGCATGGCCTGGTGCAGACGCTGTAACTGCGGGGAGGGCTCCACGCCGAGTTCCTCGATCAGTCCCTCGCGCAGCTTGCGGTAGACGTCCAGGGCGGAGGCCTGCCGCCCGGACCGGTACAGGGCGACCATCGCCTGCGCGTGCAGGCCCTCGTGCTGCGGGTGACGGGCGATCAGGTCGGTCAGCTCGGCGATGAGTTCGGCGTGGCGGCCCAGCCGCAGGTCGGCGTCGATGCGCCGCTCGGTGGTCACCAGCTTCGACTCCTCCAGCCGCGTGACCTCGATGGCCAGCACCGGCCCGAGGCGTACGTCGACCAGGGCCGGGCCCTGCCACAGGGCCAGCGCCTGGCGGAAGCTGCGGGCGGCACGTTCGTCCTCGCCCTCGTCGAAGGCTTCCTGGCCCTCGGCGACCAGACGCTCGTAGGTGTGCACGTCCACCGACTCCGGCGGTATCTGCAGCAGATAGCCGCCGTGCCGGGTGGCCAGGACGTTCTTCGCAGCGCCGCCCGGGGCGCCGGGCCCCATGGCGGTGCCCAGGCAGCGGCGCAGCTGCATGATGTAGGTCTGCAGGGTGGTCATCGCACTCTGCGGCAGGTCGGTCCCCCAGATCTCCTCCATCAGCGTCGACACGGGGACGACGCGGCTCGGGTACAGGGCGAGCAGGGCGAGAACCTGTCGGGGCTTCCCAGCGGTCGGGACGATCGAGTCCCCGTTCACGGCGGCACACAGCGGACCCAAGACCTGAATCTCCATGGTTCCCTCCGTTCGTCGTCGGGCACTCCCGATGGCGGAAAGTCGTCGGCGAACTCGCACGCTATCCGAACTACGCCGGAGGCATCGGTTCCTTCAGCGGCATTTGAGTAATCCTCAAAGACCAGGCGGTGCGGCAGCCGTAATTAGAGAAACACAGAAGGAAGCCCTGAGGAATTGGCCGAAAATAACGCGACGGCGACTAGAAAAGCTTTCTCCTCACAGACGGCCACCCTCGGCGGGTATACTGCGCTCCCCGCCGCTTGCGGCGGTTTCCGCGTTATCGGGACCCCCGCCGCAGCCCCTTCGGGGCCCAGCCCGGGCAGGCCCGGTCCGCTTCCTGGCTCCGGTCCGGCTGGCACCGTAGCGCGCACCGGTGACACCCCTCACACCGGGGGCGGGGATGAAGCAAGGGGGGATGGGGCAGGGCCGGGTCCGCGGGCCTCTCCCCCGGCCCGGCGACACCCCCACGCCAGCGAGACTGCCGGGCCTGCCGGGCCTGCCGGGCCTGCCGGGCCTGCCGGGCCTGCCGGGCCTGCCGGGCCTGCCGGGCCTGCCGGGCCTGCCGGGCCTGCCGGGGAAACTAAACCGCGCACCCTGTATTTTCATCTGGCCGGGGCGATCCCTGATGGATCGTCAACTGCCTTGCGGGGTAGCGGTGTTGAGGGGGGGGCTGGCTGGCGGTAGGGGTGGGGGGTCAGGCGGGAAGGTGGCCGTGGGGGGCGGGTGCCGCGGAGCCGGAGGACACCAGGGTGCCCGCCTGGGGGCGGTCGGTGAGCCGGGGCAGCAGCAGTTCCCAGAAGCGGGTGACGTTCTGCCGGGAGAGCCAGGAGGCGTCCGTGCCGCCGAGGACTTCCAGGCCCACGGTGGCGGCGACGATGACCCGGGAGGCGTCCGCCCAGGAGACGCCCTGGGCGAGCGCGCCGCTGCGTTCGGCGCGGCGCAGGCTGTCCTCGACCCAGCGCTGCCACTCCTTGCGCAGCGGGGACTCGGTACGGCGGGCGATGTCGCCGGCGAGTCCGAAGCCGCCGCGTACGACGACGTCGCCCGCGAGGTGGCCCATCAGTTCGTGGGTGGCGTCCACCACGGACTGCAGGGGGTCGTCCTGGCGGGCCCGTACCCCTTCGGTCAGGCGGCGCACGGTCTCGGCGGCCTCGGCCTCGACCGCTTCGGCGAGCATGTTCTTGTTGGCGAAGTGGAAGTGCAGTGCCCCGTTGCTGACCCCGGCCCGTTTGCTGATGGCGCCCAGGGACGCGGGGACGAAGCCCACCTCGGCGAACACCTCGGCCGCGGCCCGGATCAGTGAACGCCGCGTACGCGCGGCCCGTTCCTGTTTGACCATGTGCTGCCTCCTGGGCAACGCGATGCCGAAAGCCGGCAAAGACACCGGCACCTCATGCCCCTTGCAACGTACACCTAGGATGGCCGGGTGCTGTGCGCGCCAAAGGGCAGGCCGACGCGGGCACGGCCGTGCGGGGAGCCGCGCACACCAGACTAACAAACCGCTTGGGCGGTTTCATATATGGCGGGGCGAACCCGGCCTGGCCAACGGCTAAAAAGGGGGCCGCCCGGTGGCGGCCCCCGGTCCCGCCCGGACCGGCAGGGCGGGCGCGGTCAGCGGGGCGGTGCCGTCGCTCTGCCTGCCGTGGACCGAGCCGGTGCGCAGGACCAGGCAGGACCAGGCAGGACCAGGCAGGACCAGGCAGGACCGGGCAGGCGGGCAGGCGGGCAGGCGGTGAGGGGGGGCTTGAACGGGACGGCCTCGTCGGCGCGTTCGCCGGGGAGGCGCTGGCCGGGTGCGCTCCCGCGCCAGCCCGCGGCACCGCCCGCACCGCGGCACCGCCCGCGCCGCGGCACCCCCCGCGTCCGGTGGGGCGGCGCAGTTGCCTCCTTCCCCCCGGGCGCGGGGGGTGCGCGGTGCTCTCGCGTACGGCGGGACGTGCGGGCGGGGCGGCCGGGCTGGCGGATGAGGGCCCGTGCCGGGATGCCCGCGGCGCCTGGCGCCGCCGGGGGCCGCGCTCTCGGGTGAGGGCGGGCAGCGGGGCGGCTGGCCGTGGGGCACCGGCGGGCGGGGCTGTTGATGGCCCGGCGGTCCGGGCGGGGGCGGCGGGTGCCCGTGGCCCGGCTCTGGGCGGAGTGTGTGGTGCCCGGCCGCTGTCGGGGGCGGTGGCGCGCTGGCCGCGGCGCGGCGGGGGTGCCGGGGGCTGCGCGGCTCGGTGAACGCCAGCTGCCGGGCGGTGACTTGGCCCGGTGGTGCGGGGCTGGCCGCTGCTGGGGTCCCAGGGGCCTGCACCCGGGGGGCGGGGGTGGGGGTGGGGGTGGGCCGCTGCCGCCGCGCGGGCGGCAGCGGCGGGGCCGTTGCGGGCCGTGTGCGGGGCCGCCCGGGTTTTCCTAGGGGCAGCGGGCGTCGCTGGCGGTGCGGGTGGTGCGGCCGGAGGAGGCCGAGGACAGCGGCAGCGCGGCGGGCTGCCCGGCCTCGGCGGCCAGCGGGGTCTCCGGGGCGGCCACCAGGATCGACTGCTGCAGGCGGCGCAGCCGTGCGGAGGGCTCCAGGCCCAGGTCGCGTACCAGGGTGGAGCGCAGGCGGTGGTAGACGTCCAGGGCCTCCCCGCGCCGCCCGGAGCGGTGCAGGGCGAGCATGAACTGGGCGTGCAGGTTCTCATGCGCGCGGTAACGGCTGGTCAGGACGGTGAGTTCGGCCAGCAGTTCGCGGTGGCGGCCCAGGCGCAGGTCGGCTTCGATGCGCTGGTCCAGGGCGCACAGGCGGCTTTCCTCCAGCCGCTTGGCCTCCATCTCCAGGCGGGCGCCGGTCTGCACGTCGGCGAAGGCGGGCCCGCTCCACAGGGCGAGGGCCTCGCGCAGCAGGCGGGAGGCGCCGGGGAAGTCGCCGGCGTCGATGGCGCGGTAGCCTTGCCCGGCGAGCCGTTCGAACTCGCGGACGTCGCTGACGCCGTCCTCGCCGGAGATGAGCATGTAGCCGCCGGGCGCGGTGACCAGGACGTCCTTGGCGCTGCGGCGGGGCCCTTCGGCGGCGGAGGCCTGTTTGTCCAGCGCGAGGGTGATGAGGTCACGCAGTTGCAGCACGTAGGTCTGCAGCGTGGTGCGTGCGCTGCGCGGCGGGCGGCCCGCCCACAGTTCGTCGATGAGCGCGGAGACCGGCACCACCTGGTCGGCGTGCAGCGCCAGCAGCGCGAGCACCTGCCGGGGTTTCGGCGCGGTGGGAGCGATGGAGACCCCGGTCTCCCTGACGTCCAATATGCCCAGTACGTCGATCTGCACGCCGTTGTCCCCCTAGACGAGTGCGCTGCCATGTGACACCGAGTACAAAACAGTCCGCACGGTTTGTCAACAGCAAACCAGTTGTGCTGTTTTGCCGCGGCGGCCTCCCGTCCCGCCGCCGCCTCTCCTTCCACGGCTGTGACCTGCCCTTTCGCTGTCCCGGGGGCGGTGGCGGCCCGGGGACAGCGTAGGGGCCGGTGGCGGGCACACAGGAAAAACAAGCCAGCGCAAACGGGCGTTCACCGGGATAATGGGGGGTGCCGGGCCGGGATAACAGACCTGGCGTGCGGTTGGCCGGGGGGTGGGAGTGGGGGGTTGTGTCCGTCATTGCGGCGGGTTGCCGTGCTTGCGGGAGGGCAGGTCGGCGTGCTTGGTGTCCAGCATCGCCAGGGAGGCGATGAGGACCTCACGGGTGTCGGCGGGGTCGATGACATCGTCGACCAGGCCGCGTTCGGCGGCGTAATAGGGGTGCATCAGCTCCGACTTGTACTCCTTGACCATCTTCTGCCGCATCGCCTCGGGATCGGCCGCGCCCGCGATCTGCCGCCGGAAGATGACATTGGCCGCGCCCTCCGCGCCCATCACGGCGATCTCGTTGGTCGGCCAGGCCAGCGCCAGGTCCGCGCCGATGGACTGGCTGTCCATCACGATGTAGGCGCCGCCGTACGCCTTGCGCAGCACCAGCGAGATCCGCGGCACGGTGGCATTGCAGTACGCGTACAGCAGCTTCGCGCCGTGCCGGATGATCCCGCCGTGCTCCTGGCCCACCCCGGGCAGGAAGCCGGGCACGTCCAGGAGCGTGACCAGGGGAATATTGAACGCGTCACACATCTGCACGAACCGGGCGGCCTTCTCCGAGGCCTCGATGTCCAGCACCCCC
The DNA here is from genome assembly GCF_042796855.1 of Streptomyces sp. NPDC057877. Classification (NCBI taxonomy): domain Bacteria; kingdom Bacillati; phylum Actinomycetota; class Actinomycetes; order Kitasatosporales; family Streptomycetaceae; genus Streptomyces; species Streptomyces sp. NPDC057877. Next base: position 39,556 of record NZ_JBHVMS010000009.1, read on the forward strand.
GCCAGCACCTGCGGCTGGCTGGCGACGATACCGACGACCCGGCCGTCCAGACGCGCCAGCGCACAGATGATGTTGCGGGCCCAGCGCTCATGGACCTCCAGCACCTCACCGTCGTCGACGATCTCCTCGATCACCCGCGCCATGTCATAGGGGCGGTTGCCGTCCGCCGGGACCAGGTCCAGCAGCCCCTCACAGCGCCGGGCAGCCGGATCAGCACACGGCACCCGCGGAGCGGGCTCCCGGTTGTTGGACGGCAGCATCGACAGCAGATACCGCACCTCCGCCAGACACGTCTGCTCATCGTCATAGACGAAATGCGCCACCCCCGACGTCTCACCGTGCACCTGCGCACCGCCCAGCCCGTTATGGGAGATCTCCTCCCCCGTCACCGCCTTCACCACCTCCGGGCCGGTGATGAACATCTGCGCAACCTCCCGCACCATGAACACGAAATCGGTCAGCGCCGGACTGTAAGCGGCGCCCCCCGCACACGGACCGAGCATCACACTGATCTGCGGAATCACACCCGAGGCCCTGGTATTGCGCTGGAAGATCCCCCCGTACCCGGCCAGCGCGGCCACCCCCTCCTGGATCCGCGCCCCCGCACCGTCGTTCAGCGACACCAGCGGCGCCCCCGCCGCGATCGCCATATCCATGATCTTATGGATCTTCTCCGCATGGGCCTCACCCAGCGCACCGCCGAAAATCCGGAAATCATGCGCGTACACGAACACCGTACGGCCCTCGACCGTCCCCCAGCCCGTCACCACACCATCCGTATACGGCCGCCTCCCCTCCAGCCCGAACCCGCTCGCCCGGTGCCGCCGCAACTGCCCGACCTCACAAAACGACCCCACATCCAGCAACAGCGCAATCCGCTCCCGCGCCGTCAGCTTCCCCCGCGCATGCTGCGCCGCCGTCGCCTCCTCCCCCGGACCGGCCACCGCCCGCGCCCGCACCGCCCCCAACTCCGCCACCCGGCCCCGGATATCAGCCGGCCCTCCACCATCCCCCGTACCCGCCATCACACACCCATCCCTTCCCCGACACAGAACATCACCAACACCCCGCCCACCTTCAACAACCCCCCACCCCACACCACAACCCTCAAAGAAACACGGACCACCCCGCCAACCGGTTCACCCCCCCACCACCGCCACCCGCCAACCGCCACCCGCCAACCGGCAGCGCACGCCCGGCAGCAACGGACCACACACAGCGGGACACCAGGCACCAGCCAGCCGACAGCACACGCCCCGCAGTGAACGGCACGCACCAGGCAGTGAACAGCACGCACCCGCCAACACGGGACGGCAGACGCACGCCAGCACGGGACGGCAGGCGCAAGCCAGCCGACAGCCGACAGCACCCGCCCGGCGGTGAACGGCACGCACCAGGCAGTAAACGGCACGCACCCGCCAGCACGGGACGGCAGACGCCAGCCAGCCGACAGCAGACAGCGCCGCGCAGCAGGCAGCCGACAGCACCCGCCCGGCACCCGACAGCACACCCCCGGCAGCGGACGGTCAGCACAGGCCTGCCCGCAGCCCGCACCAGACGGCCGACAGCGCACGCCGGGAGATCGACGGCAGACACCAGGAGATCGACGGCGGACACCGGGTGGTTGACGGCACACGGCAGGTGGTTGACGGCGAGCGCCGGGAGATCGACGGCACACCCCGGGGGGTTGACGGCGAGCGCCCGGAGATCGACGGCAGACACCGGGTGGTTGACGGCGAGCGCCGGGAGATCGACGGCAGACACCGGGAGATCGACGGCGGACACCGGGAGATCGACGGCAGACACCGGGTGGTTGACGGCGAGCGCCGGGAGATCGACGGCAGACACCGGGAGATCGACGGCGGACACCGGGTGATTGACGGCAGACACCGGGTGGTTGACGGCGAGCGCCGGGAGATCGACGGCGGACACCGGGTGATTGACGGCACACGCCGGGTGGTTGACGGCGAGCGCCGGGAGATCGACGGCACACCCCGGGGGGTTGACGGCGAGCGCCGGGAGATCGACGGCAGGCGCCGGGTGGTTGACGGTGGACGCGCGGCCGGTCACCGCTGCCCGGCGGTACACCATCCGGACGGCGGCACCCAGCCCACCACCAGCCGCCACCGCACGGCGGCGCCCAGCCTGACCTACAGCCCGCAGCGGGCCACCGGCCACCGGACGGCGCATCACCCGCCCGCGAAAGACCGGGCAACCGCCCACCACCCGAGCGCACACCCACCGCACACCGCCAACCGGCCCACGACCAGCTACCCGGCGGCGTCGCACAACGGGGCCAGCGGCTGCTGCCGGACCGCCACCCACCGCCAAACCGCACACAGCTGATCCGGCGGCCAGTACGCCACCCGCCCCCTCACAGCACACCCTCAACACACCCACAGCCAACTCCCAGGCCACCACCCGGCGGCACAGGCCACACCCCAAGACCGGCACCCCACCAGCCACCAAACGGCACACACCCCGCCGACGGCCCCCACACACCACCCTCCCTGACCCCCGGCGGCGGACGGCGCAGGCACCGGGGGCGGACACAACCCCCCCTGCCTGACCGGACACTCCCGGCGGGCGGCCCTCACCCATCCCTCTCACCACCCCTTAAACACCACACAGCGACGGCACCCACAACAAGCTCACCGCCAACCACCCGACGGCACCCACAACAAGCTCACCGCCAACCACCCGACGGCACCCACAACAAGCTCACCGCCAACCACCCGACGGCACCCACAACAAGCTCACCGCCAACTGCCCGGCGGCACCCAGAACGAGTTCACCGCCAGCTGCCCGGCGGCGCATAAGCAGCCCGCCGCGCCCACCAGCGCCAGCCCAGAACCGGCCGCGCCGCACCCGGCTCGCCCGCACGGGCCCGCACCGCCAGCAGCACCGCCGCCAACGCGGCCAACTCCTCCGCACCGGCCTGGCCACGCTCCACCCGCCACACCCGATGCCCGCCATCCATCCGCCCTGCCCCTTCCCCAGCACACCCACACCACCACACCCACGACCGGCCACCACACAATCCGGCCGCACCCGCAACAAGCACGAACCCCTCTCAGCCCCTGTCCCCGACCCACCACTGCCAGCCCCACGGCCAACCACCACCCAGGACCCGGCCCATCGTCAGCCGCCCCACTCGAGACACACTCGAGAAACCCCCGCACCCCACTGCAGCCCCACCCAACCCCCACCAGGCCACACCAGCAAACGGACGAAACCCCTCCGACAACCACAGAAGCGGAACACCAGCTACCGCTAGAGATTAAACCGGATGGTATGTATCTTCACAGCCCTGACCACGCCCTTCACACCCCGACCCCACCCACCCGGCCCAGGAGGAACCACCATGACCACCCACACGTTCCCCGCCCCGGGAACGTCCACCACCACCCCCCACCCCACCACACCCCCCACCCCACCCGACCCCACCCTCACCACCACCGTCCCCCGCCACTACGTCCACCGCGCCGCCATCAGCGAAGTCCTCCTCACCCACTGGACCCCCCGCGCCGACCACCACTTCACCGTCACCGCCCAATGGCCCCGCCTCCACGCCTACTTCACCACCCTCGACGGCTACCACGACCCCCTCCTCGCCGCCGAAACCATCCGCCAGACCGGCCTCCTCCTCGCCCACGCCGCCTACCACGTCCCCCTCAACCACCACTTCCTCATGTGGGACCTCACCCTCACCACCCCACCCGAACACCTCCTCACCGGCCCCACCCCCGCCACCATCACCCTCGACGTCACCTGCCACAACATCAAACGCCGCCGCCACCACCTCGCCGGCCTCCACCTCAAAGCCACCCTCCACCGCAACCACCACCCCCACGCCACCGCCACCGCCACCTTCACCTGCATCACCCCCGCCGTCTACCAACGCATCCGCGCACCCCACCTCAACCCCCCACCCACCCCCACACCCCTCCCACCCCCCCTACCCCCCCACCACGTCGGACGCCACCACCCCACCGACGTCGTCCTCGCCCCCACCCCCCACCCCCACCACTACCAACTCCGCCCCAACACCCACCACCCCATCCTCTTCGACCACCCCGTCGACCACGTCCCCGGCATGGTCCTCCTCGAAGCCGCCCGCCAAGCCACCAACACCCACCACCCCCACCCCACCCTCCCCACCCACATCACCACCCAATACCACCACTACACCGAACTCCACACACCCACCTACATCCACACCCACACCCCACCCACCACCACCAACACCGGCACCACCGGCACCGGCACCGGCACCGGCACCGGCACCGGCACCGGCACCGGCAACACAGACAGCAACAGCACCACCACCCACATCACCGCACACCAAAACAACACCACCACCTTCACCGCCACCATCACCACCACCACACCCCCACCAAGACACACTCAAGACAGGTGACGGGTGTGCCGACTACTCCGACAACGCCTGGCTCACATACGCACAGAAACATGGGGCTGCCCCCGTCGCCGTTGCCCGCACCACGTGCACGCACAGCAAAAGCGCCAAAGCAGGTAAAGCCCCAAAGTCCGGCGTACGCGACCTCCGCCTCACAGCTTGGTGGGACGCACTACACCGGCGTGTCACTCGCGGCCGCTGAGCCGCTTTCTAACGACCTCGTGCGCGGTTGGCGGTGGCTCGTCGAGAGTTGCGGTCCTGGCAGTGGTCACGCTTGAACGCCGCGGGATAGAGCGGCGCTCTGCTGGTGTGAGAGCAGTCCAGCGACGGCTTGGACGATGTCGCTCATGTGCTCGCGACGGCCAAGATGGCGGGCAAGAGCCCACCAGTTCTTCAAGTGCGCGATGCCATGCTCGACGCGGATACGCCGTGAAGAGTGCGCTTTGCGCTGGAGTTCGTGCCGCTCCTGGTACCAGGCGGGAGCGTTCTTCTTGAACTTGCGGTGTGGTGGTGTGACCACCCGTCCGCCAGTCTGCGCGCCCATGCCCTGATAGTCGGCGTCCACGAGGATCTCCATGGACGGGCCGTCGGCCAGGAGCTTGACCGTTGCCGGGCCTGGGTGATGTCGGCGCAGCTACCTGGCCGGACCGGGCTGCAGTAAAGCATGCACCCTTCAGCGTCCGTGAGGACCATGGCCTTCACGGCCTTCTGCTTGGTCTTGCCGGAGACGAAACTTGTCCCGGTCCCCGGTCCCCGGTCCTTGCGGCCTGCGGCCGGGCGCCGCACACGGATCTCCGTGCCATCGATGATCCCGGTCTGGCCGTCGACACCCAGGTACTCGACGACTTCGGCGACAGTACGCGGCCGGACGTCCGGCGCGACGGTGCAGCCCCGCTGCGCCAGCAGGGGCCGCACCTCGCCGATGGCGCGGGTAGCGGTGAAGTGGTCCACGCCGAACCAGCAGGCCAGCACGTCGTGAGTGGTGCCATGGCGCAGACTCACCAGAGTCGCCAGCAGCCGGTCGACGAAGACGAACCTGTGCTTCGCTCCAGCTCCTACAGCCCTACGCCGCGGCCGAGCCGTCAGACGAGCCTGACGCTGCTCGTGCCACAACGGCCCCACCTCAGCGACGAGTCCAGCGATCACCGTCGACGACAGCCCAGTGACCCGGTACTCCGCCACGATCAACTCACGCGCCCCAGCCCTCACCATGCCCGGTTCAACGAGCCACCTGAGCGACGAGCCACGGCCAACCGTGCACGAGGTCGTTACGGAGCGTTTTGTTCTGGTAAGGGCGTTTGATAACTGGCGCAATGTTGGCCGCTTGGGTCGGCCCGTGCCAGCGTGTGAGGAGCCGCCTGTGGAGTGTGATGTGTGCGGACGGTCGATGTGGCGGTGGCCGGCACCACCGACGGCCTGGGATGAGGAGATTTGGTCCTGTTCCTGGTGCCATGCGGCCACCCATGTGGGCGGCGAGTGGTTCGAGACTTCGCAACCGCCGTATCTGCCCCTGGGGAGCGCTGGGAGAAGGCCGTCGCGGATGGCCTTGCCTCTGATGTCTCCTACGCGTTCGGCATCTTCGCCAAGACGCTGTGCGGCATTCAGGAAGCTGGCATGTCACCGTCCGACTACTCGTGGCTGCCGGAAGGGGAAGATGCGTGCGGCGCCTGTCGGGAAGCGGCGAGTCTCATCGATAGCCGCTGGCCGCGGTCGATGAGGAGCGAGGATGCGCGGGTCAGCGTGGCCCGGCGGCTATGAGTCCTTCCAGTTCGGAGTCGACTCTGGGTGAGCCTGCGGCTCATCAGGTCAATCATCGCAAGGTGGATCATCGCTTCGGAGCGATGCGGGTGGGTTTCGTAGTCGCGGGCGAGGCGGCGATGGCGCATGAGCCAGCCGAACGTCCGCTCGACGACCCAACGTCGCCGTATCACCTTGAAGCCTTTGTGAGCGGGGTCGCGGCGGGTGACTTGGACGTTGATGCCGAGGCGGGCGCTGTGGTCGATGACCTGGGTGCGGTAGCCCGTGTCGGCCCACGCCTTCATGACACGCGGATGGTCTGTGCCGATGCTCGAGAGAACCTGAATGCCGCCGACGTTGTCGGAAACGTTGGCGGCTGTGACCAGCACGGCCAGGAGGAGGCCGAGCGTGTCGACGCCGACGTGCCGTTTGCGGCCCGCGATCTTCTTGCCCGCGTCGATGCCCTGGCCAGCCGCGGGCACGTTGGCCAAGGTCTTAATGCTCTGGGCGTCCAGGACGCAGGCGCTCGCCTCGGTGTCGCGGCCTTCGGCCTCCCGGGCCAGTCGCCGCAGGAGACCGTTGAGCTGGTCGAAGACCTCGTCCTTCTGCCAGGCGGCGAAGTACCCGTAAACCGTCTTCCAAGGGGCGAAGTCGTGCGGCAGGAACCGCCAGGAATCCCGGTCCGGTCGACGTAGAGGATGGCGTCCATGATCCGGCGCAGAGCACGCTCGGGCGGTCGGCCGATGTCCAGGCCCTTCCCTCTTCGCTCGGCCCGCCAGGCTGTCAGAGTCGGTTCCAGCAGTTCCCAACGGGCATCGGACAGATCACTCGCATAGGGCCGCTGCTTACGAGGCATGTTTCTGTAGTACCGATGGCCGCCGCCCTGCCACAGGGCGCAAACCGGTGCGACCGGGTGCGCGTTGGGATCAGACAGGAGCGAAGGGACCGAAACGGGCCCTCGAAGGCCATCATCCGCCTCACCTGTCACAAGACACGTCTACTGCCCCAGCCGACCCGAAGCGGTCCGTTACCTAAACTGTGATAAAGCACTCTTACTGAGACAGAACGCCTTTTTAGGCCTTGTTTCAGATGGTGAAGGCGAGAGCGACTGTAAGCGCCTATGCGGCGGTCCACCCGGCTGTGTTGGAGTACGACTCGTAGCTGTAGCGCGTACTGCGGTCCCATTCGTCACCGGTGAGGTGCTTGTATGCGTTGTCGGGTACGTAGAGCAGGGCTTCGGCCCAGACGAGGTCGCTGGCGTATGGCCTGAACCGCTCTGGGTCTCGAAGTACGCGCTCGAACTCCTCCCGGCCGGCCGCGACGACCGCGGCCCGGGTATAGAGAAACTGATCGCTCGACAGGCCGTCTCCGTATTCCTTGCGGTCCAGCCTGTACAAGGCCCAGGAGAGCTGCTCGGCGAAGCCGACCACGTCAGGTACAAGGCCGTTCGTCAGGCGGGCGGTCAGGGCAGCGGCAAGCTCATCGCCCTCTGGGTCGGGGACAGAAGGGCTGCACGCTTCGATGAGCTGCCAGAAGGTGTTCTTGTTCATGTCGGAGAGCATGGCGGAGGGGTGTGACACATCGGGGTGTCAGGCGCTTGCCTGGCTAGGGTCTGTTCTGAGTGGTGATCACGTGGCGGGACGGAGGCTGCGCAGCCAGATGACCGCGCTCCGCAGCTCGAGCCCCGCCATGTAGCTGTCGGGCCTCTTGTCGAAGCGTGTGGCCAGCCCTCTCCAGTCCTTGATCTTGTTGATGCACCGCTCCACGGTGTTGCACTCCTTGTACAACTCGGCGTCGTGCGAGACTGGGCGCCCGCCCCTCGCGCCCTTCTTCTTCCGGTTGGCCGCCTGGTCCGCCTTCTCCGGGATCACCGCCTTGATCTTCCGTCTGCGCAGGTGAGCACGGTTGGCTCGGGAGGAGTACGCCTTGTCTCCGGCCACGGCGCCGGGCCGGGTGCTCGGACGTCCGGCCGGTCCACGCACCCGCACCGCCGCCAGCACAGCAAGGAACTGCGGGCTGTCGGCGGCCTGCCCTGGGGTGACCACGAACGACAACGGACGGCAGCGTCGGTCAGCCGACAGGTGAACCTTGCAGGTCAGGCCGCCGCGGGAACGGCCCAAGGCAGCCACCTTCAGCCGCGCCCGGCGTCGGCGCCGCTGCTGGCAGCGCTCTGCGCGCTCGGGACCAAACTCGGCCTCCTCGGCCGGGGGCACCGCCTCGGTCGCGGCCTGCCGCTTGCGCCACTCTCGCGCTTTTCGCCTGCCCCCATTTCGGCCTCAGCGGCCTCCTCCAGGGCGGACAAGACCTCCTCGTCCACGACCATGCCGGCCGCGTCGTGGTGAGCACGGGCGATGGTGGAGTCCACACTGACCAGGGACAAGTCCGCCTGCCCGCAGCGCGCGGCCTCGGCGATCACAGCCTCCATCACGGCGGCGAACACCCCGGCAGCGCGCCATTGGGCGAATCGGTCGTAGACCGTGGACCAGGAGCCGAACGCCTCAGGCACATCCCGCCACGGGCTGCCTGTACGGAACCGCCAGATGATCCCTTCCAACTGGTCGCGCAGGTTCTTTGGACAGGCGCCGTACTGCCCGATCGGCAGGTGAGGGCGGATCAAGTTCCAGCCTCGATCCTTCAGTTCGCGTCGCGGCGCATGAGAGACCTACCAGTTCCATCGTGGCTGCCGGAAGCGATCACCGGACCGAGAGCACGGCTCTCCGCAGACGTGGCCCTGCCCACTATGTCGGGAAGGCCCTAAGGGCTGACACCAGCTCGCTGCTGTAGTTGTCACAGCTGTTCAGCAGCTCACGCCCTGCCTCAGAGGCGAACAGATCGCCACCAGCAGAAGCGGCCAGGATGGCTTCATGGCACCGCCCTTCGACTTCAAGGTTTCTGGTGGCGAAATACCCCAAGTTGTAAGCGCGGAGGCGGCTTGCAACATTCGCGAGATAGCGCTCGCGCAGTCCTTCCTCTGCCACCACCATCAGTGTGCTGTCAATGCACTGGTCGAGGTAATCGGCCTGTTCTCGAGCGAGAATGATGATTCTGTCAGTCTGGACCTCACTCATCTCACCCAAGGCTTCGCCCAGCAAGATCCACCCACCGATCGCCTCCAGCTGGAAGCTCTCGGCGAGTTCTGGATCGACCTCAGATACGAACAGCGGTGCACGACCCAGTCGAGCGATGGCCCGCTGGAACGCGTCGTCGGGCTGGCCGTCCAGCCGTGCCGCACCATAGCGGAGCAGGGAATCGACTGCTGCCGAGTCGATTCCCCAGTCCCTGGGCATCTCGATGTCCAGCAGAGGCGCCTGCAGCCTCCGCAGCGCGAGGAACACGGCCTGATGCCGCTGCGCCCGATCCATTCGCTGGATCTGCGCCGTCAACGCCTCGTCGAAACGCCAGTCCATTGGGCTCCCTATTACGCTCACCGATACCCCACGGTCGCCAGGACCGGTACATCAAGACTTCGGGCACGCACCTGGCGGGGGCTTCAGCTGCCGGGTTCAACCACCTGGATCCTTAGCCCCCCCAATATGATCACAACTCCAGACAGGCCCTAGTCGGCGGTAGCCGATGAGGGCTGCTGCTATGCCAACGAAGGCATGGAAGTGCTCAGCCTTGCGCTCGTAGCGGCGGTGGAGCCTTTGGCAGCTGGCCAGCCAGGACACGGTTCTCTCGACTACCCAACGGTGCCTGCCCAGCCGCTGTGAGGACTCAATGCCCTTGCGCGCGATGCGAGGGCGGATCCCACGCTCGCGGAGCCATCGGCGCAGGTGGTCGTAGTCGTAGCCCTTGTCCGCATGCAGTTTCGCCAGCTCCCGGCTTCGAGGCCCGCGGCGGGACCGGGACGGGCGGGATACCGCGCACGAGCGGCTCCAGGCCCAGACTGTCGTGCATGTTCGCGCCGGAAATGCCCAACGACAGGGGCAGTCCGTTCCGGTCGCAGACCAGGTGAATCTTCGATCCCGGCTTGCCGCGGTCGGTCGGGTTCGGTCCCGTCAAAGGCCCCCTTTTGTAGCCCGCAGACTGACCGAGTCGATCGCGCACCGCGACCAGTCCGGCTCACCCCGGACCCCTAGTTCGTCGGGGATCGCGCGGTAGAGGCGGGCCCAGACCCGGTCCCGGCTCCACTGGGCGAACCGGCGGTAGACCGTGGGCCAGGCCGGCCCGAACACCGGCGGCAGCTGCCGCCATGTGCAGCCCGATGTCGCCACGAAGATGATCGCGGCCAGCGTCTGCCGATCACCTGCTCGACGTCGACCGCCGCCCTGCGGACGTGTCACCACTGTCGGCGGCACCACCTGCCGGAACCGCGCCCACAACTCGTCCGGCACCAACCGCTCTACCAGATCCGTCATGCACGGATCAACGAACGATCACGCCATAAGAAACGACGTCTTTAGACGGCATCCCGCTGGTCCAGCCACTTGAGAATGGCCCGGTTCGTTTCTTCCGGCTTCTCCTGCTGGATCCAATGACCGCAATCCAGACTGACCACTTCCACGTTCGGCACGAATTCCGTCAGCCTTTCAGACCTCGCGACCACATCGCGGTCGCCGTAAATCATGAGGGTGGGCTGGTGGATGATCGGGTCCACGTCCGCCAACAGGCACCAGTTGCGGTCCAGGTTTCTGTACCAATTCACACTGGCAGTGAACCCTGATGATTCGAAAGCGGAGACGAGAACAGCCAGTTCGCTGTCGCTCATGACGGGATCGCCGAGTGGCGTTTCGGCTCTGGCGAGATCGATCAGCGCCATACCCGGCTGAGGCTCCCTGGGGGGCTCGTTCTTCCGGTAAAGGTTGCGGAGGAACTGGAAGGTGTTGTCCTCGAACACGGAGTCCGCGACGCCTGGCTGCCGGTTGAAGTGGACGAAGTAGAAGTCGCCGCCAAGCATATCCTCCATGAACTCGATCCAGGGCTTCTCTCCGCGCTCCTGGTAAGGCAGGCTCAGGTTGATCACCTTGTCTACTCGGTTCGGATGCAACAGGGTCAGTCCCCAGACGACGAACGCGCCCCAGTCATGGCCGACGAAGGTGGCGTCTTCGTATCCGTAGTGGTCGAGGAGTGCGACAAGGTCACCCGACAGGTGTTCGATGTCGTAGTCGGTCACCTCGACCGGGCGGGACGAATTGCCGTAACCCCGCTGGTTCGGTGCGATGACGTGGTAGCCGGCTGCGGCGAGGGCGGGCATCTGGTGGCGCCAGGAGAAAGCGTGCTCCGGCCAGCCGTGGCAGAGCACGATGGGCTTTCCCGCGTTCTCTCGACCTGCTTCGAAGACTTCGAGTTCCACACCGTTGACCGGGATGAGGGTGGGCTCGGGGAAATCGGCTGGATTGAACACTGCATTTCCTCTCTGGGGGCGTTCGATGGCGGTCGACCTCTTCGGTGAGGTCATGTCGCCATCCTGTTGCCCGAAACCGGTCACCCCATGACCGGTTTGTGTGAGAGTTTCGTCGGCGTGCGAACCGACCGGCTGGTGGCCATCCTCCTCATGCTGCAGCGACGCGAGCAGGTGACAGCGGCAGAGGTCTCCCGAGAGCTCGAGGTCTCCGAGCGCACCGCCCGCCGCGACCTCGACGCCCTGGCCATGGCCGGGGTGCCCGTGTACTCCGTGCAGGGCCGGGGTGGTGGCTGGCGCCTCGTGGGCGGCGCCCGTACCGACCTGTCCGGGTTGACCGCCCGTGAGGCTCGTGCCCTGTTCTTGGCTGTCGGCCCGGCCTCGGCTGCGACGCCAGCTGTGAAGGCAGCTCTGCGCAAGCTCGTCCATGCTCTTCCGGAGCCCTTCCGCGTGCAGGCCGAGGCGGCAGCGTCGTCGCTGGTCGTCGACCCGCAACAATGGGGGTCGAGCCGGGTCGAGCACCGGCCTCCGCCTCGCTTCCTCGACGTACTCCAAGACGCGGTGATCCGCGGTGTCCAGGTGCGGCTCGGCTACGTCGACAGCAAAGGCGTCGACACCCAGAGAACCGTCCACCCGCTGGGCATCGTCGCCAAAGGTCCGGCGTGGTACCTCGTCTCCAACACCGAGACCGGCCGTCGGGTCTTCCGGATCGACCGCGTGTCGTCCGCCGACCAGACCGACGATCCCGTGCACCGACCCGAGGACTTCGACCTTGCCGAGAGCTGGTGCGAGATCGCCGACGAGGTCGACCGCAAACGAACGCCGCTGGAGATCCAGGCGGTATGCACACCCGACGGCATAGGCGTACTGCGGATGGCGCTCGGCGGCCGACTCGACGTGGGAAGTCCCACGACCGACGGCCGCATCGAGGTCGTGATCCGTGGCCACAACGAGTACATGCTCGCCGGTGAGCTCGCCGGGCTGGTCGAATGGCTCGAGGTGACCGGCCCCCCGGGTGTCCGAGAGCGCATGGCCTCGATCGGCAACGCGCTCGTCGAACGATACGGCTGACTGCGCGCTGCCGGGGGTGCCGCCGATCGTCGCGGTCGCCCGGGGTCTGCGGGTGACTGCGGACACGGTCCGCAAGTGGCGGCGGCGCTTCCTCGCCGAACGGCTGGACGGGCTGGCCGACGAGCCGAGGCCGGGCCAGCCACCCGGCATCAGCGTCGACCAGGTGGAAGCGGTGGTGGTCACCATGAAGAAGGCGACGGCGCCTCGACTCCTACCTGACCCTGCCTCGCCGGTCGAGCGGGAGGAGTTCACCTCCGTTTTTGGGCCTCGGCACCAGGCTCAGTCATAGCCAGGCGTCAGCTGCGGGCCATGAGGTGGTCAGGGTCGGTGGAAGCGGCGTTCGCCTGACTGCTTGGCGGTGGTGGCATCGTCGTGTACCGGGCGAACCGGTCGGCCGCCCGCATCCGGACGCGCTCGCGAACACGCCCGTCGTTCCGCGGTCAGCCCGCCCCTTGCGGACGCCTCATGTCATCGGCGTACCGCGACCAGCACGACCCGTCGGCCCTCACGACATCACGCCGGTAAGGTCAGAACAGCCGCCGTGCTCCCCTCCTTCCCGGTCGTCCCGTCGGACTGCCGGATCATCCGCGCCACAGCCTGGTTTGGACGGGCGTCTCGGCGGTACCCGACGGTGGTTTGCACGAGCGCACCACCCATCGCTCGATGTAACTGGTTTCCACCGGCGCCACCGGGGCCCCCGCACCCGTACCGGGCACAGTTGATGGGGAGGGAGCTCGTGGGGGATGGTGGGAGTTACTGCTTTCTCATGAAGGGCGATCGAGTCCGCGCCATGCGGATGTGAGCGGCATGACGACTTTCGATGGCTCTTCGCCCAGCGCGCGACATCTGAGCGTGAACATGGATGCCGCATGGCTGCGAGCGCCCTACCCGGCCTTGGTCGCCGGAGCCGACGGGTCCGTGATGGAGATCAACAACGCCGCCGGTGCCCTGTTCCCGGACGCACGGTGCGGGGCACCGATGGCCGGGACGGTGCCCGATTGGCTGGCGGACGCGCACCTGCGGGCGACCGGCGGCGCCGACGTCGACGTCCCCGTCGCGCGTGGCCCCTACCGCGAACTGACCCTGGCGGCGCACCCGACCGTGGCCGGGAACGGGGCCGTGACGTGGTGGCTGGTCGACGAGACCGACCGGCTGCTGGCAGAGGCGGCGCTCCACCGTGAGCGGGAGCGCACCGCGTTCCTCGCCGACGCCTCCTCCCGGCTGCTGGCCTCGCTCAACACCAAGCGGTGCATGGAGGTCACCGTCGAACTGGCCGCTCAGCACCTGGCGGACGCGGCCGTGCTGGTCGCGCCCCGCACGGGCCGTCGCCACGCCCTCGCCTTCGGCGCCGCGGGGACGCCCGTGACGCACGCCATGGCTGAGATCGACGCCAACGCCGTACCGGGACTGGCGGAGGCGCTGCAGGGCTTTCCGCCTGTGCCGTCCCGTTGGATCGACCCGGCCACGCTGCCGCGGTGGGCCGTACCCGAGGCCTTCGACGGCCCGGTGGGCTCGGTGGTGGTGACGCCGCTGCCGGGACACGGTGTTCCGGCCGGAGCGCTGGTCCTGCTGCGCCGTAGCGACCAGGCCGCGTTCGACCCGTCCGAGGAGGTCTTCGCCCGCATCTTCTCCGCGCGCGCCGGGGCCGCCCTGTCGGCGGCCCGCCTCTACACGGAACAGACCCGCATCACAGCGACCTTGATGGAGGAGTTGCTGCCGCCGACGCTGCAGCAGGTGGACGGCGTGGAGTTCGCGGGCGCCTACCGGGCCTCACGGGAGATCGAACGCATCGGGGGCGACTTCTACGATGTCCACCCGATGTCCGGCCGGGACGGCGACACCCTCGCCGTGCTGGGCGACGTCTGCGGGAAGGGCCTGGACGCGGCCGTCCTGACGGGCAAGATCCGCAACACGCTCCAGGCGCTGCTGCCCATGGCCCACGACCACGCCACCGTGCTGCGGCTGCTCAACGGCGCGCTGCTCAACGGGCGGCACACCCGCTTCGCCTCGCTGGTGCTGGTCTCCGTGCGGCGTGAGGGGCACCTCACCCGGCTACGGGTGACCAGCGCGGGCCATCCCAGGCCGCTCATCGTGCGCAACACGGGCGTGGTGGAGGAGACGGCGACCTCGGGCACGATCGTCGGGGCGCTGCCCGACATCAAGGCCACGACCGTCGAGGTCGAGCTGGCACCCGGTGAGACGTGTCTGCTGTTCACCGACGGCATCACCGAAGCCAGGGGCGGCCCGCTGCGGAACACGTTCTTCGGGGGCCGACGGCTCTGCGGCGCTCTGGCCCACTGTGCCGGGATGCCCGCGGAGGCCGTCGTGGAGCACATCCAGATGCTCGCGAGCGAGTGGATCGGTGACAACCCCCACGATGACATGGCCCTGATGGCCATCACCACGCCCCGCAACACCCATCTGACAGCAGTGGACGGACACACTCCAGGCAGGTACACCAGGTGACACAGAGCCTTTCCTCCTCCCCCGCCTCTCCCTCCGACGACGACGTGGGCTCGGTCCTGGCCCGTGCGCGCGAGGAACTGTGGCAGGCGGTCCTCGCACGCGACGAGTACGCAGCGCGCCGGGTCGTCGACGCAGCCCTGGAGGCCGGGGCGGACGGTGAGGACGTCCTGCTGGAGGTCATCGCCCGGGTGCAGGACAAGGTCGGCGCCGCCTGGGCGGCGGGCCGCATGACGGTGGCTCAGGAGCACGCCGCGACCGCGATACACGAGCGGGTGATCGCTGCGACGGTCCACGGACCGCCTTCGGGGCGGGATGCGGGGGCGCAAGCGGCGAGGACGGTGGCCGTCGCCTGCGTGGACGGTGAGTGGCACGCCCTGCCCGCCCGCATCCTCGCCGAGGTGCTGCGGCTGCGCGGCCACCGGATCGACTTCCTCGGGGCCCAGGTGCCCACTCCGCATCTGATCGCCCACCTGCACCAGACGGCGCCGGACACGGTGGCCCTGTCCTCCACCCTGCCCACCCGGCTGCCCACGGCGCACACCGCGATCACGGCGATCCAGGCGATCGGCATCCCCGTGCTCGTGGGCGGTGCCGCGTTCGGCGCGGACGGGCACCGAGCCCGGTTGCTGGGCGCCGACGCCTGGGCTCCCGACGCCCGCGCGGCGGCGGACCTGCTCGCCGACGGCATACCCCGGCCCGGACCCGGCGACGCCCGGCAGGCGATCGACGACCTGCCCCACCTGGGCGACCAGGAGTACACCATGGTCTCCCGGAGCAAGTGGCAGCTGGTGAGGAGCACCCTCGCCGGTCTGGAGGCGAGGCTGCCCGCCATGCGCTCCTACACCGAGGAGCAGCACGAGCGCACGGCCGAGGACGTCGCCCACGTCGTCGACTTCCTCTCCGCGGGCCTGTACACCGACGACGCCGACCTGTTCACCGGTTTCCTGGCCTGGACCGGTGACATCCTGGAGGCGCGTGGGGTGGCCGCCCACGTCCTCGACCCGGCCCTCACCCTGCTGCGGGAGGAACTCCAGGACTTCCCCCGCGCTGTCGCCCTGCTCACCCAGGGGAGCAGCGTCCTGCGCGGACGCGGCGCCCCGCCCTCGACGGCCGGTTCGAGCGCATGACCTTTCATCTGCCCGACGGCTTCCGCCTCAGGACGGTCCTGACGGAAGCCGGTGACGTGTGCGTCCGCGTCGTCGGCGACCTCGACTGGGACACCGCGGACGAACTGACGAAGGTGGCACGGGAACACCTGGAGACCGGCATCCCCTCGCGCGCGCTGCGGCTGGACTTCACGGACCTGGCGATCTGTGACTCCACGGGCCTGACCGCGCTCCTCATGATCCACCGGTGCGCGGTCGCCACCGGCCACCGTCTGCGCCTGGACCACCGGCCCGAGCATCTCGAACGCCTTCTGGAGCTGACCGGAACGCTGGCCCACCTCACCGGTACGGAGGAGGGCGCCCGGCGCGGGATCGAGGAGCGTTAGGCGGGCACCGGCCGACACCGACTGTTTGAAGCCGGATTTCCGCTCGGCGCACCGGTCCGACAGTCGGCGGCTGTTTTCGCGCGGCCCGCCAGGGCATCCGATGCGCGGAGGTGGACCGTGAACTCATCGACCACGTTGCTCCCCCGCGGACGGGCCGGGGCACGGAAGGCGGCCAACAGTCAGGTCGTCGAAGCGGCGGCGCGCTGGGGACTGGCCGCTCGCGGCGTCATCTACGCACTGGTCGGCGTCATCGCCCTGCGGATCGCCCTCGACGGCACCAGGGAGCAGGCCGACCGCGGAGGTGCGCTTTCCCAGCTCTCCGATCGCCCCTTCGGGTCGTTGCTGTTGTGGGCCGTGGGTGTCGGCTTGGCGGGGATGGCGCTCTGGCGGCTGACGGAGGCCCTGTTCGGCGCGTCCGGGCCCGACGGCCACAAGACGAGCAAGCGGCTGCTCTCCGCGGCCCGCGCTCTGTTCTACGGGTTCATCGCGTTCTCGGTGCTGGCAATGGCCAGCGGGTCATCGTCGTCGGACAGTGGCTCCAGCGACCAGCAGTCCCGGGACGTGACGGCGCGGGCCCTGGAGATGCCCGCGGGCCAGTGGCTCGTCGGCGCGGCGGGCGTGGTCGCCGTCGGCGCGGGGCTGTGGATGGCGGGCCGGGCGGTCACCCGCCGCTACCGCAAGCACCTGCGGAGCGGACGGATGCCCCGCTGGGCATGGCGGGCCACGGACGTGTGCGGGGTGGGCGGGGGCGTGGCGAGGGGGATCGTGTTCGCCGCCGCTGGTGTCTTCGTCGTTCGTGCCGCGGCCGAGGCCCGCCCGGGCGAGGCGAAGGGCTTCGATGACACCCTGCGCTCGTTCTCCGCCACCCCGGCTGGTCCGTGGCTGCTGGTGGCCGTGGCCGTCGGTCTCGTACTGTTCGGCCTGTTCTCCTTCGCCATGGCGCGCTGGCGCCGGGTGTGAGGGCCCGACCCGGGCGGGTGGCGTCCCACCCCGGCGGGTGTGGCGTCCCCACCCGGGCGGGTGGCGTCCCAGGGAGTGGTGCAGCCGGTCAGGGCTGCGGAACGCGCGGGTGTTTGGGGCGATGAGCGGGGCCTGAGTCGGCGCCCGGCCCGCTCCCCCGCCCAGGTGCCGACCCCATCACCCGCACCGGGCGCGCCGACGGGAGCCGCGTCAGGCAGGCGGTCACCGACCTCCTGGACGCGCTCGACCGGCGTCGCGGTCACCTGCGTCCGGACGAGGAGCAGCGCCACGGTGCCGTGGCGGACGCCGCGCGACGTCCTCGAGCACACCGCCCGGCTCGGTATGGCCCTCACTCTTCGGGCATGCCGGGGGTGATGGCGAGGTCGGCCATCGTGGCGACGTAGGCGTCGCGCAGTCGGATAGGCAAGCTGTGGAGGCAGGGGCCGTGCTCGTAGCGCAGGTATGCCTCAACAGGGGTGACGGGGCGGCCGGGGCCGACGGCGTGGGCGTCGGTCGGGGTGGCGTAACAGGCCGGAGCGACGGGAGCGCCGTGTGGGGTGAACGGGCTTGGCAGGCGCTCGTCGCAGGTGCTGTGGGAGAGGTCGAGGAGCCATGAGCGACGACATGGAACACGGCCTCGCGGCATACGGCGAAGGCGCCGGACGCGTCCGGCGGCGCCTCGGCGTCGAGAACGGCACCGACGGCACCGCGGAGGCCGTCTCCTCGGTGTTGACGGCTGCACCGAGCCGCTGCCCGCGCTGCAGACGACACAGCCCGCCCATGGCCCGCGGATCCCCCAACTCTTCGGCCGCTTGTCCGGCCAACCCCTGCTCCGTCCTGCAGAGCTGAAGGGGCGAGTCATGCGGATCGCGGGCGGCGGCAGTGTGGCCGTGGCCCAGCACCTCACTGCCGCCGGGCGTCTCCCGCCGGGAACCTGGGGTGTCAGGTGGACGGAGCGACCGCATGGTCACGTGAGGCGTGTGCGCTCTGCCCCACGGCGTAGCCGGGCCGTGGGCTCGGTTCGGACGGAGGAGGTGCTGGTGCGGGTGAGGACCAGGACACAGGCAGCGCCGATGACCAGTTCCGCAACCCCCGCCAGTGCGATGCCGGTCGCTGGCATACCGTCCAGCGCGAGGCTCAGTATCCGGGACAGGCCGTAGGCAAGGTAGGTCATCGCGCCGACGGTCGCGGCGGTGAAGGTCGGTCGGGGAGTGAACGCGCCGAAGGACAGCAGCACCCCCGTCGCCAGCAGGGCGCCCGCCGCGGCCCGGGTCTCGCTGAGCAGACTGCTGTCGCCGCCGAAGTGGATGCCGTTGGCGGAGTGGAACGCGGCGGGGGCGAACAGGATCGCCCCGCCGATCGCGATGGCGACCAGACCGGAGACGGTCAGTACGGATTTGGTGAGTACGGAGTTCTTCATTCCGTTGTCCTTCGCTCCAGGAGGGTTTCTAGCGGGCTGTCCAGGTGCCGGAGGCGGCCGTGGCCCGGCAGAAGTCGGTGAAGTCGCGCGGCTCGCGGCCGAGGGCCTGCCGCACACCGGAGCCGAGTGAGGCGTTGCGGCCGTCGAAGACCTCCTCGCACAGGCCGGTGAACAGGTCGGCGAACTCGGGTCCGGCGTCCTGGGTGAGGGCGGCGCGGAAGCGCTCCGCGGAGATCCCGACGTACTCGACATCCCGGCCCGCGGCCAGGGAGATCTCGGCCGCGGCCTCGGCGAAGGTCACCAGGCGCGGTCCGGTCAGCTCGTAGCACCGTCCAAGGTGGTGGTCCTCGGTGAGCGCGGCGACCGCGACATCGGCGACATCGTCGGCATCGACGAAAGGTTCTTTCACGTCCCCGGCCGGTAGCGCGATCACGCCTTCGAGCACGGGGTGCAGAAGGTGGCCCTCACTGAAGTTCTGGGCGAACCAGCTGGCCCGCAGCAGGGTGTGGTCCACGCGGGACTCGCTGACGATGGTCTCGCAGCGCCGGGCGTTGTGCTCGCCCCGGCCGGACAGGAGCACCAGTCGTTCCACACCCGCGTCGGCCGCGCATTCCGTCAGCGTCTCGATAGCTGCCGGTGCGCCCGGCGCGGCGAGGTCGGGGAAGAAGGAGACGTAGACCGCGCCCGCCCCGCGCAGCACCTCCGGCCAGGAGGAGGGATCGGTCCAGTCGAAGGGAGGGACGGAGCCCCGTGACGCCTCCCGGACGGGAAGTCCGAAACCGGTCAGTCGGCTGACGATCCGGCGGCCGGTTTTCCCGGTGGCGCCGATGACGAGAATGGGTGAACGATCCATGATTCCGCTGCCCCTTGATCGATGGAGACCGTGGAATCCAGCGTGGTCGGGAGGGGATGGACCCGCAATGACTCTGGGTCCGCCGTTCTTTGCCGTTCGTCCAGCATCGTGGACGTGCAGTCCGTGCCGGTGGCACCATGACAAACGTGTCGAGCACCAGCCGTGACTTCCCGACGCCGGACGATCTCCTCGGCGAGGTCCTCCATCCGCTCCGGCTCACCGGCACGCTCTACTGCCGGGCCGAACTCACCGCGCCCTGGGGAGTCGAGGTGCCGGAACTCAGTGAACTCATGGCCTTCCAGGTCGTCACCGCGGGCCGCTGCTGGCTCGAGACCGACGCGGCCGAGCCGTACCTGCTCCAGCAGGGCAGCCTCACACTGATCCCGCACGGCACTCCCCACCGCCTGCGGAGCAGCCCCCAGGCCGCCACCGAACCGCTCTTTCAGATACCCGTCGAGCAGATCAGCGACCGGTACGAGATCATGCGCCATGGAGGCGGCGGAGAGGTCACTCAGATCACCTACGGTGTGGTGCGCTTCGACCACGTGGCGGCCCATCGACTGCTCGCCCAACTCCCTCCGGTGCTGCACATCGAGACCTGGGACGAGGACGTGTCCGGCTGGCTGCACAGCACGCTGCGCCTCATCGCCCGTGAGGCGCGCGCACTGCGCCCCGGTGGTGAGACCGTCATCACCCGGCTCGCCGACGTTCTCGTCATCCAGGCGATCCGGTCCTGGCTCGACTCGGCGCCCGAGGCCCGTCAGGGGTGGCTCGCCGCCCTGCGCGACGAGCACATAGGGCGCGCGCTCGCGTCGATCCACCGTGCGCCTGAGCGCGAGTGGAGCGTCTCGTCGCTGGCGGGCGAGGCCGGAATGTCGCGTTCGGCGTTCTCCGCACGGTTCACCGAACTGGTCGGCGAGCCGGTGATGCGCTATCTCACGAGATGGCGCATGCAACTCGCCCGTACACACCTGCAGCAGACGGCGGAGCCGCTACCGGCCGTCGCTCGCCGATTCGGCTACCAGTCGGAAGCCGCCTTCTGCCGGGCATTCAGACGCGCCTTCGCCGTGTCACCGGGCAGCCTGCGCCGACCACAGGCGCCCACGGGTATGTGATGGTCCATCCGGTGCATGACGGTCCATCCGACCGGCCTGCGGACCGGCACTCGGCCGCACGAGCCGGAAGACGCGGACGCGGCACCGCACGGCGGCCTCCGCCTGCGGCCGACGCCGGACACGATCCGCCCCGGCGTGCAGAAGCCGTCGATGAACGCCTACTGGAGTGGATGCAGCCGGTTGCCCTTCCCGAGGCCCTCGATGGTGGTGGCCTCGGCGGCCACCGCCGTCTCGGCGCCGAGCGGGGGCGGCCCGGCGACCAGGTCACCGGGCACGACCGCTCCCCCGAGGGCCGTGCTCGTGGCGATGCAGGTACGCCGCGACGGCACGGAGGGGCACAACGGACGCCACCGGTGATCAGGGCAAGGGTTCGAGACACCCGCCCAGTCAGGGGCGGATGTCGAGGACCTCGGACGCGGAGCGCCGCGGCGCGCCGGGGCCGGTGGGGCCGTATCCCAGGCGCAGCACCACCTGTGTGGTGCCCGTCCCGGTCACCGGGTCGCGCAGTGGCCAGCGCAGGTCGGGCCATTCGAGCGGTTGGGTGGCTATAGAAGTGACCAGGCCTTCCAGAGTGGCCAGCAGGAGGACGCGTTCCATTGCCTGGCCCGCCCGGAGCCAGTCCTGTGGGTGGTCGTGTCCCGTACTGAGAAGGGCCAGTTGGGGGTTCGGCTCGAAGTCGGCGATGTCACGGTCCGCCAGGTGCCGGTGGCCCATGAAGTCGCGCATGGGGGCTCCGCCTCCGCGCTTGCGCGGTCCGAAGGCATGGTGCGGGACCCCGTCGTCGGCGGTGTCCGTCGACTGGGGGTCGGTGCGGGTCCAGCGGGCCAGGTCCTCGTTGCTGCCGCTGTCGGTGACGTTGCGTGCCTCGGCTTCCCGGAACAGTTCGAGCACCCCTTGCAGGTGCCAGGAAGTGGGGAACGTCAGTGTCGATCCCTCGGCCAGGGCGGCTGCTCGCAGGCCTTCTCGTACGGCCTCGGGGATCTCCGTCTCCTCGAACGGGTAGCGACTGCTGTGCCGTTGGCGGATCGCCGGATACAGGGCTCCGAGGTCGCTCTCACTGTCGCCGACGTCGGCCAAGCGGACCGTCGCGAGCAGTCCTCGGTCTGCGGGGTCGGGCAGCAGCCGTGTCTCCGGATGCCAGCCCTCGTGGGCCACGGCGGCCCTCAGGTTCAAGAGGGCGGCGCCGCAGCCGAGGTGGAGGCCGCGTGCGTCGGGGTCGGAGTGCGGCATGGCGCGCTCGAAGTCGGCATGCAGGGTGAACGTGCGGTCGCGCCGCGAGTAACGGAAGCGCCAGGGCTGCGCGTTGTGCATCGAGGGCGCGGCCACGGCGTCCTGGACCAGGGCCGCCACCCGTTCGTCGGACGGCGGTGTGGGGTGGTTCACGGGGAGACTCCCCTCACGAGTCGGCGCCGGGCTCTGCGAGGGCCACGCCTCGGTCGATCGTGGCCCTACTCGTCGGGCGGGGTGATGCGGCGGCCGGTGAGGCTTTCGGGCCGGACCGCCACCCACATGTCGCGTTCGCCTCCCGCCCACGGCAGGGTGTGGGCCCGTTGGGCGAGACGGCGCGTGATCTCCGGGTCCGTGACGACTGCGGCGGGGCCGACCGCGAGCACGCTCCAGCCCTGGCTCAGCGCCTCGTCCACGTGGTCGACCTCGAAGGCGACCTCTGTTCCCGCAGCCGCCGCGGGCACGGAATCGGGAGCGGTCCGGAAGACGATCTCACCCTCGACGACCTCGTAGTTCACCGGGACGACGGCCGGACGGCCGTCGGGCGCCGACACCGCGATGCGCCCCACCCCGTGCGTGGAGAGCAGGGCACGGCACTCCTCCTCGCTGAGGTCCCTCAGCCGGGGATGCCGCAGCGCCTGCCCCTGGCCGGGCGGGACGTCGGCGCCATGGCCACGGAGCGCCGCGACGGTGGTGCCCAGTGTGTCGGCGATCCGGATCAGGGTCGCCGTACTCGGGTCTGCGGGCCGTTCCTCCAGGTAGGCGAGGTATCCCGGGGACATCCTGGCGCGGTGGGCCGTCTCCTCAAGGCTGAGTCCCCGCCTGCGGCGTTGGACGGCCACACGTCGGCCGATGTCGCCGGGGTCATGTGTCCCGGCGGGCGCAGCCGCCGACGGGGGCCGTGGCTCATCCGTGTCCGTCTGGGAGGACTCGTCGGCTGTCTCCGGCTGCCTGTGCGGGACGTGGCGGATGTGTGCGTCGGGGCCGGGGAACACGAGCGTCACTTCGTCCGTGTCCGACCAGCGCACGTCGTAGGGAGGTGTTCCGTCCTCGTGGTGCAGTCCGACGATCTCGCCGTCACGCCTGGTGGTGCCGGTCGTCGGGCTTTCGATGACGAGTTGGTCGCCGAGGTGCGCTCGCATGGTCGCCGCCCTCTCATCCGTCCCGTGCGGTGTGGGTTCGGGTCACATGAGCCATCCTCTGGCCTGACGGGTGTTCGACCGGGACGCGCCGACGCTGTCGATGTCGCGCTCACCGGCGTCCAGCAGTTGCTGGGCGAGGTTGTTCATGGCTCTGCCGGCTGCCAGCTCGTCGCCGATCTCGGGCACGTTCGTGTCGGCCGGATGACAGTGTGCGGCTCCGTGGCCAGTGAACGCCGCGCTGCCGGTGTCCAGCACCACGCGGGCTGTCGTCGTTCCCTCGTCGTCCTCGACAAGGTGGAGACGAACCGTCCATTCCACCGTGTGCGGCATCGTTCCCTCCTCTCCTGCGGGCGAGCCGGGTGCTCGGAACACGACCCGGGTACCCCCGCGTCCCCCGCCTTCCGGCCCTGCCCGACACCGCCGGACGCCGACCGCTTCCGGAACGGTCTCCGTTCCAGCTTCTCAGGGACGGAGCAGTCTCGGTTCCAGCTCCTCAGGGACGGAGCAGTCTCCGTTCCAGCTTCTCAGCGGACGGAGGCCACCGCCAGGTGTTACTCAGCGGAGGCACTCAGGGACGTACGGTGTCGGGCCGCCAGAGGCCGACCGGTCTTCGGCAGGGGCCGGTCGGCCCATCGGTGTGCGGTGTCGTGGGGCGCGAAGCTGAGGGTGAAGGAGGCAGTACAAGGACGGTGTACTGACCATCAGGGTCCCGGTCCCGGCGGGCAGGCGGGGACGAGGACCTTCGTGTGCGGCGCGGCTCATCAGGGGTCCCGCGTGCGCACCACGTGTGCGCGGTCGGCGCGGCACCGGCCGCGCACACGGCTGTCCGCCCGCGTCTGGCGGCGACGGCGCCCGACGATCCGTGCCGGTGACAGCACTCAGTAGGGCATGGGGCGCCCGGACGGCGTCCGCGGGTCGGGAGGGTCTGGCCGACGCACGGGCCGTGGGTGTTTGCTCTCCTGGATCCGCTTCATGGTGATCGCCTCGACTCGTGGCGCCTGCCTGCGCCACAGCTTTGTCCGCGACCAGCGGCACGGCCAGGGGCGACCGGCCCTTTCCCGGGGCCGGGAGGGGGCCGCGCATCGGAGCCGAGAGGCCCTTGGTCTCGCGGCCGGGCCGTACGGCCCCTTCGCACCCTGGCCCCGACCGGCGGACGGTAGAGGCGGCAAAGCGTCCGGGCCTGTGTGGGTGAACAGAGGTGAGAGGCCGTGAAACGAGTCGTGGTCGCCGGAGTCGACGGGTCCCCACGCAGTCGCGTGGCAGCGGACTGGGCCGCGCTGGAGGCGTTACGACGCGGTCTGCCGCTGTTGGTGGCGCACGTCTCCCCGTTCGCCGCGGGGCGCTCCGCCACGACGGGGCGTGGGTCTGCCACATCCGTGCCCGACGAAGTGGCGGCACAGCTCACCGAGCGCCATCCGGGTCTGGAGGCCAAGGGAGCGGCGCTCGCCGGAGAGCCGCTCCCGCTCCTGCTGGCGCTCGGGGCGTGGGCCGATCTGATGGTGCTCGGTCTGCGGGGCGCGGGCGGTCACGCCGGGCTGTCGCTCGGTTCCGTGGCGGGGGGTGTCGCCGCTGAGGCTCCCTCCCCGGTGGTGCTGGTTCCGGCCGGGCCGACGTGCACGGGCACAGGAGAACACCTTGAGAAGGTGGTGCTCGGCGTCGACGCCCGCGATCCGGTGGAGGCCGCCATCGACTTCGCGCTCGACACGGCGAAACGGCGCGGGGCCCGGCTGAGGGTTCTCTACGCGTGTTCGTCCGCCCCGCCCGTGGTGGGGCAGCCACCGCCGCCCGGATTCGGGAGCGACCTGGAGCCGTGGGAGGAGAAGGTCCGGAGGCTGTCCGAACTTCTGCGCCCCTGGCGGGACAAGTACCCCGGTGTGCGCGTCGTCGGCGACGTCGTCGTGCCCGGCCCGTCCCACCCGCTGATCCGGGTGTCGTACTCCGCCGAGTTGGCCGTGGTGGGGCGGCACGGCAGGACGCTCGGCCCCGCGATGCTCGGTCTGCTGCGCGACACGGGGTGTCCCGTGGCAGTGGTCCCCCCGGCATAGGCCGCAGCCGTGTCACCGCCGACGCCGTGGTGCCGAAGGGCTCCGGTTCCAGGGCTCATGACTACGCCAACACCCGCCGGGCGGCACTGCCGCTGGTCGTCTCCTTCCAGGGCACCGCGGCGGCCACCAAGGCGGAAGTGCGAGAAGCCGACGGCAGGTTCGGCCGGAGACTGCCCCCCCTGGGCACCGACACGATCGCGCGGCCAAGGCGCGACGCGGTGGACGCGCGGCAGGCCCTCACGGACGAGACGGACACCGGTCGGCTCGGGGCGGCACCGGGCGTGCGGAGGATATGGCTGGACGGCACGGCGCGCACCACACTCGACCGCAGCGCTCCGCAGATCGGGGCACCGCAGGTGTGCAAGGCCTGTTACGACGGGACCGGCGTGACGGTAACCGTGCTGGACACCGGCGTGGACGACACCCACCCGGACCTGCCCGGACGGCAGGTGACCGAACGGAACTCCAGCGCCGCGGCCGACGCGGTCGACCGGTACGGCCATGGCACGCATGTCGCGTCGGCCGTCCTCGGCTCCGGTGAGAAGTCGGACGGGTAGTTCAAGGGTGTGGCACCCGGGGCCCGTTTCCTGGACGGCAAGGTGCTCGACGACGAGGGCTACGGCACCGAGTCGGGCATCGAGGCGGGCATGCAGTGGGCCGCCGACGAGGCCGCCCGGGTGATCAACTTGGGTCTCGGCGGCAGCGCCAGCCGGTCGACACCGGCGCACCCGGGTCAGGGCGGTCTGGACCGGGGCGGTACGCGGGGAAGGGCGGAGAGCATCCGCTTCCGCCCCCTTCGGCCGTGGCGTACGGGTCCACGGGGCCCCACACCCGACCTCCGGCCGCGCGAACACGTCTACGCCCTGACTTACGGCTCCACTGCTGGAGCGGGGCAAGCGAGCCGGTCCAGTGGCCGCTGTCCTCGCCCTGGCCGTGCCGCCGCCGATCCTCTGGAGCAGGCGGCTGCCAAGGGCCGATGGGCCCCATTGTCGGTCCCCTCGGCCCCGGTGGGTCGCGTCCGCCGTCTGAGATGATCCAGTGTGCTTGTGGGCGGCTTCCACCAGGACTTCTCATCGAGTCGGTTTCGAGGGTCACCATGCGGTGGTGAGAGGGGATGCCAGGAGTGATCGCTGTCGTGGGACACCCCCATCTCAGCTCGCCGACGCTCGCGCTACTCGAGGAGGAGCTGCGTTCCCGGCTGGCTGATTTCGCGAAGGCGGGGAGGGCCGGACTGGTCCGCGCGGGGAAGGGGCTGCCGCTCACCGTCGGGCGGGCTGCGCGCAGGGCGGGGCTGTCCTTGGTGACGGTGCTGCCATGCCGTGACGGCGTACCCGGGTATCCCACCGAGTCCGACCGGAAGGCGGCCGGTGAGCTGCTGTTGCTGTCGGAGCAGGTACGGCTGGTGGAGTACGACCCTAGCGACCGCGCCTCGTGCCTGGCTGCCGACGAGAGCCTGCTGCGCGCCTGCTCCCGGGTGCTCGCCGTGTGGAACGGCTCCCCCTCGAACGGCCGGGACGCCACGGCGCACCTGGTGGCCTACGCCCGCAGTCACGGGGTCGACGTCGAGCTGATCTGGCCGCGTGGGGCCGGGCACCTCGCGTAGCCCCTACGACGGTGGTTTCGTCTCCGCCTGTACGGCCCGCAGGTCGGCCAACAGCTCGGCCTGCCCGGCCAGCACGCCCGACAGGATGGCCCGTGCCACCTGAAGGAGGTCGGCTACCTGCGGAGTGGCCAGGGAGTAGTACACGGTCGACCCTTCCTTGCGGGTCACGACCAGGTTCGCCCGGCGCAGCACGGCCAGTTGCTGGGACAGGTGCGCGGGCTCTATGCCCACCTCGGGCAGCATCTCCGCGACCGCGTGCTCGCGCTCACTCAGCAGTTCCAGGACCCGGATGCGCGCGGGGTGACCGAGCGTCTTGAAGAACTCGGCCTTGAGTTGGTAGAGCGGCGTTGTCATCGTGCCGTCTCCTTTCCTCCCCGGCACCGGGCAGCGCCCGTACCGTCTCGCGTCTCGCCCGCGCAGTCAGGACGCATCGCATTCGCATGAATTGCCAAGATTAGCAATTTCCTCCTTGGGCGGGCGTCTGACCGTGGGCGGCGCCTCGTTCGACAGCAACTCGTTCGGCTGCGACTCGTTCGACAGCAACTCGTTCGACAGCGACTCGTTCGACAGCGACTCGTTCGACTGCGACTCGTTCGGCTGCGACTCGTCGTCCGGCGTCGTCGCGCTCGTCTGCTGCGCGGGTACAGCGGGCAGGAACCCGCCCTTCTCCAGGTGATCGCGGGCCGCACGGATGGCCTCGGGTGTGGTGGCGTACTCCCGGCCCTGGTGGCGCAGCAGGCTCAGGGCGCCGATGGACTCCATGACCTGGCGCTGACCGGGGCGGATGCCGGAGGCCAGGACGAGGATGCCGCGCCGCCGCAGCTTCTCCACCGCGTCCTTCAGGACCAGGGCGCCGGTCGCGTCCATGGTCAAGACCCGGGACATCCGCAGGATGACGACGCGGACCTCGGCGACCTCGCTCAACTCCAGGAGAAAGCGGTGCGCGGCGGCGAAGAACAGAGGCCCGTCGATGCGGTACGCCACGATGTGCTCGGCGAGGAGGGCATGCTCCTCGGCGCTGTGGTCGCCGCGGTCGAGGGGCACCTGGTCGAAGCGGGCCTGTCTGGCCACGGCGCGCAGTGCCAGAGCACCGGCGACCACCAGGCCGATGATCACGGCGTAGACGAGGTCCAAGACGAGCGTGGCGACCGCGGTCAGGACGAGGATCGCGGCGTCGGACCGGGTCGCCTTGGCCATCGCCCTGAGCGAGCCGACCTCGACCATGCGGATCGCGGTGGCCAGCAGCACGCCCGCCAGCGCCGCCAGTGGGATCTTCGAGACCAGGGGCGCCGCCGCGAAGACGATGACGGCGAGGACGGCGGCGTGGGTGAGGGCGGCCAGGCGGGTGCTCGCGCCGGTCCGCACATTGACCGCGGTGCGGGCGATCGCACCGGTCGCGGGCACGCCGCCGAACAGCGGCGCGGCGATATTGGCAAGGCCCTGTCCGAACAACTCTCGGTCCGGGTCGTGCTTCTGACCGACCGTCATGCCGTCCGCGACCGATGCCGACAGCAGCGACTCGAGGGCGGCCAGGGCGGCGACCGCCACGGCGGGGGCGAGCAGGGAGCCGAGCGATCCGGGATCCAGGAAGCCGAGCGAGGGCGCGGGCAGTCCGGCGGGCAGATCACCGATGGGGGTGGCCGCGTCGAGGTGGAAGAACTGGGCTACCGCGGTCGCGCCGACGACCGCGAGGACGGAGAAGGGGACGGCGGGCAGCCACCGGGCGCCGATCAGCATGAGTGCGGCCACGGCGACCGCGAAGGCGACGGCGGTCCAGTTCGGGGACGTGGCGAATGCCCGCACCGCTCGCCAGGTGACCACCAGGACGCGGTCGCCCTCGGGCTTGGGCACGCCGAGCGCGTTGGGGATCTGCTGGAGGCCGATGACGCAGGCGATGCCGAGCGTGAAGCCCTCCACGACGGGCGCGGGCACGTACTGCATGTACTTCCCCGCACGCAGCACGGCCAGCGCGACGAGCAGGACGCCCGCCATCAGACCGACGGTGAGCACACCGGTCGGGCCGTACTGGCCGACGATCGGGACGAGGACGACCGTCATGGCCCCGGTGGGCCCGGACACCTGGAGGTTGGAGCCGCCGAAGACCGCCGCCAGGGCGCCCGCGACTACGGCGGTGGCCAAGCCCGCCTCGGCGCCCAGCCCGGAGGAGACACCGAAGCCGAGCGCGAGCGGCAGTGCGACGATCGCCACCGTCAGCCCGGCGAGCAGGTCCCGGCGCGGGTCACGCCGCGTCTGCGCCAGGTCGGCTCGGGAGGGCAGCAGAGAGGTGATCCGGGTCCAGCCCACCCGGGCGGAGGGCGTGCTCATCGGTCTCCTCTTCCCTGACTTCCCCGGCTGCTTCCGGCCTCCGGCACGCGTTGCGAATATATTGAATACATCATCTAATGAATTGCAAGATTTGGCAACTCATATATCCGTTGGGGTCGAACGGCCCCTCCCCCACGCACACCCCCGTGCGTACGCTGCTGGCCACAAGCTGGTCCAGGAACGGCGGGCATGACCGAACCCACACCCCAGGCGGCGAGGCCGTCCCACCCCCGGCTCGACGTGCCGGACCGGATGCACGGGCTCCTCGACGCCGTCACGGACATCGGTCGCGGCCTGGCGCTCCCCCAGGT
This sequence comes from Streptomyces sp. NPDC057877, assembly GCF_042796855.1. NCBI lineage: Bacteria > Bacillati > Actinomycetota > Actinomycetes > Kitasatosporales > Streptomycetaceae > Streptomyces > Streptomyces sp. NPDC057877. The sequence continues at coordinate 69,081 of NZ_JBHVMS010000009.1, forward strand.
GCTGCGGAGCATCGTGGAGGCGGCGGTCGCCCTCACCGACGCCGAGTACGGGGCCCTGGGCGTGATCGGCGACGGGCAGCGGCTCTCCCAGTTCCTGACGGTGGGCGTCACCGACGCGGTCGCGTCCCGGATCGGCCCGCGTCCGTCCGGGCGCGGCATCCTCGGTGAGCTGATCCACCACCCCGTGCCGCTGCGGCTGACGGACCTCAGCCGTCACCCGGCCAGTTACGGCTTCCCCGAGCACCATCCGGTGATGCGAACGTTCCTGGGGGTGCCCATCCGGGTGCGTGACGAGGTGTTCGGCAACCTGTACCTGACGCAGAAGCGGGGCGGCGCGGACTTCGACGCCGACGACGAGGCCGTGCTGACCGCGCTGGCCAACGCGGCCGGAGTGGCCATCGACAACGCCCGGATGTACGACGAGAGCCGCCGCCGGGAGCAGTGGCTGGAGGCGCTCGGCGAGATCACCCGCAGTCTGCTCGGCGGGACGGAGGTGCGCGACGTACTGCGGCTGATCGCGCGCCGGGCGAGCGAGATGGCCGACGCGGACCAGGCCGTCGTCCTGCTCCCGGCCCGGGCCGACGGTGACCGGCTCACGGTCGAGGTGGCCTACGGGCCCGACGCCGAGCGTCTCCAGGGGCTCGGCCTTCCCGTACGCGGGTCGCTGGCGGGGCGGGCCGTGCGGACCGGGAGACCGGTGGCCAGCGCGGACATCGCCGACGACCCCCGCGCCCGCCCGCTCGGGGATACGGCGTACGGTCCCGCCGTCGCCGTACCCCTCCCCGTCGGCGCTTCCGCCTGTGGCGCGCTGCGGCTGAGCCGACGTACCGGGCGAGCGGCGTTCGACGACACCGAGGTGGCCCTCGTCTCCCGCTTCGCCGACCAGGCCGCCATCGCCCTCGAACTCGCCCTGCGCCGCGCCGAGTCCGAGGAGCTGGCCGTCATGCAGGAACGCGACCGCATCGCCCGCGACCTGCACGACCTGGCCATTCAGCGGCTGTTCGCCACCGGCATGACCCTGCGGAGCGCCACCCGGGGGATCGACCGCCCGGACGCCGCCGAGCGTGTCTCGCGCGCGGTGCGGGATCTGGACACCACCATCCAGATCATCCGCTCCACCATCTTCGAGCTGCGGTCCGCGGGGGACGACCGCGGCGGTCCGGGGCTGCGCCGCCGCCTGCCCGAGACCGCCCGCCTGGCCTCGCAGTCGATGGGGTTCAGCCCGTCCCTGCGGATCGACGGCCCGGTGGACTCGACCGTCCCGGCCGACGTGGCCGAGCAGGTGCTCGCCGTGCTGGCCGAGGCCCTCAGCAACATCGCCCGGCACGCGCGGGCCCATCGGGCGGACGTCGTCGTGTCCGTACCGGTGGCCGGGGACCGGCTCACTCTCACGGTCACGGACGACGGCGTGGGCATCGGCGCCGCCCGGCCCACGGGTGGACTGACCAACCTGCGTTCGCGTGCCGAGCAGCACGGCGGCACACTGACCGTCGAGTCGTCGGCGGACCGCGGCACCCGGCTGATCTGGCAGGTCCCCCTGCCCGCCGACTGAGCGGGACCGGTCTCCTATCGGGGACCCTGCTGCTCCCGCAGCCGTTCGGCGAGCACCGCCGCCTGGACGCGTCGGCCCACGCCCAGCTTGGCCAGGATCGACGACACCCGGTTCTTGATCGTCTTCTCCGCGAGGAACAGCCGCTCGGCGATCTGCCGGTTCGTCAGCCCCTCGCCGATCAGCTCGAGGACCTGCACCTCGCGGGGCGACAACCGGTCCAGCACAGCCGGGAAGGGGGCCGCCGGTGTCGGCACCGGCCGTGGGGCGCGCAGCCGGGCCATCACCAGCGCGGTCACCCGCGGATCGAGCAGGGACTGCCCGCTCGCCACCGTACGCACCCCGGCCACCAGGTCAGAACCGTCGATCCGCTTGAGCACGTACCCGGCCGCGCCCGCCATGATCGCGTCGAACAGCGCCTCGTCGTCATCGAACGACGTCAGCATCAGACACGCCAGCTCGGGCATCCTGGCCCGCAGTTCACGGCACACCTCGACCCCGGCGTGGTCCCCGCCGCCGCCCTCGCCCAGCCGTACGTCCAGCACGGCGATGTGCGGGCGGGCCGCGGGCACCCGGGCGAGCGCCTCCTGGGCGGTCCCGGCCTCCCCGACCACCACGATGTCCGGCTCGGCCTCCAGCAGGTCACGCACCCCGCGTCGTACCACCTCGTGGTCGTCCAGGATGAACACCCGCAGCGGTACGGGAGGAGCGGGGGCGGGGGCCAGGTCAGGGTGCATGCGTGCTTCCACGAAAGACCAGCCTACGGCCCTCGTCGGCCCGTCGGCGCCGGTCGGCCGACCGGTCCTCGTGGGGCCGTTCGGCCCTACCCCACCCGCCGCACGCGGTGGTTGTCTTGCCTCGCGGCCGGGTGCACCCCTCTGCGGCCCGCTCCCCTGGACGGGCAGGGCGGCACCCGGTACGCGCCATCAGTCCCGGTCATGCAGAGGCGGCGTCGGCGCGGTCGTATGCCCGGGTACGACCCTGAGGTCCAGGCCGCGGTCGACGCGCACGCGCGGCAGCGGATCGGCGGCGAGGTCGGCGGCCGGTGCCTCGGCCGGGCGCGGATCAGCCGATCCGTCGTCCTGCGCGTAGCCCGGGTCGGTGATGTTCTTGCATCGCACCCCGCGAACCTAGCCCGGCGGCCCCGGCGCCCGGCAGGGCCGTCCGGCCCCGGAGGGGAGTCGCGAAGCGATATACGGCCCGGACGGTGGAGAAGACATGCACCGTCCGGGCCGATCGCCGTGTCCGGGGAACCGCGGCCGGACACAGTGGACCACCCGGAGGTGGTCCGCACCCAGGTCAGAGTCAACCGGCTCCCGCGCCGCCCGCCCAGGGCCCTTCGGCCCAGCCGACCGTCACCCCTCAGGTGGGCAGGAACCGTTCGTGGAAGACATGGTCCGGCCCGACGCCGCAGGCGGTCGCCGTGCGGGTGACGGAGTCGACCAGCGGCGGTGGACCGCACACGTAGAGATCCGGCTTCACCGGCGCGGCGGGCAGGTGCGCGGCCAGCAGGTCGGCCGGGGTCGCCGGTGGGCCCGGCCACGAGGGTCCGGGACGCCGGACGCAGATCTCGTGGGCGAAGCCCGGGAGTTCGGCCGCCACGGCCTTCAGCTCGGGTACGCCGAACACGTCCTCCTCCTCGTTGACACCGAGGAACAGCCGGGCCGGTTGCGGGTCCTGCCATTCGGCCATGTGGCGCACCATCGCCAGGAGCGGCGCCAGACCGGTTCCTCCGGCGACGAACCAGCGCGGTCGCAGACCCGTCTCGTGGAGTCCGAAGGCGCCCTGGGGGCCGTGCACGGTGATCCGGTCGCCGGGGCGGGCCCGCTCCCCCAGGTAGGAGGAGAAGAGTCCGCCGGGGCGGAGCCTGATGAAGAACTCCAGGCGGCCTTCCCAGTTCCCGGTGTTCGCGAGGGAGTAGGCGCGTTTGGCGTCCTGGCCGGGGATCTGCAGTTCCATGAACTGCCCGGGGTCGAACTGGCAGCCCTCGCCCGCGTCGTCGTCGGGCGCCACCCGCAGTTCCAGCCGTACGGTCCCGCGTCCGGCGGGCTCCAGCGCGGTGATGACGCTGTCGCGCTTCGGTATGCCGCCGTACAGGATCCGTGAGGCGGCGTACGGCAGCGCCGCCGTCAGCGGGCCCCGGGGATAGGTGCGGCACAGCAGCACCTCACCGCGTTCCCGTTCGTCCGGTGGGAGTGCCTGCGGGGTGCAGGCACCGTGTTCGTACGAGCCGCTGGTGACCGCCGCGTGGCAGGAGCCGCAGGTGCCCTGTCGGCAGGAGGCGGGCAGGGCGGCTCCGGCTGCCGCGGCGGCGTCCAGCACGCTCTGGCCGGGCGCGCAGGTGAACTCCAGCCGCTCACCGTCGGAGGTGGACAGCGAGACGGCGGCCCCGTCGGTGGCGGCGGTCATGACGTGGTCCGCTCCAGTGCCGCGGCGAGGTCGGTCCGGGCATCGCCGATCGTGCGCAGCCCGAACCGCTCGACGAGCCCTTCGACGAGGGCCGGGGTGAGGTAGGCGGGGAGCGTCGGGCCGAGGTGGATGCCGCGCACGCCCAGCGCGAGCAGGGTGAGCAGGACCGCGACCGCCTTCTGCTCGGTCCACGACAGCGCCAGCGTCAGGGGCAGGTCGTTGATGCCGCAGTCGAAGGCGTCGGCGAGCGCCGTCGCGATCCTGATGGCGGAGTAGGTGTCGTTGCACTGGCCGACGTCCAGCAGCCGCGGGATCCCGCCGATGCTGCCGAAGTCGTGCTTGTGGAAACGGTACTTGGCGCAGCCGAGGGTGAGGATGACGGTGTCGCTGGGGGCACCCAGGGCGAGGTCGGCGTAGTAGTCGCGTCCGGGGGTCGGGCCGTCGCAGCCGCCGATCAGGAAGAAGTGCCTGATGGCGCCCTGCTTGACGGCGTCGATGACCTGGTCCGAGAGGGCGAGCACCGCGTCCCGGCCGAATCCGACGGTGACGAACTCCTCGGGCCCGTCCTCGCGGAAGCCGGGCAGTGCCTTGGCGGCCTGGATCAGCGGGGCGAAGTTCCCGTCCGTGAGGTGCCGTACGCCGGGCCAGCCGACCGGACCGGCGGTGAAGATCCGCCGACGGTAGCTGACGTGCGGTTCGATGATGCAGTTGGACGTCATGAGGATGGGGCCGGGGAACGCGGCGAACTCGCGTTGCTGGTCCTGCCAGGCGCCGCCGTGGTTGCCGACGAGGTGGGGGTACGCCTTGAGCAGCGGGTAGGCGTGCGCGGGGAGCATCTCGCCATGGGTGTAGACGTTGATGCCCGTGTCCTTGGTCTGCTCCAGCAGGGCGGCCAGGTCCCTGAGGTCATGGCCGCTGACGAGGACGGCCTTGCCCGCGACCGGCGTGGTGCGGACGGCGGTCGGCCGCTGGGCGCCGTACGCGCCGGTGTTGGCCGCGTCGAGCAGCTCCATGACCGCTAGGTTCAGGTGGCCCAGGCCGAGCGCGCGCTCCAGCAGTTCCTCGGGGTCGGTGGGGTCGCCCGCCAGGTAGGCCAGGGCCTCCTCGACTCCGGCGAGGACCTCGGTGCTGTGGCGGCCGAGGACGTGGGCGTGGTGGGCGTAGGCGCACATCCCCTTGAGGGCGTAGAGGTGCAGGGAGCGCAGTCCGACGACGTCCGGGCCGACCAGGGTGAGTCCCGCGTCGACGCGGACCGTGGCCGCCTGGGCGAGGAGCCCCTCCATGTCCGGCGCGGGCTCCCACGCCGCCGGGCCGGGCAGTGGCTCGGTGCGCAGTCCGCGGGGGCGCGCCGCCTCCTCGTACCGTGCCCTGACCCGGTCGCGGACGGCCGCGGCCTCCTGCACCAGGCCGACGAGACGGGTGGGGTTGAAGTTGACGTTGGTGAGGGTGGTGAAGACCGAGAAGAGGATGAACCCGGCCGCCTCGTCGTCGGCGGCTCCGAGGGCGCGGGCCTTCGTCGCGTACTGGGCGATGCCCTTCACCGCGTGGAGCAGGAGGTCCTGCAGGTCGGATGTCTCCGGATCCTTGCCGCAGTTGCCGAGTGGCCCCGCGCAGCCAGGTACGTCTCCGGTCCGGTCGGTCTGCTCGCACTGGTAGCAGAACATGGGTGTCCTCCTTGGATCTTCATGGCCTTGCCGTCCCGACGCTAGGGACGGCGGACCGCCGGATCCTTGACGCACATCAAGGCACCGCGTCACCACCACACTTTGTGACCGGATTCACAAACTGCCCTGGGGGTTGGGGAGTTCACTGCCAGGCGAGGCGGGCCGTCAGGCCGGGAACGTCATGGAGCGTGATCCGCCGCCCCTCGACACTGATCAGTCCCTCGGCCGAGAGGTCACGCAGGGCGCGGGAGAACGTCTCCGGCGCGAGGTTGAGGCGTGAGGCGAGGACGTGTTTGCGCGTCGGCAGGACCACGACACGGTCCCGAGCCGCCTCCCCGTCCCCGTCCGCGTCGGTCTCGTGCAGCAGGAAGCCGACGACCCTCTGGACTCCCGACCTCAGTGAGTACGCCTCCACGTCGCTCACCAAGCGGCGCAGACGGACCGCCATGTTCGCGAGCATGCGCCGTGCGAAGGCCGGGTCCCGGTCCAGCAGATCGAGCACCGCCTCGCTGGATACGGCCAGCAGTTCCGTCGTGACCAGTGCCGCGGCGGTGACGGGATACCGCAGTCCGTCGAAGACCACGGCCTCGCCGAAGGTCTCCCCGGCGGCGACGATCTCGACCACCTTGGCGGCGCCCTCGGCGGTCGAGACCGACAGTTGCATCTGGCCGCGCAGTACGAAGTAGAACCCCCGTACCGGGTCTCCTTGGTGGAAGAGGACCTCCCCTCTGTCCACGGTGGTCAGGCGGGAGCCCGTGCGCAGGACGGCGATCTGGTCCGGGGTGAGGCCGGAGAACAGAGGAAGCCGTGGCAGCAACGCGGACAGCGCGGCGGGCGGGCCGGGCGTGGGCACGGGCCGCGACTGGGGAACTCCTTCGCACGGCATGACCACCTGCCTCGCGCCGAGCGGGCACGACCCGTCGCGGCAGGAGTGCGACGCGGTCGCGCTCTGGGGGTCCGGGCCGGTGGTGTCGGCGGTAGCCGGGGCAATCGATCGCCCCCTACGGCCTGTTCCCGTCATCGGGCGTCGTGCCGCGCGCCCACGGCGCCGACCACGGCCTCGGCCGCCCGTCGGCCGCTCGCGACGCAGGCGGGGATGCCGACACCGTCGTACGCGGCTCCGCACACCGCCAGCGGGCCGAGCGCGGCGAGGCGCTGACGGACCCGTTCCACTCGGGGCAGGTGGCCGACGGGGTACTGCGGGAGTCCGGCGTCCCAGCGGGTGACGGCGGTCGCGTACGGTGTGGCGTCCAGCCCGGTCGCCTCCGCGAGTTCGGCCAGCGAGCGGGCGACCAGTCGGGGGTCGTCGAGGGTGAGCGCGGTCGTCTCGCCGTGGCGGCCCACCGAGGTCCGCAGGACGAACCGGTCCGGCGCGGCCTCCGTCAGCCAGGCCCACTTGTTGCTGAGGAACGTGGACGCCTTGATGGTGCGGCCGTCCACCGGCGGCACGAGGAAGCCGCTGCCGGTCAGCTCCGGCAGGTCGGCCCGCCGGAACACCATGGTGACCAGCGCGATGCTCGCGTACTCGACGGCTCGCAGGTCCACGGCGGCGCTCATCTCGTCGTCGGCCACCAGCCGGGCCGCGGCGGGCGCGGGCACGGCCAGTACGACCGCGTCGGCGGTGAGTTCCCGCTCGCCCCCGGGTCCCGTGCCGCCCAGCCACCAGCCGTGGCGGGTGCGGCGCAGCTTGCGTACCTCGGTGCCGGTACGGATGTCCGCCCCCGCGGCCCGGCACGACTCGGCGATGGCCTCCGGCAGTCGGCCGATGCCGCCCCGGATGCCCTGGAACACCGGCGGTCGGGGGCCCGAGGCCGCGTCGGACGGCCCGTCCAGCATCCGCCGCACCCCCTCCACGAGGGAGCGTTCGCCCCGGGCGACGGTCAGCAGCTGCGGCACGGCGGCGCGCAGCGAGATGCGGTCGGCGCGGCCCCCGTAGACGCCTCCGAGCAGCGGCTCGGCCAGCCGGTCCACCACTTCCCGGCCGACCCGGGCCGCGACGTACTCGCCCACCGTGATGTCGTCGCCGATCTCGGTGCGGGGCAGTTCCAGGTCCTGGCGGGCCCGGGCGAGGCCCTGGTCGGAGAGCACCCCCGAGGCGGCCAGCGCGTCGAGGTCGCCGGGCACGCCCATCACCTGCCCGGTGGGGACGGGACGTAGCGCGCCCCGGGTCCAGATGGCGGCCTCGGTCGTGCGCGGCGACTCCAGGTCCGGCCCGAGCCCGACCTGCCGGGCGAGGTCGACTGCCTCCGGGCGCAGCGCGAACAGGGCCTCGGCGCCGAGGTCCACGGCGATGCCGCCCACCTCGCCGACGTACAGCTTGCCGCCGACGCGGTCGGCGGCCTCCAGGACGGTCACGCGCGCGCGGGACACCCCGTCCGCCACACCGCTGAGGAAGGCCGCCGCGGCCAGCCCGGCGATTCCGCCGCCCACCACCACGACATGCGGCAGCGCACCGCCCGGTTCGCTCTCCGCGACCGGGGGTCCGGTGGAGTCTTGGGCGCCGGACGCGCGCATAAGGAGTCTCCTAGGACTGCTCGTCGATCGGGCACGGCCAGTAGAGGCCGTCCCGATCACACTGCGCCAGGGCCGAACGCCCCCAATCCGTGCCTTGTAGGCCCTGATTGGCCGCGCGCCCGGGCCGGGTGGGTGGTGTCAGGTGCTCAGGCCCAGCACGGGTTGGACGTTGCCGGTCTCGTTGCTGCTCCAACGGGAGCGTCACGGCCGTGAGGTACGCCAGCGACTGACCGACCGGGGCGCCGCGCTGGTGGAGCTGTTGTCCGTCACAGGCGTCGGCCTGATCGGCTTCGGGATCGAGGTCGCCGGTTCCCAGCCCTGGCTGCGGGGGCTGGCACCGTGTCGCCGGTGCAACTCCCGTCGCACGGTCACCTTGTGCGGTGCCACGACTCCACATATCGTCTGGATATATCGAAGCGATACATGCAGCCCATTGGTCGCGATCCCCGGCCGACGCGGAGGTGCCATGAGGTCGATCGACTACGACACGGAGCAGCACAAGGACTACGCACGCGGCCGCGCGCTCAGCCAGCGGCAACTCGACGTATGGGTCAGCGCCTTCGAAGCGGTGCTGCCCGAGCGACGCCCGCTGACAGGGCTGGACATCGGCTCCGGGACCGGCCGCTTCACGCCCGCGCTGGCTGGGGCGTTCGGCCCCGTGACCGGCGTAGAGCCGTCGGTCCGCATGCGGGAGGTGGCGCAGAGGCAGTCCCGGCACCCCGACGTGCGATACGTGGCAGGCGCCGCCGAGGCCATCCCCGTGCCGTCCGCCAGCGCCGACTACGCCCTCATGGCCTGGTCCTGGCACCACGTCCGGGACAAGCCACGCGCGGCCCGCGAACTGGCCAGGGTCCTCAGGCCGGGCGGCCGACTGCTCCTCCGCACGAACTTCAGCGACCACCACCCCTGGCCCTGGTGGCTGGAGTACTTCCCCCGCGGCTACGAGGTGGAAGCATCGCTTTTCCAGCCACTGCACGAGGTCATCGCGACATTCACCTCGGCAGGGTGGCGCGTCACCGACTTCACGACCGTCACCGAGCCGTCCCCGGGCACCCTCGGCGACATGCTCGAACGACTCCGCCTGCGCACCCTCTCACTCTTCGCCCAGCTCAACCCCGACGAACTGGAAACCGGCTTCCGACGACTGGAACAGGCAGTCGCCGCGCATCCGGACGCACCGGCGCCCGCGTTGGCCGAGCCGATGCTCACGCTCGAACCGGGTGAAGTTCCCTGACATGTCCCGCAGTGCTCGCCTGACCGCCCACGGGGCCGTCTCCACATCGCTCACGCTGTGCAGTGACAGCAGGCTGCGAGAACTCCTGGACACCGCCACCCCACTCGGTTCCGGCATCGGCGGCACATCAGTACTGCTGGAGGTCGACGAGACGCCGGTGTTCGTCAAACAGATACCCCTGACCGATCTGGAGCGACAGCCGGAGAACGTCCACTCCACGACGAACCTGTTCGGACTGCCGCTCTTCTGCCACTACGGCGTCGGCACCATCGGCGGCCCCGGCTTCGGAGCCTGGCGGGAGCTGGCCGCGCACACCATGACGACGAACTGGGTGCTCACGGGCGCCCATGAGGGCTTCCCCTTGCTGTACCACTGGCGTGTCCTGCCCGGCCCCGGCCAGCCACTGCCCGACGAACTCGCCGACGTGGAGCGAGCCGTCGCCTACTGGGGAGGCGGATCAGCGGTACGCCACCGCATCGAGGCCCTCCGACACTCCACGGCCCTCCTCACGCTGTTCCTGGAGTACATCCCGCAGAACCTGCACGACTGGCTGGGCACCCGGATCGGAGCCGGTGACGAGGCGGCCGAACGTGCCTGCGCCATGGTGGACGACGAGTTGGAATCCGGCATCTCCTTCATGAACGCCCACGGACTGCTCCACTTCGACGCCCACTTCCAGAACATCCTGACGGACGGCCACCGACTCTTCTTCACCGACTACGGCCTGGCCATCTCCTCCCACTTCCAACTCCCCCACGACGAGGCCGACTTCTTCGACCGGCACCGCGCCTACGACAGGCACTACTCCGTCACCCATCTGGTGAACTGGCTGGTCGTCGCCCTGTACGGGCACGCACCGGAAGAACGCAGGGCCTTCGTACGCGCCTGCGCCCAAGGCGTGCACCCGGAGGGGGTCCCCGCGGCGATCGCGGCACTGCTTGTCCGTTACGCACCGGTCGCCGCGGTGATGGGGGACTTCTACCGTCAGTTCCGGGAGGTGAGCCGGGCGACCCCCTGCCCCCTGCCGCCTGCCCCCTGAGACGAGCCGCTCGCTCGGACCCTCACTGACCCGGGGGCGGTGCTCCTACGCCCCCACCGATCCCGTTCCCCCACAACCGACTGTGACATCGCGGGCGAGACCACGAACAGCGCCCGCACAGCGGAACGCACCTGACGGTCGACGACTTCGGTGCTGGCGGCGTCGAGCCTGCCGTCCAGGTGATGGAACGCCAGGCCGTGGACCAAGGCCCACACGGTCGTCGACAGTGCGTCCGCGTCGGCCTCGGGGAAGGCCGCGCGGACGATGCCGCGGACGTACTCCGAGATGGCCTCGGTCACCCTGACCCGCTCCTCGCTGGTGGGGTCGCACGGCTCGGCGAAGAACACCCGGAACATCGCCGGATGCTCCAGCGCGAAGCGCACGTAGGCGGCAGCGACGGTCGCGAGTTCAGCCGGTGTCGTCGGGCGAGGGGTACGCCGTGGCCAGGCGCTCGGCCAGCTCGCGGTACCACTCGGCGGCGACGGCGGGGACGAGCGCGTCGCGGTCCGAGTAGTGGCGGTACGGAGCTGTCGGCGAGACCCCAGCCTGATCCTTATCGGTGTCATCCCGGATCGTTGTCATCCCGGCGACCGCCCCCATCCTCGGCCCTGGAACACGCGGTCACCGAGGCCGAGTAACGCATCGCCGCTCCGGACACGTCACCGGACGCACCGTACCCCGGTGCGGCCAGTCGCTGTCAAGCCCAACCAGCGACCGGCCGCCCGCCGACGCCGTACGCGCCCCAGCCACAGGACCGGTCTCCGAGCGGGCCATTCCCTGCGGCCAGGGGCATGACTCAGGGCCGACCGCCGACGGTGGGCAGGCCCACTCCGCCGAGGACAGTCAGGTCGGTGCGTTGCGGCGGGGACGACAGGAGCGCGAGGACATCTGCGGGGTCGGGACCTTCGGCGTGCGGCCCCGGGTGCGCGGTCATGGTCATCATTCTGCCGATCATGTTCAGACCAGGGTGGTGATGCAGAACGGGTGGCCGGCGGGGTCCAGCAGGACCCTCCACCGGTCGGGCTGGGGCTGGGCCGAGGGCTCGACAGCGCCCAGGGCCAGCAGGTGGGCCTGGGCGGAGTCCAGATCGTCGACGCCCAGGTCGATGTGGGCCTGCTTCTCCTGTGAGGGGTCCGGCCAGGTGGGGCGCTTGTAGTCGGCCAGCCGGTTGAACCCCAGTCCGGCCGAGCCCTCCTGGCCGAGCAGGACGAAGTCGTCGCTGGAGTAGGCGACGGGCAGGCCGAGGGCTTCGCCATAGAAGCGGGCCAGTTCGGCGGGGTCCGGGCAGTCGAAAGTGATGGCCGCGTAGCGGATCGCGGGTGCGGAAGGGTTTCCAGTGCTCATGCGGCAGACGCTATGACGGGACCAGGACAGATTCGGTCCTGGTCATGCGGGACACTGGGAAACGTGATCAGCACCTCCGCCCGTCTGCTGCGACTGGTGTCGCTGCTGTCCGCGCGGCCGTCGTGGACCTGCGCCGATCTGGCCAAGCAGATGGCGGTCACCGAGCGCACGGTGCGGCGGGACGTCGCCAGGCTCCGGGAACTCGGTTACGGAGTCGAGTCCGATCCTGGGCCATGGGGCGGATACCGCCTCCGGGCTGGGGCCCGGGTGCCGCCGTTGATCCTCGATGAGGAGGAGGCGCTCGCCGTGGCCGTCGGGCTGCGCGAGGCGGCGCTCAGCGGGGTTCTCGGCGGCGACCAGGCCGCCTTGTCCGCTCTCCTGAAACTGCGTCAGGTTCTGCCGCGCCGGATCGCGGACCGGCTGAGTGAGATGGACGCCGCATTCGTCCACACCACGAGGCTCGACGAGCCGCAGATCGTGTCCGGCATGCTGCTCGAACTGGCCGGCGCGTGTATCCGGGGCGAGCGCAGCCGCCTGTCCTACCGCGATCGGGAAGGGAGGGACACGGTCCGGGACGTCGACCCGTACCGCCTGGTGCACACGGGACGCCGTTGGTACTTCGTGGCCAGGGACGTGACGCGGGACGAGTGGCGTACCTTCCGGGCCGACAGAGTCGGCCGGATACAACCGACAGGGCTCCCGGTCAAACTCATCGACCCACCTGACCCGGCTCTGCTCGTCTCCCACTCCATCGCCACCGGCGCCTACCCGCTCTACGTGACGATCCGCCTGCCCCTGACCATGGAGCAGGCACTTCGGTTGATCCCGCCGACCGTCGGTGCGCACCGCCCGGAGGAGGGCGGCGACGCCACGATCGTCGACATTGGCGGCCCCGACGCGGACGGGCTCGCCAAGTACCTCCTCAGCCTGGCCACCCCCCTTCGGGTCCTGTCACCGGACGCCGTACGGGAAGCTCTGCTGCGCCGTACCCGGGAACTCTTCGAGGACAACGTCAACGGCCAGCCCGGGTAGGAAGACGGGGCGGCCACTCGACTGGCAACGGCGGCCACCGTGCCCGGCGTACCGACCGCGACCCCTGTGATCGGTGGCTGTACGTCCCCCACGGTGGTCGATCACCGCGGGGTCAGCGAGTCCAGGAGTTCACGGCCGTCCTGCCACGAGCCCAGGCCGCTGGCCGAGTTGATGTGTCCGGACGCGCCCGCGAGGTGCCATCGCGCCTCCCAGCCCGCCGCGAACCCGGCGGCTGCCTCGGGGGTGCAGTACGGGTCATTGGTGCTGCCCACCACCAGGGCCGGGCACGGCAACGGTTGTGCCGACACCCCGGTGAACGTCGCGGCCGCCTGGCGTGGGAAGGCCGACCCGTGCGGGTCGGGCGGTGCGACCAGGAACGCGCTGCCTGTCGGGCTGGAGGGGTTCCTGTTCAGCCAGGCGGACGCGGCCCAGCAGCCCAGGCTGTGGGCCACCAACACAACGTGGCCGCCCTGCCGGGAAGCGTCGTCGTACGCCTCCTGGACAGCGTCAACCCAGTCATCCAGATCGGGGGCGGACCACGAGGAAGGGGAGATCCTCACCGCTGAGGTGCCCCACTGCCGCTCCCACAGGGTCTGCCAGTGCCGCCCGTCCGAGCCGTCGATACCCGGGATGATGACGTACAAGACCACTGCCCACCACCGTTCCACTCGTCGCTCCCTACGATCGCGGGAGCACCTGGCGCACATTCTGTGGGATGCACCAGGGCAGCGGCGGTGACGCAAGTGATCTCAAAGAGAATGGTGCGGACAACAATGGAATCACTCGACCGGATAGACCGAGACATCCTCACTCTGCTCCAGACCGACGGCCGGTTGACCGGCGCGGAGGTGGGGCGCCGCGTCGGACTCTCGCAGCCCGCGGCCAGCGCGCGCATCCAACGGCTGGAAAAGAGCGGCGTCATCACCGGTTACCGAGCCGTGGTCGACCCCGCAGCCCTCGGTCTGAACATTCACGCGGTCATCCGGCTGCGCACCACACACGCCCAGCTCGCACGCGCCCTGGACTACGCCTCCCGGACCTCCGAGATCGCCTCCACCCTCAGGGTCACCGGAGAGGACTGCCTTGTCTTCGACGTCTACTGCCCCCAGGCAGGACGACTCGAAGAAGTCGTCGACGCACTTGCCCGTTACGGTCCTGTCACCACGTCCCTCGTGCTCCGCGCCTACCCCCGGAAGCCTCTGACCGACACCACGCCGACAACGTCATGACCCGCAGCCAGAGGGTCGAGGAGCATCCACCTCAGACCTAGCGTCCAACCGAAGTCGGCCCTCGATGGGGCGGTCGACGAAGCATCGGCGACCGGGCCCGCCAGGGCGCCCGGACAGCGACAGCGACAGCGACAGCGACAGCGACAGCGACAGCGACAGCGACAGCGACAGCGACGAAGAACGTCACCTCGACCTTGACCGTTTCCTGCCGGGACGTGGGCATAGCGCGGCCCTTTGCTCTATGTTGACGGCGATCACACCGACATGGACGGCCGTACCGACAACGGGCACGTTGGGCATGACGGCTGACGGATCCGACAGTGTCTCCATCGCGAAGTGCGCACGACATCACTGCGGATGCCTGTGAGTTCTTCCAGCTCCCTCAGCTAGAACGGCAGGAGCAGGACCAGGTATCTGCCGTGGTGCTTCGCGGTGATGCCGTCCGCCTGGGTTCGCTGCATCGGGCCGCCGTAACGCTGTGCCGTGATCGAGACGGGCGGATCCTCGTGCATCGACGGTCCGAGCGAGCGGCCCGGTACCCGGGACATCATGAGGTCGTGGTGGGCGGGGCGGTTGCTGCTGGTGAATCCTATGAAGAGGCGCGCGATTCGGGAGTTGACGGAGGAGCTTGGGGTACGGGCGTCCGCCCGCTGTGTGACCAAGTTCCCGAGTCGGAGTGGCCTCAGCCCTCATTGGCTGGGCATCCTGAGGCGGTCATCCCGGTCGAGGTCAGCCCCGATCACAACGAGGTCGTGTGGCACGGGTGGCTGGCGGAGAGAGGACTCATCGGCTTCATGACACAGCAGTTGTCCACCCCGGACAGTGGCCTAGTCATTGACCGCTACCTCTCCGGGCCCGGTCGGGACCGCCTACCGCCGGTTCCGCGGTCGCGAAAGGTCGATGCCGGACGGTCAGTCCTGAGTGATTCGCTGGGCGGTTACGTGGGTCCCGCACCGACATCGCGACCGCGATACACGTGCCGACCGCCGCCCCGCATGACAGCCACCCGGCGCCCGACCGCGAAGAACACCGCAGCCGCCGACGGGCACTACCTTCTGGTCGTCAAGGACAACCAGAAGAAGCTCCGTCGGCAACTGCGACAGCTGCCCTGGCGGCAGAGCCGACCAGGCCACCCCGCCCGCCTGGCCGAACTCGTCATCTGGCAGCGGCTGGGACCCCGGCGGGCCCTCAGTAGTGGACCTGTCTCGCCCTCACGGATCACCGACACAGGGTGGTGGTGATGACGAGGGCGCCGCCGTCGCCCCCTGCCCCGGCCCGGCCACCGCCTCGTCCGCCGCCGCGACGCCCGCCCGGCCATCGCGCCGCGAGACATCGGCTCCCCCCCCGGTGCGGCACCGGATGCCCCACATCGCCAGCGCGCACCCAGCTCCCGGCACTGGCACTGGCACTAGCACTGGCACTGGCACTGGCACTGGCACGGCGTGAGCATCCCGCTCGTCACCGATCCCGCTTGACGAGCAAGACGACCGTTCATATTATCCCGTATGGGAGAAAGGGGGTCCGTATGCCCAGGCCCAGCGTTCGTCCGCAGTTGATCGAGGCCGCCATGGAGTGCTTCCACGAGCGCGGCTTCAACGGCACGGGGATTCAGGACATCGCCCGCACGGCGGGAATTCCCAAGGGGTCGGTGTACAACCACTTCGAGAACAAGGAAGCCCTCGCCAGCGAGGTCCTGGACCGTTACGCCGCCTCCCGCAGGTTGGAGATGCTCGCGGACGAGGAACTGGCGCCCGTGCCGCGGCTCCGCGCCCATTTTGAGTACCTCGCCGCGGATCTGGAGCACTTCTCCTACGAGCGCGGGTGCATGTTCGGGAACTTCGGGGCGGAACTGTCGAACCAGACCGACACCATGCGCGGCAAAGTGGACGCCGGGCTGAGCGCTTGGACCGACGCCGTCACACAGGTACTGGAAGAAGCTCGTGAGGCCGGCGCCCTCACGAGCGCCCTCTCCCCCGGCCAGCTCGGGCAGTTTCTGGTGGACGGGTGGGAAGGCGCGGTGCTGCGGGCCAAGGTGACCCGGCGCCGGGCTCCCCTGGACAGCTTCTTCGACGTCTTCGACGCGATCGTCGTCTGAGGGCTGCCCCGGAGCGCGGAGGATCTTCCAGGTCCTCATCCGGGCGAAGGAGTGCTCGACTCGGGCGCCCTTGCGGTGGGAAGCCGTGCGGGCTTCCTTCCGGGGCGGTAGCTCAGTCCTGCCGCATTCTCGGGAGTGCGTAATGATCAGGACAGTTCCGTGGCAGCCGTCTGCGATCACGGCGGCGTCGCCGACCGAGTTCTCGACTCCGGACAGCTCCCACGCCTTGCGGTCGTTGCGGTCGTTGCGGTCGAGCAGGGGAGACAGCTGCCGCGAGGTCGGGTTCGTCCGCCAGTACGTGGCGACCTGCGGAGGAAGGGCTCCTCGGGGCCGTCCGGCTCACCGAAGCTCTGAGGCTTTGACGCGACTGCCGTAAGGGTGTCGGCGGCGACGGCTCGCCGCCGACATGCGGAATCACGTTGTTCATCACGCGCCCGCGCCCCCAGGGAACCCGCGCGCGGGCGTGCGGCGGGGGCACCCGGTCCGGTCGTCGCGGCCCACCAGGTGTTGATGACGACGCTCTCTCTTGCATTTCAGGCGATCCGCTTCTAGCTATTAAGACGACTGGTCATATTGAACGGTCGGAACCAGGAAGGAACCCTCCATGTCCGATCTCCTCGACACCGTCATCGCCGCCCACGGCGGCCTCGACCGCTGGCGCTCCGCTACTCAGATCACGGCCGAGGTGCAGGCCGACGGCGCGCTGTGGGGCCTCAAGGGCCAACCCGGAGTGCTCGACCGTTACACCATCACCGCCGACCTGCACCGGCAGTCGGCCACCCTCGCGCCTTTCGCGGAGCCGGGGCTGCGCGCGGTGTACACCCCTGACCGAGTCGCGATCGAGTCCCTCGACGGGCAGGTGACGCAGGAGCGTGTCCAGCCGCGGGAGTCCTTCGCCGGTCACACACTGGAGACGCCGTGGGACCGGGTGCACGCGGCGTACTTCGCCGGGTACGCCATGTGGACCTATCTGACCGAGCCCTTCGTCTTCACCGAGCCGGGCTTCACAACCACGGAGATCGAGCCGTGGGAGGAGAACGGCGAGACGTGGCGGCGCCTGGAGGTGACTTCCCCGAGCGCATCGCCACCCACAGCCAGGTGCAGACCTATTACATCGACGTCGAGGGCCTCATCCGGCGCCACGACTACCGTCCCGACGTGTTCGGTGCCGCCGACCGCGACTCGGCGCACTACACGTGGGAGCACCGGACCTTCGACGGCCTCGTGCTCCCGACCCGGCGCTCGGTGCACCTCACCGACGAGCACAACCAGAAGGTCGCCGAACCGGTGATCGTCTCCATCGGCCTCACCGACATCAGGGTCTCGTGAAGCGACGGACGTCAACCCGACAGGGCCCGGACAGGAACAGGAGGACGTCGCGAGCGGCTATCGCGCCGTCGAGGCGACCGCTGACGGTGATTTCACCCTCGTCGAGCGAGAGTTCGAGCGGCCATGAGCAGGACAGGTCCGAATCGTCGTAGAGGCGTGCGGGGTCTGCCACAGCGACGTGGCTGGAATCATGAACATGACCGGCAGTCGGCCGTCCGGCGGGCCCGTGGTGCCCGGGGCACGAGGTCATCGGCCGGATCGACGCTCTTGGTGACGGTGTTTCCCGGTGGCACGTCGGACAGCGGGGCGGTCTGGGCTACCTGGGCGGACACGGCGGCGCGTGCGCGATGTGCCGCCACGGGCACTTCGTGTACTGCACCGAACCCCACCCACCACGCGACCGGACCGCGCCTGACCGGTGGAGGTGGGCCGCTCCCTGCAGGGCATCGGCGGACTCGGCGCCAGCGGACCCTGGTCCGTGAGACTCAGGCGGGTGCGCAGGTCAGGCAGTCGACCTCGGTGTGCTGGTAGCTGACGGTGGTGCCGGGGGCACGGGATGCGAAGTCGACGTTGTGCTCGCAGTCGGACATCTTGCACGCGCCGACACGTCCGGCGCTGGACGGGTCGCCCCCCCTTGGCGGGGGCGGGATCTCTCCCGGGTGTTCCGGCTTCGCCGGAGGCTGTCCGCTCGTGGCGAAGGCTCGGGATGCGGGTACACCTGGATCAGATCCTGTCCCGAACGGTTTCCGGTTGCAGGCGCATATGAGGGGAACCGGGAAGCGTGCGGAGGTCGCTCGTCATCGCGGAGCACACGGCGAGGCTGGGGTAGCAGAAGAGGTATGCGGTTCGGCCGGACGTGACGACGCCCCGCGTCCGGGGCTTGATGATCTGCGGATGAACCGCTGGGCCACGGTGCGGGACTCCTCGGACCGTCAGAGCACGTCCCCGTCCCGCCAGTCGAAGACCAGCTCGGACGCGAGGTCGAGCGGACCGGCGAGGGCGCGCCACACGAACAGGCCCTCCTCCTCTCCGGGCAGCCGCACGATGCCCTGCGGGCCCAGCGCGCAGACCCGCCCGCCCCACACCCTCCAGCCGCGGGCGGCGTACAGCGCGGCCCCCTCGTCGGTCGCGGACAGCATCCCCGCGTCGTAGGCCCGGCCGATCACCCGCTCCAGCTCCGCCATCACCCGACCGCCGAGCCCCGAGCGGCGCGCGTCGGACCGTACGGCGACCGCCTCCACGTAGCCGACCCGCAGCCAGCGGTCCCGGTACCGGACGCGCCGCATGACCACCGCGCCGTGCGCGAGGAGCCGGCCGGCGTCGTCGTGCATGAGGACGTGCATGCCACCGAGCCCGTGATCCCAGTCCTCGTCGGCGAAGTCGCCGTCGAAAGCGTCGTCCAACAGGGCGCGTAGCTCTCGCAGTTCGTCGGCGGTCAGGTCGGCGGTGTGCGCGGTACGCGGGGTGACGGCGGATGCGGTCGTGGTCATTCGACCAGTATCCGCCGTCACCGCCGGACGGGGACGGGGACCGGCCATACGCTGATCCGTGGACGGCGGCGGACGCCGGGCCGACGGGAACCGGCCCGGCGGATCGCCCACTCGGCTGATCCTGCGCACGGCGTGGGACACAGGCTTCTGACGAGGGGAACCGGTGAACTCATGAACGACACGTCGAAGGTGTTTCTCGAGGGCGGCCCCGACGACCTGCCCGACCGGATCGTCCTGGCCCCGTCCACCGGGCCGGACGTGAAAATCGAGCTGCGCAACGGCTACGAGCACTTCAGGCCGACGGCGCGCCAGGCGGACACGCCCGAGGGCCGCCTCCCCGTCTACGAGTGGTGGGAGCGGACGGAGATGCCGGGCTAGCGTCCTGCGCCGGAGATCCCGGGCTCAAGTCCGTAGCTTGTTTTCGTATCCCGGGTCCTCGTGCCGCCGAAGTCGTGTGTCGGCGGAGTCCAAGGTAACCGCGAGCGAGACCGCCGACGAGATCCCGATGTATCCGGTGCATGTCACTAGCGCGCTGATCAATGGGAAGTTGCGCGGGCGGACGACCGCGACGGGGCACGCCGGAAGTGCGGGAGCTGGTGGCTGACCGAGCGTGGTGATCTCCGGCAGCAGGTCCGCGACCGCGATGGACAAGAAGGCGTCGGCCGCGCACGGCACATGCACCGCAAGTCGATTGCGGGGACTCCAGCCGCTGTGCGCCAGGGTGCCGAAGTCGGCGGGACGTTACCGGCAGACCACCGAGCCCGGCAGCGAGGCCGCTGCAGCCGTCGCGTACCGGACGGCCTCACGGTCCCAACGGCTCCAGTGCTGGCGGGCCTTCGACTCGATGTCGCCACATCCGCCGGGTTCACGGAGGTGAACCCGGCAGTCGCGCTGCCGCAGGCCCGACCCGGGTGGGCATCGCACTCCTCGGCGGCCCGAAGGCCGGACTCAGGAGCGGCTCAGACACGCGGTCGCCGGAGGTCACCTCCGCCCGGCGGCTTCCGCGGGCGGTGCCGTCGCGCCGGGCCACACCGCGGAGGCGTCGTCCCGGAACGGGTCGGGCAGGCGGACCGGGCGGACCGGGACTGGGCTGGCCCCTTTGCCGGTGACCGCCGTCCAGGGGACGGGCCGACCGGAATAGCTCAGAGCGGTCAGCGCGAAGGTGTCGTCGGCGTAGACCTCGACGTACTCACCGACCGTGAGGATGCGCAGCGTGCCGGGGAGGCTCGACAGGGCGGTCCAGGCCAGCGCCTCTCCCCCGGGGCCGGTGATCCGGAGATCGGTGCCGTCGCAGACCACCGCGAGGGCGGCGCGGTCGTCGCCGGGATGTTCGGCGCGCAGCACGACCTCGACGCGTCCGCTGACGTCGACGTCGCCGACCGCGTGCAGCGCGGGATCGCGGGTCTGCTCCTGGAGCCAGGGCTCCAGGCCCGGCCACCACGCGAGGTGTGGCGTCTCGCCCGGCAGGGCGACCAGCTTCTTGGGCTGGGCGAGCATGCCGCGGCAGCGGTCACCGGTGTCGGTGAGGCCGACGCGGCGCGGGGTGGTGTGCAGCACGACGCGGGAGCCGTCGGGGGCGGCGACGACACGCGGGGCGTACGCGCCCGTCGGGCCGAGCGGGCCGCGACGGGTCCACGGGCCGCGCAGGCGGGGCGCCGTCCACGCCTCGAAGCCGCGGGTCGCGCCGATGGAGCCGAGCAGCAGCCAACTGCCGTCGTCGAGGCGTTCAAGGACGGGGCACTCCAACTCGTCGACGTCTCCCGGGGAGACGAGCGGCGGGTGAACGGTCCAGTGCTCCAGGTCGTCGGAGGTCGCCCATGCCACGCAGCCGCTGACGTCGACGGGCAGGGTGGCGTCGGCGGCGCAGAGCACCATGACCCAGCCGTCGGACTCGTCGTCGCGTACGACGAAGGGGTCGCGCCAGCCCATGCGCTCACCCGTGCGGTACCAGCGCGGGTCGGCCTCGACGACCGGCCTTGTGCCGTGGCGGCGCCAGCCGGTGCCGTCGGTGCGGTCGGAGTACGCCAGGCCCACCGACTGCAGGGGCCAGCCACCGGGGGTGAGTCCCGAGACGGCGGTGTAGAGCATCGCCGTACCGGGGCCGTGCGGGAAGGCGTGCATGGTCCATACCGCCTGCTGGTCGAAGCGGCCCGGCAGGCCGTTGCCGAAGGCGGTGCCCTGCGGCTCCCAGTGGACCAGGTCGGCGGAGGTGGCCCGGCCGTACGAGGTCTCCATGCGCAGGTGGTCGAACTCGGCCGTCCACGGGCCCTGCAGGTGCAGCACGGTGTAGGTGCCGTCCCCGTGGCGCAGGAGGTCGAAGTCGTTCACGCAGAGGCCGGGCGGCGCGTATCGCATGGACGGGTCCTGTCTGCCGACAGCGGCACTCAAGCGTGTGCGCTGTGCTCTGGCTGGTGAGAGTTCCTCCGGTGACCAGCCGCAGTAAATCCGAACGCAAACGCTTGCGCAACTGCTGGGGCGGGTTTACGGTCTCGTCACTCCCCCTCACGCCGACGTGCTGCCGGGCCCCGGCCACGCGGCGCGTACCCGAACAAGGAGCGTCCCGTGACGGTCAGCATCACCGATGTCGCCGAGGCCACCGGTGTCTCGGCGTCCACCGTGTCCCGCGCCCTGCGTGGGCGCCCCGGAGTGTCGGAGGAGATGCGGGCCCGGATCGTCGCGGCCGCCGCCGACCTGGGCTACACCGCGTCCCGTTCGGCGTCCAGCCTGGCCAGCGGGCGCACCTACACCATCGGCGTCGTCGTCCCGTACGTGGGCCGCTGGTTCTTCGGCACCGTCCTGGACGCGGCCGAGAAGGTGTTCAGCGCCGCCGGCTACGACGTCCTGCTCTACAACCTCGGCTCACCGGAGGTACGCAAGCGCTTCTTCACCAAGCTCCCGATCCGCAAGCGGGTCGACGCCGTGCTGTCCCTGCTGATCCCGGACCCGCAGGAGGCCGCCGCCCTGCGCTCCTTGGACGTGCCGCTGGCGACCACGGTCGGCGGCGCCCGGCCCGGCTTCACGGTGGTCGGCATCGACGACCGGGGCGGGGCGGAGAGCGCCGTACGGCACCTGGTGAACCTCGGCCACCGCCGGGTGGGCATCATCTCCGGGGCCAGCGAGCCGCTGCACTGGACCACTCCCCTGGACCGCCGCCAGGGCTACCTGGACGTGCTGGCCGACGCCGGGATCGAGCACGACCCCGGCCTGGAGGCGGACGGCGGTTACACCGTCGAGGGTGGCGAGCGGGCCATGACCGAGCTGCTGGCGCTGCGTCACCCGCCGACCGCCGTGTTCGCCCAGTCCGACGAGATGGCGATGGGTGCGCTGCGCGCCCTGCGCCGGCACCGGCTGAGGGTGCCGGAGGACGTGTCCGTCGTGGGCTTCGACGATCACGAGCTGTCCGAGGTCGTCGGACTGACCACCGTGGCCCAGCCGGTCGCCGCCCAGGGCCGGGAGGCGGCCCGGCTGCTGCTGGCCCAGCTCGACGACCCGGACGCCGGGCCAGCGGCTCCCGTCGAGATGCCCATCCGCTTCGTCCTCCGCGAGACCACCGCTCCGCCGCACAGCCAGCGGCAGCGGTAGCCCACGCCCGCCTCGTCAACCATCCGTTCCCGGAGGGCCGATCCCCCCGGCTCCACCGTCCACGCACCCACCGCACACCGCACACCGCACACCGCTCGGAGGTACCACCATGACCAACACACCCAGAAGACACCGCCGGACGGCCCTGACGGCCCTCGCCCTCCTGCCGCTGGCCGCGCTGGCCGCCTGCGGCGGCGGGGGCGGCACGGGCGACACCTCGGCCGAGGAGGGCAGCGGCAAGGGCACGATCAGCATCTGGGCCCACCAGGGTCAGGCGAGCGAGACGGCCGCCCTGCAGAACGCGGTGAAGTCCTTCAACTCCTCGCAGAGCGACATCAAGGCCGAGCTGAAGCTGATCCCCGAGAACGACTACACGAAGACCATCACCGCCACCGACGCCTCCGAACTGCCGGACGTGCTGGAGTTCGACGGCCCGACGATGGCGAACTTCGTCTACAACGGCAAGCTCGCCCCGGTCGACGACCACGTCTCCACCCGGACCCTCGGCAACGCCACCGACGCCGTCAAGGCGCAGGGCCAGATCGACGGCAAGCACTACGGCCTGGGCATGTTCGATTCCGGGCTCGGTCTGTACGCCAACAAGAAGCTGCTGGACGCGGCCGGGGTGACGTATCCGAAGGGTGTGGAGGACGCCTGGACGGCCGAGGAGTTCGGCCAGGCGCTGAAGGCGCTGAAGGCCGAGGACCCCGACGGGAAGGTCCTCGACATATCGGAGCAGTACGGCCTGGCCACCGAGTGGGGCACCTACGGCTTCTCCCCGATCGTGTGGTCGGCCGGCGGTGCGCTGCTCAAGGACGGCAAGGCGGAGGGCGCCCTCGACAGTCCGGAGGTCGTCTCCGCGATGAAGACCTTCCAGTCCTGGAAGGCGTATGTCGACCCCAACACCGACGGCAACGCCTTCGCCAAGGGCAAGGTGGCGCTGAGCTGGGTCGGGCACTGGATGTACCCCGCCTACGGCGAGGCCCTCGGTGACGACCTCGTCGTCCTGCCGCTGCCGGACTTCGGCGACGGTCCCAGGACCGGGCAGGGTTCGTGGGCCTGGGGCATCGGCGCCCGCAGCGAGAACGGCAAGGCCGCGGGCGCCTTCCTGGACTACCTCCTCAACGACACCAACGTCGGTGCGATGACGAAGGCCAACGGCGCGGTGCCCGCCACCAGGACCGCGCTCGCCAAGAGCGAGCTGTACCGGGAGGGCGGGCCGCTCCAGATCTTCGCCGACCAGCTCGCCCGGTCCTGCGGCGACAGCGCCGTCGACGACTCCTGCGTCGCCGTCACCCGCCCGGTGACCGCCGGATACCCCACGGTCACCGCCAAGTTCCACACGGCCCTGAACTCGATCTACGGCGGTGCCGACCCGCAGGAGGCCCTGCGCAAGGCCGCCCGCGCCATCGACCGGGACTTCGCCGACAACGCCGGCTACGAGATCCCGTAGCCCGCAGGACGCATCGGCCCGGGCGGGCCGTCGGCGACATGTCGGCGGGCCCGCCTCGCCGGGAACAGGAACCTCCCGTGAAAACCGTGGAACCCGCACACGCCGCGACCCCAGACCGTACGCCGGCCGCCTCCTCCGTGCCCCCCGCGAACCCCTCGCGCCGCCCGCGCGGCAACCGCGACCGGCTGCACGGGCTGCTGATGTCCGCCCCGGCCGTCGGCGGGCTGATCGCCTTCGTCGGCATCCCGTTCGGCTACGCCGTCGTGCTCTCCTTCTACAACGTCCGCCTCGGCTCCCCGCTGGAGCCCACCTTCTTCGGTGTGGAGCACTACCGGCGGCTGTTCACCGACCCCGACCTGTCCGGCCCGTTCCTGCGGGCGCTGCTGAACAACCTGACCTTCGCCGCGGTCGTCGTACCGCTTCAGACCGGCCTCGCGCTGGCGCTGGCGATCCTGCTCAACCGCAAGCTGAGGGCCATCGGCCTGTTCCGGTCCTTCTTCTTCATGCCGGTCGTCTTCCCGATGGCGCTGGTCGCCGTGATCTGGCGGCTGATCCTCGCCCGCGGCGAGCAGGGCATGCTCAACTCCGCGCTGGACGCGGTGACCTTCGGCAACTGGGGCGCCTTCGACTGGCTCGGCGACGGTCTCACCGCGATGGGCTCGATCATCGTGCTGTCGGTGTGGCAGGGCGTCGGCTTCCAGATGGTCATCCTGCTGGCCGGGCTGCAGCAGATCCCGAGCGAACTCCACGAGGCCGCCGCACTGGACCGGGCCTCGCGCTGGCAGCGGTTCCGGCACGTCACGCTGCCCGGCATCCGCGGCACCCTGGTGTTCGTCGCGATGCTGACCTCGGTGCTGTCCTTCCGCGTCTTCGACCAGGTGTACATCCTCATCCGCGGCGGCGGCCTGGACGAGGACGCCACCCGTACGGTGATGTACCAGGCCGTCACCACGGCCTTCGACCAGAACGACATCGGGCAGGCCTCGGCCGTCACGGTGGTGTTCTTCCTGATCGTCGTCGCCCTGACGATCGTCCAGCGCCGCGTCGTCCGGCCCGACAACGAGGACTGACTCAACCCATGGCCATGACCCGTAATCCCGTACGCCGCGTGCTTGACTACACCGTCCTGAGCGTCCTGGCGTTCGTCTTCGCCCTGCCCGCGCTCTACCTCTTCCTCGGCAGTCTGAAGCCGTCCGACGAGGTCCTGAACGGCCTGTCCGGCTTCCTGCCCACCCACCTCTCCTTCGACAACTACGCCGCCGTCCTCGACAGCCTGAACTCGGAGAGCACCGGCTACTTCTGGCAGTTCATGGGCGTGTCGGTGCTGCTGTCGTTCGTGGTGGTCACGGGCGGGCTGATCGTCAACTCGATGGCGGCGTACGGGCTCACCCGGCTGAAGTGGCGTGGGCAGAACGCGGTGTTCACCCTCGTACTACTGCTCATGCTGATCCCGTTCGAGTCGGTGGCGGTGCCGCTGTTCTACATGTTCAACGGCCAGCGCAACACCCTGTTCATCCAGGCCCTGCCGTTCATCGCCAACGCCTTCGCGATCTACCAGTTCCACACGTTCTTCCGGAAGATCCCGCCGAGCATCGAGGAGGCGGCCCGGCTGGACGGCGCGGGGCCCTGGCGCACCTTCTTCGCGATCATCGTGCCGATGTCGCGGCCGGTGTTCGCCTCGGTCGCGATCCTCACCTTCCTCATCCAGTGGGGCTCCTTCCTATGGCCGGTGCTGATGGTGTCCGACCCGTCGGTGCGTCCCCTCCCCCTGGAGATGAGCGTCTTCCAGGGGCAGCAGCCCCCCGACTGGGGCCAGATCCTCGCCTTCGGCGTGCTGCTGGTCCTGCCGGTCCTCGTCGTGTTCGCCTTCTTCCAGCGCTGGTTCGTCGAAGGGGTCGCCAGTTCCGCCGTCAAGGGCTGACCGCGGCCGGGCGGGGGCGGCCGGGCGGGGGCGGCCGGGCGGGGGCGGCCGGGCGGGGGCGGCCGGGCGCCGGTCAGACAAGCCCGGCCTGGTACACCAGCAAAGCGATCTGCACGCGGTTGTTCAGATCGAGTTTGGTCAGGATGTGGGAGACGTGTGCCTTCACGGTGGGCAGGCTCATGTAGGCGTGAGCGGCGATCTCCGCGTTGGTCATCCCCTGCCCCACGGCGAGCGCGACCTCGAGTTCTCGCCGCTCCAGCAGCTCCAGGCGGAACTCGGCGTCGGTGCGGTCGTGGCGTATGTGCCCTCCTGCCAGGTGCACACGTTCGCTCATGCCCACCAGACCGTGCCCCTGCCCTCGCCGTTCGCGCGCGGGGACCTTCGGCAGGGCGTTGACCGCGGTGCTGGTGAGACCGCCTGCCGCGCCTCCGGCCACCGTGAGCCGCAGTCGTGTCCCCGGCGCGTGCTTGCGGTGGTTGGTCAGCGCTTCCTGGACCACGCGGTAGGCGGTGCGGCCGGTCATGTCCGCCGACATCGTCCGGCCCTCCACCAGCTCGCGCAGGTCGATGACGGCGCCGGACGCGCAAGCTTCGTCGATCGACTGGCCGATGTCCGCGAGCTGGGGCTGCGGAGGCTGGGCGTGCGTCGCGACGGCGGGCGTGCGTAGGACCTTGAGGACGTCCTGCCGTTCCTCCAGCGCCTGGCTGGCGCTGCGCCGCATCACGCCCGCCGCCTCCGCGATCTGGGACCGCGTCGCGGTGGGATGGAACTCCAGGGCCCCCGCGTGCATGCTCAGCAGGGTCAGCCGGTGGGCCAGTACGTCGTGCATCTCCCGAGCGATCTCCCCGCGCGTGTCGTGCCTGGCACGCTGCTCCCGCAGCTCGGCCCCCCATCCGCGTGCCGTCCGCGCTCGCGCACTCCGGCCACGTACAGGCCCCAGCCGACCGAACCCGCGACAAGGGCACCCCGGACACGGCCGTGGCCGCGCTCGGCGCCCCGTCCCAAGGGGCCAGGAACACCTGTACCGCCACCGGCAGCAGGGCCACGGCGGTCACCCGGCGGGTGAGCGGGCCGGACGTGCGGCGGCCACGGCGAACAACGCGACCAGCATGGGCACCACAACCGGCCAGACGCAGGCCAGCGCACCATCGGGAGGGCCAGGGCCACCGGGTGGTTCCGGCGCCAGTACAGCGCTGCGCAGGCGCCCAACGGCACCAGCGCGTTGCCCTGTGCGGTCAGCAACCAGTTGAGCGACAGCAGCTCCAACAACGCCGCTCCGCTGCACAGTTGGGGATACAGCGACAGTCCCTGCTGACGGGCCCTTGCCACCAGCACGGTCAGCGCCCCGGGCGCGACCACCACGACTGAGTCCTCGACCACGCGCTTCGTCCGCCGCCCCGGTCGTCCGTCGATCACGCACGCCACGGTCAACGCAGGTCGGGGCGGGTCGCCGACACCGGCCTGTCTCCGCACAATTCTCTATACCGAAGTAGAGGAGTCGCGGCAGGGGAAGACCCACGGGGGATCGAGCGCCCACGCCAAGAGATCACAGGGCGTGGGCTGGAACGGACGTTCCTATGCAGGTCTTTCCCTGGCTGGCCGCCCGGGCACCGGTGAGCATGGGCGGGACAGACATCGCACGGACCGGATTGGGCAGGCAGGCAGACATGACCACCTGGTTCATCACCGGAGCGTCCCGGGGTCTCGGACTGGAGATCGCCCGTCAAGCCCTCGACGTGGTGACAACGTCGTGGGGACCGCCCGCGATCTCGCAACGGTGGACAAGGCGCTCGCGGAGTACGGTGACCGGCTGCTGGCGCTGGCACTCGACGTCACCGACGGGTCGCAGGCCCGAGCCGCTGTCGCGGCCGCCACCGAGCGTTTCGGAGCGATCGACGTCCTGGTCAACAACGCGGGCCGCGGCCTGCTGGGCGCGGTGGAGGAGGCATCGGACGCGGAAGCCCGCGCGGTGTACGACACCAACGTCTTCGGCCTCCTTAACGTCAGCCGTGCCGTGCTCCCGGTGATGCGGTGACAGGGCTCGGGCCGTGTCCTCAACCTCAGTTCCGTCGGAGGGTTCCACAGCTCCGCCGACTGGGGCGTCTACTGCTCCACCAAGTTCGCGGTGCCGGGGCTGCGGCGTGCGGAACTCGCCTCACTCGCGGGCGTCAGCGTCGACTACATCGTCCGTCTCGAACAGGGCCGGGTCAGGTCCGCCTCCACCGAGATCCTCGCCGCACTCGCCAGGGCGCTGCGTCTGCGCCCGGACGAGGAGGAGTACCTCCTGCGGTGCGCGGCGCCCACGGGCTCCCCGGCGTCGAGGACGGGTTCGGCCGCGTCCCGGGCACAGCGCGTTTCCCCGGTTACCAGCTGCTGGACAGCATGCAGGGCGTCCCCGCCCTCGTGCAGGGCCAGCGCATGGACATCCTGGCGTGGAACCGCCTGGGCGCCGCGCTGTTCACCGACTTCGCCGCACTGCCGCCGGAGCAGCGCAACCACATCTGGCTGGCCTTCCTCGCCCCAGAGGTCCGGGGACTGTACGTGCACTGGGACCGCTGGTGCGCTCAGCCTGGACTTCCAGGTGCTGGAGGTGGGCGGCAGGTCGGAGCAGATGCTGCTCGCGTACACGGTCGAACCGGGCTCGCGCTCGGCGGAGGCCCTGGCTTTCCTGGCCAACTGGAGCGCGGCCGAGCAACCCGTCCGAGAAGTCCCGGGGCTGGCTCTGCCCACGGAGCCGATGTGAGGAGGAGTCGCACTCCTCCGTCTCGCCCCACCGGCAGCAGTGCGCGTGCCACTGTCTGCGGCGCGTCCGCTGCCCGACGCCCATGACGCGCGCTGCGCGTCCTTGTTCCGAGTTCGTGCCGACTGTGGCGTGACGTCGAGGGTCGCGCCTCCTGGGTCGGGAGTCGTCGTGGCTCGGCGCGGGGCCGGTCGCCGTCGGCCCTCGCCCCGGGTGGGCCCACCCGGGGAGGCGCACGTCGGTGGCTGTGTGTCAGGGCATGCCGTCCTTCGCCCAGTCGCTCATCTGCGGGAGGTGCACGAACGGTGTCGCGGGGGGCTGCGGGTGGGCCGGGGCGGGCATGGGGTGGGGAACTCGGGTCCTGGGATGCGGGTGCATGCCGAAGATCGAGCCGGTGGCCGCGGCCAGTTCGGCGGCGTGGTGGGCCGACTCCGGTACCGGCACGCCCAGGCGGCGCAGGGCACCGGCCAAGGCGTCCCCCACCAGGTCCAGCCGTCGGGGCAGGGCCGCCCCACCGACCGGTCCGTCGTGCGACCGGTCGGCCATCGTCGTGAGGATCTCCTCCGCCCTGTGCCGCACCAGGCTGAGGGCATCCCAACCGAACAGCTGCCGCGTGGTGCGGGGTGCGGTGCTCCCAGGACCGGGCGGAGGCAGACCCAGGACGTCACAGACCCGGAGGCCGACGGTGGAGTGCCAGCCGATCAGGGTGTCGCTCAGTTGGGCGTGCAGGCCGTCCAGGAACACGAGCAGTCCCGCCGCGCCGTCGGCTGGGCCGCTGTGGTCCGGCCGGAGTGCACCGTCGTGACCCTGGATCTCCCCCAGGTGGTCCCGGAGCCGACGCAGGCTTCGCGCCGCCGCATCGGCCGCGGCCTGACAGGCATGGTCCGTGGGCATGGAGTCTCACGGCTCCCTCAGGTCGGCCGCGCCCGGGACCGGATCAGGGGGGCCTTGACCGGGCTCCGCCGCCAGGGCGAGGAACTCGGCCAGGTGAATGGCCTTGGCGCGGGAGCGGGCGCGGCGCAGGCCCTGCTGGAGCTGCCGCAGGCAGCCCGGGTTGAGCGCGACGACGTAGTCCACCCGCGCCGACTCCACCTCGCTCAGCTTCGGCTCCAGTACCTTCCTGCTGTCGGTCGGCCGGAGCATCGAGTAGGTGCCTGCGGCGCCACAGCACTGTCCTGAGCTGGGGAGTTCGACGTAGTCGGAGACCGCCGCGAGCAGTTCACGGGGCGGGCGGGTGACGCCCAGGCCGTTCCGCAGGTGGCAGGAGTCCTGGAGCGCGGCCCGTGCTCTGCGGCCGTCGACCGTGACCTGGCCGACCGGCCGGTGCCCCTGGCCGTCGAGGTACTCGCTCAGCTCCCGTACCCGGTCGCGGCCGAGGTGGTGCGCGAGATGTGCGGCGCAGCCGCCCGCCGTGGTGAGTATCGTGCCGGGCATCTGGTCGCCGAGGGTGCGGGCGAGCCTCCCGCCTGCCTCCGAGTCGCCGTTGTGCGCGTGCAGCGCGCCGCAGCAGCCCTGTTCGGTCGGCACGTCGACCTCCGGGCACAGGCGGCGGACGGCGCGCGAGACCTGGGGGTAGAGCCCGCGTTCCACGCAGCCCAGCATCAGGGACACGGGCCGCTCCGACTCGGCCGGTGGCCGCGCCGACTCCGCGGGCTGACCGGTCTCGCGCGCCGACGGCGCGGGCGCGGGTGCTTCCGGCCGCGCCTTCCCGCCGGGACCGCTGGCGTGTCGTCGTACGAGTCCCTGCAGGCGCAGCAGCCCCGGCCGGGAGACCAGCATCATCAGGGCCCGGGCGATCCACGGCCGGTTCCGGCCGCTCCACTGGTGGTCGCGCCACTGTTCCAGCAGTTGGCCGTACTCCACACCCGCCGGGCACACCGTCTCGCAGGCGCGGCAGCCCAGGCAGAACGAGGACTCCTCGGCCAGCGTGGGGTCGTCGAGGGGGAGGTCGCCGGTCTCCAGGGCCCGCATCAGTGTGATGCGTCCACGCGGGGAGGAGGTCTCCTCGCCGGTGAGGGTGTAGGTGGGGCAGGCGGGCAGGCAGAAACCGCAGGAGATGCAGCGGTCCAGGAGTTCCTTGTCGAAGATCCCGCGGCCGGGGCCGGGCGGGACGTGAGGCGGAGAGGCCGCGGGAGCGGATCCGCAGTCGCCGTCGGCGCACCCGGCGCCAGAAGATCCGCACGGGCCGGAGGAGCCGCACGGACCGGAGGAGCCGCACGGACCGGAGGAGCCGCACGGGCCGGAGCGGTCCTCGCTGTCGAGGTCGGTCATGATCCGAGCTTTCCGGGGTTGAGGATGCCTGCGGGGTCGAAGGCCTGCTTGATGCGGCGCAACAGCGCCACCTGGTCGTTCCCCAGCCGGTCGGCCAGGTACGGCAACTTGGCCGCGCCCACGCCGTGTTCGCCGGTGATGGTGCCGTCCATCGCGATCGCGGCGGCGAAGATCTCGGCGAAGGCCTTGTGGGCGCGGTCGGCGCCCTCGCTGTCGTCGGGGTCCAGCACGCAGGTCGGGTGCAGGTTGCCGTCGCCCGCGTGGCCGAAGGTGGCGATCCGCAGGTCGTACCGGTCGGCGATCTCGTCGATGCGGTCGACCATCTCGGCCATGCGGTGCCGGGGCACCGTGGCGTCCTCGAGGATCGTCAGCGAGCCCAGCCTGGACAGCGCCGGGAGCGAGCAGCGGCGGGCGGCGAGCAGGGCGTCGGCGCGGGCCACGTTCTCGGCGAGCGTGACCTCCAGCGCTCCGTTCTGCTGGCAGACGTCACCGATCCGGGCCAGGTTGCCCGCGACGTTCGCCGCCGAGCCGTCGTCACCGAACAGGAGCAGCGCGCCGGCGTCCCTGCGCAGGCCGAGGCCCGCGAACTCCTCGACCGCGTCGACGCACTTGCGGTCGAGGAACTCCAGGGTCGCCGGGACGATGCCGGAGGCGATGACGGCCGCCACCGCGCGGGAGGCGTCGGCGAGGGTGTCGAAGTACGCCACTCCGGTGCCGGACTCGGCCGGTGCGGGCAGCAGTGCCACGGTCACCTCGGTGATCACCGCCAGGGTGCCCTCGGAGCCGGTGAGCAGTCGGGTCAGGTCGTAGCCGGCGACGTCCTTCCACAGCCTGCCCCCGGTGCGGATGATCTCGCCGGTGGGCAGGACGGCCTCCAGACCGAGGACGTAGTTGCGGGTGACGCCGTACTTCAGTCCGCGCAGGCCCCCGGCGCAGGTCGCCACGTTGCCGCCGATGGTGGAGACGGTGCGGCTGCCGGGATCGGGGGCGTAGAGCAGGCCCTTGCTGGCCGCGGCGTCGGCCAGCGCCGCGGTGGACACGCCGGTCTGCGCCCGGGCCAGTAGTTCGCCGGAGCTGATCTCCAGCAACTGGTTCAGCCGGGTCAGGACCAGGACGATGCCCCCGGTCAACGGGACGGTGCCAGCGCACAGGTTGGAGCCCGCGCCACGCGGCACCACGGGGATGCCGTGTGCGGTGGCGTACCTCAGGACGGCCGCGACCTCCTCGGTGCTGCCGGGCAGCACCACGGCCTGCGGCCGGGAGTGGAACAGCGGGGTGGCGTCGCGGGCGTACGCGGCCAGGGCACCGTCGTCGGTCCGTACATGGTCCGGTCCGACGATCGCGGCCAGGTCGGTACGGGCGGGCATCAGCGCACCACCATCCAGTCCAGGACCGGTGTCGACTGCAGGTAGACCAGCGCGCAGACCGCGACCAGCATGCCGAGGCCCCAGCCGACGACCTTGCGGAACAGCTCGCCCTCCCGGCCTTCGAGGCCGACGACCGCGGCCGCGATGGCCAGGTTCTGCGGGGAGATCATCTTGCCGAGGACACCACCGGTGGTGTTCGCCGCGCCGAGCAGGTAGGCGGAGATGCCCGTCTCCTCGGCGGCGGTGACCTGGAGCATGCCGAAGAGGGAGTTGGAGGAGGTGTCGGAACCGGTGACGGCCACGCCGAGCCAGCCGACCACGGGAGAGAGCAGGGCGAACGCGCCCCCGGTCTGGGCGAGGAACAGCCCGAGGGTGACGGTCTGGCCGGACAGGTTCATCACGTAGGCGAGGGCGAGCACCGCCATGACGGTGACGATCGTCCAGCGGAACTGCCGCACCGTGTTGGCGTAGGCGACCGCGGTCCGTCGGCCGCCGATGCCGTACAGCACGGCGGTGAGCAGGCCGGCCAGCAGCAGAATCGATCCGCCTGCGTTGAAGACGTTGAGGTTGTAGGTGAGGGAGGAGAGCGGCTCACCGTCGGCGTTGACGACGTCCAGGCCGGGCCAGGCGAACTTCCAGCCCGAGTGGGCCTCCAGCCAGGTCTTGACCGGTCCGGCGGTCGCCACGGCGAAAAGCGCCACGACGATCAGGTAGGGCGCGAAGGCCTTCAGCGCCGAGCCCTCGCCGGTCTGCCGACGCCGCAGCACGGCGTCCGACCAGGCGTCGGCGGTGGAGCCACCGGCGATGACCGGGACGTGGCGCTGCGCGGCCAGCACCTCCCTGGGCTGCCAGACGCGCAGCATGCCCACGACGGCCAGGGCGCCCGCGAAGGCGGCCACGATGTCGGCGATCTCGTACGAGATGTAGTTGGCGCTGACGAACTGGGCGGCGGCGAAGGTGAAGCCGGCGACGAGCGCCACCGGCCAGGTCTGCTGCACGCCGCGCCTGCCGTCCACCATGAAGACCAGGACCAGGGGCACGAACAGGGCGAGCAGCGGGGTCTGACGGCCCACCATGGCGCCGAGGTCGGCGGCATCCATGCCGGTGATCTTGCCGAGGGTGGTGATCGGGACGGCGATGGCGCCGAAGGCGACCGGGGCGGTATTGGCGACGAGGGAGACGGCGGCGGCCTTCATGGGCCTCAGGCCGACGGCCATCAGCATCACGGAGGAGACCGCGACCGGGGTGCCGAATCCGGCCAGCGCCTCCAGCAGCGCACCGAAGCAGAAGGCGATGATCACGGCCTGGACCCGCTGGTCCCCGGAGAGGGACCCGAACGCCCTGCGCAGCACCGCGTCCCAGCCGGTGATCTCGGTCATCTTGTAGATCCACAGTGCGTTCAGCACGATGAAGATGATCGGGAACAGGCCGAACGCGGCACCTTCGCTCGCGGCCAGCATCGCCTGCCCGGCGGGCATCGAGTAGGCGAAGACCGCCACTCCCAGGGCAACCGCCAACGACACCAGCGACGCCTTCCACGCCTTCCACCGCAGTCCACCGAGCAGGATGAAAAGCGTGATCAGGGGCAGCGCGGCGAACAGCGCGCTCCACCCGAGGGAGCCCCCGACGGGGTCGAAAACCTGTTGGTAAGCAGCCATGACGCGTCCTTGCCTCATTGTCGGACTCCACTGTGATGCCCGTCACTCCGGGCCGCGGGATCGATCGATTGTCAGACAACCGCACATGTCTGTCAATGAATCGCGCAAGGGCGCGTGCGAGAATGTCCGTGTCCCCATCGGAGGTGTTCATGGCTCAGGACGCCGCCATCCGGCTGTCCACCGTCTCGGTTGTCGAGGCCCTCGCCGCGTCCCTGCGCGACCGCGTGCTGGACGGTCAACTGGCACCGGGAACGACCCTCGCGGAGACCGAGATCGCGGTCGGCTACGGCGTCTCCCGGCCGACCGCCCGCAGCGCGGTGACCGCACTGGTCCACGAGGGACTGCTGCACCGCGATGCCAACAAACCGGCCTACGTGCCCCACCTCACCCGCGCCGACGTCGACGATCTGTTCCTCGTCCGTACGCCACTGGAGGCGCAGGTCGTACGGGTTCTCGTCGACCGCGGGACGGTACCGGTGACCGCCGCCGAGCGGGCCATCGCGGACCTCGACCGGCTGGGTCCGGACGCGCCGCACAGCACCTTCGTCGAGTCGGACCTGCGCTTCCACCAGTCACTGGTGGACGCGGTGGGCAGCCCTCGGCTCAGCAGGCTCTACCGGGGCATCAAGGGCGAGATGCACCTGTGCATGGTGCAGACCCGGCACACCCTGGGACGCGAACGCATCGTCGCCGAACACGGGGCGATACTGGAGGCGCTGCGCGCCGGGCAGGCGGAGGAAGCCGTTCGCCGTATGCGCGCCCACCTGGACGGGGCGTGCAGCTCACTGCAGCTGATCTTCGACGGCGACCGGGCCTGACAGCCGGGCGGGGGCCCGTGGCCAGCGGGGCAGCCGGTACGGGAGCGCGCGGTTCGGGCCGCATCGCACTCCACTGCCGCGACACCCAACGGGCCTGGCCCCACGCGCACACTGCCTGTGACCGCCGCGCCCAGCACGTAGCGCGCGCCAGGGCGAGTCCGGATCGGCCAGTGGTTCACCGCGGCCGATCCTGCGACCTCGGAGAACGGCGTCATCGAGGTGCCCGCCAACGTCGCGATGAGCCGGGGCGGCACGCCACACTGCCGAGGCGCCTTCGAGGGCTGGCACCGTCTGCGCTCGGAGCCGCTGGCTGCGCGTCTCAAACGGCCACCGTGTCCCGCTCCGTCAGGCGGGCGGGACACAGCACCACCAAGCATGATCACCGGGCTGGGGTCGGCAAGCAGCCAGCTTCGGGCGCGGCCGTGTCCTGAGGGCGCTGACCTCCGGGCCGCGTGGGAGGGGCCCGGCCCGGCCACCCCTCGCCCTCTGCTTCCTCCATGACACGTGGTTCCGCTGGGTCACGGACCCCGGCATGGCCGCTCCGGACCGCGGGGCGGGCGGCAAGTACCTCTCCGTGCCAACCGGTTGTGCGGGCTCTCTTCCCGGGGGCGCGTTCTTCACGCTCCGGACCCGCACCACGCGGCTCATCCTGGGCGGTAGCGCCTTCCTGGAGGGCGACCACCCGAAGCTGGCGGTCGAGCGGATCGCCCTCGCCGCGACCGGGACCGGCGTCAGCTCACCCCCTGGCCGGGTACGACTCCCCGGTCTCGCCCCCCAGGCTCACTAC
This sequence comes from Streptomyces sp. NPDC057877, assembly GCF_042796855.1. Classification (NCBI taxonomy): domain Bacteria; kingdom Bacillati; phylum Actinomycetota; class Actinomycetes; order Kitasatosporales; family Streptomycetaceae; genus Streptomyces; species Streptomyces sp. NPDC057877. The sequence continues at coordinate 104,606 of NZ_JBHVMS010000009.1, forward strand.
CTGGTCCGCCCCCTGCCTCCGGGCGACTCCCCCGAGGTCAACGGGTCGGGCACCGTTCCCTGGCTCGCTGAGGACGTCACCGTTCGGGCCACCGGGGCCGTGCTCGCCGCAGTCGGCGTTCAGGCCCCGGCACTTCACCCGGAGCAGATCCTCCTGCTGAGGGTGACGGCATGCTGAACGTACGACGCGACCGGACCCGCGGCCCACCGACGGCCTTCTCGGGCCCGGCGCCGCTCCCAGAGCCAACCGCCAACGGGCTTGTCCTGGTGGGAAGAACGGAGAGGGCCGGGCAGCGCTGCTGTTCGTGCTGCCCGCCGCCCTGGGATTCGTCGTCTTCTACCTGTGGCCCACGCTGCGGACGGTCTACCTGAGCTGCACCGAGTACACCTTGCTGGCCCCGCCGCGATGGGTCGGCATCGACAACTACCGCCAGGCGTTCGAGGATCCCGAGTTCTGGAACGCGCTGGAGGTCACCTTCGTCTACGTGGTGCTCACCATCGAAGCGGGTCGCCGAGAAGGCGTGGTCTTCCCCGCCGTGGCGGAGGCTGCCAGCATCGCCAAGCTCAAGTTCGCCGAGAAGGGCGTCGACATCACCGCCTTCACCACCCATGTCGACGCGGGCACCACCCATCTGCATCCCATCACCGACCACGCCGCCGACATCAGCGCTGTCATGGAGCCCGCCATGGAGAAGGCAACGGGCTTCGACGCCGACGTGACCTCCCTGACACAGGCCGACAAGGAAGTCAGCGCCATCCTCCAGGACCTTCCCGGCCACCACCGTCAGTCCTCTGTGTCGCCCTCCTCCTCGATGGCCGCCCGGCGCAGTTGCGCCGCCCGGATGCGGTCGACGTCCAGCTTCAGGCCGCGGTCGAAGCGGTAGACGCCGTTCTGTTCCTGGAAGACGTCCGTCAGCTGGGTGTAGCAGTAGCCGAACATGTCCCGGTCCCGCAGCAGCACCTCGGTCAGGCCACTGAAGCGGGCGTGGAACTCGTCCTCGTCGCGGACGCGTTCGCCGTAGCCCCAGGAGAGGGTGCGGTCCTCGCCGGACTGGGCGGCGGCGGCCTCGGGGTCCCACCAGATGCCGCCGAACTCGCTGACGAAGTAGGGCTGGCCGCGATAGGGGACGGAATAGGGGGCGCCGCTCTCGTGGGCGTTGGTGTAGGGCGCGTCCTTGGCCAGGCCCGCCATCTGCTGGCGGAAGGCGGTCGGGTCCTGTTCGTAGCTGTGGGAGTCGTAGATGTCGGTCTCGGCGACGCGGTGGGCATAGCCGGAGGCGTCGATCACCGGGCGGGTGGTGTCCATCGCCTTGGTGGCCAGGAACATCGCGCGGGTCACGGCGTCGAGCTGGGTGATGCGGTCGTGCAGCTTCTGGTAGGTCTCGTTCAGGGGGCACCAGCCGATGATCGACGGGTGCGAGTAGTCGCGTTCCAGGGCTTCCAGCCACTGTCCGACGTACGAGGCGTCGGGCTGCTGGTTGTCGCCCGAGGAGCCGCCCACCTCGCACCCCCAGTCGCCGAACTCGCCCCACACCAGGTAGCCGAGGCGGTCGGCGTGGTAGAGGAAGCGCTCCTCGAACACCTTCTGGTGCAGGCGGGCGCCGTTGAAGCCCGCTTCCATGGCCAGTTCGATGTCCCGGACCAGGGCCTCGTCGGTCGGCGCGGTCATCAGGCCGTCGGGGTACCAGCCCTGGTCGAGGACGAGGCGCTGGAAGACCGGGCGGCCGTTGAGCAGTACGGCCTTGCCGCGCAGGCCGACGGCGCGCAGGCCCGCGTAGCTGTCTGCGCGGTCGACCACCCGGCCGGTGGCGTCGAGGAGTTCGAGGCGCAGGTCGTACAGATGGGGGTCGGCCGGGCCCCACTCGCGGCGCCGGTCGTGCGGTACGGGCAGGTGCAGGCGCGGGGCCAGGTCCAGGTCGGCCCGGGCCTCGGCACGGGTCACCTCGCCGTCGGCGTCGCTGAGGACGGCGCGGACCCGGTGGCCGGGGCGGTTGCCGGACAGGGGCAGTTCCAGGTGGAAGGCGGAACCGGCGAGGTCGGGGGTGATCCGGGGGCGGCGCAGGTGTGTCTCGGGTACGGGCTCCAGCCAGACGGTCTGCCAGATGCCGGTCACGCGGGTGTAGTTGCAGTCGTGGTTGGCGTACTGGATGGCCTGCTTGCCGCGGGCCTGCGGTCCGGACCTCGGGTCGCGGGCCCGGACGGTGAGGACGACCTCCTCGCCGCTGCCCGCGATGTCGCCGAGGTCGGCGGTGAAGGGGGTGAAGCCGCCGCGGTGCCGGGCGACCTCCTCGCCGTTGGCCCAGACGGTGGTGTCGTAGTCGACCGCGCCGAAGTGCAGGAGGACGTGGCGTCCGGCCCAGTCTGCGGGCAGGGTGAGGGCGCGCCGGTACCAGACGGCCTCCAGGAAGTCGGTGTCGCCGATGCCGGACAGCTCGGACTCGGGCGGGAAGGGCACGAGGATCTCGTCACGCAGCTCACGGCCGAGCAGGCCGCGTTCGAGCCCGCTGTCCCCCCGGTCGGTCTCGAACTGCCAGGCGCCGTTCAGGTTGAGCCAGTCGCGCCGCACGAACTGCGGTCGCGGGTACTCCGGACGGGGTACGGAGTTTTCGGGCACGCGTGCTCCAGGTGATCGGGGGCCGACGCGAAGCCGTCGGCCGGTGGGTACAGCGAGAGGGGGATGCGGTCAGGACCCGCCGAGGCCCGTGGTGGCGACGGAGTCGACGATGCGGCGCTGGAAGAAGAGGAACACCACGATCAGTGGCAGCGCCGCCAGCAGCGCGGAGGCCATGGACTGGGCGTACTGGATGCCGAAGGCGTCCTTGACGGTGGCCAGGCCGACCGGGAGGGTCATCAGGTCCGGGTCGTTGGTGACGATGAACGGCCACATGAAGTTGTTCCACGCCCCGATGAAGACGAAGATCGCCACCGCGACGACGATGGGCCGCGACAGGGGCAGCACGACCGACCGGAAGACCCGCAGTTCGGAGGCGCCGTCCAGCCGGGCCGCGTCCTCCAGCTCCCGGGGGATGGCGTCGAAGAAGCGCTTGAGGATGAACACCATCATGGGCGCGACGACCTGCGGCAGGATGACCGCCGCGTAGGTGTCCACCAGGTTGAACAGCAGCATCTGCTCGAACAGCGGCACGACGAGCAGTTGCGGCGGTACGAGGATGGCGGCGACGGTGACGGCGAGCAGGGTCCGGCGGCCCCGGAACGTGCCGCGGGAGAAGCCGTACGCCGCGAGCGTGGAGACGACCACGGTGATGACGGTGACGAGCGCGGCGATCAGGAAGCTGTTGAAGGCCCAGACGGTGATGTTGCCGCGTTCCAGGATCTGCCGGTACGCCTCCGTCGTGAAGGCGCCCTTGATCGGGGACAGGCCGGGCGAGGCCACGTCCTGCTCGCTCTGCACGGACCCGGCGACGGCCCAGACGAACGGCAGCAGCCATACGGCGGCCAGGACGACCAGCGCTGTCCCGGCCAGGACGCGGGGCAGTCGGCCCGGGCCGAGGAGCATCGGGGAACCGGCCTTCGGTGCGGAGGGGCGGCGCCGCGGGCGAAGGGGTGTTGCGGTTGCGGACACGGTCAGTCCTCCTGGCGGAAGAGGCGCAGTTGCACGAGCGAGACGACGATGACGAGGGCGAAGAAGAGGTAGGAGATGGCGGAGGCGTAACCGAGCCGGTAGCCGGTGAAGCCGACGTCGTAGACGTACTCCAGGACCGGGCGGGTGGAGCCGTTGGGGCCGCCCTTGGTGAGGATGTAGATCTGGTCGAACACCTTGAGCGAGGCGAGGACCTGGAGCATCGCCACCAGCGCGGTGGTCCTGCGCAGTTGCGGCAGCGTGATGGACCACAGGCGCCGCCAGGCTCCGGCGCCGTCCAGCGCGGCGGCCTCGTCGTAGGTCGACGGGAGGGACTGGAGCGCGGCGAGGTAGAGCAGGAAGTTGAAGCCGACGGTCCACCACACGGTGAGGGCGGCGATCGACCACATCGCCACGGACTCGTCGGAGAGCCAGCCGACGGGTTCCATGCCGAGGGTGTCGAGGAACTGGTTCGCCATGCCGATCTCCGGCTGGTAGAGCCAGTTCCAGATGAGCGTCACCACGGTCACGGGCAGGAGGTAGGGGGCGAAGAAGGCCAGGCGCCACGCCCACTGCCCGGCGAGCCCGCTGTGCACCAGCAGCGCCATCGCCAGCGCGACCAGCACCAGCGGGAGACTGGAGACGGCGGTGAAGAAGGCGGTGTTGCCGAGGCTGCTCCAGACGTCCGGATCGCCGAACGCCTCGCTGTAGTTGTCGAAGCCGACGAAGGACGTGTCGCGCAGTGCCAGCGAGGTGTCGGTGAAGCTCATCCACAGTCCGTGCACGATCGGCCAGACCAGGAACAGCGCGAAGACGAGCAGGAACGGCAGGACGAACGCCCATCCCGGGCCGTGGCTGGTACGGCCGCGGTTCAGGACCGCGCGGCGCGGGGAGTCGGAGCCCGTCTTCGTGTCGGGGGCGCCGGGGGGTGCGGTGGTGGTCATGGGGTCACTCCTTCTGCTCGTCAGGCCACCGGGTTGGGCTGCCGGAGCAGCGTGTCCGCCTCGCGGACCATCTGACGCACCGCCTTCTCGGCGGACGTGTTGCCCAGGAGCGCCGACTGGAGTGGCTGGCACATCCGGTTCTGGAAGTTGGAACCCGCTCCGGCGAACCAGTTGGGCGGGTCGAGCACCGCCACCTCCCCGGCGTCCGCGTACGAGGACTGCGGGTCCAGGGCGGCGTACTCCGGCTCCGTGAGTACGGGCTGGTAGGCCGGGATGTGACCGGCGCTCGCCCAGGTCAGGCTCTGTTTGACCATCTCCGCGACATACCGGTGGGCCTGGCGGCGGCGCTCCGGGTCGGGGTTCTCCTGGTGCGGGAGGACGAAGCTGTGGCTGTCCGTGTAGACGGCGGGCTTGTCGAAGACCTGCGGGAAGGGCGCGGCGCCGAGCGGGACGCCGGACTTCTTCAGCGTGGGCAGTTCCCACTCGCCCAGCATGATCATGCCTCCGCGGCGGCCGATGAAGCTGGCCATCGCGCTGTTGTAGTCCAGGTTGTTGGGGTTCGTCCGGCCGTCGAACAGCTGCTTCATGAAGGTGACGACGCGCACCGCGGCGTCGACGTCGATCTCCGCCGGGCCGCCGTCCGGCAGGGTGAAGGCGGCGCCGGTCTGGGCGTAGAGCGCGGCGAACTGCCGCCAGTTCTGGGCCGTGTCGAGGACGTGGCCGAAGAGGATGCCGGAGTGCCCGGACGCGTCGGCGAGCGCCTTGCCCGCGTCCAGTACGGCGTCCGGGGAGCCCAGCGGGGCCAGTTCCCCGTCGGAGTCGAGGAGTCCGGCCTTGTCGGCGGCCTCCTTGTCGTAGAAGACGATGAAGGGGTGGACGTCCAGCGGGATGGCGTAGACGGCCCCGTCATGCTGGGTGCGCGACCAGACGGCCGGTGCGAAGTCCTGCCGCGTGACACCGAACTCGGCGAGCAGGTCCAGGTCGAAGGGGTCGAGCAGGCCGCCGGGCGCATAGCCAGCGAGCCGGGACAGATGCAGGATCGCCACGTCGGAGGCGCGGCCCCCGGCGGCCGACATGGCCAGTTTGGTGTAGTACGACGGGCCCCAGTCCAGGATCGTCCGCTCGACCTCGAAGCCGCGCGGGCGGCCGGACACGGCCTTGATCATGTCGTCCATCAGCATGCCGTCACCGCCCTGGAACAGGTCCCAGACGCTCAGGGCCGAGGCGCTGGAGGACGAGGTGGCACAGCCGGACAACGGACCGGCCGCGAGCAGCGCGCCCGCGGCGGCCGTGCCGTGGCGCAACAGCCGACGGCGGGTGAGGCCGGGTGCCGCACCGGGCGTGGATGCAGGTTGTGGAACAGGGAAGCGGGCAGACATCGCGGACCTTCCGACGGCCGGATCGCATGCCGGACCTGCGGTGGACCACCCCGGGAGGGGAGATCACCGCGCGGGTCAGGCGGGGGCGCACCGGGCCGAACCGGTGCGGTGGCTTGTTTTTACATCGATGTACATCGGCTGTAAAGAGCTTGGGGGCCGTGGCGGCGGGGGGACTGGGAATCTGGGCGGGAGGGGGGTGGGGCTGCAAGGGCGAGGGGACGGGGATTCTCGGGGTGAGCGGCCCGGAACTCTGGACGTGAACCGCCGGGGACCCTAGGCCTGAGCTGCCTGGATTCTGGACGTGAGCCGCCCGGGACTCCGGACGTGAGCCGCCGGGAACTCCGGGCGCGACGAGTCTGGGTTCCTGGGCGCGACGGGCCTTTGGTTCCGGTCCCGAGCAGCCTGCGGCCACGGCTGAAAGGCGTGGGCCGATGCGGCGCCGGGCAGCCCGCCTCCGAGGCCGCGTCCCCCCGGGACATAAACTCGGCAGCGCCAGGGCAGGGAGGTTCCGGTGGCACGACCCAGGATCAAGGACGTCGCGCGGCTCGCAGGGGTGTCGGAGAAGACGGTGTCCAACGTCATCAACGACTACACCCATGTCTCCGACCGGACCAGGCGCGCCGTCCGCGAGGCCATCGAGGAACTCGGCTACAAGGTCAACCTGGCCGGTCGGCACCTGCGCCAGGGACGCACCGGCATCATCGCCCTCGTCGTCCCCGAACTGGACGTCCCGTACTTCGCCGAACTGGCCCGGCACGTCATCCGGGAGGCGGAGCGGCGCTCCCTGACGGTACTGATCCACCAGACCGGAGCCGACCGCGATCACGAGCTGGCGGCCCTGGCCGGGTTCGGCTCCAGCTTCGTCGACGGGGTCATCCTCAGCCCGCTCGCCCTCACCCGCGACGACCTGCGCGACCGTGCGGGCGCCCCGCCGACCGTGCTGCTCGGGGAGTTGCTGGAGGAGGGCGCCGACCACGTCGCCATCGACAACGAGAAGGCCGCGCGGGAGGCGACCGAGCACCTGATCGGCCTCGGACGGCGCACCATCCTGGTCGTCGGCGGACACGACGGCGGGGGCCTGGGAACGGCACAGGCCCGCACCCGCGGCTACCGCGCCGCCCTGACGGAAGCGGGCATCGCCCACGATCCGGCGGCCCTCCTCCCCGTCGCCTCCTTCCGGATGCCGGACGGCGCCGCGGCCGTGGCGCGAGCGCTGTCGGACGGCGCCCGGCCGGACGCGCTGCTGTGCCTCAACGACCAGTTGGCGCTGGGCGCGCTGCGCGCGCTGTACGAGCGCCGGGTGCGGGTGCCCGAGGACATCGCCGTCATCGGCTTCGACGACGTGGAGGCCGGACGGTTCAGCGTCCCCACCCTGAGCACCGTGGCCCCCGACAAGGCCGCGGTGGCGCGGGTCGCCGTCGAACTGCTGCAACGACGGATGGACGAGGCCACGGGGTCGGCGTCGACGGACGCGGCGCCCAACGGCGTGCAGTCGACCCAGGATCTCGTGGTGGCCCACCGCCTCGTTCTGCGCGAGAGCACCGAAGGGCTCGGCACCGACTCGGCCTGATCGGACCCCGGTCTACCCTCCACGCGCAGCTCAACCGTCGCTCCCTCTTTCGACTTTTTGAGGACAAAGCATGGACGGGGGAGGGGAAAGTCCCTACCGTCTTGCTCGCAGCCGCACACCGCACCCGGTACATACCACCCCAGACCTCCCACCCCTAGGCACAGCGCACCCGCAACCAGCGGACCACAGACGCCCGTTCCCCTCCCCCTCAGGCCACGTTCCGCGGCTGCGCGAACTCCTGACGCGGCGTCTGCTCCCGTCCGCCCCCTCAGCGCCAGGAGGAGAAGTGAGTCAACGGCCGTACCGCCGACGCCGCAGACATGCCGCGGGCTTGGCACTCGCCGCGATCGTCGTCGGAAGCTGGACCCCCGCCGCCGCCCAGTCCGCCACCCGGGCCACCGCCGCGGACATCCCGCCCCAGGAACCCGGGGTGACACTGCGCGTCTTCGACGTGCAGGTACCCCTGAAGAAGATCTGCGAGCTGAAGGCCGGTCAGACGCCCAACATCGACAAGCTGATGCCGACCGTCGACTGGACGACGGACGCGGACTTCGGCCTGGGCAGCAACTTCGTCACCCACGCCCTCGGGAACCTGAACATCCCGCAGGACGGCACGTACGCCTTCCGTCTGATCAGCGACGACGGCTCCCGTCTGACCATCGGTGAGCGGGAGGTCATCGACCACGACGGTCTGCACGGCGCCGAGCCGAAGGACGGATCCGTCGATCTGACGGCGGGTCTGCACCCGCTGCGCATCGAGCACTTCGAGGCGGGCGGCGGCCAGCAGCTCACCCTCCAGTGGAAGCCGCCCGGCGCCACGGACTTCACCCTCGTCCCCAACTCGGCGCTGAGCACGGACGCCGGGGTCGTCCGGGTCACCGCGCCCGGCCGCAAGGAGTGCGTCGGCGGCCAGGACAGCCCCGGCGACGGGCTGCCGCTCGCCGACGTCCACCCGAACTACACCCTCACCGACCTGCGCCCCGCCGGTTTCGAGCCCAAGGTGTCCGCGATGGACTGGCTGCCGGACGGCAGGCTGGCCGTGTCCACCTGGGGCGAGAGCGAGACCGCGGAGGGCGAGGTCTACCTCCTGGACAACGTTATCGGGGACACCGGGCCGCAGAAGGTCACGGTCAAGAAGGTCGCCTCGGGGCTCAGGGAGCCCATGGGCATCAAGTACGTCGACGGCAAGCTGTACGTCTCGGAGAAGCACCAGCTCACCGAGTTGAACGACCACGACGGCGACGAGGTCGCCGACGAGAAGAAGAAGATCGCCTCCTGGCCCTACGGCGGCAACTTCCACGAGTTCGCCTTCGGCCTGCTCTACGACAAGGGCAGCTTCTACCTCAACCTGTCGGTCTCCATCAACTACGGCGGCGCCACGACCGACCCGCAGCCCGCCGAGGGCGGTCGCGGCACGACCATCAAGGTCGACAGGAAGACCGGCAAGGTCTCCTACGTCGCCGGAGGCCTGCGCACGCCCAACGGCATCGGCTGGGGCCCGGACAAGGACATCTTCGTCACCGACAACCAGGGCGGCTGGCTGCCCTCCTCGAAGCTGCTCCACATCAAGCAGGACCGCTTCTTCAACCACTACACCCGCTACGGCGACGGCTCGCGGTCCGGCCCCTTCGACGACCGTCCGGTCACCAAGCCGGTGCTGTGGCTGCCGCAGAACGAGATCGCCAACTCGCCCAGCACCCCGCTGATGCTGAAGAAGGGCCCCTTCGCGGGCCAGATGATCTTCGGTGACGTCACCTACGGCGGACTCCAGCGCGCCAACCTGGAGAAGGTCCACGGCGAGTACCAGGGCGCGGTCTTCCGCCACACCCAGGGCCTGGAGGCGGGCGTCAACCGCATCAGCGTCGGCCCCGACGGCGCGATCTACGCCGGTGGCCTGGGCGCCGACGGGAACTGGGGCCAGGAGGGCAAGCTCCGCTTCGGCCTCCAGAAGCTCACCCCGAACGGCACCAACGCCTTCGACATCCACTCGATGCGCGCCACCAGCAAGGGCTTCGTCCTGAAGTACACCCAGCCCCTCTCCCAGGAGACGGCCGACAAGCTCGCCCAGAGCTACCAGGTCCGCCAGTGGCGCTACTCCCCCACCCCCGAGTACGGCGGCCCGAAGATCGACGAGGAGCCGCTGACGGTGTCCCGCGCCGTCCTCTCGGACGACCGCAAGCAGGTCCGCCTGGAAATCCCCGGCCTGAAGACCGACCGCGTGGTGCACATCCGCTCCCCGCGCCCCTTCGCCGCGGAGAACGGCGAGGCGCTGTGGAGCACCGAGGCCTGGTACACCCTCAACGCGATCCCCGGCCGACAGACCCCCGTCACCGCCTACGAGGCGGAAGAGGCCAAGCTCAGCGGCGGCGCGGGCGTCAACAAGGACCACCCGGGCTACTCCGGCGGCGGCTTCGTCGACCGCTACGGCACCCAGGGCGCCACCACCACCTTCCGTGTCGAGGTCGCCAAGCAGGGCACGTACGACGTCGGACTGCGCTACTCCAACGGCCCGAACCCCTTCCACGGTGACAAGAAGATCAGCCTCTACGTCAACGGGGACAAGGTCCGCCAGACGGTGCTGCCGCCCACCGGCAACTGGGACACCTGGGCGACGCGGACCGAGCGGCTGACCCTGCGCAAGGGCGTCAACACCATCGCCTACCGGCACGACGACGGCGACGACGGCCATGTGAACCTCGACATGATCCACATCAACCGGCCGGGCGAACGGATCAACCTGTTCGACGGCGGCAGCCTGTCGCAGTGGCAGCACACCGACGGCCGCGCGGTCGAATGGCCCCGCACCGACGAGGGCTCCATCGAGGTGTGCTGCGGGGACATCCGCACCAAGCAGAACTTCGGCGACCACCGGCTGCACGTCGAGTTCCGGGTCCCCAAGCTCCCCGACGACGTCACCGGCCAGGACCGCGGCAACAGCGGCGTCTACCTCCAGAACCGCTACGAGATCCAGATCCTCGACTCCTACGGGGTGCCCACCCTCGCCAACAACGAGGCCGCCGCCATCTACACCCAGAAGGCGGCCGACACCAACGCGTCGACGGCGCCGGAGACCTGGCAGTCCTACGACATCGTCTTCCGGGCGGCGCGCTACGACAGCAACGGTGAGATGACCGAGAAGGCGCGGGTCACGGTGGTGTGGAACGGCCGGACGGTCCACGACGACGTGGCCCTCAACGGGCCGACCGGCGGCGGCATCGCCGAGGGCCTGTCCACCGGACCGATCAAGCTCCAGGACCACGGCAACAAGGTCCGCTACCGCAACGTGTGGGTCGAGCCACTGAGCTGACCGACGGCAGGGCGGCGACCCGGTGCGCGCATGAGACGGTCCCTCCGGCGGGCCGTCTCCTGCGCGCGCGGTGTCTGTTTCGTTCAAGAGGACGGCGACGGCGGGCCGCTAGCGTTGCCGCCATGAACGGCACCGACAAGGAATCACGCCACCTCAGCGTCCACATCGACCGCACTGTCAGCGATGTCTACGCCTATGCCTCGAACCCGGCCAACCTGCCCGCGTGGGCCCATGGCCTGGGCGAATCCATCGAGCAGACCGGGGGTCAGTGGGTCGCGGAGTCCACTGCCCTGGGCCGGGTCACGGTGAGCTTCACGCCGCCCAATGAGCTGGGAGTGCTCGACCACCACGTCACACTCCCCTCTGGGGAGACCGTCTACAACCCGGTCCGTGTGATCGCCAGCGGCACCGGGAGCGAGGTGGTGTTCACCCTCCGCCGCCGTCCGGAGATGAGCGACGCGGACCTCGAGCGTGACGCGGGTATGGTCGCCGCCGACCTGGCCCGGCTCAAGGAGGTGATGGAATCCAAGTCCGGCTGACACCCCGTGTGGGGATCAGAGGGGCTGGAGACGACGGCGCAGGAGGCAGAACTCATTGCCCTCCGGGTCAGCCAGGACGTGCCAGCTCTCGCTGCCGGTCTGGCCGACGTCGGCGGGCCTGGCGCCGAGCGCGAGGAGCCGCTTCAGTTCGGCGTCCTGGTCGCGGTCGGTGGCGTTGACGTCGATGTGCAGGGGCAGCTTCCCGGTGCGTGGGTCGCTGCTGGGGCTGAGGACGAGGGTGGGCTGCGGGCCGCCGAAGCCGACGTCGGGCGGTCCGATCTCGATGCTTCCGTCGTCGTCCCGGTCGAGTTCGACGTAGCCGAGAACCTCGCTCCAGAACGCGGCGAGCCGCTCGGGGTCGGCGCATTCGAGGACCAGTTCACTGATGCGGCATGCCATGCCCGGCAGTGTAGGCAGACGAGGGGCGCTCTGCGGTCACCGTGCGCGAGCGGCCCGGGAAGACGCCCGCCTCCCGCGTTGTTTCCCGGCGGGACACAGGAGAAAGGCAGAGCCGTGCACGGTGAGTACAAGGTTCCGGGCGGCAAGCTCGTCGTCGTGGAGGTGGACGTGGCGGACGGTGTGCTGCGGCACGCGCGCGTGGCGGGTGATTTCTTCCTCGAACCGGATGAGGCGCTGGCCGCCATGGGCGGTGCCCTCGACGGCGCCCCCGCCGACACCGACGCGGCCGGTCTCGCGGCCCGGATCGACGCCGCGCTCCCCGAGGGGACCGTGATGTACGGGCTGACCTCGGAAGGCGTGGCCATCGCGGTGCGTCGCGCGCTCGCCCACGCCGCGGACTGGACCGACTACGACTGGCAGTTGATCCACGAGGGCCCTCAGCCCCCGGCGCTGCACATGGCGCTGGACGAGGTGCTCACGGCCGAGGTCGCCGTGGGACGCCGCCCGCCGACGCTCAGGGTGTGGGAGTGGGGCGCCCCCGCCGTGATCATCGGCAGCTTCCAGTCGCTGCGCAACGAGGTCGACCCCGAGGGCGCGGACCGGCACGGCATCGAGGTCGTACGCCGCATCTCCGGCGGCGGGGCGATGTTCGTGGAGCCCGGCAACACGATCACCTACTCCCTGTCGGTGCCGGAGGCGCTGGTGCAGGGGCTGTCCTTCCAGGACAGCTACGCCTACCTCGACGACTGGGTGATCGGCGCCCTCGGCGAGATGGGGATCAGGGCCTGGTACCAGCCCCTGAACGACATCGCCACCGACCAGGGCAAGATCGCCGGTGCCGCGCAGAAGCGGATCGTCGGACCGGGCGGCGGTCCGGGTGCCGTGCTGCACCACGTGACCATGGCCTACGACATCGACGCCGACAAGATGCTCGAGGTGCTGCGCATCGGGCGCGAGAAGCTGTCCGACAAGGGCACCAAGAGCGCGAAGAAGCGGGTGGATCCGCTGCGTCGCCAGACCGGCCTGGCGCGCGAAGCGGTCATCGAGCGGATGATCGACTCGTTCCGCCTGCGCTACGGGCTCTCCGACGGCAAGGTGACGGACCAGGAGCTGGCCCGCGCGGAGGAGCTGGCCCGGACGAAGTTCACGTCGCCGGAGTGGACGGCGCGGGTGCCGTGACGGGCCGCCGAGCGGTCGCACATCGCGGGGCGGCTGCTGCGCACGGCTTGGGCCGTGGTGGTGTGCCCGGTCACCCCCTCGGTGACGCGCCTCCGCCGTGAGGCACGGACACACCGTCCCGCCGCGTCCAGCGGGAGTCGTCCTTGTCGGGAATCGCTAAAATTCCACACGTCATGACATTCCTTTCCGGCGGTGTCACGAAAGGCGTTCGGCGGCGGGGACAACCTCGGCCATGGCAGGACCGTAACACACGTAATTCCTCACCTACGGACGGGTTTTGACGGTGTGTGCGCTTCGTCGATCATGCCCAGCGATCGGGACAGTCACCCGCCCGAAGGCCCGGCCAACCGACCGAAGCCCGTTCAGTGCACGCGCTCCCCGCATTCCGCCGGAAACAGCACGCCGCCCGGCGGCAGTCCGTCCGGGCATCCTCCGATCACCCGGAGGCACGCCTCGAGGGAGCCGTCCGTGGGCGAATACTTGACCGCGACCTCGTCCAGCACGGCGATCTCACCGGCGACATGCAGTTCCGCCGCGTACACGCCGTCCGGGAAACGTTCCGCCAGGTGTACCCGTCATGGGGATACGACGACAGGGCCTCGTCGATCAGCCCCAACGCCGTGTCCCGCGCGGCCGGGTGGCCCTGCTCGGCGAGGTCCAGGAGCAGGGGCGCGATATCGGCGCGACGAACGCTTCGGGCGTGTCAGAGCCCCGCACGGGTGAACGTCACATGCGTGACCCCGGTGGGTGACGCCACGGCCTCGACCTGGTAGTCCTTCTGTACGTCCTCCAGCCCGTCCCAGAGGCGTGCGCCGCGGCCGAGCAGGATCGGGACCACGACGACGTGCAGGTGGTCGACGAGTCCGGCCGCGAGGAAGTCGCGGACCACGGTCGCCCCGCCGCCCACGCGCACGTCCTGGTCGCCCGCCGCCTCGCGGGCCGCCTCCAGCGCCTTGGCGGGCGATGTGTCGAGGAAGTGGAACGTCGTGCCACCCTCCATCTCGATCGACGGGCGCGGGTGATGGGTGAGGACGAAGGTCGGGGTGTGGAAGGGCGGGTTGGGTCCCCACCAGCCCTTCCACTCGGGGTCCTCGTGCCATCCGGGGTAGCCGAACTTCCCGGCGCCCATGATCTCGGCGCCGACACCGGGGCCGTGCCGCCGTGCGAAGGCGTCGTCGAGGCCGCCGGTTCCGCCGGGCTCGCCGGTCGTCTCGTGCCACCACCGGGTGGTGAACATCCACTCGTGCAGCCGCTCACCGGCGTGGCCGAACGGTGCGTCATGGCTCAGTCCCTCACCGGTGCCGAAGCCGTCGAGGGAGAGGGAGAAGTTGTGGACACGAACGCGTGACATGGCTGACGATTCCTTCCCTTCCGCTGCCGACCGCCCGTGCTGTCGGCCTCCGCACACGCTGACAGATGTGCGGCGGGCCCACACCCGGTCAGGCCGAGTCGCGCACGACGAGTTCGGGTGCGAAGAACACCGCGGTGGGTTCGGTGCGCGTGCCCTGGATGTGTTCGGCCAGCAGACCGGCCATCTCTCCGGCCATCTGCTCCACGGGCTGCCGGACCGTGGTCAGGAAGGGGCGGTAGGCCACCGCCACGCTGGAATCGTCGAATCCCACCACGGCGACGTCCTGGGGGACCCGCTTCCCGCGCTCGCGCAGCAACTGGCAGGCGCCGTGGGCCATCATGTCGTTCGCGGCGAAGACTCCGTCGATGTCGGGGTGTTCGGCGAGCAGCCGACTCATGGCCGCGGCCCCGCTGTCCACGGTGAACGTGCCCTCGGCGACCGGCACTTCACCGACCCCGGCGGCGGCCAGCGCCGTACGGAACCCTTCGAGTCGTTCACGGGCCGCGGGGAGCGCCCGGGGGCCGCAGACCGTGGCGATCCGGCGGCATCCGCGGGCCAGCAGATGCCCGGCCGCCAGCCGCGCCCCGTCGGCCTGGCGGAGATCGACGTAGCTGACGTCGAGTCCCGGTTCCGGACGGCCGAAGACCACGGTGGGGATCTTGGTCGCGGTCAGCATCGCGGCCAGGGGATCCGCCGCCTGCATCGTCACCACCAGGGCGCCGTCCGCCGTCCCCTGGCTGAGATAGTCGACGACCTGTCTCCGGGCGCTCTCGGACTCCGCGACCAGGATGACCGGGTGCATGGCGCGGGCCCGCAGACAGCTCACGACGCCGTTGACGACCCGGCCGAAGAACGGATCGGCGAAGACGCGTGCGGCGAAGGCGTCCCCCGTGCCGGAGATGACGAGGGCGACCGTCTCGGTGCGATGGGTGACCAGGAACCGCGCTGCCCGGTTGGGCCGGTAGCCCGTCCGCTCGATCGCGCGGCGGACGACCTCCTGGATGTCGGGGGCCACGTTGCGGACCCCGTTGACGACCCGCGACACCGTCGCCCGGGACACCCCCGCCTCCCGCGCGACATCCTCCAAGGTCGGGGCCCTCTCGCTCATACCCCGAACCCTAACGTCTCAGGGCCACGGGGCCCGGGCGGTGGCGTGGTGCTCGTGCCCAGCGCACCAGCAACCCCCATGGATCTTAAGTAAAGCCAAAAGAAAAGGCGTCAAGTTCCTTGACCCCTCCTTTAGATGACGGGCAAGGTTTGGAGAGCGCTCTCCCGTTACCGGTTCGTTAAGGAGACCTCTCCATGCCCGTTGGCATCCGCCTGTCCCTGCCCCCACGAAGACGACGTCCCGCGTCGGCCCGTAGGAGCATCGCCGGGGCCCTCACCGCGGCCCTCCTCGGCTCCCTGCTCGCACTGGTCCCCGCCCCCGCCGCCCAGGCGGCTCCGGTGCTGCTCTCCGAGGGCAAGCCGGTCACCGCCTCCAGCCAGGAGCACTACGGCACCCCGGCGGCCGACGCCGTCGACGGCAACCTCGGCACCCGCTGGTCGAGCGCGGCCTCCGACGCCCAGTGGCTGCAGGTCGACCTCGGCACCCCGGCCCAGCTCAGCCAGGTGGTGCTGCACTGGGAGACCGCCTACGCGAAGGCGTACCGCATCGAGCTGTCCGCCAACGGCACCGACTGGTCCACGGCCTACTCGACGACGACCAGCACAGGCGGCACCGAGACCCTGAACGTCACCGGGACCGCCCGCTACGTGCGCATGCAGGGCGTCACCCGGGCCACCGGATGGGGCTACTCCCTCTGGGAGTTCAAGGTCTTCGGCGACACCGGCGACGGCGGCCCCACCCTCCCCGGCGGCGGCGACCTCGGCCCGAACGTCCATGTCTTCAGCCCGTCCACGCCGGGCATCCAGGCCAAGCTGGACGAGGTGTTCCGGCAGCAGGAGTCGGCGCAGTTCGGCAGCGGGCGGCACGCCTTCCTCTTCAAGCCCGGCACCTACAACGGGCTCAACGCGCAGATAGGCTTCTACACCTCCGTCTCCGGTCTGGGCCTGCGCCCCGACGACACCACCATCAACGGTGACGTGACCGTCGACGCGGGCTGGTTCAACGGCAACGCCACGCAGAACTTCTGGCGCTCCGCGGAGAACCTGGCACTGAACCCGGTCAGCGGCACCAACCGGTGGGCCGTGTCGCAGGCCGCCTCCTTCCGCCGTATGCACGTCAAGGGCGGGCTCAACCTCGCCCCGAACGGTTACGGCTGGGCCAGCGGCGGCTACATCGCCGACAGCAAGATCGACGGCCAGGTGGGCAACTACTCGCAGCAGCAGTGGTACACGCGGGACAGCTCCATCGGCGGCTGGTCCAACTCCGTGTGGAACCAGGTCTTCTCCGGCACCGTGGGCGCCCCCGCCACCAGCTTCCCCGAGCCGCGCTACACCAGCCTCGACACCACCCCGATCTCCCGCGAGAAGCCGTTCCTCTACCTGGACGGCGACGAGTACAAGGTCTTCGCCCCCGCCAAGCGCACCAACGCGCGCGGCACGACCTGGGAGAGCGGCACCCCGCAGGGCCAGTCGATCCCGCTGAGCCAGTTCTACGTCGTCAAGCCCGGCACCTCGGCGGCCACCATCAACGCGGCCGTCGCCCAGGGCCTGCACCTGCTGTTCACCCCCGGCGTCTACCAGGTGGACCGCACCATCGAGATCAACCGCGCGGGCACCATCGTCCTGGGCCTCGGCCTGGCGACGATCATCCCGGTCAACGGCGTGACCGCGATGCGGGTCGCCGACGTCGACGGCGTCCGCCTCGCCGGTCTCCTCATCGACGCCGGTCCCACCAACTCCCAGACGCTGCTGGAGATCGGCCCGCAGGGTGCCTCGGCCGACCACGCCGCGAACCCGACGACCGTGCAGGACGTGTACATCCGTATCGGCGGCGCGGGCGCGGGCAAGGCGACCACCAGCATGGTCGTCAACAGCGATGACGTGGTCATCGACCACACCTGGGTCTGGCGCGCGGACCACGGCGAGGGCGTCGGCTGGGAGACCAACCGCGCCGACTACGGCGTCCGCGTCAACGGCGACGACGTGCTGGCCACCGGACTCTTCGTCGAGCACTTCAACAAGTACGACGTCGAGTGGTACGGCGAGCGCGGCCGGACGATCTTCTACCAGAACGAGAAGGCGTACGACGCCCCCAACCAGGCCGCGATCCAGAACGGCTCCACCCGGGGCTACGCCGCCTACCGGGTGGACGACTCGGTCGACACCCATGAGGCATGGGGGCTCGGCTCCTACTGCAACTACAACGTGGACCCGACCATCATCCAGGACCACGGCTTCCGGTCCCCGATCAAGCCGGGAGTGCGGTTCCACACCCTGCTCACCGTCTCGCTCGGCGGCCAGGGCCACTACGCCCACGTCATCAACGACACCGGCGCGTCCACCGTCCCGGGCGGTACCTCGACGGTGCCGTCCACGGTGGTGTCGTACCCGTAGGACCTGACGGCCGATCACGCAAGGCTCCCCGGGCCGGGAAGCACGTGTCCCCGGCCCGGGGGCCGACCGGTGCAGCGCCCCACGTTCGTTCACGCTTGGCATGTCCACGTCACTCCCGTCTGTCGCTCCCCTTTCCGTCTGTCGCTCCCCTTTCCGCCTGTCGCTCCCCTTCCCGTCTGTCGCTCCCCTTCCTCCCCAGGAGCCGCGATGTTCCACTCCCCCTCTCCCCCACGACCTCATCGCACCCGTCAAGCGGCGGCCACGCTCTCGCTCGGAGCGCTCCTCGCCTCCTGTCTCACCCTCGCCACCGCGCCCGCCGCCGACGCCGCCGAGTCACTGCTGTCGCAGGGCAAGCGGGCCGCCGCCTCCTCCCAGGAAGGCGACGCCTTCTCCGCGGCAGCCGCCTTCGACGGGAACCTCGGCGGCACCCGCTGGGCCAGTCAGTGGCGCGACGCCGAGTGGATCCAGGTGGACCTCGGCGAGCGCCGTGACCTCAGTCGCGTGGTGCTGACCTGGGAGGCCGCGTACGGCAAGGACTACGAGATCCAGGCCTCCGACAACGGCACCGACTGGCGCACGCTGAGGACCGTCACCGGCGGCGACGGCGGCGTGGACGACGTCCCGGTCTCCGGCTCCGGCCGCTACGTACGGATGAACGGCCTCGCCCGCGCCACCGGCTACGGCTACTCCCTCTGGGAGTTCCAGGTGTACGGCGAGGGCGTTCCCCCGGTCGCCGAGGGCGCGGTGCGCGTCACCGGGACGCAGGGCGACTGGCAGCTCACCGTCGGCGGGCAGCCGTACACCGTCAAGGGCCTGACCTGGGGCCCGGCGGTCGCCGACGCGGCGACGTACCTGCCGGACGTGAAGTCCATGGGGGTCAACACGATCCGCACCTGGGGCACGGACGCGTCGACCAAGCCGCTCCTGGACACGGCCGCGGCCAACGGCGTGAAGGTCATCAACGGTTTCTGGCTGCAGCCCGGCGGCGGCCCCGGCTCCGGTGGCTGTGTCAACTACGTCACCGACACCACGTACAAGGACAACATGCTCACCGAGTTCACGAGGTGGGTCGAGGCCTACAGGACGCACCCGGCGACCCTCATGTGGAACGTCGGCAACGAGTCGGTCCTCGGTCTGCGGAACTGCTACAGCGGCGCCGAGTTGGAGACCCAGCGTGACGCCTACACCACCTTCGTCAACGACGTGGCGAAGAGGATCCACTCCGTCGACCCGGACCACCCCGTCACCTCGACCGACGCGTGGACGGGTGCCTGGCCCTACTACAAGCGCAACGCCCCCGACCTCGACCTGTACGCGATGAACTCCTACGGCGACATCTGCGGTGTCCGGCAGGCCTGGGAGCAGGGCGGCTACTCCAAGCCGTACCTCATCACCGAGGCCGGACCGGCGGGTGAGTGGGAGGTGCCGGACGACGCCAACGGTGTGCCCGACGAGCCGACCGACGTGCAGAAGGCCGACGGCTACACCAAGGCGTGGGACTGCGTCACCGGGCATCGGGGGGTGGCGCTCGGCGCGACCCTCTTCCACTACGGGATCGAGCACGACTTCGGCGGCATCTGGTTCAACCTGCTGCCCGACGGGCTCAAGCGGCACTCCTACTACGCGGTGAAGCGTGCCTACGGCGGCTCGACGGCCGGTGACAACACCCCGCCGGTGGTCAGCAACATGACGGTCTCCTCCCCCGCGTCGGCCCCGGCCGGGGGCGAGTTCACCGTCCGGGCCGATGTCCGCGACCCCGACAACGACCCGCTCACCTACAAGGTCTTCCTCAGCGGCAACTACGCCAACGGTGACAAGCGTCTGGTCGAGGCGCAGTGGCGCTCCACCGGCAACGGCACCTTCGCGGTCACCGCGCCGGAGAAGCTCGGTGTCTGGAAGGTGTACCTCCAGGCCCGGGACGGCCGCGGCAACGCGGGCATCGAGACCAAGTCCGTCAAGGTCGTGCCCCCACCCGTCAGCGGCACCAACGTGGCGCTGAACAAGCCGACCACCGCCTCCTCCTTCCAGTCCTCCTACGGCGACTGCCCCTGCCCGCCCACCCGCGCGACGGACGGCAACACCGGCACCCGCTGGGCGAGCGACTGGAGCGACCCCCAGTGGATCAGCGTCGACCTCGGCGCCCCCACGGCCGTCCGCACCCTGCAACTGGTGTGGGAACCCGCCTACGCCAAGTCCTACGAGGTGCAGGTGTCCGATGACGGCAACACCTGGCGCACGATCCACGCGACCACGACCGGCAACGGTGACATCGACACGATCAGCGTCTCGGCGACCGCTCGCCACGTACGCCTGCACCTCACCGCGCGCGGCACGGGCTGGGGCTACTCGCTCTACGAGTTCGGTGTCTACAGCTGACCTCAGCAAAACGGGATCAACCAAGGGATCAAGCATGAGATCACGTCCACGTCCGAAACGGCTCCCGGCCTTACTCCTCGGCTGCGCCCTCGTGGCCAGCACCCTGGCCCTGGGCCTCACCGCCAACGCGGCAGCCCCGTCGGCCTCCACCGCCCACAGCGGGCACATGATGGCCGCGTCCACCCAGGTGTCGGCCGACGACCCCGACGGGGACGGCTACATCCCCGCGAACCCACCCGTCACCGGGGTGACACCGTCCGAGAAGGAGCCACCGCCCGCCTACTTCCACGAGTTCCAGGCCAACTGCGCGGTCACGCACACCGCCCCGGACGACCCCATCGTCTACCCCGCCCAGCCGGGCAAGTCCCACGACCACACCTTCATGGGCAACACCTCGACGAACGCACACAGCACCACCGACTCCCTCTACGGCGGCACGACCACCTGCAAGGCGCCCGCCGACGGCTCCGCCTACTGGATGCCCTCGCTGTTCAAGGGGGACCGGAAGATCCTCCCGGTCGGACCGCAGGTCATCTACTACAAGGCGGGGGTGACCGACTACACCAGCGTGCGCCCGTTCCCCAAGGGGCTGCGCTTCGTGGTCGGCAGTCCGACGCAGAGCGCGGAGCAGTTCCGTGACCACCCCGGGTGGGTGGAGGGCTGGGAGTGCGGCGACAGCTTCAAGAACGTCGACTTCCCGCAGACGACCTGCCCGGCCGGTACCCAGCTCAACATCCGCATGCAGGCGCCCAGTTGCTGGGACGGCAGGTATCTCGACACCCCGGACCACCAGAGCCACATGGCCTACCCGGTCGTGAAGCCCGGCACCAACAACGACATCTGTCCCACCTCCCATCCGGTCGCCCTGCCGATGGTCGAGTTCAAGATGGCCTTCCCGGTCGACGGAGACATGTCGCAGGTCCGGCTGGCCAGTGGCCGCGGCTACTCCTTCCACTACGACTTCTTCAACGCCTGGGAGGAGCGCACCCTCGCCGCCATGGTCAACCACTGTGTGGTGGGCGGCCTCCAGTGCGACCCGCGCGGCTACGACCAGAACCGTCCCGAGCGGGGCGCGGTGCTCGACGAGAACTACCGCCTGCCGTGATAGTCGGCCGCTCCCGGCGTCGAGCAGTTCGGGAGCGGCTTCGGCGGGAAGCGTCAGCGACAACATCTGATGTGCGACCGGGTGAGAGGGGGCCTGGCGAAACTCGATGGCCGCTGTCATCGAAGTGTCGGTACCGTCGGGCTCCCGGCCCGCCGCATCGGCGGTTGCCTCGTCCGGAGAGTGAAGACTGTGACCAGCCAGCGAGCGACGACGACCCTGTGGCGTCCCACCGGCCCCAAGGAGCTGGAGTTGGTGCGTGAGCTGGACTGGCGTGCCTGGCCGCCGCGCCTTCCCGAGCAGCCGATCTTCTATCCGGTGCTCAACGAGGACTACGCCGTCAGGATCGCGCGGGACTGGAACGTCAAGCATGACGGTGCCGGTTTCGTCACCCGGTTCGAAGTCGAGACCGCCTTCCTGAGCAGGTATCCGGTCCGGCAGGCGGGTGGGCGGACGATCCTGGAGTTGTGGGTGCCCGCCGAGGAGCTGGACGAGTTCAACGCTCATATCGTGGGTGAGATCCAGGTGGTTCACGAGTTTCGCTGAGCGGGCGGCTCCGGACGCGGGGTGATGCCTTCGACGAGGTTGGAGACCAGGGCGGTCACGAAGTCATCGGTCACCGGCTCGTCCGGGATCAGCATCCGGTGGTAGACAGCGCCCCACAACTGGTCCACGAGGACCCGGACATCCACGTCGTCCCGGAGCTGGCCCTGCTCCTTGGCCCGCAGCAGCCGCTCACCGGCCAGCCGTCGGCGCTCGGAGGAGTACAGCGAGCGGAAGGCCGTGGCCAGGTCCTCGTCGGTCTGGGACTGCCCGATCAGTTCGGTCACCACCCGCCCGGCCGGGGTCCGGGTCATGACCCTCACGAAGGCGCGCAGTTGACTCAGAAGGTCGGCGCGGAGGTCGCCGGTGTCCTCGAAGGCGAGGGTCTCCTCGACGGCGTGGAAGTAACCGTCGAGGGCGAGGGCCCCCTTGGAGGGCCACCACTTGTACAGCGTCGTCTTGCTGACACCGGACAGCCGGGCGACCCTTTCGAAGGTCAGGTCGGCGATGCCCTCCGTCATCAGCACCTCCCCGACCACACGGAAGACATCCGCGCGCACCTCGTCGGCCGGGCGACGGCCACGCCTGCGGGCCGGGCGCTCCTCGGCCCCCTCGGCCTGCTCCGTCACGATGTCCCCTTTTCGCTCGTCCTGCATCGGCTCAGTCTAGGAAGTACGGTGCGGGGGCCGGTCATCGCCGTTCGTCAGGCCGCCTCCGCCCCTTTGACGTGGAGCAGCTCACCGAAGCCGAGCCGGGTGAGGAACTCCTCCTGGGCGCGGCGCATGACCTCGTTGGCCTCCTCCACACCGGCTTGGCTGAAGTCGACGACGGTCCGGAAGGGCCGGGTGCCGACGGGCAGGTCCAGCACCCGGACGATCTCCTCGGCCACGGCACGCGGGTGGGCGTCCACACCGGGCGGGAACAGCCCCTCCGTGGCCTCCTCGTTGCGGGCCGCCATCGGGTCCAGCGCGGCATAGGCGCGGGTGCGCTCACCGTCACCGGCGCGGCTGGCGTTGGGGAAGTGCTCGGTGCCCTGGGTGAACGGGCCCGGCATCACGATGGTGGTCTCGATGCCGAACTGCCCCACCTCGTACGCCGTGACCTGGGCCAGCGCGTCCGCGGCGAACTTCGACGCCACGTAGGGCCCCAGGAAGGGCGGCACGACCACCGAGGTGGTGCTGCCCACGTAGAGGAGGGTGCCGGAGCGGCGCGAGCGCATGTGCGGCAGGGCCGCCCGGTTGACGCGCTGGATGCCGACGGCGTTGACGTCCAGGAGGCGCTGGACGTCCTTGGGGGTGAAGGCCTCGACGTAGCCGACGTAGAGGTGTCCGGCGTTGTGGACGACCGTGTCGAGGCGTCCGGCCTCGTCGAGGACGGTCGCGACGGCCGCTTCCGCTGATGCCTCGGACCGCACGTCGAGTTCCACGACGCGGAGGTCCTGCCCCTCGCGGCGGCCGAGTGCCAGGAGTTCCTCGGCGTGGGCGGCGTTGCGGCCCCGCACATCGCGCATGCTGGCGTAGACGGTGTGGCCCGCGGCGGCGAGTGAGCGGGCGGTGAGGTTGCCGATGCCTGTGGCGGCGCCGGTGATGAGAACGACGGATGACATGGGGTTTCCCTTCGGCTCTGCTACGGGCGTGTGCTCGCGGGGGTCAGGCGAGACCGCCGTTGGTGTAGAGGACCTGGCCGTTGACCCAGCGGGCGGGACCGGCGAGGAAGGCGACCGACTCGGCGACGTCCCGCGGGTCGCCCAGCCGCTCCAGCGGGGTGGCCTTCGCGAAGTCGGCGATCGTGGTCTCGTCCTTGCCCTCAAGGAAGAGCGGGGTGGCGATCGGGCCGGGCGCGACGGTGTTGACGGTGATGTCCTTGCCGCGCAGTTCGCGGGCGAGGATCAGCGTGATGCCCTCCACGGCGGCCTTGCTGGCGACGTACGCCCCGTAGGTGGGCAGCTGGGTGCGGGTCACGGACGTGGACACGTTGACGATCGCGCCACCGGGGCGGACGCGGCGGGCGGCCTGCTGGGAGACGACGAAGGTGCCGCGGATGTTCGTGCGGTGCATCCGGTCCAGGTCGTCCAGGTCCAGCGTGGCGATCGGGGCGAGCACCATGATCCCGGCGGTGTTGATGACCACGTCGATGCCGCCGAACGCCGTCTCCACGGCGTCGAAGGCGGCGGCCATCGCGTGCTCGTCGGCCACGTCACCGCCGACGGTGACGGCCTGCCCGCCGGTTCCGGTGATCTCTTCGACGAGCGCCTCGGCCTTCGCCTTGTTGCCGGAGTAGTGCACCGCGACCGCGAAGCCGTCGGCGGCGAGCCGCTCGACTACGGCCTTGCCGATGCCGCCGGAACCGCCGGTGACGAGGGCGACACGAGAAGTGGTGGTCGTGGTGGTCATGGATCTCTCTCCTCCGCATTATGTGGACGGTGAATCCATATAATCAGAATATGAACGCACCGTCCATATAGCTGGGCGGATTTCTGCCCGGCGCGGTGGAGGGACCGAGTGGTTGGTCAGGCGGAGGGGCGGGTGACCACGTTGATGTTGAAGGTGTGGGATCCGAGTCCGTTCGCGATGCCCATGAAAAGCAGGGCGAAGTGTTCCTGGCCTCGTGCGGTGGTGATGCCGCCGATGTCCAGCTGGGCGGACGAGGGCCAGCCGAGGTCGGTGAGGAGGCGGCCGGTGGTGCGCTTGGCCTCGGCGTCGTCGCCGGAGAGGAAGACGGTGCTCGGACCGTGCAGGTCGTCGGGGGCGACCATGACGGTGGAGTCCATGGTGCACAGCGTCTTCACCACGGGGGTCAGGGGGAAGGCCTCCTGGATCTGTTCGGCCAGGCTGCTGTTGGGGTGGGAGAGTTCGGTGAAGTCGTCGGAGAGGCCCACGCCGACGTCGATCAGCAGGGTGCCCGCGAGCGCCGGTGCACCGATGGACCGGAGCACGTCCACGGAGACGGTTCCCGGGGTGGCGTTGACCAGTACCTCCGCGTGGGCGGCCGTCTCGTTCAGGCCCGCCACGGGGAGACCCAGGTCTGTCCGCTCCTCGGGGTGACGTGAGCCGAGGAGCACGTCATGTCCTGCGGCACGCCATCCGTGGGCCAGCGCCCGGGCGACGTTGCCGGTGCCAAGTAGTCCTATACGCATGGTGCGACGCTAAACCGCCGTCAGGGGTCGGCGGATCGGGCCGGGGGTCCAGGTGGGACCGGTACCAAAGGCGTAGTCCTGAGGTCAGGGATGACGGGTCAGGTGCCGTGTGATCCGAGTCGCTCGCCGGGGAGCAGAGACACACCACCGGTGATTTGACGGGTCCCCCCGTCCCTTGGTGACGTCGTCCACCGGCGGCAGCGACCCGGTCGGCTCGCCGCCGTCCGACGCCTCCACGAGCGCTGTGTCCGCCCAGGTTGACGGCCGCCGACGTCATCGACGGATCCGATAACAACGACCCGACAAGCCGGGGCCGTACGCGGTGACCGTCGACACCATCCGCCCGGTCTTGACCTGGCGCCCGTCCAATCCAGACAGGCAGACAGGCAGAAGGGACCCTCGACATGTCGTCTCGCAGTACGGCCGCGCGGGCTCCGACCCCGCCGACTACGAGGACATGCCGCGCCAGTGGGCCTCGCACGGGTTCGTCGTCTACAGCGAGGTCTCCTCCAGCAGCGGTGACGACATGGTCGACGCCCTCGACTGGCTGGAGGACCAGAACGCCAGTCCGAGCAGCCCGCTGGACCAGGACCTCGACACCGCCGAGGTGGCCTTCGGCGGTCACTCCCGCGGTTCGATCGGGACGTTCGACGTGGCCGACGGGCCGCGCCTGGAGACCACCGTCCATGTGGCCGGTGGCTCCTTCGACGGCAACGGTCCGGACAGCCTCCGCAACCCCGCCCTCTACGTGGGCGGCGACGAGGACTTCGCCACCGCCAACATGGAGCGCGACTACACCAGCACCGATGTACCGGTGTGGTTCACCATCCTCAACGGAACCGACCACATCTACGCCGCCCGCAACGGCCAGCACATCATCACCGCGTGGCTGCGCTGGCACCTGGCCGACGAGGAGTTCCGCCGTACCGAGGACTTCCTGCGGTCCGGCTGCACCTTCTGCGGCCTCGGTGCGGTGCGGTACATGAACTGGTGAGGCGTTCGCGGCGACGGGTTCACACCGCGGCGATCGTCCCCGCGGCGGTCACCTCCAGGGTGCGGTCGCACCAGCGGTGCAGCAGCGTGCGGTCGTGACCCACGGCCAGCAGCCCGGCGCCCGTGGTGGCACGGTAGTGCTCGACGGCCGCGACCAGTGCCGCGCTGGTCGAGGCGTCGAGCATCGCCGTCATCTCGTCGCAGACCAGCCAGCGGGGACGCAGCACGAGCGCGCGGGCGAGGCAGGCGCGTTGGAGTTGGCCGTCGCTGACCTCGTGGGGACGTCTGTTCAGCAGGTCCGGGGTGAGACCGACGGTGGCGGCGAGGTCGGCCACCCGGTCCGGTGCGTCCTCGCGGCGGCCGGTCGCGCGCAAGGGCTCGGCGATCAGGTCGGCCAGGCTCAGGCGCGGGTCGGCCGCGAGTCGGGGCTGCTGGAAGACCACACCGAAGGCGGTGCGCTGCTCGCGTGGGGCGCGGTGCCGCCACCGGCGTACGGGATCGCCGTCCAGGAGCAGGGTTCCGGCGTCGGGGCGGTGCAGCAGTGCCGTGACGCGCGCGAGGGTGGACTTGCCGCAGCCGCTGGGGCCGAGCAGGCCGACGGCCTCCCCGGGGGCGACGGTCAGGGAGACGTCCCGCACCACGGGGGCCTCACGGTCGTATCCGGCGGTGATGGCGCGCAGTTCAAGCACGGATGTCCTCCGGTACGTGCGGGTGGTGGCAGGCGACCGTCCCGGTCAGTGGCGGGCGGGCCGCGCAGGCATCGGTGGCCCGTGCGCAGCGGGCGGCGAAGGCGCAGCCGTCGGGAAGGTCGCCGAGTTCGGGCGGCATGCCGGGGATGGGGGTGAAGGCGCGGTCGGGCAAGGCCTGGAGCAGGCCGCGGCTGTAGGGGTGCCGGGGGCCCGGGGTGCCGAAGAAGGCGGCGGCGTCGGTGAGTTCGACGATGCGGCCCGCGTACATGACGGCGACCCGGTCGGCGATGCGTTCGGCGGCGGTCAGGTCGTGGGTGATCATCAGCAGGGAGCGGTCGGCGGCGTCGACGTGCCGTCGTAGTTCGTCGACCGTGCGGTCCACCAGGTGGCGGTCGAGTCCGGTGGTCGGTTCGTCGGCGAGCAGCAGGGGCGCGTCGCCGACGAGGGCGAGGGCGGTGGCGGCGCGCTGGGCAAGGCCGCCGGAGAGTTCGTGCGGGTGCCGGTCCAGGTGGTCGGCGGGGAACGCGGCGCGCGCGGCGGCCTTCTCGGCGGCGGTGCGCAGGGCGGCCCGGCCCCGGGTGCCGGTGAGTTCGGCGATCGTCTCCTCGAGTTGGGAGCGGATCGTGCGGACGGGGGTGAGGTGCGCGGCCGGGCTCTGCGGGATGAGGCCGATACGGCGTCCCCGTACCGTCCGGGCGAGGGTGCGCTCGTCGGCCGCCAGCAGGTCGAGGCCGTCGAGGTGGGCCTCCCCGGTACTGCGCGCGTTGGCGGGCAGCAGGCCGAGGAGGGCGGAGGCGAGGACGGACTTGCCGCAGCCGCTCTCCCCGATCAGGGCGAGGCATTCACCGGCGTGGACGTCGAAGTGCGCGTCGGTGACGGCGGCGATACGGCGTCCGCCGGACAGGAGGAAGCGCACGGACAGCCCGCGCACCGCGAGCACGGTCGATCGCTCGGTCACAGCATCAGCTCCGATCGGCGGCGGGGGTTGATCCGTTCCCGCCAGGCCCCGGCGAGCCCGGCGATGGCGAGGGTCGGGACGATGATGAACAGGCCCGGGAAGAGGGTCGGCCACCACTGTCCGGCGAGCAGGGAGCCACGGGCGCTCTGGATGAGGTTGCCGAGGCTCGCCATGTGGGTGGGCAGCCCGAGCCCGAGGAACGACAGGGCCGACTCGTGCCACATGGCGTGCGGCACCATCAGTACGGCGGCCAGCGCGGCCTGAGGGAACACGGCGGGCAGCAGATGCCGTACCGCCACCCGCCACCGGGACGCGCCACCGGAGACGGCGGCGTCGAGGTACGGGCGGGAGCGCAGGGACAGCACCTCGGCGCGCACGATACGGGCCGTCGACAGCCAGTGGGTGAGCGCCACCGACACCATCACCGGCCATACGCCCGGCCGGAACATGGCCACGATGAAGATGCCGAGCAGCAGGTGCGGCACGGACGAGAACGCGTCGACCAGCCGCATGACGGCCCGGTCGACCCAGCCGCCCAGCGCCCCGGCGGTGGCGCCGACCGCGGTGCCGACCACGGTCGCCGTCACGGCCGCCGCCACGCCGACCAGCAGGGACACCCGCAGCCCGTAGAGACAGCGCAGGAGCAGGTCGCGGCCCACGTCGTCGGTGCCGAACGGGTGCTGCCAGGACGGGGGTCGGAGCTTGGCGGCCAGGTCGACGGCCTGCTGGTCGAGCGGGGCGAGCGGCGGTACGAGCAGCACCGCGAGGACGGTCAGCGCGACAAGCGTGACGGAGGTGCGCACCCTCAGGGCGCGGGTGGCGGGGCGGTCGGCGCCGTACGACCGCCACTTCGTCTCGGCGGTGGCCTCAGCCATGGGAGTCACATTTCACTGAGCTTCACCCTCGGGTCGAAGAGTCCGTACAGCAGGTCGGCGAGCAGGTTGCCGACCAGGACGGCGGCGGTGGCGAGCGTGGTCAGGGCGGCGAGGAGCGGGAAGTCGACGGCGGTGGCCGCCTCGACCGTGGCCGCCGCGATGCCCGGCCAGCTGAAGACGCTCTCCACCAGCAGGGCGCCGGTGATGAGTTCGGGCACCCGGGAGCCGATCAGGGTCAGCACCGGCAGCATGCCGGAGCGCAGGGCGTGGCCGAGCAGGACGGTACGTTCGCTCAGGCCCCGGGCGCGGGCGCCGCGTACGGGGTCCTCCGCCAGGGCGTCGCCGACGCCCTGGCGGACGTACAGGGTGAACCACGGGAGCTGGGAGACGGCGAGGACTCCGGCGGGCAGCAGGATGTGGCTGGTGAGCTGGGACGGGGTGACCTGTTCGCTGGCGGTGTCGGTCAGGCCGCCCGCCGGGAGGACGTCCAGTTGGAGGGCGAACAGCCAGATGGCCAGCAGGGCGATCCAGAAGACCGGTGCCGCCTCCAGGGTGTAGGCCAGCGAGGTGACCGCACGGTCGAGCCAGGATCCGGGGCGGCGGGCGGCCAGCACCCCCAGCAGGGTGCCGAGCAGGACGGCGACGGTGAAGGCCACCGCGCACAGCAGCGCCGACCACACCAGGCGTTCGCCGACGACCTGGGCGACCGGCTGCCGCAGCACGCTGGACTGGCCGAGGTCGCCGGTGACGGCGGCGGTCAGCCAGTCCCACCAGCGCTGGGCGAACGGCTGGTCGGCGCCGAGGTTGGCGCGCAGGCGGTCCAGGGTCTCCTGGTCGGCGCCGAGCGCGGCGGTGCCCGCGTAGGCCTTGACGGGGTCGAACGGGGAGGCGGCGGCGATCGCGAAGACGCCGAAGGTGACGACGAGGAGGACCGGGACGGCGAACAGGGTCCGCCGTCCCACCAGTCGTGCCATGGGCCCCCAGGGCAGTGGGCTCACTTCTTCGGCCGCCAGTCCTCGACGTTCCACCAGGGGCCGCTGGCGAAGCCGTGCTCGTGCGGCTCCCGTTGTGTGGTCAGGCCCTGCCAGCGGTCGGCGAGGACGTAGACGTGGTCGATGTGGGTGAGGAAGGTGTAGCCGGGGTCCTTCACCAGTTCGCGCTGGAGCGTCTCGTAGGCCGTCTCGCGGGTCGTCTCGTCCTGGGCGCGGCGGCCGGTGTCGAGGGCCTCGTCCACCACCGGGTTGTCGTAGCGGGCCATGTTGTTGAAGCCGTTTCCGGCGAGGGAGGAGTGCAGCAGGGTGTAGAGGCCGAAGTCGGGGTCGCCGGTGCTGCCGAAGCCCGCGAGGACCGCGTCGGTCTTCATGCGCGGCTCGATGACCTCCCAGGTGGCGCTCTCCACCTTCACCTCGATACCGGCCTTCTTGGCGTCGGAGGCGTAGGCGAGGGCGTGGTCCTGGCGGACCTTGTCGCCG
Organism: Streptomyces sp. NPDC057877; assembly: GCF_042796855.1. Taxonomy (NCBI): domain Bacteria; kingdom Bacillati; phylum Actinomycetota; class Actinomycetes; order Kitasatosporales; family Streptomycetaceae; genus Streptomyces; species Streptomyces sp. NPDC057877. The sequence goes on from NZ_JBHVMS010000009.1 coordinate 134,498, forward strand.
GAGGGGTACAGGAGGGTGAAGGAGGCCCGCTGCCCGTTCTTGGCGCGGATGCCGCCGTCGCCGGTCCGCCAGCCCGCCTGGTCCAGGATGCGCCGGGCCCCGGTCAGGTCCCGCTCGCGCTCGATGCCCTTCGCGAACCAGGGGTCGTCGAGGGGCAGCGGCCCGTACGCCGGGCTGCCCGCGCCGTCGAGGATCTTGTCGACCATGGCCCGGCGGTCCACGGCCGCGTCCAGCGCCCGGCGGATGGCGCGGTCGCCGGTGACTTCACCGGCCGTGGGCAGGGTGACGGCGCGGAAGTCGTAGGACTTCGCCTCGTGGGTCTTCTTGTCGTCGTCGTTCTCGAAGGTGGCGGCGAGGTTGGGGGGCAGGGTGGCGCCGTCGAGGTCGCCGGAGCGCAGCCGGGTGGCGCGTACGTCGTCGTCCTCGACGATCGCCATGGTGACCGTCTTCACCCGCGGTGCGCCGCCCCAGTAGTGGGGGTTGGCCTTGAAGGTGAGCTTCTCGCCCTTGCGCCAGTCGGTCAGGACGTACGGACCGGTGCCGACCGGTTCGGTGTTGAAGGAGCCGGTGTTGGGGTCCTGCTCCCCCGCGACGTGCTCGGGGACGATCGGCAGCACCGTGCGGTCGGCGAAGGCGGCGTAGGGGTACTTGAGCGTGAAGACGACCGTGTCGTCCCCGTCGGCCCGCACCTCCTCGATGGCGTCGAGTTCGCTGCGCGAGGTGTTGTTGGTCTTCTCGTCGAGGATCGTCCGGTACGTGAAGGCCACGTCGGCCGCGGTCAGCGGCTCGCCGTCGCTGAACTCGACGCCCTCGCGCAGGGTGTAGGTGTAGGTGCGGCCGCCGTCGCCGATCTCCGGCAGCGCCTTCGCCAGCGCGGGTCGCAGCTTCAGGTCGGCGTCGTGGGCCAGCAGCCCGTCGAAGATCTTCGAGTTGCCGTCCTTGCCGTAGCCGAGCAGCGGGCTCAGGGTGTCCGGCTCCGAGGCCACCCCGATCACGACCGAGTCGGTGGCGCCTTGGGCGTCCCCGCCGCCGGGCGCCGAGCACGCGGTGATCGCGCTCACGGTCGCCGCGGCGACGGCGGTGCCTCGTATCCATCGGGACGTCCGGGGCGTCCATCGAGTCGTCATCAGCCTCACACCCTTATCGCGGTCAGCAGGTTGTTGCATATTAATTGCAACAACGGGGCGCGAGTGACAGGGGAGGCGTCGGGTACGACGCTACGGGTGCGTTTCGAGGGATATGTGCGGCGCCAGCGCGCCGAGGAACTCCGCCGCGTGGAAGGCCGCGCCCGCGGAGGCGACGCCGACCGTCCTGGTCCGCCCCGTGAGGATGCGGTCGACCGCCTCCACCACGAGCGGCGCGGTGACGGCGTAGATGTCCCGCCCCCGCGCCGCGACGTGCCGTTCGTCGTCCCCCCGGCGCACGACGACGTCGACCAGGAAGGTCTGCGCGGAGCGCCCGTGCTCGTCGGCCGCGACCGGCGCCGGGGTGTCGGGGGCCGACAGGTCCCCGGCCGCCTCGACGCTCATGTAGGTGCGCACCTCGGGGATGGAGAGGTGGCTGGGGAGGGTGACGACGTCCGCCATCGTGAACTCCCCGATGACCGGCCGGGGGCCCAGCGGGTCGGGGAACGGCCACTTGAGGGTCGTCAGGTCGTCACCGTGGTACTCCAGCCGCCCGTTGGTGTACCGCACGCGTCGGCCGCCGCGTCGGCCCCGGGAGACCTCGCCCGCGACGCGCGTTCCCGCGGTCGGGTGCCAGCCGCTCAGTCCGTACGCGATGTGCGCCTCGTCGGCCACGGTGTCGTCGCCCAGCGCCGCGGTGGCCAACAGGTCGCCGAGGCCGCCGAAGAAGGCCATCGCGGGGACGATCAGCGTGCCCGCGTCCCGGGCCCGGGCGCCGAAGTGCGCGAACGTGTCCGCGTTGGCCTCGATCTCGGCGGCCACGTCCACGTACGGGATTCCCGCGCGCAGCGCGGCCTCGATCAGGGGTGCGGCGGTCGTGGCGAAGGGACCGGCGCAGTTCACCACCACGTCGGCGTCGGCGAGCGCGCGGTCGAGCGAGGCCGGGTCGTCGGTCGACGCCGGGCGGGCGTCGAGGCCGGGGTGGGCCGCCGCAAGGGCCTTCAGCTTGTCGGCGTCACGGCCGGACAGGACAGGGGTGAACCCGCGCTCCAGCAGTTCCGCCACGACGAAGCGCCCAGTGTGCCCGTACGCGCCGAACACCGCTACCGTGCGCTTCGATTCCATCGCCGTCTCCTCTGCTCGAACCCGTGCTTGCCTGCTCCACATCCTTTCGGGAGGACGGTGCACGGGCCAGTGTCCGGAACGACATGACCCGTACAATTCCGGACGTGCAAACTGTCGCGCTGGCCGTCACCGACGGCATGCTGCACTTCGAACTGTCCGTGGCCCACGAGGTCTTCGGCTCCGCTCCGGCCGAGGTGACGGTGTCCTGGTACGACTTCGCCGTCTGCGGGTCGGACGCGGTGCGGGTCGGCCGGTTCCGGCTGGAGCCCGACCACGGTCTCGACCGGCTCGCGCGCTCGGCGACCGTGATCGTCCCGGGCTGGGCCGACATCGACGAGGACCCGCCCGCCGACCTCGTCGACGCCGTCCGGGCGGCCCACGCGGCGGGTGCGCGCGTGGTCTCCCTCTGCACGGGCGCGTTCGTCCTGGCGGCAGCCGGTCTGCTGGACGGGCGGCGGGCCACGACGCACTGGGCGCACACCCGGGCGCTGGCCGACCGCTATCCGCGGGTGGAGGTGGATCCGGACGTGCTGTACGTGGACAACGGCAGCGTGCTGACCTCCGCGGGCAAGGCCGCCGCCATGGACCTGTGCCTGCACCTCGTCCGCCTCGACCATGGCTCGGCGGTCGCCAACGCGGTCGCGCGCCGCCTGGTCGTGCCGCCGCACCGGGACGGCGGGCAGGCGCAGTTCGTCACCACACCGGTGCCCGCCCCGGACAACCATCCGCTCGCCGCGCTGTTCCCCTGGGTGATGGAGCGGCTGGACCAGCCGCTGACCGTGGAGGACCTCGCCCGGCGGACGCGGATGAGTTCGCGCCATCTGGGCCGCCATTTCCGGGCGGTGACCGGCACCACCCCGCTGCAGTGGCTGCTGACGCAGCGCATCCGCCGCGCCCAGGAGTTGCTGGAGACCACCGACGCCAGCGTCGACAGCATCGCGACGGCCACCGGCATGGGCACCGCCACGACCCTGCGGCGCCACTTCAACCGCACGGTCGGCGTGCCCCCGGACACCTATCGCCGCACCTTCGGCGCGCGTCCCGGCCGGACCGAATAGCAACCAAAGGTTGCGTGTACCGGAGGAGCGGTCTACAGTCATACGCAACCAAAGGTTGCTAGAGAAGGCGGGTGAGCCGGATGGTGACGGAGTACGGCAGCATCGAGCGGGAGATCCACATCGAGGCCGCGCCGGAGGTGGTCTACGAGGTCGTCAGCACGCCCGAGCACCTGCGGGAGTGGTGGCCGGACGAGGCGGACCTGGAGCCGGTGCCCGGCGCCACGGGGGCCATCGCGTTCGGCGACAAGACCTCATCCGAGGTGACCGAGGTGCCCGTCACGGTGGTGGAGGCCGACCCGCCCCGACGCTTCTCCTTCCGCTGGGGGTACGACGAGGGTGAGGCCGCGGCGTCGGACAACTCCCTCCTGGTGACCTTCGACCTCCTCCCGTCGGGCACCGGGACACTGCTGCGCTTCACCGAGACGGGGTTCCGGGAGAAGGGCTGGGAGGCGGCCGTGCTCGAGGAGCACTACCGCGACCACGTCACCGGCTGGGACCACTTCCTGCCCCGCCTCGTCGCCTACGCCGCCCGGCTGGCGTCGACGCGATGAGCACCCCCGTCGACGACGAACTCTGGTCGGCGGTCGGCGATCCCACCCGGCGGCGGATGCTCGACCTGCTGCTGACGGGCGGGGCCCGCACCGCGACCACGTTGAGCGAGCGGCTGCCGGTCACGCGGCAGGCGGTCGCCAAACACCTGGGCGTGCTCGAGCGGGTCGGACTGGTGCACGTCACACCGTCCGGGCGCGAGCGCCGGTACGAGGTGGACGAGGCGCAACTCGCCCGCGCGACCGCGCAACTGGCCTCGGTCGGGGCCAGCTGGGACGCCCGGCTGCGGCGCGTCAAGCGGATCGCCGAGGCGATTCAGCGCGAGCAAGAGGGCTGACGCCGCGCGGACGGGCGTCGCCCTTTACCTGACGAGAAGTCAGCACATCCATGAAGAGAAGGGACACCGAGATGGTGGACATCCTGCACAGGATCGGAGTCGTAGCGTCCCCGGACGCCGTCTACGCGGCCTTGACCACGGTCGACGGGCTGGCGGGCTGGTGGACGCAGGACACCGACGGGGACCCCGACGTCGGCGGCGTGATCCGGTTCCGCTTCGAGCCCGGCGGATTCGACATGAAGGTCCTGGAGGCCCGGCCCGGCGAGCGCGTGGTCTGGGAGGTCGTCGACGGTCCCGAGGAATGGCTCGGTACCCGGATCCGCTTCCTGCTCCGGCAGCAGGACGACTTCACGATCGTGCTGTTCCGGCACGAGGGCTGGAAGGAGCCGGTGGAGTTCATGCACCACTGCAGCACGAAGTGGGCGACCTTCCTGATGAGCCTCAAGAGGCTCGTGGAAACCGGCAAGGGCGAGCCCGCACCGCACGACGTCAGGATCAGCGACTGGCACTGAGCCGGGGCGGGGCGGGGCGTACATGAAGGCTGTCGCCGAGGGCGGCCGGGTCCAGCTCGCGGAACTCCTGCCATTCGGTGAGGTGCAGTACGACATCGGGTCACCGTCTACGACCCCAAGGGCATGGACAACGCCCGGCTTCCCCACCCTCGGCTACGCCGACACCGCGCTGGACGCCGTACGCGTCAGCGCGGCTGGCCGACGCCTGGCCCACGGCACCTACAGCGCCGACCCGCTATCGCATGCTGCCCTCTTCCTCGGTGTCCCAGTCCCGGAGTTCCTTGCCGACGGCGCTCGCGCTGAGGATGGTTGTCGGTATCCGGCGCAGGGCGAATGCGCCGAGTGCGCCATGGAGGATGCCCGCGACGATGGCAGTGGCGTGCAGACCGGTGACGAAGGCGGCTTTCGCGTCGCCGATCACCGCGGGCGCGAGACCGGGGAGCTGGAGTGTCTCGTTGAGGGTGCCAGCGAGGTCAGGTCCCTGAAGACGGAAGATCAGGGCGGCCAGCGAGCCGAGGAGCGCGATCCCCAGAGCGTTGCCGATCTCGTTGCTGGTCTCGGCGATCGCCGCTGCGGACCCCGCCCGTTCTGCGGGAACTGCGGCTACGGCGGTGTCGGCGACGACGCTGAAGGAGATGCCGTAGCCGATGCTGGCGATGACGGTGGACGCCATGTACCAACCGATCCCCTCGGAGACGCTGATGGGCAACAGCAGGAGCAGCCCCGCGGCGATGAAGAAGTGGCAGGTGATGAGCGCTGCTCGGGTGCCGATACGCGCGACCAGTGCCGGTGTGACGACGCAGGTGAGGGTGAGCACAGCCGCGCCGGGGAGTGCGACGAGAGCCGCGTCCAGGACAGGCAGCCCAAGAACGGACTGGAGGTAGATGCCGCCGAGGTAGGCCACTGCCGACCATGCGGCCAGGGGCAGAAGCCCGGTGATGGCCGCGATCGCGAACACCCGGTCGTGGAAGAGGCGGAAGTCGATCAGCGGGTGTGCGAGGCGGAGTTGCCGCCGGGTGAACCATGCCAGGGTGACGACACCGGCGATCCCCGTGGCCACCGGGGCCACGGCCAGTCCCTCCGCGGCAGCGTCCTTGATCGCGTAGACGGTCAGCAGGATGCCCACGGCGGAGAGCGGAACGCTCAGGACGTCAATGCGACCGCTTCGGGTGGCGCGTACCTCACGGAGCAGGACCGGGGCGAGAACCAGGAACAGCAGGACGACGGGGAGGTTGATCAGGAAGACCGACCCCCACCAGAACCTGCTCAGCAGCTGTCCGCCGACGACCGGGCCGATCGCGAACCCGGCGGCGAAGGTGGCCGCAAAGATCCCAATCGCCTGCGCTCGCCGACGGGGGTCGGGGAACAGTTCGCTGAGTACCGCCAGCGCCGACGGCAGCAGCGTGGCACCGGCCACGCCCATCAGCGCCCGGAAGGCGATGAGCAGTTCCGGCCCGGGCGCGAACGCCGCTCCCGTCGAGCCGACGCCGAACACCGCCGCGCCGGTCATCAGCAGCTTCAGCCGACCGTACCGGTCACCGATGTTGCCGAACGCGATGAGCAAGGACCCGACGGCGAATCCGTAGACGTCCAGGATCCACAACGCCTGATCGGCAGTCGGCGACAACGCCTCAGCGACCTTGGGCATGGCCAGGTACAGGACCGAACCATCCATCGCGACCAGCAGTACCGGTCCGAGTACCACCAGCAGACCGAGCCATTCCCTCAGACCGGGTGAGTGGGAAACACGCTGTTCGTTCATGCTTCTGACGGTGCGGCGCCGTGCGCCGGGCAACCAGATCCGCGTCATGGGTACACCTCCCAGGGACACCCGGACGCGGACCGTCGCGTCTACGCTTCGAGTCATGGAGCTGGAGAGCCTTGGGGCCTATCTCAAGAGTCGCCGCGACCGGGTCACGCCCGCCGCGGTCGGGCTGCGCACCTACGGCATCACCCGCCGCGTACCGGGCCTGCGCCGTGAGGAACTCGCCCAGCTCGCCGGTGTGAGCGTCGGCTACTACACGCGCCTGGAACAGGGTCAGGCCGGTACAGCCTCCCGACAGGTCCTCGACGCGCTCGCGAGCGTTCTCCACCTCGATCCGGCCGAGACAGCCCACCTGCACAACCTCGCCCGTCAGCCCACTACATCACGCCTGGTCCGTCCCCGCCCTGAAAGGCCGCACCCCCGGGTACTGACACTCCTGGCGTCCCTCGCCGAGACCACGCCAGCCGTCGTGCTCGGCCGCCGCGGCGACGTGCTGGCCTGGAACCGCACCGGGCACGCCCTCGTCGCCGGACACGTCCCCTTCGACGCGCCCCACCGTCCAACGGGACGCCCGTCCGTCCCTCGGATGTTCTTCCTCGACTCCCCCATCCGCGACTTGCACCGAAACTGGGATGAACTGGCCCGCATCCATGTCGCCTACCTGCGCCTCACCGCGGGCAGGTACCCCACCGACGCCCGGTTGGCCGAACTGATCGGCGAACTCGCCATGCGCAGCGACGACTTCGCCACGCTGTGGGCGAAAGGCGATGTCGCGGACTGCACCGTGGGCACCATGCGCCTGCGACACCCAACCGTCGGAGACGTCGACGTCGACTACCAAGTGTGGCTCCAACCCGACAGCCCCGACCACCGGCTGGAGGTCTACACACCCCACGACAGCACCTCTGCCGACGCGCTGCGCCTGTTGTCCCACCAAGTCGCCGATCAGCAGGAAGCCGATCGACAGGAACCCGATCAACAGGAAGCCGATCGACAGGAACCCGATCAACAGGAAGCCGATCAGCGGGAACCCGAGACCGCCCTCTCCGAGGCCCCCTGGCGTCTGGACGGGTAACCGCTGCTCAGATCCTGTCTCCCCGATCACTGGTGATCCTTGCGAGCGGGACGCGCCGTATGAAGCCGTCAAGCGGTTCCGGCAGGCGGTAGGGCCACCGCGTCACCGGGCCATGGAAGGGGTCGGCAGCCTCGCCACGGAGGACAGGCCCTGGGCCACCAGGACGACGGGGCGCGCTCTGATCGTGCGCCGCGGCATGGCACAGCGCCTGCCCCGCGACATCCGCTTCGGTGAGCCGACCGGGATGTCCCACACGATCCAGTTCGCCCTCCCGTAGCAGGTGCACCGGCAGTACTACGCGGAGATCAGGGCCGCCGACGCGGCACTGAACGAAGCGCGGGCCCCGGCAACCCGCCGGACAGCGGTAACCCGTTGCCGCGACGGTCAGATCGAGTCACCAGGCGGAGGCCCTCAGGGCTGTGCGGGATGCTGGCGCCGGATCCGGTCGGGTACGCGCTCGTGGAGGACGAGGAGCGCGGCGAGGATGCCGCAGCCAGCTCCCAGCGCCGTCTCCTGTACGCGCAGGGAGAGGACGAGAGGGGAGAGCGTGTCCAGGAGGGCGAGCACCATGCAGAGGGAGCCGGTGATGAAGAAGGTCACCGCCCAGTAGGAGCGGCCGGAGGGCGTGTAGAACATGCCGAAGACACAGGCGAGTAGGGCGGCCAGGGTCAAGGACGTGTGTCCGGCCGTCAGGACCGCGAGGCCGTACCCGAACGGCACGCCCGCGACGGTGCCGATCAGCCGTCGGCCGCTCTGCCGCAGGATGTCGCCGGTGTGTTCGGCGTTGACGAAGACGACCCAGGCCGTGGCCACGGCCCAGTACCACAAGGGCGGGGAGATCAGGTGCCCGCCGAGCATGGCCAGCGCCGCGGCGGAGGTCACCTGCCACGCCTGCCGTGTCGTGTAGCGCGTCGGGAGCGCGGAGCGATGCACATACCGATGCGCGGAGCGATGCACATACCGATACGCGGTCCGATGCACATACCGATACACAGACCGATACGCGGACCGATACGCGGAGCGACCCGTGGGTGGGCAGGGCGTGGGGGGCACGGCGCGTGCCGCTCGCTTCAGCTCCGCCGCCGCCCGGTGGCGCAGGCACACGGTGGGAGCGTCGTCACGGAACTCCCGTATCAGCCCCACGGAGGTGTGCAGGGCTCTGAGGCGTCGGTGCAGACGTCGTCGCAGTCGCCGTGTGTCGTACGTACTGACGTCCCTTAGGTTCTCCGTGACCCACTGGGCGTCGGCAAGCCGTACGTCGAGCGCCGCGCCGAGGCGCGTGAGGATGCCGTACGACGTCACGGGCACCAGGCCGAAGCGGGCGACTGCGGCGGCGGTGAAGGAGACGGCCAACGCGGCCGTGAGCTGGGGCAGTTGATGCGGCTGGACGGCGGCGAACTGGGACAGGAAGTAGGCCATGAAGGCGTAGATGCCGAGGTCCAGGCCGCGTCGCCCGTACCGGCGGACGTAGACGGCGGCGAAGATCAGCGGCAGGAACGCCAGGCGGGAGGCGAGGGGGTAGGGGCTCAGCAGCCCTCCGGCGGTCAGCGCGGCGAGGGCCACGGGCGCCCCGGCGAGCAGGGTGCGGAACTGGTTGCGGGGGTGCGGGTCGCTGCTCGCCAGCGAGGTGACCACCGTCAGGAAGCCACCGACCAGGACGACGGCGGAGGGCTCGCCCAGTGCGGTCAGCGCGGCCAGGGTGAGAGCGAGACCGAGGACGGCCCGCAGCGCGGCGGTCAGGCGCAGCAGTCCCGGATCGGCGGCGGTGAACCGGGCCCGGAGCGACTCGGTCTTCGCAGCCACCATCGTTTTGTCCGTTCCCGCTCTCGTCCGACCCGCTGTCGACCTCGTGACCAGTCTGGTTCAGCGGGATGTGAGGGCGGTATGCGTCACGTGACTGCTTGCGCCGCCGCGGATGGCCTTCAGCCCTGATGGTCAGCGGGGGCGAGGGCGTCTTCGACGAGGTCGCGCAGTTGTGAGCGGGCAGTGATGCCGAGTTTGGGGAAGCTGCGGTAGAGGTGCGAGCTGACCGTGCGCGGGGAGAGGAACAGCTTCTCCCCGATCTCGCGGTTGGTCAGCCCGCGGGCGGCGAGCCGGATGATCTGCTGCTGTTGCGGGGACAGCTCGGCGAGCGCGTCGGGAGCGGAGTCCGTGACGTCGAGTCCGGCGGCGCGTGCCTCGGCCCGGGCGCGCTCGATCCAGGGTCGGGCCCCCAGGCGTCGGAAGGTCTCCAGGGCCTCGGCGAGCGGCGCTCGCGCTTCGGCGATACGTCGGCGGCGGCGCAGCCACTCGGCGAGGTCCAGCAGGGCCTGGGCGTGTTCGAAGGGCCAGTGTTCCCCTACGGGATCGGCCAGGGCGGCCCGGAAATACGGCTCGGCGTGGTCGGGGTCGGCCAGCAGACCTCGGGCCCGCCCGATCAGTGCCCGCAGGCGCGGGGAGGCGTTGTCGGCGAGGGCGCGCGCCGAACGTTCCACGATCGCGGTGGCCTGGTCGCGGTGACCGCTGCGGACCGCCGCGGCGGCCAGGTCCGCGAGGGCCGGATAGGAGGCGTGGTAGTGCACGGGCGTGCCATCCGCCTCGAAAACGGCACGGAGTTGGTCGTACGCCGTCTCGTGCGCCCCCTCCCCGAGGGCCGCGGCGCCCAGGGCGCGACGGGCGTAGACGGCCACCGAGCGGCTCTCCAGCGGGTCGATCAGGGCGAGCGCGTGCGCGGCTTGGGCTCGCGCCGTGGATACGTCTCCCTGGTAGGCGAGCACGGTGGCGTCCACGGCGGCGGCGCAGGCCACGGCGTGGTCGAGGCCAGCCGTGGCGCCGAGCGCACCGCTGCGGGCGCAGGATTCCCGGGCCCGCCCCCATCGTCCCCGTTCCACATAGCTCCAGGCGGCGGCGCCGCCGAGCCCGTCCGGCAGCGGGCCGCGCGGCCCCCAGCGGTCGAAGGCCTCGTCGAAGGCGCGGACGGCCTGCGGGGTCTCGTCCAGCAGCCAGGCCATGACCGCGAAGGCGGTGAGCCGGTCGGGGCGCCGTCGCGCTTCGGCGGCGACCCGTGGCAGCAGGGAGAGCAGTTCGGCCCTGTTGTCGAAGGGGTTGGACACGGCCCGTACCCAGATGCGCAGCCATGCCTGTGCCGCGTCGCCCTGCGGAAGGCTGCCCAGGAGGGCCTCGACGCGCTGTCGCTGTGCGTCCCGGGCGCTGTAGAAGCGGACCACGGTGGCGCCCGCCAGCAGTTCCAGCGCGGTGTCGGACCGGTGCCGGTCGGCCGCCAACTCCTCTGCGGCGTCGGCCAGTCGGGAGAAGGCCACGGGGTGGCGGACGGTCAGTGCGGCCAGTCGTCCCACCTGTGCGGCGGCCTCGGCGAGGAGCGCTGGGTCGTCGGTACGTGCGCGCACCGCGGCGGCCAGTTCCTCCACCCAGGCGAGGTCGCCGGTGAGCACGGCCTGTGCGGCGGCGGCGACCAGCAGCCGGGCACCGTCCTCGCGTCGCGGTGCCAGGTCCGCGGCCCGTTGCAGGGCCGTCGCCGCCGCCGCGTGGCCGCCCCGGCGCCGGGCCCGCTCGGCGGTCCGCTCCAGCTCCGCCGCCACGGCCGCGTCCGGGGCGGCGGTCGCGGCGGCGAGGTGCCAGGCGCGCCGGTCCGGCTCGGCACGCAGCAGTTCGGCGAGCGCGAGGTGGGCCGCGCGCCGGGCGTCGGCGGAGGCGGCGTGGTAGACGGCGGACCGGATCAGCGGGTGGCTGAAGCGCGGGATACCCCGGCCGGTCCGCCGGATCAGCCCGGCCTGCTCGGCGGCCAGCCAGACCTCGTCCTCGGCGATCGGCGGCAGAACGGGGACGGGGGCCGCGGAAGCGGCGGTGTCCGGCGGCGGCAGGGCGGGGACACCGGTCGCCGAATCGGCGGAATCCGCCAGCAGGGCCGGACCGGAAGCCGCGGAATGGACGGAGCCCGCCAGCAGGACCGGACCCGAGGTCACCGAATCGACGGAGCCCATGGCGGCCAGGAGCAGCAGGGCGCGGGTGGTGGTGGCCGGGAGGTCGGGCAGGCGTGCCGCGAAGGTCCGCTCCAGATGTTCGGGGAGGAGGAGCGGGCCCGCGGGCGGTTGTTCGGTGGCCGCCGCGTCGGGTGTGGTGGCCGCCCTGGTCAGTTCGGTCAGCGCCAGCGGATTGCCCTCAGCCTGTTCGAGGATCCGCGTCCGCGTCCGACCGGTCGGGCGCCGTGGCTGTTGGTCCAGCAACCGGTTCGCCGCCGCGTTGTCGAGCGGACCCACGGTGAGTGTCGGCCAGTGTGGGGCGAAGCCGGGGAGGCGGTCGCCGGGCCGTGCCGCGATCAGCATCGCGACCGGTTCGCCCGCCAGTCGCCGGGCGGCGAAGGACAGTACGTCCAGGGAGGCCCGGTCGAACCAGTGCGCGTCGTCCAGGACCAGGAGCACCGGTTCTTGGTCGCCCAGGGCGGACAGGAGGTTCACGACGGCGACACCGAGGAGCATGAGGTCGGGTTCCGCCGGGGCCGTACCGCCGCCGAGGGCGTGGTGCAACGCCGCGCGCTGCCGCTCGGGCAGTTCGTCGGTCTCAGCCGACACCGGCCGCAGCAGCAGGTGCAGGGCGGAGAACGCCAGTTTCGCCTCCGACTCGCTGCCCTCGGCGCGCAGGACGCGCGTGCCGCTGGTCTCGGCCCGGTGCACCGCGCGGTCCAGCAGTGCGCTTTTCCCCACACCCACATCACCGAGAAGAACCAGAACCGGGTCCGCCGACGCCACCGCCTCCGCCGACGCCACCAGGTCCGCCGACGCCACCGCGTCCACCACGCGAAGAACACGCGCCAGTTCAGCGTCCCGGCCGATGAGATTCCCTTCTCCGTCCGGATCCTCTCGCGCGACCGCCTGGGGGTCGCCTATGTGCTCATCCACCGGTCTTCTCCAGGAATCGTGGTCCGTCGAGCGGAGCGGCTGCGCCCTGTCCCCACCAGGCTACAAGTGGCCTGGCCTGGTCACCTGCCACCGGCGGGCGGGTGCAGTCACGTGACTGATACCGCGCCCGCCGGACCGCTCGTAGCGTTGCGGGAAGTCACCGGACGCCTGACGGAGAACCATGGAACAGATCAAGCTCGGCAATGTCACGATCACTCGTGTCTGGGAATACTACGGCTCGGTCGAAATGACGCCCGAGACGTTCTTCCCGGAAAGTTCGAAAGAGGTCTGGGAATCCGGTACGCCCTGGCTGGCTCCACATTTCCTGGATCCCGGAACCAATTCCGTGAATTCCGCGATCCAGACCTGGCTGCTGCGCAGCGCGGGCAGGACCATTCTCGTCGACACCGGTGTGGGCAACCACAAGGAGCGCCCGTACGCGCCCGTCTGGAGTCATCTGGAGACGGACTTCCTCGCCAGTCTCGCCCGTGCCGGTGTCGAGCCCGAGGACGTGGACATCGTCATCAACACGCATCTCCACATCGACCACGTCGGCTGGAACACGTACCTGGACGGGCGGCGGTGGGTGCCCACCTTCCCCAACGCCACGTATCTGATGCCCAAGGACGACTTCGACTTCTGGAATCCCGCGAACGGCCACGAGCCGCTGCTCGGCCGTGGCAACCAGAACGTCTTCGAGGACAGCGTGGCCCCGGTGCACCAGGCCAACCAGACACTGCTGTGGGAGGAAAGCCACCAGATCGACGCCGCCCTGCGCCTGGACGCGGCCCCCGGCCACACCCCCGGCTCCTCCGTGCTGACCCTGACCTCCGGAACGGACCGGGCGGTGTTCGTCGGCGACATGCTGCACAGCCCGGTGCAGATCCTCGAACCGGAGGCCAACAGCTGCTTCTGCGAGGACCCCGCGGGCGCCCGCGCGACCCGCCGCAAGGTGCTGGGCTGGGCGGCCGACAACAACGCCCTGGTAATCCCCGCGCACCTGGGCGGCCACGGCGCCGCCGAAGTCGTACGCGAGGGCAGCAGGTTCGCCATCAAGGGCTGGGCCCCCTTCACCCCGTACACCGAGCAGGCCTGAGACCATGCGGAAGGGCACCACCGTGCACCACCACACCGACCCTGTCGTGACCACGGCGCAGGGAGCCGTCCGCGGCCTGCGCCAGGACGACGGCACCGCCGCCTTCCTGAACATTCCCTACGCCGCCCCGCCGCGCGGCGCCGACCGGTTCGCCCCGCCGCGACCGCACGAGCCCTGGGACGGGGTCCGGGACGCCACCGTGCCGGGACCCAACGCGCCCCAGTCCGAGCGCAGGCTCGGCAGCGTCGACATGTCCTCCTACTTCGGCACCGGCTGGAGCCGTGGTGAGGACTACCTCACCGTCAACGTGTGGACGCCCGCGTGGGCGGGGAACGGCCTGCCCGTCATGGTCTTCGTCCACGGCGGCGGCTTCGTCGCCGGATCGACGCGCTCCGCCCTGTACGACGGTTCCGCCTTCGCCCGCGACGGCGTCGTCCTCGTCACCCTCAACTACCGGCTGGGCATCGCCGGTTTCCTCGACCTGCCCGGCGCGCCCGCCAACCGCGGCCTGCTCGACGTGGTCGCCGCCCTGCGCTGGGTGCGGGAGAACATCGCCGCCTTCGGCGGTGACCCCGGCGCGGTCACTGTCTTCGGCCAGTCGGCCGGGGCGACCATCGTCGGCGGTGTCCTCGCCGCCCCGGACGCCACCGGCCTGTTCCGCCGGGCGATCGTCCAGAGCGGCAGTGGCCTGGGCGCGTTCACGTCCGAACAGGCCGCCCGCGTCACCAGGGCCGCCGCCGAGGTCCTTGACGTCAAGCCGCACGCCGACGCCTTCGCCGACATCCCCGACGAGCGCCTCGTCGAGGCCGCCTCCCGGCTCGCGGGCATCGACCTGCGGACCGACACCCACCACGACCCGCTCCTCGGCCTCAGCCCCTTCAGCCTGGTCCTGGACACCCAGCCCGCCGCATCCGTCGCCGCCGGTGCCGGTGCCGGTGCCGGTGTGGACCTGCTCGTCGGGACCAACAGCGAGGAGGGAAACCTCTACCTGGTCCCCGTCGACAAGTACGCCGCCTCCACCGCCGCTGACGTCGACGACGTGGCGAGGCTCTCGCACCCGGACCCGGCGAAGCTCGTCGAGGTGTACCGCGTCTCCCGCCCCGGGGCGTCCTTCGGCGAACTGCGCTCCGCCATCCTGGGCGACGCGCTGTTCGGCGCGGGCAGCCGGGCCTTGGCCGACGCGCACACCGCCCACCCCGGGTCCGCCACCTTCGCCTACGAGTTCGCCTGGCGTTCCGCGGCCCTGAACGGAGAACTCGGTGCCACCCACGCGGTGGAACTCCCCTTCGTCTTCGACCTCGCGCACCTCCCCCAGCTCCAGGGCCCGGCCGCCCTGCTCGGCCCCGACAAGCCCCCCGCGCGGCTCGCCGCCCGCGTGCACGCCACCTGGGTCCGCTTCGCCACGACCGGCCGCCCCGGCTGGGACCCCTACGACACCGGGCGCCGCGCCACGCTGCGCATCGACGCCGACAGCGGCACCGACACCGTCGGGTGGGCTCAGGTCGACGACCCCCGCAGCGAGGAACGCCGCGCCTGGGCCTGAACCGCGGCCGCCGCCACACCCCGCCCCGGCCTCACTCCGTACGACCCAAGCACACGCCGCCCATGGCCAGAATCGTCATCACCACCGAGAACGCGCCCGCTCTGCCCGCCCCGCTAGCCCAGGGCATCCGCAAGGGCCCGCTCCTCCAGGCCTCCGGGCAGCTCCCGCTCGACCCTGAAGCCGCCAGGGCGTCGATCTCCACGAGCAGTCCCGGTGGAAGCGGCATGTAGTCGGTGGTGCGGGCGGGGAACGGTTCGCCGACCACCCTCGCCTGGACTGCCAGCTCCCGCAGGCGTCGCATCCCGTTTCCGCCTTGCAGGTCATTCAAGGACGGCTTGGCCGCGCCGACCGGCAGGACGTACGACTCGACTTCAAGTTCCGCCGTGTCGCCTGCGGTTGCGGTCGCCGGTGCGGCAACTGACACAACAGCCAGTGCTGTCGCAGTCGTCAGCATCCCCTGCCGAGCCGCCACCATGCTCTGTTCAGCAAGCAAACCCCCGAACATGTGCGATGCCGGGCCTCACACCTGGCATCTGGTCACCCCACACCCTTCCGAACACAGAAGCGAAGGCGTGGCAGCACGCCGGTCGTACCTGGATCGCTTCGGACCTTGTCCGAGATCGCCCACCGGGTCTCCCGGGCGTTGGCGGCTTTAAGCCTGACCATACGGGCCAGGAGGACCCACAATGGCAGGTACATGCCGTAGGAGGTCAGCGTGAGTACCGTGCGTTCCAACAGACCCCGTCGAACCATCCTCCGGGCCGTCGTCGTACTGGCGTTGCTCCTGGGCTGGTCCGGCGCCGTCGGATCGGCCGCACATGCTGACCAGCGAGCGGGGCAGCAGGCGGCCGTCGCGGTGCGCGGGGGCGACATCCTCTACAGCACCGGCACCCGCTGCACCGTGGGCTTCAACGCCCGCTCCGGCTCCACGCTGTACGCGCTCGTCTCGGGCCGGTGCGCCCAGGGCGCCCACACCTGGTACGCCGACCCCGCCCTGACCGTCGCCGTCGGCGTCACCGCGGGAGTGAGTTTCCCGGGCAACGACTACGCGAGCATCCGGTACACCAATACGGCGGTCGCCTACCCGGGCGAGGTCTCGCTGGGCGCCGGTGCCGGTACCCGCGACATCACCAACGCGGCGCATCCCGTCGTCGGGCAGTCCATCTGCCACGTCGGGCGGACCACCGGATACCGCTGCGGGGCCGTCCAGGCCGTGAACATCACCGTCAACTACGGCGGGGGAACCGTATACGGGCTGTTCCGGTCGACCGTCTGCTCCGAGCCCGGAGACACCGGCGGCCCGGCTTTCTCAGGCGGCACGGCTCTCGGCATCATCGTCGGCAGCAGCGGGAACTGCAGCTCGGGAGGCTTCACCTACTACCAGCCAGTGGTCGAGTCGCTGTCGGCATACGGCCTGAGCGTCTACTGAGTCAGCTGAGCCGACCGAGCACGTGACACTCCCATGCGGTGCATGCACTGGTGGGGGCCCGACGGACGCCACGGCGACCAGCCGCACCCGTCGCCGCTGCTCGTTTTCAGCCGCATCGGCCCCTGGCTTCGTTCACTTCAGGCAGCAGCGTTTGTCCATCGGTTCGGGTGGCGATGGGCGGTCGGCGGGGCCGTGGATGTGCACGAGAAATGACGTCAGATCCCATCCTTGGACCCGCAGGGCGGAGCAGTACGGGTTGTGGCTCGTTGGAGGGGATGCGAGAGAAGAAGGACGTACCCGGGCAGGTGGGTTGATCGGTCCGCGAGTGTTGATCGCTACCGAGCCTGTTCATTAGCTGGCCTGCATGACTGAGTTAGGGCCCGTCGCCCGGCCGCCTGCCCCGATCAAGACCGGGAGGCTCGCGCTCCGTGAGCCCGAGGCACGCGACCGTGCGGCGGTCATCGAGTTGTTCACCTCGCCCGAGGTGGGCGTTTACAAGGTGGCCCTCGACAGCGTGACGAGTGCGAGCGTGCGGTGCCCGAGACACCCACGCGGCGCCCTGGCCTCTTCGTGATCGGTCTCGACGGCGTGATGATCGGGGTTGTCACGCTCGAGCGGCGCGACCCGGAGCATCCGGTCCACGTCCGCCCCGGGCCCCGGAGGTCGGGCTCGGTTACATGTTCCTGCCGCAGGCGCGGGGACACGGGTGTGCCGCGGAGGCGTGCGCGGCGGCACTCGACTGGTGCGCCAGAGCGCTGCCCGGCGAGCAGGAGGCATCGACGGTCTCGCCGGATGCCTGGATGCGGGCCACTGCGACGCCGTATGCGAAGTACTCGTTGCGCGGGCCGACGACGCGACCGCGACCGCCCGGTCAACGGAATCTGGTTGCGCACGGGAGGGGAACTTCTTCCCCGTTTCACAGCTACTATGGGAGCGCTCCCAAGCGTAGGTGTTCCAAGTGAAGTACCAATGAGGCGGACCGAGTTGATGGCAGGGGCGGGCGGCGAGCAGGGAGTCTGCCGTGAGCCGAGAATCAGGGCCGTTCCCGGGACCGGAGGGCCAGGAGGCGGCCCGGACTGGTGTGCGGGGTGATGTCAGGGTGGGACGGACACGGCTGTTCCAGGGCAGGGCCGCCCGGCGGTGGGTGCCTCTCGATCACCGCCGATGCCGCCCCACACCCGCAGTCGGCCCGCCTTCGGCCAACTCCGCACCGTCGCAACAGGTATGAGCGAGCGATCCCTGCCACGGCGATACCGGGAACACGCCTGGCCGAAGAAGCCCAACCATCCCAACCATCACGTCCCGGAGAACCTGGGCTGGCTATGACGCGACGTCAGATTGCTCTCGCGCCCGGGCCCGCAGGGTTTCCGGCAGCACCACGCAAGCAGGTCGGTCCCCCGTCACTCCACTGAGATGAGGTCTCGTGAACCGAAACCGAGCCGCCGTCAGCGCGGTCGCCGTGACCCTGTTCACCGCCGGTTTCACCGTCGTCCCGGCAGCCACGGCCACCGCCACGGCCACGGCCACGGCCACCGAGGCGAAGGCCCGCGTCGGAGCAGACTGGGCGACTCAGTCGATCGTCTTCACCGCCGCCGCGGGGCAGGCCAACGACCTCAACGTGTTCTCCATGTACACCAGCGACGGAATCCGGCGGATCGGCTTCAGCGACGTGGTCCCGCTCGAACCGGGCGACCACTGTGCGTACTCCAGAGCCGAGGACACCACTTCCGTCGTCTGCGAACTCCCCGCCGACAGTCCCCGGCCCGACAGGATCGACGTCTTCCTCGGCGACGGCCACGACACGGTCGCCGCCTTCACCCCCGGGATCGGCACCGTCAGCGGCGGCCCCGGCGACGACGAACTGCACGCCCACACCGCGCGCACGGTGCTGGGCGGCGCGGGCAACGACATGGTCATGGGACCCGCCGCCCTGCACGGCGGGGACGGTATGGACCACCTGATGGGTGACAGCGGCAACCAGCGGATGTGGGGCGGCCGGGGCGACGACATGATCGAGGGCTACGGCGGTGACGACACCGTGCACGCCGGACCCGGCGATGACCACGCCATGGGCGGGGACGGCCGCGACATCGTCCTCGGTGGCCCCGGCGACGACACCTTGGACGGCGAAGGCGGCGACGACCTCGTCTGCGGTGGCACCGGAGAGGACGTCCTCGAAGGCGGCTCCGGCCGCGACATCGTGCTCCCGTAACGGGGCCGCCATGCCCGAAGGCCCTGGCCCGCGGCGTGAACAGCGTCGCGGGCGCCGAGCCAGCGCTGTCGGCGGCCCGCCTGCTGAGCCGCGTCAGCCGTGGACGCCGCAGACGGCAGGCCCCCGCGCGGCGCGAGGTGACCCGGCGGAGCCGGGCCGTCGAACCTGTCGGTCGGCGCGGGCGCGAGTCTCCACGTCACTCGGCCTACCCGATGTCGAACCTGTCGGTCGGCGCGGGCGCGAGTCTCCACGTCGCTCGGCCTACCCGATGCCGTGCGAACCCGGCGGGTGGGCCAGCGGGAGACCATCGCGGTGGGCGAGACGGCGGCGGTCGGCCAGCCAGGACATCGCGCGCTCGCGGGGAGCGGTTGACCTTGACACGGTGACAAGGCGTTCACTGCTTCCCGAGGAGGTGGTCCCGATGACCATGGGCGGACAGGACACGGACGCGCCGCGGGAGCCGCGGGTGCTGCAGGGGCTGGAGGACAGCCGGGCGTCCGTACGGTTGCGGGCGGCGTTGGCGCTCGGGACGGCGCCCGACCCGTGCTACGTGGACAAGCTCCTCGAACGGTGCGCGGTCGAGGACGAGTTCTTCGTCCTCGACATGCTGACCTGGGCGCTCACCCGCCACCCGGTGTCCTCGACGCTCCCAGGACTGCTGCGTGAGGTCCGCTCGACGCGGGCGCAGGCGCGCGGTCAGGCACTGCACACGCTGTCCAAGCTCGGGGACCGGCGGGCGTGGCCGGCGATCACCCGCGCCCTGTTGTGCGACGCCGACGAGGAGGTGGCCAAGAGTGCCTGGCGGGCCGCGGTCGTACTGGTACCGGAAGGCGAGGAGGCGGCCTTGGCCGCCGTGCTGGCGACGCAGTTGGGGCGCGGTGAGCGGGCGACTCAGTTGAGCCTGAGCCAGGCGCTGGTCGCGCTGGGCGAGGTGAGCGTGCCGTGCCTGCGGGCCGCGGCACAGGCGGGTGACCCGCGCGTACGGGCGCACGCGCACGCCACGCAACGGCTGCTGCGCGACCCGGACGCCGGATTCGAGTGGGCGATCGACCAAGCGAGGCGCGTCGTGGCCCTCACCGGGGCCCCCGGGACGGACGGGGGGAACCGTGCTGATCGGTGAGGTGGCGAGACGGTCCGGGGTCAGTGCCCGCATGCTCCGGCACTACGAATCGCTCGGCCTGGTGCGGCCTTCCGGTCGTACGGGCTCCGGTTACCGGGAGTTCTCCGCGGCCGACATCCGGCGCGTCTTCCAGATCGAGAGCCTGCGGTCGTTGGGGCTGTCGTTGCGGGAGATCGGGCGCGCGCTCGACGACCCCGGGTTCGCGCCCTGCGTGCTCGTCGGCGACCTCATCCGGCAGACCAGCGAGCGCATCGCGGCCGAGACCGAACTGCTCACGCGGTTGCGCCGGATCGACGCCGCGGACCCCGCCGACTGGGAGGACGTCCTGCGGATCGTGGCACTCTTGCAGGCGCTGGGGTCGCAGAACGCCCACGCCCGCCAGCGCGCGGCCCTGTCCCCGGCCGACGGGGTTGCGGCGCCGGTGGACGCCCTGGTCGAGGCGGTGCTGGGCGAGGAGGAGCCGAACGTCGCCGGGGCCCTGCGGTGGGCGCTGGCACGGGCGGGCGAGGGCGGGGTGGCACCGCTGGCGAAGGGCCTCGCCTCACCGGAGAGCGCGGTGCGCCGACGTGCCGTCCAGTCCCTCGCCGTGCTGCCCGGTGACGAGGCGACCGCGTGCCTGCGGGCGGCCCTCACGGACCGCGACTTCGAGGTCCGCGGGCATGCGGCCCTCGCGCTCGGGACACGCGGGGTGGCCGAAGCGGTCCCGACCCTCATGGAGATGATCGTGGCGGGGAGGAACGACACCGACGCGGCCGATGCCCTGAGCGAGCTGGCCGGTGACGCCGCGACGGCCGACCGGATCGTGTCCGGGCTCGTCGACCACCTCGCGCGGGATGCCACCGACGCGCGGGCGCGCGGACGGCTGACCCAGGCCCTGGCGGGGATTCCGGGGACGCGGGTGGCAGGCGTCCTCGCGGAACTGGCGCGGGACGAGGACCGTGCCGTCGCGCTGACGGCCGCTTACCTCCTCCAGCTCCGCGAGGAACGGTGAGGGGCCTCGTGCCGCGGTGGAGCGGCTACAGCGCCCCCACCGCGGCCAGGGCCCCGACGGGCAGGAGCAGCAGCCACTGGGGCAGTCTCAGCCACGGCCTGGTCCACCCCGCCGCCAGCGATATCCACAGGAACACCGCCGCGTAGGCCGTGAAGTGAGCGGCCAGCAGCCAGGCCACCATGTTCGCGCCGGGATGGTGGTACAGCGCGAGGCCGATCAGGGCGGCGGCGGCCAGGACCAGGTCGGCCGTGACCATGTGCCAGACGGAGTGCAGCACCCGGCGCGGTTCGTCCGGCAGGTCACCGGCCAGCAGCGGTCGTACGACGTCACGTCCTCCGGCACGGGCGTGCACCGCGGCGACGCCCGCACTGGTGAGCCCGGCGGCGAGGAACCAGCCGTTCACCGGACCTCGATCCCGCGCGTGACCAGGGCGGCGAGTTGGTCGGCGAGGTCCTGGCCGACCGGTGCGCCGACGAGGCCGACATGGAAGAAGACGGCCCCCGCCAGGGTGTCGAGCACCAGGTCGGCGGGGACGGCGGAGTGGGCCTCTCCGCGCTGGACGGCTCGCTCGAACACCTCCGCCAGACCGGCCTTGGCGGGGCCCAGGAAGTGGCTGCGGATACCGGTCCGCAACTTGGGGCTGGCGGCGAAGTCGGCCAGCAGGCCGGGCAGGGCCGCGGCGGCGGCTGGCGCGGTGAACTCCCCCACCAGGGCGCTGACCAGTGCGGTCAGGTCACCGGCCAGACTTCCGGTGTCCGGCACGGGGGCCGACTCGGTGGCGGTGAAGACCGCCTCGTACACCAGTTCCGCCTTGGTGGACCAGCGCCGGTAGATGGTGTCCTTGCCGGTACCGGCCCGAGCGGCCACCGCGGCGATGGACGTGGCGGCGTAACCGACCTCGGTCACGATGTCGACGGCGGCCCCGAGGATCGCCGCGTGCACGCGTTCATCCCGCGGGCGTCCGCGGGGAGTTGCCACAGCAGTCATGCCTCTTCTTACCATACGGGTCGACCCGTAAGGTAAAAAATGGTGCACGGAGCCTCACCGACCCGACGTACGCGCCTCACGGAAGCAGGCCGGGAGCGTGCCGGGCAGGCGAGGCGTCGATGGCGATGACCCGGGCCAGCGGGTGGTGAACCGCCAGGTGCGCTGCGTGCCGGGCTGCGCCAGCGCCGAGGTCGCCCACGAGTGCGGACCGGCAGCGCGCCGCGGGCGATGGCCTCTCTGCGGAATCTGGCCATCGGCACGCTCCGCTTGGCCGGACGGGGCAACATCGCTGAGAGCCTGCGCCATCACGGGCGGGACATGGCCCGGCCGCTGGCGCCCCTCGGACTCACGTGATCATTTCCCGGCCGATCACGAGAACGACGAAGCCCTGCCCCAGGAGGGCTTCGACGCCGTGACCACCTCCCCACCCAACCACCGGCGCCCCCGGAGCGTCGCGGCAGGGGAAACCCTTTGGCGACGCTTCCGGGAGGTCCACAACGCTGAGGGCCGCGGTCAGGCGCTACGTGACTGAGGCGGGGTGCACGGCACTCCTTACCACGCCACCTGCAGTAATCCAGAGTCAGAACGTGCATATTCCTGACGGATTATGAACTACCGGCAACACGCCGTCCGGCAGGCAGGGTGGTGTGTGCGAGCAACGGCTGATCGGCCCCGTCACTTCAGACGGCGGTGAAGCCGCCGTCTGCGGGTACCACGGCCCCAGTGATGAAGCTGGAGCGTGGTGAGGCGAGGAAGCAGAGGACCTCGGCGATCTCTTCGGGCTGTGCGACTCGGCCCAAGGGCTGGGCGTCGGCGAACGAGGCCAGGTAGGCGCGGCTGTCGGGGCGGATCGTGTCGAGGAAGTCGGTCTCGATGACACCTGCGGCGACAAGGTTGGCGCGGATGCCCCATGGCCCGCCTTCGACGGCGAGCACCTTGGTCAGTTGGGCCAGGGCGCCCTTGGACGCGCTGTAGGCGGCACCTTCGGGCAGGGCGACCGTGCTGGCGTAGGACCCGGTGCTGACGATGCTCCCGCCGCCCCGGCTCTGCATCGTTCGGAAGGCTTCTCGGGCGCAGAGGAAGGATCCGCGGGCGTTGACGGCCATCACGGTGTCCCAATCTTCGGCGGTGGTCTCGGTGACGGGTTTGTTCAGGGTGCGTCCGGCGTTGTTCACCAGGATGTCCAGTCCTCCGAAGGTGTCCAGCGCCGAGCGGACCGCGTGGACGGCGGTCTCCTCCCGCGTGATGTCGCCCCGCATCGCGAGTACGCCGGGGAATTCGTCTTGCAGGGACGTGACGTCGGGACGCAGGTCGACGGCGACGACGCGGGCGCCGCGGGCATGGAGCAGTGCCACGGTCTCCTTGCCCACCCCGCGCGCGGCCCCGGTGACCAGTGCGGTCTTCCCGGCGAACTCGGATGCTTCGGCAGACGCGGCGGTGGGCGTCATGATGAGGTCCTCTCGTAAAGATCGGGGTCGCGCGCAGTTTCCCGCGCTGGCTGTCTGGGCTGCTGTACGGTCACGCACTCACGAGGCAGACGGCACAGGAGATGAGCGCACTTGCCGGGCGTGCGCACGGGTGACGCCGTGGACGCCCGGCGGGCGGGTTGTTCAGTGTGCGGTGAGGCCGCCGTCGACGACGAGTTCCGAGCCGGTGACGAAGGAGGAGTCGTCGCTGGCGAGGAAGAGGATCGCGGGGGCGACCTCATCGGCGCGGCCGGCTCGGCGCATGGGGGTGCGCTGGATGTCCGGTTGCTGGTCGCCCTGCTCCTCCAGGAGGTCCTGGATCATCGGTGTGGCGACCACTCCGGGATGTATCGAGTTGACCCGTACGCCCTGCCGGGCGTACTCGACCGCGGCCGTCTTGCTCAGCAGGCGCACCGCGCCCTTCGACGCCTGGTAGGCCGCCGCCGCGCCGCTGCCCACCAGGCCGAGTACGGACGAGGTGTTGATCACCGACGCGTTGCCGCTCGCTCGCAGCAGCGGCATCGCCGCCTTCATACCGAGCCAGGTGCCTTTCTGGTTCACGTCGATCACGCGGTCCCATGCCTCCTCCCGCGTGTCCTCGATACCCGGCCAGTCCAGGATTCCGGCGAGGTTCACCAGGACGTCCAGGACGCCGAAACGATCACGTACGAGGGCCGTCACCTCCTCCCACTCCCGGGCGGAGGAGACATCGAGGAGGGCGGTCGCCACCTCCGCGCCACCCGCCTCGATGCGCCGCGCCAGCTTCTGGAGGCGTTCCCGGGCTACATCGGTGATCACCAGCCGGGCGCCCTCCTGGGCGAAGAGTTCGGCGGTCGCCGCACCGATCCCCCCGGTCGCGCCCGTGATCAGGGCCACCTTGCCCTCAAGGCGTCGTCCGGTCATGAATACGGTCCTTCCCTTGCGTTTGATACGTCTGTCACCGACTGCTGCTGCCTCAGCAGTCGGTCCGCTCCCACGAGGAGTCGGTCTCCCCGACCGGAGCAGTTGCTGCCCGAACCTTGTTGTCCCGCTACGCTCGCCGCCCCGCTACGACGACTTCTACTCCCGGTGGAGCACGAGGTGTTCGTGGTAGAGCACTCCATCGCGGATGTCCCCTGTGGCGGTGAACCCGGTGTCGTCGACGTAGTCCAGGTGACTACCCGTGACCGTGTAACGGCCGGTGTACGCACTGGCCCGCTCGCCGCGAGCCTCGTCGTAACGGCCGTCCGGCAGCAGCTCCTGCCGAATGTGCCCGTCCTCGGTCACCCACATACCGACCACGTCCACGTGGCCGTCCTCGATCGCGGCCATGGCGGCCCCCTCTCCTCGAACGGTGCGGTCCCTCCCGCTCCACCGAGTCTGCGCAGGTCAGCGGCGACGAACCAGGACGCGTGCTGCCTGGGTGCACCACACCCAGGCAGCCCACCGGCGCACTGCCTAGCCTGAACGCATGGACGACAACCATCTGGGGGACTTCCTGCGCGCACGCCGCGCCGCCCTGCGCCCGCACGACGTCGGCATGCCGAGCCACGGGCCCCGCAGAGTCGCCGGACTGCGCCGCGAGGAGGTCGCCATCCTGGCCGGAGTGAACGCCGACTACTACACCCGCCTCGAACAAGGCCGCGAACGCAACCCCTCGCCCCAGGTGATAGACGCCCTCAGCCACGCGCTGCACCTCGACGAGGACGCCAGGGCGCACCTGTACCGGCTGGCTGGGGCCACGCCCGGCGACCGACTCTCGCCTCACTCCACTGGCCGCGTCAGCCCCGCCCTGCGACAGCTGATGGACGGCTACCCCAACACCCCGGCGTTCGTCATGAACCGAACCCTCGACCTCCTCGCAGTCAACGCACTGGCCCAGGCCCTCTACTCGGCGTTCACCCCGGCGGACAACCTCGCCCGCATGACCTTCCTCGACCCCGCCGGCCCTACCTTCTACACGGACTGGAACCGGGCGGCACAAGCCACCGTCGCCAACCTCCGCGAGGCGAGCGGCTTCGAACCGGACAACCCTCGGCTGCGCGAACTCGTCGGCACCCTCACCGAGCACAGCGCGGACTTCGCGCGCATGTGGCAGTCCCACACCGTGCGAGGCAAGACGCAGGACGCCAAACACTTCCTCCACCCGGACGTCGGCCCGCTCACGCTCACCTACCAGGCGTTCGACGTACGCGAGGCACCCGGCCAGCAGCTCGTCATCTACCACGCCGAACCGGGCAGCCCCAGCGCCCACTCCCTCCACCTGCTCGGCTCCCTCCACGCCACCCGGCGCCGAGACCGCTCCCAGCGCACAGCTGATCAGCCAACACAACCCAGAGACCCGCACCGATAGTGCGACTTACCTCAGCGCGTCCCATAGGTGGCTGCTCGTGAAACACCCGGCCTCCCGGTGGCCCACCTTCGCCCAGCTCCTCGTGGTCTCTGTGGTCGTCGCCGCGGCCGACATCGCCTTCCGGGTGGCGAGCGGCGCGTATCTGAAGGCGCTCCCGTCGCCGGAGCGCCTGCTCGTCGCCCACAGCCGGTTCGCGTCGACGACCTGGACCGCGACCATGGTCGGCCTCCCGCTCGGCGGCGCCGCGATCGGGCTGTTCGGACCGGTGACGACCGTGGTCGCCGACGCGGTGAGCTATCCGCTCTCGGCGCTGGGCATCCGCTCCACCGGCGGCAAGGGCCCCCGCCCGGTCCGGCGTGCCACGGCCGCGCGGACACGACCTGCTCGAAGGCTGGCGCCACCTCCTCACCCACCCCGTGCTGCGCCCGCTGTTCCTGCACGCGATCGCGGTCAACGGCCTGATCATGGCCAGTGAACCGCTGCTCGCCGTGCTGCTGCTCGGTCCCCTCGGGTTCGCGCCGTGGCAGTACGGTCTCGTCTTCGCCGTGCCGTGTGTCGGTGGCCTCGTCGGCTCCCGGCTCGCGTGGCCACTCGCGGCGCGGTACGGGCAGCGCGAGGTGCTCCGTACCGCGGGGGCGCTGCGCGTCTGCTGGCGTCTCGGGCTCGCGTTCGTCCAGCCCAGCTCACCGGGATGGTGCTCGTCATGGCGATCAGTGCGGGCTGGTCACCAGCTGCGCCCCGTTCAACCCGCTTCTGGCCACCTACCGGCTGGAGCACACCGGCCGCCTGGTCGGTCAGTGCCAGCGTCAGCATCACCGCCCTGGCCGCCGTGTGGGGACTGCTCGCTGCCATGACCGGCCCGCGTACAGCGATCGCCGCCGCGGGAGTCCTCCTGCTCGCCATCCCGTTGTCGTTGCCGCTCCCCCGGCGCTAGGAATGGTCGGGCGGCGGTTCGCTCTGGGACGGTACGGCGTCGGGTTCCGCGAAGAACTGCCAGATCGTGATGATGGCGATGATCTGGCCGACGAGGTAGGCGACCTGGAGGGAGTAGTACCGCATCTGGTAGACGGACAGGAGCAGGCCCAGGCGGCTCTGCCAGTACCGTCGCTCGCCCCGGAACGTGTCGAGGTCGAGCGCGACCGCGGTCACCGTGAGGACGAACAGCATGGTCGAGATCTGGAGCGCCAGGTTGGTCGCGCCCTCGCGGGTGAACCAGCCGACCAGCCCGTCGAGCGCCGCGGGGGCGGCGAACGCCAGGGCGACCGGGATCGCCTTGCTCGCTCCCCTGCGCCCGGGCAGCACACGCCACAGGGCGCCCAGGACGAAGCCCGCCGCGGCGAACGAGGCCAGCCAGGTGATGAGCCCGGCGGTCAGACCGGGCAGGCCGACGAGGTCCGACAGCGTGTTCTGCCAGGCCTCTCCCCTGATCCACTCGGCCCAGGTGTTCAGACCGGCGGCCGGAAGCCCCGGCAGCAGCGCGAGGCGGGCGCCCCGCACGCCGTTGCCCCACCAGTCGTCCCGTGGGCCCAGCGCGAGGGCCGCGTCCACCACGGACACGGTGGCCGGGAGCCGCTCGGGCGCGGTCCCCGGGACGCTGATCGCCGCCCAGTCGTGGAGGTCCTCCAAGTCCCCTTCCAGGGCCGCCCGTTCGGGCGGCGTGTCGCCGAAGAGGCCTTGGTCCAGGCGGCGCAGCTCGGCGTGTATCTCACGGTAGGCACGGGCCTTGGTGAGGAGCTTCTGCCGGGTCACCGGTCCCACTACGGCGGACAGGGGCCGCTGGGAGACCTCGAAGGGCTGGGCCAGGACGGAGCGGTGGGCCAGGAGGGTCGTCGCCCCGTACAGGGCGAGCATGTAGAGGGGTGTCCAGAGGGATTCGAGCAGGGCGTTGCCGAGGTGGTTGTCGACGTCCAGACCGACCGCGAGCGGGAAGAAGGCGAGGAACAGCAGGCGGTCCGCCGGGTCGGCGAGCGGTGACAGCGAGTCATGGGGGCCGGAGGCGCGCCATGCGCTGAACACGGCGACCACGGCCAGACCGGTGAGCAGCCAGCCGTGGTCGGCGATGATCCAGTCGTCGAGGTAGGAGACCGACCACATCGCCTCCCAGAAGAAGTCCGCCCGGTGGTCGGCACCGTACTCGGCGTCCATCGGGTTGCTCAGCCAGCTGGCGCGTTGCCAGTTGCGTTCCTCGGCCACCGCGAAGTACACGGCCATGAGCGCCGCGACCGAGAGGACCGTCGGCAGGGCCGTGCGAAGTGTCAGTTCCCGGTCCTGGCCCGGGTGGTGGCGGCTCTTGGGCAGCAGCTCTCCGTCCGTCGCCAGCCGCCAGGCCGCGGCCACGAAGGCGAGGAGCAGCAGGGCCACGAGGCTGAAGGAGCCGCCGGTCTGGAGCGCGAGTCCCGCTTCCAGCGACCCGTAACCGGTCTCCGACACGAGATAGCTGCTCGGCGGCACGATGACCGCGCACAGCAGGACCGTGGTCGTCAGCGCGACGAGCGCCAACGCGACGGCCGCCCAGCGGAGCCGCCGCGAGGGACGGGCGAAGCGGAGCAGGAGGACGGCGCACAGCAGGGCCAGGCCGTGTTCGAAGACGAGTTGCCCGTCGAAGTCGAGCCAGGCGTCCGTGCGTTCCAGGGACCGCTCGACGAGGCCTTCCATCTGGGCGAACAGGTAGAGGGGGACGGTGGTCAGGGCCCACCGACTGAGGTTGCGCACGGTGCGCCGCTGGGCGTCGGTCCGGGTGCCGGGACGGGCGCGGTAGCGCCGGGCCGCCGCCAGCAGCAGGCCGGACATCGCGCCGACCCAGAGCAGGGAGCCCAGGAGGTCCAGTCCCAGCCCGGTGACCTGACTTCCCTCGGCGGCCCAGGAGCGCTGCCAGGACGGCCGTGTCGTGACGGTCAGGTCCAGTTCCTCGGGGAGCGCCTCCAGCACGGGCTCGTTCGCGTGCACCACCCGGCCCGGCCGCCACACCAGCGCGGTGGCGCCGTGGCCGGTCCTGGGCTCGGGTTCGGCCCGCTCGGCTCCGGGCCGTCCCGGGTCCACGGTGATCCGGTCCCACCGGGCGCCCCACAGGGCGGACGGCGCCATGAGTTCCAGGGACCAGCGCCCCGTGGCGTGCGACTCTATCCGCCACACCCCTATCTCGATGTCGAAGCTGTGGTCGACCCAGCCGTAGGCCTCGTAGGCGACCTTGACCCGGCCGCCCCGGGAAGTGACGGACGGAGGTCCGTCCCGCCACTCCGACCAGCGCTCGCCATCGAGGTCGGGGGAGGTTGCTGGGCTCTGTGTCCCCCTGCTGAGACAGGACATGGCTCTGACATACCGGTGGCTGCGCTCGCTGAGCAGCAGGTCGTGTGCGAGCGGCCAGGTGCCGGGGACGTCCACGGTGAGGTCGGTGACGATCTTCGAGTACGTGCGGTCGTCGTGCTCCAGCCGCACCGACGTGGTGACCCTGGCCCCGGCGAGTCCGGTGCTCAGGCACACGTCGCGCGGGGAGGACTCCCCCGCGTGCGCGGACCCGGGTGCGCCCCACACGTACAGCAGGCACAGGGCCATGGACACGGCCCACCCGCACACACGACTCGTCAACGAACCTGCTCCCCCCACCACAGGATCCGGTACGGCACATCATGACGTATGCCACTGACACCCGTGTGACACCCGTGCCCGCGCGGGCCGTACCGTCCCCTGGTGCGGGGCCTGTTACCGGGCCTGTTACTGACCGACCCGTCCGTCGACGCACTCGCGCAGCAGGTCGGCGTGCCCGCAGTGCCGGGCGTACTCCTCGATCCGGTGCACCAGCAGCTCGCGCACCGCGATGTTCTCCCTGCCGACCCGCGCTCCGAGGTCCGGGTGCGCGGCCAGGACGGCGTCGGTCGCGGCCTGCTCGCGCTCCAGGTCCCGGTACGCGGCGTCGACCACGGCCTGGTCGCCCACCGCCTCGTCGAAGTCCGCGTCACGCCTGCCGTAGAGCTTCGGCAGCAGGTCGCCCTCGGTGATCCAGTTGCGCCAGTCCCGCTCCACCTCCGCGAGGTGCCGCACCAACCCGAGCAGCGACATCGTCGACGGCGGCACCGAGCGCCGGGCCAGTTGTTCGGCGTCGAGACCCTCGCACTTCATCAGCAGGGTCTTGCGGTAGTTGACCAGGAAGTCCTCCAGCGTCGCCAGCTCGCCCTCCGGGCCGGGGCCTTCGCTGTCGCGGGGGTCGTCGCCGGGGTCGGCCCACATGTCGGGGTAGACGGTCGCCTGGGTCCAGCGTGTGGGTTGTTCACTCATGCGCGCCATGCTGGTCCGTGCGGGTCCCGGCCGCCAGGCATTTATCCGGTGGCGTTGGCGGGGTGCCGTCCCGGTCGGCGGAGGCGGGCGGTTCACTGTGGGGTCGGGCCGGTGGGCAGTTCCTGGGTGCCGAGTACGCGCAGCAGGTCCAGGCGTTCGCGGGTCTCGGTGTCCGCCGGGGTGAGGACCAGCAGTTGCTGTCCCTGGTCCGGGGTGACCAGGGTCTCGCAGTCCATCCGCAGACGGCCCACCCATGGGTGCAGGAAGGTCTTGCGGTCGCTGCGCCGGACCGCCACCTCGTGCTCGGCCCACAGGCGCCGGAAGTCGGCGCTCTCGCTCTGGAGCCGTTCGATGAGGGCGGTGACCGTGGGGTCGCCGGAGCGACGGCCCGCGGTGGCGCGCAGGTCGGCCACGAGCCGTCGGGCGTACTGCTCGTGCTCCTCGGGCGGGTTGACGGCGCGGAGCGCGGGGTCGGTGAACCAGCGGTACACGGCGTAGCGCCGGTCACCGGTGAAGTCGGTGTGGTCGCCGGTCAGCAGCAGGGCCGCCCGGTTCTGAGCGAGGATCTCGCCGAGGTCGGACAGCACCAGGGCCGGGGTGTCGCCGAGCAGGTCGAGCATGCGCACCAGCCCGGCGCGCGCGAGGCGGGCCACCCCGTCGGCGGGCGGGGGCTGGTGTCCGGCCAGGTGGAACAGGTGGTCGCGCTCGTCGTCGGACAGGCGCAGGGTCCTGGCCAGGGCGCCGAGCAGCTGGGTTGAGGGGTGGCTGCTGCGGCCCTGCTCGAGGCGTACGACGTAGTCCACCGACACTCCGGCGAGCATCGCCACCTCTTCGCGGCGCAGGCCGCTGGTGCGGCGGCGCGGGCCGTCGGCGATGCCCACCTCGGCCGGACGGATCGCCTCGCGGCGGCGGCGCAGGAAGTCGGCGAGTTCGTCACGCTGCATGTCCCAAGGGTCCCTCGTGACCGGGAGCCCAGCCAGGGAGCGGCGCTCCCATGATGAAGGCTCCTCTCCCGTGCCCCACGGCGCGCTCCCACAGTGGGGGCAGACCGACGACACGAGGAGCATGTGATGCAGTTTCGCACCCTGGGCAGCACCGGCCCGACCGTCTCCGCCCTGGGCCTGGGCGCCATGAGCATGTCGGGGGCGTACGGCGGTGCCGACCGCGCCGAGAGCATCGCCACCGTGCATGCCGCGCTGGAGGCCGGGGTCACACTGATCGACACCGCCGACTTCTACGCCATGGGCCACAACGAGCTGCTGCTCGCGGAGGCGCTGCGCGGCCGGGACCGGGACAGCTACCGGCTGAGCGTCAAGTTCGGCATGCTGCGCGGGCCGGGCCCGCACTTCGGCGGCCAGGACGGCCGTCCCGAGGCGGTGAAGAACTTCCTGGCCTACTCGCTGACCCGGCTGGGCACCGACCACATCGACATCTACCGTCCCGCCCGGCTCGACCCGGCGGTGCCCGTCGAGGAGACGGTGGGCGCGATCAAGGAAATGATCGACGCCGGGTACGTGCGGCACCTCGGTCTGTCGGAGGTCGACGCGGCGACGGTCCGGCGGGCGCACGCCGTGCATCCGGTGGCGGACCTCCAGATCGAGTACTCGCTGATCTCCCGCGGCGTGGAGGCGGAGATCCTGCCCACGCTCCGGGAGCTGGGCATCGGCCTGACCGCGTACGGCGTCCTCAGCCGGGGTCTGATCTCCGGGCACTGGTCGCCCGAGCGGGCCGCCGGGCCCGGCGACAGCCGCGCCCACAATCCCCGGTTCACCAGCGGGAACGTGGAGCACAACCTCGCCCTGGTGGAGGCGCTGCGCCGGATCGCCGCAGCGAAGGGGTGCACCGTCGCGCAGCTCGCCATCGCCTGGGTGGCCGCCCAGGGCGTGGACATCGTGCCGCTGGTCGGCGCGCGCACCCGCGAGCGGCTGGCGGAGGCGCTGCCCGCGCTGGGGCTGGACCTCACCGCGGACGACCTCGCCGAGATCGAGAAGGCGGTGCCTCTGGGCGCGGCGCGTGGCGACCGCTATCCGTCCGCGTTCATGTCCGGGCTCGGCGTGGGGAACTGACACACCACATCCGGTCTCACGGCCGCCCGTACACGTCCCGGAGCCTCCCCACGAAGAACCACCCGCAGCGGTCCAGCGCCGCCCGGCCGCCCGGGCCGGTCGTCCGGAAGGTCGTCCGGAAGGTCGTCCGGAAGGTCGTCAACTGGTGCAGGAGGTCGGTGGGCCGGATGCTCAGGCGCCCCGCGCCGATGACGGCGTCCGGCCCGTCTTCCCCGCCGTCGCCGTCCAGGAGTCGGAAGGGCAGGGTCGTCGTCTCACGACGACCACGGCGGTACGGGAGTCAACTCCCGCGGTACGTCAGCCGTCGCCGGTGCCCGGGGTCACCAGGCCCGTCTCGTACGCCACCACGACGGCCTGCGCCCTGCTGCCCAGGTCCAGCTTGGTCATGGTGCGGTTGAGGTGCGTCTTGACGGTCGCCTCGCTGATGAACAGCTGGTCGGCGAACTCCGGGTTGGACATGCCGCGGAACGCGACGGCCCCGTTCGCGAGGACGACCAACGCGTAGGCGAACGCGCCCAGTTCCCGGTGGCCCTGCTGCCCGGCCTCCATCCCGAGGAGCACGGCGACACCGGTCTGCGCCACAGCGATCAGGGACGTCGACGGCGAACGGGGGGATCCGCACCGGCGCAGCGTATCCCCGGACCTGACGGCGGTCGTCAAACGAGGGCGGTAGAGGGACGCGTACCGCGAAAGTCGTACGTCGCGTCCGGCTACCGCGCTGGTGTACGGAAAGGTCAGCCCCACACCGGACGACGGCGCGGCCCGTCCCCCGCAGCGTCTCGTTCCAGCACCACGGCGGTACGGGCCTGCGCTCCACGCCGCTGCCATGTGACCGACCGCGGGCGGTGCGGGCTGGGCCTCGGGGGCGCGGCCCGTGGTCGGTGGTGTTCTCCCGGGACCCGGGACAGCTCCGTGGTACCGCTGGTACCGTGGGGGCCATGTCGGATCCCAAGGCGATGAATCTGCGCTTCCCCGACCCCGCGCAGCGGGCGGCCATCGCGGCCGCCGCGAAGCAGGCGGGGGTCAGCATGCAGGAGTACATCCTGTCGGCCGCCTACGACCGCGCGACCGCGGTGGAGCGGCGGTTCCTGGAGGGCTTCCGGGCGTCCATGGCCCGTAGCGGCGCCGCCTTCGCGGCCGAGCCCAGCAGCGTGGATCCCGGCGCCGAACAGCGGGCGGCCGAGGCGGAGGCACGGCGCGACCTCGAGCAGCAGGAGCGAGGGCACGCCGCGTGACCCAGCCGGAACCGCCGCACCCGCTCGACGTCACCTTCCTGCTGCACGCCGCCGAGCTGCTCGACGGTGATCCCCAGGTCGACGACTACGGCCCGCTCTACGCCGCCGTCGCCCGCGTCAACGCCCGGGCGATGGAGCGCGACATCTACGGCTCGCCGCACCTGAAGGCCGCGGCACTGCTGCAGACCCTGGCGAAGCTGCCGTGCCTGGAACACTCCAACGAGGCCTTCGCCTGGCACACCACCGAGGCCTATCTGATCCTCAACGGCCATGGACTCGACTACCCGCCCAAGGCGGCCGTGGCGCTGGTACGCGACGCGGCCTCGGGAGCGCTCGGCGTGGCCCGGATCGCCCGCGAGCTGCGCGGGTGGGCCGCCGCCTGACCGCCCGACGCCAGGTCCCGCGGCGGCCGGATACGCGGATCGAGTGAGGCGGTCCGGCTCCGGTGCCACCGCGCGTCGTGGCGGCGCCGCGACCGGTCGGCCCGGTGTTTTCCTGTCCGGGGCGGTCGCACTCCGCGACCGGACTGGGCCGGAAGGGGCACCGTGGCGGTGCGACAGGAACTGGACGAAGCGAAGGTCGAGGCCTTCATGGAGAAGGCGCTCGGCGACCTCAGCGGGACGATGACCGTCGGCCTGTGCCATGTCGGCGACCGACTCGGCCTGTTCGGAGACCTCGCCGAACGCGGCCCCGCGAGCAGTCGGGAAGTGGCCGACCGACTGGACCTGAACGAGCGCTACGTCCGCGAATGGCTGCGCGGGCTCACCGCCGCGGGCTATCTGGAGGAACCGGAGCCCGGGCGCTTCACCCTGCCCGCCGAGCACGCCCCCGCCCTGGCCGACGAGGCGGGGCCCATGTTCCTCGGCGGCGTGTACCAGATGCTGCCCGCCGCGCTGGCACCGTACGAGCGACTGGCCGAGGCGTTCCGCAACGGCGGAGGGGTCCGGCAGAGCGACTACCCGGACATCCTGTGGGACGGCATGAGCCGGTTCACCGGCAGCTGGTTCGAGAGCGTGATGGTCGACGACTGGCTGAGCACGTTCCCGCACGTCGTCGAGAAGCTGGAGCGGGGCGTCGACGTCGCGGACGTGGGCTGCGGGGCGGGCCGTGCGCTGATCGTGCTCGCCAAGGCGTTTCCCCGCTCGCGTTTCACCGGCTTCGACAACTTTCCCGGGCAGGTGGAGCGCGCCCGGGCGAACGCGGAGCGGGCCGGTGTCGCCGACCGGGTCACCTTCACGACGGTGGACGCCGCCCAGGGGCTGCCGGGGCGCTACGACCTCGTCACCACCTTCGACGTCATCCATGACTCGGCGGATCCCAAGGGGCTCCTGGCCGCCATCAGGGCCGCGGTCCGGGACGACGGCGACTACCTGATGCTCGAGATCAACTGCGAGGACCGGCCGCAGGACAACGTGGGTCCCGTGGCCTCGATGTTCTACGGGTTCAGCGTCTTCTACTGCATGACCACGTCCCTCGCCGACGGCGGGGCCGCCCTCGGAACGTGCGGCATGCCCGAGGCGGTCGTCCGCGACCTCTGCACCGAGGCGGGGTTCAACGAGGTCACCCGGTCGACGGCGGACGACCCCTTCAACGTCCTGTACGACGTCAGGCCGTAGCATGACGGCCTCGCGGCCGGAAGGGACGATCATGCACGCTGGGGACGACGCCGACTCCCTCGACCAGGCGACCGGGGACTTCCTCAAGGCCCGCCCCCAGCTGTTCGGCATCGCGTACCGCGTCCTCGGCAGCTCCGCCGAGGCGGAGGACATCCTCCAGGAGACCTGGCTGCGGTGGCAGCGCGCGGACCGGCGTGACATCAGGGAACCGGCCGCCTTCCTGGCCACGATCACCACCCGGCTGGCCATCAACCTCGCCCAGTCCGCGCGGGTGCGCAGGGAGTCGTACATCGGTCCGTGGCTGCCCGAGCCGATCGACACCAGCCGGGATCCGCAGGCCGGGGCGGAGCGGGCCGAGGCGCTGGAGATGGCGGTCCTGCTGCTCCTGGAGAAGCTGAACCCGGTGGAGCGGGCGGCCTACGTCCTGCGGGAGGCCTTCGACTACCCCTACCAGCAGGTCGCCGAGATCCTGGAGACCAGCGAGGGCAACACCCGCCAGTTGGTGAGCCGTGCCCGCAAGCACCTGGCCGCCGAGCGCAGGGAGCGCGTGAGCCGGACCGAGCACCGGCGGCTGCTGGAAGGGTTCCTCACCGCCGCGCGGACCGGCGACCTCGGCACGCTGGAGGGCCTCCTCGCCGCCGACGTCGTCAGCTACACCGACGGCAACGGGGCACGCGGCGCCTCGCGGATCCCCGTCCTCGGGCGCACGCATGTCTCCCGGTTCGTCGTGGCCTTCGCGCCCCGCTTCTGGCCGGGGACGGACGTCCGCTGGGTCGAGGCCAACGGCCGCCCGGCCGTCCTCGTGTCCACCGACGGCGGCCCCTTCGCGCTGCTGACGGCCGATGTGTCCGGCGAGGGCATCGACCGGCTCATGTGGGTCATGAACCCGGACAAGCTGCTGCCGTACGTGCGGTCCCTCAGCGGCTGAGTCAGGCCATGGCGCCCTCCGTGAAGCGCGGTCTCTTCGTCAGGCAGCCAGCCGGTCCTCCTCGTGTGCGGGGGCCCGGCCGCCGGTGACGAACGCCTCCCGGGGATGCTGGACGGAGGCGAGGGAGACGAGGTCGCGGCCGAACAGGGCGGCGGTGAGCCAGACGCTGAGCACGCGCACCTTCCGCTCCCAGGTGGGGACGGCCAGGACGTGATAGCCCCGGTGCATCAGCCAGGCGGGGAACCCCTTGATGACGATGCGCTTGTACTGGAAGATGCCCCGGCCGATGCCGAGCGTGGCCACCACGCCCAGGCTGCTGTGGCGGTAGTTCCGCGCCTTCCTCCCGCGCAGGTCCGCGGCGATGTTCCGCGCGAGGCGCTTGCCCTGCCGGACGGCGTGCTGGGCGTTGGGCACCGTGTAGGCACCCGGCGTGGTCGCGGCGAGGTCGGGAACGGCCGCGTCGTCCCCGGCCGCCCACGCCTCCGGCACGGGCTCGTTGTCGGTGCCCACCCGCAGGTCGGGGCGTACGACGAGCATGCCCCGCTCGTTGACCGGCAGGTCGGTGTGGTTGTGCACGACCGGGTTGGACGCGTTGCCCGCGGTCCAGACGATCAGCTCGGAGTCGAACTCCGCCCCGTCGGACAGCACGACGTGTCCGTGTTCCGCCGAGACGAGCTGGGTGTTCAGGTGGACGTGCGCGCCACGGCGTTCCAGGTGGCGCACCACCCACTCGCCGGGCTGGTCCGCCACCTCCGGCAGGATGCGGTTCCGCGCCTCGACCAGGTGGAAGGACAGGTCGTCGAGGCTCAGCTCCGGATAGGACCTGAGCATGGCGGTCGCCAGGGACAGCAGTTCGCCGAAGCCCTCGACGCCGGAGAAGCCGCCTCCCACGAAGGTGACGGTGAGCAGCCTGCGCCGCTCGGCACCGGGCGGGAGGGACGCCG
Source organism: Streptomyces sp. NPDC057877 (assembly GCF_042796855.1). Classification (NCBI taxonomy): domain Bacteria; kingdom Bacillati; phylum Actinomycetota; class Actinomycetes; order Kitasatosporales; family Streptomycetaceae; genus Streptomyces; species Streptomyces sp. NPDC057877. Next base: position 171,175 of record NZ_JBHVMS010000009.1, read on the forward strand.
CCCGGTCGAACGCGGTCATCAGCCGGTCGCGGACGGCCACGGCCTCCTCGACGTGCTTCAGACCGATCGCCCGCTCGGCCACGCCGGGGATCGGGAAGGTGCGGGTCACCGCTCCGGCCGTGATCACGACGGTGTCGTAGCGGAGTTCGTAGTCGGCTCCGCGCTCCGGGCGGACGGTGACCGTGCGGTCCGCGTGGCGGATCTCGACGACCCTGCCCGCGATCAGCCGGGTCCGGTTCAGGTGCCGTCGCAGGGACACGGCGGCGTGGCGTGCCTCGATCGATCCGGCCGTCACCTCGGGGAGGAAGGGCTGGTAGGTCATGTACGGACGCGGGTCGACCACGGTGACCCGCGCCTCGTCCGAACGCAGCTTCCTCTCCAGGCCCCACGCCGTGTAGAAGCCCGCGTAGCCGCCACCCACGATCAGAATCTCACGCATGCTGTCCTCGGTTTCCTCGCTCCACACCCTGTAGACCGGACAGCGCCGGAGAATGTGACAGCGTGGGAACCCAGGTCAGCGACCGGCCGAAGCCGCCTGCCACCTCAGCCGCTCACCCAACTCCTCGACGCTGCCGAGGAACCATGTCTGCCGTCCGCGGTTGCACTCCCGGACGAAGTCCCGCAGGGCCGAACTGGTCGCCGCGTGCCGGGAGATGTCACCCAGGACGACGACACCCACCCGGAAGTTGACGAACTTCTGGAGGAACTCACCGGCGACACGGGTGCTCAGATCGAAGAACGTGTCATCGAGACGCTCGACCGGGATGACGACCCACTGGGCGCCCTGGTAGGAGGCGTTGCCCGCCAGATCCAGCACATCTCTGGTGTCGGCGAAGGTGTCACCCTCGGGCGCGCACATCAGGACGGGCACATCGTGAACGGTCTCCAAGTTGGTCATGGAGGTCGAGGTTAGGGCCCTGTGTCGGTACCGTCGACCTCGATTACGGGCCCGAGCGGTGCCGCGGGTGGTCAGCCAACTGTTCCGGATGTCCGTAACATCGCTACACCACGGCGCTCGCGGCATCCGCGCGCCCGTGGTGACAGCGACAACGCGTCCGGCAGGAAGGGCAGACAGCCATGTCCGACAGCACCACATCCGCCAGTGAACTGGCATCGCAGTACGCCGCTCAGGTGTCCGGCGACCTCGAGCGCAACGTGAAGGAACAGGAGCGCATCAGTGCGGAGATCGCCGCTCTCCAGGAGCAGTTGGTCACCGTGCAGCAGGATCACTCCGTGCTGGTGAGCATGCAGCAGGCACTCGGCATCACCGCGGAGGCCGCCCCCGCGCCCACGCTCACGGACGAGACACCCAAGGTGCCCGCTCCGCGCAAGAAGACGGGCGGTTCGTCCAAGCGCCGTGCCAAGGCCGCCAAGCCGAGCGGGCGCAAGGCCGCCACGGCGAGCGCGGAGTCGAAGCAGGCCACGCTGGTCGACCTGGTCCACGGCCACCTCGCGGAACAGAGCGAGCCCCGCTCAGCGGCGGAGATCACCGCCGCGCTCGCCGAGGCCCACCCCGAGCGGAAGCTCAAGACCACCGTCGTGCGCGGCACCCTTGAGACGCTCGTGGCCAAGAGCCAGGCACAGCGCAGCACACAGGGCCGCTCCGTCTTCTACACCGCCGCCGACGGGGCGCAGCCGCAGGCCGGGGCACCGGCCGCGGAGGAGTCCGAACCCACCCGGTGAGCGCGCGGCCGGTCAGCGCCGCAGGAGGTCGATGACGCCCGTCAGGTCCTCGTCCCCGCTGCCTTCGGTCAGGCGGCGGCGCATCAGCGCGAAGTAGGGGGTCAGCAGTTCGGGGCTGACACCCTGCTGTTCGGCCGTGTCCAGGAAGGTCGGTGTGCCCGCGACCTGCATGGCGAGATTCGACACGACACCCTTGGTGTAGTCACCGCTGCGCAGTTGGTCGGCGGTCTGGTGGACAGCGGGTGCCATCGCCACGAGCCAGTCGGCGAGCAGCGGAGCGAAGGCCGTGGGATCGATGTCCTCCTTTCGGATGAGAGCGAAGGCGTGGGCGGCCCCGGCGAACATCCCGTACATGGCGCTGAGCAGGGCGACGTCGTGCAGGGCCGCGAACCCCGGGTCCTCGCCGACGTAGGTGGTACCGGCAGGGACGGCCAGGGTCTCCCGGTACCGCTCGAACAACTCCCCCGAACCGCTGTAGAAGACGTATCCGCCGGAGCCGGGAACTCCGATCATCGGCGGTACGGCCATGATGCCGCCGTCCAGGTAGCGGGCGCCGCGCTCGCGGGCCCACTCGGCTCGGGCGCGGGCCTGTGCGGGAGTGCTGGTCGTCAGGTTGACCAGGTCGCGGCCCGTCAGGTCGGCGTCGGCCAGGGCCTCGCCCACCGAGGCGTCGTCGAGGAGGCAGACGACGACGAGCGTGTTCGCCGCGACGGCCTCGGCGGCGCTGTCCGCGGCCCGGCCGCCCTCGGCGACGACGGACGCCGTGCGGGCGGGGGTGCGGTTCCACACGGTGAGCCGGTGTCCGGCGGTGAGCCAGGCGCGGGCCAGCGCGCCGCCCATGGCGCCGAGGCCCAGCAGGGTGACGGAGGTCTTCTCAAGTGCTTCCTTTTCCATGCCGATTAGGCTGGTCACCAGCCCGGACATGATCAAGTACGCACTTTCGAGTGGGTGGTTACCCCGGGGTGAGCGAACAGGTCAGAGAGGCGGGGCATGACGACACTGAACCGGCCGGGCGCCCCGGACGGGCACGCCTGTGGCATCGACACCGCGATGGAGGTGATCGGCGGCAAGTGGAAGGTGCTGATCCTGTGGGCACTCCATGAGCACCCGCACCGCCGCTTCGGCGAACTGCGCCGACTGCTGCCGGGCATCACGGAGAAGGTGCTCGCCTCCCACCTGCGCGAAATGGAAGCGGACGGCGTCGTGCACCGGGCCGCCTACGACGAGGTGCCGCCGCGCGTCGAGTACTCGCTCACGGACGACGGCAGGCGCCTCAACAAGGCGCTCGAGCCGCTGGGGGACTGGGGACGCGAGCGGCTGCGGGACCGGCCGTAGGGCCTCGGTGCCTACCCCGGGGGGCCTGTTGACCCGCGAGGTGATCTCCCTGTTCACCACCGTGTCGGCCGTTGGTTCTCCCGATCCATCGTCGTGTTCTGGATCAGCGGCTAGCATGCGGTTGCGTGCGCTGGTGGCACTCGGGGGAGGAACGCTTGTTCGGTAGTGCCGGGGAAGACGGGTCAGGCATATCGGAGCTGCCGCACGGCGTGCGGCTCTACCGGCTGCGCCCCGACGGCTCCGTCGTCCTCGCCGACCGTGACGGCGCCCGGGACCTCGGGCCCGAGCGGGATCTGCTGCGGTTCATCGACGACGGACAGTTCGCCCACTATCTCGTCGGGGACGCGGCCACCTCCCCGGAGCGCCCCTCCAACGCCACGGTGAAGCTCGGCATCGTCGGCCCGCGCAGCGCCTTCACCCCGCATGCGCACGGCGGGGAGCACTTCGTCCTCAGCCTCGGCTACGCGGCCTGCGGCCTGTACGACGGCGAGCGCGGCCGGGTCACCGAAGTCCCGCTGGCGCCCGGCGAGTTGATTCGCATCCCGGAGATGATGCCGCACTCCTTCGCCAACCGGGACACCTCCCCGCTGACCATCCTCGCCGCCAACACCGGCTACGGCATCGACCACGAGGACTACGCGATCACCGCCCCCGAGGCGGAGCGCAGGGCCGCCGCCGAGCCGTCCACCGGCGCGCCCTCCGGCACCGGCACCCTCGCCCGTACCGGCTATCTCGCGCTGGCCGCCGCCCTGCGGGACATCGAGCGGCTGCAGCGGGTGCGGGGGACGGGTGTCACCACCGCGCGGGAGCGGCTGGCCGCCCGGCTGCGGCGCCTCGCGCACGGACTGGAGGGCCGCCGGTGATCTGTCCGCACTGCGAGCAGTCCCTGCTCCGCAGGGAACGCCCCGCCAACGTCTGCGGCAAGTGCGGCCGCACGTACGCCCTCGACCCCAAGACCAACCCGCTGCGGCTCCATGACCTCCGCGTCCGCCGGGTCACCCGCAAGCTCACCCGGGACGGCCAGGTCCCGTGCACACCGGATCAGTTGTGGTACGCCCTCTCCCGCCGGTCGCTGCGGGAGACCCAGGTCGACATGGGCTGCGCGATCGCGTTGACGTTGTTCGGTCTCGTCGTCGGGATCGCCGGGCTGCTGACGGTCATGGCGTTCGCCGTCGTCGGCGGCCTGCTCCTGCTCGGGGCGCTCGGTTTCGTCGTCGCCGAGATCGGTGGGGTGGGCCGGGGCAGACCACGGCTGGACCGGAAGGCGTTCCACGCCGGTGCGCTGGCGGACTGGAGGCGCGTCTACCAGGCGCTGCCGCCCGGGGTGGTCGACGACAGCGGCTATCCGTCCCCGCCCGCCGTCCCGGCGTCCGAGGGGCTCGTGCTCGTCTGCCCGGACCGGTCCATCGCCGTCTTCCTCGACGCCGCGGGCCTCACCACTCGCTACGGGGTCACCCTCGCCGCCGACCCCGGCGCGCTTTCCGACTCCCCCGGGCCGGGCCCCGTACTGGTGCTCCACGACGCCGACGCCCACGGGCTGCTGCTCGCGGACCGGGTCAGGGCCGCGCTGCCGGGGCGCCCGGTCGTCGACGTCGGTCTGCCGCTCGACGCCGTGTACGGCCGCGCGAACGCGGTGCCCGTGCGGGGTGAGCCGCCGAAGGCGGAGGTCATGGAACCGCTCGCGGAGCGCGCGGAGTTGAGTCCCGCGCAGTTCCAGTGGCTCCGCAAGGGCTGGGGGTTCCCGCTGGTCGGGGTGGAGCCCGCGAGGCTGCTGGCCGTGGTCACCCGCGCCGTCGAGAGGGCCCGCGCGGCGGCCGACCCGGAGCGGCGGCGCGCTGCCTCGGTGGGCTTCATGACCTGGCCGGAAGGGGACGGCGCGTGATCTGCCCCCACTGCCAGGCGTCCCTGCTGCGCAAGGAACGCACCGGAAGCGTCTGCTCCAAATGCCAGCGGCGCTTCGCTCTCGACCCCAAGTTGCACGGCCGCGGCATGCACGACACCCGCGTCCGGCGCATCGCCGGGAAGGCCACCGACTCAGGCCGTCGGAAGGTCACTCTCACCCAGCTGTGGTACCTGGCCCGCAGCTCCAACCCGAGCTGGTCGGCGTCCCCCGCGAGCGGGCGCCCGAGGTGGGCCGGACGCCTGGTGGCTACGGTGCTCGTCGTCGGACTCGTGGTGTTCGCCTTCTTCGCGCGGGACATCCCCGGCGGCGCGCTGATGTGGTGGATCAGCCTCGGACTGGCGTTCGTCGTGTACAAGATCGCCAAGGGCGACTCGCGTCTGCCCGCGCGCCGGGCGAGCGCCTTCGTGGTGCCCGCGCTGCGGGACTTCCGGTCGATGATGCGCGGACCGTGGGTGTCGGTGTACAAGGGCCTGCCGCCCGGGATCGTGGACGACGAGCACCACCGGGAGACGGACCAGGGCACGATCACCGGCAGACCGCCGAGGTCGAGCGGGCCGAAGCCACCCGTCGCGCTGCTCTGCCCGGACCGTGCCGTCCGCGTCTTCCTGTCCGTCAACGACATCCCGCGTCGCCTGAACCTCACCCTGGCCGCCCGCCCCGCGGAACTGCCCGGCACCGGGCCCGTGGTGGTGCTCCACGACGCGGGCGCGGAGGGCTGTGAACTGGTCGCCGACGTCCGCGCCAGCCGCCCGGGAGAGGTGGTCGTGGACGCGGGACTGCCGGTGCGGGCGGCACGCACCAACCGCCGGGGTGTCAGACTCCACGAGACGCCACCCTGGCGCGTCGCCGGGGATCCGTCCGACTGGCCCGACTGGCTGCGGCAGCTGGCGGACGTCGCGCCCGAGGACGCCGAATGGCTGGCCCAGGGCTGGGTCGGCCCCGTCGCCGCGGTCCCTCCAGCCGTGCTGGAGTCGGCCGTCGAACGGGCGGTGACACGGGCCCGCGACGCCCTGGACCCGGCACGCCGTGCGGCCGTCGCGGTCGGGTTCATGAGCTGGCCGGAGCCCACGGCGGAGGACGGGAACTGACATGCCGACGTACCCACCCCGGCCGCTGCTGGAGCGGGCCATCACCCTCGCCGCACGACGTGCGGCGGCCCCCGGCTCCCTCCGCTTCACCGAGCGGCAGCTGTACTACGAGACCTGCCGCGTCCTGCGCCCCACCCCCGCGCCGCTGCGCCGCATCCCGCACAGCCCGGCCCCGCCGCTCCGGCTCGCCCGGTTCACCGAGGCCCTGCGCGGCCGGGAGCCCGCCGGGCTGCTCCCCACGCCGACCGGTCCGGCCCCGACGCTCGGCGGGCCCGCCCGGGAACCCGACCTGTACGCCTACGGGCTGCCCCGGCTGCTGGTCTGCCAGGACCGCTCCATCGCCCACATGCTGCTCGCCAACCACGTCCATGTGGAGGCGGCGTGCCCCGTGCTGAGCGCCGAGGACGAGCTGCCCCTCGACGCCCGGACGGTGGCGGCCCTGGAGCGCGCCGAGGGGGCCACCGTGCATGTCCTGCACGACGCCAGCCCCGCCGGGATCGCCCTGCCCGGCCGGGTGCGCGCGGTGCTCGGGCCGGTGCCCGGCGTCCGGGTGGCCTCGCTCGGCCTGGTGCCCCGGCACGCGCGGACGCTGCGGCTGGTGTCCGGCCGCAGGCCCGGCCCGCTTCCGCCGCTCGGGCCGTTGCCGCCGGGGCTCAGGCCCGCCGAGGTCCAGTGGCTCGCCGCGGGCCGGTTCACCGAGGTGGCCGCGCTGCCGCCCGCCCGGCTCCTGCGTGCCGTACTGCGGCTCACGCGTGGTGCCAGGCCGCCCCGCCAGTCGGTGTGGAGCGAGCTGCGCGACCTGCGCACCGCGGGCTTCATGACCTGGCCCGACGCATGACCGGGCCGCACGCCGCCTTCCCTGTCCCCGAGTTGTGCCGACCCAAGGACCGAAGCGCATGATCCGCCCCCGCGAAATCGGCTACACGGACGAGCTGCTCGCCGACGGCAGCGTCCACCGCACCTACGAGGACGGCCGTCAGGAGTGGCGCCGTCGCGGCCCGGACGGCGTGGTGCGCTGGCACGACAGCGAGGGCGGTTCGGGCACCGACGAACTGCTGGGCGGCAGGATCATCAAGCGCATGCCCGCCGACGGCACCGTGACCTACGGCCGGGACATCGGCTACGGCCGGACCCTGTGGGGCCGGGGCGAGACCCTGATGATCAACCGGACGTCCTTCGGCGGCCGGATGGGCGCGCTCCTCGTCGGTCTCGGCGTGGCGGGCCTCGCCGTCACCGCCGCTCATCTTCCGCCGCTGGCCTTGTCACCGGAGGAGGAAGAGGCGCTGCGGCAGCAGGCGCAGAACTCGACGTCCTCCGGTGGCGGCGAGGTCTCCTACGACAGTGGCGACGACTGGGACGGCGGGGACTGGGGCGACGACGACGGCTGGACCGACGACGACTTCGGCTGACCGGGCCCCCGGCCCAGTCCGCTCACCCGCACAGGAAAGGACGCCTCGGATGGCGCGGTTCTGCGTCTGCCTCGCCCCGGACTCCGGGCACCCCGACGGCCGCACCGGCACGGCCGACGCGCACCTCGCGCGGATGGGCGCCCGGGCCGTCGTACCGGGACTGGCCCTCGTACCGGACGAACCCGGGCCCGCCGAGGGGCCGTTCGAGGCGCACGGGAGGCGTGCGGTCGGTGAGGTCACCCTGTACAACCGCGCCGAGCTGCGTGCCGCGCTCGCGGCCGACGGTGCCACAGCCCCGCCCGACTGCCGGGACGGCGAGTTGCTGCTGCGCTGCTGGGCCCGGCTGGGTGCGCGGGGAGTGGCGCTGGCCGAGGGCATGTTCGCGCTGGCCGTGCTCGACGGCGGGGAGCTGGTGCTGATCCGCGACCAGGTCGGCGCCCGCACCCTCTTCTACGCCCGCGCGGCCGGGGCCTGGGCCGCCGCCACCTCCCTGCGCGCCCTGCGTCGCTGGCCCGCGCTGGGCACGCGCGTGAACCTGTCGGCCGTCCGTTCCTTCCTCACGTTCGCCTATCTGCCGGGCGAGGAGACGCTGCTGGAGGGCGTCCACGAGGTCCTCCCCGGGCGGGTGCTGCGCCTCGCGGCCGACGGGACCGTGACGGAGACCGTGCACTGGGAGCCGACGGAGCGTGTGTCCGGCTCCGCGGAGGAGCCCGAGGAGGCCGTCCTCACGCTGCGGGCCCTCCTCGAGGACGCCACCGCGCGGCGGCTGCCCGAGGCCGAGGCGGTCGGTGTGCTGCTGTCCGGCGGGGTCGACAGCTCGCTCGTCACCGCGCTCACCGCGAAGCTGCACAGCCACCCCGTGCACACCTACTCCATCAGCTTCGGCGACGAACTCCCCAACGAACTCGGCTACTCGGGCCTCGTCGCCGCCCACTGCCACACCCGGCACCGGGTGCTGACGGTCTCCGGCGCGGCCGTCGCGGCGCGGCTCGCGGACACGGCGGCCCTCCTCGACAGCCCCGTGGGGGACCCGCTGACGGTGCCCAACCTGCTGCTCGCGGAGGCGGTCGCGGGCGACGGGCTGCGGACCGTCCTCAACGGGGAGGGCGGCGACCCGGTCTTCGGCGGGCCGAAGAACCTGCCGATGCTGGTGCGGGAGATGCACGCCGGGTCGCCCGACGCGCCCTGGTACGAGGACCGGGCCACCGCCTATCTGCGGTCGTACCGCAAGTGCTGGACCGACCTGCCGGAGCTACTCACCGCGGACGCGCTGTCCGCCCTGGCGTCCGCCCCGGCCCCGCAGCGCTTCGTCGAGCCCTACCTGACCGGCCCGGACCGCATGACCCACCTCCTCAACCAGCTCCTGCACTGCAACCTGCGGACCAAGGGCGCCCATCACATCCTCACCAAGGTGGAACGACTCACCGCCTCCCAGGGCCTCGAGGGCCGTGCGCCGCTGTTCGACCGGCGGGTGATCGACCACGCCTTCGCCGTGCCCCCGCCGCTCAAACTGCGGGGCACGGCGGAGAAGTGGGTGCTCAAGGAGGCCGTCCGGGACCTGCTGCCCGCGACGGTGGTGGACCGGCCCAAGAGCGGTATGCGGGTTCCGGTGCAGCAGTGGCTGACCGGGCCGCTGCGCGAGCTGGCCGGTGACCTGCTGCTCGGCCGGGCCGCCCGGCAGCGCGGACTGTTCCGGCCCGACACCGTACGGACCTGGATGCGCGGCGAGGGCACACTGCTGCCCCGGCAGGGCGGCAAGCTGTGGCTGCTGCTCACACTGGAGCTGTGGCTACGGGCGTACGACCTGTGAGAGCGGGCGTACGGCCTGTGAGGAATCGGGCGTACGACCCGTGAGCAACCGTGGAGGCGACCGCACTGTGAAGACCACCCTCGTCAACCCCCGCACCGGCGCCGTCCGTGGCACCGCCCCCGTGGCCCGTGAGAGCGAGGTGCGGTCCGCCGTCGCCGCGGCCCGGGCGGCGGCGCCCGGGTGGCGCGGTCCGACGCCCAGGGAACGGGCGCGGCGGCTGGACCGGCTGGCCGCACTGGTGGAGGAGAACGCCGCCGCCTACGTCGTACGGGAGGCGGCCGGGACGGGTAAGCCGGACAGCGAGACGGTGGGCGAGGTGGAGCAGGTCGCGGACCTCTTCCGGTTCTACGCCTCCGCCGTCCGGGCCCAGTCGGCGCCCGCCGCGGGGCGGCTGGTCGACGGCCACGAGAGCTGGGTGCGGTGGGAACCGCTCGGGGTGGTGGGGGTCGTCGTGCCCTGGAACTACCCGCTGATGATGGCCGCCTGGCGGTGCGCGCCCGCCCTGGCCGCGGGCAACACGGTGGTGGCCAAGCCCGCCGAGACCACCTCCGACACCCTGGAACTCCTCGCCGAGCACGCCGCCGAGGCGCTCGGACCCGCGGTCCTCACGGCCCTGCCCGGCGACCGGCGGACCGGACAGCTCCTGGTCGAGGCTGACGTCGACATGGTGGCGTTCACCGGCAGCGCGGCGGCGGGGGCCGATGTGGCGGCCCGTGCCCAAGGGCGCCGGGTCAGTCTGGAACTCGGCGGCAACTCCCCCGTGCTGGTGCTGCCCGACGCGCCCGACGACACCTGGACCCAGCTCGTCCGCGCCTGCGTGTACAACGCGGGGCAGAGCTGTGCCGCGCCCGCCCGGGTCGTCACCCTGCCCGAGAACTACGAGGATGCGGTGGCGGGTCTGGCCGCCGCGGCGCGCGCGAGCCTCGCGGGGCGGGACTTCGGTCCGCTCAACAACGCGGACCAGCTGGCCCGTTACGACGGCATCGTCGAGCGCTCGGCCGCGGGGCGGACCGTCGTCGGCGACATCGCTCCGGGGGCCGGTGAGGAGGGCGGCTTCTGGCGTCCCGCCCGGATCCTGGCCGACCTGCCCGACGACGATCCGGCGGTGGTGGAGGAGGTCTTCGGACCGCTGCTCACCGTGCAGCGGGCGGCGGACCGGGACGCGGCCGTGGCGCTGGCCAACGGTGTCCCGCAGGCGCTGGCGGCGAGTGTGTGGACCAGGGACCTGAGCACGGGTCTGGATCTCGCCGGGCGGCTGGACGCGGGGGAGGTCTGGCTCAACTGCCATCTCGTGCAGACCGCCGAACTCCCCCACGGCGGCCGTGGCGCCTCGGGCCACGGCACCGACCTGAGCACGCTGGCCCTGCACGAGTACCAGCGCCCCAAGACGGTGACCGCACGGCTGATCCGCGGGGACTGACGGCGGATCAGCCGTGCCCGGCCTCAGCGGCGCGGCACCGGGACACCGTCCTCGGTGACGTACTTGGTCCCGTCGTCGTACTTGGTGATGGTGAAGGCGTCCAGGACCTCGCCCACCTCCTTGTCGGTGGTCGACCTGTCGTCCCACTTCGCGGCGACCACGGCCTCGTAGCGGAGCTGGTCGTCGGTGACCCTGATGCCCTGGAAGGTGGAGGTGTGCCCGGCGCGGACCACCTCGGTGGCGCCGTTGCGCTTCCAGACGCTGTCGCCTACCGGGGCCAGTTCGTAGTACTTGGGTCCGGAGACGGTGACGGTGTAGACGGGGCCCGTGGTCATGCCGGGGGTGCCAGTGGCGTCCGCGTCGACATGGCCACGGGAGTAGACGTGGTCGTGGCCCATCAGCACCAGGTCGATGTCATGACGCTGGAAGACCGGCAGCCAGGCGTCCCGTACCGGCTTCTCGTCGCGGCCCTCGGCGGCGGAGAAGACCGGCTGGTGGAAGACGGCGACGGCCCACTTGTTGGGGTTGTCGGCGAGGATCTCGTCCAGCCAGCGCGCCTGGAGGTCGAGCCACAGCTTCTCGGCGTCGGGGCAGTCCTGGCTGCACGCGGGGAGTTGGGCGGGGGTCATCAGGGAACGGGCGTCGCCCGTGCTGGCGTTGAGGGTGATGAACCGGACGCCCTGGTAGTCGGTGTAGTAGGCGGTCTCGGTCAGGGCCTTGGCCATGTGCGCCTCGTACGCGGCGCGTTGCCGCTCGGCCGGGGTGTCACCCGCTCCCCCGCTGGCGCGCGGGCCGTTGTCCGGGAACTCGAAGGTGGACTTCCAGGTCTTCAGGAACGCGTCGCCGGAGTACTCGTGGTTCCCCGGGGCGGCGATGACGTTGGTGGTCTGGCGGTAGCCGTCCATGGCGCCGAACCAGTCCCGCCACTCGCTGTCGTTGCCGCTGGTGTTGACCAGGTCTCCGGCGTTGACGCTGCCGACGGCGTCCGGGTAGCGCTCGTAGGCCTGCCTGACCACCGGGGCCCACTTCGCCGACAGGTCGTTCTGGGCGTCGCCGAAGTACAGGAACGTGAAGTCCGCGCCGGGCTGTTCGGCGGTGGTGAAGGTGTGGACGGGGCTGAACCAGCGGCCGGTGCCGACCTGGTACTCGTAGGCGGTTCCGGGGCGCAGTCCGGTGAGGACGGCGGAGTGGGTGCGGGTCGGGACACCGGCGCTGACGAGTTCCTCGTTGCCGCGTGCCGGGACGGTGCGCCACTCGTCGGTGCCCGCGCGGCGTACGCGTGCCTCGCCCGCCGTGACCGAGGCGCCGGTGCGCCAGGTGACGGCCTGGGTGAGGTGCGGGGTGCCGGTGGGTGTCAGCACGATCCGCTCCGGGGTCGTGCCGGGGACGTCCAGGCCCTCCTTGGTGGTGAGGGCGACGTCGAAGACGTGCATGACGCCGCGGTCGGTGCCCTGCGGCAGGACGACGGACGCGACCCGCTTGGCCGGGTCGAGCAGCCGTGGCACGGTGCCGAAGACCTTGGTCTGTACGGTGTCGGAGCCGCCCGCGGCGCGGTTGCGTCCGGTGGTGGTCACCAGGGGCTGGTTGCCGAACTGGTAGGTGGTGCCGGGGGTCCAGTCGGTGAACTGCACGCCGACGTCCTGGGTGGAGCCGTCGGTGTACTCGACGACCGCGGTGCCCGAGGAGGGCCCGTTGGTGGCCAGGCCGAGGAAGGAGATGCCGGTCGCCTTGGCGCCGCCCATGTCGACGCGCTGGCCGTGCGGGATCCAGTTGTCCGGCTCGCCGGGCTCGGTGTCCGGCCAGGTGAAGCGGACGCCGGTGTCGCCCAGCGGCAGCCTGGCACCGGGTGCGGCGCCAGCCTCGGCGAGGCGCTCGCGGGACAGGGAGTTGTCGCTGAGGTCCAGCGAGCCGGTGTTCCCCGCGCCGTCCGGCGTGGTGCCGGTGTTGTTCCGGGCGTCACCGCCGTCCGTGTAGGACGGGGGCACGTCGGTGGCCCTGGTGCCCCAGGTACCGGGGGTGGACGACATGGTGAGGCGGATGTCGCCGCCCTCGCGGGCGAAGCCCTCGGTCAGCCAGGAGCGGGAGACCTGCCTGCCGTCGACCGTCATGCCCTTGATGTAGGGCTTGGTGTCCGCGCCGGGTGCCTTGATGTCCACCCTGCGGTCGCTGCCCACGCTGTCGATCACGACCCGCTCGAACGCTGGACCGCTGACGAGCAGGTTCGCGGTGCCGTAGACGGCCGGGTACAGACCGGTGTTGGCCCAGACGTACCAGGCGCTCAGCGAACCTAGGTCGTCGTTGCCGGGCAGGCCCTTGGGTGTGGTGCCGTACAGCTCGGCGGACGCGCGGTGCAGCACGTCCGTGGTGCGGTGCGGCTGCCGCAGCCAGTGGTAGGCGTACGGGGCGCCGAAGCTCGGCTGGTTGCTGAGGTAGGCGCCGCGGGTGTGGTAGACACCGGCGTCCAGGGCGCTGAGGTGCTCGTCCAGCGCGGCCGTGGCCGTGTCGATGCCGCCCCGCTTCTCGATGAGGGTGCCCATGTTGTGCGGGACCATCCAGCCGTACTGGTAGCCGGTGGCCTGCTCGAACTGGTCGCCCCGCTCCCCCAGGTTGAACCCGCGGTCGAAGCCGTTGCGGTCGCGCGGGCGGATGTGCAGGGACTGTGCGTCGAACAGGTTCTGCCAGTTCTGCGCGCGGCCCATGAACCGCTCGTAGGTGGCGGTGTCGCCGAGGCGCTTGGCGAGCTGGGCGATGCCGAAGTCGTCGATGGCGTACTCGAGCGTCTTGGAGGTGGCGGCGTCCTGCTTGCGGTTCTCGATGAAACCGACGCTGGTGTACTGGTAGGCGTGCCGCCTCAGGGTGTCGTCGGCCGGGAGCGACTGGGTGTCCTTCATGGACTCCAGCGCGGCCCGCCGGTCGTAGGCGGTGGAGCCGAAGGCGTCGATCGACGCCAGCAGGGACTGCAGCGAGTCACCGCTCATCTTCTGCTGGGACTGGTTGAGGTGCGGCCAGTTCGGCCACTTCCCGGTCTGGCCCACCATGTCGACGAGGGACTGGTTGATGTCGCTGCCGACCTTCGGGAAGATCAGCGCCACCAGCTGGGCCTGACTGCGGTAGGCGTCCCATCCGGCGTAGGTGACGTAGTGGTGGCGGCCCTTGGCGACCCGGTGCACCTTGCCGTCGTAGCCCTGGTACTCGCCGTTGACGTCGTCGAAGACGTTCGGGTGCAGCAGGGCGTGGTACAGCGCGGTGTAGAACTTGACCCGCTCGTCGCGGCTGCCGCCCTCGGTCCTCACGGTGTCCAGGGCGTCCCGCCAGGTCCGCCGTGCGGCGGCGCGTACGTCGCCGAAGGCGCGCCTGCCCACCTCGTGGGCCGCGTTCTGGGCGGCGTTGGCGGTGCTGACGTAGCTGAGGCCCACCTTCGCGGTGACCTTGGCGCCCTGGTCGAACACGAGGTAGGTACCGGCGCCGTGCTTGGCCTCGCCCGCGCGGGCGGTGGAGGCGCCGGGCGTGACGGTGCCGCCCTCCCAGGTGCCGTGGGAGCGGATGGGCTTGTCGAAGGTCGCCGAGAAGTGGGCACGGTAGCGCCCGCCCTCGTCGCAGACGGACGCGGCCTCCACCCAGCCCTCGACGGTGCTGCCCTTGACGGTCACCTCGCTGCCGAAGACCCGGTTGTTGGACCCGGCCGTGTCGAGGATCAGCGTGGAGCTGCCCTGGTCGGGGAAGTCGTAGCTGCTCACGGCGGTGCGGGTGGTGGCGGTCAGCTGGACCTTGACATCGTTGTCGAGACCGACCGAGTAGTACCCGGGCTCCGCCTTCTCCTGGGCGTGGTCGTAGCCGAGGTAGTAGTCCTTGATGGCGCTGCCCGGGCTGGTGGGCAGGGCCCCGTCCGGCAGGGCCCCGGTGTACGGCAGCACCGGGAAGTCGAAGCCGCTGAACCGGCCTTCGCAGCCGGTGCCGGACAGCCGTGTCATGCCGAAGCCGCGGAGCCGGTCGGCGGTGTACTCGTAGCCGCCCTTCTGGTCACCGTCGCCGGTGCGGTAGGTGGTGGGGCTCGACTGCACCATGCCGAAGGGGACGGTGGCGCCGGGCCAGGTGTTGCCGTAGGCGCTGTTGCCCTTGTTCTGCGAGGTGTCGAGCTGGGTTCCGATGAACTGGTCGACCGCCTGGAACGCGCCGATGTCGGAGGCCGTGTCGGCGCCCTGCGCGGGGGCCGGGGCGATGGCCAGGGCGCTGAGGGCGAGGGCAACGGCGGTGACCCGGCGGCGTAGGAGCGGGGGTCTGGAGGAGGGCGGGCGCTGGCTGGGCGGCTGCCCGGGTGAAGTCCACATCAAGGATGCGGTGCCTTTCGGTGTGAAAGCAGGGATCGCTGAGGCGACGTCACGACGGGGACACCTTCACGGTGTCGGCGGTCCTGCGCAAGACCGGCAGGGGACGGCTCGGTGAACAACCGGCCCGCGCTAGTCCGTGAGCAGCATGAACTCACGCGGGCTCAGGGCGCGGTCGACGAGGCGGGTGTCGCCGATCCAGCCGTAGAAGCCCTGGCCGAACTCCTCGGCGAACTGGGTGCCGCCGATGACGAAGGGCTTGCCGAGGGTCTCGATGCCGGTGGCGGGCTGGGACGGGTTGCGGGCGATCTTCGAGCCGTCCACGTACATCACCGTGCGGCGGCCGTCGTTGACGACGGCGATGTGGGTCCAGCGGCCGACGGGCAGCGCGTGGCTCCACGAGGTGGGGTCGGCGTCCTGGACGTCCGGGTAGTGGACGAACTGCAGGAAGCGCTCCGGGGTGACGTTGAGGCTGCACGTGGGCTCGTCCTTCGACCAGCCCGTGGTCTTCCCGGCGTCGCCGTTGCGGCCCTCCCAGCTGAGGATGCCCATCCAGGCGTGGTCGCCCTGGTACGGGTCGGGCAGCTTGATGAACGTCTCGATGGTGAAGCCGCTTCGGAACTTCATGCTGTTCAGCGGGGCGGTGGCGTGGGTGGTGAGGACGGCGCCCCGGTCCGGCTGCTTGCCGCCGTCGAAGCGCAGGCTGGCGTGCGCGGGCTGGTCGCTGTGGTGGTCGCCGGACCAGGTCAGCACCTCGGCGGCGCTGCTGTGCAGCAGCCGGACGGTGAGGTCGTTGCCGTTGCCGGTCAGGTCGCGGGCCACGGCCCCCGGGGGCACGGTGGCGCCGGGGCGGCCGGTGGCGTCGAGGCCGTCGGCGTCGAAGCGCCAGTAGGCGACGGTGCCGCGCGGCATCACGCGGTGCGCCGGGCGCGGCTTCGGCGGGACGACCGGGGCGAAGCCCTTGAACCGGTCCGCGAAGTCGATGCCGAGGCTGAAGCGGTCGGTGTCCCCGGTCAGTTCGATGGTCTCCTCCTCCAGCGGGGTCCGCTTGGCGGGGTCCCGGGCGAGGAACCAGGGGGCGAAGGTCTGGACGTCGATGGTGTCGCGCGCCAGGTCGAAGGCGTAGAGCCGGATCATGGCGGCGCCGCCGTAGTAGCGGTCCTGGTAGTTGGTGATGTGGAGGTGTACGTCGTTCCCCGCGTCGTTGGTGAGCACGGTGCGTCCCGGCGGCCAGTAGTGGCCGCCCAGCGCGAGGAAGATCTGGTCGTTGCCGCGGATGATCCGGTCCCACAGGCGCTGCCCGTTGCCGGACAGGTGTGCCTCGCCGTCGTCCCCGGCCCAGGCGAGGTCATGGGTCGTCAGGATGGCGGGGAGGGTGGGGTGCGTGTCGAGGACGTCCTGCGCCCAGGCCAGGCCCTTGTCGGAGGCCCGCCAGTCCAGGGCCAGGACCAGCCACTCCCGGTCGGCCGCCCGCAGGACGTGGTAACTGTTGTAGCCGTCCGGGGAGGCGCCGCCGAAGGTGGGCATGCCGCTGAACCGCCGGGGCCCGAAGGCGCGCAGATAGGCGGTGTCGCCGCGCTGGTCGTCGCCGGAGGGGATGTCGTGGTTGCCCGCGAGGACGCTGTAGGGGACCTTGCCGTGGATGGTGCGGAAGGTGTCGGCGGCGAGGTCGATCTCGCCCTTGGTGCCGTGCTCGGTGACATCGCCGAGGTGCGTCATGAAGGCGATGTTCGCCTCTCTGCGCTCGGAGACGAGGTACTGGAACGTCGCTCTCAGCGGCTCCGGGTCGGCGCTGTCGGCATCGAAGAGGTACTGCGTGTCCGGCAGTACGGCGAGGGCGAAGCGGGGTGACTCGGTGTCGAAGTGGCCGTGCCGTGCGCCTTGGGTGGCGGCTTCGGCCGCCCCGGCACCGAGCAGTGAGACGGCGGCCCCGGCCGCGGGGACGGCGACCGCCGCCTGAAGGAGGGTGCGGCGCCCCGGGGTTGGGTCGGTGGTCTTGCTCATGCGATCTCCCGTGGTGAAGGAACGGTCCCCCGTCAGCGAGGATCGTGGGCGCCGGGGGCGAGCACGGGGAGAAGCGGCGCTGAACGCGCGGGGCCGCACGCGGGTCGGGAGCGCCAACTCGGTGCGTGGGGTTCGATGAGGTCACCACACGGCGCGGTGCGAGGAAGAGGCCTCCCGGTCGCGGCGACCGGAAGGTTGTGGTCGGGCGGTCTGGGCGCGTCCAGGCCCAGAACGCCGACGACGTCGTGGCGGCCCTCGGCTACACGCGCGGCCAGGGCGTCGACATCTCGGTGCGCAGCGGCGGTCACGGCGTCAGCGTCCGGTCGACCAACGACGGCGGCATCGTCATCGACCTGTCGAGGATGACCTCCGTCGAGGTGCTCGACCGGGAGTCCGGCCGCATCCGGATCGAGCCCGGCGCGCGCTGGGGGCGTCGCCCGCACGCTGGCTCCCCACGGGCTCGCCATGAGTTCGTCGGACAGCGGGGTTCTCCGTCCTCGCCGCGAGCGCGCCGCAGTGGGCCGCCCGGCTCGACGACCACTGGCCCGGCTGTGCTGGAAGATCGCGGCGCACCTCGGTGTTGGCCTCAGACATGAGAATCGGCGACGCATCCAGGATCAGTGGCGTGAGTGCGCGTTCGTTGCGGTACTACGAGGATGAGGGCTTGATCGTCCCCGGGCGTTTCAGCAATGGGTTCCGCGACTACTGCCAGTCCACCGTCGACCGGGTGCTCGTCATCCGCTCGCTGCTGGAGTCCGGGCTGCCTGTGCGGTTGATCAGGGAGGCGCTGCCCAGCCTCACGGACGGCCCCGAGACCGGCACCGGGGCGGTGTGCGCGGAGTTCCTGCGCGAGGTGCAGGGCTATCGCGACCGGCTCGCCGCGCGCATCGCCGCTCTCAGCGATCAGCAGGCGGCACTCGACGCCTACCTGCGGGAGGCCCGCCGCACTGATCCCTGAATCCTGACCGTCGCTTGACCTTGACGCAAGTGTCAGACTCCTACGTTCGGCGCATGGAGACCAACAGGCAGCGGCACGCCGCTGAGCAGCGGGTACGAGCACTGGTCCAGCGGTCGCACCGGGGACCGAAGGATCTGACCCTCACCACCGAGCACCGCCGCCCCGTCCCCGGGCCCGGCCAGTACCTGATCCGCGTCGGCGCCGCCGGGGTCAATTTCGCGGACGTCATGCAGACCCGTGGAACGTACGGCGGAGGCCCGCGGGCGCCCTATGTGGCGGGCTTCGAAGCCGCCGGTGAGATCGTGGGGGTCGGAGCGGAGGTCGAGAACCCGCTGCCGGTCGGTACCCACGTCGTCGGGGTCGGCCCGGGCGCCTTCGCGCAGTACATGACGATGCCGTCCGCGGGTGCGCTTCCGGTGCCGTCCGGCTGGAGCGACGCCGAAGCACTCGGCTTGGTGCTGAACTGGGCGACCGCACTGGCGGCACTGAAGCCGTTGGGTCAGATCGCGACCGGTGACGTGGTGCTCGTGCATGCCGCGGCCGGAGGCGTGGGGCAGGCCGCCGTCCGTCTCGCCCGGCACTACGGGGCGCGCGTGATCGCCACGGCGTCACCGGCCAAGCACCACACCGTCAAAGCGCTCGGCGCCCACGAGGTCCTGGACAGCCGACGTCCCGATCTGGCCGTCGAGATCACCCGCCTGACCGGTGGCATCGACCTGGTCCTGGAATCGGTGGGACAGGCCACGTTCGAGGCCAGCCTGTCGGTCACCAAACCCTTCACCGGGCGCGTCGTCGTGTTCGGCGCCGCCTCCGGCGACGCCACCCTCAGCACGCACGACCTGGTCTTCACCCACCAGGCCCAGGTCAAGGGCCTGCACATCGGCGCGCTGGCCACCGCGGCACCGTCCCTCTACGAGTCCCTGCTCGTCGAGATCGAGGCACTCATCGCCCACGGCGTCTACCCGCCCGGCACCCCCCAGGTCCATCCCCTGGCCGAGGGACCAGAGGTGCTGCGGCAACTCGAAGCAGGCCGGACTCGCGGTAAGCACGCCCTTGATCCCTGGCGCTAGGTGTATTGCTTCGCAGGGTTGTTGACGCGGCTGATCGGGGTTTGCCTCCGAGGGCGGTGTGGCAGCGGTGGTGGTTGTAGGTGTGCAGGAAGTCTCCCAGGGCGTGGGCCGGGCGCGCTGCCGGGGGTGCGTTCGGTGTTGCTGGCGTAGGGCCGCTGGTCACCTCGTAGATGTCCGTGCCTCATGTCAGGGTCCGGCTCATGAGCGAACACAGCCAGGGCGCATGCCCGGTGTCAGCCGAGCTTGGTGACCTGTGCGTCGACGACGTCCGTGGGGACGTCGAACTCCGCTCCGGTCATCATGGAGGAGAGGTTGACCGCGCTGAAGGAGGCGAGCGTGGCGCCCTTGCGGACCACGACCAGTTTCATGAGCCCGTCGGTGTCCTGACCGATGTCCACACCGAGGCTGACGGCGAGCGCCTCGTCCCCGCCCTCGGGTGCGGTGGCCGTGGTGACTTCGGCGATCTTCAGCTTGTCGCTGCCCGAGGTCACGGTGAAGCCGTCGGCGCACTTCTCGGCGGCCGTGCTCAGCCCCTTCAGTGCCT
Organism: Streptomyces sp. NPDC057877; assembly: GCF_042796855.1. Lineage (NCBI taxonomy): Bacteria > Bacillati > Actinomycetota > Actinomycetes > Kitasatosporales > Streptomycetaceae > Streptomyces > Streptomyces sp. NPDC057877. The sequence continues at coordinate 190,724 of NZ_JBHVMS010000009.1, forward strand.
GCTCGGCGCCGCCCTCCGGGTAGGAGGCGAGGTTCAGCATGATCTTGTCCACGTTGATGGTGGTCATGTCCTGGCCGTCCGGACCCGTGCTCTCGGGGGGCGTCTCCGTCTGTCCTTGCCAGGACCGCTTCACGGTCGCCGTCGGCTCGCCCTGGGCCACCGCGGACTGAGCGAGGGCGAGCGGCAGGCAGGCCTCGTCGTCCGTCGAGACCTGGTCCTTCGCGACGTCGTCCTTCGCCGGGACCTTGGTGGTGACCTCGCCGTTCTCGACGTCGGCCTGCGCGAGGGCGACCTTCTCCAACTCGGCGGCGGTCAGCGCCCCGCCCGCCGGGGCGGACTGGTCCGCGGTGGCCTTGTCGTCACTGGTCGCGCCGTCGTCGTCGGACGACCCGCCGCAGGCAGTGGCCAGCAGGGCCAGGGCAGCGGCGGAGGCCGCGAGGGCGGTACGGCGGACAGCGGTCGAACTCACGTTGGCACTCTTTCGTCGGGACACACCGGGGGCACGTCGGGATGTCATCCGGGATGCGTCGGATTCTGTCGAGTCACGTCGAAACCAGCGTTCGACTCCGGTCGACTTTGCCCGCACGATACCCACGGCGGTCACACGTATGATCGATAATGCGCCAGGCGAGACCCGACCGTGATCTCCTCAAGCGAGGGCGAGTTGCTGCCACGGCAGGGGGTACGGCCGGTGCCTACGACGGCGACTCCCAGGAGGGCACATGCCCCCCAACCGTGCCGACGCACCCGCCCACGTTGAGCAGGTCAGCCCTAATCCGGGTATTCGCGGTGGCGCTCTCTCCACTTGACGGCGATATGACCGTCTGTCGTACGGAACACACTGCCCGCATAGGAGAGGTAGCAGCCCTGCACATCGTCATAGCCGGGTCGGGTGACACCGTCTCGGTAGCTCGCCGGGAGTTCGTCCTCCTCGGCGGCGTACCCCATCGCACCCTTGCCGTACACGGAGAACCGGCCCAGATGCCGCGCCGCGTCCTCGGCCCCGTAGAGCTTCCACCCATGATCTGCCCGCAAGTCATGTGAGGGCACGTCGACAACGGGGGCTCCGGCCAGCCAGGCCGCCGCTTCCCGTGCCTTGGCGTCGACTTCCTCCTCGGCATCGCGCCGCATCTCGGCCTCGATGGCCTGGCTGGCATTCCAGCAGTCGCGGCACACCCGAGTCGCGAACTGGTGATCGCCGGTCTTGCTGAGGTTGACGAACCAGCCCACACCGCCGGGCCAGGGCGGTTCGTCGATGTCGGCGGCGGCAAGCAGCGGGACCGCATGACCGCATACCTGACAGCAGTTCGGATCCTCGCGTTCGACGTCGTCTGGTGTCCGAGTCGACCGGTCTCCGCGGCGGAGCACCGGATACAGCCGTATCAGCCCTGCCACGATCAGCACGCTCGCGCAGGCGAGCGCCACGGCCATGCCTGCCCAGCGCACATCGCTCACGACCCCAGCTCCCTTCGTATCCCAACTTACGGACGGACACGGTCATTTGGCTACGCGGACTGAGCCGGGACCGGACGCGTCGGCCCACGGACGCTGGCCTGGCAGTGGCCCCGCCACGGTGGTGATCACGCGCTGGCAGCGCTTCTGGCTCACGAGATCGCCGATCCCTGGTGAGGACCGGCTTGACCTGCGCACGGATACGCGCGACCGCTAGCGGGGCCGCTGGGTGGGCTCCGTGGCCGGGGCCCGGGTGGCCCCCCAACTGGCGAGGAGACTGAGCCGGTCCTGCGCGGCACTGCCCGGCTCGGCGCTGTAGACGGTCAGCTCGTGCACCTCCCGGTCGGACACGGGCAGGCCCATGGAGCGGTAGGCCAGTTCCACGCAGCCGACCTCGGGGTGCCGCAGCCGCTTGACCCCGTAGTGGCGGACGCGGACGTCGTGCCGGGCCCACATGGTGCGGAACTCCGCACTCAGCGTGGCCAGTTCGCCGATGAGTTCACGCAGGGCCCGGTCGTGGGGCGCGCGTCCGGCCTCCGCGCGCAGCAGCGCGACGCTGATCCGCGCCCCGGCCTCCCAGTCGACGAAGAAGTGGCGGGAGCCGGGGTCGAGGAAGAAGTAGCGGGGGAAGCTGGCCTGGCCCCGCTCGTTGGTGGTGTCGCTGTCGAACATCGGGGCGTACAGGGCCCGGCACAACGGGTTGCACGCGGCGATGTCCATGCGGCGGCTGCGTACGAAGGCGGGGGCCATCGTCATGGAGTCGAGCATCCACTGGACGGAGGGCGGGATCTCGGCGTCCCGGCGGCGGGGTGCCGTACCGCGCGCCGGTCGGGCCGCTCGGGCCAGGTCGAACAGGTAGGTGCGCTCGTCCTCGTCCAGTCGCAGCGCCTGGGCGACCGCGTCCAGGACCTCCTCGGAGACGCCGCTGATGTGGCCCTTCTCCAGCCGCGTGTACCACTCGGTGCTCACACCGGCCAGAACGGCGACTTCCTGGCGCCGCAGGCCCGGGACGCGGCGTCGGCCGCTGCTGGGCAGTCCGACCTGTTCCGGGGCGAGCTTGGCGCGTCGGGTGACGAGGAAGTTCCGGATGTCGGAGCGGTTGTCGGAACCGTCGCCGGGTCGGGGTGCCATGACATCCAAGGTAGCCCGGGACCTCAGGGGCAGGGGGGTCGAGCTTGTACCCCCACAAACGCTTCCTTCCCCGCGAGCGACGACACCGGTTTCGTGGCATCGGCAGCCCGGTTTCCGGTCCTCCGCCGAATGCCGGGGCGAGACACCCGACGCGCACCACTCCGAAGGAGGATCCATGTCCTCTACATCCCAGTCCTTTGCATCCCGTGGCCATGTCGTTCCGGCCACCCGGTCCAGGCGTCCGACCAGCCGCCGTATCCACGCGCTGCCCCTCACCGCGGACGCACCGCGCTGACCGACTCACCTACCGGTCGTCCAGCCGTCCACCACACCACTCCGCACCTCAGGAGCATGACCATGACCAGCAGGACCATCCTCATCACCGGCGCCACCAGCGGCATCGGCGCGCGAACCGCCCGGCTGCTTCTCGACCGTGGCCACCGGGTGGCCGTCACCGGCCGCGACGAGACGAAGCTCAAGGCCTTCCTCGACGCGGCCGGTCACCCCGACCGGCTGCTGGGTCTCGTCGCGGACGCGGCGCACTGGCAGGCCACGCAGTCCGCCGTAACCCACACCGTGGAGCGCTTCGGCGCCCTGCACGCCGCGGTGGCCAACGCCGGATTCGTCTCCGCCGACGACCAGCGGACGCCGGGCGCGACCGTCAGCGACGGCGACCCGACGCTGTGGCCGCCGATGGTCCTCACCAACGTCCTCGGCCCCGCGCTGCTGGCCAAGGCCACCCTCCCCCACCTCGAAGCCACCGGCGGGCGGTTGGTGCTCATCGGCAGCGTCGTCGGGGTGAAGAACGCCCCCGCCAGCCTCTACTCCGCCACCAAGTGGGCCGTCACCGGACTCGCCGAGAACCTGCGGATGCACGCCACGGCCCGTGGCATCGGTGTCACCCTCGTCAACCCCGGCGTGATCGACACCCCCTTCTGGCAGGACGGCAGCACACCCCCCTTCGCCCTGCCTCCCCAGCCCGTCGCCGAGGCCGTCTGCTTCGCCCTCGACCAGCCAGCGGGTGTCGACCTCAACACGCTGACCATCCGGCCGATCGGACAGCCCACCTGACCCACCGGGGTGTCGGTACGCGTCCCGCCGGGCGTACGGAGGTCAGTGCTCGCGAAGCTGGGAAGCCAGGGCGGCGAGCGTCTGGGCGGTCTCGGCCAGGCTCGCGGCGGCGGTCTCCAGCTCCGCGGCGACGCGGGGAGCGGCGGGAAGGGCCGAGGTGTAGGGGGCGGCCGGGGTGCCTCGGTAGCCGATGGGCCCCTCGTTGTGGCGCTGGTAGTAGCCGGTGAACACCTGTCCGCCGGGCGCCTCGGCGAAGCGGACCCGCGCCAGCTGGATCTCGGACCCACCGGCGTTGCGAGTGATGTCGAGGCGGTAGTGGCGGTAGGGCCGGGCGCTGGCACGCGGGTGGAACTCCCTCGTCTCGAAGCGCCCGGCGAAGGTCTCGCCGCTCCGGGTGTCCAGCGGTATCCAGGTGCGGCCGTCGTGGGAGCCGTGCAGGGTCCAGTCGCGGGGGTCGCGGTCGGGGCAGTCGTTCGCCGACATCAGGGAGTACGAGGCGACCGCGGTGGGGCGGGCGAAGGTGAAGTCCACGTGGGCGGTGTCGTCGGACGCCAGCCACTTGGAGCGCTGGTCCTCAAGGAGGTTGTCGGCCCCCTCCCCCGCCTCGTCGAACTCGTCGCTCGCCTCTACGGCCGTGACTTCGGCGTCGTGGGACGCGGCATGCAGCATGGCCACACCCGAGTTGCCCCGTTGATCGCGCCAGGTCACGCGGCTGACGGGCGCTCCGCCGTCGTCGACCAGCAGCCGGAGTTCGTCGGAGGTGTGCCAGCGGCCACCCCACCCCTCCTCCGTGTGGAAGCGGTGCAGCACGGACGCCGAGAGGTTCTGGATGTCGTCCGAGAACGGCCGACGGTCGGTGAGGCGCCCCCGGTACTCGTACGCCGTACCGTCCGCCGCGCGGTAACTGCCGTGGAAGTCGGACATGTTGGACTGGAAGCTGATGGCGGACTCGACCCCGTCCTCCGTCTGCCAGCCGAGTTGCGCGGGCAGGGAGTGCTCGCCCCGGTCGACGTGGAAGAACAGCCGTGGGGCCGCCTGCCAGGGGGCGGAGGAGGAGTGGGCGGGGCGCAGCTCCGTACGGTAGGTGAAGACCGTGTCGCGGGCGGCCTCTGCCGCCCGGGCGCGCTCCGATCGGCCGCGCTCCCAGACGGGGTCCAGGGTGATCCGGTACAGCCAGAGCATGCTGCTGGCCCGGTCCGAGGAGCGTATCTCCAAGGTGTTGGTGCCGGGCTTCAGCAGCCGCCCGGGTACGGCGAAGACGTTGTCCTGCGGCAGATCACCACCGCCCGGCACGGTGAGGCCCTCGGCCAGCGCCTCGCCCTGGACCAGGACATCCATGGGGGCGTGACCGAGCGCGGGGCCGAGCTTGGAGACGAGGGCCGTGAGGGTGAGCGTTGCCTGGGGGACGTCCTCCGGATCCTCCACCTCGAAGTCCAGCGTCACTGTCCCGCCCGCGCTCAGCGCCACGTGTGACCCGGCGAACCGGGCCCTGTCATACCTGACGTCGGCGTTCGACAGCAGAGGCGGATCGACGGAAAGGTCGGCGTAGGTGACGTCAAATCCCATGATGCGCAGGGCTCCTGATAGCGGGTCAGCACTCCGAGCCGTCCGTGTGGCGGCGGCCGTGATCAGGAACACTAACGGCAGGGTCTGACAGCGCGGGGCGGTGTGGCGCCGCCTCCGTCTCCGGTACGGCGCGGAACGCGTCGATCACATAGGCGGCGAAGCGGCGCGAGGCCGTGAGCCGGTCGGCGCGCGGTACGTCGTGCAGGCCCCGGTGGGCCATGAGCATGAGGACGAGGTCGTCGACGACGAAGCCGGGGCGGAGCCGACCGGTCTGTTGGGCACGGCGGGCCAGTTCGGCGACGGCGCGCACGGTTCGCTCCCGGTCGGCGGCGAAGTCCATGGCCTCGGGGAAGGCCGTCATGAAGGCGTCGGCGAAGCCCCGGCTGTGCGCGTGGAGTTCGCAGATCCGCTCGATCAGACCGCGGAATCCGTGCCACGGGTCCGGATCCGCGAGGGCGTGACGGACGGCGGCGTGGCAGGCTCGCCGCTGCTGGGCGAAGGTCTCCGCGATCAGTGCCCGCTTGGTCGGGAAGTGCCGGTACAGCGTGGCGGGGCCGACGCCCGCGTGCCGGGCGACCTCACGCATGGGCGCGTTCAGGCCCTCCTCGCCGAACACCTCGTGGGCGGCGTCCAGGATGCGGGCCCGGTTGTCGCGGGCGTCGGAACGCGCGGGGTGAGACAAACGGCCGGTCATGGTTTCTCACTTTAGCCAAGCGGACGGGGGCGTCCGTTACGGTCCGATGGCGGTGCCGCTCACCCGCCCAGTGGCGCCTTCCCAGCCCGTATCGCCACCACCGGCATCCGGAGCAGAGATGAAAGCCGTCGTGATCAGGAAGTTCGGAGACCCTGACGGTCTCGCCGTCGTCGACGTGCCCGTGCCCGACCCCGGTCCGGGGCGGGTGCGGATCACCACGGAGGCGATCGGGGTGGGCGGCGCGGACGCGGTGATCCGACGGGGAACGCTCGCCGGGTACGGCTTCCGGGAAGGCCATCTCCTCGGCAGCGAGGTGGCGGGAACCGTCACCGCGGTGGGAGAGGGCGTGGATGCCTCGTGGACGGGGCGGCGGGTGTGGGCGTTCACGGGGCTTTCCGGTGGCTACGCCGAGCAGGCGGTCGCCGCCGTCGAGGACGTCCTTGCGCTGCCCGACGGCCTGACCGGCGCGGACGCGGTGACTCTCGGCAGCTCCGGCGTGGTCGCCCACTTCGCCCTGGACCGCGCCCGTCTCGCCCCGGGTGAGTCGGTGCTCGTGCGCGGCGCGGCGGGCAGCATCGGGGTCACGGCGGTCCAGCTCGCGGCCAGGGGCGGCGCCGGTGCGGTGGCCGTCACCACCTCGTCGGCGGAGCGCGGCCTTCGGTTGCGGGCGCTGGGGGCCACCCATGTCCTCGACCGCGACGGCGAGGGCGGCTCGGAGGCGCCCTCGGGCTTCGATGTGGTGGTCGACGTGGTGGGGGGTCCTCAGCTTCCCGACTTCCTGGACCGGCTGCGTTCCAACGGGCGGTATGTGACGGTCGGCGTGGTCGGCGGGCCGCCACCAGCCGACTTCGGCATGCGGCTGGTCAACGCCTTCCGCAGGTCGCTGTCGTTCGCCACCTTCAGCTCCGACACCGTGCCCGGGCCCGACCGGCAGGCCGTACGGTCGTCCCAGTTCGCCGATGCCGCACGGGGGGCCCTGCGGACGGTCGTCCACGAGGTGCTGCCGCTGAGCCAGGCGGCGCAGGCGCACCGCGCCATGGACGCGGGTACGGTGTTCGGGAGGGTCGTGCTGGTGCCCTGAGCGGTGACGCGTGCTGGTGACGTGTGCCGGGGAGTAACGGGCGGCCGACGCTGCCGTGGCGTCCGCCGCGCCCCCACGGCGGCCCAGTGTCTCCCATGCGACCCACACCTCGTCACACAGCAGGCCCGGCTCCGATCTCTACGGACAACCACGTGACGAACTGCCAACGTGCCTAGCCCTGGGCGCCAAGAGTCGTCCCTGCACTGTCCCTCAGTTCCTGTCCTTCGGTGAGGTCGCGCAGGGCGTGCTGTTGACCTTCCTCGAGAAGCACGCCGCGCAACTGGGCCACGCGCCGAGCGGCGCCGCATTCTTGAGCGATCGATCCAGATACGGTAGCGTGCGAGTCATGGCGAGAACCCGCGAGTTCGACACCGAGGCGGCGGTGAGCCGTGCGATGGAGCTGTTCTGGTCGCGCGGCTACGAGGCGACCTCGGTACGGGACCTGACCCAGCACCTGGGCATCGGGCAGGGCTCGCTGTACGCCGCGTTCGGCGACAAGGACGGCCTGTACCGGGCCGCACTGACGCACTACCGCACCACCCTGGCCGCGGCTGCCCTGCGCAGCCTGGAGGAAGGCGCGGACGCGCGGTCGGCGATCCGTACGATGCTCGTCGAGCGCATCCGGATCGCCGTGGCGGACCAGGGCCGGGGCTGTCTGGCGGTGAACGCCGCGTGCGAGCGCCTGCCGGAGGACCAGGCGACCCGGCGCACCGTACGGGACATGCAGGACGCCAGCAGGGAGGCGCTGACCGAGGTGCTGCGCGTCGCGGTCGAGCGGGGCGACATCGCGGCACGGCACGACCCGCACACGCTGGCGGCGTTCTTCGTCACCTTCCTCAACGGACTCCTGGTCTCCTCGAAGATCACCCCGGACGCACGCGCTCTCGAACCCCTCGTGGAGGTCGCGCTGGCCACCCTCGACTGACTTTTTCATGCCCTGATTCTGGATCGTGCGATCCAGAAAAACGATCCAGAACAACGCACGCCGGAGGATTCCGTGCCCCTCACCACCATCGGCAGTCCCCCACCCGTATCGATGCCTCCCACGACGGCGACGGCCCGAGCCGCCCCGTGGTCCTGACCGACTCACCGCGAGACCCCTGACCCCCATCCCCGCAACCCACTGACCCCCATCTCCGCAACCCACTGACCCCCATCCCCGTAACCCACTGACCCCCATCACCACGCACTCCACAGGAGAGGCAGACGGAAATGATGATGCTCGATCACGCGGGAACACCGGTCCGCACGGGACGTGCCGCCGTCAACGGAACGAGCCTGCACTACCGAACCGCCGGATCCGGTCCCGCGGTGGTACTGCTGCACGGCGTCCCCAAGACCGGCTACCACTGGCGCCACCTCGTCCCGAAGCTGACGCCCCGTTACACCGTCGTCGTGCCCGACCTCCGCGGTCTCGGCGACTCCGCCCGCCCCGCGGACGGCTACGACTCCGCGACGATGAGCGACGACATCGCCGAGCTGATGGCACGCCTCGGCCACGAGACGTACGCCGTGATCGGCGAGGACTGGGGTGCGGTGATCGGCTACCAGCTCGCCGCCCGCCACCGCGATCACGTCAACTCCCTCGTGTTCACCGAGGCGTTGTTCCCCGGGTTCGGCTTCGAGGACCACACCGCGCTCACCCCCGAGAACGTCTCCAGCGGTATGCACCTGTGGCACCTGGGCTTCTACTTCCAGCCGGACGTGCCCGAGCTGCTGATCGCCGGACACGAGCGCGAACTGATCACCTACATGATCAAGTACGAGCGGACCCGCCCCGACAGTGCGACTCCCGACGCGATCGAGGAGTACGTGCGCTGCTACTCCATGCCCGGTGGCATCCGCGCAATGCTCGCCATCTACCGGGCGATGCTGGTCGACGCGGAACAGAACCGGCAGGCAGCCCGCAAGAAGCTGGACATCCCCGTCCTGGCGCTCGGTGGATCGGCTTTCATAGGGGAACGGAACGAGTCCCAGATGCGGCTCATGGCCCACGACGTCACCGGTCATGTCTTCGACGCCGGGCATGACCTCGCCGAGGAGGTACCCGACGAGTTCGCCGACGTGGTGCTGCCGTTCCTCGCCAAGTACCTGTAAGCCGGTGAGCGCGGGGCGGTCGGGCCGGTGGCGTCCGCGGTGCCGAAGAAGTCGTACGTCATCGGGTTGTACCAGTCGACGTACTGCGCCGCGCCCGCGTGGTCGGCCGCGTCCCTCTTGCCGCCGGACGTCGCGTCGGCCGTGATCGCCGCGGTGACCAGGCAGTCAGGGCCGAACTTGGCGCGCAGGGCGCTCATCGGCCTCGGGGACGCGTCCCGGCCGCTCGTGTCGCGGCTCAGACCGCAGGTGCCCGGGTACGCCCAGTCGATGTCGATGCCGCCCACCGGCTTCCCCGTGGACGGACTTCTCGGCGATGTGTGCCCGGTCGGTGGCCGCGTATGTGTCGCCCGCCGCGCACTTGCCGTCGGTGACGTTGCCGAACAACGTAGTTTATGTGCGTCAGTTCGGCGGCGGCGGTGCTGGATGTCTCGACGTTCTTGACGTAGTACTCGCGGTTGCAGGAACCCCATTCGGTGAGGTAGCCGGCGGCCTGGGAACCGACCGCGGTCTGTTCGGTTGGTGCCGGGAGCGGGAAGGGAGGCCCCGGCGCGTGCCGGATGAGGTGGAATGGCCCCGTGAACACGCCACGACATGCCACCGAACGTCCCGAGCGGACCCGTCCCGCGCCGAGCAGCCTCACGGGAGTCGGGATCGCCGCCCTCGACCACGACGGCCGGGTCCTGCTGGGCCTCGGTCATGACGGCCGATGGGAGCTGCCCGGTGGCAAGGTGGACCCGGGGGAGGACTTCGAGACGGCGGCGGCAAGGGAACTGCGGGAGGAGACCGGGCTCGTCGTACCGCCCGCCGCGGTCCGGGTGTCGGCGGTACTGGTCGACGGCCTCAACGGGCTGACACGGGTGACGGCCGCGGCGGTCACCGAGCACGCGACGGGAACCGCGCGGGTCACCGAACCCGACAAGATCGCACGCTGGGATTGGTTCCCGCGCACCTCCCTGCCCTCTCCCGCGCTGGTCTTCCCACCCTCCGCCGCCGTCCTGGACTGCCTCTGGCCAGCGGACACCCGCCGGGCACCGGGGTTTCAGCGGTACGGCGTGATCGGTGGTGCTGGGACAGCCGACGGAGCGGCGTAGGCTGCCACCTGCGCTGACACTGGCGTCACAGTCCCTGCCGCGACGGGTGGGACGGACGGCAGGAGTTGGCAGGGAGAACCACGACGACCGCCGGTCGGTGACGCCGAGCCTCAGGTGTTCCGGTCCGTCGGAGACGGAGGCGTCAACCAGTGCACCAGTCGCCCCACGGACGGCGGCCTGACCCCGAGTGCTGACCGGTCGGCTCCTTCGGCGAGGGCGATGTGGGCCAACCCCCGCCGGGATGGCGCGGCTTCGGCGCTCGCGCCCATCCCGCCGCCGATCACGGGCGCGGCCCGCTCCTTACGACCGCGCCCACCTCGGCAGGGTGAGGATCTCGGCTCCGTCGTCGGTGATGGCGATCGTATGCTCACTGTGTGCCGTACGGCAGCCCGTCGCGCTGCGCAGCGTCCACCCGTCGGCATCGGTGACGAGTCGGGCGGTGTCCGCCATGACCCACGGTTCCAGTGCCAGCAGCAGTCCAGGGCGCAGTGTGTAGCCACGGCCGGGCCGTCCGGCGTTCGGGATGTGCGGTCCCTGGTGCATCGTCGATCCGATGCCATGGCCTCCGAACTCGGTGTTGACCTGGTATCCGGCCTTCTTGAGCACCGTACCGATGGCATGGGAGATGTCGCCGGTACGGGCCCCGGGCCGGGCGGCGGCGATCCCCGCGGCCAGCGCGCGTTCGGTCACGTCGATCATCTCGATGCTCTCCGGGTGCCTGGCGTCGCCCACGATGAAGCTGATGGCCGCGTCGGCGGCTACTCCGCCCCACGAGACGGCGAGGTCGAGGGTGAGCAGATCACCGTCGGCGAGCGTGTAGTCGTACGGCCGCCCGTGGAGTACGGCGTCATTGACGGCCGTGCAGATGTAGTGGCCGAACGGGCCGCGCCCGAAGGACGGCGCGTAGTCGACGTAACAGGACTTCGCCCCCGCGTCGACGATCATGCTCTTGGCCCACCGGTCGATGTCCATCAGGTTGGTGCCGACCGTGCTGCGGCCCTTCAGCGTGTGCAGGATGTCGGCGACCAGGGCGCCGGTGTCTTTCGCTCGGTCGAGCAGGGTGGGGTTCAGGATCTCGATCATGAGGGGTGTCTCTTCCGTGCAACCAATTAATATACCGATCACCGCCCATCGTAGCGGTATTTTAATTGGGTCCGCACCCGACCAGTGCCCGCGCCTACCTGCTCGGGGGCCTTCTCCGTGGAGTGCGAGGGGCGGGCCGCCATGGGTCCGTCCGGCCGCCCGTACTCGGATCGCGCGACGCGACAGCCGACACCGCCGAGGGTCCACGTCCCCAAGGGAAAGCGACCGCGCAAGCGTGGAACCGGCCGCACCCGCGGCTGACCCACCCGGCGGCCTGGCCCGAGCACGTCGACCCCTGCCCTTCAACCGCTGGCATACGGCAGGACACCGACCTCCCGCGCCCTACCCTCCCGGCGGCGCCGTAGACGCCCGTACCACCAGTTCCGTGGCGAGTTCGATGTGGTGGGACTCGGCCTTCTCGCCGTTGGCCAGGCGCAGGGCGGTGCGCAGGGCGGCGGCGCCCATCTCGCGCAGGGGCTGGCGCACCGTGGTCAGCGGGGGTGAGGCCATCTGCGCGAGATGCGTGTCGTCGAAGCCGACGACGCTCAGGTCTTCGGGGATGCGCAGGCCCCGGGCGCGGGCGGTCTCGATGACGCCCAGGGCGATCTCGTCGTTGCCGGTGAAGATCGCCGTCGGTGGGTCGTCCAGGTCCAGCAGCGCCGCGGCGCCGAGCAGGCCGGTCTCGTACGTGAACTCCCCGGGGCGGACGTAGGGCTGGGGCACGGGCGCCCCTTCCGCCTCCATGGCGGCGCGGTAGCCGTGCATGCGTGCCTGGTTGCACACGGCCATGGTCGGTCCGCCGAGGTAGGCGATCCGGCGGTGGCCGAGGGAGAGCAGGTGCCGGGTCGCGGTGAGACCACCGGCGAAGTTGGTCGCCCCGACGCTGTTGACCCGGCTGTCCGGCAAGTGCAGCGGGTCCAGCACGACCAACGGCAGCCCGGCCCGGGCCAGTTCCTTCAGGTGCGTGGCGGTGTACACGCTGGTGACGGCGATGACGGCGCGGCGCCCGGCCGCGACCAGGTCCCGGGCCCAGTGCGGGGCGTGGGAGGCCTTGCTGATCACCACCGAGGCCCCGGCCGCGGCGGCGGAGTCCATGATGCCTTCCAGCGCCTCGGCCACGTACGACTTGAGGCCGCCCTTGAACTGCACCTCGATCGTCGGGCTCCCGATCACCTCGGTGTTGCGGAACACCGGCGCGAGGTAGTCGTGCTGAAGCAGCAGTTCCTGCACCCGGGCGCGGGTGTGCGCCGCTACTTCACCGCGGCCGTTGACCACTTTGGACACGGTCGCGACGGAGACTCCGGCCGCTTGGGCGATGTCCGCCAGAGTGGTGCGCCTGACGTTCGGTGGCATCGGTTCCTCCCCACAGTACGTCCACCGGTGTGGTGAGCCGCCGGTCGTGGCCGCCAACGCGGGTGGAACCGGTCAACCGTACGACAACCCGGGCCCGCCACCTCAACGTCTTTCTGTCCCGGGCTCGGCACCCGAAGGGTTTCGGTCCCCGCCGAGAGTTATCGATACCCCTGCTCACCCAAGATTACGCAGGTGATCGCCCTGCAACTCCGTCCGTGCACATGCCTTGACAGCGCATCAGCCCGAAACCTAGCTTTCACGCACACGCTCCATGAGGTAGCCCGTACGGGCCAAGTCTCGAAACATTTCGAAACGTTTTCACCACGACTCACGAGTAGCCCGAGGCTCTCGAGTGCGGAGAACAGACATGGAGATATCCCTTTCCCGTCGTGCCCTTCTCGGCATGGCCGCCGCCGTGCCGGTCTCCGCGGCGCTGTCGGCCTGCGGCTCGTCCGGTCCCAGCCGGGGCGGCGATGGAGCCACGTACTGGTACCTCAGCGGCCAGCCGCAGGAAGGCGTCAGGGGCGGCGCGGTGGACGCGTTCAACAAGGCCAACCCCGACACGCAGATCAAGGACACCAGCTTCCAGAACGACGCGTACAAGACGAAGATCAAGACGGCCCTCGGTGCCGGTAAGGCGCCCACCATCATCTGGGGCTGGGGCGGCGGGACACTGCGCTCCTACGTGGAGGCGGACCAGGTCGAGGACCTCACCCCGTGGTTCGAGGAGCACGCCGAGGTCAAGGACCGGCTGCTCCCGGCGTCGTTCGGCGCGGCGACCGTCGACGGCAAGATCTACGCGATGCCGTGCGAGAACGTGCAGCCGATCGTCCTCTTCTACAACAGGGAGGTCTTCGACCGCGTCGGCGTGCAACCGCCACAGTCCTGGGACGACATCATGGCGTTGGTGCCCAGGTTCAACGCGGAGGGCATCGCGCCGTTCTCCCTCGGTGGGCAGTCCCGCTGGACCAACATGATGTGGCTGGAGTTCCTGTTCGACCGCATCGGCGGTCCCGAGGTGTTCCAGGCCGTCATCGAGGGAGAGAAGGACGCCTGGTCCAACCCGGCCGCCATCACCGCGCTGACCAGGGTGCAGGACCTGGTCGAGGCCGACGGCTTCATCAAGGGCTTCTCCTCGATCACCGCGGACTCCAACGCCGACCAGGCGCTGCTGTACACCGGCAAGGCCGCCATGATGCTGCACGGCGCCTGGTCGTACGGCATCCAGAAGACCGAGGGGGGTGACTTCGTCTCCAGCGGCAAGCTGGGCTTCATGAACTTCCCGCCCGTCGAGGGCGGCAAGGGCGATCCGAAGAACGGTGTCGGCAACCCCGCGCAGTACCTGTCCATCTCCTCGAAGGCCAGCGCCGAGGAGAAGAAGATCGCCAAGGACTTCTTCGCGAACGGTGTCCTCCAGGACGAGGAGGTGAAGAAGTGGATCGACAACGGGTCGGTGCCCGTCCGGCTGGGCACGGAGAAGCTGCTGGCCGCCTCCGACAGCGCCGACTTCCTCCAGCTCACCTATGACATCGCCAGCAACGCCAAGACGTTTCAGCAGTCCTGGGACCAGGCGCTCAGCCCGAGGGCCGCCGAGACGCTGCTGGACAACATCGTCAAGCTGTTCCAGCGGTCCGTCTCGCCCCAGGAGTTCGCCACCAACCTCAACGCGGTCATCGGCAAATGAGCGCGCTCACCAGCCATCCGCCGCGTCGCGCGCCGCGCAGCATCCTGCCGTGGCTGGCGATGCCCGCGCTGGTGGTCTTCGTCGGCTTCGCCGTGATCCCGCTCGTCGGTGTCTTCGTGCTGAGCTTCACCACCTGGGACGGCTACGGCAGCATCCACGCCTCTGGCCTCACCAGCTGGCGTGAGGTGCTCACCGATCCCGGGCTGCCGCACGCCCTGTGGGTCACGTTCCTGGTGATGGCCGTGTCCTGGGTCGTCCAGACCCCGGCGAGCATTCTGCTCGGCACGTTCCTGGCCGGACGCCAGCGCTACCGCGCGGTGCTGGGCGTGGTGTACTTCGTCCCGCTGCTGCTCAGCTCCGCGGCGATCGCGATCGCCTACGAGGCCCTGCTGGACCCCAACTTCGGGCTCGGTGCCGGACTGGACGTCGGGTTCCTCAGCCAGGACTGGCTGGGGCGGCCCTGGCTCGCTTTCGGGGTCGTCATCTTCGTCGTCTCCTGGCAGTTCGTCCCGTTCCACTCGCTCATCTACCAGGGCGGGGTCCAGCAGATCCCGAAGTCCCTGTACGAGGCGGCCCAGTTGGACGGCGCCGGGCGGATCCGGCAGTTCTTCAGCATCACGCTGCCGCAGCTGAAGTACACCATCATCACCTCGTCCACACTCATGGTGGTCGGGTCGCTGACCTTCTTCGACCTCATCTTCGTGCTGACCGAGGGCGGCCCCGCGGACGCCACCCGGGTCCTCGCGCTGGACATGTACAAGCGGGGCTTCCAGGCCAACCTGATGGGACCGGCCAGCGCCATCGCCGTCATCCTCGTCCTGGTGGGCCTCGCACTCGCCCTGCTGCTGCGCCGGATCGGGGGACGGGACGCCGGTGACAGCCAACTCGAGGGGGCCTGACGTGACCACCACGCTGACCAAGCCGCAGCGGCCCGGGAAGGTCTCCCCCCACGAGCGTCGCGGCCCCTCCCGTCCCGCGGCCCGCCGCCGCAACTGGTTCGGCGGACTGGCCGGATGGCTCTGGCTCGTCATCGTCGCCGTACCCCTGTACTGGACGCTCATCACCAGCCTCAAGGACCGGAGCCGCTACTACGCGAGCAACCCGCTGGTGCCCTCCGGCGACCCCACCCTAGACAACTACCGGCTCGTCATCGAGTCGGACTTCGCCCGCTACTTCGTGAACAGCGTCGTGGTCACCGCCGGTGCCGTGATACCGGCGGTGGTGTTCTCCTTCATGGCCGCCTACGCGATCGTACGGGGCTGGCGCATGCGGGTCCTGCGCGGGATCAACGGGCTGTTCCTCATGGGTCTGGCCATCCCGCTCCAGGCGACGGTGATCCCGCTCAACCTGATCATCATCAAGCTGCACCTCTACGACAGCCTGCTGGCGCTGGTCCTCCCGTCGATCGCCTTCGCGATCCCGCTGTCCGTGCTGGTGCTCGCCAACTTCATCCGCGACGTGCCCAAGGAACTGTTCGACTCGATGCGGGTCGACGGCGCCACCGAATGGACGACCCTGTGGCGGCTGGCGGCGCCGCTGACCCGACCGGCCATCCTCACGGTGACCATCTTCAACGCACTGACCATCTGGAACGGGTTCCTGCTGCCGCTGGTCCTCACCCAGAGCCCCGAGCGCCGGACCCTGCCCCTCGCGCTGTGGTCCTTCCAGGGCCAGTACGGCGTCAATGTCCCCGCCGTCCTCGCCGCCGTCGTCCTGACCACCCTGCCCGTCCTGGTCCTGTACGCGTTCGGCCGCCGTCAGTTGCTCAGCGGTCTGACCGCCGGGTTCAGCCGGTGACCGTCGTCCCGGGACCGCGTCGACTCCAGGCCCGAGACGGCCTTCTGTTCCCGCTCGTCTACCTGTTCGCCCGTCGCCCCTGGTCCAGGGAGGACGGGCGTGGGAGGAAAGTGACCGCCAACGTGGCCGTAGAGCCCACCCCCGGAATCCCCCTCTGGAACGACCCGTCCCTGCCCGCCACCACGAGGGTCGACGCCCTGATCGGCGCGATGACCCTGCGGGAGAAGACCGCCCAGTTGTACGGAGTGTGGGTGGGCGCCTCGAACGAGGGCGGTGAAGTGGCCCCGCACCAGCACGACATGGAGGAGGCCGTCGATCTCGAGGCCCTGCTGCCCAGCGGACTGGGGCAGTTGACCCGCCCTTTCGGCACCGTCCCCGTCGACCCGGCCGTCGGCGCGCTCTCCCTGGCACGCACCCAGGCCCGCATCGCCGCGGCGAACCGCTTCGGCATTCCCGCCGTCGCGCACGACGAGTGTCTGGCCGGATTCGCCGCCTGGGGCGCCACCGCCTACCCCGTCCCGCTGTCCTGGGGCGCCACCTTCGACCCGGACGCGGTGTGCCGGATGGCCGCGGCCATCGGACGTGACATGCGCTCCGTCGGCCTCCACCAGGGTCTCGCGCCCGTCCTCGACGTGGTGCGCGACGCCCGCTGGGGGCGCGTGGAGGAGACCATCGGCGAGGACCCCTACCTCGTCGGCACCATCGGCACCGCCTACGTACGGGGCCTTCAGTCCGCGGGTGTCCTCGCCACCCTCAAGCACTTCGTCGGCTACTCCGCCTCCCGCGCCGGACGCAACCTCGCCCCCGTTCCCATGGGGACGCGCGAGCGGGCCGATGTCCTGCTGCCCCCGTTCGAGATGGCCCTCCGCGAGGGCGGCGCCCACTCCGTGATGCACGCCTACACCGACACCGACGGCATCCCCGCCGCCGCCGACGAGCAACTGCTGACCGCGCTGCTCCGCGACACCTGGGACTTCGAAGGCACCGTCGTCGCCGACTACTTCGGCATCGCCTTCCTCAAGACCCTGCACGGTGTCGCGGCCGACTGGGCCGACGCCGCCGGTACCGCACTCGCGGCGGGCGTCGACGTCGAACTGCCCAACGTCAAGACCTTCGGCGCCCCCCTCGTGCGGGCCGTCACCGAGGGCCGCGTACCGGAGAGGCTCATCGACCGCGCCCTGCGCCACGTCCTCCTGCAGAAGGCGATGCTCGGCCTGCTCGACTCCGGCTGGAGCGCCGTACCGCCCGCGCTCGACGGCGCCGACCTCGACGACCCGGACGCCCTGCGCGGGAAGATCGACCTGGACCCGCCCGAGAACCGCCGACTGGCCCGCGAGATCGCCGAGAAGGCCGTCGTCCTCCTCTCCAACGACGGCACCCTGCCCCTCCCCCGGCCCCGCCGCATCGCCCTGATCGGCCCCAACGCGACCGAGCCCACCGCGGTGCTGGGCTGCTACTCCTTCCCCCAGCACATCGGCGTCCGCCACCCCGGGACCCCGCTCGGCATCGAACTGCCCACGCTGCGCGACACACTCGCCGCCGAGTTCCCCGACGCCGAGATCACGGTCGCCCACGGCACCGGAATCGACGACGGAGACCTCTCCGGCCTGCGCGAGGCCGCCCGGGTGGCGGGCGAGGCCGACGTCGCCGTGGTGGCGCTCGGTGACCGCGCCGGGCTGTTCGGGCAGGGCACCAGCGGGGAGGGGTGCGACGCCGAGGCGCTCGTCCTGCCCGGCGCGCAGCAGCGACTGCTCGACTGCCTGCTCGACGCGGGCACTCCCGTGATCACCGTGCTGCTCGCCGGACGGCCGTACGCCCTCGGCCGGGCCGCCAACGAGTCCGCCGCGATCGTGCAGTCCTTCTTTCCCGGCGAGGAGGGCACCCACGCGATCGCCGGGGTGCTCAGCGGCCGGGTCAATCCCTCCGGACGTCTCCCGGTCAGCGTGCCGCGCGGGCCGGGCTCCCAGCCGACCACGTACCTCGGCGCGCGGCTCGCGCACGCCAGCGAGGTGTCCAACATCGATCCGACCCCGGCGTTCGCCTTCGGCCACGGCCTGTCCTATACGAGCTTCGACTGGACCGATCTGGCGGTGACCGCGCAAGCGGCGCCGACGGACGGCGAGTTCACCCTCGCCTTCACCGTCCGCAACACCGGCGAACGGCCCGGGGCCGAGGTCGTCCAGCTCTATCTGCACGACCCGGTCGCCTCCGTCGTCCAGCCGGTGCAGCGCCTGGTCGGCTACACCCGGGTGGAGCTGGCACCCGGCGAGGCCCGCCGCATCCGTGTCACGGTCCCGGCCGACCTCGCATCCTTCACCGGACGAGACGGCCGACGGGTCGTCGAACCGGGCGAACTGGAGGTGCGGTTGGCCGCCTCCAGCACGGACCCGCGCCTGACGGCCAGGGTCACGCTGACCGGGGCCGAACGCCACGTGGACCACACGCGGCGCCTGCACGCCACGTTCGAGGAGGACACCGACTAGGACGGCACCCAACGACCAGCCATGCGCACAGCTCATGGCTGGCATCGCAAAACATCGCTTGTGCACATGGCAGACCGGAGGGACGTTGGAGGTGTTCCCGGAATGACAGGAGACGGAGACCATGACCACCTGGCTCATCACCGGAGCCTCCCGCGGCATCGGACGTGAACTGACCGAGCAGGCGCTGGAGCGGGGCGACCGGGTCGCCGCCACCCTGCGCACGCCCGAGCGGCTCGACGACCTCGCCGCCAAGTACGGCGACCGGCTGTGGCGCGCCCGACTCGACGTGACCGACACCGCCCAGCTCGAGGAGGTGACGGGCCGCGCCTTCGCCGAGCACGAGCGTGTCGACGTCGTCGTGTCCAACGCCGGTTTCGGCGTCTTCGGCACGGCCGAGGACCTCACCGACGAGCAGGTCCAGGCGGTGCTCGCCACCAACCTCACCGGCTCGATCCAGCTCGCCCGCCGCGCGGTCCCGCACCTTCGGCGGCAGGGCGGAGGCGTGTTCGTCCAGATGTCCAGCATGGGCGGGCACATCACGTTCCCCGGATTCGCGATCTACCACGCCACCAAGTGGGGCGTGGAGGGCTACTTCGAGGCGATGGCGACCGAGGTCGCCCCGTTCGGGATCAGGACGATGCTCGTGGCACCGGGCATGGTCAGGACCAGCTTCTACGACGCCGCCCAGCGGGTTCCGCTCAGCGAGCCGTACCGTGGGGGCCCGGTGGACGTCCCCGAGGTCCGGGTCGAGGACATGCCCGGCAGTCAGTCGGGGGTCGCCCACGCCACCATCGAGGCGGCGCTGTCCGACGATCCTCCCCTGCGGCTCCTGCTGAACTCCGACGCCTACGACGCGGTCACCGGCACCGTCCGCGCACGGCTCGCCGCCCTCGAACCCCAGCGGGACAGCGCGTACGCCGCGGACGCGCCCGTCAGCTGAGCCATGCGTGCCGGGGAGGGGCTCGCTTGCCAGCCCTGAACCCCACGCATATCGTCCCGACCATGTCGGAACTGACGCTGACGGGCCTGCGCGTCCTGCTGGAAGTGGCCCAGCGGGGGTCGTTCACCGCGGCGGCGGAGGCGCTCGGCTACACCCAGTCCGCTATCTCGCGGCAGGTCAGCGTCACCGAAGCCGCGGCCGGGGTCCCGCTGTTCGAGCGGCACGCCCGCGGTGTGCGGCCGACGCGGCCGGGCGAGGCCCTGCTGCGGCACGCACGGCAGGTGATCGCCCACCTGGAGTCGGCCGAACTGGAGATCGCCGGGCTCCGCGACCGTCTCGCGGGCCGCCTGGCCGTCGGGGCGTATCCGACCGCGGCGGCGAGCCTGGTGCCGCGGGCCATCGCCCGCCTGCGCGAGGCGCACCCGGCCCTCACCGTGAGCCTGTGGGAAGCCTCCAGCCCCGCCCAGCTGCGGCGCCTGCGCGCGGGACGTATCGAGGTGGCCGTGGTGGCGATCGGCGAAGGCCTTCCCGACTACGACTTCACGGACCTGCGCGTCGAAGCCGTACCCACCGGCCGGGGCATGGGCGTGGCCGTCAGCGCCGACCATCCGCTGGCCTCCCGGGAGGAGGTGCACATCGACGACCTGGCCCAGGAGCCGTGGATCGTCGGGACCGGTGACGAGGGCAGCCCCCAGTTCGGTGCCTGGCCCACCCTGGAAGCACCCCGGGTGGCCTACGAAGCCCGCGGCTGGCAGACCCGGCTGGGGCTGGTCGCCGCCGGACTGGGCGTCTCCGTCCTCCCCCGGCTGGCGGCGGACGCCGTCCCACGGGGCGTGAAGTGGCTGCGCGTCCGCGACCCCGCGCTCGTCATCCGGAGGGAGACGGTCATGGTCACGGCGGCCGAGCGATCGGCCGGTGCGCGTGCCATGGTCCAGGCGATGCGGGAGACGTTCCCCCCGGAAACCTAGCCGGTGCTGGCGTGCGCCGTGACGCGGTGCTCGCGGAACCGCGTCAGTCAGGGTCCCGCGGCAGCCCCGGCGACTCGGCTATCTCCTGTTCGGTCGCTTCGACGAGCGCCAGCGCCGCTGCCGACGCCGCCGCTGGATCGCCCGCCGCCACGGCGTCCACGATGGCGCGGTGGGCCGGGAGGGAGGCCTCGACGGCGCCGGGGGTCTGGGTGCTGACGTGGAAGCTGTGTTCCAGCGCGATGTCGACCGCGCGGCCCAGTGAGCCGAGGAGGCGGTTGCCGCTCGCGTCCAACAGGGCGCGGTGGAAGGCGATGTCGGCCTCGACGTAGCCGCCGCGCTCGGGCCGCGCCGCCGCGGTCTCCATGGCCGCCAGGGCGTCGTACAGGGCACGCACGTCGTCCGGACCGGCCCGGTCGGCGGCGAGCCGGGCCGCCTCCGGCTCGACGATCCGGCGCAGTTCACCCGTGTCGCGCAGCAGCGCCGTGGGTTCCCCGGCCTGTTTCCAGCGCAGTACGTCCCGGTCCAGGTGGTTCCAGTGCTCCGGGGCCAGCACGCGCGTGCCCGTGCGCGGGCGTACCTCCAGCATCCCCTTGGCCGCCAGGGCCTTGACCGCTTCCCGCAGCGCGCCACGGCTCACCCCGATCTCGGTGGCGAGCGCGTCCTCGACCGGCAGCGGCTGCCCCGGCTCCCACGCGCCGCCGACGATCCGCTGACCCAGTTCGTCGACCACGCGCTGATGCATGGTCCGGAAACGCACCACGATCTTCGCTCACCCCCTGGACGGCATTCATCGAATCATTTAATGATTGCCTTACGTTACGGGACCGCGCACCGATCGGCATACGAGCCACAGGAGCAGGCACATGACGGACGCGAGGACGACGAGCCGCCGCAGCCAGGCGTGGTTCGGCGCGGAGGGCCGCAGCGGGATGGTGTACCGCTCCTGGATGCGCAACCAGGGGTTCGGACATGAGGTGTTCGACGGGCGTCCCGTCATCGGCATCGCGACCAGCGCCTCCGAACTCGCCCCGTGCAACGCCCATCTGACCCGCGTCGCGGAGGCCGTCAAGCGCGGGGTGTGGCAGGCGGGCGGCTTCCCGCTCCAGTTCCCCACCATGGCCACCGGCGAGACGCTGATGCGTCCCACCGCGATGCTCTACCGCAACCTCATGGCCATGGAGGTCGAGGAGCTGATCCGGGCCAATCCACTCGACGGCGTCGTCCTGCTGTCCGGCTGCGACAAGACGACGCCCGCCATGCTCATGGGTGCCGCGAGCGTCGACCTGCCCGCCGTCATGGTCACCGGCGGTCCGATGCTCAACGGCAAGTACCGCGGCCAGGACGTCGGCTCCGGCACGCATGTGTGGAAGTTCGAGGAGGACCTGAAGACCGGCCGGATGACACAGGAGGAGTGCTTCTTCGCCGAAGGCTGCATGGCCCGTTCCCACGGCCACTGCATGACGATGGGTACGGCGTCCACCATGGCCTGCCTGGCCGAGGCGCTCGGCATGCAGCTGCCCGGCTCGGCGGCCTGGCCCGCCGTCGACTCCCGGCGGATGGAGACCGCGCAGGCGGCGGGGCAGCGCATCGTGCGGATGGTGGAGGAGGAACTGCGCCCGTCGCGGATCCTGACCCGGGAGGCCTTCGAGAACGCCATCCGGGTCAACGCGGCCATCGGCGGCTCCACCAACGCCATCATCCACCTCACCGCCCTCGCCGGACGCGTCGGCGTCGAGCTGAGCCTGGAGGACTTCGACGACCTCGCCCGCGCGGTGCCGACCCTGGTCAATCTGATGCCCAGCGGAAAGTACCTGATGGAGGACTTCTGCTACGCGGGCGGGCTGCCCGCCGTCATGGCCGAACTGCTCCGCGGCGCACTGCTCCACGGCGATCCGGTCACCGTCACCGGCCGGGGCATCGCCGAGAACGTGGCGGGTGCCGAGCGCGTCGATCCGGACGTCATCACCGGCCTCGACGACCCGTTCCAGCCCGCCGGTTCCGGTACCGCCGTGCTGCGCGGCAACCTGTGTCCCGACGGCGCGGTGGTCAAGCAGTCCGCCGCGTCACCGCACCTGCTCACCCACCGCGGCCCCGCGCGTGTCTTCGACTCCCCCGAGGCGTACCACGCGGTCGCCGACGACCCGGACCTCGACGTCGACGAGAACACCGTCATCGTCATCCGCAACGCCGGTCCCCAGGGGTACCCGGGCATGCCCGAGGTCTCCAACGTGCCCCTGCCCGCCAAGCTGTTGAAGGCGGGCGTCACCGACATGGTGCGCGTCTGCGACGGCCGGATGAGCGGCACCGGGTACGGGACCGTGGTGCTGCATGTCGCGCCGGAGGCCGCGGTGGGCGGGCCGCTCGCCCTGGTGCGGGACGGCGACCCGGTCGTCCTCGACGTGCCGCACCGCACCCTGCGTCTGGACGTCGCCGACGCCGAACTCGAACGCCGCCGCGCCGCGTGGCAGGCGCCCGCACCCCAGTACACCAGCGGCTACACCTGGCTCTACACCCAGCACGTCGAACAGGCCGACCGGGGTGCCGACTTCGGCTTCCTGCGCGGCAGCCGGGGCCATGAGGTGCCCCGCGACTCGCACTGAGTCCGCGCCCGGCCCCCCCTCGCCTCCAGGAGCGCATCCCGTGGAATCCGCAGCAGCCCGCCCACGCCCCGGCCTCACCCCCGGCACCGTGCTGCCGACCGACGCGGGCCGGGCCGCCCTCGTCGCGCGTGTCCACGAACCGGAGTGGGGCGGGCCGTGTGTCGCGGCGGTGCGCGGGGAGCGGGTCGTCGACCTGACAGCCCTCGCACCCACCGTCTCCGACCTGCTGGAACGTGAGGACGCGGCCAGGGTGGTCCGCGAGGCCGCGGGCGGACGCACCTGGCACCTGGACGAACTCCTGGCGGCGACCGCCGCCGGTCGCCGGGACGCCCCGCACCTGCTCGCCCCCGTGGACCTCCAGGTGATCAAGGCGGCGGGCGTCACCTTCGCGCGGAGCCTGCTGGAGCGCGTCATCGAGGAACGCACGGGTGGCGATCCCGCGCAGGCCGCCCAGGTGCGGGCGCGTGTCCGGCAGGCGGTGGGCGGCGCGCTCGAGGGCGTCCGCCCGGGGTCCCCGGAGGCGGCCAGGGCCAAGGAACTGCTGGTCTCCGAGGGTCTGTGGTCGCAGTACCTGGAGGTCGGGATCGGCCCTGACCCGGAGGTGTTCACCAAGGCTCCGGTGCTGTCCGCGGTCGGTACGGGGGCGGACATCGGGGTGCTCGCGGCCTCGGTGTGGAACAACCCCGAGCCGGAGGCCGTCCTCGTCGTGGACTCGAGGGGACGGGTGCGCGGCGCCACGCTCGGCAACGACGTCAACCTCCGGGACGTCGAGGGCCGCAGCGCGCTGCTGCTGTCCCACGCCAAGGACAACAACGCCTCGTGCGCCATCGGCCCGTTCGTCCGCCTCCTCGACGACGACTTCGACCTCGACGCCGTACGAGGGCTCGACATCGACCTGCGCATCGACGGCGCGGACGGCTACGTCCTGCGGGGCAGCAGTTCCCTGGGCGAGATCAGCCGCGATCTGCTGGACCTGGTGGCCGCCACGCACGGCGCGCACCACCAGTACCCGGACGGTTTCGTGCTGTTCACCGGCACCCTGTTCGCCCCCACCGAGGACCGGCACACACCCGGCGGGGGCTTCACCCACGAGCACGGCGACATCGTACGGATCTCCAGCCCCCGGCTCGGCGCCCTCACCAACACCGTCATCACCAGCGAACAGGCCGCGCCGTGGTCGTTCGGCGTCCGCGCCCTGATGCACAACCTCGCCCGGCGCGGGCTGCTCTGACCGGCCCGTCGTCAGCTCGTTCGAGTGAACGGTGCCGGGGTCGTGCGTCGGTCCCCTGGCGGAACAAGCTCATGATGCTCCCCTCGTAGCGCGCAGGACGAACCGCGCGACGTTCGGCCGTGCACCGCCGTGCACCAGGTCTGGACGAACATGAACGCTTCATGGGAACGCCAAGCCGGTGACCTGGGGGAACCTCCACGCACAGCACTCGACGGCCCTGGGACTCGCAGGAAAGTCACACGATGGCCTCGACCGCGACCTGGAGGCCATGACCCGTCCTCATTGACGGCCGCGCTGACCGGCGGCGAGTACGTGCCCCGTCCCCCGCACAGACCGGCTGCCGGTCTCCGGCGACGGATCGGACGGGCCGTGGGTCGGCACGGACGCGGTGCCGGGGCCGGGCTCACGCCTCGGTCGGCTGGCGGCGGTAGTCGCGGGGTGACATCCCGGTGACGCGTTTGAAGGCGACGCTGAGTGCGCTCTCGGAGCCGTAGCCGATGGCGTGGGCGATGGCGGCGACGGTGTCGGTGCCCTGGCGCAGTCGGCGGGCGGCGAGTTGGATGCGCCAGCGGGTCAGGTACTCGAGGGGGCTCTGGCCGACCGTCTTCTTGAAGCGGGCGGCGAGGGTGGAGCGGGACACGGCCGCGGCGTGCGCCAGTTCGGCGACGGTCCATGGGCGGGCGGGGTCGGCGTGCAGGGCGGTCAGTGCCGCGGCGACCGCGGGTTCGGCGAGTCCGGCCAGCCACCCCGACACCGTCTCGGGTTCGCGGGCCAGGTGCAGGCGCAGTACGTGGACGAGCATGACGACGGCGAGGTGCTCGGCCACGAGTGTCGAGGCCAGGGGCCGGTGTGCCAGCTCGTCGCCGATCGCGGTCAGCGCCCACTGGACGGCGCCCGCCTGCGGGGTGTCGGCGGGCACCCGGATGACCGGGGGCAGCGCGTCCAGGAGGAGTTCCTGGGCGTGCGCCCCGAAGGAGAAGCTGCCGCCCATGAGGATCACGTCGTCACCGTCGCCCGTCCTCGCGACGCCGTCGACGGCGCGGGCGAAGACGGGCCCCGCGGGAACCGGCTCGACGCCGGGGCCGCTGCGGAGCGTGAAGCGCCTCGGTCGGGTGAGCAGATAGCAGTCGCCCTCCGCCAGGGCGATCGGCTCCCCGGTCCCGTCGACCTCCAGGAGGCTGGACCCGCGCCGGACCGTGTTGAACTTGACCCCGGCCGGTGGCTCGAACCGCACGGCCCACCGGCCACCCGCCACCAGGCTCGTGGAGAGCTGACTCCGGGTGTCGAGAAGGGCCAGCACGTCTTCGAGCGGATCCATGTGCCGCCTTTCGGACGCGCGATGAAGTTTCTCGGATCTTCGATGATAGAGCGTCCAGCACCTGCGTCGTAGCGTCGGCAGGGACAACAGCGGACAGCCCTACTACGGGGGACTGTTCGGAACTGCCCGAAAGGACGCCCGCGTGGACACCCACACCCGCCTCGTCACACCCTTCGACCGTGACGCCACCGCAGCAGACATCGTCGACGGCGTCGATCTCACCGGACGGCACGCCGTGGTGACCGGGGGCTCCTCCGGCATCGGCGCCGAGACCGTACGGGCGCTGGCGGGCGCGGGAGCGCGGGTCACGGTCGTCACCCGTCGTCCGGAGGCCGCCGAGCCGCTCGTCCGCGAGCTGTCCGCCCGGCCCGGCGCGGGCGAGGTGCGGGCCGCGGCGCTCGACCTGTCGGACCTCGCGTCGGTCGACGCCTTCGTACGGGCCTGGCGGGGGCCGCTGGACATCCTCGTCGCCAACGCCGGGATCATGGCCCTGCCGGAGCGGACGCTCACGCCCCAGGGCTGGGAGACCCAGCTCGCCACCAACTTCCTCGGCCACTTCGCCCTCGCCACCGGCCTGCACGCCCCGCTGCGGGAGTCGGGTACCGCGCGCATCGTGGTCGTCAGCTCGGGCGCCCACCGAGGCACGCCGTTCGACTTCGACGACCCGCACTTCGCCCGGCGCCCCTACGACCCCTGGGTGGCCTACGGGCAGTCCAAGACCGCCGGTGTGCTTCACGCGGTGGGGGCGGCCCGGCGCTGGGCGGCCGACGGCATCACGGCGAACGCGCTGAACCCGGGGTACGTCCTCACCAACCTCCAGCGTCATCTCGACGACGACACCCTGCGCGCGTTCGGTGTCATGGACGGCGAGGGGAACCTGACACCGCTGCCCTACTACAAGACCCCCGCCCAGGGCGCGGCGACCTCGGTGCTGCTGGCCGCCTCACCCCTCCTGGACGGCGTCACCGGACGCTACTTCGAGGACAACCAGGAGGCACCTGTCCTGCCGGACGACTCCGACGAGCCCGGAGGCGTCGCAGCCCACGCCCTGGACCCGGCCACGGCGGACCGACTGTGGGAGTACGCCGCGGACGCCTACGGACGTACGGGCCGCTAGAGGTTGTAGCCGCCCGACACCTCGAGGTTCTGGGCCGTGATCCAGCGGCTCTCGTCGGAGACCAGGGTCGCGATCACCGCGCCGATGTCGTCGGGTTCGCCGACCCGGCCGAGCGCGGTCTTCGCGGCCAGTACGGGGACGACCTCGGGGAACCGGGTGAAGGCGTCGTCGGCGATCCGGGTGCGGGTCGATCCCGGTGCGACGGCGTTGACGCGGATGCCCCGGGGGCTGAACTCCTTGGCCATGTAGCGGGTCAGTACGTCGAGGCCGCCCTTCATCGACGCGTAGGCCGAGTAGCCGGGCTCGAGTCCCGCCATGGCGGTCGAGTTGCTGCTCGTGTTGACGATGGCCCCGCCGTCGGCCATCAGCGGCAGCAGTCGCTGTGTCAGGAAGTACGGCCCCTTGAGCAGGACGCGCATGAGCCGGTCGAACGTGTCCTCGGTGGTGTCCTCGAGCAGGGACGCGTGGGAGATACCGGCGTTGTTGACCAGGTAGTCGAAGGTGTCACGGCGCCAGGTGGCGCGCAGCGCCTCGGCCACCGCGTCGCGGAAGGCCGCGAAGGTGCCGGTGTCGCCGACGTCCAGCGGCAGGGCGACGGCCGTGCCGCCCGCCTTCTCGATGGCGGCGACCGTCTCCTGCCCGCCCCGCGCGTTGGCGCCGTAGGTCAGGATGACTCCGGTGCCGCGCCTGGCGATCTCGATCGCGGCGCTCCGGCCGATGCCGGAGCTGGCGCCCGTGACGATGGCGATCCTCATAGTCGTCTCCTTCTGGGGTGTCACTGTCATGCCTCGGGGGTGGCGGCCAGGACCCGGGCCAGCCAGTCGGTGCGGGTGCGGCGGGCCGTGGCGGAGATGTGGGCCTGCGGGTACAGCGCGTCGAATCCGTGGAATCCGCCCGCCCAGACGTGGAGTTCGGCCTGTCCCCCGGCCGCCCAGACGCGGGTGGCGTAGTCGGTGTCCTCGTCGCGGAAGACCTCGGCGGAGCCGGTGTCGACGTAGGTGGTCGGCAGGCCCGAGAGGTCGTCGGCCAGGGAGGGTGAGACGTAAGCGGATACCTCGGCGTCGGTGCGGTCGCCCAGGACGGAACGCCAGCCGAACTCGTTCATCTCGCGGGTCCAGACGCCGGGTTCGCCGGAGTACTGGCGGCTGGAGGTGCTGGTGTTGCGGTGGTCGAGCATGGGGCAGATCAGCATCTGCGCGGCGATGGCCGGGGTGCCCAGGTCGCGGGCGAGCAGGGTGACCCCGGCCGCCAGGCCGCCGCCCGCGCTGGCACCGGCGACGACGATCCGGGTGGGGTCGATGCCGAGTTCGGTGGCGTGTGCGGCGATCCAGAGCAGTCCCGCGTGGCAGTCGTCGACCAGGGTGGTGCCGGTGGCCTCCGGTGCGAGGCGGTAGTCCACGGAGACCACGACCGCGCCGAACTCGTCGAGCCACTCCAGCGGGATGTCGAGCTGCGAGAAGCGGTCGCCCATCACCATGCCGCCGCCGTGCATCCAGTAGACGCAGGGTGCGGCGGCGGTCCGACCGGCGGGGCTGAGGACCGTCAGGGGGATGGCGGCGCCGTCCCTGGCGGGGACGGTGATCTCGCGCCGGTCGACCTGGCGGTGCTCGAGGAGCGACTCGACGGGTGTCGAGGGGTACTGGCGCAGTTGCGCGAGCAGTTCCGGGGTGAGCTGGGACATGAGGGGCATGTCGGTGAGCAGGTCGCGCAGTTCGGGGTCGAGGGCGGGGCGCGTGGTGGTCATGTCGGGAGGTGCCTTTCGTGATCGTGAGGAGGGGGGCGATCAGCGCAGGGGGTCAGAAGGCGGCCTTGCCGCGTACCGGCACGTAGTCGCTGAACTCCGACTCCTTGGCCAGCAGTCCGCCGATCCGCGCGACGATGGCCTGGGCGGCCTCGCCCGCGAAGATCCGGTGGTGGTCCTCCTCGCTGGTCCAGCCCTCGGTGACGTGCACGACGTCGGGGTCCGACGCGGAGCGGGAGACGAGGTAGACGACGCAGTGTTCGCTGGCGCCCGGGCTGCCCTCGTCCAGACCGGTCAGCAGCAGGTCGGCCAGTTGGCCGCCCAGTCCGGGCTTGGCGGTCAGGGTGGCCTGGAAACCGTAATTGACGATCATGGCTGTCTTCCTTCGCCGTAATGGAGTGCGATGACTCCATTCAAGCGGCGTGACCTGCGGAAACGTTAGAACGATGCTCGCTCGGACTTGCACGATCCTCTCGCGTTCGGGAGCGAGCGCCCGGGGTGGTGGTGCAATGGACGCATGCACCTCGACGAGTTGCGCACCCTGCTGGCCCGCCATGTCCGGCCCGACTGGACCACCGCCATCGACGGCGTCCTCATCTCGAAGGTCGACCGGCCCGACCCCCCGGCGCCCTCGATGTCCGGCACCGTGCTGGCGGTCATCGCCCAGGGCGCCAAGCGGCTCGCCCTGGGCGACCGGGTGTACGCGTACGGGGCCGGGCAGTACCTGGTCGCGTCGGTCGACCTGCCGGTCACCGGACAGTTCACCCAGGCCGACCCCGACCAGCCCGCGCTGGGGTTCGGTCTCCTCCTGGAACCGTCCGCCGTGGCCGAGCTGCTGCTGCACGCCGGGCCCGGGGACACGCCCCGCACCGGCGGAGCCGCGCCGTCGGGCATCGCCGTCAGCGACGCTCCGCCCGCGCTGCTGGACGCGGTGGTCCGGCTGCTGCGTCTGCTCGACGAACCGCGCGACCGGGCCGTCCTCGCCCCGCTGGTCAAGCGCGAGATCCTGTGGCGGCTGATCACCGGCGAGCAAGGCGCGACGGTACGCCAGCTCGGCCTCGCCGACAGCAGCCTCAGCCATGTCTCACGCGCGGTGCGCTGGATCCGCGAGCACTACGACGAGCCGTTCCGGGTGGAGGACGTGGCCCGGATGTCCGGCATGAGCGTCTCCGCGTTCCACCGCAACTTCCAGGCGGTGACCGCGATGAGCCCCATCCGGTTCCAGAAGCAGATCCGGCTCCAGGAGGCCCGGCTGCTGCTCGCCACCCATCCGGGCGACGTCACGGGCGTCGGCCGCCGCGTCGGGTACGACAACCCGTCACAGTTCAGCCGGGAGTACCGCCGTCAGTTCGGCGCACCCCCCAGCAAGGACGCCGCCCGGCTGCGGGACGCCGCGCGCGCCACGGCGGGCGTACTTCCCTGAGCGCGGGAACTTGAGGGCACCCCGCCCGACCACGGCGCCGAGCGGTGGGCCGGTCGTCTGCCACGACGGCACCGCGGAGGCCACGGCCGCGATCGTCGTCGGCGATGTCGAACTCGACGTGGCGGGCTCCCACGTCTCCGTCCGAGGGCGCACCCTCCAGCTCCCCGTGCGCGCGTTCCTGCTCCTGCGCTGCCTGATGGATCCGCGGGACCGGTCCCCTCGTCCGGCGGTGGCCGGGTAGTCAGGGTGCGCGCCGAGGCTCAGTCGTCCTCGGCGCAGGGTTTCCGGGTCCGTGGATCGGCGGGGAGCAGGTCCACCTCGCCGGGGGTGAGTTCCCGGTCGCCGATGATGGCGCACAGCTCGCGGTACCAGCGGCCCGGTGCCAGGTGGAGGGGCCCGCCGGAGCCGTCGGGGCCGATGTGCAGGACGGAGCTGCCGTCGGCGGAGGCGTGCAGGAAGGCGTGCTGCCCGTCGAGTGCGCTGTCGGGTGGGCCGGTGAAGGAGTAGAAGGTCTCGTAGCCGGGCTCGCCGAGCCGGTGGACGCGTACGGCGTTGTTCGCCGCGACCAGATAGCGGTCCCCGCCCTCCAGGAATCCGGCGGCGTACGGTGTGGACAGCGACTCGGCGATGCTGCGCAGCGGGCCGATCTCCTTGCGGGGTGGGTCACCGTGTCGCCACAGTTCGAGGACCGAGCCGCGGCGCAGGATCGCGAAGTACCTGCCGGTGGGGTCGAACTGGGTGGCGAGGATGTCGTCGCCGGTCGGCACGGTCTCGGTGGTGCGTCCGGTGGTGAGGTCGACGATGTGGATGCCGGGCCGGTCCAGGACGACGACGGCGACCTGGTTCTTCGCCGGGTAGGGGCCGATCATCAGATCCGCGTCCTTGGCGCCTTTGGCCCGGGTGCGGAGCGGCGCGGCGTCGAGACGCGCGAGTCGCCTGCCGGTGCGCGGGTCCCACTGTTCGACGACGGTTCCCGAGACGGTGACGAGGTTGCCGTCGCGGTCGAAGAAGTAGGTGAAGTCGTAGGCGGGTCGGTCGGTGCCGCCGTCGCCGATGTCGATGTCCGCGTTCGACGGCTCGGAGTCGGGCAGGCGCGGGGGCTGGGTGGCGGTGACGGTGGTGGTGCGGCGCAGGGTGGTGGCGTCGCGGACGGTGACGATGTTCACGCCCTCGCGGTCGGCGACGAGCCGTCCGGTGCGGTCCAGGGCGAGGGGTTCGACGCGTTGGGGCACCCAGTGGGGCTTGCGGCGCGGCACGTCGGCGAGGACGCGGGCACTCTCCTTGCGCGCGTGGTGCAGTTGCAGGCGGGAGCCGTCCGCCAGGACGGTGATCGTGTACTTGCCGTCGCGGGTGAGGAGTTGCTGGGCGACGTCGAGGAACCAGTGGCCGGGGCGCAGTGGGACGAACCCGATCATCGACTCGTCGTGGCGGACGTAGGAGAGCCGACCGTCGGCCTCCACGAGCCAGGGGCTGCTCGTGGCCAGTGAGGAGGTCGTGGGGGGCAGGCCGTTGCGGGAGAGGACCGTGCCGTCGCGCAGGTCGACGACGCTGAGGCCCTGGGGGGAGTTGAGGGCGACGCGGAGGCCGGAACGGTCGACGGACTGCACCAGGCAGGCGTCGGCCGCGAAGTCCGCGTCCTCCTCCCGGTAGGCGATGCCCTCTCGGGAGCCGTCGCTGACCCGGTGGACGGTGACCTCGGCGGTGTCGCCCCGTACATGGCACAGCACGGCGCGGGTCCGGTCGCCGGAGATGCGGATCTGGTCGGCGTCGGCGCGCACCACGATCCGGCTCTCGCCCGTCACGAGGTCGAGGGCGAGCAGGCTGCCCTTCTCGCCCTGCCCGAAGTCGCGGAACCGCTTGTAGACGGGGACGAGCAGCGTCCGGTTGTCGGGGGCGGGCCACATCCTGAACTCGATGCCCTTCGGCGCGGGGAGGGTCCCGGCAAGGGTGCCGTGCGGGCCGCTGTCCAGGTCCCAGCGGACGACGCGTTCGCGGACGTGCGCGACGATCATCGTGCCGTCGAGGGACATCGCGGGGGTGACGGTGTCGCTCCAGTTGGTGCCGATGCCGGGGGCGTCGGGGAGCCGGTGCAGGGGTCCGGCGGGGCGTTCCGCGTCGGGGCGCACCTCGAACCAGGCGGCCTTGCCGTCGTACTGCAGGTAGGCGGCGCGTTTCCCGTCGGCGGACACCATGACGTACTGGACCCTGTCGGTGGACGGCACGCGCACGGTGCGTACCGGTCCGGTCAGGGCGTGGACGAACAGGGTGGCTCCGGAGCGTCTGGACGCCGCCAGGACGACGTCGCCGTCGCGGCTCTTGTCGAAGACGGGGTCGCCGAGTCCGCCGGAGAGCACCCGTTCGTAGTCGGTGTACTGGAGGTACTGGCGCAGCAGTTCGTTCTCGGCCTCCTGGGTGGGGGACGTGTCGTAGGCGGCGAGGGCGAGCAGCGCGGCGCGGGCCGGGTCGCTGGCATGGGCGTCCTGTGCGGCGGTGGCCAGGGCGCGGGAGGCGCCGAGGGCGGCGCGTTCCCGGCTGTTGCGGCGTTCGACGACGTAGAGCATGCCGAGCACCAGGGCGAGGGACAGGGCCGTGGCCAGTCCGGAGAACAGGGCCCGGCGTCGGCGGGCGCGGGCGCGGCGGTGGGTGCGGCCCGCGGCCAGGTAGTCCCGCTCGGCCTCGCTCAGGGCGGCGTCACGGTCGGGCAGCCACTGCTCCGCTCCGGCCATCGCCGCGGTGGTCGGCAGGTGTTCGGGGGCCCGGTCCGCCTCCTGCCAGCGGTCCATCTCGTGCCGTACGGTCTCCCGCCAGCGGAGGAAGGAGCGGTCCGTGGCCACCCACGCGGCGAGTCTGTCCCACTCGCCGATCAGCGCCTCGTGGGTGAGTTCCACCGTCTCGGTGCCCTCGGCGCTGCGGTCGGTGACGAGGAGCCGGGTGTGGGCGGCGAGGCGTTGGGCGATGCGCCACTGGTCCTCGCTGAGGTCGTCACGCCGGGCGAGGCGCCGGGTGGCCACCGCGGATCCGAGGGGCAGCCGGACGAGCTGGGTGAACAGTCGGCGGGCCGTCGCCTCGTCGGCGGGCGGCACGTGTTCGGCCCAGACCCGTTCGGCGTGGTTGCCGAGCGCACCGGTGACACCGCCGAGTTCGTCGTACGCGCGGTGGGTGAGTACGCCGTCCTCCTGCCGTTGCCACAGCAGGTCGAGGGTGAGGGCGAGGAGCGGCAGGACGCCCGGTCCGGTGCCGGTGCCGGCGAGGATGCGCGCGGCGAGATGGGGCTCGTAGGAGACGGCCGGGAGGGTGTCGACGGGGGTGGTGACGATCTCGCGCAGCCCGTTCTCGCCGAGCGGGGCGAGGGCGTGCAGGTGGCGGCCGGTGACGGGGCCGAGCTGCGGGTGGCCGAGGACGGGTTCGAGGAAGTCGGCGCGCAAGGTGGCGAGTACGCGTACGGCGGGAGGCAGGGCGTCGGCGGCGAACAGCAGGTCGGCCAGTTCGCGTACGGCGTCCGGGGGTTGCTGGAGCAGTTCCTCCAACTGGTCGGCGACGACGAGGAGTCGACTGGCGCCCTGGACTTCGAGCAGGCGGTCCGTCGTCTCCGCGAGGCCGTTGAGGCGCAGTTCGCCGGAGAGTTCGGGTAGGCGTGCGAGGCGGCGGGTCTCGGGCAGGTCGGGTTCCAGCAGGGGCAGCAGCGCGGCGGCGAGGGCCGCGAGGGGGCTGCTCCCGGACGCGGGCCGCATGACGACGACGCGGGCTCCCCGCGCACGCAGCCGTGGCGCCACACCGGCGAGGGCGAGCGACGACTTGCCGGAACCGGAAGGGCCCACGACGGTGACCCACTGCTGCTCGTCGAGCGCCCGTGCGACCCTGTCGCTCTCGTTCCGCCTGCCGTGGAAGATCTCGGCGTCGGCCTCCCCGAAGGCCTCGAGTCCGCGGAACGGCGAGGGCGGCAGCACGAGGGGGCCCAGTTCGGGCCAGGCGGCCACCAGCCCGCCGGTGGGGATCAGGTAACTGACCGGCGGCTGCCCGGACTCGGCCACCGTGACCATGCCGACCACACCCGACAGCCGGTCGTCCCACACCGGCCCACCGCTGAAACCCCGCGACACCGGATAGCCGTCACCGACGAGATCGGCCTGCACCCAGCCATCGGCCTGCCGCCCCCGCAACACCCCCACGTGCCAGACACCACCGGACCGTCCGGCGGGCACCCCGAACGCCCGTACCCGGTGTCCCCACAGGACGTCCGCGTCCACCAACCGCACGGGCCCCGCGCCCGGCAGCGGGGCCGCGAACCGCAGCACGGCGACGTCGGAGGCCGTGCCCGCGGGCGCGACCCACAGCTCGACGACCGCCTCCGCCTGCGGCGCGCCGGGCACGAGCGGCAGGTCGACCAGGACGCGCGCGCCGGGTTCCGGTGGTGTGTCGGCCGGTGGGCCGAGGGCGGCGGAGACCACGTGCGCGCAGGTCAGGGCGACCGTGTCGGACACCAGGAAGCCGACGCCGACGGGCTGGCGGCGTGCGTCGAGGATGCGCAGCAGCGCCCTGTCCAGGGCCTTCGGGCCGATGGCCGCCGGTTGCCGGTGCGGCTCCTGTGCCGTCGTCATTCCGCCGCCCGGTCCGACGGCCGCTGCCAGGTCAGGGTGACCGTGAGGTTGGCCTGTCCGGTGCTCCGGGAGATCACCAGGTCGGCGTCGGCGGACAGGGTCAGGCCGAACTCGACGCGGATCTCGTCGGGGCCGTCCGGCAGGTCGCGGAAGGCGCTGACGAAGTGCTCCGCGACGGGCCGGATCCCGGCGAGCATGTCGCCCAGCGACCGGGCCGCCCGCGCCACGACCCGCCCCGGCCGGGCGACCTCGACCAGCGCGTCGGACACCTCCTCGATCTGCACCCGGACCGTGTCCGTCCTGCCCCGCGGTGCCACGCCCGGGGCGCCACCGGCCGTGGACACGGGTAGTTCGACCAGATACGCCATGCGTCCCCCGTTCATTCGGTCCCTCGTCGTCAAACCTGTGGCGCTACGGGCACAACTGTCGTGTCTCCAAACCTGTGGCACTACGGGCACAACTGTCGTATCTCCAAACCTGTGGCACTACGGGCACAGCCGCCATGTCTCCGCCTCCGCCGGGAGATCGTCGCGCTCGTCCGCCGTGAACGCCCGGCCGCCGACGAGACGGCACAACTCCCGCGCCCACACCTCGGGATCGAGGACCAGGGCGCTGCCCGTTTCCTCGAAGGCGCCCTTGATCACGGTGTTTCCGTCCCGGGACACGTCCATGAAGGAGAGTTCCCCCGTAGTCGATGGGTCGAGCACATACGACTCGTCGTAGCCGCGTCCGCCGATCCGGTAGGTGCGTACGGCGTTTTCGGCGGCGATCAGGAAGCGGTCGTCGTCGAGGAAGACGGCACGGTAGGGGGTGATGCTGTTCTCGCCGATGGTGCTCAGCGGGCCGATCACCTTGCGTGGGGAGTCTCCGCGCTGCCACACCTCCAGTCCCGTCTCGGGCCGCATGACCGCGAAATACCGGCCGTCGGAGGCGAACTGGACGGAGAGGACCTCGCCCTCGGTGCGAATGCGGTCCGTGATCCGTCCGTCCGTGATGTCGACGACGCGGATGCCGGGCTGTCCCCGCACGATCACGGAGACCTTGTTCCGTTCGGGATAGGGGGCGATCGTCATCAGCGCGTCGGGCTCGTCGTCGGGGCGCAGCGCACCGGCGTCGAAGCGGGCGGTCTGCACGCCCGTGCGCGGGTCCCACTGCTGGACGACCGTGCCGGAGACGGTCAGCAGGTGGCCGGTGTGGTCGAAGTGGTAGCGGAACTCGTGCTTCTGATCGCGAAAGCTGAGCGCCCCGCTCACGTCCAGGTCCCGGACGGTTCGGGTGCCGTGCGGGGTCTTTGGCGGGCGGACGGCGGTCACGGTGGCCACCTCGCGCAGCGTCGACGTGTCACGGACGACCACCACGTTCCGCGCCTCGCGGTCGGCGACGAGCCCGCCGGTGTCGTGGAGGACGGGCACGTCGGTCTCCTCGGGCAACCAGTACGGCTTCGCGCGTGTCGCCCGCGCGAGGACGCGCCCGCTGCGCTCAGGGTCGGCCGGGCGCAGCTCCATGCGGGAGCCGTCCGCGAGGACGAGGATCGTCCGCTTGCCGTCGGCGGTGAGCCGTTCCTGAGCGGCCTTCGGCGGCCTCCCGCCGGTAGACAGGTCCACGAAGGCGATCATCGAGCCCTGCCCGCCCGCGTAGGTGAGCCTGCCGTGGGACTCGGAGAGGAGGGGTGCGGGCGTGAAGTCGGTGGAGGCGGGTTCCGGCAGCGAAACACTGGAGATCGCCTCGCCCGTGTCCAGGTCCATCAGGCGCACTTCCTCGGCCCAGCTCAGCGCGACGCGCCGCCCGGTCGCGTCCACGGCGGACACCGTGCAGAGGGCCGTGGTGTACGCCTCGTCCCGTTCGCGGTAGGGGCGGCCGATGGCGGCACCGTCGGAGATCCGATGACGGCTGACGACGGACTGGTCGTTCTCCTCACGGCACACGACGGCGGTGCGGCGGTCCCCGGACAGGTAGATCTCCTGGACCTCGGACAGGAGTCGCGTGGCGCGGCCGGTCTCCATGTCCACGGAATTCAGGGCCTGCGCGCCCGCCGCCGTGTAGACCGTCGTCAGCAGCGTCCTCCCGTCCGGGCCGAACCAGAGCGCGTTGGTCAAGTCCTGGGGCGCGGGCACGTCACCGGCGAGCGTGTCGCTGTCCAGGTTCCACCACACCAGACGGCCCCGGACGCGCGCGGCGAACAGGCGGCCGTCCGCCGACATCGCGGGGCGCACCGACGGGTCCCAGCTGACGCCGGTGCCCGGCGCGTCGGGCAGCCGGTGCACCGGGCCGAGCAGGTCGTCGGCGTCGGGGTCCACCTCGAACCAGACGGCCTTGCCGTCCGCCTGGACGTAGGCGACGCGCCTGCCGTCCGCGGACACCGCGACCTCCAGGACCTGCCCGGTCGAGGGCACCTGGGCGCTGCGTACCGGGCCGGAGGTCGCGCCGACGTACAGGACGGCCCGGCCCAGGTGCGAGGTGGCCAGGACGACGTCGCCGTCCGCGCTGGTGGTGAACTGCCTGACCGTGCCCAGCACGCCGGACAGCACCCGGTCGTAGCCCTGGTACCGCAGGTACTGCCGGAGGAGTTCGTTGTGCGCCTCCGGCGTGGACGCGGTCCGGTGGGCGGCGAGCGCCTTGAGGACGCCGAGGGCCGGTTCGGTGCGTGTCTCGTCCTCGGCGGCGACGGCCAGGGCGCGGGACGCGGCCTGTGCCGCGCGTTCCCGGCTCTCCTCGCGCGTGACGTGGAACGACAACAGGGCCACCAGGACCAGCAGGACGACGAGACTGACCGCCGACAGCAGCGCCCGCCGCCTGCGGACCCGCGTACGGCGGTGCGCGCGACCGGCGTCCAGATAGTGCCGTTCCGCGTCGGTCAGTTCACCGGGCCGCTCGCTCAACCATCTTGCCGACTGGGCGAGTTGAAGGTCCGTCGGCAACAGCTGAGGAGCGCGCTCGGCTTGCCCCCAACGGTCCAGGTCCTGTTGCAGCGCGGCCCGCCACTCCAGGAAGGCCCGGTCCCCGCTGGTCCAGTCGGCCAGTCTGCGCCACCCGCCGATCAGCGCCTCGTGGGCGAGTTCCACGGTCTCGGTGCCCTCGGCGTTGCTGCCGACGACCAGCAGCCGGGTCCCGGCCAGCCGTTGCGCGACGCGCCACTCCCCGTCGCCCAGCTCGGTGCGCAGTGCCATCCGGCGGGTGGGCGCGGGCATGCCGGTCGGGATCCGGACGAGCCGGGTGAACAGCCGCCTGGCCGCCTCCTCGTCCTCCGGCGGCACGCACGCGTCCCAGACCTGATCGACGTGTTCGCCCAACGCGCCGGTGACACCGCCGAGTTCCTCGTACGCCCGGTGCGTCAGCAGGCCGCCTTCCTGCCGCTGCCACAGCAGGTCGAGGGTGAGGCCGAGGAGCGGCAGCTCCCCCGGGCCGGGGCCGGTGTCGGCGAGGATGCGTGCGGCGAGGTTCGGTTCGTAGGACACGCCGGGTACGGCGTCGACGGGAGCGGTCACGATCTCGCGCAGTTGCTCCGGGCCCGGTGGGGCGAGCGCGTGCAGGTGCCCGCTGATCCCGGGGCCGAACCGCGGATGGGTCAGCACCGGCTCCAGGAAGTCGGCGCGCAGTGTGATCAGTACCCGGACGGTGTCGGGCAGCGTGTCGCCGGTGAGCAGGTCGGCGAACTCGTCGACGGTGTGCGGTTCCAGGGCGAGGGCCTCCTCGAACTGGTCGACGATGACGAGCAGTGTGCTGGCGTGCCGCAGGTGGAGCAGCCGCGCCACGACATCCGCCGGGCCCTGGCGGCGCAGCAGTTCGGCGAGTTCCGCGATCCGGTCGGGGTGCTCGGCCTCGGGCAGGTTGGGTTCCAGCAGGGGCAGCAGTGCCGCGGCGAAGGCGGTAAGCGGACTGCTGCCGGGCGTCGGCCTCAGGACCACCACCTGAGCGCCTTCCGCGCGCAGCCGAGGCGCCACCCCGGCCAGGGCCAGCGACGACTTGCCGGACCCCGACGGTCCGACGACGGTGACCCGGTGCTCGACGGTCAGCGCCCGCACCACCTCGTCGCTCTCGGCCCGCCTGCCGTGGAAGACCGCCGCGTCCGTCTCCTGGAACGCCGACAGCCCACGGAACGGCGAGGGCGGCAGCGTGACCGCGCGCAGCTCGGGCCGGACGGCCAGCAGCCCGCGGGTGGGAATCAGGTAACTGACCGGGGGCTGCCCGGACTCGGCCACCGTGACCATGCCGACCACGCCCGACAGCCGGTCGTCCCACACCGGCCCACCGCTGAAACCCCGCGACACCGGATAGCCGTCACCGACGAGATCGGCCTGCACCCAGCCATCGGCCTGCCGCCCCCGCAACACCCCCGCGTGCCAGACACCACCGGACCGTCCGGCGGGCACCCCGAACGCCCGCACCGGGTGCCCCCACAGGACGTCCGCGTCCACCAACCGCACCGGGACCGCTCCCGGGAGCGGCGCCTCCAGCCGTAGTACGGCAACGTCGGCGGGCTCGATGACATCGGCGTCGCGCCTTCGCCCGGACGGTGCCCCGGCGCGGGCGGCGGGCACCGGTGCTCCCCCGCCGGGTGCCCGGGGCGGCACCCAGTGCTCGACACCGGCCGCGGTCGCGGGCGCTCCGCCGTCGGGCTGCGGGGCGGGTACGAGGGGCAGGTCGACCTGGATCCGGGCGGAAGCGGGAGGCGCCGCGTCGCCCGCCGTGCCCAGGGCCGCGTGGACCACGTGCGCGCAGGTCAGGGCGAGCGTGTCGGAGACCAGGAAGGCAACGCCGACGGGCTGCCCGCGACCGTCGCGGACCCGTAGGACGGCCGGGCCCGGACCCATGGCCCGCTCGGGAGGTAACGCGGGCCCTGTCATCCCGCCGCGTCCGCCGCCGGTTCGCCGGACGGGGGATTGCGCCAGGTCAGGGTGACCTTGAAGTTGGCCTGACCGCTTGTCCGGGAGATCACCACGTCCGCCTCGGCCGACAGGGACAGGCCGAACTCGACGCCGATCTCCTCGGGCTGCCGTGCCATGTCACGGAACCCGTCGACGAAGTTCTCCGCGACGGGCCGGATCCCGGCGAGCATGTCGCCCAGCGACCGCGTCGCCCGCGCCACGACCTGCCCGGGACGCGCGACCTGCACCAGCCCGTCCGCGGCCTCGTCGACCTGGACCTTCACCGACAATGCGGCGGACCCCTCCCCCTCACCGCCCGCCCCGGACACGGGCAACTCGACCAGGTACGCCACGCTTCCCCCCTCACCGACACCTGCCACGCCGGGTCCGTACCCTACCGAGTCCGACGGCATGCCGGGACGCCGCACCGTCCCGGTGGTCCCGCGACGTCGTCTGGGCGTGAGCGATGAGTTCGGGCGGGGGATCGGGTCTGCCCTGGCATGACTCGAATCATCGCCCATGACATCGCCTTCGGCATCGAGTCGTTCGGTGACGACGACGCGCCACTCGTCCTGCTCGCGGGCGGGACGACGATGCTCTCCTGGCCCGACGCGCTGTGCGAACGGCTCGCCGCCGCCGGGCGCCGTGTGGTGCGCTACGACCTGCGTGACAGCGGGGAGTCCACGACGGCGGACCCCCAGGCGCCCGCCTACACCCTGCGTGACCTCGCCGCCGACGCGGCGGCCCTGGCTGACGCGCTCGGCGGTGGGCCCGCGCACCTCGCGGGGATCGGTGTCGGCGGGATGGTCGCCCAGGTGGCCGTGCTCGACCATCCGGGCACGTTCTCGGCGCTCACCCTGGTCGGCACCCGCCCGGTTGCCCCCGGCCCGCCCGACGACGACCTCCCCGACCACGACCCGGCGACGATGAAGCGGCTGTTCGCGCGTCCGGGGCCCGACTGGACCGACCGCGAGGCGGTGGCGGAGTTCGCCGCCGTCGGCGCGGAGATCCTCGGCGACGACCCCGCCGCCGCCCGCGCGAACGCCGCGCGCGTCTGGGACCGCACGCCCGGCACCGGAGCCGCGGTCCAGCTGGCCAACCAGTTGGGCATGGTGTTCTCCCGGCTCGACTGCGCACCCCGCTGGCGCGAGCGCCTGCCCGAGATCAAGGTCCCCGCACTCGTCGTCCACGGTCGCCGCAACCGTTTCTTCCCCGTCGGCAACGGCGAGGCGATCGCACGCGAGATCCCCGGGGCACGGCTGCTCGTCCTCGAGGAGACCGCCACCGCACTCCCCGCTGCGGCGGCCGACGAGGTCGCCGAGGCGATGCTCACGCTCGGGTAGAGTCCGGCGCCCCCTGCCGCGCGGGTACGGCATCCGCGCGGCAGGGGGCGCCGAAGCCGAGGCGACCACCCTCTCTCACCAGCACGCCGGAGCCGAGGCGACCGCCCTCCACCACCAGCACGCCGGTGACCGTCACCGACTCCCCACCTCAAACGCCTGGGCGACGGCGAGACTGTCCTCATACACGTGGTGCCGGGTGACAAGACCGTCCTCGACGGTGAGATGCAGCGCGAACCGCGCCCGGTACGCACGCCCGGTGGGCCGGGCCGTCTGCCGGATCTCGCCGAGCACGACGGCGTCGTTGCCGTCAACAAGGATGCGCTCGACCTCAGTCGCCACGTCTTCCGCCACGTGGTACTCGGCCAGCTCCCGGTAGTGGGCCGCCGCGTCAGTACGGGTGGACCGGTGCCGGATCCACGGCGTGGCCGCACGACCGTGCTCGGCCTCCGGCCAGTCGAGCTTCCAGTCACCCCGCTCGGCATACAGCTCGGCGATGCGCTCGGGATCGCCGCCGCCGATCCTGCGCAGCAACTCCTCAACTACCGTACGCGTGTCCGTAGATGCGGCTGTGGACATGACTGACCCTCTCCGTCCAGGTCCGCGTCCTGCGACGCGGTGAGATCGCCAACCCTGCCAGCGTTGGCAGGTGGAGGCGATTACCTCCGGGGTAAGGCCTGACGTCCACGACACCCCCATGGTCCAGGCGTTCACTCCCGGCGATCTCCGGTGGGGCCCGGCGGCGAGGGAATCACGGGTGGGTGTGCCGTCTGGGTCGGGATGGCCAGGTGTGGGGCTGGTGGGGCCGTGAGCGTCGACGGGTGGACCGTAGGCAGCGGTGGCGTGGGGATCGCGGATGCCTGTTGTTCGGCCAGGATCAGGGCGCTGGAGGGGACGGCGGTGCGCAGTTCGTGCAGGCCCACGAGGGCGGCGTGGAGGTGCTCGGGGCCCTCGTAGGCGTCGTAGGCCAGGACGAGGCGGGCGCGGGTTTCCAGGTTCTGCCAGGCGTAGCGTCGGCGGAGGTTGGTCATGTGGCGGGCGTCCGCCCGGAGGAACGTCGACCCGGCCGAGAAACCGGCGGACAGCAGTGCCAGGATGGCCGCCGGGACGCGCGCCCCGGCGGAGGCCAGACCTGCCGCGCCCGAGATTCCGGCGAGGACCGCCGCGGGGAAACCCAGGCTGAGATAGGCCGCGTGCCACAGCTTGGCGCGGCGCTGCGCCCGCCGTGCGCCGATCTGCGCCTCGGTGATGAGCCGTTCGACCTCAGCGCGCAGCGCGAGCGTCCGCGCGTCGCCGGGGCTACCCCGCGCGGCTCCTGCGGAGGTACTGTCGGGCACGAATCCCCCTGACAGGCAAGGGAGTTGGCGGTTTCGCCCCGGAGTGTAGGGCTGTACGCGGACTGGCGACAGGGGCCGCACCTTCCTGGCTTCTTACTGAGAGCGGTCATGGGGCTTCTCCTACGGCGTCCTCCAGGTCCGCGAGAACACCCACACCCGCTACACCACCTGCGTCCGCCTCCACCTCATCCCCGGCCTCGGCACCAAGAAGATCGCCCGCCTCACCGCCAAGGACGTCCGCACCTTCCTCGACCGATTCC
Organism: Streptomyces sp. NPDC057877; assembly: GCF_042796855.1. Lineage (NCBI taxonomy): Bacteria > Bacillati > Actinomycetota > Actinomycetes > Kitasatosporales > Streptomycetaceae > Streptomyces > Streptomyces sp. NPDC057877. Next base: position 233,045 of record NZ_JBHVMS010000009.1, read on the forward strand.
GCACCACCTGCCAGTGCTGCACCCAGGCACTCGACACCGAACAGAAGAAGTGCTGCGCGATCGGCAAGTGCTGCCAGAAGCGACTGAACTCTTTCCAACCTCACGCTGACGCGTGGTGAAGGACGAGGACGGCCTTCACGATGTTGGTGATGCGGTTGGTGCTGCAGCGGAGTTTCCGCAGGAGCCGCCAGCCCTTGAGGGTGGCCAGGGCCTGTTCACCGACACAGCGGTTCTTGGCGTGGGTGGTGTTGTGGCGGCGCTTCCATCGCTTGAGGTGGCGGCCCCGGAACGGGACGCGGACAGGTCTGCCGGCTCCTTGATACGCCTTATCCGCCCAGCATGTGAGGCCCGCTGCGGCGAGGGCGTCGATGATCCCGTGTTGCCCGGCGGCGGTCAGGTCGTGGGTCGAGCCGGGCAGAGCCGGTGAGGCCCAGAGCAGACGGCCGAACGGATCGGTGAGGACCTGGACGTTCATGCCGTGGCGTTTGTGTTTCCCGGAGTAGTACGGGGTGTCGGCGGCGATGCGGTCGATGGGCAGCAGGGTTCCGTCGAGGATGACGAACGCCTTCGTCCGGATGGTCTTCATCGCCTCGGTCAGGGTCGGGGCGAGGGCCGCCAGGACCTCGATGACCTCACGGATGTAGCGGTAGACGGTTGCGATCCCTATGCCGAACCCGGCCGCGAGTTGGGCGTAGGTGTCACCGCACCGCAGGTGGGCCAGGACGAGCAGGGCCTGACGTGCCACGGGAAGCCTTCGCCACCGAGTCCCGATGTCCTGGCGCCTGGCCGTCAGTTGTCCGGCCAGGAACCGCAGAGTGCGGGTGGACAAGTCGATCGAGGACGGGTAGACAAGCACGCGAAGCTCCTGGCGGACACGGGTGATCTTGGTCGAGAACCCGTCTACCAGGAGCTTCGTCCTCGACGACAGCACGGCAAACCCGGACGGCCTGATTCCCTTGCACTTGGTCCTGACCCAGCACCTCATCGACGAACCCGGCCAACCCACCCGCAAGGTCCTCGACCTCTTCCACCGACGGCTCCTCGCCCCAACCGAGGTCTCCGGAGCAACCGACCGCTGAACCTTGGTCTCCGCCACTGTGACCATCACCTCAAATCCGCCACCGCACAATCGCCGTCTGCGACAGTCGTCGTGTGACCGATCCTCACCTCGCGGACCTCTCTTTCGGCGGAGTACCGGTGCACCGGCAGCTCTCGGCAAACGCCCGTGACCTCGCCAGGCGTGTGGTGGACGAGCTCGTGGGCCAGCTGCCCGCGTACGGCGCGCTGCCTTCGGAGGAACTGCGCAACGAGACCATGAGGGTGGCGTACCAAGGCATTCACGGCTTCGCCGAGGTGCTGCGCACCGGGGAGCTGCCGGGGCGTGAGCGGCTCGCCGTCATCCGGGAGGCGGCGGCTCACCGTGCCGAGGAGGGGCTGATGCTCGACTCGGTGATCAGTGCCTACCACCTGGGCGCGCAGGTGGTGATCGACACGTTGGCGCCGTCGGTGAGGCCGCAGGACGTACAGGACGTCCTCGCGCTGAACCGGGTGCTGATGCAGTACCTGCAGCGCGTCACGGCGGCCGGCGTGGGAGGTTATTTCCAGGAGCGGCAGGCGGCGTTCGGTGTCGAGCACTTCGCCCAGCAGGCGCTGCTGGAAGCGCTGCTGGCGGGCTCACCCGCGCGGGAAGCGGCCGACCGGGCCGGTATCGCTCTGCCGGCGCGGTTCCTCGTGCTAAGCCTGGCCGTCGACGCGCATCCGGACGAGCGGACGCCCGGCGTGGACCCGGTGATCGCCGGGCGTCGCAAACTGCGGCGGCTGCGGATGGAGCTGGAGCGGCACGTGAGCGGAGTGGTGCTGTCGGCGCTGTCCGTGGACGGTGGTCTGGCCCTGCTCCCGGTTCCGGGCGAGCCGACCGGCGAGGGCGCGGCCGGGTTGGCCGGTGACGTACCGGAGGCCATGGCGGAGTGGGTGGACAGCGTCCTCGGGCACATGATGCGGGTGTCGGGTGCGACGATCACCGCGGGGATCGTGATCGCGGCGCCGGACGGTGTGCGCAACGGGGCACGGCTGGCCGACGACGTCCGCAAGGTCGCGCAGGCCGTGGGCCGCCCACCGGGGCCGTACCGGCTGACGGACGTGGTGCTGGAGTACCAGCTGACCCGTCCCGGGCCCGCACTGGCACAGCTCTCCTCGCTGCTCGCACCGCTGGCCGGGAAGCCTGAACTGCTGGCGACGCTCAGGGCCTATCTGTCCAGCGGCATGGACCGGCGCGGCGCTGCCGAGCGGCTGAGCGTCCATCCCAACACCCTGGACTACCGGCTGCGGCGGATCACTGCTCTGACGGGCCTCGACGCGACCCGACCAGCGGATTTGGCACGGGTGCAGGCGGCTATGGCGGCGTATGACGCCCCCGATTCTTTGTGACCTGTCACCAACTCCCCCGAAAACTTCTAACGGTGGAACCAAGCGGATCCTGGCCGACTCGGCCCCATCCTGGAGCGACGACTTACCTGCCGGTAACCCTCGGTTCGCGGGCGGGTAACGAGGCGAGAACCCGTCGGCATCGGGCCCGGCGGGCGTACTTCCGCTGCGTGCCGATCCCCACCTGCAGACGGCACCGAGTCCAGGAGTCGCGTCACATGAGCCGCATCACCCCCACCGCCCCTCTCCGTCCCCACAGATCCCGCATCGCCGCCACCGCGCTGACGGCCGCTATCGTGACGGGAACGGGGATCAGCCTCGCACCCGTCACGCAGGCCGTCGAGGCCCCGACGGCCGCCACGGCCTCCCAGACGCTTCCCACCACGACGCGTTTCGTCGACATCGCCGGCTACGAGGGCGTGACACTCGCCGCGAACGTCGTCGCCCCCACCGACACCAGCCGCAACTACCCGGTCATCGTGCTCCCCACGAGCTGGGCGATGCCACAGATCGAGTACATCGCACAGGCGACGAAGCTGGCCGAGAAGGGCTACGTCGTCGTCTCGTACAACGTACGCGGCTTCTGGCAGTCCGAGGGCGAGATCGAGGTGGCCGGTCCCAAAGACGTCGCCGACGCCCGCAAGGTCATCGACTGGGCCCTGGCCAACACCGCCGCGGACCCCGAGCTGATCGGCATGGCCGGAGTCTCCTACGGCGCGGGCATCAGCCTGCTCACGGCCGCCCAGGACGCCCGCGTCGACGCCGTATCCGCGATGAGCGGCTGGGCGGACCTCGTCGAGTCCCTGTACAAGGGCGAGACACAGCACACGCAGGCCACCGCGATACTCGCCAGCCTCGGCTACGCGACGGGCCGGCCCAGCGCCGAGGCCGCCGAGAAGATGGAGATCATGCTCAGCGGGAAGACCGACCGCATCGAGGAGGTCATCCCCTGGGCAGAGCAGCGCTCCGTCGCCCACCAGGTGGCCCAGCTCAACACCAACGACACCGCGATCATGCTGGCCAACGCATGGGGCGACTCGTTCTTCGCCCCCAACCAGTACGCGTCCTTCTACGAGAAGCTGAGCGGCCCCAAGCGCCTGGAGCTGCGCCCCGGCGACCACGCCACCGCGGAGGGCCTCGGCCTGCTCGGGCTGCCCAACGACGTCTGGAACAACACCTTCCGCTGGTTCGACCACCATCTCAAGGGCGTCCAGAACGGCATCGACGCCGAGGAGCCCGTCCAGCTCAAGTCGCGCTCCGGCGGCGAGTACGAGGGCTACGCGAGCTGGGCCGCCGTCCCAAGCCGCACGCAGAACCTCCGGTTCACGGACGACGAGGACATCCTCCCGCAGCTGGAGTCCGGCGCGAACGCCGGCATCTCCTTCCTGTCCAGCATGCTGGACCAGTTCGCCCGGGTCTCCCCGACGGTGTCCATCCCGTTGCTGCCCAGCATCAGCGCGGCCGTCTGGCAGACCGAGCGCTATGACACCGTCCAGAAGGTACGCGGCACGCCGACCATGCGCGCGACCGTCACCAGCAACCGGTCCGACGGCACGGTGGTCGCCTACCTCTACAGCGTCAACGGGCTCGGCATCGGCGAGCTGGTCAGCCACGGCCCCGTGAGCTTCCACGGCAAGACGCCGGGGCAGCCGTTCACCCTCGACGTCGAGATGTACTCCACCGCCTACGACGTCCCCGCCGGAAACCGGCTCGCCCTCGTCATCGACGGTGTCGACACCCTCTACAACAACTACAACACCGCGTTCCAGACGATCGACTTCGCGGGCGGCGCGGAACTGAACGTCCCCCTCCGCTGACCGGTGTCGCCGGACTGAGAGGCCTGCAGGCGTGCATCCTGGCCGGGCCTGGTCCGGGTGGCCGGAATGCGCGCCTGCATGGGGCCGCAGCGGTGACCGATGGCCCGTTGCGGCACCGCACGGGATGCGGATGCCGCCCGGGGTGCGGATGCGGCGCCGCCCGGGACAATGAGCATCTTCCAAGCTGGCTGCTCTGACCGCGAGTTGGACAGTCCTGCACAGCGACGAAGCTCCTGGTAGACGGGTTCTCGACCAAGATCACCCGTGTCCGCCAGGAGCTTCGCGTGCTTGTCTACCCGTCCTCGATCGACTTGTCCACCCGCACTCTGCGGTTCCTGGCCGGACAACTGACGGCCAGGCGCCAGGGCATCGGGACTCGGTGGCGAAGGCTTCCCGTGGCACGTCAGGCCCTGCTCGTCCTGGCCCACCTGCGGTGCGGTGACACCTACGCCCAACTCGCGGCCGGGTTCGGCATAGGGATCGCAACCGTCTACCGCTACATCCGTGAGGTCATCGAGGTCCTGGCGGCCCTCGCCCCGACCCTGACCGAGGCGATGAAGACCATCCGGACGAAGGCGTTCGTCATCCTCGACGGAACCCTGCTGCCCATCGACCGCATCGCCGCCGACACCCCGTACTACTCCGGGAAACACAAACGCCACGGCATGAACGTCCAGGTCCTCACCGATCCGTTCGGCCGTCTGCTCTGGGCCTCACCGGCTCTGCCCGGCTCGACCCACGACCTGACCGCCGCCCGGCAACACGGGATCATCGACGCCCTCGCCGCAGCGGGCCTCACATGCTGGGCGGATAAGGCGTATCAAGGAGCCGGCAGACCTGTCCGCGTCCCGTTCCGGGGCCGCCACCTCAAGCGATGGAAGCGCCGCCACAACACCACCCACGCCAAGATCCGCTGTGTCGGTGAACAGGCCATGGCCACCCTCAAGGGCTGGCGGCTCCTGCGGAAACTCCGCTGCAGCACCAACCGCATCACCAACATCGTGAAGGCCGTCCTCGTCCTTCACCACGCGTCAGCGTGAGGTTGGAAAGAGCTCACTGTCCCCGTCGACCGTGACCTACGTGCACTCAGTGCTCAAGTCTGCCTTGGAACACGCCGTCCGCGAGGACGAGCTGGCCCGCAACGTCGCACGGAACGTCAAGACCACCGCAACCAGGCCCAGGCGCTTCCAGCCCTTGACGGCGACCGAGGCCCGCCAGTTCCTCGACGCGGCCCGCGCCGATCGGCTGCATGCGCTCTATTGATTCGAAACGCTTTGGGTTCAGGCTCGTTGACCCTGCGTGAGTGAGCTGGTGGGGGATGCACGGACCTGGTCGCCGGACGCGCAGGAGGCTGTGCGGTTGCTGGCGGTGTCCGCGCTGGTGGAGGGCCGGGACCGGGCAGAGGTCGCTGCCCTGTTCAAGGTGTCGGTCAAGGCCGTGGACAACTGGTGGGCGAAATGGCGGACCGGCGGCCGGGATGCGCTGCTGTCCCGTCCGCGAGGCCGCCGCGTCGGCGAACACCAGGTGCTGTCCGAGGCCGAGCAGGCCGCAGTGTGGCAGACCGTCCTCGATCACACCCCTCCGGCCTGGGGTTATCCGGTCAGCTGTGGACACGGGGGCTGATAGGCGCGCTGCTTTTCAAGCTGTATCGGGTCCGCTTCACGGAGCCCGGCGTGGGCAAGTACCCCAAGCGGTGGGGGCTGACCTTCCAACGTCCGGACAAGCGGGCCGTCGAGCAGGATGCGGAGGCGGTCCGCGCTTGGCGCGAGGAGACCTGGCCAGCGATCCGGACCAGGGCAAAAGCGGAGAACGGTGAAGTCCTCTTCGCCGACCAGGTCGGCGTCCGCTCGGACCAGGTCACCGGCCGCACCTGGGGTGAGCAGGGGAAGACTCAGGTCGTCCGTCGCACCGGGAACCGGTTCTCCGTGAACGCGATGTCCACGATCAGCACCCGCGGCCGGATGCACTTCATGGTCTTCACCGAGTCGTTCGACGCGAAGGTCATGTGCCGCTTCCTCGCCCGGCTCGTCGGGCACTTCGACCGGAAGGTCCACCTGATTGTCGACCGGCACTCGGCCCACCGCTCCAAGACCGTCCGGGCCTGGCTCGCTGACCACAAGGACGAGATCGAGCTGCACTTCCTGCCCTCGTACTCACCCGAGTTGGACCCCGACGAGTTGGTCAACGCCGACCTCAAACGCAGCCTGCCCCACACCCACCGGGCCAGGAACCAGTCCGAACTCGCCGTCGACAACGCCAGCCCCACGTCGTCACCGGCTACTTCAAAGCCCCGCACGTCCGCTACATCCTCGACGAGTGAACCCAAGACACTTCTGATCAGTATGACTGACCAGACGGCACTTGATGTCAAGCACACTTGACATCAAGGCGCGGCGCCTCGTAGCGTGTCAAGTGTCCTTGACATCGCACCGGGGGGTGGCACCCGTGCAAACGCCTAACGAGATCAAGGCGAGCGCTCGGCTCGTGCTCTGGACATTCGCCTGGGCGGCAACCCTTGCCCTGGCCAAGTTCGGCCCGCAACTCCTATGGGATCCGCCACAGCGGGTGGCGGGCTGGGCCGCCGTTGCCGCCAATCTCGCCGCCGGCACCGGCTGGATCGTCGCCTTCACGCGCTTTCTCCGCGCGCTCGATGAGCTGCAACGGAAGATCATGCAGGATGCGCTGGCGGTCACCCTCGGCGTGGGGTGGATCCTCGGATTCACCTATGTCGTTACGGACGACGCCAGCCTCGTCGCCCGCGACGTCAATATCGCCGTCCTCCCCGCGCTCATGGGAATCGTCTTTGTGGTCGCCTTCGTCGTCGGCAAGATCCGATACCGATGAAGAACCGCATCACGGACCTTCGCGCCGAGCGGGGCTGGACGCAGGCCGACCTGGCTCAGCATGTCGGCGTGTCCAGGCAGACGATCAACGCCATCGAAACAGGAAGATTCGACCCAAGCCTTCCCCTCGCCTTCCGTCTCGCCAAGCTCTTCGACCTGAGGATCGAAGAGCTCTTCCTCGACGAATGAACCAATGCGTTTCTGATCAATAGGAGAGAGGATCAGAGCGTGTCAATTTCGTTCCCCTTTGAGTCAATGAGCTTCTTCGAGGTCGCCACCGATCGGGTGATGGGCCGACAAGCGCAACGAGCGAGGCCCCCGAGCTGTTGATCGAGGTGTCTGACGTCTCAATCACGTTGCTCGGGGGCCTCGTTGGTCATCCATCCTGCCGCACTCGACCTGCCGCATGCACTCGTGGAGTGGGTCACCATGCTGATCGTCACCCGTGAGGACGACCGGCGCTGCAAGCTCCGGCCGTCCCAGCGCGCGATGGTGGCACTGGTGTACCTGCGCGAACACATCACTCTGGCGAAGATCGCCACCGGGTTCGGGATCAGCGAGTCCACCGCCCACGCCTACACCAGCGCGGTCGTCGACCAGCTCGCCGCGCGTGCCCCAGGTCTGCTGAAGACACTGCGCGAGCACGAACCCGACTTCGTCCTGCTCGACGGCACCCTCGCCGAGTGCGACCGGGTCGGCGACGGCCGGGCCGACTACTCCCACGAACACCGGCGCCACGGCGTGAACGTGCAGGTTGTCACCGATCCCTGCGGCCGGCTGTTATGGCTCTCGCCCGCTCTGCCGGGCCGCACTCACGACCTGACTGCCGCACGCACCCACCGGATCATCCGCATCTGCGAGCGCCAGGGCGTTCCGATCGTGGCCGATCTCGCCTACCAGGGCGCCGGCCCATGGCTCACCACCGGCATCAAGCCCAAGCCCTTCCAGGAACTCACTCCCACCGACAGGACCCGCAACCGTGCCCTGGCCGCGGCACGAGCACCCGTCGAACGCGGCGTCGCCCGCCTGAAGTCCTGGCGGATCTTCCGCAGGTCCCGCTGCAGCCCCAACCGCATGACGTCAATCGCCAAGGCAGTCCTCACACTGGAGCTGCAACGCTGAAGAAGCTCAGTGGCTATGAGATTTCTGCCAGCCATTCCCAGTCGCCGGGCCGGGAACGCAACCGGGTGAACCCCTGTTCGAGGCAGTCGCTCAGGCTGGAAGATTCAGCGCGGATGAACCCTTCGGGCCCCAGCCCCGGACCCGACATCACCAAAGTCCAGGGCTCACCGCCTTCCGCCGTCGCCGTTGCCGAAGATCTGCCGGTGCTCGGTCTGTCGTCCCAGGCCGTCGTAGAGGTAGCAGTTCTGGGTCTCCACCGCGAGCGCGTTCTCCGGCTCCTCCAATCTCGTGGTGGGTGCGGCGGTGGTGTAGTAGGAGAGGAACTCCTTGCTTGTCAGCCCGCGTTCGTCGTAGAAGGTGTCGGTGAGCAGGCGTCCGCCGTCGGGCCCGGGGTCCTGGCTCTGGCGGGGCCGCAGGAAGCCGTCGTAGAGGACGTACGAGGTGAGCTGGGCGCCGTTGTTCCCGATGGTCTTTGTGCCGACGGCGACGGGACTCTCCTCGGCGACCCGGTAGGTGTACTCGTAGGTCGGGGTGTCGCTGGTGTACCGGTCGGCGAGCCAGACCTTGGTGCTGGTTTCGTTGCTCGCGGGCGACGTTACGGAGCGGCGGGTTACCTCCTGGTACCTTCGACGTCCATGCGGAACGTGGCTGGATCATCCTTCCTCGCCGACTGCCCCACGCGCTTGGCCGTCGAGATCCTCTCCGACAAATGGGCCGTGCTCGTGATCTTCGGGCTCAGTCAGCAGCCTCGTAGGCACGGCGAACTCGTCGACCTCATCGGCGGCATCTCGCGCAAGGTCCTCACCCAGACGCTGCGTCGGCTCGGGCAGTACGGTCTGGTCGAACGCCGTGCCGAGGTCCCGCGGCGGGTCGAGTACCGCCTCACCGACCTCGGCCGGACCCTCGTCGAGCCCATCGAGGTCCTGACGAACTGGGCGAGGGACTACGGCGGTGCCATCGCCGAGTTCCAGGAGGCGGCGGAAGCCGCCACTTCCGCTCGGGCTCGCGCAACGACGGGTTGACCTCGGCGACGGTCGACCTCGCTGGCGGGGCGGCGACCGTCGATGCACGGGGCGGCGACCGTCCATGCACGGGGCGGCTCGGACAGCGGTCGCTCGTAAGTGGTGACCTGCCGACATGCGGGATCTCTGGAGACCCTTGGCGTCGGGCGTGGCCACGTCGGCGTGGTAGCCGCTCACCGCACGGGCGGCCTTCTCGTACACCCGCCTTGTACGCCTCTCCGCCGGTGATCGCGATCAGGTCCGCGTACTCGGCGCACGGCGCGGCGACCTCGTCGTCGGACCGAGCCATGCCCTTCGAGTGGACAGACGTGGACAGACCGGCGTCGTTCTAATCCTCCTGGCGAGCGGGCGAGTGGCTGGCCCGTTCGCGCGCCGGACGTGCGTCGTCCGTGGGAGCCGCGTGAGCGATGGCGGGCGTGGGCGGGCGGCGCAGGGTCAGGGCTGTCGCCACGCCCAGGAGGGTGAGGGCGGCGGCCGTGAGGCCCGCGGTGCGGAGGCCGGGGACCAGGGCGGGGCCGGATGTCGCGTCCGCGCTGGCTCCGGCGACCGCGACGAGGACGGCGAGGCCGACGGCGCCGCCGATCTGCTGGGTGGTGGATGCCATGGCGGAGGCGATGCCCTGGTGGCGGGCGTCGACGCCGGTTCCGGCGGCGGCGAACATGGCGGTCCAGGAGAGCCCCTGGCCGAGGCTGAGCAGGACGATGCCGGGCAGCAGGGAGGCGTAGCCGCCGGTCTCGGACAGGGCGAGGGCGAGGGCGGTCATGCCTCCGGCGCCGAGGAGGAGGCCGGTCAGGATGGTGGTCCGTACGCCGGTGCGTCCCAGGAGCCATTCGCTGACCTGGGTGCCGACCATGCCGGTCAGTGCCGACGGCAGGAAGGCCAGACCGGTGGCCATGGCGCCGTAGCCGTGCACGTTCTGGAGGTAGACGGTGAAGAAGTAGTACTGCGCGCCGAACGTGCCCATGAAGACGAAGGTGATGCCCATCGCGGCGACCAGGCTGCGGTTGCGGAGCAGGCGCAGCGGCATCAAGGGGTGGGGGGTACGGGCCTCGACGGCGAGGAAGACGCCGACCAGGGCGAGGCCGACGAGGAGGGAGACGAGGGTCTGCGGTGACGTCCAGCCCTCCTCCGGGCCCTGCACCACCCCGAAGACGACCGCGGTGAAGCCCGCCGTGGCGGTCAGGCCCCCGCCGAGGTCGAAGCCTCGGCCCCGCTCCCGCGCCGGGTCGGCCGGGATGACGGCGAAGGCGGCGGCTGCCGCGCCCAGGGCGAGCGGAACGTTGACGTAGAAGACGGCCTCCCAGCCGAGGTACTCCGTCAGTATGCCGCCGAGCAGCGAGCCGAGTGCCAGGCCTACGGCCCCCGCGCCGCCCCAGATCGCGAGGGCGCGGTTGCGTGCCGGGCCCTCGTGGAAGCTGGTGGCGATGAGGGAGAGGGTCGCGGGCAGGAGCAGGGCGCCGCCCAGGCCCTGGACCGCACGCGCCGCGACGAGCACCCCGGGCTGGGTGGCCAGGCCTCCGACCAGGGACGAGAGGCCGTAGAGGGTCAGCGCGACGGTGAACATCCGGCGCTGGCCCAGCAGGTCGGCCGCCCTGCCGCCGAGCAGCAGGAAGCCTCCGAAGGCGACGGCGTAGGCGCTGATCACCCACTGGAGACTGTGCGCGTCGAAGCCGACGGCGCGGCCGATCTCCGGCAGGGCGACATAGACGATGTTGTAGTCGATCGCGCTGATGAACTGCCCGAAGGCGAGGAGGGCCAGCAGTGGCCCGCTCCCCTTCACGCTGACCCGGCTGGGTGTGGACATGGGGTCTCTTCTTTCTTGCATGTAAGCGGTTGACCGCTTACATAATGGGCGGAAAAAATGGCCGCCGAAGCGGCCAGAGGTGAGGGTGAGCGGTCAGCTGGGCAGGGTGCGCAGGGTGCGCACCCATGGTGCGTCCAGGTCGTACGCACCGGCCGCCAGCAGCACATTGCTGAGCAGCGCGTCGCCGAAGTAGCGCCTGATCTGCTCGTCCGACGCGCCGGAGGCCGCCCGGATGTACTCGACCTGGCGGGCGTAGCAGTCCCGTACGGCCTCACCGATGGCCGGGACCGACGCCGCGCAGTTGCCGTGCATGAGGATCATGAGGACGTCCCGGTCGGCGACGACATCGCCGTACGACGACGCCAGCGCCGCCATGACGGCCTCGGGGTCGCCGCTCGCGACCTTGGCGACCGCCTCCGCCGCCGCCTCCCGCAGCACCGTCGAGCAGTGCTCGATCACCGCGGCGAACAGGGCCTCCTTGTCGGGGTAGAGCCGGTACAGGTACCCCTGGGAGATCCCGGCCGCCTTGGCGACGTCCGAGGTGGACGTACCGTAGTAGCCACGTTCCGCGAACGCCCTGATCGCCGTCCGCATCACGGTGGCCCTGCGTTCGTCCGCCGTGGAGCGTTGCCGCACTCTCGCCTCACTCATGTAAGTAATTAACCACTCGCATCTCGCGCGCGTCAAATCAGCCCCGCCTTGAGCACGGGACGGCACCTGCTCTGTCACGGTAGGCGCCATGGGCGCTCCTCACCCCACCCGCACCTGGCTGCTCGTCGCGGCGCTGGCCGCGGTCTTCGGCGTGGCCGGTGACGTACCGTCACCCGGTCCCGGCGCGGCCACCCAGGAGGTCCGCGTCGTCGAGGTACTCCACCATGATCCGCGGGCCTACACCCAAGGGCTGGAGGTGCGCGGCGGGCGCTTGTACGAGAGCACGGGCAGGTTCGGGAGGTCCACCGTCGCGGTGGGGGCGCCCGGGAAGCCTCCGGCCATCCGTCTGCGCCTGCCCGCGGAGTTCTTCGGTGAGGGTCTCACGGTCGTGGGCCGCAGGCTGTGGCAGCTCACCTGGCGCAATGGAGTCGCCGTCGAGCGGGACGCGCGCACGCTCCGGGAGATCCGACGCGTCCCCTACCCGGACGAGGGGTGGGGGATCTGCTACCAGGCCAGCCGTCAGCGGGTGGTGACCAGCGACGGCTCCGCCTGGCTGACGTACCGGGATGCGGGGACGCTGGCGGCCGTCGGCCGGGTTCGTGTCACCGAGCCGGGCGGCGACGCCCGACCCGTGCGGTATCTCAACGAGTTGGAGTGCGTGGGCGAGAGCGTGTACGCCAATGTCTTCGGGAGCGACCGGATCGTGCGGGTCGACGCGGACAGCGGGCGCGTGACCGCGGACATCGACGCCTCGGGCCTGTGGGGACGCGGTGAACGTGCGGGGGTGCTGAACGGGATCGCCGCTGTGCCCGGGAGTGACGAGTTCCTGCTCACCGGAAAGAACTGGCCGAAGACGTTCCGCGTGCGCTTCGAGGCCCGGGACGAGGGGTGAAACGACGAAGGCAAGGAGGTCAGACGCTCCTTGCCACTCTCAACTTATAGCTCACGGGGGGCCTTGCGGCAAGGCCCCCCTGGTGCCGCACAATCGCCGATCTGTTGACATCTCAGATCGGAGTCCTTGCTTGAACCCCCTGACCACAAGCGCGTTCGACCTCTCCGACCGCCTCTCCCCCAAGGCCGGTGCGGAGCTGATCGGCCGCGACGAGGAGCACTTCGCGGCCGTCGCGGAGAGCCTCCGGCAGTCGATCGCCGAGGTGTCCGACCGGCTCGACGCCGAGCGCAGGGCGCCCGGTGGTGCCGGGCGGGAGGCGCTGGAGCGGGACGTGGAGATCCACAAGCTGACCGGACGGCTGCGGGCGCTGCGGCGCTTCGGTCTGGATCTGTGCCTGGGCCGCATCGTCACGGCCGACGACCCCGAGCCCCTGTACATCGGGCGGCTCGGTCTCACCGACAGCGAGGGGCGTCGGCTCCTCGTCGACTGGCGCTCCCCCGCGGCCGAGCCCTTCTTCGCGGCGACGCACGCCAGCCCGATGGGGCTGGCGAGCCGCCGTAGGTACCGCTGGAGCGGCGGGCGGATCAGTGACTACTGGGACGAGGTGTTCACCGCCGAGGGGCTGGACGGGAACGCCGCGCTCGACGACCAGTCCGCCTTCATCGCCAGCCTGGGCGGCAGCCGGTCGGCACGGATGCGGGACGTGCTGGCCACCATCCAGGCCGACCAGGACGCCATCATCCGGGCGGGCTCCCGCGGCGCCCTCGTCGTCGACGGCGGTCCCGGCACGGGCAAGACCGTCGTCGCCCTGCACCGCTCGGCGTACCTGCTGTACTCCGACCCCCGGCTCAGTCACCGCCGGGGCGGGGTGCTGTTCGTCGGTCCGCACCGGCCGTACCTGGACTACGTCGCCGACGTCCTGCCCAGCCTGGGCGAGGAGGGGGTGCGCACCTGTGTGCTGCGGGACCTCGTCGCCGAGGGGGCGGGCGCGGCGGCCGAGACCGGTCCGGACGTCGCGCGGCTGAAGTCCTCCGCGGACATGGTGCGGGCGATCGAGACGGCCGTCGGGTTCTACGAGGAGCCGCCCGCGGAGGGGATGACGGTCACCACCGACTGGGGCGACATCCGGCTGAGCGCCGACGACTGGGCGGAGGCGTTCCGGGCGCCGGGGCGCGGTACACCGCACAACGAGGCGCGCGGTCAGGTCCTGGAGGAGCTGGTCACGATCCTCGCCGACAAGCACGGCGGCGACGTTCCGGCCGAGTCGTTCCGCAAGGCGGTACTCAGCGACAGGGAGCTGGTCGACACCCTCAACCGGGCGTGGCCGATCCTCGACGCGGCGGATGTCGTCGGGGACCTGTGGTCGGTCCCGGCGTATCTGCGGATGTGCGCCCCCTGGCTCGGCCCCGACGAGGTGCGCGCGCTCCAGCGCAAGGCGGCACCCCAGGCCTGGACGGTGTCCGACCTGCCGCTCCTGGACGCGGCACGGCAGCGGATCGGTGACCCGCGGGCGGAGCAGCGCCGACGCAGGCGTGATGCCGCCGTCGCGGCCGAGCGCGCCCGCGTGGCCGACGTCATCGACAGCGTGCTCGCGGCCGATGACGACGGGGAGGGCGCGGTGACCATGCTGCGCGGACGCGACCTCCAGGACAGTCTGATCGACGAGACGGCGCTGCCGGGCGCCGAACGGGACGGGCTGGAGGGCCCGTTCGCGCACATCGTCGTGGACGAGGCACAGGAACTGACCGACGCGGAGTGGCAGATGCTGCTGCTGCGCTGTCCGTCCCGGAGCTTCACCGTCGTCGGTGACCGTGCCCAGGCCAGGCACGGGTTCACCGAGTCGTGGGAGGAGCGGCTGGAGCGGATCGGGCTCGACCGGATCGAGGTGGCCTCGCTGACCATCAACTACCGCACGCCCAAGGAGGTCATGGCGGAGGCCGAGCCGGTCATCCGGGCCGTGCTCCCGGACGCCAACGTGCCGACCTCCGTCCGCAGCGGCGGCATCCCCGTCGTCCACGGCGCCGTGTCGGACCTCCGCGCGGTCCTCGACACCTGGCTCGCCGCGCATCCCGAGGGGGTCGCCTGTGTCATCGGCGATCCCGCCTTCCGGCCGACGACGTCCCGCGTGCGGTCGTTGACGCCGGAGCTGTCGAAGGGGCTGGAGTTCGACCTGGTCGTCCTCGTCGAACCGGAGAGGTTCGGCGAGGGCGTCGAGGGAGCGGTCGACCACTACGTGGCGATGACCCGGGCGACCCAGCAGCTCGTCGTTCTCACCTGAGCCCGGGACCCGCCCGGTCCTGCGGTCAGCGGCGCCGCAGGGCCGGGTCGAGGAGGGCGGGCGGGGTGTCGAACTTCTCGTGCGCGGCGAGGTCGGTGCCGGGGGCCACGATCTCGTCGATCGCGTCGAGTACGTCGGCGGGGAGCACGGTGTCCGCGGCGGCGAGCTGGGAGTGCAGGTGGTCCAGGGTGCGGGGGCCGATCAGCGCGCTGGTGACGGCGGGGTGCGCGGTCACGAAGCCGAGGGCGAGCTGGATCATCGTCAGGCCCGCCTCGTCGGCGACCTCGGCGAGCCGCTCCACGGCGTCGAGCCGGGCACGGTTGGCGGGGGCGGTCAGGTCGAAGCGGTCCGGCAGGACGGCCGAGCGGTGGGTGGCGATGTCCCGGCCCCGGCGGACCGCGCCGGACAGCCAGCCCGACGCCAGCGGGCTCCATGCCAGCACGCCGAGTCCGTACTCCTCGGTCACCGGCAGCACATGGGACTCGATCCCGCGCTGGAGGATGGAGTAGCTGGGCTGTTCGGTGACGTAGCGGCTCAGGTGGTGCTCGCGGGCGGCCCACTGCGCCTGCACGATGCGGTACGCGGGGAACGTCGAGGAGCCGAAGTAGCGGATCTTGCCCGCGCGTTGCAGGTCGGTCAGGGCGGACAGGGTCTCCTCGTCGCTGGTGGCCGGGTCCCAGCGGTGGATCTGGTAGAGGTCGACGTGGTCGACGCCGAGGCGGCGCAGGCTGTTGTCCAGGGCGGTGACCAGCCAGCGGCGCGAGCTGCCCCGGTGGTTGCGGTCGTCGCTCATCGGCATGGCCGCCTTGGTGGCCAGTACGAGGTCGTCGCGGCGGCCCGCGATGGCCTTGCCGACCATCTCCTCGGACTCGCCGGTGCCGTACATGTCGGCGGTGTCGATGAGGTTGACGCCGCTCTCCAGGGCGGAGTCGACGATGGCGGTGGCCTCGTCCTGGGGGGTGCGGCCGATCTGGCCGAAGTTCATGGCGCCGAGTGCGAGGGCGCTGACCTGCACACCGGTGCGGCCCAAGGTGCGGTACTGCATGACTGTGGTCCTCCATATGGCATCATGGGCAACCGGAACGACGTTCCGGAACGACACCAGGAACGATACGGAACACCGTTCCGCTTTGGCAAGCCCAGGGCTGCCCGGCATGCCAAGGTCGGCGAGATCGGCCAGATCGACGAGATCGACAAGGAAGGAGACAGCTCGGTGAGCGACAGCGACGAGGGCGCGGGGCAGGTGGCCAGGTCCACCCGGAAAGACGCCCAGCGCAACAAGAAGGCCCTGCTCGACGCCGCCGCCACGGTCTTCGTCACGTCCGGCGTGGACGCACCGGTACGTGCCATCGCGGCCGAGGCCGGGGTGGGGCTCGGCACGATCTACCGCCACTTCCCCACCCGGGCGGACCTCATCATCGCCGTCTACCGGCACCAGGTCGACGCCTGCGCCGAGGCCGGTCCGGCGCTGCTGGCGTCCAGCGCGACCCCGTACGCCGCACTGGGCCGGTGGATCAACCTCTTCGTCGACTTCCTGGTCACCAAGCACGGCCTCGCCGCCGTGTTCCAGTCCGACAGCGCGGGCTTCGACACCCTGCACTCCTACTTCCTGGACCGCCTCCTGCCCGTCTGCACCGAACTGCTCGAGGCCGCCGCCGCATCCGGCGAGATCCACTCCGACCTGGCGGCGTACCCACTCATGCGCGGCGTCGGCAACCTCTGCGTCGGGGCGGAGAGCGATCCCGACTACGACGCGCGGCGCCTGGTGGAACTCCTCATCGCCGGTCTGCGCCGGTCTCAGTGACGAGGTGCGCGGTTCCCGAGCAGCCACACCACCCGGTCCCATGCCAGCAGGTGATACGCCGTCAGCACCGCGGCGAAGACCAGGGCGACGGTGCGCGCTCCCGCCGCGTACAGGGCCGCCGCCCCGCCGAAGAAGACGGCCAGTTCCAGCAGCAGCCGCAGTGGTCCGGGGGTCGCCACGACGGTCCTGCCGGAGCGTGACTCGTCACCCGGCGTCGCGAAGACCCCCCACAGCGCGGCGACGAGCAACGGGACGGCGATCACCGCCACGTACTGGAGGCCGGAGGGCGTCTCCCGCCAGGCCCAGATGCCGAAGCACACGAGGGCCGTCAGTTCCAGCAGGAACCGGACCCCGAGCAGCAACGGGTGGAAGCCGAGTCCGAACGCCATCCGCGCACCATCCTTCCGCCGGGTCAACAGGCTCTCAGATACCAGGACTTACATTTTCGGTCAATTTCGATTCGTTACGGTCGCGCGCTCGCATGCCGGGCTCCTGGCGGCCGCAAAGGAACGTGGATTTAATCGAAGTGACCGAGAGTTCAATTCGAAGATCCACCTGCTACCGTGCGTATCAGCTGACGAAGCTTCGCGGGGGCGAGCAGCGATCGGGGGGCTCGATGGCCGATGTTCGTGATTTCTTCAACCAGTTCCCGGGGACGGCCACTCGGGGAGCGAACCGCAGGAAGGTCTTCCTGGCCGTCGCGATCAAGGCGGACACCCAGGTCGGCATCGCGCGGCGCACGCTCCTGTCGCAGGCCACCGTCTCGGCCGCGGTGAAGGAACTGGGTAAGGCCGGACTCACCCAGGGCACGGGGAGCGAGGGCCAGGGCCGCGGCGGGAAGGTCGGCCTGGTTCCCCTCGACGAGGTGGGCGTGGGGGTCCACCTGGGGTTCAACCATGTCACGGTGGTCGCCCGCAGGCTCGACAAGGACTTCGACGAGGTGGCCGTCCGGGTCAACGCGGAAGGCGTCAGCCGGGGGTGGCAACGCGCGCTCCCCGTCGTCAAGGACCTGATCGTCGAGGCCGTCGAGGAGACCGGCCGACGGCGCGACGACGTCTTCTCGGTCGGTATCGCCGTACCCCGGATGATCAACCCGCGCACCGGCGCCTTCACGCCACCGATCCTGCATCCCTGGCGGCCGGGCGACGACCCCGCGGGTGACCTCCGGGCGTTCCTCGGGGTGCCCGCCGTGATCGACAACGACGCCAACCTCGGCGCGCTGGCGGAACAGACCTACGGGACGCGGGAACACGCCGAGACCGTCGTCTATGTGAAGGCCTCCACGGGTGTCGGAGCCGGGATCATCGTGCACAACAGCGTGCTGCGCGGGCGCGGGGGCATGGCAGGAGAGATCGGGCACCTCACCGTCGACCCGGACGGCGCCGTGTGCCAGTGCGGTGGGCGCGGCTGCCTGGAGACCGTGATCGGCGCCGAGCCGCTGATCGCCCAGGCCCGTGCCGCCCGCCATCGGACCAGCGCCGCGGCGTTCGAGCAGTTGGAGGACGTGATCCGGGCCGCCAGGGAGCGCGACGCCGTCTGTATGCGTGTCATCAAGGACGCCGGGCGCATGCTGGGCCGTTCGCTCGCCCAGTTGTGCAATCTCCTCAACCCCGATCTGATCGTGATCGGGGGCCAGTTGGCCGAGTGCGATCTCCTGCTGGAGGGCTGCCGGGAGACCCTGCACCGCTTCGCGCTCCCGGGCGCGGTCGCCTACGGCAACGGCTTCGACATCACCCGCAGCGAGCTGGGCACCAAGGCGGAGGCCCAGGGCGCTTTCGTCCTTGGGTTACGGGGCCAGGAGAACGCGCCCTCCGCAGGGACGGCCGACGACTGAGCCCGGGATTTCCGGCCGCCTCCCTTCAAAGTGATGAAGGGACCCGCAGGGAATCTCCTTTTGGCTTCGAATGAGTGAATGCCCGTCATCAAAGGCAACCAGTGCTCCCCCGCCGGGGCTTATGCCGACCGCCGCACCGCACCGCCGACGCCTTTCCGATTCATGACCTGCCCGCGGAGAGCAGTCGCTATCCTGACGGCCTCTTGGCTTTCGAATTCCCCCGGCAGTCGTGCCCATGACCGTGAGGCGGCCCGATGACACGTGCCCCGTTGACCACATTCCTGTACGCCCGGTTCGTGCGCGAGCGCAAGAGTGCGGAACAGCCCCGCACGGGCCCGGGTTCCCCGCCCTTCGATGCCGCGGTTCCCTATGAGGCACCGTCACTGATCGATCTCGGCCATGTCCGAGAGGTCACCCTGGGCAGTTCGCCCAGCGGCAGCGCCGACGCCAATGCCCAGTACTACTGGTAGAGCCCGTCGTGGCCTTCATGTCCGTCCCCTCACACGCCGCTCCCCCGGCCGCCCGGGACCCCCGTCTGACCCCAGGGCCCGCGATCGCCGGGTTCCTGCCGCCGACCGGGCACTTACCGTCCCGGCCCGCCGACCGGGTCTGGTCCACGGACGACCGGCTGTGGTCCTGGGGCACCTGGTACGACGGTGAGGTGAGCGGCGCCGAGTGCGCTCGCGCCCGGCTCGTCGCCGTGGGGCGGTGTCTGGCCGACCCCCAGCGGATGCGGGAGGACCTGGAACGCTCGGTCCGGGACGGCCACTGGGAGCGGCTGACGCGCTGGCCCGGCGCCT
The DNA here is from genome assembly GCF_042796855.1 of Streptomyces sp. NPDC057877. Lineage (NCBI taxonomy): Bacteria > Bacillati > Actinomycetota > Actinomycetes > Kitasatosporales > Streptomycetaceae > Streptomyces > Streptomyces sp. NPDC057877. The sequence goes on from NZ_JBHVMS010000009.1 coordinate 252,336, forward strand.
ATCTGCTCCTGGTCGCGGAGGACGGCGGCCGGGTCACCGCGTACACCGACCCGGCCGGTCAGTTCCCGCTCCACTACGCGGCCCGCGACGGGCGTACGGTCGTATCCACCCTGGCCACGGCGGTGGCGGCGTTCGCGGGGACGGGAGGCACCCCGGACCCGGCGGCGCTCGCCGCGCACATCGTCTGCCCCTCGGTGCCGGAACTCGTCGAGGGTCGCTCCGCGTTCGCCGGTGTACGGCGGCTGGGGCCCGGGGAGGCACTGCGCGTCGAACCGTCCGGTGCCGTCACCCGCTGGACGTACGCGAGGCCGGGGCCGGTCGACGGGGTCGGGTTCGAGGAGGCCGCGGCTCGGCTGCGGTCCGCTCTGACCTGGGCCGTCACGCTGCGCACCCGTGGCGGGGGCCGTGTCACCTCCGACCTGAGCGGGGGAATGGACTCCACCTCGCTGGCCTTCCTCGCGGCCGACCTGGCGCCCGAGCCGCTGGACGCGTTCGTCTACCACCACCCCGACGCCCCGGCGGGCGACCTCGACCACGCGCTGCGGCACGCCGGGGTCGCGCCCCGGATCCGGCTCCATGTCACCCGGGGCGACGGCACGTCGCTGCCCTACCGCCGTATGGAGGCGCGGGGGGTGCCGGACCAGCCCGACCCGGCCACCGCCACCGTGACGAGGCTGCGGCTGCGGCTCGCGCACATCGCGCGCGAGGGCGGCACGGTTCATCTCACGGGCGAAGGCGGGGACGCGCTGCTGGCCGCACCGCCCGCCTTTCTCGGTGATCTGGCCGCCTCGGCCGGGCTGCGCCGACTCCTGCGCGACGCCCACGCCCTGGGCCGACTGCGCCACGTCTCCCCAGCGGCTGTCGCGCTACGGGCGCTGCGCCTGGCGCGGACACCGATGGACAGCGCGTTGCGGGAGCTGGCCGTGCGGATCGAGAACCCGCTGTCCCGTCCGGTGCAGTGGCCGGACGCCATCGCCTGGTGGCCGCCCCCCGGCCCCGAGGCGGCCTGGCTGACCGGCCGGGCGCGTCGGGACCTCGCCGAACTGGCCAGGGAGCGTGCCGAGTCGGAACGCCGCGATCCGACGGGGCTGACGCCGGGCACCCGGGCGGTCCTCGCGGAACTCCACAACTCCGCGGCGCTGCACGGCCAACTCGTCGACGTGGCACGCGACTTCGGTGTGTGGCCCCAGGCACCCTTCCTCGACGGGGACGTCGTCCGCGCCTGTCTGAGCCTGCCGGTGACGGACAAGGCCGACCCGTTCACCGTCAAGCCGCTGCTCGCCGCCGCACTCGGCGGTCTGGTCCCCGGCCCGGTGCTGCGGCGGCGCACCAAGGGCGACTACGCGGCCGAGGACCACCTCGGTGTCCGCCGGTCCGCGGCGGACCTCAGGGCGCGGCTGACCCGGTCACCGCTCGCCGACCTCGGGATCGTGGAGCCGTCCCGGGTCATCGCCTCTCTCGACCGGGCGGCGGCCGGGCTCCCCGCGCCGTTTCCCGCGCTCAACCGCCTACTGGGCGTGGATCTGTGGATGTCTGCCCGAGACCGTGGCGAGGAGGCCGTATGCCCCTGCTGAGCGTGCCCGACCATGTGCACGAGAGCCGCGTGCCGCACGGCGGCAGTGTGCTGCTCGACGTCCGCTCCGGTCACTGCTTCGCGATGAATCCCGTGGCGCGGACGCTGTGGCAGGAGTGGCGGCGCAGCCAGGACTTCGACTCCGGGGTGCGGGTGATGGCCGACCGCTATCCGGAGCCGTACCACGAGGTCATCCGGGACGACGCCCGACGCCTGTTCGACGATCTCACGAGCCGGGGACTGCTGGCGGTGGCCCGCTGCGAGGCGGGAGAGGCGGGCGTGCCGAGGCCGGGCAACGCGGCCGTCGGCGCCGAGGTGCCCATGGCCGCGGACCGGCCCGGGTCGGACGGGGCCCGAAGGATCCGCGCCGTGTGCGGCACGCTGCTCGGCGCCCTCGGCCTGCTGCTCGCGCTACTGCTGATCCGCGCACCGTTTCGGACCCTCGTGCGTGTGGTGGGGTGGACCGAGCGCGGGTGGTGCCGGGCGGAGGCGACCTCCTCGCAGGCCGCCGCCGCGCTGGCGGCGGTACGGCGGGCAGGTGTGCTCTATCCGGGACGCGCCGCCTGTCTGGAACTGTCGCTCGCCACGCTGCTGGTGCTGGCGTTCACCAGGCGACGCGTGGTGTGGTGTCTTGGGGCGGCGATCGATCCTTACCGCTTCCACGCGTGGACCGAGGCGGAGGGCGTTCCGGTCGGCGCTCCGGAGGAATTCGACGGTGCCGCGTTTCGAAGAATTCTCTCCGTGTGATCGTGACGCTCCTTCAATTCGTAGCTCTAGCGGGGATTTGGCAATGCGCTACTCAACGGTTTCCATCACGCGCTAGCCTGACAAGGCGAAGGGCGGCCCCCGGTTTCGGTGGCCGCCCTCACGAGGGGATCATGGATTCCCCTCACCTGACCTGGAGAAGCGGGTCGATCAGTGTCATGCCGACCTGGCCCTGGGTCAGTACACCCAGGATCACCAGGACGACGACGATGACCACTCGCAGGTGCTGCCACCGCACGGAGATGGCACACCGGGTGGTCATCGTCATTTCCATGGTCATGTCTTTCACCTCCCTCCCTGTGCGGGTCCGGAATCCAGTGTTGCCCGCCGCTGTGGTTAAATCAACGGCCTTTGGTTTGACTGGAGTTGTGGTCGCGTGAGCCTGTACAGCGGGCTCGGCGGCGCGGGTCGTTCAAATCAAAGAAGCACGCCGGGACATCGCGGGATGATTCAGGGAACTCAATTCCGTAACCGCTTTCCGGGGACGCCGGGCGCCTTTTGTCGTGATCGCCGGAAAGCCGATGACCGGGTGCGCTGACACGGCGGCGGAATCCGGCCCCGGCGGCACGGGAAGCGCGCCGCTTGCTCCGAATCGAAGGTGAACGGGGGGTTACGGCCCGCCGCACACCCACGATTGCGCCGCCGGAGGGCCTGACACGTGACGCCCGCGAGCGGCAGACACGTGACGCACATCACAGGTCTCCCTCGCTGAAATACTCCGGCCATGAACACTGGGGTGTGGGGCTGGGTGTCGCGGGGCGCGGTGGCTGCGGACGTCGAGGTCATCGCGGAGTTGCGGGCCGTGGTCATGCGGGCGGACCTGGAGCGCCTGGGACGCTACGACGAGCATCGGGTGCGGCAGCGGCTGCGGGATTCGTTCTCGACGCGGCACACCTCGGTCGTCATGGTCGACGGTGAACTCGCGGGCTGCGTCACGGTCCGGCCCGCCGAAGGCAGGCAGTGGCTGGAGCACTTCTACCTCGACCCGCGTCATCAGGGGCGAGGCCTCGGGACCGCCGTGCTGCGCACGGTGCTGGAGCGGGCGGACGCGGAAGGGGTGGCCGTGGCCCTCAACGTCTTGCAGGGCAGTGCCGCCCGTCGTCTCTACGAGCGCCATGGTTTCGTCGTCGAGTCCCAGGACCCGGTGGATGTGTTCATGGTGCGTGCGGCTGCCCGCTGACCCACAGGAAGCGCCCCGTCGTCGGCGTGGGCCGACGGTGGGGCGCTTCGCTTCCGGGGCGGGGTCACCGGTGCTGGGCGGACAGTCGTCGCGCCAGCGGGGGGATGATCACCGCGGCGGCCACGACGTGGGACAGGGCCAGGATGATCTGGGTGGAGGTGGCCGTGTGCGGGGCGAGGGCCGGGGCGATCATGGACAGCGCCGTGAGGGGCACGGTGATCGCCACGAAGGTGCGGGCCGGACGCCCGGCCCAGCGGGCGAGGGCCGGGGCGAGGACGATCCCGACGACCGACCAGAACAGCACCCCACCGGCGAAGCCGCCCACGGGGATCTCGGCCGCCTCCGTGGCCCCGGAACCGGCTGCCTCCATCGGGACCCCGGACGCCCGGGCGACGAGGGCGAACGCCTCGGTGACGAGGGCTCCGGCGACGGCGGACAGGACGCCGACCAGCCAGATGTTGCCGGTGGTCAGGGTGCGGGCGAGACGGGACGGGGACTGGGGGACGATCCGGGTCTGGGCGGTGGTCACGGTCATGGCTGGGTCTCCTGCTCGGGGACGCGTTCGGTGTGTGCTGTCGGAGAGGTAGACCGGGGCACGCTGTGAAACTGAGCGGTCACCACGCGGGCCGTCCGTATCTGTGGGACATACGGCCCTGCGGACGAAGCGGGTTGGGCGCGAGGCGGAGAGGGCTGGGCACGTCAAGGCCGACGTGCTCCAAAGGCCGGTCTCTGGCCGTCCGAGGACATGCGTCGCGCGTTCCAGTAGGCCCTCGGGGTCTCCCCGACCGTCTACCGCGCACGCTTCCGCACCACCGCGGCTGGCTAGGCCGCCCGCCGCACCGTCACCCTCAGCGGTGCCCGGAAGGACAGCAGGCCGAGCATCGGCGTCCGCGGCGCGTCCGCCGTGAGGCGTACGTCCGGCAGGGCGCGGGCCGCCATGCGCAGGGCCACCGTCGCCTCCGTGCGGGCCAGGGCCGCTCCGGGGCAGCGGTGTCTGCCGACGCCGAAGGCCAGGTGCTGGCGGATGTTCGGCCGGTGCGGGCACATCCGCTCCGGGTCCGGGAAGACCTCCGGGTCCGATCCGCTGCCCATGAGCATCAGGAGCAACCGCGCGCCCGCGGGCAACTCCACGCCGCCGAGTCGTACCGCCCGCGCCGTGGTCCTGCGCCACGTGGTCACCGGCGGTTCGCGTCGCAGCACCTCCTCCACCCAGGCCTTTGCCGTGTCCGGGTGGGCCGCGCGCGGCCACAGCCCGGGGTCGGCGAGCGCCCCGCGCAGTACGGTGGCGATGAGCTGGCCGGTGGTGGACTGACCGGCGATGAAGACGAAGAAGCACGCGCTGACCGCGGTCTCGACGGGCAGCGGCCCTCCGTCGGGCAGCCGGTGCCGCGCGAGGGCTCCGATGAAGGAGTCCGGTGCGGCCCCTCCGCCGCGCACGGTCGCGGTCAGCCACCGGTGGAACTCCCCGACCAGCTCGGCCAGTTCCAGCTGACGGCCGGGTGCGGGCCTGCCCCAGAACAGTTCCAGCGAGGCGTCGCTCCAGCGGATCAGCCTGGTCTCGTCGACGCCCTCGATGCCGAGCAGTTCCAGCAGGACGCGGCAGGGCAGGAGCTGGGCGTAGGAGGTGAAGAGGTCGCAGGGGTCGCCGGTGGCGGTCCGGGTGCGTGCCGTGGCGAGCAGGTCGTCGGCGACGCGCTCGATCACCGGTACGGCGGCGGCGACGCGCCGGGCGTGGAAGAAGCGGTTGACCAGTCGGCGCAGCCCGGCGTGGCTGTCGGTGCCGTTGTTGGCGAGCGCGGGCGGGATACGGACGCCCGCCCGGGCCAGCACCCTCAGGACCGGCACCGGTAGCGGGGTGACGGCGTCCTGCGCGTTGTCGGGGCGGAAGGCGGCCGGGTCCAGCAGCACCTGGCGTACGTCCCGGTGGCGGCTGACCAGCCACAGTCCGGTGCCGGGGTCGTGGTGGACGGGTGCCTGGGTGCGGAGCGTGTCCAGCCAGGGGTACGGATCGCGGACGAAGCCGTCGCCGAACAGGTCCAGCTCGCCGAGCGATGTGGGGGCATACGGCGCCACTGGTCCGGTGTTGTCCAGGTCCGGGATGATCACGGGCGGACGTTAACACGGGACCGGTTGCCGTGACCGCCGGTAAGTGCGCGGCCTCACATCACAGGCCTCCCTGCACCACCCCACGCGCCGAGAACGTCACCTGATCCCCGTGCGCCAGGTCCCCCGGGGGAATGCCGGGATGGTGCCCCTCGTGCGGGGCGGGCGGGTGGGTGCGCGGGCCCACGGCCAGTCGGGACACGATGCGGTAGCGGTCGCCCCGGTAGAGGGAGTGGACGTACTCCACCGGACGGTCGTGGGTGTCGGAGGTCAGGCGCTCGAAAAGCAGCGCGGGCGACAGCTCCGGTACGTCGAGCAGTTCGGCCTCGGCCCGGGTGACGACGGTGGGTTCGATCGACTGGACGGCCTCGCTGACCTCGACCCCGTGCCGGTCGTGCAGATGCTCGTACAGGTCGCCCTGCTCGAACTCCGCACTGGTCAGGTCGGGCAGCAGGGCCGCCGGAACGTGCAGGTGCTCGATGGCGATGGGCGAGCCGTCGACCAGGCGGAGCCGGGCCGCGTACCGGATCTCCGCCGCCGGTGAGATACGGAGCTTGCGGCCGACCCGGGCACCGGCGGGCAGGGTGCGGAACTCCAGCAGTCTGCTGGTCCAGATGCCGCCCGCCTGGGGGAGGCTGAAGGCATGGCGGTCCGGGGCCAGTTCCTGGGTGATCTTCTCGGCCGCCACGAACATGCCCCGGCCGTGTTCGCGGACCAGCAGCCCGGCGGCGACCAGTTCGTCCACCGCGGCGCGCAGGGTGGGCCGCGAGACGCCGAGTTCGGCGCACAGGGCGCGCTCGGAGGGGATGGCGTCGCCCGGACGTCGCTCCTCGATGAGCTGGAGGATCGCGTCCCGGACCCGCTCACGTTTGAGTACCGCACCCGAGGTGGCGGCGTCGATCTCCATGCGGGCTCTCGTTCGTCGTCGGGGCGGCGGACACGGGTGTGCGCTCGTACGCACTGGTATGCCCTTGACCGCAACTGGTCTGCTGGTCAGCAGAGTCTAGCGGTTCATTTGTCCCCGTCTCCCCTGAACATCCCTCCGGCTTCCGTCAACTCGTTGTCCCCCGGCAAGGGTTGACGCCGCGATTGGTCTATGCCACCTTCATCCGACACCAACTGGTAAGCCCCTTGGTGGCCAACTGGTCAAACCCAGGGGTGGTGTGCGTCGTCCGTCCCCAGGTATCCCAGAGGTGACCCGTGAAGGCCCACTCCCTCGCCCTGCTCGCCGCCGTGCTCATGGCCTCGGGGCTCACCGCGTGCTCCTCCGGCGACGAGCCGGGCGGCACCGCGGACGGCAGGACCGCGCTCGATGTGTGGCTGATGCGCGACAGCGTCTCGGCCGACTTCCAGAAGGAGTTCGAGGCGGGCTTCGAGAAGGCCCACCCGGACATCGACGTCAAGATCCAGATCCAGGAGTGGGAGGGCATCGGCGAGAAGGTCACCGCGGCCCTGGCCAGCAATGACGCCCCGGACGTCATCGAGGTCGGCAACACCCAGGTCGCCCAGTACGCGCAGAGCGGCGGCCTGACCGACTTCACCGGCAAGGTCGCCGAACTCGGCGGCGACGACTGGCTCAAGGGCCTCGCCGAGCCCGGCGCCTACGACGGCAAGCAGTACGGCATCCCCTACTACGCCGCCAACCGGGTCGTCATCTACCGCACCGACCTCTTCGAGAAGGCCGGGGTGGACGCGAGCGCGATCAGGACCCGGGAGCAGTGGGTCGCCGCCACCCGCAAGCTCGACCGGGACGGCACCCAGGGCATCTACCTCCCGGGCCAGAACTGGTATGCCCTCGCCGGGTTCCTCTGGGACGAGGGCGGCGACCTCGCCACCGAGACCGGCGGTAAGTGGCGCGGCGGGCTCGACAGCCCCGAGGCCCTGCGGGCGATGGCCTTCTACCAGCGCCTCCAGGCGCTCGGCGAGGGTCCCAAGGACTCCGACGAGGCAGCGCCGCCGCAGGCCGAGGTGATGGCCAAGGGTGAGGTCGCGCAGATCATCTCCACCCCGGGCGGCGCCAGTGTCGTCGTACAGAACAACCCGGAACTCGAGGGCAAGCTGGGCTTCTTCCCCATCCCCGGCAAGACCGCGACGACCCCGGGCGCCGTGTTCACCGGCGGCTCCGATCTCGTCGTACCGGCCGTGGCCGCGCACCAGGAGGAGGCGTTCACCTTCCTCACGGAACTCACCGGTGACGCCTGGCAGAAGAAGCTCGCGACGGCCATGAGCTACGTCCCCAACAAGACCACGCTCGCCGGTGCCGTCGCCGCCGACCCCGGTGCCGCGGCGATGGCGGTCGGCGCCGCGAACGGTCACGCCACGCCCAACACGCCCCAGTGGGCGGCCGTCGAGGCCAAGAACCCGATCAAGGAGTACATGACGGCCGTACTCACCGGACGCGACGCGAAGTCCGAGGCGGCCAAGGCCTCCCGGACCATCACCGACACCCTCAACAGCGGTTCCTGACCATGGCGTCGGTCACCACGAGAGCACCGCGCACACCGCGCACCGCCAAGTCGCCCCACCCCTCCGGGCCGCCCCGCCCGCGCCGGGGTTCCCCCTGGCCGTACGTGCTCATCGCGCCCGCGGTGCTCGGGATGCTGTACCTGCTCCTGTACCCGCTGGCGCGGGCGGTGGTGATCTCCTTCCAGGACTTCCGGCTGCGTCAGCTGATCCTGGGCGACGCCCGGTTCGTCGGGACGCGCAACTACCGGACGCTGCTGTCGGACCCTCGGTTCTGGGAGGTGGTGCGGCGCACGTTCGTGTTCATGGCGGTCAACGTGGTCGCCATCATGGTGCTGTCCACCCTGGTCGCCCTGATGATCGAACGGCTGGGCAGGATCGGCCGGACCGTGGTCCTCAGCTCGCTGGTGCTGGTGTGGGCGGTGCCCGTGGTGGCCGCGACGACCGTCTTCCAGTGGCTGTTCCACTCGCGGTTCGGCATCGTCAACGAGGTGCTCACCGGGCTCGGGTTCACCTCGTTCGAGGAGTACCCGTGGTTCGCGCACGGCGGCGCCGCGTTCGCCATCGTGGTGGTGCTCATCGTCTGGCAGTCGGTGCCGTTCGCCGCGATCACCCTGTACTCGGCGCTCACCACGGTCCCCGGCGAGCTGTACGAGTCGGCGCGGATCGACGGCGCCGGGTCGGCCCGGATCTTCAGCTCGGTGACCTTTCCGCTGATCCAGCCGATCTTCATGCTGGTGCTGTCGCTGGAGGTCATCTGGACGTTCAAGGCGTTCGTGCAGATCTGGGTCATGACCCGGGGCGGCCCGAGCGACGCCACCACCATCCTGCCGGTGTACGCCGTGCAGACCGCGCTCGCCGAGCAGCGCTACGACCTGGGGTCCGCCGCGTCGATGCTGACGGTGCTGCTGATGAGCGGCGTACTCGTCGTCTACTTCCGCCAGTTGTTCCGACAGGAGGGCGAACGTCCGTGAGCAGCACCGTGCGAGGGCGCACGCCCCTGAGCGGCATAGCACGCCCGTCGTCGCGCCGCGTCGTACGCCGTCTGCCGCTGAACACGGCCGCCGCGCTGACCGTGGCCGTGTGTCTCTTCCCGGTGTTCTGGATGGTCGCGACCGCGTTCAAGCCGTCGCGCGACATCCAGTCCGACGACCCCCGGCTCCTCCCCGAGGAGTGGACGCTCGACCACTTCCGGCGGGCGGTGGACGCCGACGGGTTCGCCCTGTTCTGGCGCAACAGCATCCTGGTCACGCTCAGCGCCGTCCTGCTCTCGCTCGTCGTCGCGCTCGGCGCCGCCTACGCGGTGGCGCGGCTGCGCTGGCGCGGCCGACGGCAGTTCATGCTCGCCGTGTTCATCGCGCAGATGGCGCCCTGGGAGTCGCTGATCATCCCGATCTACATCATCTCGCGGGACACCGGCATGCTGGACCGGCTGCCCACGCTGACCCTGATCTACTTCATGATCACGCTGCCGTTCACCGTGGTGGTCCTGCGCGGCTTCATCGCCGGGATCCCGCCCGAGTTGGAGGAGGCGGCGCAGGTCGACGGCTGCACCCGCCTCGGCGCCTTCCGCAAGGTGGCCTTCCCGCTGCTGGCGCCGGGCCTGATGGCGACGTCGCTGTTCGGGTTCATCACCGCCTGGAACGAGTTCACCTACGCCAACTTCCTGATCATCAAGCAGCAGGACAGCCGCACGCTGCCGGTCTGGCTGTCCTCCTTCCAGTCCACGTTCGGCACCGACTGGGGCGCCACCATGGCCGCCTCCACCCTCTTCGCGCTGCCCGCGCTGATCGTCTTCCTGCTGCTCCAGCGCCATGTGACCGCGGGCCTCGCGTCCGGAGGGGTCAAAGGCTGAACCACGTCCGCCGACCGCACGGATACCCCCGGAGACCATCTGTGGACCTGCCCCGGCCCGAACCCGACCTCGCCCTCGTCCCCCGCCCCCGCGAGCTGAGCCGCCGCCCCGGCCGCTTCCGGCTCGACGCCACCACCCGGCTGCGGATCACCCCCGGCGCCGAACCGGCCGCCGCGCTGCTGCGCGCGTACCTCACACCGGCCACCGGACTGCCGCTGGAGCACGCCGCCGACGGCACGCTCGTCCTCGCCCTCGACGCCACCCTCCGCCCGCGCCTCGGCGACGAGGGATACGGCCTGACCGTCGACGCGGACGGCGTCCTGCTGCGCGCGGCCGACCCGGCCGGTCTGCTGCACGGCGTCCAGACGATCCGTCAGCTCCTCCCCCACCGGACGCTGTCCGGCGCACCCCGGCGCGCCACCCACTGGGAGCTGCCGGGCGTGGACATCACGGACCTGCCCCGGTACCCCTGGCGCGGCGCGATGCTCGACGTCGCCCGGCACTTCCAGCCCGCGTCCTACCTGCGCCGCTACGTCGACCTGCTGGCCCTGCACAAACTCAACGTGCTCCAGCTCCACCTCACCGACGACCAGGGCTGGCGGATGCCGGTCACCGCCTACCCGCGGCTGACCGAGGTCGGCGGGCACCGGGCCGAGTCGACGCGTGGCCCGGCGGGCAGCGACCGCTTCGACGGCCGCCCGCACGGCGGCTCCTACACCCGCGCCGAACTGGCCGACCTCGTCGCCTACGCGGCCGAGCGCGGTGTCACCGTACTGCCGGAGATCTCCATGCCGGGACACGTGCGCGCCGCCCTGGCCGCCCACCCCGAACTCGGCAACGACCCGGGCCGCCCGCTGACCGTGTGGACCCGCTGGGGTGTGTGCGAGAACGTGCTCGGCGTCGGCGACCACGTCCTGGAGTTCTTCCGCACGGTCCTGGACGAGGTGATGGACGTGTTCCCGTCGCCGCACATCCACCTCGGCGGTGACGAGTGCCCCACCACCGAGTGGGAGCGCAGCCCGGCCGCGATCGCCCGCGCCTTCCGCGAAGGGCTGCCCGGACCGCACCAGTTGCACAGCTGGTTCCTGACGCGCATCGCGGAGCACGTCGTAGGGGCGGGCAGACGGCCGGTCGCCTGGGCCGAGAACGACACCACCCTGCCGGTGGAGTGCACGGTGATGAGCTGGCGCGAACCGGCCCACGCCTGGGCCGCCGCCCGCCGCGGACACGACGTCGTCTACGCCGACCACCGCACCACCTACCTCGACTACGCGCGCGGGCCCGGACCGTCCGAGCCGCCCGCCCAGCCCGGCCAGATCGTCGACCTGCGCACGGTGTACGGCCTCGACCTCGCGCCGCCCGACGCCGACCCGCGGGCCGGGGCGCGGATCCTCGGCGCGCAGGGCCAGTTGTGGACGGAGTTCGTCGCCACGCCCGCGCACATCGAGTACCTCGCCTTCCCCCGGCTGTGCGCCCTCGCCGAGCGGGTCTGGCACCCCACCGCCGACTGGCGGGACTTCCGCGCCCGGCTGGCCGGACACCGGGCGCGCCTGGACGCGCTGGGCGTCCCGCACACCGTCCCGCCCCAGCTGCCAGCCCGTACGGCCGTGTGAACCCGTAGGAGACCCCCCGGCTCTCCCGCCGCGAGCGGGAGCACCTCCCCTGCACCTCCCCTGCACCGCCTCTGTACCTCCCCTGTACCTCCTCTGACAGGAAGGACCCCCACATGAGAACGCGTCCGATCGGTCTCCGTACCCGCTCGGCCCTGGCGCTCACCGCCCTGGTCGGCAGCGCGGCGCTGGCCGCGCTCCCCACCGGCACCGCTGCCGCCGCCGACGGCGGCCTGACCGTGCAGTACCGCACCAGCGCGACCGGCGCCACCGCCGACCAGAGCGAGCCCTGGTTCAAGGTGCGCAACACCGGTACGGCTCCGGTGCAGTTGAGCCAGGTGCGGATCCGCTACTACTTCAAGGCCGACGCCCCGGGCGCCAGCTACCGTTTCGCCTGCTCATGGGCGGTCCGCGGCTGCTCCGCCATCACCGGCACGTTCGGCACGCTGAGCAACCCCACCGCCACCGCCGACCGCTATCTGGAGATCGGCTTCACCTCGGCCGCCGGATCGCTGGCGCCGGGCGCCGACACCGGGGACCTGCAGCTGCGCTTCTACCAGTCCACCTGGCAGACGCTGCGGCAGAGCGACGACTACTCCTTCAGCGCCACCCAGACGTCGTACGCGAACTGGAACAAGGTCACCGCCCAGCTCGCCGGGACCACCGTGTGGGGCACCGCGCCCGCGGGCAACGACCCGACGGACCCGACCGATCCCACGGACCCGCCGGGCGGCGGCCAGACCCTGTTCGACGACTTCGACTACACCTCGCACACCGACCCGGCCGTCTCGGCGCACGGGTGGAACATCCGCGCCAACTCCGGCGGACCGGGCGTCCCCGGCGCCACCTGGGACCCGTCCAAGGTCACCTTCGCCACCGAGGGCGGCAACGCGGTGATGAACATGGAGACCTCGACGGCGGGCACCGGCGCCTCCACCCGGCACACCGAAGTCCTCACCAAGGACATGAAGTTCAGGAACGGCACCTACGCCGCCCGCGTCCGGTTCTCCGACGCCCCCAAGTACGGCCCCGACGGCGACCACATCGTCCAGACCTTCTTCACCATCAACGACCTCAAGGCGCCGATGGCCGACGACTACGCCGAGTACGACTTCGAGTACCTGCCCAACGGAGGCTGGGGCGAGCCGTCCAACATCCTCTACGCGACGTCCTGGGAGACCTACAACCCCGACCCCTGGCAGGCCGTCAACCAGCACACCGAGAGCAGGCGCAGCTTCAGCGGCTGGCACGACCTCGTCCTGACCATCGACGACAACGCCATCACCTACTACGTCGACGGGCAGCACTTCGGCACCCATGACGCCGCGTACCTGCCGGAGCGCCCGATGTCGATCAACTTCAACCAGTGGCTGATCGACCTCAACGGCCAGACGTCGACGACCGCACGCGCCTACGACCAGGGCGTGGACTACGTCCTGCACGTCAAGGACCAGGTCCTCACCCCGGCCCAGGTGGCCGCGAAGGTGGCCGGGTACCGAAGCTCCGGCACGTCCTTCGTGGACGAGGTGCCCTCCGCCTGATCGACTCCGGGCCGGGGAGGTGGCGGGGTGCGTGCAGGGCGTGCTTGTGTGAGCCCTGCACGCGCCCCCACTTGTACGACAAAACTGCCCTGTCGGTGGGCAGGTGACCGAGGCACCCGCCCGCCTCTCGCCCCACTCCCCAGAAAGGCAGGTCGGCCGCTGTGCTGTTGCGTCTGCCCACGTCCGTGTCCGAAGCTCAGGAGTGTCTGGCCGAGGGGGCCGTACCGATAGGCGGGGCGACTCTCGTGTGGGCCACGTGGCAGCGGGACGGCTTCCCGCAACTGGCCATGTCGCTGCGGGAGTTGCCGGAGGCGGGCGTGCTGGGGCGCGGGACCCTCGGCAGCGCCGTGCTGTTGCACCGGATCGACGACCGGGTGCCGGACGTGCTCCGGCTGGCCGCGTCCGGCGTGGGGACCGGCGCCGTACGCCGGGCGGCGACGGTCGGCGGCAATCTCGTCGGCAGCACGCTGCGCTGTCTGCTGCCCGCGGCGCTCGTCCTGGACGCCCGGGCGACCGTGCTGGAGCCCGACGGCGTCCGGGAGACGGATCTGGCCGAGGTGGTGGCCAAGCGTCCGGTGCTGCTCAGCCTGCGCTGGCGCGAGCCGGTCGCCTCGGCCTACCGCAAGCTGCCCGGCGAGCCGGGCGGACCGCCGCCGCTCGTCGTGGCCTCGGCGCTGCACGCCGGGGACGGCACGGGCGACCGGCTGCGGGTCGCCGTACGCGACGGCTACGACGTGCTCAGCGGCAGCGCCACCGTGGACTTTGGCGCCGAAGAGGCCCTCCGCGCGCTGCGCGAGAGCACCCTCCGCGACGCGCCGACCGCCGCGTGGGAGGCCGTACGGTCCCAGGTCGTCGGCCTGCTGGACGGGCGCGGCGGGGACTGAGGCGCGTCAGGGCACGGCGGGGCCCGTCACGTACCGCCCCTGTTCGTCGTAGGGCCAGACGTTGGGCACACAGCCGTGCATTCCCTTGATCTGCTGCATCATCGCCGGGGCGGGGCGCCCCTCGCCGGGGCAGGTGACATGGCCGTGGCCGAGGAAGTGGCCGACCTCGTGGTTGATGATCAAGGCGCGGTAGGACGGCACGTCGTCGGCGTAGACGGGGGTGGCGAGCAGCCAGCGCTTGAGGTTCACCATCACGTTGTCGCCGACGTTGCAGTTGACCTCGCCGCCGGTGTCCAGTCCGTACTGTCCGCAGATGTCGTCCACGGTGCCCGGGGTCGCGATGCGGACGACGAAGTCGGCGGTGCCGCCCGACACCCGCTGGAACGCCGAGCGGCCGTCGGCCGTCCAGCCGCGCTCGTCGGCGAGGATGCGTTCCACCTGCTCGGCGGCGTCGGCGGCGGACACGTCGAGGCCGTCCTCGACCTCCACCCGGTAGCGCAGGGGCGTGCCCGATCCGACCTCGGCGCCGTTGCCCGGGGCGGTGGTGAACGTGCCCGGGCCGGTGAGCGGGATGTCCGGCTCGGACGGGGAGGTCGAGGGCGACGGGTCCGCCTCGCTCGCGGAGGGGTCGGGGCGGGCTTTCTCGGGGGCGGGCTCGGTGGGCGCGGGGCGGGCGTCGGTGACGGGGGTGTCCGGGTCGGCGGAGGTCCAGTTCACGGCCGCCAGGCTGGCGGCGCTCAGGACGACCAGGGCGGCCATGCCTCCCCACAGCGGCAGTCTGCGCCCGCGGGCGGGGGCATGGGCGGGGCCGCGCCTCCGTCGGCCACGGGTGGGCGGCGCTTTGTGCGTGCTCATGATCGTCAGGCTGTGACCGGGATGTGATCGGACCTGGCCCGGACGATAACGAAGAGATAACGACCGCCCCTGCGGAGGTTTCATGTGATCATCCGGTAACAAAATCCCGGGCGGTCCGGATGACCTGGCGATACTGGGCCCATGCCACGCGTTTTGCTGATCGAGGACGACCGCGCCGTACGGGAGGGGGTGGCCCTCGCCCTGCGCCGCCAGGGCCACGAGGTCACCGCCGTCGAGACCGGGGAGGCCGGTCTCGAGCGGGTGCGGAGCTTCCGGCCGGATGTCGTGGTGCTGGATCTGATGCTGCCCGGGATGCCCGGCCTCGACGTGTGCCGTGGCATCCGCGCCCTCGACCAGACCCTGCCGATCGTCATGGCGACCGCGCGGGGCGACGACGAGGACATCGTCGTGGGACTGGAGTCGGGGGCCGACGACTACGTGGTCAAGCCCGTGCAGGCCCGGGTCCTGGAGGCCCGTATCCGGGCCGTGCTGCGCCGGGCGGGCGGCGGTACGGGCGGACCCGCCGGGGCGGGCATACCGAAGATAGACACCTACGGCGAGCTGTCCGTCGACCGGGCCGGGCTCACCGTCGCCCTGCGCGGCGAGCCGATCGCGCTCGCCCCCTCCGAGCTGCGGCTGCTGCTCACCCTGTCCGGCTCCCCCGGCCAGGTGTTCAGCCGCCAGCAGCTCCTGGAGGCGGTCTGGGAGCACAGCTACCACGGGGACGCCCGCCTGGTGGACGCCTGCGTCAAGCGGCTGCGCGCCAAGATGGGCGAGCCGCCACGCGATCCCCGCTACATCCAGACCGTGCGCGGCTTCGGGTACCGGTTCGCGGCGCGGTGAAGAAGTCCCCCGTGGGCACAGCCCTGCTCAGACTCCCCCAGTTGCGCGGACTGCGCATGCGGCTGGTCGTGGCCTTCGCGCTCGTCGCCGCCGTCACCGCCACGACCACGGGTGCCCTGACCTTCCGGGAGGCGCGTACCGGCGTGCTCCAGCAGAGCCAGGACACCGTGATCAGCCTGCTGCGCACCCAGGTCGACCGGCTCGCCCCGGACCTCGCGTTCCCTCCCCACGAGGCCGAACTGCGGAGCCTCGCCACGAGCGTCGCCCGTGCCGACCCGTCCGGCACCTGGCGCGTGCTGGCCGCCTACGGCGAGCTGAGCGCCACCTCCGACCCCGGCGATCCCTTCACGGAGCTGACACCCGAGGTGCGCGAGGCCGTGGACTCCAGCCTGGCCACCGTCTTCCAGCGGGTCAGCAGCGGCGACCACACCTCGCTCGTCGTCGGCATGTCGGTCACCTTCGCCGCGCCCGAGGGGCAGCAGCGCTCCCCCTCCGGGGTGCGGGTGTTCCTGACGGTGCCGCAGACCACGGAACAGGCCTATGTCGACGCCCTGGTCACCGCCGTGGAACGGGCCGCCATGCCCGCGCTCGCCCTCGCCGTGGTGCTGGCGCTGCTCGCCGCGCGCGGGGTCCTGCGGCCGGTGCGGGCGCTGCGGCGCGCCACCCGCAGCATCGCCGAGGGGCGCCTCGACACCCGGCTCGCCGTCGACGGCTCGGACGAACTCGCCGATCTGTCCCACACCTTCAACGAGACGGCCGCCGCGCTGGAGAAGTCCGTGGCCGAGCTGCGCGGCATGGAGGCCCGGGCACGCCGGTTCGCCGCGGACGTCTCGCACGAGCTGCGCACCCCGCTGGCCGCCATGTCGGCGGTCACCGACGTCCTCGACGAGGACGCCGCCGGGCTGGACCCGGACACCGCCACCGCGGTCCGGCTGATCAGTGAGGAGACCGTGAAACTGACCCGGCTCGTGGACGACCTGATGGAGATCTCCCGCTTCGACGCGGGCGCGGCCGTCCTCCACCTGGATGAGATCGACCTCGCCGAGTCCCTGCGCCGCACCCTCGCCGCCCGCGCCTGGACCGGCCTCGTCGACCGCGAACTGCCGCCCCCCGACGCGCTGCGCGGCCGTGTCGACCCGCGCCGCCTGGACGTCGTCGTCGCCAACCTGGTGGGCAACGCCCTGCGGCACGGCGCACGGCCCGTCCGGCTCCGGCTGTACGAGGACACGGAGCCCGGTGGGGCACGGCGGGCGGTCATCGAGGTGCTGGACAGCGGGGCCGGTATCCCCGACCGGGTGCTGCCGCACGTGTTCGAGCGGTTCTACAAGTCGGACGCCGCCCGTACCCGCACCGAGGGCAGCGGTCTCGGTCTCGCCATCGCCTCGGAGAACGTACGGGTGCACGGCGGCACCGTGCACGCGGCGAACCGGCCGGAGGGCGGCGCCGTCTTCACCGTACGGCTCCCGCTGGACGGCGGCGCGGCGCGTGGGGAGTCCCGGTCGTGAGCGCCGCCAGGCGCCGAGCCGCGGCCCTGTCCACCGTGGCGGGCGCCAGGCGCCGAGCCGCGGCGCTGTCCGCCGTGGCGGCCCTGTGCGCGCTCACCGTCTCCTGCGGCATCCCCACGACCGGCGTGGTGGAGGCGGGCGGTCCGGCCGGTGGGGTCGTCCCGACGGTACGGGTGTACTTCGTGGCGGGCGGCACGCTGGTCGCCGTGCCGCGCCGTACCGGCACGCCGGTCGAGGTGAAGGCGGCGCTGGACGTGCTGTTCCTCGGGCCGACCGAGCCGGAGTACGGCAAGCGGATCACCTCGGACCTGCCGCTCCTCGCGGGCTCGGCGGTCAGGCCGCCGACCCCGGCGGACCCGGCCGCCACGGTCGTCCCCACCGAAGCGCCGCAGGCGGCCGAGTCGATGGAGCTGGTGGAAGTGACGGAGGGCGGCGGCCGGATCTCCGTCGAACTGTCGCCGACGGTCGGCAGGCTGACCGGCCTCGCGGCCGCACAGATCATCTGCACCGCCGTCGCGGCACAGCGCACCGCCGACCCGACGGCGAAACCGGCACCGGTGACCGTGACGGGCCCGGGGGGCCGCCGCGTCGAGGGGACGGGCGCGATGTGCCCCGGCCTGTGAGCCGCCGCGCGGGCGGCGCGGAAAACACGGTGACCAGGGATCGCGCGAGCGGCAGACTGCCGCCATGACCGCACCGGATCCCAAGGCCGACCTCCGCTTCTACCTCCAGTCCGCCCGTGACGCCCTGCTGTGGAAGCTCGAGGGCCTCTCGGAGTACGACAGCCGCCGCCCGCTGACGCCCACCGGCACCAATCTGCTGGGCCTGGTCAAGCATGCGGCCACCGTGGAACTGGGCTACCTCGGGGACACCTTCGGCCGCCCCTCCGGCGAGCCGCTGCCCTGGGTGGCACAGGACGCCGAGGCCAACGCGGACATGTGGGCGACCGCCGAGGAGTCACGTGCGGACATCGTGGGTCTCTACCGCCGGGCGTGGGCGCACGCGGACGCGACCGTCGACGCGCTGGCGCTGGACACGGTGGGCCGGGTGCCCTGGTGGCCCGACGGCCGGGACGAGGTGACGCTGCATCATGCCGTCGTACGCGTGATCGCCGACACGCACCGGCACGCCGGGCACGCCGACATCCTCCGGGAACTCATGGACGGCGCCGTGGGCATGAACGAGGGCAACGACAGCATGCCGCCGGGCAACGCGGCCTGGTGGCAGGGCTATCGGGACCGGCTGGAGCGTGCGGCGCGGGAGGCCGGGAAGCAGCCGCCCGCGCCGCACGACGCCGGGTAGTCAGTCCTCGGGGCGGCGGAAGACGCCGTACCAGTAGGTGCGGGCCAGTTCCATGGCGACGGCGGCGTCATCACCGCCGCCGCTGTCCGCCACCTGCTGGGCGATCACCTGGCTGCCGCCCTGGACGATGAGCCTGGCCGCGAGCGGGGCGTCGATGGTCTTCGGGGTCCGCCCGGCCCGCTGTTCCTCCTCCAGCACGATCACCATGTTGTCGATGAAACGGTCCTGGTCGGCGACCCACGCCTCGTGCACCAGGGGGTCGTAGGCGGCGACCTCGTTGATCGCCGCCAGCAGCGCCGCGTGCTCGCGGTAGTGGCGCAGGATCAGCTCGTAGGTACGGGCCAGTCCGTCGAGGTCACCGCCGGGACCGGTGGGCCGCCAGGACGCGGCGATCTCGTAGTTCTGCTGCTTGAGCGAGCCGCTCAGCCGCAGGAGGACGTCGACCTTGTCCCGGAAGTAGAGATAGAACGTCGACCGTGAGATGCCCGCGGCCTTCGCGATCTGCTCCACGCTCAGCTCGGTGTAGGTCGCCCCGCGCCGCAGGCACTCCTCGATCACCGACAGCATGCGTTTCTCCAGGGCGGCCCGTCGGTCGACCGAACTGGAGGGGCGTCGCGTGGTGGAGGGCATAGGGGCATCCTAGGGAAACCGCGCGAAAGTGTCACAGCGCAGGTCAGTGGGCCGGAGTCGGACCTTCCGGGGCGAGGTTGGGCGTCGCGCCGGGGTGGATCGGGGTGCGGGTGATCGTCAGCGGCAGGCCCGAGCCCGGGCGGCGGTCGGCGACGAACCCGGCCGCGGTCGACAGCGCGGTTCCCTCGGGGGTGCGGGCGCCGTGATCCAGCCCGATCGGGGACCGCAGACGCCCCAACGCGCGGTCGCCGAGTCCCACTTCAGCGGATCCATCCCAGAACTCCAGCGGATCCGTTCCAGAGGGGGCCGGGATTCCCCATCCGGCCCCCGACGGACATCCGGACCCCGCCCCGGCACGGCATCCGGACCCCGACGCGACCCTGAGACGACCCCCATCCACCCCTGAGATGTGTCAGGAATCTTTGACAGGTCCCCCGGGGCCTGTCAGGGTTTTCTTACAGGTACGAGGGAAAGGGGCCGCGATGCCCGACGTCCCGCCTCCGGCACAGACGGGCGACGAGCTGCTCAAGGTGCTCTCCGCGCTCGGCAACCCGCACCGCATGCGGATCGTCGCCGCACTGCTGGAGCGCCGGAACTACGTCAGCGCGCTGGCACGTGAGATCGGCATGAGCCGCCCGCTGCTGCACATGCATCTGCAGCGGCTGGAGGCGGCCGGACTGATCGTCGGCACACTCGAGGTCGCGGAGGACGGCAAGACGATGAAGTACTTCGAAGTCGCCCCTTTCTTCTATGAGTTGACGCCCGGCGTCGTCGCAAGGGCGGCCGCGACACTCCCCCAGCCCGAGAAAGAGGAAGCGAAGTGAATCAGGAAGTGGTGACCGTCGCCGCCGATGCCGAGGCGCTCGGCGTCCTCGTCGGCGCCGTCGGAGCGGCCGGGCTGTTCAGCCTGCTGATCGTGATCGTCTGGCAGGGGGCCGCCACCTGGCGGGCCCGGATGCTGGCCGCCCGCGAGCGGCAGTACCAGGACCTCGCCGCGAAGTACGCGCAACTCCTCGAGGACACCGTGGAGTTGCAGCGCCGCACGGTCGACGAGCAGCGGCAGCTCCTGGACGAGCTGACGCAGACCCGGCTCGCGGTCGGCTCGATGGAGAAGATGATGCGCGAGATCGAGTAGCCCGGGGCAGCACCGAAGCGTACGGCCGGGAGCGCCAACTCCCGGCCGTACCGAGAAAGAACGCACTCCGGACCCACCCATTCCGTACACCACGGCAGGTCGTCACACCTCTCACGCCGTGGTGCGGAGCCCGTGCGCCCTCGGCCGACCGTCCCCGGTCGGCGGTGGCGCCCTTTCCCACGCAAGGAGAGTACTCATGTCCGCGCTGCTGAAGCGCGTCGCCCGGCCACCCGGCGGGCGACGCGGCTGGGGGCACCCCCTCACGGGCAGGCTGGTCCTGGCGGCCTGGCTGATCCTGGCCGTCGCCCTCGGCCCCCTGGCCGGGAAGCTCGGCGAGGTCGAGGACACCGGCGCCAACGCCTTCCTCCCCCGCGGCTCCGAGTCCGCGCGGGTCAACACCGAGCTGGAGAAGTTCCGGACGGACGAGGTGCTGCCCGCCGTGGTCGTCTACACGGGCGACGGCGCCGAGGCGACCGCGGCGGCCGACCGGAGCGCTCTGCGGCGGTTCGTCGCCGCCGGGGAGCAGATCGCGGGGCCGATCCCGTCCGAGGACGGCAAGGCCCTGATGACGGTGGTCCCGCTCGACACCGAGGACGAGATCACCGACAAGGTCGACGAGCTGCGCGAGATCGCCGGGGCGAACGCGCCGCCCGGTGCGGCCGTCGACGTCGGCGGACCGGCCGGGTCGCTCACCGACCAGGTCGCGGTCTTCGACAGCCTCGACACGACCCTGCTGCTCGCCACCGGCCTGGTCGTGGCCGCCCTGCTGCTGATCACCTACCGCAGCCCGATCCTGTGGCTGCTCCCCCTCCTCTCCGTCGGCTTCGCCGCCGTCCTCACCCAGGTCTGCACCTACCTGCTGGCGCGGTACGCCGGTCTGCCGGTCGACCCGCAGAGCGCGGGCGTCCTGATGGTGCTGGTGTTCGGCGTCGGCACGGACTACGCCCTGCTGCTGATCGCCCGCTACCGCGAGGAACTGCACCGGCACGCCGACCGGCACGAGGCGATGCGCGTCGCGCTCCACCGCTCCGGCCCGGCGATCCTGGCCTCGGCCGCCACCATCGCCGTAGGCCTGTGCTGCCTGGCCTTCGCCGACATCAACTCCTCGCGGTCACTGGGGCTGGTCGGCGCGGTGGGGGTGGTGTGCGCCTTCCTCGCCATGGTCACGGTGCTGCCCGCGCTGCTCGTCGTCTTCGGCCGCGGTGTGTTCTGGCCCTTCGTGCCGCGCCACGGCACCCCCGGCCGGGCGCCGCGCACGGTCTGGTCCCGCGTCGGAGCCGCCGTGGCCCGGCGTCCGCGCTGGTCGTGGCTGATGTCGGTGGCCGTCACGGGTGTGCTGGCGCTGAGCACGGCCGGGATGTCCATGGGTCTGACCCACGCCGAGCTGTTCGACGACAAGCCCGAGTCGGTCGTCGCACAGGAGAGGATCTCGGCACACTACCCGTCGGGCGCCTCCGACCCCGCGACGGTCGTCACCCGCGCCGACGGGGCCGCCGAGGTCCGGCGCGCCGCCCTGGAGGTCGACGGCGTGGCACGCGTCGAGCCGGACCCCGACCGCACCGCCGACGGGCGACTGGCCGCCCTGTCGGTGGTGTTGACGGACGCCCCGGACAGCGACGCCGCCAAGGACACGATCGACGGTCTGCGCGACGCCGTCCACGCGGTCGACGGCGCCGACGCCCTGGTGGGCGGCAGCAGCGCCGAGGCCCTCGACACCCAGCGGGCCGCCGACCGGGATCTGCGCACGGTCGTCCCGATCGTGCTCCTGGTGGTGCTCGGGGTCCTGATCCTGCTGCTGCGGGCCCTGGTCGGGCCGCTGTTGCTGCTGGCCACGGTGGTGCTGTCGTACGCCGCGGCCCTCGGCGGGGCGAACCTGCTCTTCGAGCACGTGCTGGGCTTCGCCGGGGTGGACTGGTCGCTGCCGCTGATGGGCTTCGTGTTCCTGGTCGCCCTCGGCATCGACTACAACATCTTCCTCATGCACCGCGTCCGCGAGGAGACCGCCCGCCTCGGCCACACCCGGGGCGTCCTGGAGGGCCTGACCAGCACCGGGGGCGTGATCACCTCCGCCGGTATGGTCCTCGCCGCCACCTTCGCCGTCTTCGCGGGGCTGCCGCTGGTGACCCTGGCCCAGCTGGGCGTCCTGGTCGGCATCGGCGTCCTGCTGGACACCTTCCTCGTCCGTACGGTCCTGGTCCCGGCCCTGGCCCTGGACCTGGGCCGCTGGTTCTGGTGGCCGGGCGACCACTTCCGCGCGCTCCGGGACCGAGCGGCACCGCCCGACCGCACGGCCACGGGGGACCACGCGCGGCAGCCAGCCCAGGAAACCAAATCCCCGCGTTGATCGTCTTCGGACCGTGGGATCTATAAAAGCGACGGATTGGGCCGCTGGTCTGCGGCGGACGACCATGTGCACCCGGCCGACGGTGCTCCTCACCGGGCTGGCGGCGCTGACGGCGCTGCTGCTGGCCTGGCCCGGGGTGGTGCCGAACCAGGTCGGCCGGGTGGGCAGTCTGCTGGAGGTCTTCCTGCCCTGGCTCGGCCTGGCGGTGGTCGTGCTGTTCGGGCTCGCGCTGCTGTTCCGGTCGTCGGTCGCGCTGATCGCCCTGCTGCTGCCGGTCGCGGCCTGGACGCAGCAGTTCGGCGGGCTGCTCCTGCCCGACCCGGGGCCCGGACCGCGCGAGCTGGTCGTGGTGCAGCACAACGTCAGCGACGTCAATCCCGACCCGGCCGACACCGCCCGGGCCCTCGCCGACGCGGACCCCGACCTCATCGCCCTCCAGGAACTCGTGCCCGCCGCCCTGCCGGTCTACGAGGAGGTCCTCGCCGCCCGCTTCCCGCACCACGTGGTGCGGGGCACCGTAGGGCTCTGGTCCAGGTATCCGATCGACGGGGCACGGCCGCTGGACATCAGGCCCGAGGGCATCACCGAGTCATGGAACCGCGGGCTGCGGGCCGTGGTCGCCACTCCGCACGGCGACATCGCGGCGTATGTCGCGCATCTGCCCTCGGTCCGTGTCCGGCCGAGCGGCTTCGACTCCGCCTGGCGCGACGAGAGCGCCGGTCTGCTGGGCCGGGCCGTCGCCGCCGAGCGGGTGCGTGCGGTGGTCCTCCTCGGGGACCTCAACGGGACCGTCGACGACCGTGGCCTCGACCCGCTGGTCTCCCGGCTGCACACGGCCGAACGGGGCTTCGCCTTCAGCTTCCCGGCGGCCGTCCCGCTGGCCCGGATCGACCAGGTGATGGCCCGTTCGGCCACGGTCCGGCATGTCCGCACCCTGCCCGCCACCGGCAGCGACCATCTGCCGATCGCCGCCCGGATCGCGCTGGAGCGGTAGGCCCGCCGTTGCTCGGGGGTTCGCCCGTCACAGGTCCGCGCAGAAGGCGCGGGCCGTCTTCAGGGGCTTCTGCACCTTGCCGTTGGCCAGGTCGAAGGTGCGGGCGTACTGGTTCTGCGCCTCGCGCATCGCCTCCGCGAAGGGCTTGAACTCGGCGTCCCCGGCTGCCGCCGAGGCCGACAGGACCGTGGCGGCGGCGAAGCGGTTCATGGCGATCTCGCCCTTGGCCCCGTCGGCCGTGTAGTCCGACTCCTCGAAGCCGTCCAGCGCCTGACAGCCGTCGCGGGCATCGCCCGCGGCACCGCTGGACCCGTCGTCGCCACCGAGCGCCCAGGCCGCGCCGACTCCGCCGCCTCCCAGGAGCAGACCCACGACCAGTGCCGCGGCCAGCGGCGGCCAGGGGCGGCGGGGCGGCTCGACGGGAACGGGCGGGGCGCTGGGGACGGGCGGTATGGACGCAGACATGCCAGGGAGGATATCGGGGCGGTCCGGCGCCCGTGGCTTCATTCGGCGGGCTCCGGCCGCCCCCGGCAGGCGACGAAGGTGTGGGTGATGCCGGTCTGCCAGCCGGGCAGGGGCAGTGTGCGCACACGGTCGAAGCCCGCGGCGCGCAGCCGGGCGGCGAAGGCGTCGGCGGTGTCGAAGTCGACGACGCTGCGCCACAGATGGCGGTAGAACGGGCCGTCGCCGAAGGCGGTGGCGGCGGGCTGGACGATGCGGCAGCCCAGGGTCCACACCGCGCGGTCGGCGCGACGGCCGCTGAGGGTGTACTCGTGCGCGGCGAGTCTGCCGTCCGGGGCGAGCAGGTCGTGGACGGTGGCGAGGGCGGCGTCGGGGTCGGCGGTGTCGTGGAAGAAGTGGGCGGCGAACACCGCGTCGAACGGCCCGTTCACACCCGCCTCCGCGAGCCCTTCCATGGGGGCGTGCACGAACGTCACGCCGTCCGGCCAGCGCTTCGCCGCGGCCCGCTCCAGCATCCCGGCGGAGGCGTCCACGGCGGTGATCCGGGCGCCGGGCAGGATGTCGGCGAGGGCGGCGGTCGAGGCGCCGGTGCCGCAGCCGAGGTCCAGCACGCGCAGGCCCTCGCCGTACCTGGGCAGGCCCAGTCGGCGCACCGAGCGGCGCAGGTGGGCGTGGTAGCCCGGGCTTGCGGCCGCGAACAGGTCGTAGCCGCGGGCGGCGTGGTCGAAGGCGGCGGCCAGGTACTCGTCGCGCAGCAGCGTCATGGCGGCTCCAAGAGGGTGGGTGAGGGGGTGGCCCGGCCCGGCACCGCCCCCCGACCGGTCCGGCGTGCCTACCGTGAGCATTCCTGGCCGTGTGCCCGAGCGGGACGCCGGTCACCCGCGCGGACGCGGCCGAACGGCCGAGCGCCGGGCGTACCGCCCCGGCCCCGGGTGCTTCGTATTCTGGGGCCATGCGCACATCCCCCACCCGACCCGCCGTGACGTGACCGGCGCACCGGACGTCACCCTGCGGCAGATCCTCGGCTACGACGAGGACGGCGTCCTCGGTCTGCTGCTGGCCCCGGCCGGGCAGGACGTCGCCGTGCGGGGTGTGATCATCGGCGAGGAGGCGGCGGAGCGGCTGCACGAGGGGCGGATCGTGCTCGCGACGGGTCTGGCGCCGGACGCCGTGGCCGCGGCGCGGGTCGTGCGGGAGGCGGGCCGCCGGGGTGCCGCCGCGGTGGTGCTGCGCAGCCGTGGCCCGGCGTCGCTGCCCGCCGAGGCGTCGGCGGCGGCGCGGGAGCGGGGGGTCGCGCTGCTGGCGCGGGCGGAGTGGGCCGACTGGGGCGACACCGTGGAGCTGCTGCGCTCGGCGATGGCGTTCGCGGCGGCCGGGACGGCGGATCCGCTGGCGGAGGGCGCCGCGGGCGGCGGGCTGGGCGCGCTGGCGGCGGAGGTCGCCCGGTACTGCCAGGCGTCGATCACCGTGGAGGACACCCAGTTCCGGGTGCTGGCCCACTCGGCGACCAGCCCCGACGCGGACGGCCTGCGGCAGTCCACCATCCTGGAGGGCAAGGTCCCCGACTGGCGGATCGCCGAGCTGCGCCGCAGCGGTCTGCTCCGGGCGCTGTGGAACTCCCGCGACGTCATCCACCGCCCGGCCGACGGCAACGACCCGGAGCGGCTGGTGGTCGCCGTCCGCAGCGGGGGTGAGATCCTCGGCTCGCTGTGGGCCGCCGCCGACGGACGGCGGCTGTCCCCGGACGCGCCCGAGGTGCTGCGCCGGGCCGCCGAGGTCGCCGTGCCGCACCTGTTGCGGCACCGGCTGCGGGCGAGCGTCGGCCGGGGCCGCGAGGAGCACGCGCTGCGTGAGCTGCTGCGCGGTGACGGGGATCGCGGCTCGCACGTCTGGTCGCTCGGTCTGGCGCCCGGCATGCCGTGCGCCGTGCTGGTCGCCGAGCGCGACCGCTCGCCGCATCCCGCCACCGAGCGCGGACTTCAGTCGCTGTCGTTGCAGGCGCTGGCGCACCGTTCCACCGCGCGCGTGCTGCGGGAGAGCCATCGGCTGACGGTGCTGCTGCCGGTCCCGGACGGTGACGCGCGGGACGCCGTCGGTCTCGCCCGGGAACTCGACGCCCTGGCCACCGCGGTGCCGGACGCCCCGGCCGTCTGGATCGGGGCCGGTCCGGTGGTCCACTCCCCGCTGGACGCGGCCGACTCCTACGCGGAGGCGCTGCTGGTGGTGCGGGCGCTGCGCGACCGGGAGGCGCGGGGCCGGTCGGCAGGGCGGCACGCCGGTCCGGACGAGGTGGCGGAGACCGTGACCGTGCTGCGCGTCCTGGACGCCGTACGGCCGTTGTGGCGGCGGGATGCCGGGCCGGTGCCGGAGATGGTCGCGGCCGACCTGGCGTCCGGCGGGGAGCTGGTGCGCTCGCTGACGGCGTACCTGGACACGGGCGGTGACATCCCACGGGCCGCCGAGCGCCTGACGCTGCACCCGAACACCCTGCGTTACCGCCTGCGCCGGGTCAGGGAACGGTTCGGGGTCGACCTCGACGACCCGGACACCAGGCTGGTCGTCATGCTGGCGGTGCGTCTGGCCGGGTCGGGCACGGAGGACGGGGAGATTTGACCCGTTACGGGTAGGTGTTGGGAGCGGCGTACAGAGAATCGGCGATCCTTTGGCGCGGGCGACGAAGACGGGGGCGGGCCGGGGCGACGACCCTCGAGGGACCAGTGAGCGTCCGCGCTCCCCGTCCCGACGGAGGCCTGCCCGTGACCCTGACCCCCGTTCCCCCGGCGCCCCCGCGTCCCGCGTCCGAGCGCGTCGCGGCGGTGCTCCCGGCAGCGCTCGACCACGGTCTGCTCTGCGGGCACGCACCGGTCGTCGGATTCCTCGACACCGACGGGATCCGTGCCTCGGTCGCCGCCCTGCACACGGCGTTCGGCGCCGCGCCCGACGTGCTGCACACCTTCGCCGCCAAGGCGGCCTCGCTGGTGCCGGTGCTGCGGCTGCTCGCCGCGGCCGGGATGGGGTGTGAGGTGGCGAGCCCCGGGGAGCTGCGGCTGGCCCGTGAGGCCGGGTTCGCGCCGTCGCGCATCGTCCTGGACTCCCCCGCCAAGACCCGGCAGGAGATCGCCGAGGCGCTCGCCCTGGGCGTCGCCCTGAACGCCGACAACCTCGACGAGCTGGAGCGGATCGACGCCCTGCGCGCCGACGGCTGTGCCTCCGTCGTCGGGCTGCGGGTCAATCCGCAGGTCGGCGGCGGCGCCATCGGCGCGATGAGCACCGCGACCGCCACCTCCAAGTTCGGCGTGGCGCTGCGCGACCCCGGCGCCCGGGCACGGGTCGTCGAGGCGTTCGCCCGGCGCCCGTGGCTGACCCGGCTGCACGCGCACGTCGGCTCCCAGGGCTGCCCGTTGGAACTGATCGCCGAGGGCGTCGCGGAGACGTACCGGCTGGCGGAGGAGATCAACGCGGCGGTGGGCCACCGGCAGGTCACCAGCCTCGACATCGGCGGTGGGCTGCCGGTCAACTTCGCCGACGACGGGGTGCGCCCGACCTTCGAGGACTACACCCGGGCGCTCACCGCCGCGGTGCCGGGCCTGTTCGACGGGCGGTACGGCCTGGTGACCGAGTTCGGCCGGTCCCTGCTCGCCAAGAACGGCTTCATCGCGGCCCGCGTGGAGTACGCCAAGCGATCCGGCGGGCGCCGGATCGCCGTGACCCACGCGGGTGCGCAGACGGCGACCCGCACCGTGCTGATGCCCGGCTCCTGGCCGCTGCGGGTCGGCGCCTTCGACGCCCGCGGGCGGGCGAAGGCGGGCCCGCCGGTGGCCCAGGACATCGCCGGGCCGTGCTGCTTCGCCGGTGACCTGGTGGCCGAGGCGCGCGAGCTGCCGCTGCTGGCGGAGGGCGACTATGTCGTCCTGTACGACACGGGCGCCTACTACTTCTCCACCCCGTGGGCCTACAACAGCCTGCCCCGTCCCGCCGTCCACGGCTTCACCGTCGACGGCACGGGGGCACGCTTCACCACGGTCCGCGACGCCCAGACCCTGGACGAGATCGCGGCGGAGAGCGGGGCACGGCACGCCGACGGGCTGCTGGCCCTCACCCGCTGACCGGGGGGCAGCGGCCCGTCACCGTCACCGGGCGGTCTCGGCGTCCATGGCCTGCTGGAAGCGGACCATGCACGGCGCGCAGTGCCGGTCGGTCGAGTCGGCCGCCGCTCCCGGGGATCCGATGACTTGTGCCCCGCACAGGGTTCTGCCGTCGTGCGGGGGCACCAGGTGCCACACCAGTTCGCCGTCCGTGGTTCCCGGACCTATGTGCATTTCGTACACGGCACTCCCCTGTCTGCCGAACGGTCCTGTCTCTGTCAGGGGACCGCACGGACGGCCGGGGTTCGCGCCGGGCGCGCCATTCGGGGGACGTCACCGCACGGACGGATCAGTCCCCGTTGCGGGGCGGCGCCCGGTGCGCCATACGCGCGCGTGCCGGGGTCAGTGGCGTGGCGGCTGCACCGCGATGTCGAGGTAGAAGGTGTCGATGCCGTGCACCGCCTGCTCGAACTCCGCCAGGTTGACCGGCTTGGTGACATACGCGTTGGCGTGCTGGCGGTAGGCGTCGGAGACGTCGTCGGGGGCGGCGGAGGTGGTCAGGACGACCACCGGGATGGTGCGCAGGTCGGCGTCCTCCTTGACGACGGCCAGGAACTCGCGGCCGTTCATCCGGGGCATGTTCAGGTCGAGCACGATCAGGTCGGGGCGGGGGTTGGCCGCGTCCCGCAGGTACTCCAGGGCTTCCAGGCCGTCGGAGACCTGGGTGAGGTTGCGCGCGCCCCGGCCCGCGAGGGCGTCCTGGATGAGCATGGCGTCGGCGATGTCGTCCTCGACCAGCAGGACGTCGTAGGGGCGGGCCGGGGTGGGGGGAACGGTCATGGTCGTGGGCTCCGGGGGGACGGTCGGGGAGGGGGGCCGGGTCGGGCGTGGCTGAGGCCGGGCCAGCGGCGGCGGGCGCCCTGGCGTGTCATCCTGGCCGCCCGGCCGATCTCGGGGTAATTGGCGCCCGCGACCGCGGCCGCGTGGGCGGCACCCTGCTCCAGTTCGTACACGGCCTGCTCCACCTGCACGAGGACGCGCAGGCGGGCCAGTGCGTGCCAACGGGCGTCGGGTGTCCCGGCGTCGGCGTTCGGCGGGCGGACGAGGTCGTGCACGAGCCGGTGCGTCAGCTCGTCCACGGCGGCGGCCACTCGGTCGGTCATTCCCCCGTCAGTCATCCGCGGACGTCACAAGGAGCACGAAAGTCACGCATGTCACGGGAGTCACAGGGAGGAAGGGGTGGGGGGCATGCATGCGGCTCACCTTAGAGGGCACCGTCATCCCTGACAACGGCCGTTGTCAGGGCCCGCCTCAGGGTGGCCCGGCCACAACGTCCGCAGTGACAGCCGAGGTGCAGGGAGTGCGCTGACCGTGACGAAGGAACGTGTGACCGGCCCGCGTTCGGGACGGTCCCACTGGACGACCCGGCGCTGGCTGCGGGCGGGGGTCGCCGTCACCCTCGCCGTGCTGACCGTCCTCGGGTCGCTGGGGGTGTGGGCCATCACGCGTACGTCGCAGGTGACGGACGAGTTGGTCGACTACCGCTCCCCCGCGCTGGAGCAGGCCGTCCGGCTGGAGTCGGCCCTGGTCGACCAGGAGACCGGGGTGCGCGGCTACGGGCTCACCGGTGAGCGTTCCTTCCTCGCGCCGTACCCCAAGGGCGTGGCCGACGAACGGGCCGCGGCGCGGCGGCTGCGGGAGCTGGTCAGGGGCGACGCGCGGGGACGCGAGGACCTCACCACCGTACAACGACTGGCCGGGCGCTGGCGGGAGCGTCTCGCGCGGCCGGTGTCCGAGGCCGGTGCGGACCGGGCGGTGGCCGTGGCCTCGGACCGTGCCGACGAGGGGAAGCGCCTGTTCGACGCCGTGCGGCGGGCGGCGCAGCGGCAGCAGGAGCACCTCAGCGAGGGACAGTCCGAGGCGCGGGCCGAGCTGCGGCGCAGCACCGGGTTGCGCAATGTCAGCCTGGCGGTGATCGGGGGTGTCATCGTCCTGGTCGCCGGGCTCGTCTTCGAGGGGCTGCGGCGCGGGGTCACCACGCCGCTCGCCCATCTCGGCCGGGCGGCCCGGGAGGTGGCCGGTGGCCGCTTCGACCGGCCCATCGACGGCACCGGCCCGGCCGACCTGCGGCAGCTCGCCGCGGACGTGGAGGCGATGCGCGGTCGGCTGGTGGAGGAACTGGAGTACAGCGAGCGGGCGCGGCAGCTGCTGGACGAGCGGGCCGGGGAACTGCGGCGCAGCAACACCGAGTTGGAGCAGTTCGCGTATGTCGCCTCGCACGACCTCCAGGAACCGCTGCGCAAGGTGTCCAGCTTCACCCAGCTCCTGCAGCGGCGCTACGGCGGGCAGCTCGACGAGCGGGCGGACCAGTACATCGGCTTCGCCGTGGACGGCGCCAACCGCATGCAGGTCCTCATCAACGACCTGCTGGCCTTCTCCCGGGTCGGCCGGGTCCACCACGACCACACCACGGTCGACCTCGAGGAGGTCATGCAGCGCGTACTGGACGCTCTGAGCGTGTCCATCGAGGAGAGCGGCGCCGGGATCGAGCACGATCCGCTGCCCACCGTCCTCGGCGACGCGACCCAGTTGGGCATCCTCTGGCAGAACCTGCTGTCGAACTCCGTGAAGTTCCGCACCCCTGGGCAACCGCCCCGGATCCGGGTAAGCGTGGCACGTGCCGGAGACGACTGGCGGTTCGCCGTCACCGACGACGGCATCGGCATCGCACCCGAGTTCCGGGAGAAGGTGTTCGTCCTCTTCCAGCGGCTGCACACCCGGGACGCCTATCCGGGCACCGGGATCGGGCTGGCGATGTGCAAGAAGGTGGTCGAGTTCCACGGCGGGACCATCGCCGTCGATCCCGGCCACACCCCGGGGACCCGCATCGTGTTCACCCTTCCCGCCGTCGACGCCCGTGAGGGGGAACGGTCGTGAGAGAACCGGCGATCGACTACGAGATGCCCTTCCGCATCCTGCTGGTGGAGGACGACGACGGCGACGCCCTGCTGGTGGAGGAACTGCTCCTCGACACCGATCTGCGGCACTCGCTGGTCCGCCGCCGCACCGCCGCCGAGGCGCGCCGGGCCCTGGCCGGGGAGGTGTTCGACTGTGTGCTGCTGGACCTGCGGCTGCCCGACGTCTCCGGGCTGAGCACGGTCGCCGCCGTCCAGGACGCCGACACCGACGCCGCGGTCATCGTGCTGACGGGTCTCGCGGAGTCGCGGGCCGGGGTGGACGCGCTGGCCGCCGGTGCCCAGGACTATCTCGTCAAGGGCAAGGTGGAGCCCGAGCTGCTGCAGCGGGCGGTGCGCTACGCCGTGCAGCGCAAGCGGGCCGAACGCGCCAGCTCCGCCCTCCAGCTGGGCCGGTTGCGGGCCGCGGAGAACGCCCGCCTCGAACGCGGGCTGCTGCCCGAGCCGATCCTCACCTCGTCGTCGGTCACCGCCACCAGCCGGTACTTCCCCGGCCGGGCGCAGGCGCTGCTCGGCGGCGACTTCCTCGACGTGGTGCAGACCCCGGACGGCATCGTGCACGCCATCATCGGCGACGTCAGCGGTCATGGCCCCGACGCGGCGGCGCTCGGCGTCTGTCTGCGGATCGCCTGGCGGACGCTGACCCTCGGCGGGCACCGCGGCCATGAGCTGCTCCATCTGCTGGAGCGGATACACATCGCCGAGCGCACGGGCAACGACCTGTTCGCCACCTGCACGGTGATCGCGCTGGATCCGGAGTCGGCCGTGATGACGCTGCATCTGGTCGGGCACCACGAACCGGTGCTGCTCACCGCCGAGGGCGCCCAGGTCGTGCCCGCGGCGCACGGGGTGGCGCTCGGGATAGTGCCGGGGCTGGGCAAGTGGCCCGCCACCACGGTGCCGCTCCCCCGCACCGGCGCCCTGATCGCGTACACCGACGGTCTCATCGAGGGCTACCGGGCGTCGGAGGGCGCCGACGCCCGGCTCGGCGTCGACGGGCTGCTGCGCATCCTGGAGAAGACCCGCGAGCCGGATCCGGGCGGTCATCTCAACGCCGTACTCGACGCGGTGCGCTCCCTGAACGCCGAGCGCCACACGGACGATCTCGCGGTCCTGCGCCTGGACTGGAGCTGACCGGGCAGGTCACAGCGGTACCGCCGTCGGGACCGCGTCCGGCGCCGGATACCGTCGTCCTCGGCACGGCCATCCCGTGCGGCCCGCCCCGGTCCGGTCGATCCCTGGAGTACGCACATGGTCTACGACGTCCACACGGTCCGCGCCGCGATACCGGGCCTCGCCCCGGACTCCGCCCGGTTCGACGCACCGGGCGGCACCCAGACGCCACGGCCGGTCGTCGACGCCATCGCCGGGACCCTTCTCGGGCCGCTGGCCAACCGGGGCGCGCAGAGCCCGGGCGAGCGCGCCGCGGAGGCGGTCGTGGGCGCGGCGCGGGCCGCGCTGGCGGACTTCGTCGCGGGTGATCCGCGCGGCATCGTCTTCGGCCGCAGCGCCACCCAGCTCACCTACGACCTGTCCCGCACGCTGGCCAAGGGGTGGGGGCCGGGGGACGAGGTGGTCGTCACCCGGCTCGACCACGACGCCAACATACGGCCGTGGGTGCGGGCGGCCGAGGCGGCAGGGGCCACCGTCCGGTGGGCCGACTTCGACCCGGCCACCGGTGAGCTGACCGCGGATCACCTCGCCGCGGCGCTCTCCCCGCGCACCCGCCTGGTCGCCGTGACCGCGGCGTCCAACCTCATCGGCACCCGCCCGGACCTGCCCAAGATCGCCGAGCTGGTGCGGGGCGTGGACGCGCTGCTGCATGTGGACGCGGTGCACTACGCGGCGCACACGGCGGTCGACCTGGCGGCGCTCGGCGCGGACACGCTGGTGTGTTCGCCGTACAAGTTCCTCGGTCCGCACCTCGGTGTGCTGGCGGCGCGCCCGGAGTTCCTGGAGACCCTGCGGCCAGACAAGCTGCTGCCGTCCAGTGACCGGGTGCCGGAGCGGTTCGAGCTGGGCACCCTGCCCTATGAACTGCTCGCGGGCGCCCGGGCCGCGGTCGACTTCCTCGCCGCGCTCGACCCCACGGCGACCGGCAGCCGCCGGGAGCGGCTCCAGGCCTCGTTCGCGGCCCTGGCGGGGCACGAGCGGTCGTTGCGTGACCGACTGGAGGCGGGGCTGGCGGCGCTGCCGGGGGTGACCGTGCGGTCGCGGGCCGCGCGGCGGACCTCGACGCTGCTGGTCACCTTCGAGGGGCACGAGGCCGCCGAGGTGTCACGGCGGCTGGCCGAGCGGGGCGTGCACGCCCCCGCGGGCTCGTTCTACGCACTGGAGGCCTCCCGGCACCTGGGTCTGGGCGACGGCGGCGGACTGCGCGTCGGGCCCGCGCCGTACACCACCGAGGAGGAGGCCGACCGGCTCCTGGAGGCGCTCGGCGAACTGCTCGGCTGAGCCGCGGCACCCGGCACCCCTCCGCCGGAGGGGACGGCCGAGGGGGCGCCGGTGCCGGGGGGCGCCGGTGCCGGAGGGACGCCGGGTGCCGGAGGGACGCCGGGTGCCGGAGGGACGCCGGGCGCCAGGGGGACGCCGGGCGCCAGGGGGACGCCGGGTGCTGGAAGGACGCCGGGTGCCGCGCCAGGGCGGGACGTCGCGGGGTTCGCCCGGCCCGTGCGGGGCCACCCCCCGGTGTCCTTTCGGCCCCGGCGCCAGTGCCGGATGCGCCCGCGCGGCAAGCGCCGGGCCCGCGTCCATGGCACCCCGGGAGCGGTCAGGCGAGCGGGTCGTGGCCCCAGTTCATCAGCGAGTGCCGCCAGCGTGAGTCCCGTACGTCGCCGGAGGGCCGCTGCGCCTGGTGACGGCGGATGTAGCCCACCACCTTGCGCATGTGGGCGTAGTCGTCGTCGGACAGGTCACCCTTCTTGGCGCGCAGGATGGCGACAATGCGGCGGCCGGAGGCGTGGCCGGTGGACTCGCCGCCGTCCGTGTGCTGCCCGGCGGCCTGGGAGTCGTCCGTCTGGAGCCACTTCTCCAGGTCGGACGGCTTCATGTTGACCAGCTCGCGGAAGTCGTCCCAGGTGCTGTCCCGGTCGTCTGCGGTCATGGCGCGTCACTTCTTCCGCAGGGCCGAGGGCTTGTGCACGGCGGACTTGCCGGACTTGTCGCTGCGGACCTGGTACTGCGGGTCGTCCGGGGAGGCGGCGACGGTCCGCCCGGCCGCTTCCGTGCGCTTGGTGAGCTTCTTCTCGACCGTGCCGTGGGCCTCCCCGCCGTGGCTGCTCCAGGCGACCTCGTCGCCCTTGCGCAGTTCCTTCTTCTCTTTGCGCCGACTGGTCATCGTGGTTTCCTCTCTGCTGGGTCACCCGGTGCCGGGTGGGGTCTTCGGGGGGTGTCGGGGTCCCGGTTCTCGGGGGGCCAGCGGGACGGAGGCTGGCCCGCGGTCAGGTGTTCGAGCACCTCGACCAGTTCCTGGCATGCCCGTTCCACGCTCTGCCGGGTGTGCAGCTGCTCGGTGATCAGGGCGGACAGCAGCAGCGCGGTGAGCGCCATGGTGCCGTTGAAGGCCTGCA
Organism: Streptomyces sp. NPDC057877; assembly: GCF_042796855.1. Lineage (NCBI taxonomy): Bacteria > Bacillati > Actinomycetota > Actinomycetes > Kitasatosporales > Streptomycetaceae > Streptomyces > Streptomyces sp. NPDC057877. Next base: position 287,009 of record NZ_JBHVMS010000009.1, read on the forward strand.
GCTTGCTCATCACCTCGACGTGGGTCAGCCCCTGGAACGGGCCGACCCCGTCGGTGGCGGCGATGGTCGCCATCACCGAGGTGAACAGGGCGCACAGCATGCTCCCGGCGACCTGGAAGCGCAGCGCGGCCCAGATCAGCAGCGGGCAGACCAGGAAGAGCACGCTGACCGAGCTGCGGGTGGCCAGCGGGACGACCAGCACGGCGGTGACGAGCAGTGCGGCGGCCTCCGGCCAGCGGCGCAGTCGCAGCGGCGCGCGGGCCCGGGCCGCGGCGAGCAGCAGCGGGGTGATGATCAGGACGCCCATGGCGTCCCCGACCCACCACGCGAACCAGACGGTCAGGAAGGCGTCCAGGTCGATCCGGCCGGTGAGGACGAGGTTGCCGGTCCCGGTGGTGGAGCTGATCAGGGTGCCCAGCAGCGCGCCCACCACCACCAGGGAGATGCCGTCGCGCAGCCGGGCCAGCTCGGGGCGGAAGCCCACCCTGCACAGCAGCAGGTACGCGCAGACGGGGGCGGCGGTGTTGCCCGCCACGTTGATGAGGGCCGTGGGCCGTACCGAAGGGCCCGCGATGGAGAGGATGACGAGGAAGGCGCCCAGGGCGATCCCGGGCCAGCAGCGCAGGCCCACGATCAGCAGGGCGGCGAGCGCGACGCCGGTGGCGGGCCAGATGGGGGTGAAGACGGCGTTCTCCACGGTGAGCTGCCGCAGGAGCCCGAGCCGTCCCGCCGCGTAGTAGCACGCGGCGACGGCCAGCGTCCAGAGGCCGGGCACCACCGCCCGGCGCGCGTCCTGGGTTGCCACCACATCGACCATCACACACCGGGCGCGGCGCCCCGGCGAGGCGAGCGCCGCTCCCGCACCCGCATGGCTGACGGTCGGACGGTGCGCTACACCGGGTTCGACGGTCCGTCGTGCCGGACCACGAGTACGGCCGCGTCGTCCTCGTGGCCGACCCGCTCGGCCCCTTTGATCACCGCCGCGGCGAGGGCCCCGGCGTCCAGACCGGCGACCGCGGCGACGCCCGCCAGACGGACCGTCTGGTCGAGCCCCTCGTCGATGTCGAGCAGGGGGCCTTCCACCACGCCGTCCGTGACCAGCACGAAGACGCCGCCGATGGTGACGCGGTAGCGGGAGACCGGGTACTTCATGCCCACCTCCAGGCCCAGCGGCGGCCCCCCTTCGTCCTGGGTGATCCCGGATCTGCCGTCCGCTGTGGCCCATACGCAGGGGATGTGTCCGGCGCGTGCGCTCTCCAGCAGCCCGGTGTGCGGGTCGAGCCGCATGAACGTGCAGGTGGCGAAGAGGTCGGCGCCGAGGCTCATCAGCAGGTCGTTGGTGACGGTGAGCAGGTCGCCCGGGTCACTGGTGACGGAGGCCAGGGCCCGCAGCCCGACGCGCACCTGCCCCATGAAGGCCGCCGCCTCTATGTTGTGGCCCTGGACGTCGCCGATGGACAGTCCGATACGGCCGTCAGGGAGCCGGAAGGCGTCGTACCAGTCGCCGCCGACGTTGAGGCCGTAGCAGGCGGGGACGTACCGGGCGGCCAGCCGCAGGCCGGGGGCGGCGGGCAGGTCGGCCGGGAGCATGCCGCGCTGCAGGGCGATCGCCAGTTCCACCTGGGAGCGCTGGAGTTCCGCGCGCTCACGCGCCAGGGAAGTGAGCGACCCGAGCCTGGCGAGCAGTTCGTCGCCGTCGTGGGTCGGGCGCCTGCGGAACATCCATCACTCCGAAGGATTACATCCCGTATAGGTGAATATGAGCAAAAAGCGTGTTTCGTACTTTACAGGGCTACGGCGGTCCGGTCCCAGCACCAGTAGAGGCTGACGAGCACGATGGGCACGGTCAGTGCGGGCAGCGCCCAGCGCTGGGCGGGGGTGCGGCGCAGCAGCCGCAGCAGCGGGAAGGCCCCGGCGATCAGGACCAGCTGCATGACCTCGATGCCGACGTTGAAGCTCAGCAGGGACAGCAGCAGCTCCCAGGAGCGGCTCTCGTTGATGCCGAGGGCCCCGGCGAAGCCCAGTCCGTGCACCAGGCCGAAGCCGAACGCGGCCGTAAGGCGCCAGCGGTCGCTGCCCCGCCGGTCGCGCAGCAGCAGGCCCGCGAGCGCCACCACGGCGATGGAGGCCGCGATCACCGGCTCGACGACCGCGCCGGGCACGGTCACCAGCCCGGTGGCGGCCAGCAGGAAGGTGACGCTGTGGGCGGCGGTGAAGGCGGTCGCGGTGCCGACGACGTCCCGCAGGCCGCGGGCGCCGATCAGCAGCGACAGCAGGAACAGCAGGTGGTCGGGGCCGAACAGCAGATGTTCCGCGCCGAGCACGAAGAACTCACCGAGCTGGCGGGGCTCGTCGGCGCCGTCGGTCGTCAGGGTCGGCTCGGCGGCCGTGAGGACCTGGGAGCCGCGGTGGCCGTCCACGTCGTAGTGGACGATCGTGCGGGTGCTGTGCACGAACGTCTCGGCGTCGGGGAACAACGCGCTGGAGACGCGGTACGGGCCGTCGGCGGGCCCGGGGCAGTCGTAGGCGAGGGTCAGGACGGCGAAGGCCCGGCCGCCGCGGTCGCGGACGTCGGCGTCGCCGACCCGGCGGGGTGCGCAGTCGGTGTCGTCCCGGGTGATCGCGAACCGTTCGGTGACATAGCCGGTGACGGCCTCGGCGTTGGCCTTGAGCTGGCGCCGCTGTTCGGTGCGGCCCTTGGCCTCGTAGGCCTCGGCGTAGAGCCAGGCCGACTTCATCAGCAGGTCGTACTCGAGGTCGAGGGTCGCCTCCAGGTGCCGTGCGGTGCCGCGCACCTCGGCGTAGGCGGTCGAGGTGGCGTCGTGTGCGGCGGCGGGGGCGGGCAGCGCCAGGAGCGCCGCCAGCGCGGTGAGCAGGGCGGCGAGGGTGGCGCGCAGACGGCGCGCGCGGGGTCGGGACATCAGGGTGGGGTCCGGTTCTGCTGGAAGGGAAGGGCCGCGCCCGCCGTCCCGGGCCGGTCGGGTCCGGGACGGCGGGCGGATCGGGCACTACGGCCGGTCAGCGCTCCTCGGAGGCCGGGTCGAACCAGGGCCGGACCGGGTCGTCCGGCGCCCAGGTGCCGGGACGGCCGTGGGCGTCCTTGGTCACGAAGACGCTCGGCTCGGAGGCGGTGACGCCGCCGCCGGTGGAGCGGGCCGTGACGAACCAGGCGTGCGGGGTGTCCGGCCTCAGGCCCCGCCAGGTGACCGAGGCGGTCTCACCGGAGGCCGCCCTGTCCCTGCCGATCACGGCGACCGGGTTGTACAGGGCCAGCGAGTCGGTCCGGAAGGTCGTCGTGCGGGTGGTGAGGTCGACGGGGAGGACCATGTTGTCCTCGGTGCCGTCGTAGCGGTGGTCGGTGTCGTACTCGGTGGCACCGAACTCGTCCAGCAGCGGCGAGTAGGTGTCCACCGTCATCTCCGCGCGGTCGACGTCGAACTGGAGCATCCGGAAGAAGCTCGCGCCGAACCGCAGTTGGTCCTCCGGCTGGTAGCCGCCGATCTCGGTGAGGCCGAGCCGGTCCGCGGAGACCGTGTAGAACTGGTAGTCCGCGAGGAGTTCGACCACGTCGTGCTCGATCTCACCGACCCTCGGCTTCACGTTGGTGCCCACGCCGTGCTCGTGACCGGCGAGGATCAGGAAGACGTTCGGGTTGTCCTGGACCACCGTCTTGTACAGCATCGAGCCGTCCGGCGCGGAGAACCCGGCGCCGCGTCCGTCGGGGTTGGCGCTCGGCGCGAGGTAGTCGTGCGAGAGCAGGATGCCGTTGCGGTCGGGGAAGCGCCTGAAGACCGAGTCGGCCCATTCGGCCTCCTCACGCGTGACGCCGTACGAGAGTCCGACGACGACGAAGTCGACGCCGCCCGCGGAGAACAGGTCGTAGTGGTTCTGGTTGTCGCCCGCGCGCCACGGGCCGCCGTACTCGGCGTGCTCCCAGCCCTTCGACAGGGCCTGGTAGCGGTCGGGGCCGTAGTACTGGTTGTAGAGGGCGTCGGGGCCGGTCTCGGTGCCGGACTGGTTGTCGTGGTTGCCCGCGATCACCCCGTTGGGGACGCCCGCGTCATCAAGGATCTGCTGCTGCCGGGAGGAGACCTCCATCTCGCCGACGGCCTGGCGCTGCGCGGCCTCGTCGGCGGGCTTGCGGATGTTGTTCTCGATGATGTCGCCGGTGTGGGCGACGTAGGCGATCTTCCGCCGCTCCTTGTTGGCGGCGATCCAGCGGGTGGTGTCGCCGTAGGCCCGCTCCCAGACCGCCCGCTCCGCGGCCGTCTCCTGCTCCACCGCGCCCTCGGAGAGGTACTGGGTGTCGGTGAAGTGGACGAGGGAGAAGTCGTACGCGTCGGGGTCGGCGAAGCTGTCCGGGTCACCGGCGTCGATGTCGTCGGCGAAGGGGTCCTCGCCGGTGACCATGACGTGGACCTGCTGCCGGTCGACGTACCGGCGGTCCACCACCGCGGTCAGCACGGTCTCGCCCTCGGCGGCGCCGCGGGCGCTGGTGAGGACGTCCCACTTCCGGGTGGCGGTGTTCCACACCCGCAGCGCGACCAGGCGCTCGGGGTCGATCACGCCCTCCCAGCGCAGCACGGGGTGGTCGACGTGGCCCTTCACCTGGACGTCGAAGCGCTGGTAGGTGACCTCCTTGGCGGCGGGCGCGGTGAGCGACCTGCCGTCGGCGGGGGCCAGGCCGGTGGCCCTGACCTTCTTCTCGCCGGGCACCCTGAGGGTGGTCGGGACGGACGGGGCCGTGCCCTCGTACGCCTGGCCCGGGGTGAGGATCTCGGCCTCGGAGAAGGTGGCGGTGACCGGGCCGCCGTCGGGTTCGGCGACCTTCGCCGAGAGGGTGACGTTGCGGTCGGCGTCCGTCGTGCCGGACTTCGGGGTGAGGTCGGCGGGGGTGTCCGGGATCCCGGCGGAGGTGAACCTCACCTCGCGGGTGCCGGTGTTGCCCAGGCCGTCGGTGCCGGAGACCGTCAGGGTGTGCTCACCGGCGGACAGTGCGGGGCCCACGGCGGTGCCGAGCTGGACGTCCTTGCCGTCGAGCTTGATGTGCGGGCCGTCGACCACGCCGGAGGGGTCCTCCAGGCGCAGGTCGAGGACGACGGACGCGGTGAGCTTCTGGCCGGGCGCGGGGATGCTGGTGGCGATCCGGGGCGCGGAGTTGTCCGTGACCAGCAGACGGGTCGCGGTCCTGCCGGACCGGGAGGTGGCGGCGAGGGTGTGGCCGCCGTCCTTCAGCCTGGTGGTGTCGAGGTCGGCGCGCAGGCCGCGGGCCGGGCCGTCGACGTAGAACTCCAGGTCGATCTCGGTGAGCGGGTTGACGTTGCTGCCGCAGTTGCCGTCGCCGAGGCTGTAGGAGCCCTTGACCATCCGGCCCTCGGCGGTGCCCTCCGCCGGGGTGAGGGTGAGGTCCGAGATCGCGAAGTCGTCGCGGTTGTCGCCGCAGGAGGTGGGGAACGTCCCGGCGACGAAGTCGATGGTGTTCCAGCCGGGGACCAGCCACTCGTCGGGGAAGGTCAGGTCGACGTGCTCGCTGACGAGGTCGCTCTCGATGAGCTTCTTCTGGCCGTTGACCAGGAGGTGGTTGCCGTAGCGGGCCTCGATCGAGTTGGAGCCGACGGTGAAGCCGAGGGTCGCGGTGCCGGAACCAAGGGTGTCGGAGACGTGCACGGCCGGGGCGTCGACGGTGAAGCGCAGCTCCGCCTCGCGCAGCCGGGTGGTGCTGGAGCCGCAGCTGCCGTCGCCCATGGCGTAGGAGTCGGCGATGTCGTGGCCGGTGACGGTGGCGCCGTCCAGGGCGAGGGCGACCTTCGCGATGTCGAAGTCGTCGCGGTTGGGACCGCAGCTCTCCTGGTAGGGGCTGGTGACGACGGTGACGACGTTGTCGCCGGGCACCAGGAAGCGCGCCGGTACCGCGATGTCGACGCGCTGGCTCACCCAGGTGCCGCCGAGGTCGATCCGCTTGCCGTTGACGAGCAGGTGGTTGTCGTAGCGGTCGTCGAGGGAGTTGGAGCCGACGTCGAAGGAGAACGTCGCCGCGCCGTTGCCGAGGTGGGCCTTGGTGACGGGCGGGCGGCCGTCGACGGTCAGGGAGTCCACGCCGCCCGAACTGCCCGCCGGGAGGGACGCGAAGACCGGCTGCGCGCCCTTGGTCAGGGTGCCGTCGACGGGTGTCAGCCGGGGGGCGCCGGGCGGGGCGTTGTTGACGTTCACCGAGTGGGTGACGGTCTTGCCCGAGGTGGTGGTGGCGGTCAGGGCGTGCTTGCCGTTGGTCAGCTCGGTGGTGTCCAGGTCGGCGCGCAGACCGGTGGTGCCCTGGGGGTCGCCCAGCACGAAGAAGGTGAGCGTCGCCTTCTTCAGCAGGGAGGTGTTGGTGCCGCAACTGCCGTCGCCGAACGAGTAGGTGTACTCGTTCTCCTCGCCGTCGGCGACCTCGCCGAGCAGTTCCAGGGTGATGTCGGACAGGACGAAGTCGTCGTGGTTGAGGCCGCAGGAGCTGTCGACCGCGCCCGCGACGATCTCGATCGTGTTCTCGCCCTCGCGCAGCCGCTCGTTGGGGATGTCGAGGGTGCCGCGCTCGTTGACCAGGTCGCCGATCTCGGCGCGGTAGTCGCCGTTGACCAGGACGTGGTTGCCGTAGCGGGCCTCGGTCGAGTTGGAGCCCACGTCGAAGCTGAGCCGGGAGACGCCGACCGTCCGCTCGGCGGTGACCGGCTTGCCGTCCACGGCGAGCGTGGTGACGGAGTCACCGGACAGCGTCGGGGTGGCCACGGCCTCCTCGGTGCCCTCGAGGTACGCGCCGTCCTCGGGGGTGAGCGTCGGCAGGGTCGTACCGGCCGCCGTCCCGCCGGTCTTCCGGGTGGGTTCCGGTTCGGCGGTCTCCGCGTGCGCCTGCGTCACGCCCGTGCCCACGAAGATCAGCGCGGTGAGGGCCGCGCCCACGAGACGCCGTCCCCGTGGGCCGCCGCCCGGGCGTCTTCGCCCCTGTCCTGGCCGCATCGGCAGCCATCCCTTCTCAAGTGCCGCAAGGTGGAAAGGGCGTACCGCGGTCGTGCGCGGCATGCCCATGGCGAATCCTGGGCAGTGCAGGTGAACGGAGCTGAAGGTGCGGTGGAACGGTCGGGTTGTGGGAGCGAGGGCCCATGGGGAACGCGCGGGAATCGGCACGCAAGATCGACAGAACGGACACCCACCCCGGCTGCCCGGTGCGCCGGGGCGCCGACGGCGGCTGGGAGGTGCGTGGCTACGCAGCCGCCCGTGCCGTGCTGCGCGGCACCGACACCGTGCAGGCGGGGCTCGGCATCGAGACCGTGGAGAAGCTGCCCCCGCGCGTGCGACGTCCGGTGCTGTACCAGGACGGACCCGGACACCGGGAGCAACGGCGGCAGACGGCGCGCTACTTCACACCCCGGCGCGTGGACGAGCACTACCGCGCCGTCATCGAACGGATCGCGGACGAACAGCTCGCGGTGTTACGGACCACCGGTGCGGCGCACCTGCCCGACCTCACCTTCAACGTGGCCATCGAGGTGGCGAGCCACATCATCGGGCTGCGCTACAGCAGGCCGGGGATCCGGCGGCGCCTCGAGGCCTTCTTCCCGGAGCACTTCGGCACACCGGGGCTGACCAGCCCGCGGGGCCTGTACTGGCTGGTGCGGCAGAACACCAACTGGCTGCGCATCTACCTCGCCGACGTCCGGCCCGCCATCCGCGCGCACCGGCGCCGCGAGCATGACGACCTGATCGCGCATCTGCTGGCGGAGGGCTGCTCGAACGCCGAGATCCTGGGCGAGTGCCTCACCTTCGCGGCGGCGGGGATGATCACCACCCGCGAGTTCATCTGCGTGGCGGCGTGGCATCTGTTCACGGACGCGGAGCTGCTGGAGCGCTACCGGGCGGCAAAGGAGCCGGGGCGGCTGGAGGTGCTGGAGGAGATCCTGCGGCTGGAGCCGGTCGTGGACCGGCTGTGCCGTCGTACGACGGCCCCGCTGACGCTGCCGACGGCCTCCGGGACGGAGACGGTCGGTGCCGGTGAGCTGATCGAGGTGTTCGTGGCCGACGCCAACGCCGATCCGGAGGCCGTGGGCGAGCTGCCGTACCAGGTCCGTCCGGGCCGCGCGCCGGGGCTCGGCCCGTCGGCGGCGGGGCTGTCCTTCGGGGACGGGGCGCACCGCTGCCCCGGGGCCGGGGTGGCGGTGCTGGAGGCGGATGTCTTCCTCAGCCGTCTGTTCGCGCTGGACGGCGTGCGGATGACCGGTGAGCCGCGGATCTCCTTCAAGGAGGACATCGGGGGCTACGAGCTGAGGGGTCTGACCGTCGCGGTCGGCGGCGTGTGACCCGGCCGGTCACTCCTCGCGCTCGTACTCCGCCTGCGCGTCCCGTTCGGTGAGGTCGCGCTGGGCGGCCTCGTAGACGTTCTGCACGAACTGGCGGGCCTTCGCGCGGTCCATGGTGCCGCCGCCGCTCATCAGCCGGTCCGCCCACTTGTCCACGGAACGGTCCATGGAACGCTCCCTGTCGCTTCTGTCGTCCCTGGCCATGGCACCTCCGTGGGAGCGTGATGAAGCGGGGCGCGCGTCAGGCGGCCCCGCTTCCATCGTCCGCCCCTGGGCCGGGGGCGCAACCCGGCGTCAGGCGAGCGGCGCCGGGTAGGTCGGGTACTCCACCCCGGAGACGTGCTGGACGACGCGGATGACCTGGCAGGAGTAGCCGAACTCGTTGTCGTACCAGAGGTACAGGATGGCGTTGTCGCCCTCGACCTTGGTGGCTCCGGCGTCGACGATCGAGGCGTGCCGGGAGCCGATGAAGTCGCTGGAGACCGCGTCGGGGGCGGTGATGAAGTCGATCTGCCGCTTCAGCGGGGACTCCAGCGACACCTTGCGCAGGTGGTCGAGGACCTCCTCGCGGGTGGTCTCGCGGGCCAGCTGAAGGTTGAGGATCGCGATCGAGACGTCCGGGACCGGCACGCGGATGGAGCTGCCGGTGATCCTCGCCTTGAGGTCGGGCAGCGCCTTGGCCACGGCGGAGGCGGCGCCGGTCTCGGTGATGACCATGTTCAGCGGCGCACTGCGGCCGCGGCGGTCGGCCTTGTGGTAGTTGTCCAGCAGGTTCTGGTCGTTGGTGAACGAGTGGACCGTCTCCACATGGCCGCGGACCACGCCGAACTCGTCCTCCATCGCCTTCAGCGGCGGGACGATCGCGTTGGTCGTGCAGGACGCGCAGGACAGGATCCGCTCGTCGGGCTTGAGGGTGTCGTGGTTGACGCCGTGCACGATGTTGGGGACGTCGCCCTTGCCCGGGGCGGTCAGGACGACCTTGTCGATGCCGGGACGCAGGTGCTCCGACAGGCCCTCGCGGTCGCGCCACTTGCCGGTGTTGTCGATGAGGATGGCGTTCTTGACGCCGTACGCCGTGTAGTCGATCTCGCTCGGGTCGCTGGCGTAGATCACCTTGATCTCGTTGCCGTTGGCGACGATCGTGCTGGCGTCCTCGTCGACGGTGATGGTGCCCTGGAACTGGCCGTGGATGGAGTCGCGGCGCAGCAGCGAGGCCCGCTTGACGAGGTCCTGCTCCCCGCCGCCGCGCACCACGATGGCGCGCAGCCGCAGGCCGTTGCCGGAGCCGGACTTCTCGATCAGCAGCCGGGCGACGAGGCGGCCGATGCGGCCGAAGCCGTACAGGACGACGTCGCGGCCCTCGCCACGCTCGATCTTGTTGGCACCCGTGGCCCCGGCGACCGCGTCGGCGGTGAACTCCGCCACGCCCAGACCGCGGTCGTCGGCGCGGTAGGTGGCGGCGAGCATGCCGATGTCGATCTGGGAGGGGCCGAGGTCGAGCGTGGTGAGGGCCTTCAGGAACGGCATGGTCTCGGTGACCGTGAGTTCCTCACCGGCGATCTGACGGGCGAAGCGGTGGGTCTTGAGGATGCTGACCACCGACTTGTTCACCAAGGAGCGGCTGTGCAGCAGGACGGTCACGTCCCGCTCGCGGTGCAGCTTCCCGATGATCGGGATCATCGACTCCGCGATCTCCTCGCGGTTCTTCCAGTTGGTGAACGAGTCCTCGTTGACAGTCACAGGTATCTCTTTCGAGCTAGGTGGCGCTCATATGCTAACCCTCCGGTTCTCGGTGCTCTCAGGGGGCTCGTGCCTGGTCAGCGGGTGACCACGTGCCGCTCGTCGGGGACGCAGTGCGTCATGGTCAGTCCCGTGACGTCGCGCGGCGGGTTCTTGCCGAGGTTGGCGAGCCGTTCGCGGTCCTCGTCGGTCAGGTCCTGGCTCGCCAGCGGCTCCAGATCGGCGACGTCCTCGGGGCTGATGCCGAGGCCTTCCCCGACCCGCAGCCCGAGGTCGTTCTCCACCAGCAGGAAGTGCCAGACCATCCGCTCCCGCACCGGCCGGTCGCACTGGGCGAGCAGGGTGACGAAGTTGTGCACCAGGTCGTCGCGCTCCCACTGCTCCATCAGCAGATAGCGCTGCCCTGCCTGCTGGTAGTCGTTGGTGCGCGGGATGCGCTTGCGGGTGAGACGGCCGCTCAGCTCCGGGCCCTGCTCGTCGTGGGTCGGGTAGTGGCCCTCGCGCAGGCCGCCGAGGATCGACGGCTCGTAGTTGACGATCGGGTCCGCCTTCTCGCCGCCGTCGATGTGGTACGTCATCTGCCCGTCGCGCTGGTTGGTGTGCACCGCGGCGTGCTTGCCCTGGTTGACCGGCAGCTGGAGGTAGTTCGGGCCGACCCGGTAGCGCTGGGTGTCGCTGTACGAGAAGGTGCGGCCGACCAGCATCTTGTCGTCGGAGAAGTCCAGGCCGTCGACGAGCACCCCGGTGCCGAAGGAGATCTGCTCGTTCTCCGCGAAGAAGTTCTCCGGCATCCGGTCGAGGACCATCCGGCCGACCGGCCTGGGCGGGAACTCCTGCTCGGGCCAGGTCTTGGTGTCGTCCAGCGGATCGAAGTCCAGCTCCGGGTGCTCGTGGTCGTCCATCATCTGGACCAGCAGCTCCCACTCCGGGTAGTCACCGCGGCCGATCGCCTCGTACAGGTCCTTGGTGGCGTGGCCGAGCCCCTGCGCCTGGACGTTGGCGGCGTCCTCCTCGGTCAGGGAGCGCACGCCCTGCTTGGGCATCCAGTGGTACTTGACGAGCTTGGTCTCCCCCGTCGCGTTGACCCACTTGTAGGTGTTGACGCCGAAGCCCTGCATATGGCGGTAGTCGGCGGGGATGCCGCGCGGGCTGAACAGGTTGACCAGCATGTGCATGGACTCGGGCGTCTGCGACATGAAGTCGAAGATCCGGCGCGGCTGCTGCTCGAAGGTCACCGGGTCGGGCTTGAGGGCGTGGATGACGTCCGGGAACTTGATGGCGTCCCGGATGAAGAACACCCCCAGGTTGTTGCCGACCAGGTCCCAGTTGCCGTCCTCGGTGTAGAACTTCACCGCGAAGCCGCGCGGGTCGCGGGCGGCCTCGGAGGAGTCCCGGCCGCCGATCACGGTGGAGAAGCGGATCGCGAGGTCGGTGCGCTTGCCCCGCTCCTGGAACAGCTTGGCGCGGGTGTAGCGGTCGATCGGCTCGTCGCCCCAGGCGCCGTACGCCTCGAAGAAGCCGTACGCCGTCACCCCGCGCGCGTGCACCACCCGCTCCGGGATGCGCTCGCGGTCGAAGTGGCTGATCTTCTCCAGGAACTGGTAGTTCTCCAGGGTCGCCGGGCCACGGGCGCCCACGGTCCGCTGGTTCTGGTTGTCGTAGACGGGGTGGCCCTGCCGGTTGGTGAGGACCTCGCGGTCGTCGCCCTGCGGGGGACCCTGGCTCGATACGTCCGTCATGGTGGGGGCTCCTGTTTCGTGGGGTGAGCCCATCGTGACCCGGGCGGCGTCGGCCCGCGATCACACCGCGTCCCGCAGGGTGAGCGCCGCTGCTCCTCGGGTACCCGCTGTCACGTGCCGAGATCCGTGCGGCGGGTCCGATGGTCCGCCGCGGTCGATCAGCGAGGAGGCCGCAGATGAGCACTGTCAGGGAATCGGTGGAGGTCGGAGTCCCGGTCCGTACCGCCTACGACCAGTGGACCCAGTTCGAGGAGTTCCCCAACTTCATGGAGGGCGTCGAGGAGGTCACGCAGCTCGACAGCCAGCACAACCACTGGACCACGAAGATCGGCGGGGTACGGCGGGAGTTCGACACCGAGATCGTCGACCAGTTGCCGGACGAGCGGATCACCTGGCGGACCACGTCGGGTGACACCCAGCAGAGGGGCTCGGTCCGCTTCGAGCGGGTCGACGACACGCACACCCGCGTGGAGCTGGTGATGGACATCGAGCCCAGTGGGGCCGTCGACAAGATGGGCGCCATGACCGGCACCATCGACCGGCGCATCAAGGGCGACATGCGGCGCTTCAAGGAGTACATCGAGGAGCGCGGCAGTGAGTCCGGAGCCTGGCGGGGGCGGATCAAGCCCGGTCCCACCTGAGCCGCCCTCGGTCGCGGCGCCCCACAGCGGGGCGCCGCGACCGCGTGTCAGGAACCCGTGCGGCGCAGCCGCCACACGTTGTCGTCGCGGTGACCTGCCACGCCGTCCGGGGAGGTGCTGGACCTGCGGACCGTCTCCGCGGTGTCGGTGCTCCACTGGTCCTCGGGCAGGTCGAGTCCGGCGAGGACGCCGTCCAGGGTGGGGAACTCCGCCTCGAAGGGCGGCTCGGTCTGCCAGGAGGGCCAGGCTGCGTGCATCACGACCAGCAGGGTGCCGCCCTCGGTGACCGCCGCCGCGGCCCGCTGGAGGATGCCCCGCTGGTCCAGCCGTACCGGCGACTGGAGGTAGTGGGCGCTCACCAGGTCGAAGCGGCCTTCGGGGAAGGTCTCCCCCAGGGTGTGCCGCTCCCAGGTGACACGGTCGGCGACGCCCGCTTCGGCGGCGTGCCCGGCGCCCCGCTCCAGCGCCGTGGCGGAGATGTCCACGGCGGTGACCCGCCAGCCCCGCGACGCCAGCCAGATCGCGTCGCCGCCCTCGCCGCAGCCCAGGTCGAGGGCCGTGCCCGGCTGGAGACCGGCCGCTTCGCGGACGAGCAGTTCATTGGGGCGACCGCTCCAGACCCGGTCGGAGTCGCGGTAGCGGGCCTCCCAGAACGCGGCGGCGGGCTCGGTGAGAGGGGTGTCGGACACGGCTGCTCCTCGAAGACATCGGGTTCACGGGTCGTCTGGCCCACAGCCTCGCTCCGCCGGGCACCGATCGGCGAACCTTCTTGCCGGTTCCGCAAAAACCCGGGGGTCAGCCCGCCGCCCGGCTCTCCGACGGCGACGCCTCCGCCACCGCTGCCGCCGGACGGGGCACGGGCAGTGCGCAGGCCATCACGGCGACGGCCGCGCACACGGCCGCGACGGCGAGGAACACCGCGTCGTACGACAGTCCGGGGCCGCCCGCGGCGGTGGCGAGGGTGACCAGGGCGGCGAGTCCGACGACGCCGCCCAACTGCCGGGTGGTGTTCATCAGGCCGGAGGCCGCGCCCGCCTCCCGTTCGCCGACGCCCGAGGTGACGGTGGTGGTGATGGGTGTGATCAGCAGCCCCATGCCCGCGGACATCACGATCGCGGGCCCGAGCAGGCCGTCCAGATAGCCGCTGCCCGCGCCGAGGCGGCTCTGCCACAGGAAACCGGCCGCCGCGAGCAGCGCGCTGGCCACGATCAGGGCGCGGGCGCCGACGCGCCGCATGACGACGGGCGCGGACCGGGCGGCGGCGATGCCGACCAGGGTGTGCGGCAGGAAGCCGATACCGCAGGCCAGCGCCCCGTAGTCGAGGACGTCCTGCATGTAGAGCGACAGGAAGTACCACATCGGGATGAAGCAGGCCCCGGCCAGCAGCATCACGACGTTGCCCACGAAGACGGGCCGCAGCCGCACCAGGCTCGGCGGCATCAGCGGGGCGGCGGCGTACCGCACCTCCGTCACGGCGAACGCGGCCAGCGCCAGCACGCCGACGGCCAGGCCGGTCAGGGTGGTCGGCCCGCTCCAGCCCCGGGTGGCGGCCTCCCCGACGCCCCACACCAGCGCGGTGACGCCGAGCGTCGCCAGCACCGCGCCGGGCACGTCGAGGCGGCGCGGCCCGGCGCCGGGGCGGTCGGCGGGCAGCAGGCGCGGGGCGGCCAGGACCGCCACGGCGCCGACGGGGACGTTGATCAGCAGGATCCACCGCCAGGACAGGGCGTCGGTGAGCACGCCGCCGATCAGATTGCCCGCGGCGCCCCCGGCCGAGCTGACCGCGGTCCACACGGCCAGCGCCCTGGTGCGCTCGGGCCCCTCGGCGAAGGCGGTGGTCAGGACGGTCAGGGTGGCCGGGGCCAGCGCGGCGGCGCCCAGGCCCTGCACCGCGCGCATGGCGACCAGCAGCCCCGGGCCGGTGGCCAGTCCGCCGACCAGGCTGGAGAGGGAGAACAGCACGAGACCCCACAGGAAGACCCGCCTGCGTCCGTACAGGTCGGCGAGACGGCCACCGAGCAGCAGAAACCCGGCGAAGACCAGGGCGTAGCCGTTCACCACCCACTGCAGGCCCGCGTCGTCGAAGGCGAGGGCCGACTGGATGGACGGCAGCGCCACGTTCACCACCGACACATCCAGGACGACCATGAACTGCGCGGCGCAGGCCAGCCAGAGCAGGGCCGTCCGGCGCGGGGCCGCGCGGCCGGTGTCCGGTGGACCACCCGTGGCACGGATGTCGTCGTGTCCCATGTCTCTTCCCCCATCGTCGCGGCGGTTTCTCCGCGTCGCGGACGTTTTCATCGTACAGCGGTACCATGAAAAACGAGCCGACAGGGAAAGGGGTCACGGTGCCGAAACGCGTAGACCACGCACAGCGCCGGGCGCACATCGCGGACGCCCTGGTGAGAGTGGCCGCCCGGGACGGGCTGCACGCGGTGACGATGCGCGCCGTGGCCGCCGAGGCGGGCATGTCGCTGAACCTGGTGCAGTACTACTTCGACACCAAGGCGCAGCTGATGCACGCCGCGCTGCGCCATCTCGAGCAGCGCAGCCAGGAGCGGTGGGCGGCCCGGCTCGCGGCCCTCGACGAGCCGGAGTCGGCGCGGTCCTGCCTGGAGGCGTTCGTGGCGGAGGCCCTGCCGCTGGACGAGGCGAGCCACACCTTCCGGCTGGTGTGGACGTCGTACGCCGTGCTGGCGATGACCGATCCCGAGCTGGCCGAGCAGCCCTTCGTCGAGGGTCCCAACCGGCTGGAGCGGCAGCTCACCGAGATCCTCGCCAAGGCGCAGACGGTGGGCGAGATCCCAGCCCGCGTCGACGTCTCCGCCGAGGCGGCGCGGCTGCTGAGCCTCAGCCACGGCGTCGGCATGAGCGTCCTGGTCGGCCAGCGGTCGGCGGCCGAGGCGCGCGAGGTGATGGGATATCACCTGGCCCGCCTGTTCGACGACCGGAGCGCGGAGGGTGCCCGATGACCGCCGACGCGCGGCCGGTGCGGGACTTCCCGTTCCCGGCCCCGCGTCAGCTGGGACTGGAGCCCCTCTTCGCCGAGTTGCGCGACCGGGAGCCCGTCAGCCGGGTCCGGCTCCCGCACGGCGGCGAGGCGTGGCTCGTCACGCGGTACGCGGACATCCGCACGGTGCTCGGCGATCCCCGCTTCTCCCGGGCGGCCACCCAGCACCCCGACGCCCCGCGGATCCAGCCGGACCCGGCCGGTGAGGGCCTGCTGATGTCACTCGACCCGCCCGCGCACACCCGGCTGCGCCGGACGGTCGCCGGGGTCTTCACCATGCGCCGGGTGGACGAACTGCGGCCCGCCGCGGGGCGCGTCGCCGGGGAGCTGCTGGCGGCCATGGCCGACGCGGGGCCGCCCGCCGATCTGGTCGCGTCGTTCGCGCTGCCCCTGCCCGTCACCGTGATCTGCGATCTGCTCGGCGTCCCCACCGAGGACCGCGACCGGTTACGGGGCTGGTCCGACACGCTGCTGTCCACCACGGCGTGCACCCCGGCCGAGACCGCGTCAGCCGCGCGGGCCATGGCGGACTACTTCACCGCGCTGGCCGCGCTCCGGCGCCGCGAACCGACCGACGACCTGCTCGGCACGCTGGTGCGGGAGAGCCCCCTGACGGTGGCGGAGGTGGTGCTGCTCGCCCGTGACCTGCTCATCGCGGGCCATGAGACCACGGCGAGCCAGATCGCCGACTGCGCCTGGCTCCTGCTCCAACGGCCCGATGACATGGCCCGGTTGCGCGCACGGCCGGAGCTGGTGCCCGCCGCGGTGGAGGAGCTGCTGCGGTTCGTCCCGCTGGGCTCGGGCGGGTTCCGCGCGCGGGTCGCCACCGAGGAGGTGGAGCTGGGCGGCGTACGGATCCGGCCCGGGGAGACGGTGTTCGCGCCGACCGCGGCGGCCAACCGGGATCCCGCGGTGTTCTCCGCCCCCGACCGGCTGGACGTGGCCCGCCACCCCAACCCGCACCTCGCGTTCGGGCACGGTGTGCACCACTGCCTGGGGGCGCAACTGGCGCGGATGGAGGTGGGGGTGGCGCTGGGCGCGCTGCTCGACCGCTTTCCGCGCCTGCGGCTGGCGGTCGGTGAGTCGGATGTCGAGTGGCGTACGGGCATGCAGGTGCGCGGGCCCCGGACGCTGCCGGTGCGCTGGTGAGGGAGGACGGGTGAGCGGGAACCGCTGGCGGCTGGCCGTGGACCGGACCCGGTGCGTCGGGTCGGGCGCGTGCGTGGGCCTCTCCCCGCACTTCCGGCTGGCCGCCGACGGGCGGGCCGAGCCGTGCGCGGAGGTCTTCACCGCCGACGAGACGGCCCGGGACGCCGCGCTGTGCTGCCCGGTGGAGGCCATCACCGTGACCGACGCGGGCACCGGCGCGGTGATCGCGCCGGACTGAGGGGGCGCCGTACGGGCACAGGCCCCGGTGGCGAAGGCGTCGTACGGGCACACGCCCCGGTGGCGAGGACGTCTTACGGGCACACGCCCCGATGGCGACGACGTCGTACGGCCATAGCCCCCATGGCGACGACGTCGTACGGCCACACGCCGCAATGGGGCCGGGCTCAAGGCGGCGTTGCTCAGGCGTGGAGCGCGGGGCGCTTGGGTGGGAGCGGCTTCGCGGCGGGAGCCCGTGCCGCCCGGGAGGCCCCCCACGACCGTCCGGCCGCAAAGGGAACTCCATGTCCTTCGTCATCGAACTCGGCACACCGGTCTCACTCGACCGGCTCGAACAAGTCGCCCGGCAGCACACCCCGGTGGAGCTGTCCGAACCGGTCCGGGCCCGGGTCCGCGCCTCCCGTGACGTCCTGGAGAAGTTCGTGCGCGAGGAGCGGGTCATCTACGGCGTCAACACGAGCATGGGCGGCTTCGTCGACCACCTCGTCCCGGTCTCCCAGGCCCGGCGGCTCCAGGAGAACCTGATCAGCGCGGTGGCCACCAATGTGGGGCCGTACCTCGACGACGACACCGTACGGGCCGTCATGCTCGCCCGTGTCGTCTCGCTCGCCCGGGGCAACTCCGCGATCACCCCGGCGAACCTGGACAAGCTGGTCGACGTGCTGAACGCCGGGATCGTGCCGTGTGTGCCGGAGAAGGGCTCGCTGGGCACCAGCGGCGACCTGGGGCCGCTGGCGGCGATCGCCCTGGTGTGCGCGGGCCGGTGGCAGGCCCGGTGGTGTGGGCGGACCGTGCCCGGTGCGCAGGCGCTCGCGGGGGCCGGGATCGAGCCGATGGAGCTGAGCTACAAGGACGGCCTCGCGCTGATCAACGGCACGTCCGGCATGGTCGGTCTGGGCGGCCTGGTCCACCGCGCCGCGAGCCGCCTGACGCGCCGGTACGAGCAGGTCTCCGCGCTGTCCGTGGAGGGCCTGGCCGGGATGACCAAGCCGTTCGACCCGCGCGTGCACGCGGTCAAGCCGCACCGCGGCCAGCGCGCGGTGGCCGGACGGCTGTGGGAGGGGCTGGCCGACTCACGGCTCGCGGTCAGCGAACTCGACACCGAGCGGACCCTCGCCGCCGAGCTGGGCTCGGCGATGGACACGCACGCCAGGGCGGGCTCCCTGGCCATCGAGGACGCCTACTCCATCCGCTGCACACCCCAGATCCTGGGACCCGTGGTCGATGCCCTGGAGGGCATCGGGCGGACCCTCACGGACGAGCTGAACTCCTCCAACGACAACCCGATCGTGCTGCCGGAGGAGACCGAGGTGTTCCACAACGGTCACTTCCACGGCCAGTACGTCGCCATGGCCATGGACCATCTGACGCTCGCCCTGGCCACCCTGACCAACCTCGCCAACCGGCGCGTGGACCGCTTCCTGGACAAGAGCAACAGCAACGGGCTGCCCGCCTTCCTGTGCCGGGAGGACCCGGGACTGCGCCTGGGCCTGATGGGCGGTCAGTTCATGACCGCCTCGGTGACCGCGGAGAACCGCACCCTGACCGTGCCGATGTCCGTGCAGTCCCTGTCCACCACGGGGGACTTCCAGGACATCGTCTCCTTCGGGTTCGTCGCCGCCCGCCGGGCCAGGGAGGTGCTCACCAACACCGCCTACGTGGTCGCCTTCGAGCTGATGTGCGCCTGCCAGGCCGTCGACATCCGGGGCCCGGAGAAGCTGTCGTCCTTCACCCGTCCCCTGTACGAGGACACCCGTGCCGTCGTGCCGTTCCTGGACCGGGACGAGCCGCTGACCCCGTACATCGAGCGGCTGGCCGCCGATCTGCTCGGCGGGCAGCCGCGATGAGCGAGACGGTCACGGACTTCGTCGAAAAGTGGCGCCGGGCCGAGGAGGACGGCGACCCGGCGGCGCTGGACCGGCTGCTCGCCGACGACTTCCTGGGCGTGGGTCCGCACGGTTTCCTCCGTGACCGCGCCCAGTGGATCGCCCGGTACAGCTCGGGAGCGGTCCGCAACTCGTCGTTCGCGCTGCGCGATCTGCGCGTCCGCCGCTACGGACCCACGGCCGTGGTGGTCGCGGCCCAGACCCAGCGGAGCGTCAACGGCGGCGCCGACGCGAGCGGCGCCTTCCGGTTCACCCTCGTCGTCGTCCGGCAGGACGAGGGCATCCTGCGGCTGGCGGGACTGCATGTGAGCCCCGACGCCGCCGCGGGGTCCGCCTGAACCCTTCTGACTCGGGCCCGGAGCCTCTGGATTCGGATGCCTTGGCCACGACAGGGGGTGGGATGACCGGCGCGGAGGTCGGCGGGTTCCGGGTGCGCAGGTACCGCGGATCGCTGGTGACGAAGGTCCTCGTCGCCGCCGTGCTCCTCGTGGTCGCCGGGGCGCTGGCGACGTTCGCCGTGCTGCTGCTGAGGGTGGCGAAGGCGCCCTTCGTCGTCGCGCTCCCGTTCACCGCGTTCGCGGCCCTGTGCCTGGCCGGAATGGTGTCGTTCCTTAGCAGCGGCACCGTCGTCGACCAGGACGGCATCACCGTCCATGACGCCGGGACGGTGCGCACGGCCTGGCGGGACATCGTCGCCATCGAGATCGAGGAGAACTCCTTCCCGGTCGGCGAGACGATCAAGACCGTCGACTGCGTCGTGCTCTACACCCGCCACGGCCGCCGGATCGCGCTCGCCGAGTTCACCAGCAGCCGCACGCTGTCGGTGCCCCAAGAAGCGCGCGTCCTGCGTGAGTTGTGGGAGCGGCGGCGTGGCGAGGACTGGACCGGGCAGCCCGACGCCGTCAGGGCCGGGCGGGAGAGGTCCGCGGCGGGGCAGCGGATGGAGCGGTCGGTCACGGGCGCGATGGGATGCGTGTCCACGGTGGTCCGGGTGACGGTCTTCGGCGTCCTCGTCGTCTGCCTCATCGCGCTGGCCACCGGGAAGGGCGACGACCTGCCGGGCGCCGGGACGCTGTTCGCGCTGGTGCTCGGCGGGGTGGTCGTGGTCGCGGGTGGGACCGCCCTCGCCGCCCGTGTCCTTGGTGACCGGGACCGATAGGCCCACGGCGGGCGCGGGGGTCGTGTCCCGCGCCCGCCGCCGTGCCGTCCGGGTCAGTCCAGGGTGGTCTCCCAGTACGGCACCAGCCGCACCGGACCCACCAGACCGTGGTCCTGCAGGGCGACCGCGCCGAAGACCGCGGGCTGGGCGACCCGGAGCCGGTTGATCAGCGGGGTGGCCACCTCCACCTCGATGACGTTCGCGCCGCGCCGGAGCGCGGAGCCGAGGTCGACGACGGGGTGGATGCGGTCGACGGGTGCCATCCGGGTGCCGTTGACGGTGACCCGGCAGGTGTCGCTGACCTGGCCGAGTTCCAGCAGGGCGCCGTGGGAGGAGTCCCAGTCGGACGGCAGGTGGACGGTCGTGCGGTAGCGGCCGACGCCTGCCGTGTCCGCGAGTTCGGGGACACGGGACCAGGGCAGCAGGGTGTCCAGGGTCAGGGTGCGCCGGGTCCGCTCGGTGCGGGTGGCGGTCGCGCCGGGCTGCCAGTCCTCGACCTCCAGCTCCCAGCGGGCCGGGGTGATCGCCGCGGGCACCGGCGGGACGGTGGTGGTGACCGTACGTCCCTGGGACAGGCGGGTCGTGCGGGTGCCTCCGGTGGTGGCGCGCAGGGTCAGGCCCCGCCGGGTGAACAGCACCTGGTCGGCGTCGGTGGCCACGGCGTGCGGCCGGGCGCCGTGGCGGTCGCCGAACAGTCCGGGCCGACCGAGGGCGACGATCGTCGCCTGTCCCGGCCGCAGGGCGACGCGCACGGTGAAGTCGTCGCCGTCGCGGGTGTACTGGGCGATGCGGACGGCCTCCCCCGTCCACGGGTCGAGCAGGTACGGGACGGTCGCGCCGCGGTGGGTGCGGCGCAGGGTGACGTCGTGGTCGATGGCCGCGACCGGCGGCTTGACGGTCTCGGCGTGCTTGCCGTTGCAGAAGTAGTAGAAGTCGGCCTCGTCGGTGGCGCGGTGGGCGTTGAGGAGCGTGGACGCGGTGGCGTGCCGTACGTCCGGGGTGATGCCGAGGCGGACCAGGGCGTCGCCGACCGCGGTCTTCTCGGTGATGTGCTCGACGTGCGGCAGGGCGAGCAGCCGGGCGAGGAGGGTGCGCAGCCGGTCCGTGTCGCCCGCCCCGGGCACGCCCGGCGTGAGGGCCTGGTCGAACGCGCCCAGCATGACGACGGGCAGTCCGGCCTCGGCGAGCGCGAGGATCCTGCGGGCGTCGGCGAGGGCGAGCGTGGGGGTGGAGCCGTAGAAGAAGTCGCCCTCGACGAACAGGGCCTTGTAGGCGGGCCCTTCGGGTGCCAGGCGGCCCTGGGAGACGGTCGCGCTGGGCAGGTCGAGCAGGGGGCCGCTGAGGAACTGGTGGGTCCAGCCGAGGGGGATGCCGGTCGAGGTGAACCAGGAGGCGCCGATGCCGGTCGCGCTGTAGCCGGTCTGCCGGAAGACGGCGACGTCGGCGCGGGCGGTGCCGGTCTGGAGCACGTGGTGCACGCGGCCCAGGTACCCGGCGATGTCCGGCAGGTGGTCCCAGGTGGGCTGGCGGGGTCCCCAGGACTCGCCGTAGCCGGAGGCGCCGTTGTACGGGCTGAAGGCGGCGAAGCCGGGCCAGGCCACGCCCGGGGCGGTGGCGTAGGAGAAGCCGTGGACGACGGTCTGGTTGACGCCCGCCGCGTAGGCGCCGCCCATGGTGCGCAGGAAGCGGTCCCAGGTCGTGCTGTACGCCGAGCCGTTGTAGGCGCCCGCCTCGCAGGACAGCACGGTGTTGCCCGCCATGTCCCGGCCGCCCGCGAGGCAGCGGTAGTCGTCGAGGTTCTTGAAGCCGAGGGACTCGCCCTCGGGGATGTCCAGCAGGGCGGCGGAGGCGATGGAGTCGGTCTGGAGGCCGTAGGGCTGGGAGCGCAGGTCCATGCCCAGGGAGTGTGACCAGTCGCGCAGGGCGCGGATGTGGTGGCGGTTGAAGAGGTCGGAGACGGTGTCCCAGAAGTCCTTGCGGATCTGCCGGGTCAGCTGGGCCTCGTAGGCGAAGACCTGGTTGCTGTTGTCGAGCACGAGGACCGGCAGGTACGGCAGCAGGGGGCGTCCGGTGCGCTTCTCGAACGCCTCGGGGAGCAGCGGGGTCCAGTTCAGGCCGTCGGTCTCCAGCTCGACCGAGTCCTCGAAGAAGGCGCCGCCCGCCGCCCTGAGGAGCTGTCGCAGCTCGCGGGTGAGCAACTCCCGCTCCCAGTACCGGGTGACGGCGGTGGTGCCGGTGGGGCTGAGGTGGTCGACGACGTGGGCGGCGGGCGAGGAGTGCGGGCCGGACTCGGGCTGCTGTCCCGAGCCGCGCCGCCAGTAGGCGAGGAGGATCCAGTCGCCCTCCGCGGGAGCCGTCCAGGTCAGGGCGCCGTCCGTGACGGTGTCCGTGAGGTCGCGGACGCTGGCGGGGTCGAGGCCGGTCTCCTTGCGGGTGGAGTGGGCGGGGTCGACGCGGACGGCCTGGACGGCGAGGAGCCGCTGCCGGGTGACGCCGGGGGCGGGGGCGTGCGCGGGGGGCGGTACGGGGCCGTCGTAGGTGGCGCCGGGGGCGACCGTGGTGCGGCCGTACATCAGTTCCTGGGCCGCCGCCTCGTCGTCGGGGGTGACTCCGGGGACCGCGACGGGCCAGCTCGGGCCGAGCGTGAGGTCGACGGTGACGCCGCGTCTGGCGGCCCGGCGCAGGGCGGCCTCGACGCCGTCGCGCCAGGGGCGGCTGCCCCAGCCGTGGCCCTCGGGGTCCAGGACCGACTTGTCGCGGATGCTGTGGTGGACGGCGGCGACCTCCACGCCGCCGAAGCCCGCGTCGGCGATCTGGTCGATCTCACGGGCGATCTCGTCCGGGTCCACCAGGCCGTCCGGCCACCACCAGCGGAACTTGGGGCGCACGGCCCGCGGCGGGTTGGCGAACCAGTCGGCCGCCGGGCCGTGCGCGGTGACCGCGGGGGCCGCGAGGGCGCCGGGGGACGCGGAGAGCAGCACTGTGGCGGCCCCGGCGGACAGTCCGGCGGCGAGGACGGTACGGCGGGTCGTCCCGCGGCGCTGCGAGAGGTCTTCGTGCATGGGTGTGCCCCAGGAGGTGTCGTCGTGGAGATCGGCGATGAAGGGATTGAATCGTTTCAATCGATCTCAAGTGACGGAACGCTAAACCCGGTACCCGGAGAGGGTCAAGATCCCTGCACGGGGCAACTGCCGGACGGGGGCAGTTGCGCGGCGGTGTACTCCAGCAGCATCTCCAGTGCCGCCGGGTAGGCGCTGTGCGGCATCCGCCGGGCCAGCAGGTGGGCCGTGGCGGCGATGTTCGGGTGCGAGTCGGCGGGCAGACGGGCGTACGTGGACTCCCACATGTCCTCGTCCCGAGCCCGCGCCTCGTTCGCCAGCGTGAGGGACCCGGCGTCGAGCGCGGCGAAGGCCAGGCTCTGGTCGATGAACGCGTGGTAGACCCGGACCGCCACCGGGTCGGGCAGCCCGGCTCCGCGCAGGATGCCGAGGATGATCTCGTCCACCGCGATCTCCCGCGGGCGGCCGGTGACCCGGCTGGCGGTGAGGACGGCCGCCTGCGGGTGGGCGAGGTAGGCGGCGTGGATGGCGCGGCCGAGGGCACGCAGATCCGTGCGCC
Organism: Streptomyces sp. NPDC057877; assembly: GCF_042796855.1. Taxonomy (NCBI): domain Bacteria; kingdom Bacillati; phylum Actinomycetota; class Actinomycetes; order Kitasatosporales; family Streptomycetaceae; genus Streptomyces; species Streptomyces sp. NPDC057877. The sequence goes on from NZ_JBHVMS010000009.1 coordinate 310,521, forward strand.
AGTCCCCGGTGGCCGTCCAGTCGGCGAGGGCCCGGCCCATCAGCTCGTCGCCGATGGCGCGGGTCAGGTCGTCCATTCCGGCGAAGTAGCGGTAGAGGGTGCTCGGGTCGGCGCCCAGGGCCGTGCCCAGGCGGCGGGCGGTCAGCCCGGTGCTGCCGTGCTCGCGCAGGACGCGGAGGGCGGCGGCCACGATGATCTCCTCGGTGAGCACGGTGCCGTTGCGGGTGGGGCGGCGTCGGCGGCGGGCGGGCTCCGGCACCACTTGCTTCGCCATGCCGGTCGCCTCCTCCACGGCCCCGGTGAGGGTCCTTCGCCTTATGCCAACGCAGTTGACCTTACATCCCCGCGTCTTGTTGCATCGATCCACCCGGAGGCGCCCGCCTCCCGGCAGAAAGGTGTGTGACATGCGAGTCCTGCTCGTGGGCGCGGGCGGTGTCGGCACGGCCGTCACCCGGATCGCCGCTCGCCGTGACTTCCTGACCCACATGGTCATCGCCGACTACGACCTCGCCCGCGCCGAGGCCGCGCTCGCGGGACTCGGGGAGCGGGGCGGTCGGTTCAGCGCGCGGCGGCTGGACGCCTCGGACCAGGACGCGGTGCGGGCGGTGCTCGTCGAGGAGCGCTGTGACGTGCTGCTCAACGCCACCGACCCCCGGTTCGTGATGCCGTTGTTCCGCGCGGCGCTGGAGGCCGGGGCGCACTACCTCGACATGGCGATGTCGCTGTCCGCGCCGCACGCCTCACGCCCGTACGAGGAGTGCGGGGTGAAGCTCGGGGACGAGCAGTTCGCGCTGGCGCGGCGCTGGGAGGAGGCCGGTCGGCTGGCGCTGGTCGGGATGGGGGTGGAGCCGGGGCTGTCCGACGTCTTCGCCCGGTACGCGGCCGACGAACTCTTCGACGACATCGAGGAGATCGGCGTCCGTGACGGCGCCGACCTGACGGTGGAGGGCTATGACTTCGCGCCGTCCTTCAGCATCTGGACCACCATCGAGGAGTGCCTGAACCCTCCGGTGGTCTACGAGAAGGACCGCGGCTGGTTCACCACGGCGCTGTTCAGCGAGCCCGAGGTCTTCGACTTCCCCGAGGGCATCGGCCCGGTGGAGTGCGTCAACGTCGAGCACGAGGAGGTGCTGCTGATCCCCCGCTGGGTGGACGCCCGCCGGGTCACCTTCAAGTACGGGCTCGGCGCCGACTTCATCGGCAAGCTGAAGACGCTCCACGCACTGGGCCTGGACTCCACCACCCCGGTGACCGTGCCCGGCGAGGACGGACCGGTGCGGGTGTCCCCGCGGGACGTGGTCGCCGCCTGTCTGCCCGACCCGGCCCGGCTCGGTGACCGGATGACGGGCAAGACCTGCGCCGGTACCTGGGTCAGGGGCACCAAGGACGGGGCGCCGCGCGAGGTGTACCTGTACCACGTGGTCGACAACCAGTGGTCGATGCGCGAGTACGGCTCCCAGGCCGTCGTCTGGCAGACGGCCGTCAACCCGGTCGTCGCCCTGGAACTGCTGGCCACCGGCGCCTGGTCCGGCGCGGGCGTCCTCGGGCCGGAGGCCCTGCCGCCGCGCCCCTTCCTCGACCTGCTCGGCGCGTACGGCTCGCCGTGGGGACTGCGTGACGGGGGCTGACGGGGGCTTACGGGGACTGACGGGGAAGACGGGGACTGGCCAACGCCCGGCCGATGTCATGCCGGGGGGATGTTCTGGTTGAGGCGGAAGAGGTTGGCCGGGTCGTACTCGGCCTTGATGGCCCGTAGGCGCGCGTACTTGGGCCCGTACGAGTCCTCGGTGCGGTCGCCCTCGCCGGGGTTCATGAAGTTGACGTAGCCACCGGTGAGCCGGGGGGACAGCGCGCGGTGGCCGTCGCGGGCCCAGGCGGTGTGGTGGGCGTCCTCGGTGGGGTCGGTCCAGGCCGACGCCAGGTTGACCACGAAGGGGGTGTGGCGGTTGGGGTAGGCGGTGGCGTCGTCGGGGACACGGGAGACGGCTCCGCCCAGGCAGAGCAGTTCGAGCTGGGTGAAGGGCGAGGTGATGCGGGTGGCGTGGGTCAGGGCCGTGTCGAGGGTGTCGTCGTCCGGCTCGGTCAGGTAGCCGGTCTTGGTGTAGATCCGGTCGGGGACCACGGCGCCCGGGAAGGAGTACGCCTGGAGGGCGCGGTAGGGCAGGGTCATCTTGGTCAGGCCGTGGGGCTTGCCGACGTGCAGGACGGCGTCCAGCTGCCGGTCGCCGTCGTGCGGGCTGCCGATCCAGCAGCTCATGGCGCAGACCGTCGGCTTGCCGTGCAGTTCGGCGGGCAGTTCGGGCAGCGGGGGCGCCAGGCGCAGGTACAGCGCCCAGGTCAACTCGTCGGGGGCGGTGGTCATGTGGTCGCGCCAGGCCCGCAGGACCCGCGGGCCCTCGTCCAGGGTGTAGTAGGCGGCGGCGAAGCGGACCGGGCCGACCCGGTGCAGGGTGAGTTCGAACTCGGTGACGACACCGAAGTTGCCGCCACCGCCGCGCACCGCCCAGAACAGGTCGGGGTGTTCGGTGTCGCTGGCGGTGCGGACGGCGCCGTCCGCGGTGACGATCCGTACGGCGGTGAGGTTGTCGACGGACAGCCCGTACCTGCGGCTCAGCCAGCCGAAGCCGCCGCCCAGGACGAGGCCGCCCAGCCCGGTGTGGGAGACGACGCCCGCGGGGGTGGCGAGCATGTGCGCCTGGGTGGCCGTGTCGAACGCGCCGAGCAGACAGCCGCCCTGGGCCCGGGCGCGCCGGTGGCGGCGGCTGACGGTGACGGCGTTCATCGGGGAGAGGTCGATGACGATGCCGTCGTCGCACACGGAGTGCCCGGCCATGCTGTGGCCCCCGCCGCGCACGGCCACCGACAGCCCGCTCGCGCGGGCGAAGTTGACCGCGGCGGCCACGTCCGTGGTGCCGGTGCAGCGGGCGATCAGGGCGGGGTGCCGGTCGATGGTGCCGTTCCAGATCCGGCGGGCCTCGTCGTAGTCGGGGTCGCTGGGCCAGATCAGCTCGCCCCGGAACACGGCTCGGAAGGCGGCGAGGTCGGACGGGTCGAGCTGGGGGAACCGCATGCTTGTCCCTTTCTGCGGCGCGTGACGGCAAGTCAGAAATCGGGTACCGGGGCCGGGAAGACGCCGTGCAGGGCGACGATCCGGTTGAGGGCGGCCCGGACGGCGGCCACGTCGGCGTCCGGGGTGCCCGCGCGGGCCGGGAGCAGGGCGACGGCCGCCGAGTCGCCCCGGGCGACCTGGGGGGTGCGCCGGGCCAGTGCGGTCAGGCTCTGTCCCGGACCGGCCTCGATCAGCAGGTGGGGGCCGCTGTTGAGCAGGTGGTGCAGGGCGGGGCCGTAGAGGACGGGTTCGGCGGGCTGGGCGAGCCAGAAGGCCCAGTCGGTGGCGGTGTCGTCGTCGAGTTCCTGGCCGGTGCAGGCGGAGTGGACGGTGGTGTGCGGCGGCTTGAGGGGCGGGCGGGTCAGGATGTCGGCGTGGGCGGCGGCCACGTCCCGCATCACCGGATGGTGGAAGGGCTGCCGGGCGCGGACCCGGGCGCAGGTGATCCCGGCGCGGCGCAGGGCCGTCTCCGCCCGGGTGAGCGCCGTCTCCTCGGCGGACAGCAGCAGTTGGCGGGGCGCGTTGAGGGCGCCGATGACCACGCCCGGCTCCAGGTGGGCGGCCACCTCGCCAGGTCCGGCGGCCACGGCGAGCATGCCGCCGGGGGGCGCGTGCCGGTAGACCTCGACGTACTCGGACAGGTAGCGCAGCCCGTCGTGGAAGGCGAGCACCCCGGCGAGGGTGGCGGCGGCGAGTTCGCCCACGCTGTGGCCGAGCAGCGCGTCGGGCCGCACCCCCGCCTCCGTGATCATGGCGCCCAGGGCGCAGTCGACCGCGTACAGCAGCGGCTGGGCGCGGGCGACGTCGTCGTAGTCGGCGGGCGGCCGGTCCGCCAGCCACGCGGTCCGCAGGGACCGCCCGCCGGGCAGGGTGTCGAAGGCGAGGTCCATGGTGGCGGTGAAGGTCCGGGAGACGCCGTAGAGGCCCGCGGCCATGCGGGGGTGCTGGGCGCCCTGGCCCGGGAAGGTGAGGGCGATACGGCGGACGGCGGGGGCGCCCGTCGGCCCGGTGCGTTCAGTCATGGGCGGCGGGCGTGTTGACGTACTCCAGGACGGCGCGCGGGGTCTTCAGGTCGCGGATGACGTCCTCGGGGATGTCGATGCGGTGGCGGTGCTTGAGCTGGGCGGAGGTCTCCAGCAGGACCAGCGAGTCATAGCCGAGGGCGTCGAACTCGCGGTCGAGGAGGGCCTCGCCCCGGGCGGCGGTCTGTTCGTCACCGGAGCACTCGGCGAGGATCTCCAGGAACTGGTCGAGGGTGAGCATGCCGGGTCGGTCCCTTCCGGTCGGGTGTTCGTTCAGGGCGTCCGCTCGACGACCAGGGCGGAGTTGAAGCCGCCCGCTCCCCGGGAGACGACGAGGGCGGTGGCCAGCGGGCAGCGGCGCGGCCGGTCGCGGACGAGGTCGAGCCGGTGGTCGTCGACGGGTTCGGTGACATGGACGGTGGGCGGGACGACCTGGTCGCGCAGGGCGAGCAGGGCGCAGACCACGTCCAGCGGTCCGGCCCCGGCCATCAGCCGTCCGGTCATGGTCTTGGGGGCGCAGACGGGGACGCCGTAGGGGCCGAAGACGGCGCACAGCGCGTCGGCTTCCTGGGCGTCGAGTTCGGGGACGCCCGCTGCGTCCGCCACGACCAGGTCGACGGCGTCCGGGTCGAGTCCCGCGTCGGTGAGGGCGAGTGCGATGGCGCGCCGCAGGCCGGGGGGCCGGTCGGTGCCGGGTGCGGGGTCGAAGGTCGCCGCGTAGCCGGTGATCCTGCCGTAGGGGTGGCGGCGGGCCGAGGCCGCGTCCTCCAGGACGAGCAGGGCGCCGCCTTCGCCGGGCACCTGGCCGTGGGCCCGCCGGTCGAAGGGCAGGTAGGCGGTGGTGGGGTCGGTGCGCGTGCTGACGGTGCCGGAGGCGAGGTGGGAGACCCAGCCCCAGGGGTCGAAGGAGGACTCGACGCCTCCGGTGAGCATCAGTCGGCCGCGTCCGCCCAGGATCGCGCGGCGGGCGGCTCCGATGGCGTCCAGGCCTCCGGCCTGCTCGGTGACGAGGACGCCGCCGGGGCCGCGCATGCCGTGCCGGATGGAGATCTGGCCGGTGTTGACGGCGTAGAACCAGGCGAAGCACTGGTAGACGCTGACGTGGTCGGGCCCGAGCGTCCACAGCCGCCGCATCTCGCGGTGGGAGAACTCGAAGCCGCCGGTGGCGTTGGAGGTGATCACCCCGCAGGCGTGGTCGCCGCGTCCGGCGATGTCGGCGCGGGCGTCGTCGAGGGCCTGGGCGGCGGCGACGAGGGCGAGCCGGGTGACGCGGTCGGTCTGCGGCAGCAGCCGTCCGGGGAGGTGGTCCCGGGCGTCGAAGCCGGTGATCAGCCCGGCCAGCCGGGCCGGGTACCGGGTGGCGTCGTAGGCGGTGAGCGGGCCGATGCCGGGGGTGCCCGCGAGGGTGGCGGTCCAGTACTCCTCGACGGTCAGTCCGGTGGGGGCGGTCACGCCGAGACCGGTGACGACCACGTCTGTGACCGCCCCGTCTGGGGCCACCGTGTCCTTGACCGCCGTATCGTCGACCCCCCTGCCTGTGACCGCCGTATCGTCGACCCCCCTGCCTGTGACGGCCGTATCATCGACCCCCCTGCCTGCGACCGCCGTATCTGCGACCCCCCTGCCTGTGACGGCCCTGTGAGTGACCGCCGCGTCGGCGACCGCCCTGCCCGCGACCGCCGCGTCTGTGCTCATCGCGCGGCCTCCCCGCCCTCGGCTGCTCATGCGCGGCCTCCCCGCCACTTCTCGATCACCATCGCGCTCTGGAAGCCGCCGAAGCCGCTGCCCACGGTGAGGACGGTGTCGAGGGCCGTCTCACGGGCCTCGAGGGGCACGTAGTCCAGGTCGCATTCCGGGTCGGGCTCGTGCAGGTTGGCGGTGGGCGGGATCACGCCGTGCCGGACGGCCAGCGCGCAGGCGGCGGCCTCGATCGCGCCGATCGCGCCGAGGGAGTGGCCGATCATCGACTTGATGGAGCTGACGGGGACCCGGTGGGCGTGCGCGCCCAGGGCCTTCTTGAACGCCTCGGTCTCGTGGCGGTCGTTCTGCGGGGTGCCCGAGCCGTGCGCGTTGACGTAGCCCACCGCAGTGGGGTCGAGACGGGCCTCGTCGAGGGCGGTGGTGATGGCGCGGGCCATCTCGGTGCCGTCCCGGGTCAGGCCGGTCATGTGGTACGCGTTGCAGTGGGCGGCGTAGCCGGTGACGGCGGCGTAGATGTCGGCGCCGCGCCGCCGGGCGCGCTCGGCGTCCTCCAGGACCAGCATCGCGGCGCCCTCGGCGAGGGCGAAGCCGTCCCGGGTGCGGTCGAAGGGCCGGGTGGCGCTCTCCGGGTCGTCGTTGCGGCGGCTGGTGGCCCTGATCGCGTCGAAGCAGGCCACGGCGATGGGGGTGACGGGCGCGTCGGTGGCTCCGGCGACCATCACGTCGGCGCTGCCCTCGCGGATCAGCGCGCAGGCGTGGCCGAGGGCGTCGATGCCGGAGGTGCAGCCCGCCGAGACGACCGCCACCGGGCCCTCGGCGCCGACCGCCCAGGCGACCTCGCGGGCGAGGGACGCGGGCACGAAGTGGTCGAAGAGGTGCGGGGACTGGTAGCGGTGGTCGACCAGCCACTCGCGGCCCTCGTCGGACAGGACGACGTACTCGCTCTCGATGCTGGTGGCCGACCCCACGGCGTTGCCCACGCTCACGCCGACGCGCTCGGGGGCGAGGCCGCCGGTGATCCCGGCGTCGGTGACGGCCCGTCTGGCGCAGGCGACGGCGAGCATGGCGGCCCGGTCCAGCCGCCGGGCCTCCCGGCGGCTGAACCCCAGCGCCAGCGGATCGAGGTCGATCTCGCCCGCCACCTGGGAGCGGAACGCGGCGGGGTCGAAAGCGGTGATCCGGCGGATCGCGCTGCGCCCCGCCGTGATCATCTTCCAGAAGCCCTCGGTGTCCGTGGACCCGGGTGCCAGCACGCTCAGGCCAGTCATCACAACGTCTCGGCTCACATCCGCCCACCCTGCGGGGTGCCGGTCCAGCGGCGCTGAACGGCTGCTCACCACCCGCTCCAGGGCCCCTTGCCGGGCAGCCGACACGCCCTTGCCCGCGCCTGGAGCGGCCCTGCATCACGGGCCGGGAGCCTCGCTTGCGGGTCGGCAGCCGCGTCGGCCGTCCCGGCGAAGGGAGCAGACCCGTCATGCCCGCACCCATGGAGTCACCCGGCGTCGCCCTGGTCACGGGCGGCAGCAGCGGCATCGGCCTCGCGATCGCCCAGGCGCTGCTCGAGGACGGATTCAGGGTCGTCGTCACCGGCCGCGACGCCGGGCGGCTGGACACCGCCGTCCGCTCGCTGACGATGGAGGACGACGGCTACGACGTGACCGGCCACGTCTGCGACGTCCGGGACCCCGCCGCCGTGCGCGCCCTGGTCGACCTGTGCCTCAAGGAGCACGGCGAGCCGAGAGTGCTGGTCAACAACGCGGGCCGCGGCGGTGGCGGCGTCACGGCCGCGATCCCCGACGAGCTGTGGCTGGACGTCATCGCCACCAACCTCAACGGCGTCTTCTGGGTGACCCGCGAGGTCCTGCGGGCCAGCGAGGCCCTGCGAAAGCCGACCGGACGGATCGTCAACATCGCTTCCACCGGCGGTAAACAGGGCGTGCCCTACGGCGCCCCCTACTCGGCGGCCAAGGCGGGCGTCATCGGCTTCACCAAGGCACTCGCCAAGGAGCTGGCCGCCACGGGCGGGCCGACCGTCAACGCGGTCTGCCCCGGCTACGTCGAGACGCCCATGGCCCAGGAGATCCGCGCGAGCTACGCCCGTCTGAAGGACGTCGACGAGGACGCGGTCCTGGCCGAGTTCGAGGCGAAGATCCCGCTCGGCCGCTACTGCACGCCCCGCGAAGTGGCGGGCATGGTCCGCTACCTGGTCGGCCCCGCCGCCGCCTCGGTGACCGCCCAGGCGCTCAACGTCTGCGGCGGTCTCGGCAGTTACTGACCGCCGTACCGAGGCAGTTACTGACCGCCGTACCGAGAGGGAGGGACCCGCACATGATCATCGACGCGTCACCGGAGTCCGCCGCCTTCGGCTTCGAGGGCCAGCCCTACTACGAGAACCGGCGGCTACGCCTGTACGACGCCGTGGTGGTGCGCGCCTCCAACCGGCTGCTGTGGCGCTGCCCTAAGCAGCGGCTCGTCGAGCACTACGACGAGTGGATCACCTCCCGGCACCTGGAGGTGGGCCCCGGTTCGGGCTACTACCTCGACCACTGCCGCTTCCCCGCCGGGTCGCCCGAGCTGACGCTGCTCGACCTCAACCCCGACCCCCTGCGGTTCTGCGCCCGCAGACTGCGGCGCTACACCCCGCGCTGTGTGCGGGCCGACGTGCTCGAACCCCTGCCCGCCCTGGTGGGCTCCGGCTTCACGTCCGTCGCCCTGAACTACGTACTGCACTGTCTGCCCGAACCGCCGGGCGGCAAGGAGGTCGTCTTCCGGCGGCTGCGGGAGGTGCTGGCCCCCGGCGGTGTGCTGTTCGGCAGCACCGTGCTGTCCCGGGGGGTGCGGCACACCGTCCTCTCCCGCCGCTTCAACGTGCTCTACCAGCGGCAGGGTTCCTTCCACAACCAGTTCGACGGCGTCGGCCGTCTGCACCGGGCGCTGGCGGCGCACTTCGCCACGCACCGGATCGAAGTGCGCGGCAGCGTCGCCCTGTTCGCGGCCCGGGCCACGCCCGCCCGGCCCGGCGACGAGTGAGGGGGGCCGGTGACCTCCGCGGCCTACCGTGACGCCGCCGTCCCCCTGGCCGGGCTGTGGTCCTCCCCCTTCGCCCGCTGGGGCGGCACCCTCGCCCACACCCCGAGCGTGGACCTGGCGGCCGTCACCACCGACCGGGCCCTGCGGCGGCGCGGCATCGACCGCCGCGCCGTCGAGGGCCTGGTGCTGGGCTGGACCGTGCCGCAGCCCGCCGTCTTCTACGGCGCCACCACGCTCGCCAGCCGTCTGGGGCTGCCCGGTGTCGGCGGCCCGATGGTCAGCCAGGCCTGCGCCACCTCGGTGGCGGCCCTGCACCTGGCCGCCGCGTCCGTGGCCGCCGGGGCCGGTTGCCAACTGGTCGTCACCACCGACCGCGTCAGCAACGGCCCCGACCTGACGTGGCCCGCGCCGGGCGGCTCCGGGCGGGAGCCGGTGCGGGAGAACTGGGTGCGCGACAGCTTCGCCCGGGACCCCGTCACCGGGCTGAGCATGCTCGCCACCGCGGAGGCCGTCGCCGCCGAATGCGGCTTCACCCGGGGCGACCTGGACGCGCTGGCCGTGCTGCGGTCGGAGCAGTACGCGGCGGCGGCGGACCGCCGGGACGGCTATCTGATCGGCGTCGACGACGGTGCCTCCGTACGGCTACGGGCGGACGAAGGGGTACGGCCCGTCACCGCCGACGGCGCCGCCCGGCTGCACACGGTCCGCCTCGGCGGCACCCACACCGCCGCCGCGCAGACCCACCCGGCGGACGGCACGGCGGGCGCGCTGGTGGCCACCGCCCGGCAGGCGCGCGAACTCGCCGACGGCCCCGTGCTCCGCCTGCTCGCCTCGGGGTTCGCGCGCGTCGCACCGGCCCGGATGCCCAAGGCCCTGGTACCGGCCGCGCGGGCGGCCCTGGACGCGGCCGGGCTGGGGTTCGACGCCCTGGACGCGATCGGCACGCACAACCCGTTCGCCGTCAACGACCTGTACTTCGCCCAGCAGACGGGCGTCGCGCTGGACGCCATGAACACCCTCGGCAGCAGCCTCGTCCACGGGCACCCGCAGGCCCCGACCGGCCTGCGGGCGGTGACGGAGCTGGCGCACGCCCTGCGGGCGCGGGGCGGCGGTCGGGGCCTGTTCACCGGGTGCGCGGCGGGGGACACGGCGGCGGCGCTGGTGGTGCAGCTGACGGACTGACGGCCGGGGCCGCCCGTCCGGCCCGGGTGCGCGCTACGGCCTCGGTGCCGCTCACCTCCAGCCGCCGTACCGCCTCCGCCTCGCGCGCCATGACCCGCTCCACGGCGTCCGGGCACGGCCGCAGCAGCCGCAGGTGGGGCGCGGCGGCCGACCCGGGCGGTGTCCAGCGGTGGACCAGCCGTACGGCGGCGGGCACGAGGTCGTCCGGCGCCACGATCTCGTCGACCAGACCGAGGCCGAGGGCCGCGCGGGCGTCGACGCGGGCGCTGCCCAGCACCAGGTGCCGGGCGCGGGACGGGCCCGCGAGGCGGGGCAGGAACAGGCTGGCGGCGTTGGACACGGTCAGCCCGAGGGCGTTCTCCGGCCAGGCGAGGGCCGCGCCGGGGGCGGCGACGCGGGCGTCGAAGCTCAGCGCCATCTCCCCCGCACCCCCGACGGCGACGCCGTTGAGCGCGGCCACGACCGGGACCCCGGCGGCCAGGGCGGCCCGGGTGATGTCGTTGAACAGCTCCATCTCCCCCGGCAGATCAACCGGCCCCCGACCGGCTTCCCGTAGGTCGAGCCCGGCGGAGAAGGCGTCGCCGCGGCCGGTGACGACGATGCCGCGGACCCGTCGACCGTCGCCGTAGTGCCGCAGTCGGGCGGCGAGGGCCCGGCGCATGTCCCGGGTCAGGGCGTTGCGGCGCGCGGGCCGGTCCAGGGTGAGCACGGCCACGTCGTCGTCGAGGGTGACGTCGAGGTGGGCGCACGCGCGCGGAGCGGTCATGCCCAGGTGTCCGCGGCCGTGTCGAAGGTGCCGCTGCGCTGGTCGGGGCCCGGCCGCAGGAGGCGGCGCTTCTGGACGCGGGCGGAGGGGGTCAGGGGGAAGGACTCGGTGAACTCCAGGCAGGCGGGCACCTTGAACCGGGCGAGCTGGCGGCGGGTGTGCGCGAGGAGGCTGCGGGCGGTGGCCTCGGTGGGGTGGTGTCCGGGGCGCAGCCGTACGAAGGCCTTGGGCAGTTCGCCGAACAGTTCGTCGGGGATGCCGATGACGGCGGCCGACAGGACCGCCGGATGCGCTTCCAGGACGCTCTCCACCTCGGCCGGGGCGATGTTCTCGCCGCCGCGCCGGATCACGTCCCGCAGCCGTCCTACGTGGTGCACGTGCCCGGCGGCATCGCGCCGCCCGAGGTCGCCGGTGTGGTACCAGCCGTCGCGCAGCACCTGGTCCGAGCCGTGCGGGCTGCGCCAGTAGCCCTTCATCAGGGGCCTGCCCCGGACCAGGATCTGGCCGACCTGTCCGGGCGGTACGGGGGCGCCGTGCGCGTCGGCGACGACGACCTCCTTGCCGGGGGGCGGATGCCCCAGCGCGCCGGTGCCGACGCAGGTCCGCTCCCCCGGCGGCATGATGAGGTCCAGGCCGCTCTCCGTGGAGCCGTAGACCTCGCGCCAGGGCGCGCCCCAGCGTTCCTCGAAGGTGCGGTGGAGGGGGCGCGGGATGCCGGAGCAGAGCACCAGGCGCATGCGGTGGTTCCGGTCCTCGGGGTGCGGCGGCTGCTTGTGCAAGAGCATGGGCATGCCGCCCAGGACGTAGGTGACGGTGGCCCGGTGGCGCCGGACCGCGGGCCAGAAGCCGGAGGCGGAGAACTTCGGCAGCACGACCAGCGGGATGCCCGTCATCAGGCACATCACCGCCTTCCACTGGGGGTCCACATAGGAGAAGGCCTGTGCGGTCAGCATGACGTCGTCGGGGCGCAGTCCGGCCCCGGTGGCCATGTGCCAGGCGGTGCGCAGCCAGTAGTCGTGGTCGAGCACACAGGCCTTCGGGAAGCCGGTGGTGCCGGAGGTGTACTGGAGGCTGACGATGTCGTCCGGGGCCGCTCGTGGGACCGGGCCGCCGGGGTGGGCCCCCTGCAGTTCGGGCGGTGTCAGGACCGTGCGGGGGTGTCCGAGGCCGCGGACGAGGGGGGCGCAGCCGTCGGAGGCGACCACCAGCGTGGCCCCGGAGTCCCGTAGCACATGGGCGAGGTCGGCCTCGCCGTACCGGGTGTTCACGGGCACCGTGACCGCCCCGGCCTTGAGGGCGGCGAACCAGCTCAGCGGCCAGTCGGCGCCGTTGTCCAGCATGATCGCGACCCGGTCGCCCGGCCGGACGCCCCGCGCGGTGAGCGCCCGTGCCAGCCGGTCGGTGCGGACGTCGGCCTCGCGGAAGCCGAGGGTGCGGTCGGCGCATCGGAGGAACTCCTTGTCCCCGTGTCGGGTCGCCGCGTCGGCGAGGAGTTCCGTGAGGGTCGCCCATGGCGGCGCGCCCGCGATGCGGGTGAGGGTCCGAGGAGCCGGTTCCATACCGCTGCCTTCCGTCGCGTCGATGAGGTGTCACCGCTGTGCGCTGGTGACAGGGCACCACCGGCGTCTTGAGCGGTGAGCAAGCCCCCGTCACGCGGCGGTCGGCCGCCTTGCCCGGGACTTCACCGGACATGGAGCACCTGCCGCCAGGGTCGCTACGGCAGTCGAGCAGCCCCCGGGTGAAGGAGAGCGCCGTGACCCAGACCACGCACCAGCCGGACGCGGCCGAGGTGTCCGCCGCGTTGTTCGCGGAAGTCCAGCACTTCTACGGCCGTCATATGCGGGCCATGGACGAGGGCCGGGTGGCGGACTGGACCGGCGACTTCCTGCCGGACGCGGTCTTCGTCACCAACGCGCGCCCGCAGCCGCAGCGCGGGCGGGCCGAGATCGCCCGGAACGCGGCGGCTGCCGCTCGGCGGCTTCGAAAGGACGGGGTGGTGCGCCGCCACTGCGTCACGACGTTGGAGGTGCGGCGGGAGGCGGAGTCGACGTTGGTGGCGCGGACCTATGCGCTCATCACCAGGACGGTGGTGGGCGGTCGGCCCGAGCTGGAGTACGTGTGCACCTGCGAGGACGTGTTCGTGCGGCGCGCGGGCCGGTGGTTCATCCGGCACCGGCGGGTCCTCCGTGACGACCTTCCCGGTGACTGAGGGTCACGCCTTCCACGGGCTGGCGGCGGACCACTGGAGGCGGGGCGGCGGGTCGGGGTCGCGGGGCCTGCGGGGGTAGGGGGTGCGGTCGGCGGCGCTCAGCCGGGGGTCGGCGGAGAGGATCGCCTGCTGGAGCAGTTGCAGTTCCCGGGACGGCTCCAGGCCCAGCTCGGTCACCAGTGACTGCCGCAGGTCCTGGAAGACCCGCAGCGCCTGGGGGCGTCGGCCGCAACGGTAGAGGGCGAGCATCAACTGCCGGTGGAAGCCCTCGTGCTGCGGGCGCTGGGACGCCAGGCCGCTCAGCTCGCTGAGCACCTCGTGATGATGGCCCAGCTCGAGTTCCGCTTCGATTCTCGTCTCCTGGACGCCGATACGGCTCTCTTCCAGCCGGACGATTTCCGCTTCCAGATGCATTCCCCGCCGAACATTGGCCAAAGGCGGTGACGCAAAGACATGGAGGGCGGCCCGGAACTGCTCCACGGCCAGGAGATTGTCGCCCGCCTGGAATGCGCGCTGCCCGGCCATGCGATGGCGTTCGTAGCGCCGCAGGTCCACGTTCTCCGCGGCGACCCGGAATTCGTATCCGTTCGGGGTGGTGACCAGAATCTCTTTCGGACAGGCTTCCGGAAGGAGCTGCCCCAGCAGTTGCCGTAACTGGAAGACGTAGGTCTGGAGCGCGCTCAGCGCGCTGCGCGGCGGGCGCTCGGCCCACAGCTCCTCGATCAACGCGTCCGTGCTGACCAGCCTGTTGGCGTTGACCAGCAGCAGCGCGAGGACCTGCCGGGCCTTGGGAGCGCTCGGTGTCCGGCGGTCGTCACCGACCCGCAGTGCCACATGTCCGAGAAGCTCAACGTCCACAGTTCCCTCACCCCGTCGGCGGTTTCGCACGCGCTGCACAGCGGGGGTCGGGCTCTTTTCCGCGGCGCCAAGGCCACGCACTGGAACCCGCTCGCGATTTCGGCGCCCTGCGCCGTCCTGCGCCCCCGTTTTGCCGCAGCCCGGCACGGTTGTGCCGCCTGCGCATATCACTGAAAGTATCCACCCGAAAACACAGAGTCAAGGGCGCGTGAATCGAGACAGGCCATGCGCCCATTCATGCGCGCTGGCGGCTTTTGGCGCTTCCCCGCACCACGCCCCACGCCCGCGCGTTCACCGAGCCCCCGCACGCCGGGCACGAGCCCGACCCGCGTCGGGCGGAAAACCGGACCGCCGCACCGAGAACAGGGTCGGAAGACGGTTCGCGTACTCCACATGACACCCCGGCGGTCCCCCATAGCGCGAATACCGGCCGCGGCCGACATCGCACCGGGTGGAAGCGGCTAGGGCCTGTCAGGCAGGCCCCAGGCCTGACGGCTTCGCCGCACTCCCCCGTACAAGGAGGTCCCACGCATGGTCGGCAGACACGCCCCGGGCGGCCATCGACTCGCCCTGGCCGCAGTCGGCACCCTCGTCCTCGCCTCGTTCGCCCCGGCCGCGGCGGCCACGACACCACCCGCGCCCGGGGCGCAGCCCACCGCGGCCCGCACGCTGGGCGCCGACCGGCCCTCGGCCCAGATGCTGCGCGCCCTGCAACGCGACCTGGGCCTGACACCGGATCAGGCGACCCGGCGGCTGGTGAACGAGGCGGAGGCGGGCACCCGGGCGGGCCTGCTGCGCAACGCCCTCGGTGAGCGCTTCGCCGGGGCCTGGCTGCGCGGCGCGACCTCCGCCGAGCTGAACGTGGCGACCACGGACGCCGCGGACGTGGCCGCCATCGAGGCCCAGGGCGCCAAGGCCACGGTCGTCAGACGGCCGCTCAGCGAACTGCGCGCGGTGATGGACAAGCTGGACGCGACCGCCGTCGGCGCCGCCACGGACCGTACGCCGGTCTGGTACGTCGACGTGCCGAGCAACCGGGTCGTCGTCCAGGCCTCCGACACGGCGGCGGGGGCCGCGTTCGTGAAGGCGGCGGGCGTCCAGGACAGCGGTGTCGCCCTCCGGGTGTCGGCGCAGCGGCCCCGGCTGATGGCGGACGTCGTCGGCGGTGACGCCTACTACATCGACGACACCGCCCGCTGCTCCATCGGCTTCTCCGTCACCAAGGACGAGCAGGAGGGCTTCGCCAGCGCGGGTCACTGCGGCAAGCCCGGCGCGAAGACCACCGGTCACGACAAGACCGCCCAGGGCACGTTCCAGGCGTCCACCTTCCCGGACAAGGACATGTCGTGGGTGGGCGTGAACGCGCAGTGGACCGCCACCGCCGACGTCAAGGGCGAGGACGGCAAGAAGGTGCAGGTGACGGGCTCGGTGCAGGCACTGGCCGGGGCGTCGGTGTGCCGTTCGGGCTCCACCACGGGGTGGCGCTGCGGCACGATCGAGCAGCACGACACCAGCGTCAGCTACGCGGAGGGCACGGTGAACGGCCTGACGCAGACCACGGTGTGCGCCGAACGGGGCGACTCGGGCGGCCCGTACGTCTCCGGTGTCCAGGCGCAGGGCGTGACGTCCGGCGGCACCGGTGACTGCACCTCCGGCGGCACCACGTTCTTCCAGCCGGTCAACCCGATCCTCAGCGACTTCGGGCTGGTCCTGAAGACCACCTCCGGCGCGTCCCAGGCGCCCGCTCCCCAGGACAACAGCGCGGCCGACACCTGGGCCGCGGGCCGGGTCTACGACGCGGGGGCGACGGTCGTCCACGCGGGCGTGCGCTACCAGTGCCTCCAGCCGCACCAGGCGCAGGGCGTCTGGTCACCGCAGGGCACCCCGGCGCTGTGGCAGCGGGTGTGAATCAGGCGGGCCACTCCGGCGTCGCCGCCGCTACGACTCGTACAGCAGGGCGTACGCGGCGGCGATGAACGGGTCCCGGGCGCGGAAGCGGCGGGTGCACAGCGCGGCCAGGGCCGTGCCGGTGTCGGGCCGGAAGCCGAGGAAGGCCTGCTGGCCGAGGGTGGCGCCGCTGTGGAAGTACATCGGGCCGCCGTCCGTCGGGTGCCGGAACCAGGCCACCGTGTGCACGTGCCGGTGCCCCAGGCCGCGTCGGAGGACGGGGGTGCGCACCGCCGCCAGCGCGTCCGCGAGCGGGGAGCCGCCGGGGTCGAGGTGGGCTTCCAGGAAGGTCAGCAGGTCGTGCGGGGTGGCGCGCAGGGCCCCGGCCGACTGGAAGCCGCCCGCGTCGAAGGCGGGCACGGGGGTGCGGCCGTCCTTGGCGTGCCCGGTGGCGTCGCCGCCGTCCTGCCCCGGCCGCAGGGTGGTGCCGGTCAGTCCGAGGGGGCCGAGCACCTGTCCGGTGAGCAGGTCCTCCCAGCTGGTCCCGGTGGCCGCGGTGACGGCGTGGCCGAGGACGGCGACGCCGAAGTTGGAGTAGTGCCAGCGGGTGCCGGGGCGCCGGTGGCGTGGGCGGTGCCGCAGGAAGGCGTCGACGACCCGTTCGGCGGGGTAGCCGCCGTAGGGGTTGGTGCCCCAGGCGGGCAGGGCCCGCAGCGGGAAGTCGCGGGGCAGGGCGGGCAGTCCGGCGGTGTGGGTGATCAGGTGGGCGAGCGTCACCGGGTGCGGGCCCCTGCGCCGGTCGCCGTGCAGGCAGGCGGCGGCCGACTCGCCCCCGGTCAGCGCGCCGCGCTGGATCAGCTGGGCCAGCAGCAGTCCGGTGAACGTCTTGGTGGCCGACCCGATCTCGTAGCGCGGGTGCTCGCGCTCGGCCGGGGGCGGGTCGGCGGTGCCCGAGCGGTGGACGGTGCGGTGGCCGTGCCGCGACAGCGCGAACACGGCGTCGGGCGCGTCGGACGCCTCGACGGCCGCCACCAGTCGCCCCAGTGGCTCGGGGTCGGCCACCGCGGGCCGCGGCGGGTCACCGGCGTCGGCGGGCGGGCCCGGCCAGGGCGGGTGCGGGGCCGTCATGACGCCGTGGGCACCAGGGCGCTGAGGACGCGTGAGGTGGCCAGGACGGAGGCGAGGGCGGCGACCAGCGTCGGGTGGTAGACGACGTCGAACACCTCGTCGGGTGCGCCGTCCGGCATGGTGCGCAGGGCGGGCATGGCGCCGTCGGGCTGCTGGGCGGCGGCGAACCCCGTCCAGGCCGGTTCGTCGAGCGTGGGGCGCGGCAGGCAGGCGTCCACGGCGAGCAGCTCGCCGAGCAGGTCCCAGCGCTCCAGGTCCAGCCAGTCGTCGGTCCACACCGGCAGCCACACCGCGAGGTAGTCGGCGAGGTGCGGGGGCAGGCCGTCCGGGCGCTCGCCCCAGTCGGTGAGGTGGAAGACGGTGTGGGTGATGTCGTAGGCGGTGTGGCCCTCGACCGTCCAGGGCTCGGGGGTGGCGGCCAGCCAGGTGGTGCCCACGAGCGCGGACTCGGGCGGCCGGGGCGGCAGGCCGAAGCGGCGCTGGAAGGCGGACATGCCCAGGCGGCGGGTCGGGGTCACGGGGAAGTGCGCCCAGCTGTCGAGCCGGTGGTTCAGGGCGGTGGCGCGCTCCACCTCGGGCTGGCTGTAGCCCAGTTCCCGGAACGGCAGGTACACCTCGAACGGGATGGTCGAGAACGGCTCGGTGCGCTGGCCACGCACCAGCATCCGGCCGCCGTCCAGGGTGTGGCGCCAGGTGTGGTCGAGGAGTTGGCGGGCCAGGTGTGCCTGTTGTGATCCGGCGACGCCCTCGCGGAACAGCACCGTGCAGATGAGGGCGAGTTCACCGATCGGCTTGAAGCGCTCCAGGAAGCCCACTTCGGGGTCCACGTCGGGCTCGAGGCGGAAGCCGTCCCGGTGGGCCCACAGCCACTCGATGGCTCCGGTACCTACATGGTGGATCAGACGGGGGTCGGTCATCCCAGCGCTCCTTGTCCGCCGTACCCGCCGGGCACGGCCGTCAGGGAGGGCGCCGCGTGGTGCGGCACGCCGTCGTGGGCCGGGCGGGCCAGGGTCAGCGCCGCCGCGAACACGGCCATCAGCGTGGAGTGGTAGCAGTCGGTGAACTCGTCGCCGGTGCCGGGGCCGTCCTCCTCCGGGATCGCGCCCGACGGGCGCCGGGCGGTGGCGAGTCGGCCCCAGGCGTCCGTGAGCAGATCCGGTGCGGGCGGCCGGGGCAGGCTCGCGGCGACGGCCAGCAGCTCGCAGCCGAGGTCCCACATCCGGGCCTCCAGGCAGGTGTCGAGCCAGGGCGGCAGCCAGTGCAGCAGGTAGTCGGCGAGGCGCGGCGGGACCCCCTCGGGGCTGCGTCCCCAGTCGGTGAGGTGGAAGACGACGTGGGTGACGGCGTATCCGGCGGCCCGCTCGAAGGTCCATGGTTCCGGCAGTCCGCCCAGCCATGTGCGGTCCAGCGCCCGCGGGGCCCGCTCGTGCGGCCGGACGCCGCTGCGCCGCTCGGCTTTCAGGACGCCGAGGCGCCGGGTCGGGTACTGCTCGGTCCGCCGCCAGCCCCGGGTGCGCGCCACCACGGCCGCGGAGGCCTCGTAGCCGTGGTGCCGGAAGCCCGCCGAGGCGAAGGCCGCGTAGACCTCCAACGGGTAGGTGGCGAACGGCTCCAGGGCCTGCATCCGGCGGAACAGCGCGCCCCGACCGGTCTGGCGCCAGGCGAAGTCGAGCAGGTCGGCGGCGGGCGCGTGGAGCGGGTCCGGGCGGGGGGTGCGGGCGGTGACGGTCGCGCAGACCTGGGCCAGTTCGCCCAGCGGCTTCCAGCTGCGGTTGACCTCGCCGTCGACGGCGAGCGCGTCGTCGTCGAGCACGAAGCGGTCGCGGTGCGCGGACACCCAGGCCAGTGCGGTCCGGGCGAGTTCCGCGGGGACGCCGGTCACCGGAGCACTCCCGTGGGTACGTTCATCAGCCGTGCCGCCTCCAACTGGAGCGCGACGCGGGGATTCTCACCGCCCATCAGCTCGACGAAGTCGAGGCCCGCCGCGAGGCCCAGGGTGTCCGGCACCCCGTCCAGCAGGGTGAGCCAGCGTCCGGCACCGGCCGCCTGCTGCCAGTCCCGGCGGCGTACCGCCCGTACGAACCCCCGGGCGACGTCCACCGGTCGGCGCCGGGCGGCGCGGGCGACCGCGCAGTCCGCACCGGGCACCGCGAGCGGGGCGAGCACGGCGAGTTGGTGGGTGAGAAGCTGCCAGCTCGCGTCGTCGAGCCAGTCCGCGTCGGGTTCCCGGCCGTCGCCTCCGGTGGCGCCCTCCGCGATCCCGCGCAGGGTCCGGTTCATCGCCCAGTGGCTCCATACGACGGTGGGGGCGGCGTCGGCACCCGGCGGGTGGGCGGCCACGGCCTGCTCGAACAGGGCGAGCAGCGCGGGGTCGGGCGGCAGCGGAAGCAGGACGCTGGGCAGCAGGGTGTCGGCTCCCAGGACGCGTACCGCGGCACGGGCCAGGGGCTCCGGCCGCGTCGGCACGGTCCCCGCTCGTACGTGGTCCCCGCTCCGGAGAGCGGAGACCACGTCGGTTGCGAGGTCCAGCACCGTGCCCTCGAGGAGGGCCGAAGTACTCGACTCTGCCATTTCATCGCTCCCGTCGGTCCGTCAGCCCTTCTTCGGGCGCGGGGTCGGCGGCGAGAGCAGCAGGGTGGTACCTCCGGACTGCAGGGCGAGCGCGGCGCACTCGCGGCTGTCCCGGAAGACCCCTTCGGCCTCGGCCGGGTCGAGCGCCGCGTCGAGCGCGGCGGTGTCGATGCCGGTGACCTCTTCGGTGGTGTTCTCGGTGTAAGGCATAAGCCGTATCTCCCTTGTGGAGTCCTGTTCCTCACCTCGCAAGTGCCCCATAACGGACACTACATGCAATCAGTCACATAATTCTCTTAGTTCATGCGTTCAATAGATGAAGGCGACACGGTCTCGTCGCGCGCCTCAGAACCGCGGCACCGGCGCCCGGCTCTCCACCAGCCGGGCCGCCTCCTCCGGGGTGGCGACGGAGGGCGGGGACCCGGCCAGGGGCTGCTGGGCGGTCTCCTCCATGCGGGCCACCGCGATCACGCCGACGAGGGCCGCGGCCATGGCGTAGTACGCGGGCATCAGGTCGGACCCGGTGACGGAGATCAGCGCGGTGATCACCAGCGGGGTGGTACCGCCGAAGAGGGACGTGGCGAGGTTGTAGCCGATGGACAGGCCGCCGTAGCGGACCTGGGTGGGAAAGAGCGCCGGGAGCGCCGCCGACATGGTGCCGAGCATGCACACCAGGGACAGCCCGAGCATCAGCATGCCCGCCCCGATCGCGACCAGGCTGCCCTGCATGACCAGCAGGAACGCCGGGACGGAGAGGACGAGGAAGCCGAGCATGCCGGTCATCAGGACCGGTTTGCGGCCGAAGCGGTCGGAGATCCGGCCGACCTGGTTGACGACCAGCATCAGCACCACCATGGTGCCGATCAGGAACAGCAGGCCGTGTGTCGCGGAGTAGCCCATCTCGTCCGACAGGTAGGTGGGCATGTACGACAGGAACATGTAGTCGGTGACGTTGTAGGCGCCGACCAGACACAGGCACAGGACCAGGGTCGGCCAGTGGCCGCGGAAGATCTTCGCCAGGTCGCCCCGGGCCGTGGTCTCCACCGTGGAGGCGGCCTCGGAGGCCTTGTGCGTGGAGTCGTCCTCCAGCTTCTTGAACGCCGGTGTCTCGTCCAGCTTCAGCCGCAGGTACAGGCCCACGGCGCCGATCGGCCCGGCGACCAGGAAGGGCACCCGCCAGCCCCAGGACTCCATGCCGTCGCTGCCCAGCAGCACGGTCAGCAGCGTCACCAGCCCGGCCGCGCCGACGTAGCCGGCGAGCGTGCCGAGTTCCAGGAAGCTGCCGAAGAAGCCGCGGCGCCGGTCGGGGGCGTACTCGGCGATGAAGGTGGAGGCGCCGCCGTACTCGCCGCCGGTGGAGAAGCCCTGGACCAGCCGGAAGAGGATGAGCAGCACCGGGGCCCAGAAGCCGATCGCGGCGTAGGACGGGATCAGTCCGATCGCGAAGGTGGCCAGCGCCATCATGATCATGGTGGTGGCCAGCACCGACTTACGGCCGATCCTGTCGCCCAGCGGCCCGAAGACCATGCCGCCCAGCGGACGCACCAGGAAGGACACGGCGAAGGTCGCGAACGACGAGATCAGCTGGGCGGTCTCGTTGCCGGACGGGAAGAAGACATGCCCGATGGTGACGGCGAGATAGCTGTAGATGCCGAAGTCGAACCACTCCATGGCGTTGCCGAGCGAGGCCGCCTTCACCGCCCGTCTGACGGCCGCCTCGTCGGTGACCGTGATGTCGGTGCGGCGCAGCGGCGGGTTCCTGCGCCGCCGCGCGGCTCTGACCAGGGTGCGGTGACGTTTGACCGCCCCCGGATCGGCGGTGGGGGCGGCGGGTTCGACGGGGTCCGGCTCAGTCGCCACGGCGGCGCGTTCCTCTCTCCTCCTCAGCCGAGCTTGTCTCGTCTCCTCTCGGCCGATCCTTCCTCAGCCGAGCGCACCCAGCAGGTCGTCGCACGCCCGCTCGCAGCGGCGGCAGGCCTCGGCGCACAGGCGGCAGTGCTCGTGGGTGTCGGCGTGCGCGGCGCACTCGTCGCCGCAGGCCTTGCAGGCGGTGGCGCACGCCCTGAGGATCGCGCGGGTGATGTTGGCGTCGTAGCCGGTGTGGCGGGAGAGCACCGACGCGGTCGCTTCGCAGATGTCGGCGCAGTCCATGTCGGTGCGGATGCACTTGGTCAGCTCTCCGACCATGCCCTCGGACAGACAGGCGTCCGCGCACGCCGTACAGGCCTGGGCGCAGGCGAGGCACTCCTCGATACAGCGGGTGAGCTTCTCGCGGTCGACGTCCCCGAGGTCGGCCGGGTAGGTCGCGAGCATGTCCCTGACGGTGGCCATCGCGGGCCTCCTTCCGTTCGTCTTTGGCGACTAGCCCGACCGGGGGACGGCAAACACGGGCGTACCGCGTGCGCGAGGTGGCGCCGGAAAGTAGCGTGACGTTCAGTTGTTCGACATCGGCGAGGGGTGAGGGCGAGCGGCATGGCCGAGGACAAGGTGGCGAAGGTGCCGCGCAGGACGTACGAGCAGGAGCTGCTGCGGCTCCAGACGGAGCTGGTGAAGCTCCAGGAGTGGGTGCGTACGGAGGGCGCGCGGCTGGTCGTGATCTTCGAGGGGCGGGACGCGGCGGGCAAGGGCGGCACGATCAAGCGGGTCACGGAGCACCTCAACCCGCGCGTGGCCCGGATCGCGGCGCTGCCCAAGCCGACCGAGCGCGAGCGCACGCAATGGTACTTCCAGCGGTACGTCGAGCGTCTCCCGGCCGCCGGGGAGATCGTGCTGTTCGACCGCAGTTGGTACAACCGCGCCGGGGTCGAGCACGTGATGGGCTTCTGCACCCCGGACGAGTACAAGCTGTTCCTGCGGCAGTGCCCGATCTTCGAGCGGATGCTCGTGGAGGACGGGATCCTGCTGCGCAAGTACTGGTTCTCGGTGAGCGACGCCGCCCAGCAGGAGCGCTTCCGGCGCCGCCTGGAGGACCCGCTGCGGCGCTGGAAGCTGTCGCCGATGGACCTGGAGTCACTCACCCGCTGGGAGGACTACTCCCGCGCCAAGGACGAGATGCTGGTGCACACCGACATCACCGAGGCGCCCTGGTACGTCGTCGAGAGCGACGACAAGCGCCGGGCGCGGCTGAACATGATCGCCCATCTGCTGGACTCGGTGCCGTACCAGGACGTCGAGCCGCCGGTGCTCGAACTGCCGGAACGGCCGCCGTCGAAGGGGTACCAGCGCAGCCCGCGCAATCTGCAGACCTACGTCCCCGATCACGCGGCCACGCTCTGACCCCACCCGGAATCACTCCCTCCCCAACCCGTTGACAGCGGGGTGCGCCCCACGGAGACTCTCGTTCCATCCCGTGCGTGACATTTTTTTCACCTGACGAACAACCTGGCGGACATTGCGGATGGCACCCGCTGCCGGACATCCAGAACCACCGAGCCGCCGCGCCTCGCACTTCACGACGCAGTGAGAGAAAGTGAGACTCCCCGTGACAGCCTCCACGTCCCCGCCGAACCGCTCGTTCAGGGCGGTGGCCCCCGTCATCGCCCTGTGCTGGCTGGCCGTCTTCTTCGACGGCATGGACGTCAACATCTACGGCGCCGTGATGCCGCATCTGCTCGACGACCCCGGACTCGGCTTCTCCCCCGGCACCGCGGGCACCGTCGGCAGCTGGACCACCTTCGGCATGCTGATCGGCGCGCTGACGGCTGGCACCCTCACCGACTGGCTGGGCCGCAAGCCGCTGGTGACCGGCAGCGTCGTGCTGTTCTCGCTGGGGTCGGCGCTCTGCGCGGTGGCGCCCGACGCCACCGTGTTCGGCGCCGGACGGTTCCTGTCCGGGCTCGGCCTGGGCGGGCTGATGCCGATCGGACTCGCGATCGTCGCCGAGTTCGCGCCGCCGCGCCGGGCGGCGCTGGCCACCGGCCTGATGATGACCTCGTACCACGCGGGCGGCATGGCCGCGACCGGCATCGGCCTGGCTGTCGCGCCCGACCACGGCTGGCGCTGGGTGTTCTGGGCGGGTGTGCTGCCCGCGGTGATCGCCGTGCCGCTGGTGACCAGGTGGCTGCCCGAGTCGCCGGGTGTGCTCCTCGCCAAGGGCCGCACCGAGGAGGCGAACGCCGTTGCCGACCGTTTCGGCCTGGACCGTCCCGGCGCCGCCGAGGCTCCGGAGGCGGGCGCCAAGGGCCGGATGACGGCGATCGGCGCGCTGTTCGAGCCGGGCACCCGGCTCGCCACCCCCCTGCTGTGGATCGCGTCCTTCGCCGGGCTGCTGCTGGTCTACGGCGTCTCCACCTGGCTGCCCGAACTCATGCGGGCCTCCGGCTACTCGCTCTCCTCCTCCGTCACCTTCCTGATGGTGATCAACGCGGGCGGCATCGTCGGCATGCTGATCGCGGGGCGCACGGCCGACCGCTTCGGGCCGGTCAGGGTGTCGGCGATCTGGTTCGTGCTCACCGCGGCCGGTGCCTTCCTGCTCCGCGCCCAGTTGCCGCTCGGGGTGGCGTACACCGTCGTCTTCCTCACCGGGGTGTGGCTGTTCAGCGCGCAGGTGATGGTCTACGCGGCCACCTCACGGGTGTACGCGCCCGGTCAGCGCGCCACCGGTCTCGGCTGGGTGACCGGCGTGGGCCGGACCGGCGCGGTGGTCGGACCGTGGCTGGGCGGCATGGTGATCGCGGGTGGTGACGCCGGGCTCGGCTTCACCACCTTCGCCGTGGCCGCCGTGCTGGGCGCGGTCGCCATCTCGCTGGTGCCGCTGGCCCGGCGCGGGGAACGGTCGGCCGCGCCGGGCCAGCGCCCCGCGCTGGCGGGCGCCACGGACTGACCCGGGGCGGGCGGCACCCGGCACCGCCGGGTGCCGGGTGCCGCCCGTGGTCGCCCCGCTACAGCGCGCGCTCCAGACGGTCCGCCATCAGCCGGACGAACCGGGCGGGGTCCTTCGGCTGCCCGCCCTCGGCCAGCACCGCGAGCCCGTGCAGGAGTTCCGCGGACTCGGCGAGCCCCGTGCGGTCCTCCCGCTCGTCGAAGGCCTCCTTCAGGCCCTTGACCAGCAGGTGCCCGGGGTTGAGTTCGAGGATGCGCTTGGTCGGCGGGACCTCCTGGCCCATGGCGCGGTACATGTTCTCCAGCGCCGGGGTGATGTCGTCCGCGTCGGAGACGACACAGGCCGGGGAGACCGTCAGCCGCGACGACAGCCGCACCTCCTTGACCTCGTCGCCCAGTTGCTCCGTCAGCCAGCCGAGCAGGGGGGCGTACTCCTCGTTCCGCTTCTCCCGCTCGCCGTCGGCGGCGCCGTCCTCCTCGCCGCCGAGGTCGATGTCGCCCTTGGCGACGGAGCGCAGCGGCTTGCCGTCGAACTCGCCCACCGCCTCCACCCACACCTCGTCGACGGGGTCGGTGAGCAGCAGCACCTCGACGCCCTTGGCGCGGAAGGCCTCCATGTGCGGGGAGTTCTCGATGCTCTGCCGGGACTCGCCGCACATGTAGTAGATGTCGGACTGCCCGTCCTTCATCCGCTCCACGTAGTCCTTCAGCGTGGTCGGCTCGCTGTCGTGGTGGGTGCTCGGGAACGTCGACGCGGCCAGGATGGCGTCGCGGTTCTCGGGGTCGGTGACCAGTCCCTCCTTCAGGGCGGCGCCGAACTCCCGCCAGAACGTGGCGTACCGGTCCGGGGCGGCGGTCATCATGTCCTTCACCGAGGCGAGGACCTTCTTCGCCAGCCGCCGGTTCATCCGCTGGATCTGCCGGTCCTGCTGGAGGATCTCCCGCGACACGTTCAGCGACAGGTCCGCCGCGTCCACGACGCCCTTGACGAAGCGCAGGTACGACGGCAGCAGCGCCTCGCAGTCGTCCATGATGAACACACGCTTCACATACAGCTGCACGCCCCGCTTGTGGTCCCGGGTGAACAGGTCGTGGGGTGCGTGCGAGGGCAGGAACAGCAGCGCCTGGTACTCGAAGGTGCCCTCGGCCTGGAGGCGGATGATCTCCAGCGGGTCGCGCCAGTCGTGGCTGATGTGCTTGTACAGCTCGTGGTACTCGTCGTCGGACACCTCGTCGCGCGAGCGCGCCCACAGCGCCTTCATCGAGTTCAGCGGCTCCGCGTCGCCTTCGGCGGCGGTCGCGAGCCGGATGGGCCAGGTGATGAAGTCCGAGTACCGCTTGACGATCTCGCGGAGCTTGAAGTCGTCGGTGTAGTCCGGCAGTTGGTCGTCGGGGTCGGCGGGCTTGAGGTGGAGGGTCACCGAGGTGCCCTGCGGGGCGTCGGCGTCGAGCCGCTCCAGGGTGTACGTGCCCTCGCCACGGGACGTCCAGCGGGTGCCGCCGCTCTCGCCCGCCCGCCGGGTGACCAGGGTGACCTCGTCGGCCACCATGAAGCTGGCGTAGAAGCCGACGCCGAACTGCCCGATCAGGCCTTCCGCCCCGGCGGCGTCCTGGGCCTCGCGCAGCTCCTTCAGCAGCTTCGCGGTGCCCGAGTTGGCGATGGTGCCGATGAGTTCGGCCACCTCGTCGTACGACATCCCGATGCCGTTGTCCCGCACGGTCACGGTACGGGCCTCGGGGTCGGCCCCGATCTCGATGTGCAGGTCGGAGACGTCGGCGCCGAGGGTGTCGTCCCGCAGGGCGGCGATACGGAGCTTGTCGAGCGCGTCGGAGGCGTTGGAGACGAGTTCGCGCAGGAACACGTCGCGGTTCGAGTAGATCGAGTGGATCATCAGCTGGAGGAGCTGACGGGCCTCGACTTGGAACTCGAAGGTTTCGGTCGGCATGGTTCGCGAGTACCTCACAGGTCACAGGTCGCGGAAGTCGTACGCCACCATGTTAGGAAGCCCCGCGGCAGAAGCAGGACGCCTCGATGGGAACGTCCGCCAGCGCGGCGGCGATCTTCAACTGCTGGGCGATGATGCGTGCCTCCGCGCTCTTGCCCTGGCGGCGCAGGCACTCGTGGAAGCCGTGCAGGGACCAGACGTTGCCGGGGTGCTGGAGGGCGCGCGGCAGGGTGTCGTCCAGGCCCAGGTCGGCGCGGTAGACCGCCTCCGCCTCCGGCACGTGCCCCTGTTCCAGGAGCAGGGCGCCCAGGGCGTGCCGGGTGGGCTGCATCCAGCCCCAGGGTTCGTCGTAGGGGAGGCTGTCGTCCAGTTCGACCGAGCGGCGCAGCGCGGCGAAGGCGGTGTCGTACTCGCCCTTGCGGTAGGCCAGTTCGCCGTCGAGCATGGCGGCGGCGATGGCGAGGATGTCGACGCTCAGGTTGTTGAACAGGGTGCGGCTGGCCGGGACCCGGGCGACCGCCGCGCGGAACAGCTCGCGTTCGGTCTCGGCTTCGTCGGTCCTGCCGGTCGCGGAGAGGGCGACGCCGCGGGCGTAGCGCAGCATCGCGGTGGTGACGCGGTACAGGTCCGGGTCGGCGGGCAGCGGCAGGTCGAGGAGTTCCGCCCAGCGGCCGAAGCGGATCAGCACGTGGACCCGCATGGCGACGAAGCTCTCCAGCCAGTCCGCCATGGGCGGGCTCTGCACCCGCAACAGTTCCTCGGGGATGGCCGCCTCGAGGGCGTCGGCGGCCTCCAGGGCGGTGCGGGACTGGCCGAGGAACATCGCGCCGTAGATCTTGAAGTGGTGGTTGTGCACCCGGTAGAGGGTGTAGAAGTTCATCGCCCCGGCGCGCTCGCGGTACTTCTCGTCGGCGGCGATCGCGTCGCTGTTGCCCGCCACCACGCGCCGGTAGTCGCCGCAGAGCACGTCGAGGTGCGAGGGCATGTGCTGGAGGTGGCCCGCGTCGGGGACGAGGTCGCGCAGCCGGTCGGCGACGGTGAGCGCCTGTTCGGGGGCGGACGACATTTCCGTCAGGTGGATGTACATGTGGAGGACGCCGGGGTGGCGTGTCCCGTCCTCGGTGGCGAGGGCGCGGTCCAGGACCGCCCTGGCCTCGACGGCACGGGAGCCGGGCGCGGGCTCGCCGGTGGCGATGTCCCACAGCTGCCAGGGGGTGAGGTTCATCAGCGCGTCGGCGTACAGGGTGGCCACGTCGAGGTCGTCGGGGGCGAGGTCGTAGGCGGCGCGCATGGCGTCGGCGTAGGGCTGGTTCCAGACCGAGCAGTCGGCGACGGCCTCCGGCTGGGGGTAGCGGGCGCGCAGCGCGGCGATCAGGGCGCGTTCGACGGGGGTGGCGTGCGCTTCGGCCTTGCGGTGGGCGATTTCGACGGCGGCGTGGGTGCGGTCGACGGTGCGGGTCAGCTCCTGGTCGTCGAAGGCCTCCCAGGGCTTGTTGTAGTTGGGGCCCAGGGCGTAGGCGATGCCCCAGTGGGCCATCGCGCAGTCGGGGTCCGCCGCGGCGGCGGCCTCGAAGCAGGAGACGGCCTCCTCGTGGTGGAAGGCGTACGTCCACACCAGTCCGCGGTCGAACCACAGCTGGGCCTCGGCGGAGGCGGTGGTCACCGGGCGGGTGTGGGTGCCGAGGTCGTAGTAGTCCATGGCGGTGTGGCCTCCTGAGCGGACGTCTGGCCCGATTCGCGCGGGATGACCATAACAAGCCGGTCTCGACGGGACCCGACGGGAAAAGACATGACCTCGGGATGACCAAGCACGGTTCAATAAGTGATCATGAATCATCCCACACTTGGCCATGAATCCGTACCGTGAACGATCGGTTCGAAACTCGGGCGTAGGTTCCACTCCGTGAACCAGAAACCCGTCACTCACTCCATGTCAGCCCCCGCGCGGCGCACCCTGATGCGGGCCGGGCTGACCGGGGCCGCGGCCGTCGGCCTCGGCGCCGTCGCCTCCCGCGCGTCCGCGTCCGCCGCACCGGCGTCCCGGCCCCGGCCGACCACGCCCGAGGAGGCGCTGCGCGAACTGACCAGGGGCAATCTGCGCTGGCGCACCTACCACGAACGGCACCCGCACGAGACGCCCGCCATCCGCACGGCGCTGGCCTTCGGACAGCATCCCTTCGCGGTGGTGCTGGGCTGCGTCGACTCCCGGGTCCCCCCGGAGCTGGTCTTCGACCAGGGCCTGGGCGACCTGCTCACCGTCCGCTCGGCGGGCGAGGTACTCGACGAGGCCGTGCTCGGCAGCATCGCGTACGGCGTGCTGGAGCTGTCCATACCGCTGGTGATGGTGCTCGGCCACCAGTCGTGCGGCGCCGTGGGCGCCGCCGTCGAGGCGGACGAGACCGGCGAGTCGCTGCCCGCCCACATCCAGTACCTGGCCGACCGGATAGCCCCGGCCATCGACCACGGCGTCGAGGGCACCGCCCGCGTGGACGCGACGATAGACGCCAACGTACGGCTCGTCCGCTCCCAGCTCGCCGCCGAGCCCGACCTCGCCGCCAGGGTGGCGACGGGACAGCTGGCCGTCGTGGGCGCCCGTTACGAGCTGACGAGCCAGCTGGTCCATCACCTCGACTGACGACCGGGGCTCAGTCGTCCAGCGCCTCCAGGACGTCGGCGAGGTCCACGAACTTGAAGCCGGTGGCGGCCCGCTCGCCGGGCTGGGGCGTCTCGTCGCCGTCCTGGACGACCAGCAGGCCGTTCGGGTAGCGGCGGCCGAGCGGGGCGTTGAGGGCGGCGGCGCCGTCGCACTCCTCGGAGCCGTCCAGGCGCGCCGAGGCGGCCGTCACCCGGAAGCCGCCCTCGTACTCGTTGTCGTCGTCGGTCTCCCTGTCGTACGCGGCGAAGGTGTTGTCGCCCTGGCTGGAGGCGATGAGGTAGCCGTCGTCGCCGGACTCGGGAAGCAGGGTGAGGCCCTCGACGTCCGCGGCGATCCGGGTGCCGCCGAAGCCGGGGTCGGCGCCGGGCGCGCACTCCTCGGTCTCCTCGTCGTAGGTGCCGGGGACGCCGTACTCGCGCACCTTGTCGAGGAGGGCGGGGGTGCCGGTGAGGTCGGCGGGCATCCGCCAGATGCCGACGTCCTCCTGCCCCGCGTACAGGACGCCGTTCGCGGGGTCGACCACCATGCCCTCCACCTGGGGCAGCTCACCCGGCTCCAGGCACGGGGTCCACGAGGTGCCGTCCGGCAGCCGGAAGGTGTGCGGCAGGTCGAGGGTGCGGACGGTGCGGTAGGTGACGGTGCCCGAGCGGCCGGGGAGCAGTTCGAGCAGCGCGACGCGGGTGGTCTCGCGGCGGCTGACCAGCGCGTAGGAGCGGCCGGTCGCGCGGTCGGTCCAGGTGGCGAGGCCGTAGGCGGTGCGCTGGTCGTTGATCTCCTCCTGGTCGGCGGAGAAGACGGGCGGCGCGGCCGGGTCGGTGACGTCGCTGAGCGGGCCGCCGGGCCGGTCGCGGTCGATGCGGTAGAAGCGGAGCCGGTCGTTGCCGCGGTCGCTGGTCACGGCGAGGTCGGCACGGCCGGTGGACAGCTTCAGCCCGTGCACCAGGTCGACGTTGTTGAACCGGCCGGGGGCGTCGTCGGCGGTCGGACCGGCCGGGGCGGGGATGGCCTGGACCTCCTTGGCGTCCAGGTCGTAGACGCGCAGACCGCCCTCCTTCGCGGTGGCGACGACCAGGCTGCGGCCCGGGTCGGCGGCGTTGCGCCAGATCGCCGGGTCGTCGGCGTCCGCGTTGCCGCCCGCCTCGTCGTCGTACAGCGCCGCGGTCTCGGCCTTCGGCTCGATTGCGGGCAGACCGTGCGCCGCGGACGCCTGCGCGGGCAGGGTCGCGGTGAGCGCCGCCAGGGTGGCGGTCACCAGCAGGACGTTCGATCGGCGGATACGGGACTCGGGCACGTAGGGCTCCTTCGGTCCATGATCGGATGCGGGGGCAGCCTCGCGCGCGGCCACGTCGGGCGGACCCGCGCCCGGGCAGCCGTGGCATGAACATCACATGGACGGAGCTTGCGGGCGTTATGCGCGCGGGGGCAAGGGCACCCGTGGGCCGTGACGGGCCCGGCCCGGGGCCGTCGCAGTCTGCGTGGAGGTGAAGGACATGGGCCATGGTGGGAACGTGATCGACGAACTGGTGACCGATCACCGCGAGGTCGAGGAGTTCTTCGGCCGGATCGAGGCGCTGCCGCCCGGCGACGGGAACCGCAGGGAACTCGCCGAACAGGCGACCATCGAACTGGTCCGGCACTCGGTCGCCGAGGAGGCCTACCTCTACCCGGCGGTGCGCGAGCACGTGCCGAACGGTGACGCCATCGCCGACAAGGAGATCGACGACCACTCCAAGGCCGAGCGGATCATGAAGGACCTGGAGGGCCGCGCGGCGGACGACCCCGAGTTCGACCGCCTCATGGGCATGCTGATGACCGAGATCCGCTCGCACATCGCCGACGAGGAGACGACCCTCTTCCCCGCCCTGCGGGCCTCCTGCTCGGCACAGACGCTCGACGAGCTGGGCGACAAGGTCCGGCAGGCGAAGAAGACGGCCCCGACCCGGCCGCACCCGGCCGCGCCGGACAAGCCCCCGGCGAACAAGCTGCTCGCCCCGGGCACCGGCCTGGTGGACCGGATGCGCGACGCCCTGACCGGCCGAGGCCGCAAGGGCTGACGACCACCGGAGGATCCCAGGGCCCGTCGCCCGGCGCGACGGGCCCTGAAGCATGCCTACCGGACCGCGTCACGGTGTGGCCACCGTCACCGGCACCACGGCGCCCGGCTCCCGGCCGCCGATCCCTGTGAGGAAGCACACTCATCGCCCCAAGTGCCCGGCCCCCACGCCCCGTTGGCGACGGCCACGGCGATGACGGGCGGGGCGTCCAGGCCGACTCGGCCGCCACTTCTGCCACGATGGTCGGCGCCGTGACCCGGCACCCCCGTGGATCAGCCGCGCAGCGCAGCCGGCAGTTCTCGTGCCCGACGGACTTCGCCGTCCGAGCCCCCGGAACCCTCTCCGAGTACGCCCTGTGACTTCCTCACCTGCCCCTGCCCTGCCCTCCCCCACCCAAGAGTCCCGCTCCCCCTGGCGGTCCCTGCGGTACCGCGGCATGCGCTGGTGGTCCGTCGCGAACTTCGTGTCGAACGCCGGTACGTGGATGCAGCTCACGGTGCAGAACCTGCTGGTCCTCCAGATCACCGGGTCCGCCGCCGCGACCGGCCTGTCCATGTCCGTGCAGGCCGCGCCCGCCCTGCTGATCAGTCTGCTGGGCGGCGCCGCGGTCGACCGCTTCCCCCGCAAGCTGACCGCGGCAGTCAGCCAGGCCGCCCTCGGCGCGATCGCGTTCGTGACGGCGACCCTGGTGGCGCTGGACCAGCTGACCATGACCTCGCTGATGGTGCTGGCCGCCGTGACCGGCGTCGTCGCCACCGTCGACGGACCGGCCTGCGCCCTGCTCGGCAACGACCTGGTGCCGCCGGAGGACGTCCCGTCCGCGATCGGCGTGGGCGCGCTGGTGCACAACGCGGGGCGGCTCGTCGGCGCCGCGCTGGCGGGCGTGACGGTCGGCCTCCTCGGGACGGCCGCCGCGTACGCCGCCAACGGTCTGTCCTTCCTCTTCGTCACCGCGGTGATCCCGTTCCTGCGGCCCGCCCCCGGGGCGGTGCGGGTGGTGCCGGTGGAGACGGAACGCGCGCGTCGCGAGCTGACCGTGCGGCAGGGGCTGTCGTTCTTCGTGCGGCGCCCGCGGCTGCTCGCGCTGGCCGCCGTCACCGGCGTCAGCGCGGTCTTCGGCCGGAACTACGCGCTCACCCTGGCCGTCCTGGTCACCGGTCCGCTCGCGGGCGGCGCCGGGGCGTTCGGCACGGTCTCCACCGTCCTCGCGGTGGGCGGCATCATCGGCGCGGTCCTCGGCGCGCGGCTGCGCAGGCCCTCCGTACGGCTCGTGGGCACGCTGGCCGCGACGGGCGGCCTGCTCCAGGTGGCCGCCGGGCTGTCCCCGTCGCTGGCGGTGCTGCTGGTCCTCGTCCTGCCGATGGCCGTGGTGGAGTCCGTCTCCGACACCGCCGGTACGGCCGTCCTCCAGACCGACCCGCCGTCCCACCTGCGGGGCCGGGTGCTCGGCGTCTGGGGCAGCGTCGGCACCGTCTGGAGCCTGGGCGGCCCGCCCGCCCTCGGCCTGCTGATGGAGCTGGCCGGAGCGCGCGGCGCGCTGATCGCCGGTGGCCTGGTCATCGCCTGCACCATCGCCACCGGCCGCCTGGTGCACAGCCGCCGCACCCTCCCGGCGGTCGTCCTGCGCCCCGAGGGGCACGCCCCGGCGCCCGCGGCCCTGAGCACGGCGGCCTGAGCCCACGGCGGTGCGCTCAGGCCGCCAGCAGCTTCCGCACGGCGCGGACCACGTCCTCCGGCGTGAACCGGGTGGCGGCGTCCCCGTCGCCAAGGAGGACGGCGGACACCTTGTACGGCGTCCAGGTGCCGGTCAGTGCCACGACCGGGGTCGACACCGCCGCGGCGAGGTGGGCCGCGCCCGGGTCGGCGGTGACCAGCGCGTCGGCGGCGCGCAGGACACCGGTCAGCTGGCGGGGAGTCGTCCGGCCGCCCAGGTTCACGGCCGTGTCGCCGCTGACGCGACGGGCCAGCTCGGCCCCGTCGGGGCCCCCGGTGACGACGACCCGGTGACCGGCGTCGGCGAGCAGCTCCACCGTCCGCGCACAGCGGTCGGCCTCCCCCGCCGGGTGGACGACGACATACGGGCCGTTGCCCGTGAGGGACGCGGTGTCGGGGGCCGGGACCACCCGCAGACGGCCGTCGTCGCCGGTACGGAGCCTGAAGCCCAGGGCGGCGGCCGTGTCCAGCGCCGCCACCGCCCCGTGCCGGTGCGGCGGCTCGGCGCCGACGCGGCGCACCTGCGCCGTGCGCAGCAGCCGGTCGGCGGGCACCGGGCCGCGCCCGCCCAGGGCCAGCCCGACGTCGTACGACTCCGCCCGCAGGCGCCGGACCAGTCGGCCGGTGTCCGGGTCCTCGGGGCCGTCCCACACCAGCACCTCGTCGACGTGCGGCAGCAGACCCGCGGCGGGTGCGCCCGGGGGCGCGCACACCAGTGTCACGCGGTCGGCCCGGGTCGCCACCGCGCGGACGGCGGGGCCGGACAGCAGGACGCCGTCGAAGCCGTCGGGGCGGACGACGAGGGCCTTCACGGCAGCCACGTCCCCGCGCCGCGCCCGGCGGTCGTCACCGGCGCGGGCTCGGGGTGCCCGGAGACGGCGGCGACGGTGCGGGCCAGGCCCTCCTGCCAGGACACCCTCGGCACCCAGCCGAACAGCTCACGGGCGAAGCCGGTGTCGGGCCCCCGCCCGTCGGACCGGCCGTCCAGGCGCCCCTCGGCGCGCCCCGCGTCGGTGAACTCCAGCGGCGCGTGCGAGCCGGTCAGCTCGAGCACCGCGCGGGCGACCTCGGCGACGGTGGGCCCCGGGTCGCCGCCGATGTCGACCGGGCGCACCGAGCGGCCCCCGGCGACCAGCAGGACGCCCTCGGCGGTGTCGTCGGCGTAGCACAGGGACAGCGGGCGGCTGCCGTCCCCGGGGACGGTGAGCGGCGCGCCGGACAGGGCGTGCTGGAGGAAGGCGGACACCGTACGGCCGTCGTCGGTCCGCATCCGGGGGCCGTAGGCGGGGTACAGCCGCACGATCCCGGCGTTGCTGGCGTGGGCGCCCGCGTGCGCGGTGACGAGCGCTTCCGCGAACCGCGCGGCCTCGGCGTAGGCGTGCAGCGGGCCGACCGGGTCCTGCGCGTCGTCGTGGCCGTCACACCAGGGGGGCAGCGGCCTGCCGTCCCCCGCGCAGGCCTCCGCCGAGGAGGCGAGCAGGAAGCGCGCCCCGTCGCGGTCGGCCACGGTGAGCGCGGTGCGGGTGCCGAGGCCCGCCGTGTCGAGGGCCTTCAGCGGGCGGCGTCGGCAGTCCGCGGGGGCGCCGGGCCCGGCGAGGTGCAGGACGAGGTCGTACGGGCCGCGGGCCGCGTCCACGCAGCCGGGGTCGGCGATGTCGAGGTGGAGGAAGCGGAAGCCGGGGCGTCCGGCGAGGTGCTCCACCTTGCCGGGGCGCCCGGTGGTGAGGTCGTCGAGACAGTCGACTTCAACTCCTGAATCCAGGAGCCGGGCGCACAGGTGCGAGCCCAGGAAGCCCGCGCCGCCGGTGACCAGGGCCCGCTGCCAGTAAGGCCGTGGACCGGGACGGATGGTGAACGTCGTCATCGGCATCATGAACCCGACCTGCCTTCCCGCCGACGCCCGGACGACGCTCACGGGTAACCAGCGCAGCCGCGTTCATGCTCGGGCGCCTGCCGCGGCCGGTGTGCCCCGGGTGGCTCAGGCGATGAGCGCCTGTCCCGGTCTGAGGCGGTCCAGGAGCTGGGCCTGGTGCAGGTCGGCGACCGGGGCGAGGAGATCGGGGTGGCGCAGCAGCGCCGCCGCCCCGCGGTCCTGGTCGTCGGGTGCCGTCAGACGCCGGAAGTCCACCGGCGCGCCCTCGGCGAGCGCCGCCACCGCCCGCGCGGCCAGCTCGGCGTCGGTGAGCAGGCAGGCCGCCCAGCTGGCCACGGCCTCGTCGACCCAGGTGCGCCAGGCGTGGTCGTCGGCGGTGTCGTACCCGGCCCCGTCCGCGCCGGTGACCCAGTCGAGCCGGGCCGAGCCGCCGGGGCCCGTGAGGGCGACCAGTGCCGCGTCGGTGGGCGTCGGGTAGCGCAGCCAGGCGGCGACCGTCACCGCCTGCCGGGCCTGTGCCTCGCACAGGGCGGCGGCCAGGGCGCCGCCGGAGGCCGGGTAGGCGCGGGTGAGCCAGTAGGTGGTCGCGGCGATGAGCGGGGAGAGGTCTGCGAGCACGGGGCGGGCCGTCCGATTGCGGGCGAGGGAACGGAAGGGGAGGTCCGGCGGGGGAAACGGAACCGGACATCGAAGGTAACCCGCGGCGCACGGCCGTTGATATGACCGGGACCGCCCCCGCGGCGTGGCCTCGCCCACATCGGCGGTCTTGCGTGGAGCCACTGATTCCTCCATGGTTGACGCGCGTCACATCACGGTTGACGCGCGTCACATGGCACTTGTGTTCGACAACACCCCCCACATTCCATCCCCTTGAGCCTGGAGACCACATGCTCAGACGCATCGCCCGACTGATCGCCGCATTTGTCATGATCACGTCCGGTGTAGTGGTGGGAACCGTCGCGACCGCGGGCACCGCACACGCCGACGGCTGCTACACCTGGACCCGCACCCTCTCCCAGGGCGCCTCCGGCGCCGACGTCACCCAGTTGCAGATCCGCCTCGGCGGCTACCCGGGCTACGGCTCCGTCCTGGCCGTGGACGGCTCCTTCGGACCGGCGACCGCCGCCGCGCTCAAGCGCTTCCAGTCCGCGTACGGCCTGGCCGCCGACGGCGTCGCGGGCCCCAACACCTACAACAAGCTGTACGCCCTCCAGGACGACGACTGCACGCCGATCCACTTCTCCTACAGCGAGCTGAACCGCTGCAACAGCACCTGGGACGGCGGTGCGGTGAGCGCGGCGACCGCCAAGTCCAACGCGCTGCGCACCATGTGGAAGCTGGAGGCCCTGCGGCACGCCCTCGGTGACCAGCCCATCACCGTGACCAGCGGCTTCCGCTCCTACTCCTGCAACTCGGCGGTCGGCGGCTCCAGCAGCAGCCGCCATCTGTACGGCGACGCGGCCGACCTCGGCGCCGGTCCGCACTCCCTGTGCACGCTGGCCAAGCAGGCCCGCTCCCACGGCTTCCGGGGCATCCTCGGCCCGGGCTACCCCGACCACAACGACCACACCCACCTCGACCACCGCTCCAGCCAGTACTGGTCCGCGCCGACCTGCGGCGTCTGACGGCCCGCCAGGTCAGTGAAGCGGGCGCCCGGCGGAAAACCCGTTGCGGGACACGCCGGGCGCCCCGGACCCTGACCTCCATGTCCTACCGCCTGCGGCCCGCCTCCCTGGACGACGCGCCCGCCATCACCGCACTGCTCAACGAGGTCGACCGCATCGAGATCGGCCGCCCCGAGACGGACCTGCACACCGTCGAGACGGACCTCAAGCATCCCGAGGCCGACCTGGAGCGCGACTCCTGGCTCGCCTTCGAGGGAGACCTGTTGGTGGCCTACGGGCTGCTGTGGGACGACTCCGGCCACGAACGCGTCGACGTCGACCACTACGTGCTCCCCGACCACCAGCGCGCGGGCGAGCTGATCCTGGACCTGATGGAGGCCCGGGCCGTCGAGAAGGCCCGGGAGAACGGCGCCGGGCGGGCGGTGGTCCACCTCCACCTCAACGTGCGGCCCACCCTCGACACGGCCCTGCTCGAGAAGCGCGGCTGGGCCACCGTACGCCGCTACCACGTGCTGCGACGGCCCGTGGCCCCGGCGGCCGACCTCGCGCCGACACCGCCCGCCGGGGTGCGGATACGGGCCTGCGCCGACGAGGCCGACCGGGTGCGCCTGCACGGGCTGTACCAGGCCACCTTCGCCGAGCACTTCGACTTCCAGCCGCGTACGTACGACCAGTGGCTGCACGACATCGGCGCCGAGCACGTCGACTGGTCACTGGCGTGGATCGCGGCCACCGAGGACCTGGGGGACGTCGGCTTCCTGCTCGCGCGCGGTGACCGCGAGGCCATGGGCTGGATCCGCAGCCTCGGCGTCCTGACCGACGCCCGTGGCCGGGGACTGGGCGGACTGCTGCTGCGGCACGCCTTCGCGGCGTTCGCCGCCCGCGGCCGGGACACCGTCGGGCTCGGGGTGGACACCGCCAACTCCACCGGGGCGCCGCAGTTGTACGGGCGCAACGGGATGACGGTCCACTACGCCGTCGACACCTGGGAGGCCGTACTCGACTGAGGCTCCGTCACGCACACCGCGCCGGGCGGGTCAGTCCTCGCCCCTGACGATGTTCCCGTCCGGTCCCTCGGGCGGCCGGGCGGCGGTGTCCCGCTCCTCGACGGCGGGCAGCCAGGTCCGCGGGCCGCCGCCCTTGCTGCGCAGTCGGCGGGCCGCCGTCCAGCCCGTCTCGGGCGGACGGACGATGTGGTTGTCGCTGGCGTGCGTGGTCACGGTCTCTCATCTTCCTTCTGCGCGCCCGCGGCCCTCGCGTTCGCGTCCTGAGGGCTGGCGCCTCGTGCTCTCCTGAGTCGACCGGGTCACCGGAAACGGCCAGCGCAAACCCCGTCTCGCGCGGCGTCAGATGTCCCGTTGCTCCAGGGGCCTTACGGCGGGCCCCTGCAGGACACCGCCGTCGGGGGCGAACCGGGAGCCGTGGCAGGGGCATTCCCACGCCTGCTCGGCCCGGTTGAACGCCACCACGCAACCCAGGTGCGTGCAGCGGGCAGAGACGGCGCGCAGAGTGCCGTCCGTGTCCCGGTGCACCGCGACGCGGTGTCCGCCGACGTGCAGCACGGCCCCTTCGCCCGGCGCGATGTCATCGGGCGAGGGCCGGGTGGTGGCGGGCAGCCGGTCACCGACGAAGTGCCGGGCCACCTTGGCCTGGTGCTTGAGGAAGGCCGGTGCCTCGCGGACGACGGAGCCGACCCGGCGCGGGTCGTACAGCCCGCTCCAGGCGGCCTCCCGGCCGGTGAGGTGGTCGCAGATCAAACGGCCCGCCATGATGCCGCCGCTCAGGCCCCAGCCGCCGAAGCCGGTGGCCACCTGGACATGGCGGCTGCCGGGGTGCAGCGGGCCGACGAGCGGTACGGAGTCGGTGGAGTCGTTGTCCTGGGTGGCCCAGCGGTGGCTGAACGCCAGCTCGCCGAAGTGCTGCCGCGCCCATGTGGCGAGGCGGTCGAACCGTTCCTCGGTGTCGCCGCCCGCGCCCGGTGTGAAGTGCTCGCCGGTCACGATGAGCAGCCGCTGGCCGTCCCGGTACGGCGCGGTGCGCACGGAGCGGGTGTTCTCCTCGGGCGTGATGTACATGCCCTCGGGCGCCCGGGAGGCGTCGAGGGGCGCGGCCACCACCAGTTCGCGGCGCGGGGAGAGCCGGGTGAACAGGAGCGCTCTGTCGAAGACGGGGTAGTGGGTGGCGACGACCACGGCGTCCGCGGTGATCCGGACGCCCGCCTCGGTGGTCAGCTGGCAGGGCTCGCCCTCCTTCAGGCCGACGACCCGTGTCCCCTCGTACACCTGCCCGCCCAGCCGCCGGATGCCGTCCACGAGGCCCAGCAGGTACTTGCGCGGGTGGAACTGCGCCTGCCCGGCGACCCGGACCGCGCCCGCGACCGGGAACGGCAGTTCGGTCTCCGTGACGTACTCGGCGGGCAGTCCCGCCTCCCGGGCCGCCTCGGCCTCGGCGCGCAGTGCGGGGATGCGGGCGGGGCGCCGGGCGTAGGTGTACGCGGCGGCGTCCTCCCAGTCGCAGTCGACGCCCAGTTCCTCGGCGGTCTCGGCGGCGTGCCGGATCGCCTCCGTCTGGGAGCGGGCGTACAGCCGTGCGCCGTCCGCGCCCCGGGTGCGGCGCAGGTGGTCGTAGATCAGGGTGTGCTGGGCGCTGAGCTTGGCGGTGGTGTGGCCGGTGACCCCGGCCGCGATCCGGTCCGCCTCCAGCACGGCCACGCCCCGCCCGCGCCGCAGCAGCTCCCAGGCGGTGCTCAGCCCGGCGATCCCGGCGCCGACCACGGCGACGTCCACGGTGAGATCGCCGTCCGGGGGCGGCGACGGGTCGCCGGGCGGCAGGGTGTCGAGCCAGTACGAGTGGAGGGTTGCTGCCTGCTGGTCCATGGCCGCCGGGTTCCCGCGGTTGTGCAGGTCACACGGTCGCGGTTGTGCAGGTCACACGGTCGCCCTCGGCTACAGTGGCGCGTCCGGATCTTGGAAGGGAGACCGCGGTGCGGTTCGGGGCGGGGAAGGCGTGGCGTGCGACGGCCCACGCGGCTTTGCTGGCGGGTGTGTTGACGGGGTGCGCCGGGGAGGACGGGGACGGCTCCCGGGAGGGGAGGGCCTCCGCGAGCCCGTCGGAGCCGGAGTCGTCCGCAAGCACCGTCGCCTCTGGCGGGACCCTCGGCGGTCCCGGGTCGGCCTGCGAGCTGCCCGTCACCTTCGAGCTGGCCGCGAAGTGGACCGCGGAGGCCGTGCGGGCGCCGCTGGAGCAGGGCCCCGTCGCCCTCGTCTGCGAGGTGGACGCCAAACCGGCCGGGAGCATCGGCTTCCTGCGGGTGTGGACCGGCGCCCCGGGCGCGGACGAGGCGCGCTCGGTGCTGGAGGCGTTCCTGAAGGCCGAGGGCGGCACGAGCGAGGAGGAGTACTCCGCCTTCACGGCGGACGGTATGTCCGGCACCGAGGTGGAGTACCGCTACACCAGCGAGTTCCTCGACGAGCCCAAGACCGAACGCGCCCTCGCCGTCACCACCCCGGACGGCCCCGTCGTCCTCCACCTCGGCGGCCTCGACGACGCCGAGCACGCGGACATGCTCCCGGCCTACGAGCTGGCCCGACGGTCGCTGCGGGCCGCCGCCGGGTGAGGGTCCGGGCGGGGCAGGTGTTCCTCAGCGGGTGCGGGCAGGGGGCGTGAAGGCGCATTCTTGCTGTGTCGCCGGTGCGACGGCGCACGTATGAGGTAGGCCGATGACTGGGAGCGCCGAGGACGGCAACGGGACGCCGAGGCGGTTGGCGGAGCTGCTGACCCGGGCCGCGGTGGCGGCGCTCGGTGCGACCGGGGCGCGGGTGTCCGGGGTGTATCTGCCGTCGTCGACAGCCGGTGAGCTGCGGCTCGCCGTTCTGGCAGGGCTGCCGGGGCCGCTCTTTCGGCCGTGGTGGCGGCTGCACATGGACCGCCGGTTCCCGGTGGCGGACGTCTACCGGCTCGGGGTGCGGGTGGTGCTGCCGAACACCACGCAGGCGATGCGGCGCTATCCGCAGTTCGCGGCGGGGCTGCCGCTGCCGATCGGGGCGATGTTCGTGCCGGTCGCCGACGCGGAGCGGACCTTCGGGGTGCTCACCGTGCTGCGTCCGTCGGCCGCCGATGCCACCGAGCTGCTGCCGGAGCGTGAGCGGCTCACCCGGACCGCCGAGGCCCTCGCGGCGGACCTGCACCGTCTGTACCCCGATGGCACGCCGCTCACCTGGGACGACGAGCCGCTGTGCGTACGGCCGCCCGCCTCCGCCCGCCACGCCGGACGCTTCCGCTGGCACCCGGCCACGGACACCGTCACCGCCGACGACGGCCTGCGCGCCCTGCTCGGCACGACCGGCGCCGGACCCCCGGAGACGGCCGGGGCCCTGGCCGAGGCGGTGGCCCCGCGTGACGCCCGCCGCGTGGTGGCGGCGCTCCGGGAGGCGTCCCACGGCGGCCCGCCGGACCCACCGCTCCAGGTACGGGCGCCGGACGGGGCGCCGCTGCTGGTGGCGCTGTGGGCGGAGGAGGGCGAAGGGCTCCCGCGCCCCGTCACCGGTGTCGTGCTGGAGGCCGGGTCCGTGGCGGAGGCGGCGGCCGACCGGCTGCCGAACGGGGTGCTCTGCCTGGACCGGCTGGGCCAGGTCGTGTACGCCAATCCGCGCGCCGCACAGCTCCTCGGGCAGTCCCGCGCCGAGCTGGTCGGCAGACCGCTGTGGGAGGGCGTGCCGTGGCTCGCGCAGCCCGCCTGCGAGGACCATCTGCGGGCCGCGCTGCTGTCGCCGGACCCCGTGCGGTTCCGCGTCAGACGCCCTCAGGGAGACCGGCTCGCCGTGTCCGTGCGTCCCGGTCCCGACCTGCTGATCTGCGACATCGTCCCGTCGAGCGAGGCCGAGGAGGCGCCGCCCGTGCCGGAGTCCGCCCGGGCGACGGAGGCCGGGACGGACGGTCCGCCGCCCGGCATCACCTCGATGAACCCGGCGTACCGGCCGATCGTGCTGGCCATCGCGCTGACGGAGGCGGTCACCGCACGTCAGGTGTCCGCGGTGGTGATGCAGGAGCTGCTGCCCGCGTTCGGCGGCAACCGGCTCGCGATCTATCTGCTGCACGACCGGCATCTGTACCTGGCCTGGGAGACCGGCTTCCCGCAGGGGTTCCTCAGCCCCTTCGAGGGCGTGGGCCTCGACGCCCGGCTGCCGGGCGTGGAGACCCTCACCAGCGGCCAGCCGCTGTTCTTCGACTCGATGCGGCAACTGGCCACCGCCTACCCCGGCATCCCGCTGGACGCCCGGGAGGGCGCTCGCGCCTTCCTGCCGCTGATCGCCTCGGGCCGTCCGGTCGGCTCCTGCATCCTCGGCTTCGACCGGCCGCGCAGCTTCAGCACCGAGGAGCGCACCGTGCTGACCGCGCTGGCGGGGCTGATCGCGCACGCCATGGAGAAGGCACAGCGCTACGAGACGGAGGCGGCGCTGGCCCGTGGGCTGCAGCGCGCGCTGCTCCCCCGGCGGCTGCCCACGCATCCGCTGGTGGAGACCGCGGGCCGGTATCTGCCGGGCACCCAGGGCATGGACGTCGGCGGCGACTGGTACGACGTCGTCGAGGCGGGCGACGGGCTGGCGCTGGTGATCGGTGACGTCCAGGGGCACGGGGTGCAGGCGGCGGCGACCATGGGGCAGCTGCGCAGCGCCGTACGGGCGTTCGCGCTCGACGACCGCTCCCCCGACGAGGTCCTGGACGGCACCAACCGGCTGCTCGTCGACCTCGATCCGGGTCAGTTCGCGAGCTGCTGCTATGTGCGGCTGGATCCCGTGTCGGGGCTGGCGCTGCTCGCTCGGGCGGGGCACCCGCCGCCGCTGCTGCGTCGCCCGGACGGGCGCACGCGGGTGGTGGACATTCCCGGCGGGGTGGTGCTCGGGGTGGATCCGCACGCCCAGTACCCGGTGGCGGAGCTGCGGATGGCGCCCGGCTCCCTGCTGGCGCTGTACACGGACGGGCTGGTGGAGCGGCCCGGCGCCGACATCGACGAGGGCATCACCGCGCTGCGGGCCGCGCTGGCCAGGGCGGGGACGCCGGTCGTGCGGCCGGGCGGCCGGTCCCTGGCCGAGGTCGCCGACCGGCTCACCACGGTCGCCCGGCACGCCCCCGACCGGCCCGACGACATCGCGCTGCTGCTCGCGGCCCGGCGCACCGGTCAGACCCGGTGACCGGGCGCGGGACGCGCGCGGCCCGTCGTCGCGGGTCACGCTCTCGCCTCACACGGCTCGGAAGGGTAGGAATGGCACATGGTCCGGCTTTTGGGTCGCTCCGGAACTCGGTCGCCCCGCCCCGGAGAGGAGCGTGCTCGCCGCGCCCGCCGGGGTGGCGCGGCACGGGGGCCCGACGCGGGACTGCGGCCGGTGCTGAGCGGGCGCAGTGTCGCCGGTCAGGTGTTCGTGCTGCATGTGGTGATCGTGCTGTTGCTGGTGGCCGCCGCGGTGGTGGCGCTGGTCCTCCAGGGGCGTATCGACAGCACACAGGAGGCCCGCAACCGTTCGCTGGCCGTCGCGGAGACGTTCGCCAACTCGCCGGGCATGCTGGCGGCCCTCGACAGCCCGGATCCCACGGCGGTGCTCCAGCCCCGGGCGGAGGCGGCGCGCGAGGCGGCGAAGGTGGACTTCATCGTCGTACTGAACACCGACGGGATCCGCTACACCCATCCCAAGCCGGACCGGATCGGGAAGCGGTTCGTGGGCACCATCGAGCCCGCTCTGGAGGGACGTTCCTTCACCGAGGAGATCGAGGGGACGATCGGGCCCCTGGTGCAGGCGGTGGTGCCGGTCGAGACGCCGGACGGCACGGTGGTCGGGCTGGTGTCGTCCGGGATCACCACCGCGCACGTCGGGGGTGCCGCCAACCGGCAGCTGCCGCTGGTGCTGGGCGCGGCGGGCGCCGCGCTGGCGTTGGCGCTCGGCGGGACGGCGCTGGTCAGCAAGCGGCTGCTGCGGCAGACGCACGGGCTCGGCCCACACGAGATGACCCGGATGTACGAGCACCACGACGCGGTGCTGCACGCGGTCCGGGAGGGCGTGATCATCGTGGGCGGCGGGGGTTCCCTGCTGCTCGCCAACGACGAGGCGCAGCGGCTGCTCGATCTGCCCGACGACGCCGAGGGGCGGCATGTGCGCGATCTCGGGCTGGATCCCGACACGGCCGCGCTCCTGGACTCGGGACGGGTCGCCACCGACGAGGTGCATCTGGTCGGCGACCGGCTGCTCGCCATCAACCAGCGGCCCACGGATCTGCGCGGCGGCCCGCCGGGCAGCGTCGCCACGCTCCGCGACTCCACGGAGCTGCGGGCGCTGTCCGGCAGGGCCGAGGTGGCCCGGGAACGCCTCGACATGCTGTACGCCGCCGGGGTGGGCATCGGGACCAGCCTGGACGTCACCCGTACCGCGGAGGAGCTGGCGCAGCTGGTGGTGCCGCGGTTCGCGGACTACGTGACCGTCGACCTCTTCGACGCGGTGCTGGGCGGGGACGTCCCGGACCCGGGGACGGAGCTGCGCCGCGCGGCCTACAGCGGGGTGCGCAGGGACCTGCCGCTGTATCCGGTGGGTGAGCGGATCGCCTTCATCCCGGCCTCCCCGCAGGCCCGCAGTCTGCTGTCGGGGCAGGCCGTCGTCGAGCCCGACCTGCGGACGGCGACGGGCTGGCAGGCGCAGAACCCGGAGCGGACCGCCCAGGTGATGGAGCACGGCGTGCACTCGCTGATCACCGCGCCGCTGCGGGCGGGCTCGCTGATCCTCGGCCTGGTGAACTTCTGGCGCGCGGAGAAGCCGGAGCCCTTCGACGCCGAGGACCTGGAGCTGGCGGAGGAGCTGGTCGCGCGGGCGGCGGTCTCCATC
Organism: Streptomyces sp. NPDC057877; assembly: GCF_042796855.1. Classification (NCBI taxonomy): domain Bacteria; kingdom Bacillati; phylum Actinomycetota; class Actinomycetes; order Kitasatosporales; family Streptomycetaceae; genus Streptomyces; species Streptomyces sp. NPDC057877. Next base: position 354,540 of record NZ_JBHVMS010000009.1, read on the forward strand.
GACAACGCGCGCCGGTACACGCGCGAGCACACCATGGCGGTGACGCTGCAGCGCAGTCTGCTGCCGCGCAGCCTGCCCGAGCAGAACGCCGTGGAGATCGCCTACCGCTATCTGCCCGCGCAGTCGGGCGTCGGCGGCGACTGGTTCGACGTACTGCCGCTGTCCGGGACGCGGGTCGCGCTGGTGGTGGGCGACGTCGTCGGGCACGGGCTGCACGCGGCGGCCACGATGGGGCGGCTGCGGACCGCGGTGCACAACTTCTCCGCGCTGGATCTGGCGCCCGACGAACTGCTCTCGCTGCTGGACGACATGGTCGCCCGGATCGACCAGCACGAGGCGGCGGAGGGCGGGAGCGCGCCGGTGACGGGGGCGACGTGTCTGTACGCGGTGTACGACCCGGCGTCGCGGCAGTGCACGCTGGCGCGGGCCGGTCATCCGCCGCCCGCCCTGGTGCGGCCGGACGGTTCGGTGGAGTTCCTCCAGGTGCCCGCGGGTCCGCCGCTCGGTCTCGGCGGGCTGCCGTTCGAGACGGCGGAGGTGGAACTGGCCGAGGGCAGCAGGCTGGTGATGTACACGGACGGGCTGGTGGAGGACCGTACCCGCGACATCGACGAGGGCCTCGAACTGCTACGCACCGCGTTGGAGCAGGCCGGGCCGTCGCCGGAGGACACCTGCCGGGCGGTGGTGGACGCCCGGCTGCCCGCCCGGCCCAGCGACGACATCGCGCTGATCGTGGCCCGCACCCGCGCGCTGGGCCCCGGCCAGGTGGCGCACTGGGAGGTCCCGTCCGACCCGGCCGCCGTCGCCGAGGTACGCGCCTCGGTCACCCGGCAGCTCACCGCGTGGGGCCTGGACGAGGCCACGTTCACCACGGAGCTGATCCTCAGCGAGCTGGTCACCAACGCGATCCGCTACGGCGGTCCCCCCATCCGCGTCCGCGTCCTGCGCGACCGCACCCTCATCTGCGAGGTCTTCGACGGCAGCAGCACCGCCCCCCACCTGCGCTATGCCGCGATGACGGACGAGGGCGGCCGGGGGCTGTTCCTGGTGGCCCAGCTCGCCGAGCGGTGGGGGACGCGGTATCTGCCGGGTGGGAAGGTGATCTGGGCGGAGCAGTCACTGCCGTGAGGGGACGTGAGGCGAACCCGGGGTCGCCCTACGCTGGGAACGTGCGCATCTGGGACGCGGAAGCGTCGGACACATGACGGGGCGTCGGGTCGCCGCCGACGGGCAGGGACCGAGGGCCGCGGTCGCGCGGCTCACCGGGTGGCGGGTGGTGTGGGAGCGGGCGTTCTCGGGGGCGGTGACGGAGGCCGGGCTCGAGGACGGGCGGGTCGTGGTGGTCAAGCGGGGGGAGTCGCCCGGGGCCGTGCGCGCCGAGGCCACGGGGCTGGCGTGGCTGGCCGCGGCGGGGGCGGTGCGGGTTCCGGCGGTGCGGGGGCGGGACGAGGACTGGCTGGTGACCGAGCGGGTGGTGACGGGGACGCCGGACCGGGACGCGGCGGTCGCGTTCGGGCGGGATCTGGCCGCGCTGCACGCGGCGGGGGCGCCCGCCTTCGGTGCCGGGCCGCCCGGCGGGCACGAGGACGCGTACATCGGGGCCGCGCCGATGCGCAATGTGCCCGAGGCGGACTGGCCGCCCTGGTACGCCGAGCACCGGGTGCTGCCGTATCTGCGCCGGGCGGTGGACTCGGGCACGATGCGTCCCGGTGAGGCGGGCGTCGTGGAGGAGGTGTGCGCGCGGCTGCCGGAACTGGCCGGGCCGCCCGAGCCGCCCGCGCGGCTGCACGGCGACCTGTGGAACGGCAACGTGCTGTGGGCCGCCGACGGGCGGGTCCGGCTGATCGACCCGGCCGCGCACGGCGGGCACCGGGAGACCGACCTCGCGATGCTGAGCCTGTTCGGCTGTCCGCACCTGGATCTGGTCCTGGCGGGCTACCAGGAGGCCCGGCCGCTCGCGGACGGCTGGCGCCGCCGTACCGCCCTGCACCAGTTGTTCCCGCTGCTGGTGCACGCGGTGCTGTTCGGCCGCGGCTACGCCCTGCAGACCCTCGCCACCGCGCGCGCGGCCCTGGCCGGGTGACCTGCCCGGGCCAGGGCCGATGCCGACGTGCGAGGGGGGCGGGTTCAGCCGCCGTCGAGACGTGCCCGGAGGAGTCCCTTGCCCAGCTCCGCGCCCTTGCGGCTGTCGGCCTGGGCCTTGCGGAACAGCTCCGCGACCTCGGAGTCCTTGTCGCGTTCGGCGTCCTGGATGTACGTCTCCAGCCGCAACGCGTTGTCCAGGCAGGACTCCACGTACCAGATCAGGTTGTAGTCCTTGTCGCGGGTACCGGTGACACCGCCGGTCTCCGTCTGGCTGGTCATGCAGGCCTCCTTGGCGTTCGGTTTCGCGTTCGGGAGCGAGGTCCCCGCCGGGTCCGGTTCGCGCCGCCCGGACGGACGGCGGGCCTCGGCGCCGCCCGGGTACCCGCCCTCCTCGCACGCACACAGCGGCATCGAACACGCCCACGCTGACGGAACGCTTCAGCAAAACGCCAGGCTCCGCCACCCCTTCCCGAGCGTAGAAATATCTACAAGCATGCATATGCCCGAGCGGGGAGCCGAGGGACCGTAACGGACAGCAGGCCGGAGTCGATCATGAGCAACGCAATGTGGACGCGCGGCGTGGAGTGGCTCGCCGCGGCAGCGCCGGACCCACGGGCGTGCAAGCGGGGTTGGGACCAGGGCGAGGGTGTCGCCCTGCTGGAGGCGGGCCGCTACTGGGATCTGGTGAGCGTGCCCGACCGGCTGGGCCTGCTCACCCTGGATCTGCTGTGGCGGCCCTCGCTGCCGGTGCCCGGGCCGACGCTGGTGGACACGGCCGCCCACCGGGTGGGGTTCTTCCTGCCGCCGGAGCCGGACAGCCGCTGGATCGGCGAGGGGCTGCGCCACGCGGGCAGCGGTGCGTGGGTCGCGGTGCCGCCGCCGTACCGGTCCGCCCGCTTCCTGGAGTGGGTGATCCCACCGGACGGCTCGGGCGCGCTGCACGCCCCCGTCACCCTGGAACTCGCCCTGCGCCAGGCCAACGGCACGCTCGCCGTGCTCGAGCCGGTGCGCGGGGCGGAGCGGGTCACGGGTCCCGGTCTGCCGTGAGGTCGGCGAAGGAGGCCCACCGCACGTCCGGGCGGGCGGGCACGGTCCGTCCCCCGGCCCGCCACTCGGCGACGAGCCGGGCGTAGATCGGGGTGCGCGTACAGGTTCCGTGGGTCAACTCGGCGTAGCCGTACGGCTTTTCGTCGCCGTCGGGGCGGGGGCGCGTACAGGATTTGTGGGTCAACTCCGCGTAGCCGTCCGGCCTTTCGTCGCCGTCGGGGCGGGGGCGCGTACAGGATCCGTGGGTCAACTCCGCGTAGCCGTACGGCTTTTCGACGCCGTCGGGGCGGGGGCGCGGGGTGCGGGAGGTCCGGTCCATGCCGGGGGCAACGGGCCCGTGCGCGCCGGTGGTACGCGCCCGCTCCGGCGCTCACCGGGTCGGGTGAGCACACCCCCCGATCGGACCAGCCCCCCTCGGACGGTCGTTCCCCCCGGCTCCCGGCGGCGGTTCCGCGACGCCCCGGACCGGGGGCGCGACCGGTCCCCCGTTCCGGTCGTGCCCCCGCGGGCTCATCGAACCTACGTGCCGAGCGCACCGGTTGTGAATCGTTCCGGTGCCCGCTTGAGCCCATGGAAGGCTCAGCCGTGCACAGATGAGTCCGTATTGCCAGGTTCGGTGCCCGGTTCCCGCCCGTCGGGCCCGGGAAGGGCGGGGCCGGGGAGATCGCCGAGCGCCAGATGGGCCAGCACGGTCTCGTAGAGGTCCGAGCCGGGGGTCAGCAATTGGCGTTCGAGGACCGGCTCGGCGCTGCGCACGTGTTCGCGGACGGTCTGGGCGTGCACACCGAGCAGTTGCGCGGCGCGCTCGGCGTTGCCCCCGGCGGCGATCCAGCTGCGCAGGGTGCGGCGCAGATCGCGGGTGTCCTGGTCGAGGCGGCCCAGCAGCTCCGCCGCCCAGGTGCGCACGGCGGGCCCGGCCAGCAGGTCCCCGAGCCCGGCGCCGCTGTCGGGGCGGCAGTCGTCCGGTACGGCGTCCAGTCCGGCCTCGGTGTTCAGCACGAGGTGCACGGCGGCGCGGACGGCGAGGTCGGAGAAGTCGGTGCCCAGCAGGGCCTCGACGCGCTCCATGCGGGCCCGGACGGTGTTGCGGCTGACGCCCAGCACCTTGGCCGTGCTCACGGCCGTGAACTCCAGGCCGAGGCGGGTGGTGGCGAGCAGTTCGGCGCGGGTGTGGTGCGGCAGGCTGTCCAGCGGGCGCAGCACACACGCCGACCAGGCGCGCAGCGCGGCCGGGTCCATCAGGCGCTCGGGGTGGCTGCGTTCGGCGTACACCGCGGCCTTGTCGGGGCGGAAGCGGGCGACGGCGAGGGCGCTGACGGCCTGTCCGTAGGCGGTGGCCGTCTGGGCGAGGCGGTGCCGGGCGCTGCCGCCGAGGAAGGTGTGCGGGCGGCGGTGGATCAGGGTGCGCAGTTCGCCGGACTCCGTGCCGCCGGGGGCCAGGATGATCACGTGCTGGTCCATGGCGGGGCAGCGCACCACCAGGGCGCGTTCACCGGTGGCGTCGAGACACTCCTCGGCGAGCCGGTCCCGGTCACCGGGGCTGGTCTCGGCGACGTAGACACAGGCGGTCTCGGTGTCCAGGAGGCCCGGCCAGAGTCCGGCGGCGACGCGGCGGGCGGAGACGGTGTCCTCGACCATCAGCAGTTGCAGGATGGCCAGCCGCAGGTCGGCCGCCGCGCGTTCGAGGCGGAGTCCGGCGGCGGTGGTCTCGTGCGCCCGCAGCAGTATGTCGATGACGCCCGCGGTGCGGGTGACCATCTCGGCGGTGGCGCGGTCGAAGGGGGTGGAGCGGGCGACGGCCAGGACCCCCGAGGCGGCCGGGGGCGGCAACTCCACCCTGACCAGGCGGAGATGCCGCCCCTCCTCCGCCCACGCGGCGGCGGCGATCCGGCCGCTGACGAGGTCGGCGACCAGATCCTCGTCCAGCGGCAGCGCCGTACCGGCGAGGAGGGTGCCGGTGTCGTTGGTGAGGGAGACCTCGGCCCGGGCCGCGTCCGCGAGCCAGTTGACGACCCGGCGCACGTCACGGCAGGTGGGCCGCAGATGGTCGAGGAGTTCCTCCGCCCAGGTCGGCCGGGCCCCCCGGCGGGCGCTCTCCAGGGCGGCCCCGTGCTCTTGGCCGGCCATGTCGCCTTCTCCTCGCTCCCGGTGCTGACCTCGGTACATCCACGCGGGACGTTACCTCACGGCACCGACAACGCCCCCGGTCACGCGTCCCCTGGCCGCTGGCTCCTGCGGATGCCGACGGCGGCGAGCGCGGCGCCGACGAGGCAGAGGACGCCGGTGACCACGAGGGCGGCGTGCATGCCGTTCATGAAGGCCTGCCCGCTGCCGTCGACGACGGCCGCCCGTACCTGGGCGGGCAGGGAGCCGTCGACGGGGGCGATACCCATCGCCACCGCGTCCTTCGCCTCGGCCAGCTTGTCCGCCAGGGCTGCGGGGACGCCCGCGGTGGTCAGTTCCCCGCTCAGGGTGGCGCCCACCTTGGCGCTGATCACGGAGACCAGCACGGAGGTGCCGAGGGCGCCGCCGATCTGCAGGGTGGTGGCCTGGAGGCCGCCCGCGACGCCGCCGTCCTTGACCGGGGCGCTGCCCACGATGGCGTCCGAGGAGGCGGACAGCACCATGCCGACGCCGAGGCCGAGCGCGACGAACGGCGGCCACATGGTGGCGTAGGAGGAGTCGGTGGACCAGGTCAGCATGCCGAAGCAGGCGGCGGCCTGGAGGACCATGCCCAGCGGCATGCACGTCCGGGCGCCGTAGCGCTGGGTGAGGGCCGCGCCGAGCGGCGAGGCGACCAGCGAGGCCAGGCTGAGCGGCAGGGTGCGCACCCCCGCCTCGACGGGGGTGAAACCGCGGACGTTCTGGAGGTACAGCATGATGAAGAAGATCCCGCCGAGCATCACGAAGAAGTTCAGCGCGGTGACGAGGGCGCCGACGGTGAGGGCGGAGCTGCGGAACAGCCGCATCGGCAGCAGCGGGTGCTCGACCCGGGTCTCGTACCAGCCGAAGACGACCAGGACCAGCACGCCGAGCAGGATGGCGCCCCAGGTGCCGCCGGACGTCCAGCCCCAGGTCTCGCCCTTGACGACGCCGAAGACCGTGGCGAGCAGGCCGACCGCGAGCAGGACGACGCCGGGGATGTCGAAGCGGTGGTGCCCGGTGGAGTTCCTGGACTGCGGCAGCACCAGGGCGCTGAAGGCGCAGGCGACGACACCGATGGGCAGGTTGATGTAGAAGACGGACTCCCAGTCGACGTGTTCGACCAGCAGGCCGCCGACGATGGGGCCGAGGGCGGTGGACACGGCGGAGACCATCGCCCAGATGCCGACCGCCATGGCGAACTTCCGCGGCGGGAACACCGCCCGCAGCAGTCCGAGGGTGTTGGGCATCAACAGGCCGCCGAAGACGCCCTGGAGGGCGCGGAAGACGATGACGCCCTCGATGGATCCGGCCAGTCCGATGGCGACCGAGGCGACGGTGAACCCGGCGACGCCGACCAGGTAGTAGGTGCGGCGGCCGAAGCGGTCACCGAGCTTGCCGCCGAGGATGAGGGTGGCGGCGAGGGCCAGCAGGTAGGAGTTGGTGACCCACTGGAGTTCCGCCGTCGAGGCGTTCAGGGCGACACCGATGGCGGGGTTGGCGATCGCCACCACGGACCCGTCGAGCTGGACCATGAACAGTCCGAACGCGACCGCGCACAGGGTCAGCCAGGGGTTGGACTTGAGACGGCCGGAGGCGGGCGGCCTCACGTCGGGGCGTGCGGGCGCGCTGGAGTGATCCACGGACGTGGACGACATGAAGGTGCCTTCTTCTCTGAAAAGTTCTGGATGGAGAGGATGGAGAGCTTGGAGAGCTTGGAGAGCTTGGAGCGAGAGGAAAGGGCTCAGTGGGCGGCGGAACGCAGCCCGCGCACGAGCGACGTGAGCGCCCCGAGCACGGACCCGAGGGCGTCCATCTCACCCTCGGTGAGGGACAGCAGCGCCTCGGTGAGGTGGGCGGTCTCCAGCTCCCGGACCTCGGCCAGCCGACGCCGGGAGGTCGGTGTCAGATACAGGTGCGCGACGCGCTTGTCCGCGCTGTCCTGACGGCGCTCCAGCAGGTGGCGCTCGGTGAGCTGGGAGACCAGCGCGCTGACGTTGTTCGGCTTCATCAGCAGGGCCTCGGCGGCCTGGCGCACGGTGGCGCCCTCCCGCTCCTGGACGAACCTCAGCAGCGCGAGCTGCCCCTCGGGCGGCTTGGGGTGCGGGTAGTCCCGGGCGACACGCCGGTCCAGGGCCCGGTGCAGCGCGGGCAGGACGGCCGCCAGCTCGGAGGCTGTGCGGTCGACGTCCCGTCGGGGCGCGCTGGATTCGGGCATGGGTAGCAGAATAAGTATTGCCTCATACCTATGTCAAACAGGTATACGTTCATAGGTATCGGCTGTCGGCATCGGGCCGGGTGTCGGCGTGGGCATCGGCCACGGTTATCGGCCGTCGGCATCGGGCCGGGTATCGGCGTGGCTCTCGGCCATGGGCATCGGTCGCGGGTATCGGCCCGGACCCCGGCGGGCAGGTCGGCGTACTCCGGGGCGGGCGCCGGGCATAAGCTCGGCGGATGGCGAAGTACTACGACGTGCACCCAGACAACCCCCAGCCGCGCACCATCACCCAGGTCGCCGACAGCATCCGCGCGGACGCGCTGATCGCCTACCCGACGGACTCCTGCTACGCGCTGGGCTGCCGGATCGGCAGCCGTGACGGCGTGGAGCGGATCCGCACGATCCGTCAGCTGGACGACCGGCACCACTTCACGCTGGTGTGCCAGGACTTCGCCCAGCTGGGCCAGTTCGTCCGGGTGGACAACGACGTGTTCCGCGCGATCAAGGCGTCCACGCCGGGCAGCTACACCTTCATCCTCCCGGCGACGAAGGAGGTGCCGCGGATGCTCCAGCACCCGAAGAAGAAGACCGTCGGCGTGCGCATCCCGGACCACGTCGTCACCCAGTCCCTCCTGCACGCCCTCGGCGAACCCCTGCTGTCCAGCACACTCCTGCTGCCCGACGAGGACGAACCGATGACGCAGGGCTGGGAGATCAAGGACCGCCTCGACCACGTACTGGACGGCGTCGTCGACTCGGGCGACTGCGGCACGGAGCCGACGACGGTCATCGACTTCTCGGGGGGCGAGGCGGAGATCGTGCGGCGGGGGGCCGGAGACACGTCGCGGTTCGAGTAGCCGCCCCGTCCCGGCCCCGGACCTGCTGCCCGGCGGCGCCGACCTGGTGCGGGCGAGCTGCCGTGGGGCGAGGAGCGGGTCGCGGTAGGCGGTGGTGGCGTCGGGGGCGTAGTTGGTGCCGCCGCTGATCACCGGTGAGGCTGGTGCAGCCGGTGAAGTCGATCCGGGAGCCGTTGACGCGGACCCGTGTCCCCCGGTGGCGTGGGCCTTGGTCGCGGCGCCGTAGCGCGGGCCGTTGGGGAGGGCGGCGCCGAAGGGCCGCGGCAGCGGAGCGGTCGATGCCCACGCGAGCCAGTTCGCGCTGCGCGGCGGCGAGTTGGGCGGTCGACTCGGCGAGCAGCGTGACCGGCCTGCCCCACGGAATCAGCCAGGCCAGATAGGTCGCGAGCTGCCCTTCGGCCTCGAAGTCGAACGACCCGGAGACAGCCCGGCGGCGAACGCGACGCGGTTGCGCAGGTCCACCACCCGCTCCCCCGCGGCCAGCCGGGCGGCAAATCTCCTCAGCGTCGGCGACGGCGGGCGGCGTCAGATCGACGGGCTCGGGTCAAGCCGCGTCGGCAGGGCCCATGTGCGTGTAGTAAGCGGCGATGTCGTCGAGGTCGGCGACGAAAGTGTCGCCACGGCGCGCAGGGTCGGGCCCGCGTTCGAGTCGATCTCCGCGCGGTCGCCGTCGTGCACTGGTATGCGCTCGACGGAGACGCTGGCCCCGGCAGGGACGAGATAGGCCGCGCCCGCGACCCGGGCCATCACTAGTACTCCCGGGGGTATTTTCGAGGGAAGGAGAAGCCCCGGGAAACAGCTCAGGAGTACCTCGCCCACGGCCGGACACCCGGTCCGCGCCGTGCGAGCCGACCGGAAGGACCACCGCCATGCGCTACGACCGCACCGTGCACCTCGACACCGACTTCGCCACCACGGTCAGCCGCGTCCGCGAGGCCCTCGCCGAGCAGGGCTTCGGCATCCTCACCGAGATCGACGTCACCGCCACCCTCAAGGCCAAGCTCGACCACGACATGGAGGACTACGTCATCCTCGGCGCCTGCAACCCGCCCCTCGCCCACCGCGCCCTGGAGACCGACCGCTCCGTAGGCCTGCTGCTGCCCTGCAACGTCGTCGTCCGCCGCGACGGAGACCGCACCGCCGTACAGGCCCTCGACCCGAACACGATGGTCGCCCTCACCAACCTGGAGGCCCTGCGCCCGGTCGCCGAGGAGGCCAACCGACGCCTCGACGCGGCCCTCGCCGCCCTCACCGCAGCCGACGCGGACAGCTGACGGCGGGCCTCGGCACCGTCCCTTGTGGCCCGGTCGGGCCGCGCTCCCGGTTCCCCCGTGCGTGCGACGAGGTAGCAGCACGCACCGTCGTCGCCGAGGTGCGGTAGGCCCCCGGAACCGGAGTCCTTGGCCCGCGCCAACGGCGCCGGTCCACGCGACCTGCGGCGGGCAGGAACGCCTCTCCGACTCGAGAGGGAAGCCGCTACGGGATGCCATGCGGCACCCCGCGCTAACAGGTCCCGGCACGGGTTCACACGTTCGGCTCATTGAGGCTGCCCCACGCCATCCACTGCCCACGGCACGCACGCGTAGTAGTCACATGACCGGCCGGACCATTGCGCCGTTCCTGGCAGTGGGCCGAGTGGCCATGTCGAATGGCGTCGCTGAGTCCTGACCTCCAGAGTGAGCACAAGGCATCGCATCTGGTTCCTGTAAGGAGCGCCGCTGTGCAGGAGAACCCCGCGTCCACACCGAAGATCCGCCTCGTCGCCTCCGATGAGGAGCAGCAGCACGTACGGCTCACACCGGGCACTCGCTACGAAGTCGCGGTTACCACGATCGTCGACTCTCAATTGGAGGACATCAGCGAAGAGTCCCTGGGCAGCGCCGCCCGGCCGCCCCGGCTCTGCGGAAGCCGTTCGACCTGCGTCGCCATCGTCGAGATCGAGTAGCCGACATGGAACAGGCTCTCGCCACTTCTCGCTACACCTTCCGAGTACCGATGTCCGAGGGATACGCCCTCTTCCACGCGAGTTCTGGAAGTGTCTTCAAGGTCGATGGACCGGATGCCGAAGAGATCTCGACCCTGCTCAGCGGAGACCGTCGACTGGTTCCTCCGGGAACCTTCGACGAACGGCTCACTGCCCGTCTGCGCCGCAACGGCTTCCTCGTGGAGCCGGGTTTCGATGAAGTCGCGGTGGTGCGCGAGCGGTACTGGGCGGCCCGCGGCAGCGCTCCCGTCGTGCTGCTGGTAACCACCACCATGGACTGCAACCTGGGTTGCTACTACTGCTACGAGTCCCGCACCCCCGACGCGCTCCGCCTCACGGATGCCGAGACGCTCGTCGACATCGCGGCGCAGCGGCTGGGCGGGCGCAAGCGTTCGCTGCATGTGGACTGGTATGGCGGTGAACCGATGCTGGGCATCGACTTCCTGGAACGCGGATCGCTCGCGCTGCAGGAGTACTGCCGGTCCGCAGGGATCAGGTACCACGCATCCATCATCTCCAACGGAACGCGGTGGCCCGATGACCCGCAGTCCTTTGTCGCCCGCCACAAGATCAGGGAAGTCCAAATCTCCTTCGACGGCATGAAGGACAACCACGATCGTCGGCGGCGTTACCGGCCCGAGCATCGGTCCCTCACCGACCAGTCGTCGTTTGAGCAGGCTGCGGCCCTGGTGGACGAACTGGTGCGGCACACTCGCGTGGACCTCAGATACAACGCGGACCAGGGCAACGCAGGGGATCTGGGGGCGTTCATCGACTTCGCCAAGGCTCGCGGCTGGTTCGACGGCCCGTTCCGGTGTGTCCTGATGGTCGCGAAACTGTCTGCCTACTCGGAGCGTTCGTCGTTCCTGCGCCCGCACGAACTCGATCCGGAGCGGTTCGAGGAACTGCAGGACCTGGCCAGGAGGGAGCTACCGTCCAAAGCACAGGACGACCAGGACATCGTGTCCGGGTTCCCCCATCCGAAGACGTCTGTCTGCGGCGCTCTGGCGCATGACTCGGCTGTGGTCGGGGCGGACGGCCTGGAGTACCGCTGCGGCTTGCAGGTGGGCGAGCCCGGCCGCGCCACAGGCCGCTTCCTGGGGATGCCCGGGGTGCGTCCCGGCGACAGTCCTGAGAGCTTCCCCGACCAGTCCTGGTGGGCGGACTTCGACCCGACCACGCTGCCGACTTGCTCCCGCTGCTCCTTCCTTCCCGTCTGCTGGGGTGGCTGCCCCAAGCGGCACCTGGACGGAGACGGGACGGCGATCCGCTCCGAGGGCGGTTTCTGGCGCACGAACCTCCCGAGAATGGTCGCCGCGGGTTTCACGGACCAAGTGGCGGCCGACTTCGAGTTCACCGAGGCCGAGCAATTCCGCACGGGCCTCCCTGTCGAGGCCCCAGGCGAGACTAGTTGCTGAGCGCGGACGCGGCGCGGTGGGTATGCGGCGACGACCTGCGGCTCGCGCAGCGATGCTGTGAGGGCATCCGCGCGCCGTACGCGAGGAGGGCCCGCATCTGATGTGCCGCCTTCGCTGCCAGCCTGCCGCTTCTGGGGCTGCGGGCGGGACGGCCGATCGACGGACCGGTCGGCCTTGAGTCGCGTGATCCGGTGACGTCCCCTCGACAGAATCTCGCCAGTCGGCGCCGACCGCCCCTTGGATCGTGCCGCCAGCGTTGAGCGGCGGCGGCCAGACAATTGGCCGCGCCGGTTTCTCCCTCGTGCGTAGGCCCACAGTGACCGCACGCGAATGACGCAACAGGGTCTGCTGGTTCTCCGAGGGCCAGGGTGCGGAGTGCTCGTTTTCCTGGACATCTACAAGATCGTGTTACGGACTCCTGGGAAGCAATGACGAAAACTGTTCAAGGCACAATATTGGAGGATATGAAGAGGCCAAACAACGCGCATTTGCAGGGCATCACACACCGGAGGAGAATCAGTACCAGAACCGCATCAGCCGGTCAAGCCAGGCTTCATTAGAGGCATTCATCCCCCCCCACCAGAGGTGGAGTCAGTCATGGGCGATGCGAATTATCCCCCGAAGCTGAGCGAAGAGATCGCCAGGCTCAAGGAACTCGACGTTCCTTGGTCGGCCACCCTCCTGGTCAGTTCCATGGATCCGGTCGAAAGTACGTCTGCGGCACGGGAAATCCAGGGGAATCAGCTGGACGACAGCACGTCCGCGACCCACGGATACTGGGTCGGCGCGAAAGGCGTACTCATTCCCGGCGATGGGGAAGACGATCTCGCCAAACAGCTGAAGGACCAGGTCGCCACCGCGGAGAACGACGAGTCGATAACCGAACTCCTCGAACTCTGGATCACCGCGGAACCCACGCTCTCGGGCGCACAGCTCGACGAACTGCGCCCGCTCGTGTTCGGCCGCGTCTTCGGTGATTTCGAGGAGAAGCTGAGCCGCAGCCACAACAGTGACAGCGCGCAGGGCGGAGGTTACTGACATGTCCGTCGTATCTACTCTGTGGGTGGACCGGGATTTCGGCGGGCTGTCGAAGACCTCGGACTCGGGCCCGAATTTCCGGATCCTCTGGAACAGGTGGGCGGCCACGAATGACGTGTTCTCCTCCATGCGTGCATGGGGAAGAGGAGACCGCGGGCATGCGTTCGCGTTCGAGCACATCAATTTCGATGGCAGATTCGCGGCACTGAACGTGGGGAATGGGCAGAGTTCCTGGTGGTCGTACTTCGGCACCGCCTTCAACGATGTCGTTTCGAGTTCACTGATCGTCGTGCGAGCACCCAACGACATCGTCGTTCCACTCGGACAGCAGGTGTCCTCCACATTCGCGTCCATGTTTGACGCCCAGGCGGCGGGTACACCGCTCGCGCGCGTAGGGAACCCCCAGGTCTACGGGAATTTCTTTCCCGGGTACGACGCGTCCAGGTTGTTCATGACGATCAGCCAGAACCTGACCGTGGCGATCTCCGGATGGCCGGACTACGATGCGAACGTGAAGTACGACGTGGAGTTCTTCCTCACTGGCACGAAGCTCCACGGGCGGGCCAAGTGGTCGCATGTCTGGGTCGAGTCCGGGATCTTTTCCCAGAAGGTGCACGACCGGATCGCGCCTCGGCTGCACGGCGCGAAGGGCAGCCTCACCTCCGCGGTCGAGAATCAACTGCGCCTGTTCGCCTCCCGCAACTTCCGGGAGGTCTACCTGATTCCGGGGCCACGACCCGACATGTCCCAGTTCGGCTACTTCGCCAAGCATGACGATGACGTCTGTCTCGCCGTGATTCCCGCCTGACCGGTCTGACGGGCCAGGGTGATGGCCGTCGGCGGCCGATGTCACCATGACGCGGAGCGCTGCGAGCGGAGATCGACGCCGCAGGCCGACGGGATTTCAGTCCCCGTGGACGATCCCGTCCAGTTCCCTGCGCAGGCCGGCGTCGATCCCCGCTCTGCTCCAGTACCACCGGCACAGTTGGGGCGTCCGCCCGCTGGCCGCCTCGTACCAGGTGAACGCGGTGGGGTGGGTGGCGTGGGCGTGGGCGCCGAGGACGTTGAACTCGGAGAAGTCCCGGGGGCGCTGCCTGATGACGTACCGGTCGATGGGCAGGCCGTGGCGTCGCAGGGAAAGCGCCCGGAGTTCGGGGTAGATCCAGCGCGGGTACGTGAACGGCGGCTGCTGCATGAAGTCGTACGTGACGGGCTGTCCGAGGAAGGCCTCGGTGGAAGCGAGCCAGGGCCGGTGACGGCCCAGGTCGCTGACGGAGCGGCGTGCGATCCAGGGGTGGCCGTCGGCGAGCAGGGCTGCCGGGGTGACGGGGCGGGTGAAGATGACATCCGAGTCGACGTGGCAGATGAGGTCGGATGCGGTGAAGTCGTCCGCGTGCAGTTTGGTGACCTGCTGCCCCAGGTAGTCGTCGCGGTAGTCCGGGCAGACCTCCAGGCGGACGTCACCGCCCACGATGCGGCGTACGGCGGATGATCCGGTGCGCGGGGTGATGACGACCACTTCGGTGAAGCCTCGGCACCACTTCCGGATGGCGGCGAGTGCGTAGTGCAACCAGGCGACATCACGGTGGTAGGTGCGGATCAGCAAGGCCGTACGGCAGTTAAGGTCGCTCGTGTGGTCGAGGCCGTACCCGCCTTCTGGTGCCGGGCGCCCAGCCAGGGCAATGTCGGTGACCGGCTCACCCCCTGGCTGATCCGGCGGATCCGTGGCGCCCCCGCGCGCTGGGTCGCGCCGAGTTGGCCGGGGCGGAAGCATTTCGTCACGGGGAGCGTCATCGGCCTGGCCGGACCGGGTGCCGTCGTGTGGGGAGCCGGTGTGATGGACGCGGGCGAGGATGTCGATCCGCGGGCGGAACTCGTCGGCGTCAGAGGGCCGCTCACACGTGAGGCCGCGCTGCGCTCGGGTGCCGTCTGCCCACCGGTGTACGGGGATCCCGCCTTGCTCGTGCCACGTTTCCTTCCCCGTTCGGGGGGACTGAGGAGTCGGCCTCCCGCGCTCGTGCCGCACTTCGCGGACAAGGCGCGGGCTCGCCCGGGACTTCCGGGCGGCTGGCGGTTCGTCGATGTGCAGCAGCCGGTGGAGAGCGTCGTCGACCAGTTGCTGGGAGCCTGTCTGGTCGCTTCGTCCAGTCTGCACGGCATCATCCTGAGCCACGCGTACGGCATTCCCGCCGTGTGGATCACCTACGGTCGGCTTCCCGCAGGCGACGACAGCAAGTTCCACGACTACTTCCTCTCCGTCGGTGTGCCCGTCCCGCCACCCTGCCCCGTGGGCCGTTTCGGCGCGGGCCTGGACACGGGCCGACTCGCGGATTTCGCGACCCTTCCCGTGCAGCTGCCAGACCTTGACCTGCTCCTGGAGAGATGTCCGTTCCGGTGAATGAGCATGAGTTCCGCCGTGTCCTGGAAGGCATCCGGGACGCCAACTACCACCGCCCCGGCATCCGGTGCATGCGGCTGATGACCGCGGACCCGGCCACGGTCGAGGGTCTCTTGACGGACGTGGCTCGTCTTCGAGCCGGACAACGACCCTCGCGCGCGGGGACGATCGGGCATGTGACACGGTGGGCACGGCCCACGGGGCGTGTCGAGCAGTTCAGTCTTCTCAACGCGTCGGGGCGCAGTGACGACTTCTCCCGCGACCATGATCTGTCCTGCTTCGGCAAACGCTTCCATCACGGTGAGCGGCTGCCCAAGCTGGCCTCCCTGATCGGCTCGCTTCCGCACCTGGTGAACTTTCGGGTCAATGTCCTGGGCGCAGGGGCTTCGCTGGCCCCGCACGAGGAGCACAGCGTGGTGCGCTCGCAGGACGGCGGCGTGGGCGTACGTGCCCGTTTTCACCTGCCGCTCGTCACGCATCCGACGGCGACTCTGGTGCTCGACGGGGAGGTGCACCACCTGACGGCGGGCTCGGTCTACCTGGTCAACCACGGCTGTGTGCACGCGGCGGAGAACGGCGGGGGGAGTGAGCGGATCCATCTGGTGTGGGACATGCTCATGACGGTGGACGCCTGCGAGGCGATGTTCGGGCAGGGTCCGGCTCCCGCGGGCTTCGCCCGCGCACTGGCTGTCGCTGAACCGGTCGGCCGACGCGTGGACAGACGGTGGGAGCGCATTGCTCCCCCGGTCCGGGAAGCTGAGGCCCGCCACGTCGGGTTCCTGGACGTTCAGTAGCCCGTCAGTACAGGGTTCGGCGGAAGTCGGCGGGGACATAGTGGAAGAGCAGCGAGGTGTGGGTGCTGCCGTCCGGCAGCGGCGGACGCCAGTGCGGTACCCGTGTTCCCCTGAACAGCACCGCCTCGCCGGGCCTCTGGACGACTGACACGCGGCCCTGCGGGGTTTGCAGGGACAGGGGCCAGCCCCCGTCGATGCCGGGGCCCGACTCCCCGAGCAGCAGTGACACGGTGTACTCGCACTGTTCGCGGTCGGTGTGCCGATCGAGGACGGCCCCGCCCCGGTAGGCGGAGACGTAGGAGTAGGACGGCCGTACCGGCCGCCCCGCGAGTCGGCTCACGAGGTCGCGGAACTGGTGGTGGAAGAAGCGGGACAGGGATTCGTTGTGCCATCCGTAGCGCCCCTGTACCTGGGCATCCCCCAGCGGCCACGAACCGGTTGAGATGAGCCGCTCGTAGTAGTCGAGCAGCGTGGCGCGGTGCGCGGGGTGGAGGGCGGGACCGATTCGGCACATGTCCGTGCGGGCGAAGTCGTCGGCCGCACGGGACAGGGTGGATGCGGCTGCCGCTTCCGTTCGGGTGCGGTGGCCGGTCGGGCCGAGCGCGCCAGCCGCTGCCATGGCGGCCTTGAGCCGGTCGGGGAAGGCCGGGGGGAGGGGCTGCCCGGGTTCGAGGTCACGGAGCACCCAGAGGTCTTCGCGGCGGACCCAGAACGGTACGAGTGCGCCCGTGCGAGCGTCCCGTGTCCAGAGGATCGGGTAGCCCGGCAGGAACCGGTCCCTGAACCGGGCGTGCCGGGCGAGGCCCAGCGGGATGGTGACCCCCGTCTGGAGCACGGCTGCCGCATCGACGCGGACGGTGCCCGCCTCGTCCGGCGAAGAGGCCGCACGCTCCGCGTCACTGGGCAGGGATTCCTCCAACCAGCAGGCGTATGCGGGCCGTCGGTGTGTCATGGGCTCGGGATGGGCCATGGTGGCGCGTCCGTTCTCGAGTGTGTGCCGGGTCTGCTTCACCTCGTCATGCACCTTCGGCACCTCGTCACGTACCTTCGGCACCTCGTCACGTACCTTCGGCACCTCATCGAGCACGTTCGGCACCTCGTCGAGCACCTTCGGTGCAAAGCCGGGCGTGCGCCGCCATTTGCCGGGGTGCGGCGGGCTGATGGTGGTGGCGGACAGGGGCATGTCCCAACCGTGTCGGGCCGGGGGCAGCCCGAGCGCCGCCTCCAGTCGACGGATCGTCCTGGCGGGCGCGGCGCGCAGTTCGGCGTAGTCGACGTCCAGCCAGCGGTCCGCCGGCAGCAGCGCCCGGGCGTCATGCACCGCCTCCACAGCAGCACTCCACTGCCGAGCCGCGACGCGTGACAGGTCGTCGTGCCGTGACGCCTGCCAGCCCGGTGGCAGGAGCAGGTGCCATGCGCGGCGAGGCCAGCCGGGCAGGTCCGGGATGTTGACGAACGCGGGATGGGACCAGGCTCGCACCATGCTTGCCACGGTGTCGCGGGCGTCGCGGCGGAGGTGGATGACCGTGGCGTCCGGGAACAGCCGCAGAAGGAACGGAAGGCGGAGGGTGTTCTCCGGTGTCTTCTCCAGCAGCCTCGGGCCCGCACCCGGTATGCGGGCGGCTGCCGGAGCGGGCCGGTGCCGTGTGGCGGAGTCCCGCAGCCCGGCCATGAACCCCGCTCGTACGGCCTGCCCGTGCTCTACGGCGTGGTCGGCGTCCAGCGCGTGGGAGGCGTACCCGCAGGCGGCGGGATGGAGTCCCGGCACACCCTCGATCACGCCTTCGCTTTCACCGCCTGTCGTCCACAGGCCGGGATGGCGGGCCAGGGCGTCGAACAGGGCAGTGCTGCCCGAGCGTGGTGGCGCGATGATGACGACAGGCGCGGTGAGGGTGGCCGCCGGGACCGCGCGGGCGGGTCCCGTGCGCGGGGTGCCGTACGGGCTGAGCACGGTGTCGGTGCCCGCTTCGAAGGCCGCCGCGGCCGACGCCGTCGCGAACAGGTACCGGACGCGTAGACCGCGGGCATCGGGTGTCACCGCGCGAGCGAGCAGGTGAGGCGCCCTGGGAAAGGGGGCGTGATGCACCCGGCGCGCCGCCAGCCGGGCGTGGGCGGGCGGCAGTGTGATGTGGACGCTGACGGTCCAGGCCACGCTGTCGCGCTCGCCCTGCCCGGACATCGAGGGGGGCCTGTCGCTCACTTCCGGTGGATCCATCCGGCGACGCTGAAGCGGCTGTCGGCGAAGGCCTTGCTCGGCACCCGGACCGGCAGCACTTCGTGGTCGTGCCGACTGGGGAAGAAGATCGCCAGGTTCGCGCGGGGCACGATCGTCTGGCTGCGCTCAGTGGGCACGATCTTCCCGTTCTCGGTGACCGTTTCGAAGATGCGCAGTTCCCCGCCCGAGAACCGGCGCGGCTCGGGCGAGAAGAAGTAGACGAAGGTGAGTTCTCGTGTGTCCCCGTCGTCGCTGTCGCGGTGCATGCCGAAGAAGTCACGGTCCCCGTTGGCCGCCACCTGCACCTCGATGCGGCCTACGGGGAAGGCGGGGTGGTTCAGACGGGCGCGTACGGGTTCCAGGTGCTCCTTGATGCGTTCGACGAAGATCTGCTCGAAATGCTCGAGTTCATCGAGGGTCAGTGTGCTGCGGACGCGCTCGTCGACCACCGCGGTGTTCGTGCCCGGCGGACGGACCGCGGCGGGCGTGAAGTCGTCCTGCTTACGGAGCGCGTACGCCAGCAGGTCGCTGTGCTCGGCTTCGGTGAGGAACTCCCTGACACCTTGGGCCACCTCGGCGATCGCTTCTCTCTCGAACCGTCCGGTGCCGGTGGGCACGCTGGCTGGCTTGCTGTAGTGGCCGCCGCGTACGAGACGGGCGATCTCGGAGGGAACCGAGACGCGGTCCACGACCCACTCGGCCCGGGATGCCAGATAGACCGTGCTGTGGAATGCGGCGTTCCGTTCGAACGCCGCGTCGTCGAGGGCGCCCGCGAGGACGTCGATGGTGTCCAGCTCCGCGAGCCCGAGGCTGGTCAGCAGGTCACCAGCCGGGGCGCGATAGGTGAGGTAGCGCGCGGCCTCGGTGAGAAAGACGTCCTCCGTGCGTTCGAAGCCGATGCGGCGCAGTACGAGGTCGGCCAGCCGCGAGTCCTCGCCGAGCAGGTAGTGCACCTCTGCCGTGGGATCGACCGACAGGGCCTCGAGTGCCTCCTTGTACAGGGCCGCGATCAGTCCCACGTTCGTCAGGTCCTCGTCGGCCACCTGTACCGGGCTCAGTCCCCAGCAGCCGTCCGCCACGAGGTGGGTCTGCAGGACGGCGACGATGTTGCGTGCTCCCAGTCCCCAGGGAGGCCACGGCCTGTCGCGGACAGCGGCGAAGATCTGCGAGTCACCGTCGTAGAAGAGGGGAGCCACCACCTCGTCCATGAGGTGGGGCGCCCCCATGCGCCGGAAGAACACGTGCAGTGCGGCTTTGGCGGTGTCACTCAGTTCGTCGAAGATCTCGATCCGCGTGCCGCCGTTGAGATCTGAGAAGAAGTCGCGTCTGATGGGCTGGGTCATGGCTTCCCTGCTATGGCCGTTGTGCTGGGTGAAGGTGTCGTTTTGGCTGGCGGAGGACGGATGGATCCGGCCGCGGGCTCTCCGTTTCTACGGGTGACCACGCCGCGCGGAGGCGTGCTGCCCTGGGTGCTGGTGCGGGCGCCCGTGATCACCCGGGCGCACCACGTGCGGCTGCGCCAACTGATGGGTGAGGGCTGTCGGTTCGTGGGCGCGACCAGCTATCTGGGCTTTCCGGGGGAGGGATACCGCGACGAACGCGACTACGGTCTCCTCTGCGAGGCGTGGCTGCACTGTTTCCGGGATCCTGATCGGTTCCTGCCAGGAGACGGGCCCCGTGTCCTGGTCAGCGAATCCGACTTCACAGACCCGGTGCGGGTGGACCCGTGCCGGGTGGCGAACGCCCTGCCGCGGAACCTGCTGACCGACGTGGTGCACATCTCCGGCCGGGATCCCTGGAAGCAGGAAGCCAAGAACTGGCCGCTCGCCTCTCGCTGCCTTCGTCGCCTGGCTCGGGAGACGGGGCTGAGGATCCTGGTCGTCGACGCGCCGTCCACGGCTGAGACGATCCCGGGCGTACGACTGACCGGTCCTCTTCCCTGGCCGTCGCTCCTCGCGGTGCTCGCCGCCGCGCGCTGCCTTTTCGTACCGGCCGTCCTGGATCCGTCGCCTCGGGTGCTCGCGGAGGCGCTCTGCCTCGGTCTCCCGGTCGTCGTCAACAGGGCGGCCCTCGGTGGATGGCACTACGTGAACCCGTTCACCGGCGCCTTCTTCGACGGCGAGGACGACGTGGTGAGCGTGGTCGAGGACGTGCTGGGAAGGAGCCATCGGCCTCGTGCGTGGTTCACCGCTCACCACGGGCCGGTACGGGCCGGCGCCCGGGTGCACGCCCTGCTGCGGACGCTCGACGCTTCTCTGCCCGACGTCACACACGTACTGCTCACCACCGACCCGGGCGAGCCGAACGCGGGCCGACCGGGGACACGTTGAGGACCAGTCGGTGCCTGCCCCGCATCGGGGAGCGGTGGATCCACGCCTCGCTGACCGGATGCGGCGACCAGTGGCGTCGGACGTCGATGTGCCGGAAGTAGACGGTGGCGTCCGACGGCACCTGGTGGATCACGGCCCCCGGCCGCAGGAACGGCGGGTCCGCGTCCATATCCTCGCGTTCTTGGAGCGCCGCCTCGCGGTGTTGGAGCGCCGCCTCGCGGTCTCGGAGCGCCGCCTCCCGGCCCTGCTCCACTCGTGTGGCATCGGCGACCATCCGGGTCAGGCGCTCCCTGCGGGCCAGGTACGAGTAGAACTCGGCCATCCCCCGCACGTCGTCACCGTGCACGTACTCGGTCGTCGGACCGTTGTAGACCCTGACAGCACCTACGGTGGGCGCCTGGGGCGGCACCGTGTCCACATGGAAACCGCACCGGCACGTCGGAGCCTCGGTGAAGACGCGCACCATCACACGCTCGCCGCGTGCCGCACCCATGACCCGCTTCACGATCTGGGCCATGTCGTCCCTGAGCGGTTCGACGAGGGCGGGCGACGCGTCAGGGAGGGCCGTGCGCGTCCAGTGCGCGAAACCGTCCAGGTCGACCGAGTCCAGCGTCGTACGCGGAATGACCAGCCGCTGCTCGACCACGGCTTCGTCCAGCTCCGCCAACCACGGCGAACGCTCGCGCGGCGCGACGATGACCGCGCTCACCGCGGGGTCCGCCAGCAGCTCGATGTCGCTGTGCGCCGACCCGTGGACGACGTCGGGCGGGCGGACTGACGTCATCCCGCGTACCCGGGCGCCCTGCGGCGCCGACAGATCTCGCATGCGTTTCCGATACAGGAGGAGGGGACCACGGACGGCAAGGTAGCCGCGCCGCCGGTCACGGCACATACGACAGGCAGGATGGGCGACCCAACGAACCCGTACGGCTCACAGGTCCGCTTCCGCTGCGACGCCGATCGGTACGTCACCTGCACCGTCCACCCCGACTCGGCGGAAACGCACCTCCGTGTCCGCGGTGGAGACACCCCGCTCGGGTCGGAGTGGCCACCGATCGGGTGACGGCCCCGGTGCCCGTACCGCACAGGGCTCCGGTGCCGTCGGGTGAGGTGTGTGACGTCGCAACCCGCCGGTGCACACGCCCTGTTGCCTCCCGCCTCGCTCGACCTGCGCGCGCTCTGCCGGTACCGCCGACCAGGGAGCCGAGCGTCCTGGAGGCGGCGTCGTGCTCGCGCGCGTTCCCCCGGGGTGTGCCAAGGATGAGGGAAGAGGATTCGGCCTTGCCCGAGGGCCCGCCGCTTGTCGAAGCGAGGAGAGACGTATGTCCCGTACGGTCATGAGAGAGGTTCTTGACCGGGCGCTCCTGGAGGAGCAGTTCCGAACCGACATCGAGTCGGACCCTGACCGTGCCCTGAGGGACTACGACCTGACCGGCGAGGAGCGCGAGGTTCTGCTCTCACGGGACCTGTCCAGGGTGGAAGCACTCTTCCCCGGCTTCCTGCACGTCACCATCAGGTTTGCTCTGATCAACCACGACATCGTGGCGCTGGCTCCCTCCGATCACGCGCGTAGGGCGGAGATCGAGCGCCTGGGCCGCCAGATCACCGAGTCACCGGAGAACCGCTTCGAACGGCTCAAGGACATGCTGCTTCTTTTCCGATGACGGCACGCAGGGGAACGAACATGACTTCGAGCACCGACCGCCGAGCGCCTGATGTCTACATCGTCGGGCTGGGCATCAAAGGCATCGAACACATCACCAGGGAAACGGAATCCGCCTGTCGGCGATCACAGGAGATCCTGGCCGTCCCGACCCTGCCTGCGGGCATGACCTACCTGCGCAACCTCTGCGACCGCGTCACCGACCTCCATCCGGTCAGCTACAAGGAGGACGAGAACCGGCTCAACGCGTACGACACCATGAGCGCGATGGTGCTCGAGGCCGCCCTCGATCACCCGCCGGTGACGTTCGCGACCTATGGCCACCCGCTGGTCTACGTGTACCCGACACGCCAGATCCTCGACGCCGCGCCGTACCTGGGACTGAACGTCAAGGTTCTTCCCGCCGTCTCCGCGCTGGACACCATGATCATCGACCTGGACTTCGATCCGGCCATCGACGGTTTGCAGATGTACGAGGCCACGGACCTCCTGGTCCGACAGCGCCCGCTGCAAACCGATGTCCCCTGCATGCTCTGGCAGGTTGGAGCGGTTGAGTCGGTCCTCTACTCCAGCGCGCCCAACAGCCCGGAGCGGTTCTTCCGGATCAAGGACTACCTGCTGCGCTACTACCCGCCGGAGCACGAGGTCGCCGCGGTCTACAGCAGCCCGCATCCACTCTTCGAGGCATCAGTGGTGAGGTTCACTCTGGGCGACATGGAACAGCATCACGACCAACTGCATCAGGGGCTCACGCTGTACATCCCGCCGCTTACCAGACGCTCCGTGGCTGATACGGACCTGATCGCGAGAATCGAGTCGGTGGACCACCTCAAGAGCATCACGCACGACAGGGACGCGCTCTGATCGCGCGGGTGTGGGCGGTGGCCCGGTCGCGGCAGACGATCCCGACACCGAGGCGGGCGGTGAGCCAGCCGCGAAGGCACGACCGACGAAGCCCACTAGATGATCAATCCCAAGGGGTCGGTTACCGAGCGCGGTGAGCGAGCGGAGGATCTCTCGCCCTTGGGCCGGGGCCGGTTGCTTCGGGCCGGGCGTGCGGCTTCCGATGTGGTGCACGACTGCACGTAGTCGGGGGCACGGCGTGGCTCCGATGGGGTCGTCACCAACGCCGGTGCACGGCTGCCTTACTGCCGGTCACCAGGCTCGCCGGTGGAACGTCATCGGCTACGACCGCACCGGCGGCGACCACGGCATCACGACCGATGCTGACGCCGGGCAGGATCGTGGCACCGGCGCCGATCCACACGTTCTCCGCGACGTCGATGGGAGCGCCGGTGAGGTAGAGCCGCCGCTCCTCGGGATCAACCGGGTGGCCGCTGGTGATGAATGTGACCTTGGGGCCGATCATGACGCGCTCGCCGAGCCGGATGCCCGCGTAGTCCAGGAACGTGCAGTTCTGGTTGATGAAGACGCGCTCGGCGAGGTCGAGGTTCAGGCCGTGGTCCGTGTAGAAGGGCGGATAGATCGTGACTCTCGGTGGCAGTGGCTTGCCGAGGATCTGTCCGAACAGTTCCGCCTTGCCCGCTGCGTCCTCGAAGGGCAGGGCGTTCAGACGGGAGGTTAGCTCGGTGACCCGCAGGACCCTCTCGGCCATGGCTTGGAACTCGGCGCTGTGGATGTGCATGAGACGGTCGCTGGACATGCCACGGTCCTTTCAGGGGGTGCCTGCGGAGACGAGAACGAGGGTGTCCAGGATCGTTGTGTGACGAACACCCTGGACACCCTCGCGACGGCACTCTATGCGACCACCGACGACCTACTGGAGGAACGTCCGGACCGGGCGCCGTGGCGGCCGACTGGGGGATCACCCCGCGGCTCACGGACGCTGAACTGGTCACCTCGCGATGATGCGGGTGAACGGCGCGGGGTGAAGACGTACGGTTCATTGACATGCACGCGCCCTAGCGGGATTCTGAGAGCGCTCTCAGAGCAGGTACGGACCAGCTCCCCCCATCGGTCCCGGTCCGGCTTCCCCCCACGTACACCCGCACGGAGGTGCAGAGAGTGCTCGCACGCCTCAAACACCGCTTGTTGTCCATGGCCGCGGCAGCCACCCTGCTCGGCGCGGCCCTCACCCTCAGCACCGGACCCACCGCGCAGGCCGCGGTCCCGGACAGCATCCCGCTCCAGCTCACGAACAACTCCGGCCGCGGCGACGCGGTGCACGTCTACGTCCTCGGCACCTCCCTGACGACCGGTCAGCAGGGCTGGGCCGACGCCAACGGCACCTTCCACGCATGGCCCGCCGGTGGCAACCCACCCGTGCCCGCGCCCGACGCGGCCATCCCCGGCCCCACCGCCGGACAGTCGAAGACCATCCGCATCCCCAAACTGTCCGGCCGCATCTACTTCTCCTACGGCCAGAAGCTCGACTTCCGACTGGCCACCGGCGGTTTGGTCCAGCCCGCCGTGCAGAACCCGAGCGACCCCAACCGCAACATCCTCTTCCACTGGTCGGAGTACACCCTCAACGACTCCGGGCTGTGGCTCAACAGCACCCAGGTCGACATGTTCTCCGCGCCGTACTCGGTCGGCGTGCAGCGCGCCGACGGCAGCACGGCGAGCACCGGACGGCTCAGGGCGGGCGGCTACCGGGGCGTCCTCAACGCGCTGCGGGCCCAGCCGGGCGGCTGGTCCGGGCTCGTCCAGACCCGCCCCGACGGCACGGTGCTGCGCGCCCTCTCCCCCGCCTTCGGACTGGAGACCGGGGCGCTTCCGGCCAACGTCATGGACGACTACATCAACCGGGTCTGGCAGAAGTACGCCACGACCACCCTGACCGTCACCCCCTTCGGGGACCGGCCCGACGTCAAGTACTTCGGCCGGGTCTCGGGCGGCGTCATGAACTTCACCAACTCCTCCGGCGCGGTCGTCACCAGCTTCCAGAAGCCGGACGCCGCCAGCGTCTTCGGCTGCCACCGGCTCCTGGACGCCCCCAACGACCAGGTGCGCGGGCCCCTTTCCCGCACCCTGTGCGCGGGCTTCAACCGCACGACCCTGCTCACCAACCCCAACCAGCCGGACTCCTCGGCCGCGGGCTTCTACCAGGACCCCGTGACCAACCACTACGCCCGCGTCATCCATGAGCGGATGGCCGACGGCAAGGCGTACGCCTTCGCCTTCGACGACGTCGGCAACCACGAGTCCCTCGTCCACGACGGCAACCCCCGCCAGGCGTATCTCACCCTGGACCCGTTCGACTGAGCCCGAACTCCCAGGGGCCTGGCCACGGGCCCGGAACGCGCGGGGAAAACCCTTGCCTTACGCGTTCCGGGCCCGTAGACCTTGCTGGACGAAACCGGGCTCTGGGGGGAGTTCCCATATGGACGGCACGGTCGACGGTTTCCGCTACGGCGCGGTGACCCCGGTGGCGGCCTATCTGATGGCGTGTCTGGGAGGGGCCCTGGGACTGCGCTGCATCGTACGGTCGCTGCTGCACCAGCCGTCGTGGAAGGGCGGCTGGCTGGCGCTCGGCGCGGCGTCGATCGGGTGCGGCATCTGGACCATGCACTTCATCGCCATGACCGGGTTCGAGGTCCGTGAGACCTCGGTCCGCTACGACGTCCACCTCACGATCGCCAGCCTGGTCGTGGCGGTCCTCGTGGTCGGCGTCGGGGTGTTCGCGGTGGGGTACCTGGGGGCGGGCCGCCGGATGCTCGCCCTCGCGGGCACGGTCACCGGGCTCGGCGTCGCCGCCATGCACTATCTGGGCATGGCGGCGATGCGTCTGGACGGCGACATCCGGTTCGATCCGGCCGTCGTCGCGCTCTCCGTCGCCGTCGCGGTCCTCGCCGCGACCGCCGCGCTGTGGGCGGCGGTCACCATCCGCGGCTTCGTGGCCAGTCTGGGCGCCAGCCTGGTGATGGGGCTCGCGGTGTCCGGGATGCACTACACCGGGATGGCCGCCGTCAGTGTCCACCTGCACGAGGTCACCGGTGGGTCCTGGTCCGGTGACTCACCGACCTCGCTGCTGCTGCCGATGCTGCTGGGGCCGCTGGTGTTCCTGCTGCTCGCCGGAGTGGTGGTGATGTTCGATCCGCTGCTGGTCATGGGCGGCGACTGGGACCGTACGGCTCCGGCCTCGCGACAGCCGCGGGCCCGGGCCGCGCAGCGACCACGCCGGTAGCCGACCGGCCCGCGACGCGGCGCTGTCACCCCTGGCCTCACACGGTGAACTCGCGGATCACCGTGTTCCGGAAGACCGCCGTGCCGTCGATGGTGAACAGGGCCAGGCCGGTGTCGATGAGGTAGGGGAACACCAGCGCGGAGTGCGTGTAGCGGCCGTCGTCGACGAACATCTCCACGGAGGTGCGGTCGACGAGGATCCGCAGCCGGACCCGGCGGGCGGCGGGGTCGAAGGGGCTGCGGCTCTCCTGCCAGCGGCCGGAGCGGTCGGGGTTGACGGCGCCGCCGCGGTTGACGAAGGCGTAGTCGCGGTGGACACCGGCGTCGATGTGCCGGGTGCCGTCGCCGGAGCGGCGCAACTGGACGCCCGCGCCGGTGAGCTGGTCCCAGGTGATCTCGGTGCTGATCTCGTAGGCGGTACCCGTGTAGGGCAGCAGGCGGTGGCCGTCGACCGTCAGGTCCCCGAGGCGCACGGTGCGGGAGACGTACCGGTCGAGGGCCGCGACCGGCACGGAGGCCAGGTAGTAGGCGCCGGAGGAGGTCCGGCGCAGGGTGATCTCGCGGACGATCGAGTCGGTGCCGTTGAAGCCGTCGGTGTCGATGGTGGGGGTGGTGCTCGCGTAGTCCCAGTTGTTGAGCCAGCCGATGCCGTACCGGGCGCGCGGGTCGGTCGTACCGTCGGCGCGGCGCTTGTCGAAGGTCACCGCGCCGTACCAGTCCCAGCCGTGGTCGAGCCACTGCGGGTCGGCCGTGTCCGGCGTGAACGTCGTGCCGTCGAAGCCGCCGGTCCAGTACGCGTAGGTGTGGGGCAGTCCGGACCCCTTGCCGTTGGCGCTCACCCCCAGCACCCACCTGCGGGTGCCGTCCCCGGCGGTGAGGGCGAACAGGTCGGGGCACTCCAGGACGCCGAGGCCGGAGTGGACGAAACCCCCGGCGTAGGTCCATGACTTGAGGTCCGGGGAGTGGTAGAAGCCGACCTTGTCGTTCTCGGCGAGCGCCATCACCCACCGGCCGCGCTCCTCGTCGCGGATCACCTTGGGGTCGCGGAAGTCGCGGACGCCGGGGTTGGGCAGCACCGGGTCGGTGCCGTGGTGGGTGAAGGTGCGACCGCCGTCGGTGGAGTAGTACAGGTACTGGGCCTGGCTGTGGGCGCCCTCGACGGGCTCCATGGTGGCCAGCACGACGACCGCGCCCGCGCCGAACCCGGCCGTGTCCTCGGTGTCCACCACCGCCGAACCCGACCAGACGTCACCGTTGGGGGTGGTGTCCTTGGGCACGGCGACGCCGCGGTCCGTGAAGGCGACCAGATCGGTGCTGGCCGCCAGCCGCCAGGCGGTGCCCGCGGTGGTGCCGCCGCTGAAGTAGTCCGGGTTGTAGAGGTAGTAGTAGCGGTATTCGCCGTCGATCCAGACCGGGCGCTGTGGGTCGTTCTTCCACTGGTCGGGGACGGTGAAGTGGTACGTGGCGCGGTACCGCGCGCAGGCGGCGGCCGTGCGCTCCCTCCCGGCCGCGGGCGTCGCGGGCAGCAGTCCGGTGGCGGAACCGGCCGCGGCGCCCGCGAGAAGCGCCCTTCTGGAGACCTCGGGCATCACACATCGTTCCTCTCGTCGCGTCGGAGAACGGCGGCTCGTGTGGTGCAGGACTCTGGGACCTAACTCGTTAAAGGTCAAGGGTTCGCGCGCCTTGACAGTCGACTGGCGCGCTTCCCATCATCTGGGGCATCAGTCCTCGTCTAACACGAGTTAGGCCCGTCAGATGACCGACTCGCACCACACCCGCCGCGCGCTGCTGCGGTACGGCGCCTACGGGGCGGGAGCCGCCGCCCTGGCGGGCACCGCCGCGAGCTGGGACCGGCTCACCGGAGCCGACGTCCCCGGCCGCGACGACGGCTCCCTCGTCGTCGCCACCCTCGGCCCCGCCTACGGCCCAAAAGCCGTCCGCACCCTCACCGAGGGCTTCGCCAGGGAGCACCCCGACATCAAGCTGCGGATCAACGCCGTCCAGGCCGTCGACTGGTCGGACTTCTTCGCGAAGATCCTCACCCAGATCGCCGCGGGCACCGCGCCGGACCTCGTCTATGTCGCCACCGAGGGCGTGCAGCTGTTCACCCGGCGGCTCGGCGTGCCGCTGGACCGCTGGGTCCGGCGGGACGCGGCCGAGCTGCGCGAGTACTTCGCCGACGTCCACCCCTCGCTGGTGGAGTCGATGATGTACGAGGGCAGCCTCTACCAGCTCCCGGTGGAGTTCAACGCGGCCGACATCTACCTCAACCGGGAGGTGCTCGCGCGGGCGGGCGCCGACTTCCCCGCCGCCGACTGGAACCGGGACGACTTCACCGCGCTGCTGCGCCGGATGAAGCGGTCCTCCGGCTCCCGCTTCACGCCCTACTTCTGGACCAACCGGCTGTGGGGCGGCGTGGTGCCCTGGCTGTTCGCGAACGGCACCAACCTGCTCGCCGAGTCCAAGGCCCCCGGCGGCGCCTGGCTGTGGGACGCCTTCTACCCGGCGTCCCAGCGGCGGGGGCGCGGCGGCGGTTTCCGCTGGACCACCCCGCAGGCCACGCACGCCCGCGCCGAGGAGACCTACGACTATCTGGCCTCCCTCATCCAGGAGGGCCTGTGCACCCGCCCCGAGGGCGGCAACGGCCAGAACCTCGTCGGTGTGTTCTCCACCGGCCGGGTCGGGGTGACCCCCGCGGGCGGCTTCTGGGCGGGCGGCCTCCAACTGGCGGGCATGCCGCCCACCGGCTACGACGTGCAGTACTTCCCGCGCTGGCGCACCCAGCGCCACCAGTTCGGCGCCGCCGGGTACGCGCTGCTGCGCACCTCCAGGCGGCAGGACGAGGCCTGGGAGTTCATCAAGTACGCCGCCCGCCGGGACACCCTGACCCGGCTGTTCACCACCAACCAGACCACCCCGGCGCGCCGCTCGATGCTCACCGCCGACCGCTACCGGGGAAGCGGCCCGGCCCACTGGCGGGTCTTCTACGACACCCTCGACGAGTTCCCCGACACCGGGCCGATCCCGGCGCCGCCGCAGGTGGCCGAGGTCGAGCAGGTGCTGCTGAAGCACACCGGCACCGCCCTGGCCTCGCCGCGCTCGGTGCGGCCCGCGCTGCGCCGGATGCAGGACGACCTGGAGCGGGCCATGGAGCGTGAGATATGACGGACACGCAGCTTCCCGCCGCGCGGCCGGAGTCGGTCGCCGCACCCCCGGCCATGGCCCGGCCCGCCCGCGCCGGTGGCCGTGGCACGCGGCTGCTGGCCGCGCTGTTCCTGGCGCCGACCGTCGTCGGCATCGTCGTCTTCACGGTCGTACCGATCGTCGGTTCACTGGCACTGAGCCTCTTCCACTGGAACGTGATCGACTCACCGCGGTTCGCCGGTGCCGCCAACTACCGTGAGATGGCGTCCGATTCGACCGTCCTGGTGTCGTTCCGCAACACCCTGGTGTTCATGGTGCTCGCGGTCGCGCTGCAACTGCTGATCGCGCTGGTGCTGGCGCTCGCGGTGAACGGGCGGATGCCCCTCTGGCTGCGCTCGGTCTTCCGTTCGGCGTTCTTCTTCCCGCTGGTGCTGTCCGCCGCGTCCGTCTCGGTGGTGATGAAGTACCTGTTCAACCAGGACTTCGGGGTGGTGAACTGGCTGATCGGGCTGCTGGGGTTCGGTCCGGTGCCCTGGCTGACCTCGGAGAACGGGGCGATGGCCACGGTGATCCTGGTCTATGTCTGGCAGCAGTTCGGCTTCTCGTTCCTGCTGTTCGTGGGCGGCCTGAACAACATTCCCAGGGAGGTCCACGAGGCCGCCGCCCTCGACGGCGCCACCGGGGTGCGCAAGCACCTGCACGTCACGCTCCCACTGCTGTCGCCGACGCTGCTGGTCGCCTCCGTGGTCGGGGTGATCAACGCGCTCCAGGTCTTCGAGCAGCCGTACGTCCTCACCGACGGCGGTCCCGGCGACGCCACCCGCACGGTCGTGATGGTCATCTACGAGACCGCGTTCGAGCAGCTCCGCTTCGGTACGGCGTCCGCGGTGGGCGTGCTGCTGTTCGTACTGATCACGGCGGTCACCGCCCTCCAGTTCCGGCTCAGCCGGCGTTTCGTCCACTACCAGTGAGCCGGGTGAGTTCCCCATGAGCCAAGCGACCCTGACCACCGGCCGGGCCCGGCACCGCCTCGCGCCCTGGGCGCGCGTCGCCGGTCTGACCGGCTGCGCCCTGCTGACCCTGGGACCGGTGGCGTGGACGGTCTCCACCTCCCTGCGCACCCCGGCCGAGTCCTTCGACCTGCCGCCGCGGATCATCCCCACCAGCCCCACCGCCGAGGCCTACCGGGGGGTCTTCGACCAGCTCGACGTCTGGCTGCTGGCCCTGAACTCCACGCTGGTGACCGCGCTGATCGCGGTCGGCCAGATGGTCACCGCGGGGCTGGCCGGGTACGCCTTCGCCCGCCTGGAGTTCCGGTTCAAAAAGCCGCTGTTCGCCCTCGTCCTGGCGACGATGATGGTGCCGTTGCAGGTCACCATCGTGCCGGTGTTCCTGGTGCTGAAGTCGATGGGGCTGACCGACACCCTGCTCGGGCTGATCATCCCGGCCTTCCCGACCGCGTTCGGCACCTTCCTGATGCGCCAGTACTTCCTGGGCATGCCCAAGGACCTGGGCGAGGCGGCGATGCTGGACGGCGCCGGGCCGTGGCGGATCTTCCGGTCCGTGTACGCGCCGCTGGCCGCGCCCGGACTCGCGATCGTCGGTGTGCTCGCCTTCAACTACCACTGGAACGAGTTCTTCCGCCCGCTGATCCTGGAGACCTCAGCGCAGAACTACACCCTGCCGCTGGGGCTGGTCTCCCTTCAGGGCAACCTCGGCACCGGCTCCATCTCGGTGGTGCTCGCGGGTGTCGTGCTGTCGATGCTTCCCGCCGTCGCCGTGTTCGTCGTCGGCCAGCGTCCTCTCCGTGAGGGCATCACCTCCGCCGGAGTCAACCGTTGAGCCTCGCCGCCCCGCCCCGTGACCCGCACGCCCCGCGCTTCCGGGTCCGTCCGCCCGCCCACTGGATCAACGACCCCAACGGCCCGTTCCGCTGGCGTGGCCGCTACCACCTCTTCTACCAGCACAATCCCGCGGCACCGGTGCACACCGACATGCACTGGGGCCATGTCTCCAGCCCGGACCTGGCCCGCTGGGAGCACCATCCCGTCGCGCTCACCCCGACCCCGGGCGGCCCCGACGAGGCGGGCTGCTGGTCGGGCTGCACGGTCGACGACGCCGGGGTGCCGACCGCCGTCTACACCGGCATCGACCGTCACCACACCGGGATCGGCACCATCTGCCTGGCCAGGGCGGCCGACCCGGACGACGCCGCGCTCACCGAGTGGCGGACGCTGCCCGTGCCGGTGGTGAGCGGCCCGCCGCCGGGACTGGACGTGGTGATGTTCCGCGACCCGTTCGTCTTCCGGCACGCGGGGCGGCGCTGGGCGCTGGTCGGCGCGGGGCATGCCGACGGCACCCCGTCGGTGCTGCTCTACGACTGCGACGACCTCACCGACTGGCGGTTCGCCGGGGTGCTCGCCGACGGCCACGATCCGGTGGCGTTGGCCGCGTTCGGGGACGGCGCGGTCGGCTGGGAGTGCCCGCAGATGTGGGCGACGGACGACGGGACGTGGGTGCTGGTGGTGTCGCTGTGGGACGGCGACCCGTGTGCCACCGGGTATCTGACGGGCCGTCTGGAGCCCTCCGGTACGGCGGGGCTGCGGTTCTCCGCGAGCACCGGCGGCACGCTCGACCACGGCCGCGACTTCTACGCGCCCGCCGTCCTGCGGGAACCGGGCCGGACCCTGATGTGGGCCTGGTCGTGGGAGGCGCGCGGGCAGACCGAGGCCGAGCGGGCGGGCTGGGCCGGGGTCCTCACCGCGCCCCGCGCCGTCGACGTCCACCCGGACGGCTCCCTGCGCGTCACCCCGGCCCCGGAGCTGGAACTGCTGCGCGCCCCGGCGCCGTTCATCACCGCGCCCGGCACTCCCGTACCCCTCCCCCAGGCCTACGACCTGACCGTCACCGCCCGCGAGCGGACCACCGTACGCCTGCTGCGCTCCGCCACGGGCGCCGAGCTGACCGTCCGCCTGGACCCGGCCGACGGCACGCTCACCCTGGACCGCGGCGACTGGCCGAGGCGGACGGCCGAGGAGTCCGGCCCGGTGGTGGCAAGCGTGCCGCCCGGCACGGAGCTGGACCTGCGCGTCCTGGTCGACGGTTCGCTCTACGAACTGTTCGCCGGGGACCGCGCGACGGTCACGGAGCGGGTCTACCGGCGCCCGGACGACGTGCCGGAGCTGGTGGTGACGGGCGGTGGAGCGGCCGTCACGGGGTGGGAGCTGGTCCCACCGACGCCCGGCTGACGACCTGGCAGGCCACTCGGCGCACGGTGGCGGGCGGCGTGCGCCCGGTGTCGATGGCGTCGAGCAGCAGCCGGGCGGCGGCCTCCCCCATCGCCCGGTGCGGCAGCGCGACGGTGGTGAGCGGCGGGGTGAGGAAGGCGGCCATGTGCTCCTGGTCGTCGTAGCCGACCAGTGAGAGGTCGCCGGGTACGGCGAGGCCGAGCCGGGTCGCGGCGTGCAGGACGCCCGCCGCGACCCGGTCGTTGTAGGCGAAGACACCGGTGGGGCGCCGTTCGGCGGGCACGCCGTCGAACAGCCGCAGCGCGCCCTCGTACCCGCCGGAGATCTCGCCCCCGGTGCGCACGACCCACTCCTTGGGGACGGTGACGCCCTCCGCCCGCAGCGCGTCCCGGAAGCCGCGCAGGCGTTCCACCGAGGCGATGTCGTCCAGGCCGCCGACGAGGGCGACCCTGCGGTGCCCCTGGTCGAGCAAGAGGCGGGCGGCGGTGCGGCCCCCGGCGCGTTCGGCGGGGACGACGGCGGGCAGGGAGGCGTCCTCGGGCAGACAGTTGGCGAGTACGGAGTGGGTGCGGTGCAGTCCCTCGGGGACCCGGACGCGGCGCAGGGACATGGCCGCGTAGATGATGCCGTCCACGCGCCGGTCGAGGAGTTCGGCGACGGCGGCGTCCTCCTTGGCCGGGTCGCCGCCGGAGTCCACGGTCAGCACCAGGTGGTCGCTGCTCCAGGCGGTCTCCATGGCGCCGCGCAGCAGCCGTCCCGCGAACGGCGAGGACGCGATCTCGTCGGTGACCAGGCCGATCACCGCCGTACGACGGCTGCGCAGGCCGCGGGCGAGAGGGTCGGGCCGGTAGCCGAGCTGGGCTGCGGCCTGCCGGATGCGTTCCTGGGTGGCGGGTGAGAGGTTGCCCTCGGCCCGGCCGTTGAACACGAAGGACACGGCGGTGTGCGACACCCCGGCCAGCCGCGCGACGTCCCGTGACGTGGGACGCCCGCCGCCCGTGGTCCGCCTGTCCTCGGCGCTGTCCATGCCGCCCGCCGCCCTCACCCCGCCCGTCCGGTTGATCACGGCCAGCCTATCCGTGACCGGGTGCCGTGGGTGCGGCGGTGGTCGGGGTACCCGGGGGTGGGACGTATGCCGTACGGAAGGAGCCGGAGGTGGGTGACGGCGACCGGCTGCGGGAGTACCGCGGCAAACGGGACTTCGGGCGGACCCGTGAGCCCGAGGGACAGCCAGGAGACGCCGGGGAGCGGCCCCGGTTCGTGGTGCAGATCCATGACGCGAGCACCCTGCACTTCGACTTCCGGCTCCAGGTGGACGACGTACTGAAGTCCTGGTCGGTGCCGAAGGGCCCGTCGGCGGATCCGCACGACAAGCGGCTGGCCCTGCCGACGGAGGACCATCCGCTGGCCTACGAGGAGTTCGAGGGTGTCATCCCGCGCGGTGAGTACGGCGGCGGCACGGTGATCGTCTGGGACCGGGGCACGTACGAGCCGCTCAGCCACGACCGGCGGGGCCGTCCGGTCGACTTCGCCGAGTCGCTGGAGCGCGGGCACGCCACGTTCCGGCTGTCCGGGTCCAAGCTGCGCGGCGAGTACGCGCTCACCCGCTTCCGCGGCCAGGACGACGACGCCTGGCTGCTGGTGAAGGCGGGACGGGCACGGGAGGGGGGCGGCACCCCGGATCCGCGCCGGGCCCGGTCGGTGCGCAGTGGGCGTACGCTCGCGCAGGTCGCGGAGGAGGAGTCGGCCTGAGTCCAGCCCCGCCTCAGCGCAGGTGCCGGTCGAAGAAGTCGAGGCTGGTCTCCATCGAGTCGGGCCAGCGCGCGGAGAAGGTGTGGCCCTCGCCGGGGTACCTCACCAGCCGTACGTCCTTGCCCGCGTCCTTGAACGCCGCCGCCGTCTCCTCCGACCAGCGCGGCGGGCAGGTGTCGTCGGCGGTGCCGTGCAGGATCAGCAGGGGCTCGGTGACGCGGTCGACGTAGGTTCTCGGCGCGGCCTCCCGCCAGAACCGCGGGTTCTGGCCGGGACTGCCGTGCTCGGCCTCGATCTCCGCGGCCACGGGGTCGCCCTCGCGGCGCTGGAAGTGCTCGAAGTTGTCCGCGGGGAGCGAGCTGACCGGCGCGAACACCACCGCCGCGTCGACCAGCCCGGGGGGCCACGACCAGCGTGTTGTAGACGACCCCGCCGCCCATCGACCGGCCCAGCAGGCCGATCCGTTCGTCGTCGATCGCCGGGCGGGTGGCGGAGCGCAGGGCGTGGACGGCGGCGATGACGTCCTCGGTGTAGCCGAGGCGCAGATCGACGTCGTTGTCGGGGTCGTCGTCGGAGCCCGCGTGGTTGCGGTAGTCGGTGTGCAGGACGACGTAGCCGCGCCGGGCGAGCAGGTCCTGCTCGCGGGCCAGACCGCGGCCGGTGGTGTAGACGGCCGGGTCGATGTAGCCGTGCGCGAGCACCAGCGCGGGGAACGGTCCCCTGCCCTCGGGGACGTTCATGATGCCGGAGATGGTCAGTCCGTTCGCGCGGTAGGTGACGGCGTACTGGGTGTAGGCGTCGGTGCGGGCGCGTACGGCGCCGAGGCGCAGGCCGGAGCCGCGGTGCTCGCGGGCGATGAGGCCGGGGAGGGAGACCGGGTCGGCGGCGGTGGGCGGGGCGCTGGGGGGCGGGCTGGGGGTGGCGGGCCGCTCGGTGCGGGTCGGTGAAGGGGTGGCCGGGTCCTCGCCGTCGTCGCCGTCGGTGCAGCCGACGGCCGCCGCCAGCACCAGTCCGACGGTGGCCCAGGTTCTGCCGCGCGGCCGCATGGCGTCAGTATCGACGAGTTCACCGGGGCCCACCACAGGGTCGGCCGTCGGCGACCGCCGTGACGAGCCGGGCGAGCAGGCGGGCTCTCGGCACCATCCACGCGGTGTCGACGTGCTCGGTGTCCGCGTGGGCGCCGCCGCCGACCGCGCCCAGGCCGTCGAGGGTCGGGCAGCCAGCCGTCGCGGTGTAGTTGCCGTCCGAGGCTCCGCCGACGGCGATCCCGCGCGGGGGCCGCTGTCCCAGGTCGGTGGCGGTCCGGCAGGCGAGGGCGAACAGGTCGGCGGAGGCCTCCGGTTCCATGGGCGGGCGTTGTCGGCCGCCGAGCACCTCCAGGCGGGCGCCGGGTGTCCGCGCGGTGAGGCCCCGGACCAGCTCGTCGACGCGGTCCTGTGCCGCCCCGGTCGGGGCGCGCACGTCCACGGAGAGCCGGGCGAGCGCGGGGACCGTGTTGCGTGCGGTGCCCGCGGACAGGAGCGTGGGCGTGACGGTGGCGCCGTCGGCGGCCGTCAACGCCCCGATGCCGACGAGGGACATCACCTGGTGGGCGGCCTCCACGGCGGCGTTGACCCCCTGGTGCGGCTCCAGTCCCGCGTGCGCGGCCCGGCCGTGTACGACGATCTCGTACCGTGAGGTGCCCTTGCGGGCGGTCTTGAGCGCGCCGTGCCCGTCCGCCGCCGCTTCCAGCACGAAGGCGGCCCCGCACGCCCGGGCCGCGTCCTCGATCAGTTGCCGGGAGGTCGGGGAGCCCACCTCCTCGTCCCCGGTGACCAGGACGCACACGCCGTCCAGGGACGGCAGCGAGGCCAGCGCGTGGAACATCTGGACCAGCCCCGCCTTCATGTCCAGGACCCCCGGCCCCCGGGCGATCCCGTCGGCCACCGACCAGGGGTGGGTGCGCAGCGAGCCCGACGGCCACACGGTGTCGTGGTGTCCCACGAGCAGCACGCGCGGGGTTCCCGCGCTCCACCGCAGATGGGTCACCCCGTCGACCACGATCACCTCGGGCCGGGCGCCCAGCAGTCGCGCCCCGAGCGCGGCCACGACCTCGGCGCTGCGGGCCACCGCCGCGTGGTCGGCCGAGAAGGACTCGCAGCGGACGAGTTCCTCCAGATCGGACAGCATCTCGCGCAACGACACGCTTCCCCCTCGCACCCCGTGAGAGCCACTGGTGCGACCGTAGAAGCGGGCGAGGCATGCCACCAGCGACTGCTTCGCATGGCATCCATGACGCTCGGGAATGGGTACCGCCAAGGGGATCCCAGGGAGTGGCGGTGTTCGACTTGGACGCGCTCCGGCTGCTCGTGGCCGTGGCCGAGACCGGCTCGTTCACAAGAGCGGCGGACCGGCTCAACTACACGCAGTCCGCGGTGTCCCGGCGCATCGCCACCCTCGAACAGCGGGCGGGCGGACCGCTGTTCGTCCGGCTCCCGCGCGGCGTACGGCTCAGTCCCGCCGGGCGGACCCTGCACCGGCACGCGCTGGAGGTCCTCGACCGGCTGGCGCGGGCACAGCGGGAACTGGCGGTGCTGCACGCCGGGCGGGGCGGGCTGCTGCACGTGGGGGCCTTCGCCACCGCCAACATCTCGCTGCTGCCGTCCGCCCTGCGGGCGCTCCAGCACGCCGAGCCGCGGGTGGAGGTGGTCGCGGTCGAGGGGCCGACCGGCACGCTCGTGCGGCGCGTCGCGGACGGGGCGCTCGACCTCGCCGTGATCAGCGACTACCCGTCCGGCCTGCCCTCCGCGGACGGGATCACGACGACCGTCCTGTGCGAGGACGAACTCCTCGTAGCCCTCCCGCGCGGGCACCGCCTCGCCGGAACCGACCCCGTCGACCTGGCCGAACTGCGCGACGAGGCCTGGCTCCAGAGCGCCTACGGCGACCGGGCCACCCTCCTCGCCGACGCCTGCGCGCGGGCGGGCTTCACCCCCCGGAAGGTCATCCGGATCGCGGAGTGGACCGGCAAGTTCGGCTATGTCGCCGCGGGTCTGGGGGTGGCGCTGGTCCCCTCACTGGCCGCCCGCGCGGTCCCCGCCGAACTCGTCCTGCGGCACCTCACCGACCCGGCCCTGCGCCGCACCCTTCATGTGGCGCTTCCCGCCACGCCCCTGCCCGCCGCGCTGCGGCTGAGGGACCTGCTGCGCGACGCCGTGTGAGGGCCCGTCAGCGGCAGCCCCGGACGAGGTGGGCGACGACGGCCGCGGCCTGTTCCGGGTGCTCCTCCAGCCAGGCGCCGAGGTGTTCGCGGACGGCTCCCTCGACGCAGGCCCGCACCTCGGCGCCGCCCAGTCTGCCGCGGGTGGCGCCGAGGAACTCGGGGTGGTCCAGCCGCACGGACACGACCGCGGTGAGGCCCTCGGTGATCCGGTCGGCGTCGAGACCGGGGTCCGCCGGGGTGAGCGACCGCCGCCCGCGCGCGTACGCGTTGACCGCGGCGGTCAGACCGTCGTGGAAACCCGCCACGTGGGTGCCGCCCTCGGGTGTGGGCGCGCTGTCGGCGAAGCTGACGAGCCTGTCACCTGGGCGGTCGTGCCACCGTAGGGCCACCGCTCATGGATCCCCTCCGAAGTTCCCGTCAGAGCCTCGGTCAGGTCATGCGGATTCCCGTAGAACACCAGGTCAATTGGCATGCGACGGAGGCGTGAGCTGGCCGCTGGGCCACTGCCGGGAGGCGGCTGACCCGGTGGCGCGAAGTGCCCCCGGAGGACGGTCGAGGGCCCGTCGAAGCCGCGTACGGGCCCGTTTCCGGGCCTGTGACGGTCACCGATCCAGGGCGCACGGGCGGACACCCCACTTGCCAAGCGGAACACTGTTCCATATCTTGGAAGCGTAAGCGGAGCGCCGTTCCGTTTCCCTGGGCGGCTCCGCTCTCGACCCGAGAGGACAGCTCGTATGACGCACGCACAGCACCCCGTCGGATCCGGTTTCACCCCCGCGTCCACGGCCGAAGAGGTCGTCGCCGGGCTCGATCTGACCGGCCGGAACGTCATCGTGACGGGCGGTCATGCCGGAATCGGT
This sequence comes from Streptomyces sp. NPDC057877, assembly GCF_042796855.1. Taxonomy (NCBI): domain Bacteria; kingdom Bacillati; phylum Actinomycetota; class Actinomycetes; order Kitasatosporales; family Streptomycetaceae; genus Streptomyces; species Streptomyces sp. NPDC057877. Next base: position 393,081 of record NZ_JBHVMS010000009.1, read on the forward strand.
CGCGAGGTCACCCGTGCGCTGGTCAAGGCCGGTGCGTCGGTGACCGTGGGGTCGCGGGACCCGGACCGGGCCGGGGCGGGGCTGGCCGGGATCGGGGGCGTCGGGGTGAGTCGGCTGGACCTGAGCGACCCGGCGTCGATCGACGCCTTCACCGACCGCTGGCTCGCCTCCGACCGGCCGCTGCACATCCTGGTCAACTGCGTCGGCGTACCGGCCCCCGGCACGCGCGAACGGGACGCCCGGGGCTACGAGGTGCAGTTCGCGACCAACCACCTCGGCCACTTCCAGCTCACCCTCGGCCTACTGCCCGCGCTGCGCGCCGCCCACGGCTCCCGCGTGGTCAACGTGACCTCCGGAGCCCACCGGTTCGGCGCCATCCGGTGGGACGACCCGCACTTCGACAGCGGGTACGACCCCGGGACGGCCTACGCGCAGTCCAAGCTCGCCAATGTGCTGTTCACCGTCGAACTGGACCGGCGCTGGGCCGGGGACGGGATCCGTGGCTACGCCGTGCACCCCGGAGTGGTGGTCGGTACGGCGCTGAACAGCGCCGCGGGCGCGGAGGGCCTGCGGGCGATGGGGCTGATCGACGAGGCCGGACGGCCGGTCATCGACCCCGAGCGCGGGAAGAAGACCCCGCGGCAGGGCGCGAGCACCATCGTGTTCGCGGCGACCAGCCCGCTGCTGGCCGACATCGGCGGTGTCTACCTCAAGGACAACGACATCTCGCCGGTCGACGACGAGCCCAGGCCCCTGACCGCGGACAGCGTCCCGGCCGAGGTGGCGTCGCACGCCCTCGACCCGCGATCGGCCCAGCGGCTCTGGGAGTTGAGCGAGCGGCTGCTCAAGGGCTGAGCCCTACGCCGGGACCTGCTGTTCGGCCTCCTCGTCGGCGGCGTACGCCACGAAGTCGTCGACCATCCGGTGGAAGGGGGCGGCCAGTTGGCGCAGTTCCCCGGGCTTCCAGTCCGCCAGCGCCAGCCGCATGCCCTGGGCGGCGACCTCCCGGATGCGGCTGATGGCCTGCCGCCCCTCGGTGGTCAGTTCGATGCGCTGGGCGCGGCGGTCGTCCGGGTCGGGTACGCGCCTGACGTACCCGGCCTGGTGCAACTGCTGCACCGTACGAGTGGCGTGGGAGGCCTCCACGCCCAGCCGGTGGGCCAGTTCCCCGGGCCGCAGGGGCTCGGTGTCGGCGATCTGGCGCAGCAGTGCCACCGCGGCGCGGTCCAGGGGGACGCCCGCCAGTGCCATCAGCCGGTCGTGCTGCCGGGCGCGGGTGCCCAGGTAGGCGATGCGGCTGAGGGCTCGCTCGATCTCGGCCACTTCCGGGGAAGCGGGGTCGGCCGGGGGCGGCGGAGTGGGCATGTGGGCGCTTTCACCATGTCATTGCCTAACGCAACTATGTGGCGTCGCCGGTCGGGCCCCCGCCACCCCGCGCGCTCAGACCCGTCCCGCCCTGCGCTCCCCCCGCAGCAGCCACGCGAGATACGCCCCTCCCGCCACGCCCGTGACCACCCCGACCGGCAGGATCGCCGAGCCGGTGACGCGCTGGGTGGCCAGGTCGGCGGCGGACACCAGGAGGGCGCCCGTCCAGGCGGCGGGCAGGACGTTCGGCCCGGGGGCGCGGGTGAGGCGGCGGGCGAGTTGCGGGGCGGCCATGGCGACGAACGGGAGGGGACCGGCCGCGGCGACGGCGAGCGCGGTCAGCCCGGTGCCCGCGCCGAGCAGCACCAGTCGGCTGCGCTCGGGCGGCACACCGAGCGCGGCGGCGGTGTCGTCGCCCATCTCGAGCAGGGCCAACCGCCTTGTGCACGCCAGCACGACCGGGGCGAGGAGCACCAGTCCGAGCGCGGCCACGCGCACGTCGGTCCAGTCGCGGGCGTTGAGCGAGCCGATCATCCAGGCCGCGGCCTGCGCCGCCTTGCCGATGTCGGCGCGCACGTACAGGAAGCTGGTCGCGGAGCCCAGGACGGCGGAGGCGCCGATGCCGACGAGGACCAGCCGGTAGCCGTGCACCCCGCGCTGCCAGGCCAGCAGGTACACGGCGGCGGCGGTCGCGAAGCCGCCGCACACCGCGCCGAGCGCCGTCTGCGGTGCCCCGGCGTCGAAGAGGATGATCGCCACCAGTGCGCCCGCCGACGCCCCGTTGCCGAACCCGGTGATGTCCGGGCTGCCCAGCGGATTGCGGGTCAGCGACTGGAAGACCGCGCCCGCCATGCCCATCCCGAAGCCGACCAGGACCGCCACCAGGGCGCGCGGCAGCCGCAGGTCGAGCACGATGAAGTCGGCGCCGGGCGGGCCGCTCCCGGCGAGGGTGCGCACGACCTCGGCCGGGGAGAGCTGGTAGCTGCCGGTGCCGAGGGCGAGGACGGCCGTGGCGGCGGTGAGCGCGGCGATCAGGGCGCAGACCAGCAGGGTGCGCGGGTCGTAGCGCAGTGAGTAGCGGCCGGTGCGGAGCACGGGGGTCCGTTCGGTCAGCACGGGAGTGATCACAGCTGGGCCGCCTTCCGCCGCCGTACCAGGTGGATGAAGAGGAGCCCGCCGACGAAGGCGGTGACCGTGCCGACCTCGATCTCCGAGGGCGGTACGAGGACGCGGCCGACGACGTCGGAGACGAGCAGGAGTACGGGCGCGTACAGGGCGCAGCAGGGCAGCAGCCAGCGTGGGTCGGGGCCGCAGAAGGCGCGGGCGGCGTGCGGGATCATCAGGCCGAGGAAGCCGATCGGGCCGCACAGCGCGGTCGCGCCGCCGCACAGCAGGGTGATGGCGAGGACGGCGAGGATCCGGGTGCGCCGTACGTGGGTGCCGAGGGCGCGGGCATGGTCCTCGCCGAGGGCCAGCGCGCCGAGCGGCCGGGCCAGCGCGAGGGCGAGCAGGGCCCCGGCGGTCAGCAGGGGCGCCACGGTGAGCAGCAGGTCGGCGTCGCGTTTGGCGAGGGTGCCGACCGACCAGTGGCGCATCTCGTCGAGCGTGTCGAGGTTCCCCAGCTGGAGGCCGTTGACGTAGCCGAACAGGGCGGCGTTGACGGCGGTTCCGGCCAGCGCGAGCCGGACGGGGGTGGCGTGCCGGGCGCCGCCGAGGGCGTGCACGGCGGTGGCGGCGAGGGCGGCGCCGACGAGGGCGAACCAGAGGTAGCCGGTGAACGAGGTGATGCCGAGGACGCTGATCGCGGTGACGACGGCGGCGGACGCTCCCGCGTTCACGCCGAGCAGTCCGGGGTCGGCGAGCGGATTGCGGGTCAGGACCTGCATGACGGCGCCGCCGAGGCCGATCGCGGCGCCGACGGCGATGCCGATCAGGGTGCGCGGCAGCCGCAACTCCCGCACGATCGCGTCGTGTTCGGTGCCGGACGGGGACAGCAGCGCGGACCACACCTGACCCAGCGGGATGTGCTGGGTGCCGACCGCCAGGGAGAGGGCGGTGGCCGCCGCCAGGAGGGCGACGCCGAGCAGGAGTCCGGCCGTGCGCGGGGATCTCCTGGCGTGGGTTCGCGGGAGGTCGGGGGCCTTGTCCGGTGCCTTGCCGGGGAGCCGGTTACCGGCCGGTAGGGAACTCGTTCCGATCAACATGTGCTTAGCTTAGGCTAACCTAACCAAAGGTGTTGACGATCCTGTCGACACCGAGTGGTCGCATGCCCAACACGCCTTCGGCCTGCCCGAATTCACCGGATCGGCGGCGACGAGAAGGGGGAGAGATGTCAGTCCTCGAGTCCGTGGACACCCACCACGACACCCGGCCCCGGCGCATCACCGGGCCGCGCCTGGCCCGTCTGGTGGACCGGCTGGCGGTCGCGGACGCCACGGGGCGCGCCGCCCTGACGGCCGAGTTCTGGAGCGAGGCGGAGCGCCTGGGCACCCCGCTGGTCGAGGAGCTGGAGTCGGAGCCCGGCCATCGGGCCGTCACCTTCCTGTGGCGCGGTCACCGGGCCACCCGCCAGGTGCTGCTGTGCGCCAATCGCGTCGGTGACCGCGAACGGCTGGCCGGTTCGCTGCTGGAGCATGTGCCCGGCACCGACATCTGGCACCTGGGGCTGCGGCTGCGCGCCGACCACCGCGGCACCTACCGGATGGCCGCCGACATCTCCCCCAAGGAACCGCCCACCGACCCGGGCCCGCTCCAGCAGCGGCTGCGGTCGCTGTCCGCGCACGCCGCGGCGGACCCGCTGAACAGGCGGATGGTGCCGACCCGTTGGCGGTCGGCGGCCAGTTCGCTGTTCGAGCTGCCCGGGGCGCCCGCCCAGCCGTGGGCCGGGCGACGCGGCCGGGTGCCGGGCGGCACGGTCCAGTCGTTCCGGGTGGCCACCGCCGCGCTCGGCGGGGAACGCCGCACCTGGGTCTACCTGCCGCCGGGACACCGGCCGGACGACGGCGCGTCCCCGCTGCCCGTCCTGGTGCTGTGCGACGGCGACATGTGGTTCGGGCGGCTCGGGTTCGGTGACACGCTGGACGCGCTGATCGCCGACGGCGCGCTGCCGCCGCTGGCGGTGCTGGCGCCGGACGCCGTGGACCGGCACACCCGCTGGCGCGAACTCGGCGGCCGGGACGCCTTCGTGGTGTTCCTCGCGGACGAACTGCTGCCCTGGGCGGCAGCACGCTGGCCCCTGTCCGCCGACCCCCGGCGGACCGTGGTGGCGGGGCAGAGCCTCGGCGCCGTGACCGCGCTGTACTCGGCGCTGCTGCGGCCCGACCGGTTCGGCACCGTCCTCGCCCAGTCGCCGTCCCTGTGGTGGCGGCCCGGTCTGCCGCCCCGGCACGGGCCCGTACCGACGGTTCTCGGCGCCCCCTGGCTCGTCGAGCGCTACCGCACGGCACCGTCGGGTCCGCTACGGCTCCACCTGGACGTCGGCCTGCACGAGGGGCCCATGGTCCAGCAGACCCGGCTGCTGTACGACACCCTGCGCGCGAACGGCCACCAGGTCACCCACGACACCTACAACGGCGGCCATGACCACGCCTGTTGGCACGGCGCCCTCGCCGAGGGTCTGGTGCGGCTGCTGGGCAGCCGAGCGGCCTGATCACCTCCTCCCCTTCCCCCATTTCTCTCCAAGGAGCCTGAGTACATGTCCTCTGCACGGATCTCCCGTCGCGCGGTCCTCGCGTCCGCCGCGGCCGTCGTATCGGGAGCCCTGGTCCTCACGGGCTGCGGCGGCGACGGCGGCAGTACCGGGGCCCAGGCGTCGGACACCCGGCGGATCACCGACGCCACGGGCCGCACGGTGGAGGTACCGGCCACCCCGCACAAGGTCGTCGCGCTGAGCGAGCCCACGCTGGACGCCGCGCTCGCCCTCGGCGTCGAGCCGGTCGGCACCACCGCGGGCCGCGGCCAGCGGGGCGTGTCCACCTACCTCGCCGACGAGGCGGCCGGGGCGCAGGTGATCGCGACCGTCGCCGAGGCCGACATGGAGAAGCTGGCCGCGCTGCGGCCTGATCTGATCCTGCTGGACGAGACCACCGCCGTGAAGAACGAGGTCGCCAAGCTGGAGTCGATCGCGCCGACCGTGGTGACCGCCAAGCTCAACGAGGACTGGAAGAAGGCGTTCACCGCCACCGCCGACGCGCTCAACAAGAGGGCCGAGGGCGACAGGTGGCTCGACGGCTTCGAGGCGGACGTCGCCGCCACCGAGAAGGGCCTCGGCGCCAACGCGGGCGCCGTGGTCAGCGTCGTGCGCTGGCAGAACGGGGCGCCGTCCGTGGTCGGCCGGGGCGTGAACCACGTGGGCTCCACGCTGACCGAGCTGGGCCTGGACCGGCCCGAGGACCAGCGGGGCGTGGGCACCGGGCACAGTGAGCCGGTCAGCCTGGAGAAGCTGTCCACGATCGACGGCGACTGGCTGTTCTTCGGGGTCCTCGGCACCCTCGCGGACGGCGAGAAGGCGTACGGCGAGGCGCGGCAGGTCGCCAACTTCGCCCGGCTCTCGGCCGAGCGGGACGGGCATGTCGTCGTGATCGAGGGCTCGGCGTGGAACAGCGCGGGCGGTCCGCTGGCCGCGCGGATCGTGCTGGACGACCTGACCAAGGCGCTCGCCTCGTGACCGGCGAACTCGCCGGTCGTCTCGCCCTGGTGACCGGGGCGGGCCGGGGCATCGGCGCCGCGGTGGTCACCGCCCTCGTCGAGCGGGGCGCCCGGGTCCTCGCCACCGACCTGGACGGGGCGGCCGTGGCCGAGCTGGCCGGTGCACACGTCACCGCCCGTCCCCTCGACGTCACCGACCCCGCCGCCGTGGAAGCCGCCGTCGAGGACGCCGAACGCACCCTCGGCCCGCTGGACATCGCCGTCAACGTGGCCGGGGTGCTGCGCGGCACGCATGTCGTGGACCTCTCCGACGAGGACTGGGCGGCCTCGTTCGCCGTCAACGCGAGCGGCGTCCTGCACGTCTCCCGCAGCGCCGCCCGCCGGATGGCCGAGCGCGGCCACGGCAGCATCGTCACCGTCGCCTCCAACGCGGCCGGTGTGCCCCGCGCGGGCATGGCCGCCTACGCCGCGTCCAAGGCCGCCGCCGTGATGTTCACCAAGTGCCTCGGCCTGGAGGTGGCCGCCAGCGGCGTCCGCTGCAACACCGTCTGCCCCGGCTCGACCCTCACCGACATGCAGCGCGCGATGTGGGCGGCGTCCGGCGCCGACGACGCCACCGCGGCCCGACTCATCATCGAGGGCGACCCGGCGACCCACCGCACGGGCATCCCGCTGGGCCGCATCGCCGACCCCGCCGACATCGCCGAGGCCGTCGCCTTCCTGGCGTCGGACCGCGCCCGGCACATCACCCTGCACGACCTGTACGTCGACGGGGGCGCCACCCTCCGGGCCTGACCGGCTCTCCCCCCGCTCCCCCCTCGTGCGTCCCCTTCAGGAGACACCCATGTCCACGTCCCTGTACGAAGCCACCACACCCGAGTTGGTCTCCCCCGGCGCGGCGACCGCCCTGCTGGACGCCTACCGGCCCGCCACGGACCGCTTCCTCGCCTCGCCCCGGCACACCCTGCTGGGCCATGGCACCGCCGCCGGGATATCCCGGCCCGCCCAGGTGCGGGACGCCCTCGCCGCACTGCGCCGCCCGGACGCGGCGACGCCGCTGGTGATGGGCTGTCTGCCGTTCGCGCCGGACGCCCCGGCCGCGCTGGCGGTCCCGGAGACGGTCCGCTGGGCACCGCCGCTGCGGGAGGACCCGCTGGTGGCGCTGCCCGTCCCGCACTCCGGGCCGACGCGCCACGACTGGCGGGTGCGCGAGGTGCCCGCGCCCGCGGAGTACGGGGCCGCGGTCGCCGCCGCCGTGGCGCGGATGCGGGCCGGGGACTTCGACAAGGTCGTCCTCGCCCGCACCCTGGAGCTGACCTGCCCGACCGAGCCCGACCTGCCCGCGATGCTGCGCCGCCTGGCCCGCCGCGACCGCGCCGGGTACACCTTCGCCCTGCCCAGCGGGCCGGGCCGCACCCTGGTCGGTGCCAGCCCCGAACTCCTCGTCGCCCGGCACGGGGGCCGTCTCACCGCCAACCCGCTCGCCGGGTCCGCGCCGCGCAGCGCCGACCTGGCCGAGGACGTGCGGCGGGCGGTGGCGCTGCTGGAGTCCGAGAAGGACCTGCACGAGCACGCCGTCGTCGTGGCCGCCGTACGCGAGGCGCTGGCGCCGTACTGCGACCGCCTGGCGGTGCCGGAGCGGCCGACGCTGGTGCGGACCGCCGCGCTGTGGCACCTGTCGACCACCGTCACCGGCGACCTCGCCGACCCCGAGGTGACCGCGCTGGACCTGGCGTCCGCGCTGCACCCCACCCCGGCCGTGTGCGGCACGCCGACCGAGGTGGCGCGGGAGGTCATCGCCGCCTCCGAGCCGTTCGACCGGGGCCCCTACACCGGGATGGTCGGCTGGCAGGACGCCGACGGGGACGGCGAGTGGGTGGTCACCATCCGCTGCGCCGAGGCCGAGGGGCGTTCGCTGCGGCTGTTCGCGGGCGCCGGGGTGGTGGCCGCCTCGTCGCCGGAGGCGGAGACCGCGGAGACCGCCGCCAAGTTCCGCACGTTCCTGCACGCGGTGGGGGCCGAGCTGTGAGCGGCGCCGTTCTGACGCCCGGCACCGACGCGCCCACCTGGCCGCCGGAGTGCGCCGAGCGGTACCGCGCGGCCGGGTACTGGCGCGGTGAGACCCTCGGCGGTCTCCTCCGCGACCGCGCCGCCGCGCACCCCGACCGGACCGCCCTCGTCGACCCGGCGCCGGTCCGCCGCAGTTGGACGTACCGGGAACTGGACGAGCGTGCCGACCGGCTGGCCGCGGGGTTCACGGCGCGCGGGATCGGCCGGGGCGACCGGGTGGTGGTGCAGTTGCCGAACGTGGGCGAGTTCGTCGAGGTGTGCTTCGCGCTGTACCGCGTCGGCGCGCTGCCGGTGTTCGCGCTGCCCGCGCACCGCGAGACGGAGATCGCCCACTTCTGCGCCTTCACCGAGGCGGTGGCGTACGTCGTCCCGGACCGGCACGCGGGCTTCGACCACCGGGAACTGGCGAGCCGGATGCGGGAGCGGACGCCGAGCCTGCGGCACGTCTTCGTCGTCGGCGAGCCGGGCGAACACACGCCCCTGGCCGAGGTGGCGGCCGAGCCGTCGGGGCCGCTGCCCGGGCCGCGCCCGCACGAGCTGGCCTTCCTCCAGCTCTCGGGCGGCACGACGGGCGTGTCCAAGCTGATCCCGCGCACCCACGACGACTACGTGTACTCGCTGCGCGGCTCCAACGAGATCTGCGGTGTCCACGCGGACACCCGCTTCCTGGTGGTGCTGCCCGCCGCGCACAACTTCCCCATGAGTTCGCCGGGCTGGCTCGGGGTGCTCCACGCCGGTGGTACGGCGGTGCTGTGCCCGAACCCCGACCCGGAGACCGCGTTCGCGCTGGTCGAACGGGAGGCGATCACCATGACGGGGCTGGTGCCGCCGCTGGCCCTGCTGTGGACCGAGGCGGCCCCGGCGAGCGAGTGCGACCTGTCGAGCCTGGAGCTGGTGCTGGTCGGCGGCGCCAAGTACAGCGAGGCCGCGGCGCGCAGGCTGGAACCGGCGCTCGGCTGCCGTCTGACGCAGGTCTTCGGCATGGCGGAGGGCCTGGTCAACTACACCCGCCTGGACGACGACCCGGAGACGGTGGTGACCACCCAGGGCCGCCCCCTCTCCCCCGCCGACGAGATCCGGATCGTCGACGACAGCGGGGCCGAGGTCCCCGACGGCGACTTCGGGCACCTGCTGACCCGTGGCCCGTACACCATCCGCGGCTACTGGCGGGCGCCCGAGCACAACAGCCGGGCGTTCACGGAGGACGGCTTCTACCGCACCGGCGACATCGTGCGCCGCACCCCGACCGGGCATCTGGTCGTCGAGGGGCGCGCCAAGGACCAGATCAACCGGGGCGGCGAGAAGATCGCGCCGGAGGAGGTCGAGAACATCGTCCTCGCCCATCCCGCCGTGCACGACGTGTCGGTGGTCGCGGTGCCCGACGAGTACCTCGGCGAACGCTCCCTGGCCTACGTCGTCCTCCGGCCCGGCGCCGGACCACTGCGGCCCGTCGACGTCAAGCGGTTCGTCCGCGAGCGCGGCATCGCCGCCTACAAGGTCCCCGACCTCGTCGAGTTCGTCGACGCCTTCCCGCGGACCGGCGTCGGCAAGGTCAGCAAGCAGCGGCTGCGCGCCACCCCCACGACCTCCTGACCAGCCCTCCGAAAGGCCCCCGCCCCATGGCACTCCCCGCGATAGCCGCCTATCCGCTGCCCACCGCGGCCGAACTCCCCGCCAACCGCGTCCACTGGACCGTGGACCCGGCGCGCGCCGTGCTGCTCGTACACGACCTGCAACAGCACTTCCTCGCCCCCTTCCCGGCCGGTGAACAGCCGTTGGCCGGTCTGCTCGACAACACCGCCCGGCTGCTCGCCCGGAGCCGCGCGCTCGGCGTGCCGGTCGTGTACTCCACCCAGCGCGGCGGCCAGACGCTCGAGGAGCGCGGGCTCCAGCTCGACTTCTGGGGCCCGGGCGCCGCCGACGACCCGGAGGCGCTGGCCGTGCCGGGCGCCGTCGCCCCCGTGCCCGGCGACACCGTGCTCACCAAGTGGAAGTACAGCGCCTTCGTCCGCACCGAACTGGAGGGGCTGCTGCGCGAGAGGGGCCGCGACCAACTGGTGGTCGTCGGTGTGTACGCGCACATCGGGGTGCTGATGAGCGCCTGTGACGCGTGGATGCGGGACATCCAGGCGTTCGTGGTCGCCGACGCCGTCGCCGACTTCTCCCGGGCGGACCACGACATGGCGCTGCGCTGGGCCGCCGGGCGCTGCGCGGTCGTGACCGCCGCCGACGCCGTGTTCGCCCCCGTGTCCAAGGAGGTCTGAGCCGTATGGCCCTCACCCTGGAGCAGATCCACACCGATGTCGCCGACAGCCTCGGCGAGCACCCCGCCGCCCTCCCCGTCGACGAGAACCTGGTCGACTACGGCCTGGACTCGGTCCGGGTGATGGCGCTGCTGGAGCGCTGGCGCCGGGACCACGGCGTCGAGGCCGACTTCGCCGATCTCGCCGAGCAGCCCTCCGTGGTGGCCTGGGCCGCGCTGCTGGGGGCAGCCGCATGAGCCCCCTCGCCACGGAGACCGGACTCCCGCTGACGGCCGCCCAGTCCGGCATGTGGTACGCGCGGGCCCTCGACCCGCTCAGCCCCGCCCAGAACACCGCCGAGGTGCTGGACATCGACGGCCCGCTGGACGCGGACCTGTTCGCCGCCGCCCTGCGGCAGGTCACCGCCGAGGCGGAGGCGCTGCGCGTGCGGATCGTGGACACCCCCGACGGGCCGCGCCAGTACCTGGCGGAGACGACCGACGTACCGCTGACCGTGCGGGAGGCGGGCGGTGTCGCCGAGGCGGAGGCGTGGATGCGCGCCGACCTCGCCGAGCCCCGCGACCCGGCCACGGAACCGCTGTTCGGACACGCCCTGTTCCGCGTCGGCGAGCGGCGCTGGCTGTGGTACCAGCGCATCCACCACCTGGTGATGGACGGCTACGGCTACTCGCTCCTCGTCCGCCGCACCGCCGAGGTCTACACGGCCCTCGCCCGCGGCGGGACACCGCCGCCGCGCTCCTTCGGCGGCCTCGCCGACCTGGTCGCGGAGGACACCGCCTACCGCGCCTCCGACGCCTTCGCCGCCGACCGCGCCCACTGGACAGGCGCGTTCGCGGACCGGCCCGAGGCCCCGCGCCTGGCGGGCCGCGGCGCGCTGCCCTCGCGCACCTTCCGCCGCCGTACGACGCACCTGCCCCCGGAGACGGCCCAGCGGCTGCGGGAGGTGGCCGCCCGGCTGCGCGCCACCTGGCCGGATCTGCTGATCGCCGCGCAGGCCCTCTACACCGCTCGCGCCACCGCCCGGCGCGAGGTGGTGCTGGGGCTGCCCATGATGGGCCGGATGGGCTCGGTCGCGCTGCGCGTGCCCGGCATGGTCATGAACGTCCTGCCGCTGCGGCTCACCGTCTGCCCCGAGACGTCCTTCGCCGACCTGGTACGGCAGGTGGTGCTCGGCATCCGCGAGATCCGCCGCCACCAGCGCTACCGCTACGAGGACATCCGGCGCGACCTGGGCCTCCTCGGCGAGCACCGGGCCCTGGTGGGACCGCTGGTCAACGTGATGCCGTTCGACTACGGCGTGGACTTCGCGGGCGCCCCGGCACGCGCCCGGAACCTGTCCGCCGGGCCGGTCGACGATCTGACGGTCAACATCTACGACCGCGGGGACGGCCGCGGCCCGCGCATCGACCACGACGGCAACCCCGCCCTCTACGACGACGACCGGCTCGCCGCCCACCAGGAGCGGTTCCGCCACCTGGTCGACCGGCTCACCACCGCCGACCCGCATCTGCCACTGGCCGCCCACCCCATCGCGACCGAGGCCGAACTGGCCCTCGTCCTGGACGAGTTCAACCGCACCGACCACCCGGTCCCGCCGACGACCCTGATCGGCCCGATCGAGGCACAGGCCGTCCGCACCCCGGACGCGACGGCCCTGGTGTACGGCGATGTCTGCCTCACCTACGGCGAACTCAACCGGCGCGCCAACCGGCTCGCCCACCATCTGCGCGACCTGGGCGCCGTCCCGGGCGCGGTGGTGGCGGTCTCGGTGCCGCGCTCGGCGGAGCTGGTCGTGGCACTGCTGGCGGTGCTGAAGTCGGGGGCGGCGTACCTGCCGCTCGACCCGGACTACCCGGCGCCACGGCTGGCGTACATGCTGGGCGACGCGGCACCCGTGTGCGCGATCGCCGACCGCGCGGACCGGCTCCCGGAGAGCGACGGCGTCCCGGTCGTCGCCCTGGACGGTCTCGACGTGTCCGCGCGTCCCTGGGTGAACCCGGCGCGGGCGCTCACCCCCGCACACCCGGCGTACGTCATCTACACGTCCGGCTCCACGGGCCACCCCAAGGGCGTCGTCGTACCGCACCGCGCGATCGACAACCGGCTGCGGTGGATGCAGCACGCGTATCCGCTGGACGGCGCGGACCGGGTGCTCCAGAAGACGCCGTCGTCGTTCGACGTGTCCGTGTGGGAGTTCTTCTGGCCGCTGCGGGAGGGCGCCGCGCTGGTCGTCGCCGAGCCGGGCGGCCACAAGGACCCCGCCTACCTGGCCCGGGTGATCCGCGAACAGGCCGTCACCGTCTGCCATTTCGTGCCGTCGATGCTCCAGGTGTTCCTGACCGCGCCGGAGGCGGCCGACCGCGGCCGGGCGCTGCGCCGGGTGTTCGTCAGCGGCGAGGCGCTGCCCCGCGACACCGCGCACGCCTTCGCCCGCGCGCTGCCGGACACCGAACTGCACAACCTGTACGGCCCCACCGAGGCCGCCGTCGACGTCACCTACCACGCCTGCCGACCGCAGGACTCCGGTCCGGTGCCGATCGGACGGCCGGTGTGGAACACCCGCCTGTACGTCCTGGACGCGGCCCTCCAGCCCTGTCCGCCCGGAGTGCCGGGCGAACTGCATCTGGCGGGCGTCCAGTTGGCGGACGGCTATCTCGGCCGGGCGGAGCTGACGGCGTCCCGGTTCGTCGCCGACCCGTTCGGCCCGGCGGGCGGCCGGATGTACCGCACCGGCGACCTGGCCCGCTGGACCGAGGACGGCGAGGTCGAGTACCTGGGCCGCACCGACCACCAGGTGAAGCTGCGCGGGCAGCGCGTCGAACTCGGCGAGATCGAGGCCGCGCTGGCCGCCCGGCCCGGCGTGGACGGCGCCTGCGCCCTGGTCCACCAGGACCGGCTCGTCGGGTACGTCACCGGCACCGCCGACCCCGCCGCCGTACGCGCGGCGCTCGCCCGCGAGCTGCCGGAGCACATGGTGCCCGCGGCGGTCATCCCCCTGGACGCCTTCCCGCTGAGCCCCAACGGCAAGCTGGACCGCCGTGAGCTGCCCGCGCCGGTCTTCGCCGGTGACGAGGGCGCGCGGCGTCCCGCGAACGCCCGGGAGGCGGCGCTGACCCGGCTGTTCGCCGAGGTGCTGGACGTGGAACGGGCCGGGCCCGACGAGGCGTTCTTCGACCTGGGCGGCACCTCGCTGCTCGCGGTGCGGCTGGTGACGCGGGTACGCGAGGAGTTCGGTGTCGAGCTGACCATCGGATCCCTGTTCGAGGCACCCACCCCGGCCGCGCTCGCCACCCGCCTGGACGCCGCGGGCCCGGCCGCCGGGGACGCCCTGGACGTCGTACTGCCGCTGCGCGCGGAAGGGGACCGGCCGCCGCTGTTCGCGATCCATCCGGCGGGCGGCATCGCCTGGTGCTACGCGGGTCTGGCCGCCCGGCTGGGTCCCGGGCAGCCCGTGTACGGCGTCCAGGCGCGCGGCCTGACCGGAACCGAGCCGCTGCCGCGCACCCTCCAGGAGGAGGCCGCCGACTACGCCGGGCGCATCCGCGAGCTGTGCCCGCGCGGGCCGTACCGGCTGCTGGGCTGGTCGGTCGGCGGGGTCCTCGCGCACACCGTCGCCGTCCTGCTCCAGGAGGCGGGCGAGGAGGTCGAACTGCTCGCGCTCCTGGACGCGTTCCCCGCCGAGCAGTGGCGGGACCGGCCCGCGCCCGAGGAGGGCGACGCGCTCACCGCCGTCCTGCGCATGGCGGGCTTCGACCGCACCACCGAGCGCACCCGCGACGACGTCCTGGCCACCCTGCGCCGCGCGGGCAGCCCCCTGGCCGGACTCTCCGACCACACCCTGTCCCGGATCGTCGACATCGTCCCGAACCACGCCCGCATGATGCGCGCCCACGAACACCGCTCCTACGACGGTGACGTGCTGTTCTTCACGGCCGCCGCGCCCCGCGCGGAGGACTGGCTGACCCATGAGGCGTGGGCCGCGCACGTGACCGGCGCGATCACCGACCACCGCCTGGACTGCACGCACCCCCAACTCGTGCGGGACCGGTGGCTCGACGACGTCGCGGCGGTGCTCGCCGCCCGGCTGAAGGAACTGGACGCATGACGGGCGGGACGGTGACGGACGTACGGGAGGCCTTGCTGCGGCCCCGGCCGCTGGTGCGGGGACCGGGGCTGACGCCCCCGGAGCTGGGGCCGGGTCCGCTGCTGTGGGCCGTACGCGCCCCGCAGGACGGGCCGCCGCTCGACGTGTCCGTGCTGGACGAGGGCGAGCGGCGCCGGGCCGAGGCGCTGCGGCGGCCCGCCGAGCGCGCGCTGTACGTCGCCGCGCACACGGCCCTGCGGCGGGTGCTCGGCGCGTACGTGGGACTGCCCGCCGCGTCGGTGCCACTGACCCGGCTGCCCTGCCCGGGGTGCGGCGGACCGCACGGTCGGCCCGCGGTGGCCCGGCCGTACGACGCCGGGGTGCACTTCTCGCTCGCCCACACCGACGGGCTGGCCCTGCTGGGGCTGGCCGCCGGGCCGGTCGGGGTGGACGTCGAGCGCGTGCCCGGGGCGCGGCTCGCGGCGGACGGGGCCCGGTCGCTGCACCCGCGCGAGCGTGCCGAGTTGGCGGGGCTGCCGTCCGCCGCGCGTCCGGCGGCCTTCGCCCGCTGCTGGACCCGAAAGGAGGCCCTGGTGAAGGCGACGGGTGACGGGCTGTCCGGCGCGGTGCTGCGGGACCGGTACGTGGGCACGGGCGCGCGTCCGGCCGGGCAGCCCGGCTGGACGGTCGTCGACGTGTGCGTGCCCGCCGGATGGGCCGCCGCGTGCGTGGTGCCGGAGGCGCTCAGCGCCCGCCCAGCAGTTCCACGAGCCCGTCGGACAGCTCCGTGCGCCAGCAGAGGTAGTCGTGGCCGCCGTTGAACTCCCGGTAGGAGACGTGACGATGACCGGCG
This sequence comes from Streptomyces sp. NPDC057877, assembly GCF_042796855.1. Taxonomy (NCBI): domain Bacteria; kingdom Bacillati; phylum Actinomycetota; class Actinomycetes; order Kitasatosporales; family Streptomycetaceae; genus Streptomyces; species Streptomyces sp. NPDC057877. The sequence continues at coordinate 408,364 of NZ_JBHVMS010000009.1, forward strand.
GCGAGCGCGTCGCGCAGTCTGCGGGCCGCGGGCAGGGCGACCCACTCCTGCTCGCCGAAGGACAGCCGGAACCGCACCGGCGTCGGGGGCAGTGCGCCGATCGCGCGGGTCAGCCACTCCGGGTCCGGGCCGACGGGCCACCAGAACGAGCCCGACTGCACCAGTACGTTGCCGAACCGGTGCGGGGCCGCGACCGCGGCGTAGGCGGCGGTCAGTCCGCCCAGGCTCTGCCCGGCGACGACCGTGCGCGCCGGGTCGTCGGTGAGCGGCAGCCGTCCGGCCGCCCAGGGCAGCAGCTCGCCGGTGAGGAAGGCGACGTACTCGGGGCGGCAGGACAGCTCCACCCAGCGGGTGGCCTCGTCCACCGCCTCCGGCAGGACGGCGGCGACGGGCGGGAGACGGCCGTCGGCGATCAGGTTGTCCAGCAGGTGGCCGAGGCCCAGGCGGGGCCCCCAGTGCTCGCCGTCCAGCAGGACGAGGACGGGGAGCGGTTCGGGCGTGCGGTGCGGTGGTGCGTAGAGCCAGACGCGCCGGGTGCCGCCGAGGCGGGTGCTCGTGAGTTCGTGGTCGGTGAGGGTGCCTTGGGGGACGCCGGGGCGGGGCGTCCAGTCCGCCGTCTTGGGGGCGGCCGGGAGTTCGGCGTACGGGACCGGCTCGGGCTCCCAACGGTGGGGAAGCGTACGGGCGTTGAACGGGTCGGTGCGGCGGCGGGTGCGCAGCCAGCGCCAGTACTCGGGGGTACCGGTTCCCGGGGCGGGTCCGTCGCCCTCGTCGACGTACAGGTCGTAGGTGCCGCGCCAGTCGTGGCGCAGGCGGAGCGTCCAGTGCCAGACGTCCGTGCCGGGCAGCCGTGCCATGAGGTTGCCCGCCGGGTCGCGTGGGTCGCCGAGCTTGTTCGGGAGCACCTGGACCGCCCGGGTGGCGGGGGTGCCGCGCCACAGCCAGGTCACCGCCCGGTGGTCGGCGCCGCCCTCCGGGTCCGGGCCGACGAGGGGTGTGCCCTGCTGGCGGACCCGCGCCCAGAACTCCGCGACGCCGTCCGGCGCGGGCAGCGGGCGGGCCGGTGCGGTGAGCCGGGGCAGGGGGGTCGGCCGGGGCAGCCGGGGCGGGTGGCGCGGGGCACCCTCGGGCGGAGCGGACACGGACGGTGCGGACACGGGCGGCACGGACACGGGCATGGGGGCGGGCTCCGTATGACGAGGCTGAGCTTTCGATTAGGCAAGCCTAACCTCACCCACTTTTCTCTCATTCCTTCACTGCGAGGAGCAGTCTTCTCATGACCTCTCACAGACCATCCCGGGTGTTCGCGCTCGCGGCCGGTGCGGCGGCGCTGGGACTCGGCGCCCTGTCGTCCGTCCCGCTGGCGAGCCCGCGGGACACCGACCTCACCGGACAGGTGGCACTGGCCGCCGCCGCACCCTCGGTGACCCTGGGCACGACCTCCGTGCGGCCCGGCGGGGACGTGCCGTTCACCGCCACCGGCTTCCCGGCCGGGGCGACCCTCAGCGTCAAGTTCGACGACACGACGCTGCTGAAGCAGTTCCCGATCGGGGACGACGGCGGCGTGACGGGGACGGTGACCGTCCCGGCGGACGCCGGCGTCGGCGGCGGTCACTGGCTGCGGTTCCTGGCGCCGCAGACCAGCGTCAAGAGCGAGGAGTTGACGGTGACGGGGGCGTCGCCTACGCCGACCCCCACGCCTACGCCAACCCCCACGCCTACGCCCACGCCCACTCCCACGCCCACTCCGACACCTACGCCGACCCCCACTCCCAGCCCGACGGCCGAACCCGCCGTGAAGCTCACCAACGGGTCGTCCGTGCGGGCGGGCGGCAAGGTCTCCTTCAGGCTCACCGGGTTCGTCAAGGGCCAGAACGTGACGGTGAAGCTGGACGACGGCGCCATCCTCGCCCGGTGGAGCGACGCGGTGGCGGCGGACGGCACCTTCTCGGGGAGCGTGACCGTCCCCGCGGGCACCTCGGCCGGGGCGCACTGGCTGCGGTTCCTCGCGCCGGATCCGGCGACCAGTCTGAAGGCCGACCTTCAGGTGACGTCGGCCGGATCGGGTGACGCGGGGTCGGGCGGGTCGGACCCCGGCTCCTCCGGGGGCAACGGCTCCGGGTCCGGCGGCTCAGGGTCCGGGTCCGGCAGTACGGCCGGTGCCTCCGCCGCCATCACCGCCGGTTCCAGCGTCGCCGCCGGTGGCCGGGTCTCCTTCCGGGTGACCGGCTTCCCGGCGGGCGAGCAGCTCACGGTGAAGCTGGACGACGCGAAGATCCTCGGTCAGTGGACCGTGGGCGCGGACGGCTCGTTCTCCGGGGGCGTCACCGTCCCGGGCGGCACCACCAAGGGCGCGCACTGGCTGCGCTTCCTCGCCCCGAACCCGCCGACGAGCCTGAAGGCGGGCTTCACCGTGACCTCGGGCACGACGGCCGCGGCGTCCTCGGCCTCGTCCTCCTCCGGCTCGTCCGCCACCCCCGTCCCCGCCGCCTCCGGCGCCCCCGCCAGCGCCACCAACGCGGCGGGCGCCAAGGCCGGGATCACCGCCAGCGAGGTCCAGCCGGGCGGGCAACTGCACTTCGAGGTGACCAGGTTCCCGGCCGGTGAGACGGTCACCATCAAGCTCGACGACGAGGCCATCCTCGGCCAGTGGAAGACCGACGACGACGGCTCCTACGAGGGTGACGTGACCGTCCCCGCGGACACCTCCGTCGGCGCCCACTGGCTGCGCTTCCTCGCGCCCGACCCGCCCACCTCCCTGAAGGTCGAGTTCACCGTCACCGGCGCGGACGCGGCGGCCGGGCAGTCGTCCGCGGCCTCCTCGACCACCGCCCCGGACACCACGGCCCAGACCCTCGCCGCCACCGCCGTAGAGGCGCCCGTCTCCTACGCCACCATCGCCTGGTCCGCGGCCGCCGCGGCGGCGGGCGGCGCCGCCGGGGCCGCGGCCACCACGATCCTCGTCGTCCGCCGTCGCGCCTCCGGCGCCACGGACACCGCCTGACGGGCATCCCCAGTCTCCGGGCGCCACGCTCCGGCGCCCGGCCGGGCCACCTCGGGCCCACCTCTCCAACACCCCCTATAGCAGCAGGAGTTGAACTCAGCATGTCCTCTTCCACCGCACACGCCCGTCACACCCGCCGCACCGCCCTCGCGGCCGCGGTGGCCGTCGCCCTGACCGCCGGGAGCACCGTCGCCCTCGCCGGTACCGCGTCGGCCGGTACGGCCGCCCCGGCCGTGGCCGAGGTGACGACCGCGGCGCTGGTGAAGGGCCTCTACCAGTCCTCGTACTCGGAGCGGAACGACACCCTGTGGGTCACCGTCTCCGTGGGCCGTCCGCCGGTCACCGACAGCCGTCTGCTGAAGGTGGACCCGGACACCCTGGAGGTCGAGCAGACGATCGTCCCTCCGGTCACCAACGCGACCACGGGCGCCCGTGAGGCGGTCTACGGCGTCGCGGTCGACGACGAGCACAACACGGTCTGGGTGACCAACACCCGCAACAACACGGTCGCCGTCTACAGCCAGCGGACCGGCGCCCACCTGGCCACCCTGCCGGACGTCAACCACGCCCGCGACATCCTCGTGGACGAGAAGCACGACACCGTGTGGGCGAGCGGCTTCGGCGACGGCACCCTGGTGGCGTACGACTCCAGGACGCTCACGGAGACCCGGCGCGTCACCGTCGAGGGCACCGGCCCGACCGGTCTCACCCTCAACGAGCGCACCGGCGCGGTGTACGCCGCCGACCTGAACAACGACCAGATCATCGAGGTGTCCCGGAAGTCCGGGGAGCCGCGGCTGATCCCGGCCGGTGACGGTCCGATCGCCGTCGCCCTGTCCCGCAACGGCCGTACGGCCTACACCGCCGACCAGACCGGCGGCACCGTCTCGGTCGTCGACCTGAAGGCGGGGACCCTGACCAAGTCGGTCGCCACCGGCGCGGGCGCGCTGTCCGTGGCCACCGACGAGCGCACCGGCAACGTCCTGGCCGTCAACCGCGGGGCCGCCAACGTCACGGTGGTCGACCCGCGGGCGGGGGCGGTCGTCGGGACCGTCGCCACCGGGACCAACCCCAACCACGTCGAACTGGTCGAGGGCACGGCGTACGTGGTCGACAAGTCCGGCTCGGGCCCGGCGGGCGAGGACCTGCTGACCCGGATCCGCCTCGCCCGCTGAGGTGGTAGCGCGGGCCCGGTGGCGCAGTCCGCCGCCGGGCCCCGTCCCCCCTTCGGGGGAAAGGCGCGGGCGGGCGGCGTGACGCCGGGCGGCTCCGTCGACACCTTCGACCGTGACCCTGCCGCTGATCGCGCCCATGCTCGCCACGCCCGGCACGCTGCCGCCCGCCGCGCAGGACGCGCGGTGGGCGTACGAGACCAAGCAGGACGGCCAGCGGGTGGTGGTGTACCTCGCCGGGGACGGCACGCTGCTGCTGCGCGCCCGGTCGGGAGAGGACATCACGGCCGCGTATCCGGAGCTGCGCCCGCTCGGCGGCGCGCTGGGCGACACGGCGGCGGTGCTGGACGGGGAGGTGGTGGCGCTCGATGAACGCGGGCGCGGGGACTTCCAGTTGCTCCAGTCCCGGATGGGGCTGGCGCACGCGCCCGGCCGGGCGGCGCGCAGGGCGGCCGAGGTGCCCGTCCATCTGGTGCTGTTCGACGTGATGCACCTGGCGGGGCGCTCCCTGCTGCGGCAGCCGTACGCGCGGCGGCGGGAGCTGCTGGCGGGGCTCGGTCTCGCCGGGCCGTTCTGGTCGACCCCGGCCGCGATCACCGGGCACGGCGAGGCGGCCCTGCGCGCCACCCGGGAGCACGGTCTGGAGGGGCTGGTCTGCAAGCGGCTGGACTCGCTGTACGAGCCGGGGGTGCGCTCACGGGCCTGGGTCAAGATCCGCAACATGCAGGGCGTGGACGTGATCGTGGGCGGCTGGCTGCCCGGCAAGGGGCGGCTTTCGGGCCTGCCCGGCGCGGTGCTGGTCGGCCAGCGTGCCGCGGGGCGGCTGCGGTACGTCGGCGGCGTGGGCACCGGCTGGAGCCACTCCGAGCGGACCGAGCTGGCGGCGCTGCTGCGGGCCGCCGAGACCGCCGTGTGCCCCTTCGCCCCGGTGCCGAGGGTGCCGGGCGCGCACTGGGTGGAGCCCCGGCTGGTCGGCGAGGTCCGGTTCAGCACCCGGACCCGGGCGGGGATGCTGCGGCAGCCGTCCTGGCTGCGACTGCGGCCCGACCTCACGCCCGCGGAGTCGGCCGCGGACATCCCCGGCGACCTGCTCTGACGGCGCGACCGCGGGCGAACCCTCGAGGCCGGTTGTGCAGACAAGTATTGGGCTGTGCTTAACCGTTGGTACGCCCGTGACCCCTTGGCCCGGAAGTGAAGATCGGGGAAGCTGAACTCCCCGTCCCCCCACAGCCGTTGGGCTGCACCGGGTCCCGAGGAGGACACCGTGTCCGTCAAGTCCGCGCTCCTTCGCCACAGATGGCTCACCGGGTCAGCCGGTGCCGTCGCGCTGGTCCTCACCTTCGCCACCGCCGCCTTCGCCGCCCCGCCCCCGGCGCTGCCCGCCAACGCCGAGGCCGCCGAGCGGACGTTCCAGCCCGCCTACGACTACGACACCGACGGCTGCTACGCCACCCCCGCCATCGGCGCCGACGGCACGGTGAACACCGGGCTCAACCCCACCGGCGCCCTGAACGGCTCCTGCCGGGACGCCTCGGACCTCGACAACACCAACGGCTACTCGCGCTACAAGTGCAACAACGGCTGGTGCGCGTACCTGTACGCCTCGTACTTCGAGAAGGACCAGGCGCTGCCCGGCACCAGCCTCGGCGGGCACCGGCACGACTGGGAGCACGTCGTGGTGTGGGTGCAGAACGGCGTCGCCCAGTACGTGTCGACCTCCAACCACGGCTCGTTCACCGTGCACAACCGGTCGCAGATCCGCTGGGACGGCACCCACGCGAAGATCGTGTACCACAAGGACGGCATCAGCACCCACTGCTTCCGCGCGGCCACCTCCAACGACGAGCCGCCGGAGAACCACGAGGGCACCTGGCAGTACCCGCCGCTGGTCGGCTGGAACGGCTACCCGGCCGGGATCCGGGACAGGCTGGTCTCGTACGACTTCGGCAGCGCCCACTTCGGCCTGAAGGACGGCAGCTTCAACTCCCACCTCGCGTCCGCGAAGCCGTCGGGCATAGCCTTCGACCCGAACGCCTGACACGCGGGCGGGCGCCCTGGGGGGCGCGGAGCCGCTATCGTGTCCGGCATGCCGGTTCCCGAGCTGATCCGCATCGTCTCCCGTGACTCCCCCATGGCGCTCGCCCAAGTCGCCCGAGTCCAGGCTGAGTTGGCCGCCCACCACCCCGGAGTGCGCACCGAGGTCGTCCCGGTGAAGACCACCGGTGACAAGTGGCTGGGCGATCTGTCGCAGGTCGAGGGCAAGGGCGCGTTCACCAAGGAGGTGGACGCCGCGCTGCTCGCCGGTGCGGCCGACCTCGCGGTGCACTGCGTCAAGGACGTTCCCGCCGACCGGCCGCTGCCCGCGGGCACGGTGTTCGCCGCGTTCCTCACCCGCGACGACATCCGGGACGCGCTCGTCCACCCCGGCGGGCTCACCCTGGACGAGCTTCCGCCCGGCACCCGCATCGGCACCTCCTCGGTGCGCCGCGTCGCCCAGCTGGCCGCCACCCATCCGCACCTCGACTGCGTGCCGTTCCGCGGCAACGCCAACCGGCGCCTGGCCAAGCTCGCCGCCGGTGAGGCGGACGCGCTGCTGCTCGCGGTGGCCGGTCTGGAGCGCATCGGGCGCCAGGACGTGATCACCGAGGCGCTGTCCCCGGAGACGATGATGCCGCCGATCGGCGCGGGCATCCTGGCCCTGCAGTGCCGCGAGGGCGACACCGACCTGATCGAGGCCGTCAGCGCGCTCGGCGACCCGGACACCCACCGGGAGGCCACCGCCGAGCGGATGTTCCTGCATGTGCTGCAAGGGCACTGCAACAGCCCGATCGCCGGGTACGCCCGGGTCGACCGCGGCGGTGAACTGTCCCTGAGCGCCTGTGTGTTCACCCCGGACGGCAAGACCCGGCTGAACGCCCACGAGTGGGCGGGCCGCCTCGACGCGGCCACCCTCGGCACCTCGGTCGCGGTGGCGCTGCTGCGGCAGGGCGCCCGCGAGATCATCGACGGCATCCCGCACTGAACCTCCGAGCCCTCCCCGGTTGGGCCGTCCCGGTTGGGCCGCCCCGCACGGGGAACTCAGTGCTGCGTTCTTGCAGTGACGTCGCCTCGCGGTGACGTCTCATCGGACGTGGGAGGCACGCGTGGCGGTTCGGCATCGACTGGTGCAGGCGACCCCGCAGGCGGTGTGGGACGTCCTCGCAGACGGCAGCCGGTACGGGGAGTGGGTGGTGGGGCCCTCCGAGGTCACCCCCGAGGGCGGACAGTGGCCACGGGTCGGCGCGACGATCTCCTACGAGATCCGGCTCGGGCCGGTGCGGCTGCGCAACGTGTCCGTGGTCAGGCGCTGCGAACCGGGTTCGGCGCTGGAGATCGAGGCCAAGGCGGGCCGCCTGGGCACCGCCCGCATCGCCATCGAGCTGCGCCCCTGGGGCGAGCACTGCCTGGTGATCGTGGACGAGCATCCGCTGCGCGGCCCCGGCGGCCTGCTGCACAACGTGGGCGTCGAAGCGCTGATCCAGGTGCGGCACCGCGCGATGCTCGCCAGGCTCGCGAAGCTCTGCGAGTCCGGCGAGGGGTGCCGCCCCGACCCCGCGAACACGGCGGGCACCGTGGGATGGGAGACGGGAAGCGGTCATGCCTGACGCGGTGGTCATCGGGTCCGGCCCCAACGGGCTGGTGGCGGCCAACCTGCTCGCGGACGCGGGCTGGAGCGTCGAGGTCCTGGAGGCGCAGCCCGAGCCGGGCGGTGCGGTCCGCCACGACGGCGAGGTCGCCCCCGGTTTCGTCAACGACCTGTTCAGCTCCTTCTACCCGCTCGCCGCCGCCTCCCCGGTCCTCACCGGCCTGCGGCTGGCGGACCACGGACTGCGCTGGGCCCACGCCCCGCACGTCCTCGCCCACCCGCTCACCGACGGCAGCTGTGCCGTCCTCGACCGCGACGTCGGCACCACCGCCGCCTCCCTCGACGCCTTCGCGCCGGGTGACGGCGCCGCCTGGGACCGGCTGCACGCGGTGTGGGACCGCTACCGGGCCGACATCCTCGACGCCCTCTTCACGCCCTTCCCGCCGATCCGGGCCGGTGCCCGGCTGGCCCTGCGGCTGCGCGCCGGGGGCGGCCTCAGGCTGGCCCGCACCCTGGTGCTGCCGGTGCGCCGGATGGGCGAGGAGGAGTTCCGCGGTGCGGGCGGCGGACTGCTCCTCGCCGGGAACGCCCTGCACGCCGACCTCGCGCCCGAGGCGGCCGGGAGCGGCGGCTTCGGCTGGCTGATGTCGATGCTCGGCCAGACCTACGGCTTCCCCGCGCCGGTCGGCGGCGCCGGAGCGCTCACCGCGGCCCTGGTCCACCGGCTGCGTACCCGCGGCGGCACCCTGCGCTGCGGGCAGCGCGTCGAGCGGGTCGTGGTCCGCGGCCGGCGCGCGGTGGGCGTCCGCACGGCCGGGGGCGAGACCCTCGCCGCGCGCCGCGCCGTCCTCGCGGACGTGTCGGCGCCCGCGCTCTACGGCGGTCTCGTCGCGCCCGAGCACCTGCCGGACCAGCTCCTCGCCGACCTGCGCCGCTTCCAGTGGGACTTCGCCACCTTCAAGGTGGACTGGGCGCTGGACGGACCCGTGCCCTGGCGGTGCGCGGAGGCGGCCGGGGCCGGGACCGTGCACCTGGCCGACGGCCTCGACGAACTGACCCGGTTCGCCGCCCAGATCGCCATGCGGCAGGTGCCCGACCGTCCCTTCACGCTGCTGGGCCAGATGACGACCACGGACCCGGTCCGCTCACCGCGCGGCACCGAGTCCGCCTGGGCCTACACCCACGTCCCCCGCGACATCCGGGCCGACGCGGGTGACGAGGGCATCACCGGCCGCTGGGACGACCGGGAGCGACAGCTCATGGCCGACCGGGTCGAACGTCAGGTGGAACGCTTCGCGCCCGGCTTCCGCGCGCTGATCCGGGCGCGCCGCGTCCTTGCCCCGCCGACGCTCCAGTCCCTGGACGCCAACCTGGAGGGCGGCGCCATCAACGGCGGCACCGCCGCCATGCACCAGCAGCTCGTCTTCCGGCCCGTGCCCGGCACCGGGCGGCCGGAGACCCCGGTGGCCGGTCTGTTCCTCGCCTCCGCCGCCGCCCACCCGGGTGGCGGGGTGCACGGGGCGCCGGGCGCCAACGCCGCGCGGGCCGCCCTGCGCCGACACCGGTTCGCCGACCTCACACGGACGCAGCGTGCCCTCACCCGCCGCGACCGCACCGGCGACCGGAGATGACCCCCACGTCCCCCGAGGAAAGGACCGGCCGGTGACAGACAGCCCGCTGAGGGACCGCACCGTCGTGGTCACCGGCGCCGCGCGCGGTCTGGGCGCCGCCCTGGCCCGCGCCTGCGCCCTGAGGGGCGCCCGGCTCGCCCTGCTCGGCCATGAGAAGCCGCTGCTGGAGGAGCTGGCGGCGGCCCTGCCGACGCCCGCCCTGGCCATCGAGGCCGACGTCACCGACCCGGCCGCGCTGGAGGAGGCCGCCCGTGAGGTGCGCGGGCGGCTCGGGCCGCCGTCGGTCGTGGTCGCCAACGCCGGGATCGCGCTGGGCGGACCGCTCGCCACGTCGGAGCCCGACGCGTGGCGCCGGGTCGTCGACGTGAACCTGACCGGCAGCGCGCACACCGCCCGCGCCTTCCTTCCCGACCTGCGCCGCACCGCGGGCTACCACCTCCAGATCGCCTCGCTGGCCTCACTGGGCGCCGCGCCCATGATGAGCGCGTACTGCGCCTCGAAGGCGGGCGTGGAGGCGTTCGCCCACTCGCTGCGCGCCGAGGTCGCCCACCACGGGATCGCCGTGGGCATCGCCTACCTCAACTGGATCGACACCGACATGATCCGTGACGCCGACCGGTACGCGGTGCTGCGCGAGCTGCGCTCGCACATGCCCGCTCCGGCCCGCCGCACCTTCCCCGCGGACGCGGTCGCCGCCCGGCTGGTCCGCACCGTGGAACGTCGCGGCACCGCCGTGTACGTACCCCGCTGGCTGCGCCTGGCCCAGGCGGGGCGCGCCGCCCTGCCGCCCGTCGTGCTGCGGGTCGCCCGGCGGGACCTGCCCCGGCTGGAGGCCGAGGGGGTCATGAGCGCGACCGGCCCACTCGGCGCGGGCGGACGCGCGGACCACGGGGCGGGGGGAGGTCCGCCGCACGGGTGACCGCCGGGCGTGATCCGGCCCGGGACGGCGTCGCGCCACGGGCGACAGGGGAAGGCATGGCACCGAGTCACCCCACGCCGGGCCCCGACCGGGGAGGCGCACCCGCGGGGGCGGGCCACCGCTGACGACCACCGCAGCCGACGACGAGAGGCCCCGCGTGCAGACCTTCCTCCCCCACCCCGGCTTCCGGGAGTCGGCGCTGGCCCTGGACCGCCGTCGGCTGGGCAAGCAGCGGGTCGAGGCGCTCCAGGTGCTGCGCGGCCTGACCGTGCCGGGGTACGGCTGGCGGCGGCATCCGGCGGTGCGGATGTGGACGGGCTACGAGGAGGCGCTCGTGCGGTACGGCCTGGAGATCTGCCGGGTGTGGCGGGAGCGGGGCCACCAGGACAGCTGTGCCGCCTCACTCGTCGCCGGGCTCGCCGCGTCCCGCCCGGGCGAGCCGGTGCGGGACCAGGCGGAGCTGGCGCGCGCCGGGGAGCTGCCGCCCTGGCTCGGTGACGAGGCGTTCCACCGCAGCCACCGGTCGGCGCTCGTGCGCAAGGACCCGGAGGCGTACGCGGGGCTGTTCCCCGGCGTCCCCGACGACCTGCCCTACGTCTGGCCGAGTTCGGACCGGGAGGGCGGGGAGGCGGTAAGCGGCGGCTGAGGAGTGTTAGGCGTGCCGCTCACCGACGGGCTCAGGCGGTGCCTTCCTCCGCCTGTTCGCGCAGGAAGTTGCTCACCTGGCGGGCGAGGCTGTCCCGGACCGCCCCCGAGGGCGGGCAGGCCGCCTGTTCGTCCAGGCCGACGCCGCCGGACCACAGGGCTCGCTCGGTCCACTCCTCGTCGACCCGCAGCTGGATCTGCACGTCGATGCGCGCCAGCGCGGCCTCGGGTCCGGCGCCGTACAGCAGGGCCGTGGCCCGGCGCAGCGGGTAGACGTCGTAGCCCTCGATGAACTGCGAGTTGCGCCAGTCGACGAAGGCGCTCTCGCCGTCCGGGCCCACCCGGACATCGATCTGGCCGTCCTCGAGGTGGATGCCGAAGCGCCCGGTGCCGCGGTTCTCGACGGTCACGCGGAGACAGAAGTACGTCAGCCCCTCGGCGGCGTCGTCGCGTCCGCGCGGCGGCTCCGACCGCTCCAGGGAGTGGACGCGGACGCGCAGGCCGGCATGCTCGTCGTACTCCTGCCAGTCACCGACCACGTTCGGCTCGTACACGCTGCACCTCTCGACTCCGGACGCTGCTTCCTATCCGTGGGTTCGGCGCACTGTCAAATGAGCGGAATGCGCGGTGAGCGGCGCTTTCCGGGCGGTGATCGCCGATCAAGCGCTGCGCTGCGGGAATCGGCCGGGGGCGGGCGGGGGCCCGGCGCCGGGCGTGCCGTACATCACGTCCGGGGCCGTTGCGGTGCGTGCGCACACACCGTCGGCCGACAAACACGACATGTCATTGTATTTCTGTATTTGTTTCGTCGGCGCGTCGTTCGGGAAAGGGCACATCAGTGCTTCGGACAGGAGGCACGTCCGCGGGAACCGGTGGTCCCCATGTCCGAGCCGCCGCTTCCCCCGGTGTCCGTCCACCCGGCACTGCTGAGGAGGTGCGCAGCATGCGTGTCGCCACCAGCACGCGGCAGCACCCGCACGATGACGCCCCCGACACCGCCGAGGCCTTCGAGCGGCTCCAGCGGCTCCCCGACGGCCCGGAGCGCAGGGCGCTGCGCGACGAGGTGGTCCAGGCGTGGCTCCCCATGGCGGAGCGGATCGCCGTCCGCTTCCGTGGTCGCGGCGAGGCCCTGGAGGATCTGTACCAGGTGGCCGCGCTCGGCCTGGTCAAGGCGGTCGACCACTACGACCCGGAACGCGGCCGGGCCTTCGAGGCGTACGCCGTCCCGACCGTCACCGGCGAGATCAAGCGCCACTTCCGCGACCACATGTGGACGCTGCACGTCCCGCGCCGGGTCCAGGACCTGCGCAACCGGGTGCGCCGCTCCGCGAAGGAGCTGGCGCAGACGACGCCGGGGCGCTCCCCGACCACCGCGGAGATCGCCGAGCACGCCCAGCTCACCGAGGACGAGGTACGCGTCGGGACGGAGGCACTGGAGTGCTTCTCGGCGCTGTCGCTGGAGGCGGAGATGCCCGGCACCGACGGCTACGCGCTGGGCGACGCGATCGGCGGTCCCGACCCCCGCTATGACGTCGTCGTCGACCGGGTGGCCGTACGGCCCTGTCTGGAGACGCTCCCGGAGCGCGAGCGGACCATCCTCTACCTCCGCTTCTTCCAGGGCATGACGCAGAGCGGGATCGCCGAGCAGCTCGGCATCTCGCAGATGCACGTCTCCCGGCTGCTCAGCGGCTGCTTCGCGCGGCTGCGCGAGGAACTGCAGGCCGAGAACCGCTGACGGCCGCCGTCATTCCGGGGAGGCTCCCGGGATCTGTGTCGGACCGTGCCGGTCGAGCGCGTCCTCCAGTTCGGAGCGGATCTCCGGGGGCATCTCCCCGCTGCGGCCCCAGAGAAGGATCAGTTCCGCGACGTTCCGGAGCTTGATGTTCGTGTGCTGGGAGACCTCCCTCAGCACCGCCCACCCCTGGTCCGGTGTCACGCGCCCCAGGGCGACCACCATCCCGATCGCCTGGTCCACGACGGCATGCGACGTGACGGCCTCCTTGAGCTGGTCCACCTGCTCCTGCAGCTCGAAGATCCGGTCCGTCTCGTCCGCTGGTTCCTGCGGTGCTGCCACGCGTACATCGTGCCACGGGGAGTGCTCCACGCCACCGGGGTACTCGACAGGCGCCCGCACGGGTTCAGGTTGGACACTGGGGGGAGACCGGTGGCCGCCGGACGAGGAGAGCAGGACGACTGCCATGAACCACGACACCACACCCGCCACGGGCACCACGGAGGCCGTCTCCACGCACTCCGTGTTCGGTGCGCCCTGCTGGGTGAGCCTGACCAGCCGGGACCTCAAGGCCACGGAGGACTTCTACGGGGCGGTGCTGGGCTGGACATGGCGGCAGGCCCGGCTGGGTGAACGCTTCCGGGTGGCGCTGGCCGACGGCGCCCCGGTCGCCGGGATCGCGGCGATGGCCGGAATGTGGCAGATGGCCGTGGCGTGGACGCCCTACTTCGCCGTGACCAGCGCCGACGTGGCGGTGGCCCGGGTGCAGGAGCGCGGCGGTACGACGGCCGTGGGGCCGATCTCCTTCCAGCTGGGGCGCGGCGCGCTGCTCGCCGACCGGGACGGCGCCACCTTCGGGATCTGGGAGGGCGACCTGCCCAGCAACTGGGAGACGTGGCGCCGCGCGGCCCCCGCCTTCGTCCGGCTGCACACCCGGGACGCCTTCGACGCGGCCATCTTCTACGGCCAGGTCCTCGACTGGGCGTCGGCCAAGCCGGGCTGCTGCGAGGTGGACTACGAGGGTGACGAGGTGCTCCTGCGCAGCGGCGGGGACATCGTGGCGCGGATCGAGTCGGGCGCGGTGGAGTCGGCGCCCGACCCGACCATCCGGCCGCACTGGCAGGTCCACTTCGCGGTCGCCGACGTGGGCGCCTGCGCCCGGGCGGCGGAGCTGCACGGCGGCAGCGTGCTGCGGGAGAGCGCCGACGAAGCGGTGCTGCGGGACGCCGACGGTGCCCAGTTCACGGTCACCTCCCGGCGTACCCGCTGACGTCACAGACGTGAGGGCCGGGTGAGGAGCACCAGGCTGCGCGCCTCGACGGTCCGCCAGCTGCCCGCCTTGTGCTCGCTCTCGTCCGGACCGTCCTGCGGCCCGGCGGTGTCCAGCAGGGTCGTCCAGCGCTCGCCGTAGCTGACGTCCGGCAGCCGGAAGTCCACCGGCTCCCAGTAGCTGTTGAGCAGCAGCAGGAAGGAGTCGTCGACCACGGGCCGCCCGTAGGGGTCGCGTTCGGCGATGGCGTCGCCGTTGAGGAAGACCCCCACGCAGTGCGCGTCGGAGCGCGTCCAGTCCTCGTCGGCCATCTCCTGCCCCGACGGCAGCAGCCACACCAGGTCGGGCAGCGGCTGCCCGGCGTGGGTGGCGGTCTCGCCGCGGAAGAAGCGGCGGCGGCGCAGCACCGGGTGGTCGGCGCGCAGCCCGATGACGTACCGGGTGAAGTCCAGCAGGGCGCGCTGGTCGTCGCCGAGCCGCCAGTCGATCCAGGAGATCTCGTTGTCCTGGCAGTAGGCGTTGTTGTTGCCGCGCTGGGTGCGGCCCAGTTCGTCGCCGTGGCAGAGCATCGGGATGCCCTGCGACAGCAGCAGGGTGGCGAGGAAGTTGCGCTGCTGGCGGGCGCGCAGCTCCAGCACGGCCGGGTCGCGGGTGTCGCCCTCGGCGCCGCAGTTCCAGGACCGGTTGTTGTCGTCGCCGTCCCGGTTGCCCTCGCCGTTGGCGTCGTTGTGCTTGTCGTTGTACGACACCAGGTCGCGCAGGGTGAACCCGTCGTGCGCGGTGACGAAGTTGACGCTGGCGCGGGGCCTGCGCCTGCTGTGCTGGTACAGGTCGGACGAGCCGGTGAGCCGGGACGCGAACTCGCCGAGGGTGTGCTCGCCGCCCCGCCAGAAGTCCCGCACGGTGTCGCGGTACTTGCCGTTCCACTCCGACCACAGCGGCGGGAAGTTGCCCACCTGGTAGCCGCCCTCGCCGACGTCCCAGGGCTCGGCGATCAGCTTGACGCGGCTGATCACCGGGTCCTGCTGGATCAGGTCGAAGAACGCCGACAGCCGGTCCACCTCGTGGAACTGCCGGGCGAGGGTGGCCGCGAGGTCGAAGCGGAAGCCGTCGACGTGCATCTCGGTCACCCAGTACCGCAGCGAGTCCATGATCAGCTGGAGCACGTAGGGGTGGCGCATCAGCAGGCTGTTGCCGGTGCCGGTGGTGTCGTAGTAGTGCTTCCAGTCGCCGTCGACGAGGCGGTAGTACGAGGCGTTGTCGATGCCCCGGAAGGACAGCGTGGGCCCCATCTCGTTGCCCTCGGCGGTGTGGTTGTAGACCACGTCGAGGATCACCTCGAGCCCGGCCGCGTGCAGGGCCTTCACCATCGACTTGAACTCCGCGACCTGTTCGCCGCAGCTGCCGTGGGCGGCGTAGGCGTTGTGCGGCGCGAAGAAGCCGATGGTGTTGTAGCCCCAGTAGTTGGACAGGCCGCGGTCGGTGAGGACGCCGTCCTGCACGAACTGGTGCACCGGCATCAGCTCCACCGCGGTCACCCCGAGCCCGGTGAGGTGCTCGATGACCGCGGGGTGCGCCAGGCCCGCGTAGGTGCCGCGCAGCTCGGGCGGCACCTCCGGGTGGGTGCGGGTGAGGCCCCTGACGTGGGCCTCGTAGATCACCGTGTCGGCGTACGGCCGTCTGGGGGGCTGGTCGTCGCCCCAGTCGAAGGACGGATCCGCGACCACCCCGAGCATGGTGTGCCCGGCGCTGTCGCCCGGGTCGGGCCCGCCCGCCGCACGCTCGTAGAGGGAGCGGTGGTTGTCGATCTGCCCGCACACCGCGGTGGCGTACGGGTCCAGGAGCAGCTTCGCCGGATTGCACCGGTGGCCCAGCTCCGGCTGCCACGGCCCGTGCACCCGGTAGCCGTAGCGCTGCCCCGGGCCGACGTCGGGCAGGTAGCAGTGCCACACGAAGCCGTCGACCTCGCTCAGCGGCACCTCGCGGTGCCTGCCGTCGGCGTCGACCAGCACCAGGTCGACGCGTTCGGCGACCTCGCTGAACAGGGCGAAGTTGGTTCCCTTGCCGTCGAAGGCGGCCCCCATCGGGTAGGGGTGCCCACTCCAGGCGGGCACCCTCGCCGTCGGCTCGCGTCGCGCCGTCACCGCTCGACCTCCAGCACGCCGTCGGTGGTACTCGCCGGTCCGGCGAGCGCCGCGACGGGCAGTTCGCGGGGCACCTGGAGCGTCTCCCGCAGGCGCGGCGCGGGCGCCGTCGGCACCAGCGGGACGCGCTCCCCGGCGCGGGCCCGCTGGGAGAACCAGATGACCTTGCTGCCGGTGTCGGTGGCGCAGCAGCCCCAGCCGTCGCTGGTGGCGGCGATGCGCTCCAGACAGGCCCGCAGGTCCTGGTCGGGGCGCAGATCGCAGTCGTTCTCACCGATGGCGGTGATCAGGTGCTGGCCGTTCCACCACATCTCGATGGAGGTGTTCTTGTCGGTGGCGTGCTCGTCGATGGCCGTCAGGAGCAGCTCCGTGCTGCGGCAGACGGGGTCGATGAGTGTGTCCAGATCCCAGTACCGGAGGTGCGCGGCCAGAATGCGCCTGACCTGTCCGACCCGTTCCGGGCTGACTTCCACATCGAGGTGGTAGTAGCAGGGCACTGCGGTCTTCATCGTCGTGGCTCCTCACCGGCGAGGCTCTCGCTCCCTCGCCCTCGCGGGTCGCCCCCGAACACGAAGCGTGAGCACCGATCGCTTCTGAGTCAGCTCCACACTGGGGGTGCTAGCCCATTCGTGCAACACGAGGACACGACTGAGGTGATTGAAGCTCTAACAAGACGCTGGGTCGTCGTGCGTGCACCATGAGTGAAGACCTCTCGATCGCCGCAACGGATCCGTGCCGCGACACGCACGGCCACCGGCCCGACCGTCGGGAGACGCGCACATCGAGAGTCCCGGAGGTGACGGCACCATGCTGCTACCCGCCAGATCCGAAGTCGCCCGGCAACTGCGGCGTTACCGGGCCTGGGAGCGCGTGATGCTCGCCGCGCCCGCCGACCACACGGTGCGGGCCACCTTCGAGGACTCGGGCTACACGCTGTGCGTGCTGATGGGAAAGCGCTGCGCGCGCGAGGCCGCCGACGCGGCCGAACGGTATCTGCGCGGCGGCGCCGTCCCCTGTTCGGACCAACACCGCACGCGGTCTCGCGCGGGCGTGGCGGTCCGGCGGGGACCCCCGTCGGGTCGGCGTTTCCCGGCGGGAAGGTAGCTCCTTCCCGGCGCAGGATCCCGAGCCGGGCCCCCAGGCCCGGCTTCCAGTACGGCGGAGGTGAGACCCATGAGCGCGACCCCGGCCATCGGCCGCATCCCGGTACGGGACGTCCACCCGGCGGTGGACGGCGGCAGGCGCCCGGCCAAGGCAGTCGCGGGCGAGACGTTCCAGGTGACCGCGACCGTGTTCCGCGAGGGGCACGACGCGGTAGCCGCCAATGTCGTCCTGCGGGATCCCGAGGGCCGCCCCGGCCCCTGGACACCGATGCGGGAACTGGCCCCCGGCAGCGACCGCTGGGGCGCCGAGGTGACCCCGCACTCGGTGGGCCGCTGGACCTTCGCCGTCGAGGCCTGGAGCGATCCGGTCGCCACCTGGCGGCACGCCGCGGGCATCAAGGTCCCGGCGGGCATCGACACCGGGCTGGTCCTGGAGGAGGGCGCCGAGCTGTACGAGCGGGCGGCGGCCACGGTCCCGAAGAAGGAGAAGGCCGCCCGCGCCACCCTGCTGGCCGCGGTACGCGTGCTCCGCGACGACACCCTGCCGGTCGCGACCCGGCTGGCCGCCGCGCTGACACCGGAGGTGGACGCGGTGTTCGACCGCCATCCCCTGCGGGATCTGCTGACCGTCTCCGCGGAGATGCCGCTGCTGGTGGAGCGGGAACGGGCCCTGTACGGCGCCTGGTACGAGTTCTTCCCGCGCTCGGAGGGCACGCCGGAGCAGCCGCACGGGACG
>NZ_JBHVMS010000010.1:0-367191 GCF_042796855.1 Streptomyces sp. NPDC057877
GCCCCGATAACTCGCCGATATCCGCAGACACCCGCACCACCCCCGGGAAGCACTACGCAGCAGCGTACGCCCGCAGGCTAAAACAACGGCATTGCACGTAGAGGGTGTTGCCGGGCAGTTCGTCCGGGGGTGTCCACCGCGGCGGGTCCCGCATCGGATCCTGGAAGACGCCGAGGACTTCCACCGGGACATCGGGCTTGCCGTCGGCGGACCGCAGCCGGATGGTGTCGCCGACCTTGAGCCCGTTCTTCGCGGCCAGGCGTTCCTCGATCACCGCGACACGGCGGTCGGTGTCCCGCGGCGCGATGGCACGACCGGCGGTGATCTTCGTCGAGCCGTACGAGAAGGGCAGCAGCATGCCCAGGTCGCGCACCCCGCGTACCGCCAGGGGTCGTCCCTCCTGTTCACCACCCGGCATCGGCTCCGGCTTCGGCTTCGGCTCCGGCTCCGGCTCCGGGGACGTGAGCGGGTCGAAGCCGTGCGCGTCGGCGGTCAGCGGGAGCAGCGGGTTGTACCGGGTCACCGGCGGCCGGGCACCGAGCCGGTCGGCCGTGGCCGGGGTCAGGCCCTTGCCCTGGACCGTCACGTCGACACCGATCGTGCGTTGTGCCTCGGCCTCCTGGCGCACGGCGGCAGCCTCCAGCAGAGACCCGCCGAGCAGCAGGGCGCAGATCACCACGAAGATGCCGAGCAGGGCGACGGTGCGGGACTTTCTGGCACGCAGGCTCAGCCCGGCCCGCTTGACGAAGTTCATGGCCGTCAGTGGAGCAGGTGGGCCCTTGCGGGAGGATAAACGTGTTACGGCGGCATAAGGACGGTCCTGGCGGCGCGCGGGACGTCGATCGCTTCCTTATCCGCCTGCAAGCGCGCCCTTGGTTTCATGGGGGTCATGAGAGTTCTGGTAGCCGAGGACCACCGCGTGCTCGCCCGCACCCTCGCGGTCGGGCTGCGCCGCGAGGCGATGGCGGTCGACGTGGCGCACACCGGCGACGCGGCCGAGCGGATGTGCCTGCTCACGGCCTACGACGTGCTGATCCTCGACCGCGACCTGCCGGTGCTGAGCGGGGACGAGGTGTGCGGGCGCCTGCGGGAACTGAAGGATCCGCCGCGGATCCTGATGCTCACCGCGGCGGGCGACATCACGGACCGCGTCTACGGCCTGACCACGCTCGGCGCCGACGACTATCTGCCCAAGCCCTTCGACTTCAGCGAACTGGTCGCCCGCGTACGGGCCCTCAGTCGCCGGGCTCCCACCCCGCCGTCGGCCGTGCTGCGGTACGGCGGCATCACCCTGGACCCGTCCAGACGCGAGGCGTCCGTCGACGGCCGGGCGCTGGCTCTGACGCCCAAGGAGTTCGCGGTCCTGCAGTTGTTGCTGGAGGCCCAGGGGGCACCCGTTCCGCACGACGAGATCGTCCGCACCCTGTGGGACGAGCACCTCACCCCGCACACCAGCGCGGTGCGGGCCACCGTCAGCCGACTGCGCGGCAAGCTCGGCGACCCCGGAGCCATCACCGCTGACACGGGGCAGGGATACCAGCTGTGCGACTGAGCCTCCGGGCGTTCGTCGGTCGGCTGCCCTTCCGTGCCCGTCTCGCCGCGGCCATCTCCGCCCTGTTCCTGCTCACCGGCGTGGCCCTGCTCGCCTTCGTGGTGCTGCTAGCCCGCCATGGCACGGCCCAGCAGGTCCAGGGCCTCGACATCAACTACGTCGACACACCCAGCGGCGACGCCAGCCCTTACGAGTCCGCCCGTCCAACGGAGCCCTGGCCGACACCGCCCCTGGCACGGTCCGACACCGCCGCGATCCAGATCCAGAAGATCGACCAGACCGTTCAGGCCGTGCAGGACACCGCCCTGCGGCAGATGGTCCTGTGGTCCGCGATCGGCCTCCTCGTCCTGGCCCTCCTGGCCGGGCTGGCCGGTTGGTGGCTGGCCGGGAGGGCGCTGCGCCCGGTCGCCTCGATGACCGAGGCCGCGCGCCGCATCAGCGAACAGAATCTGCACCAGCGCCTGGCCCTCACCGGCCCCGACGACGAACTCCACCGTCTGGCCGACACGTTCGACGCCATGCTCGACCGGCTGGAGAAGTCCTTCGACAGTCAGCGCCGTTTCGTCGCCAACGCCTCCCATGAACTCAAGACGCCGCTCGCCGCCCAGCGCGCCACGCTCCAGGTCGGTCTCGCCGACCCGCTCCCCGATCACCTCACCGAGGTCCGTGACGACCTGCTGTCCACCAACCGCGAGGCCGAGCAGCTCATCGACGCACTGCTGCTGCTCGCCCGCAGCGACCGCGGCCTGGCGGTGGCCGAGGACGTGGACCTGGCCCTGACCACACGATCCGTCACCGCTCAGCTCGCGGCGGAGGCCGATCAGCGTCAGGTGGACCTCCGCCTCACGGCTGACACCCCGTTGACCGTCCGCGGTGACCCCGTCCTCCTGCGCCACCTGCTGACCAATGTCGTCCGCAACGCCGTGCAGTACAACCACCCGGGTGGTCATGTCCAGGTGCGCCTCGAAGGGCGCGCCGTGACCGTGACCAACACCGGCCCACGCATCCCCGCCGTCCAGGTGTCCGACCTCTTCGAGCCCTTCCGCCGCCTCCCCCCCGACCGCACCAGCGGCACCGGCCACGGTCTCGGCCTGTCCATCGCCGCGTCCATCGCCGCGTCACACCACGCGACGCTGACCGCCGAGCCCCGGCCCGCCGGTGGGCTGTCCGTCGGTATCGGCTTCCCCTGACCCGGTCACACGCCTTCACCCACTCCCGGTCACCCGCGCGGCGGTGTCCCGCATCACCTGCCGCAGCCACCGGTGGGCGGGGTCGCCGTCGACGCGGGGGTGCCAGGCGATGCCGTAGAGGAACGGCGGGAGTTCCCTCGGGGCTGTTGCGATGCGGTAGGCGGGGTCGTCGGTGTACGGGAGAAGGGCGCGCAGCGGGAGCGTGGCGATCAGTTCGGTGCCCGGCAGCGCGGTCGCCGCCGCGGAGAAGTAGGGCACGGTCAGGCCCACGGGGCGGCGCAGACCGTGTTCGTCGAGGCGCCGCTCGACCATCGCCTGGCCCACGCCGAAGACGTTGACGACGACATGCGGGTAGGCGATGAAGTCGTCCACGGTCAGCTGATCCCCGGTCAGGGGGTGGTCGTGAGGCAGCAGGCACGCGAACTCCTCCTCGAACAGCGTCTCCCACCGCAGCGCACGCGGTGCCACGACGCCGGAGAGGATCATGTCCGCGCGGCCCTGCTCGATCTCGGCGAAGGGCTGGTCGCCCAGGGGTGCCACGGTCAAGGAGATGCCCGGCGCCTCGTGGAAGAAGCGCGGGAAGAGGACCGGGCCGAACAGCGATGTGGCGAAGTCGGTGCACAGCACCCGGAAGTGGCCGGTCGCCGTCGCGGGATCGAAGGGGTCTCCGCGCAGCAGCGCTTCCAGGCGGGGCAGGAGTTCGCCCAGCTCCGACTGAATCTGCTGGCCGCGAGGGGTGGGTTCGTACCCGCCGCTGGTGCGCACCAGGAGTTCGTCGCCGAACATCTCCCGGAGCCGATGCAGGACACGGCTCATCGCCGACTGGCTCAGATGGAAACGTTCGGCGGCCCGTGTGACGTGCCGCTCCTCGAGGAGTACCGCGAGTGCCTGGAGCAGGTTCAGATCCGCGTTCCGCAGATGTGACATGGCAAGGAGCGTATGCAGTGCCATGCAGGCGGCGCATAAAGATCCCCGTCGCCGGATCGCTTCATGTGCGCGGTGCATGTCCAGCATGCGCTCTTTGCGTTGGACGACCGCCCTTCCCCGAGTCAGGCTCGCATCAGTCGTGCCAACACCCCGGGATTCACAAGGAGTGACTCATCCATGTCCCCACACAGCAGGCGCAGCGTCTTGAAGTCAGGGGGCGTCGCAGCGGCTGCGGTGATGGTTCCCCTCTCCGGAACCGACCCAGCCACAGCGCAGCCCGCCACCGCCCCGCGGACGGCACAGCCCCGGACGGCCGGTGACGTCACGCTCGAGATCAACGGTACCGAGCACCGGCTTCCGGGAGTTGAGGCCCGTGTCACCCTGCTCGACGCGCTGCGTGAGCACGCCGGGCTCACCGGCACCAAGAAGGGCTGCGACCGAGGAGAGTGCGGGGCCTGCACGGTGCTCGTCGACGGTCGGCGCACCAAGTCGTGTCTGACGCTGGCCATGATGGCGGAAGGCCGCTCCGTCACCACCATCGAGGGACTTGCCCTGGGAGACCAACTCCACCCGGTGCAGGAGGCGTTCGTCCGTCGGGACGCCTTCCAGTGCGGTATCTGCACACCGGGGCAGATCATGTCCGCGGTGGCGTGCGTCGAGGAGGGTCACGCCACCTCCGAGGACGAGATCCGGGAGTGGATGAGCGGCAACCTGTGCCGGTGCAGCTGCTACCCGAACATCGTCGACGCGGTGGCCGACGCGGCGAAGGCGGGGCGGCGATGAGGGACTTCGCCTACGCACGCGCGGGCCGGGCGGCGGAGGCCGTACAGCTCGTCGCCCGCAGCGCCGACGCCGCGTTCGTCGCGGGCGGCACGGACCTGCTGAACCTGATGAAGGACGGCGCCGAGGACCACGACCTGCTCGTTGACATCAACCGGCTGCCGCTGCACGGCATCGAGGAGTCGGGGGGCAGGCTGCGTATCGGCGCCCTGGCCAGGATGGCGGACGTGGCCCTGCACCCGGTGGTCCGCAAGCGGCTGCCCGTGCTGTCCCAGGCGCTGCTCGCCGGGGCCTCCCCGCAGGTCCGCAACATGGCCTCGATCGGGGGCAACCTCTTGCAGCGCACCCGCTGTTGGTACTTCCGCGCCGAGGAGTTCGCCTGCAACAAGCGTGAGCCGGGATCCGGTTGTGCCGCGCTGGAGGGCCGTAACCGCTGGCACGCGATCCTCGGCGGCAGTGACCACTGCATCGCCGTTCACCCGTCCGACCTCGCGGTCGCCCTGCGTGTCCTGGACGCCACGGTGCACACGCTCGGCCCGGACGGCGCGCGGACCATCGCCATGGCCGACTTCTACCGGGCGCCCGGGGACACTCCGCACCTCGAGAACGCGCTGCGGCACGGTGAGCTGATCACCGCGGTCGAGGTGCCGTTGCCGGGCTCGGGAAGCCACCAGCGCTATCTGAAGGTGCGCGACCGCGCCACCTTCGAGTTCGCGGTCGTGTCCGTCGCCGCCGTGCTGCGCATGAACGGCCGGGTCGTCGACGAGGCCCGTCTCGCCTTCGGGGGCGTCGCCACCCGCCCCTGGCGCTCCCGCGAGGCCGAGGCCGCCCTGCGGGGCCAGCCGCTGACCGGGCGGAGCATCGCGGCGGCCGGACGCCTGCTGGTCCGGGACGCCCAGCCGCGCGAGGACAACGAGTTCAAGGTCGAGCTGGTGCAGCGCGCGCTCCAGGACGTGCTCGGCCGTCTCTCCGGAGGTTCCCGATGAGTACCGACGTCGTCGGCCGCCCGCTGTCCCGTGTCGAGGCCCGGCTGAAGGTGACCGGCGGAGCCGAGTACACCGCCGATGTGAAGCTGCCGCGTCTGCTCCACGCGCACATGGCGATGAGCACCATCGCCCGCGGCCGGATCACCCTGATCGACACCGGGGCCGCCGAGGCGGCGCGCGGGGTGGTCGCCGTGTACACCCACGAGACCATGCCGCGTCTGACGCAGCCCGCTTTCCGTACCTTCCTCAAGCAGTTCATCCCCATCCAGACCCCGGAGATCCACCACGCGGGTCAGCCCATCGCCTATGTGGTCGCGGAGACCCTGGAACAGGCACAGCGGGCGGCGGAACTGATCGAGGTCGACTACGAGGAATCGGGCACCCCCGAGGGCGAACTGGCCATGGGCGAGGTGTTCCTGCCGCCCACCGGGCCGGACGGCCCCAACACCTTCCAGCGCGGCGACACGGCCGCTGGCATGGCGCAGGCCGACGTCCGGGTCAAGGCCGAGTACACGATCCCCATGCACCACCACAACCCGATCGAGCCCCACGCCACCACGGCCGTGTGGGAGGGCCCGAAGGTGACGGTGTACGAGACCACACAGGGCGTGGACAGCAGCCGACAGGTCGTCAGTCAGGCGCTGGGGGTCCCGCTCGCCGACGTCCGGGTCATCTCCCGCTTCCTCGGCGGCGGTTTCGGCACCAAGGGCCCCATCTGGCCGCACACCGTCCTGACCTGCGCCGTCGCCCGTGCGCTGGGCCGCCCGGTCAAGCTCGTCCTGGCCCGCGCGCACATGTACACCTCCAACGGCCACCGGGCCCAGACGCACCAGGCGATCGAGCTGGGCGCCCACCGCGACGGCCGTATCACCGCGCTGAACCATGTCATCACCCAGCAGATCACCCGCAACGACGTCGCGCTGTTCAACAGCAGCGAACCGATCCGCATGCTGTACGACATCCCGAACCTGTCCAACGAACAGCGCGCCGTACGCCTGGATCTGGCCACCCAGAGCTTCATGCGCTCTCCGGAAGCGTGCACCAGCCACGCCCAGGAGGCGGCCCTCGACGAACTCGCCTACGCCCTGGACATGGACCCGGTCGAGCTGCGCAAGCGCAACTGGAGTCCACGGAACATGGAGAACGGCGAGGAGTGGGGCAGCAACCATCTGCGTGAGTGCTACGACCGTGCGGCGTCGATGTTCGGCTGGTCCCGGCGCGACCCGCGTCCCCGCTCGATGCGCGACGGCGCCGAACTCGTCGGCTGGGGCATGGCCACCTCGGCGCACACCGCGGGCGGTCGGCCGGGCGCCGGTGCCCATATGACGATCGGCACCGACGGCAAGGTGCTCATCCAGGTCGGCACGCAGGACAACGGCACCGGCACGTACACGATCATGACGCAGATCGCCGGGGAAGTGCTCGGCGTGCCCGTCTCCGACGTGACCTTCGAACTCGGTGACAGCGCCTACCCGTTGAGCTACGCCTCGGGCGCCTCCACCACCGCGCCCGGCGTCGGCAGCGCCGTCAACCGGGTGTGCACCGCCGCCCGCGAGGCCGTCATCGACATGGCCGTGGCCCAGCCCGGTTCGCCGCTGCGCGGTGTTCCCGCCGAGCGTGTGGACACCGCCGACGGCCATCTCTTCGACACCGCCCGCCCCCGCACCCGGGTGAGCTACCGCTCGGTGGTCGGGCACGGCGGCAGGCCGCTGACCTTCCAGGTCGAGCCCGTCCCCACCCCGCTCGGCTACTCGACCGGCGCCGTCTTCGTCGAGGTGCGCGTCGACCCGCTGCTCGGCCGGGTCCGGGTGACCCGCGTGGTCGGCTGCTACGACCCGGGCACCGTCCTCAACCGCAAGACCGCCCGCAGCCAGGTCCTGGGCGGGGTCATCTGGGGCATCGGCTTCACGCTCCTCGAACACACCCTGGTCGATCCGGCGACGGCCAGGATCGTCAATCCCAACCTCTCCGGCTATCTGCTGCCGGTCAACGCCGACGTCCCCGACATCCAGGTGCAGTTCATCGACGAGCCCGACCCGGCCAGCAACGCCCTGGGCGCCCGCGGCTTCGGCGAGACCCCCATGACCGGGGTCACCGCCGCCATCGCCAACGCCGTCTTCCACGCCACCGGCAAGCGCCTGCGCGACCTGCCCCTCACCCAGGACAAGCTGCTGTGACCGGCGACGACGGCGTCTGGAAGGCGCTGTACGAGGCATGGGCCGCCGGTGAGACATCCGGTCTGGCGACGGTGGTGCGCACCTTCGGCTCCGCCCCGCGTCCGACGGGGTCGGGCATGGTGCTCACGCCTCAGGGACGCGTGGTGGGCTCCGTGTCCGGCGGCTGCGTCGAGGGCGACGTACTCGAGCGGGCCCGTGAGGCCGTCCTCAACGGCACCCGCCAGCAGGTGTCCTACGGAGTCGGTGACGACGACGCTCTCGCCGTCGGCCTCACCTGTGGCGGCACACTGGAGATCTTCGTCGAGCCCGTCGGCGTCCACACCTTCCCCGAGCTTGCCGAGGTGATGGAGTCCATGCGGAGCGGCGTCCCCGTGGCCATCGCCACGGTGCTGAGCCATCCGAGTCCGGAGGCCGTGGGCACGCATGTCGTGCTGCGCGCCCACGAGCCCTACGGCAGTCCGCGTCCGCTCAACACCCCGCAGGACCTGCTGGACAGGGCCCGCGCACTGCTGCGGTCGGGTGAGAGCGGGCTGCTCCGCTACGACGCCGAGGGCGTCCACGTCTTCGTTCGGTCCCTGACGCCGCCGCCGCGGATGCTGCTGTTCGGCGCCGGAGACTTCGCGGCGGCCCTCACGTCGATCGGCCGGACGCTGGGCTACCGGGTCACCGTCTGCGACGCCCGCCAGGTGTTCACCACGGCCGACCGCTTCCCGGACGCCGACGAAGTCGTCGTGGCCCGGCCGGACGATTATCTGGCGGAAGAGGCCGCGGCCGGGCGGGTGGACGCGCGGTCCGTAATCGTGTCCTTCAGCCATGACCCGAAGTTCGACATCCCCCTACTGGAGACCGCACTGGCGCTGGATGTCGAGTACGTGGGCGCGCTGGGCTCCCGTCGCACGCATCAGCGCCGCAGCGCCGCCCTGCGCCGGGCCGGTGTCACCCCGGGCGCCCTGGCCCGGTTGTCCTCCCCCGTGGGTCTCGACCTCGGGGGGCGCTCCCCCGCGGAGACGGCCGTCTCCATCGCCGCCGAGATCGTCGCCCACCGGCACGGTGGCCGCGGGGTGCGCCTGTCCGACCGGGACGGCCCGGTCCACGCGCTGGGGGCGGTGGGCTGACGTCCACGAGGCCGACATCCTTCGCTTGACGGTCCGAGCGGTGTGTGCGACCGTCTTGGTTATTCGTATCACCAGAGGTGAGGGACAGTGCCATGGACCAGCACGCACGCGATGCGTACGCGGTATTCCTGCCGGTTGTGAGCGAGCTGTCGGTGAGTCCGTGGCTCCGTACGCTCCTGGAGCGCGGAACCGTCGCCGTGTTGCCCGGCGAGAGCCGCGAGGAGTACGTGGCGCGGAGCATGAGTCCCGAGCGCCTGGCCACGGAGACGGCCGCGGACTTCACCCGGTTCGTCACCGAGGTCGAGGAGGTGACGGGGACGTCCGTGCTGGTGGCGGTCGACCAGGAGCCGTGGGGCATCCAGCGGCTGCACGGACTCGTCCCTCCCTACCCTGAGACCGGCTCGCTGCCGCGGCTCTCCGAGGACGAGATCCGTGCCTCCGCGAAGACGGTGGCGGCGGCAGCGGCGGGTCTCGGGGTGAACATGTTCCTCGCCCCCGTACTCGACGTCCTGCGCGGGGCCAACCCGTGGCTCGAGGGCCGTACCCTCGCGCTGGCGCCCGAAGAGGTGGGCAGGATCGCGGCCGCTGTCGTCGCCGGTGTGCAGGACGGGGGCGTGGTCGCTGTGGGCAAGCACTTCCCCGGCTTTCCGCGGCTCGACCTCGACCCCGCCCTTGAGGACACCGTTCTGGCGGCCGACGAGACCGGCGAGGGTGACCTCGTCCCCTTCCGCCGGGTGATCGAGGCCGGGGTGGGCGCGATCATGCTGGGCCCCACGGTCGTCGAGGCCCTGGACCCCAGCGAACCGGCGGCGACCTCGAAGGCCTTGGTGGACCTCCTGCGCGGGTCGCTCGCGTTCAGCGGACTGGTCATCAGCGATGACCTCGACGCGCCGAGCACCACGCATGGCCGCGGCCTGCTCGACACGGTCTTCGCGAGCATCGAGGCGGGGGCGGAGCTGCTGCTCCTGCCGGGCGGGGACGAGGTCGTCGCCCTCGCCGAAGCGGTCGCCTCGAGGTCCAGGGACGATCACACGTTCGCGCGGACCGTCGCGCGTGCCGCACAGCATGTGCGGGGCATCGCGGAGGCCACCGGACGCCCTTCGACTCAGTGACGCAGATCACTGGGCTTCCGCCGTACCTGTCTCGCCCGACCAGCAACCTCGAGGGTCTTCGGACGTCTGTCGGATCGGACGCGCCTCCAGTAGTGGACCCCCGTATGCGAAGCCACCCATGACGGACTGTCAGCCCAACCGATCGACACCGATGACACGAGGCCGCCTGCGTGCTGCTCGCCGTCACGAACGACACGCCGGACAGCCCGGCCCGCCCGGCCGACACCCCCTCTCGCCCGGTGGACCCGCCCCCGTCTCCGGCCCCGGCTTCCCCGGTCAGCCCGACCGGGCCGTGACCAGCGCGGGTCCTGTCGAGACGCGGCCTCCTCCCGTGCGGTGTCCAGCGTCATGGCCACCGACATCTAGCGCGTGCCGGTGAGGATCGCGCGCTCGGTCCTCTCGTAGTCGAGGGGTGCTCGTCGGCGGCCCAGGCGGCTCGTCAGCCAGCCGATGAGGAAGCCTGTCGGCACGGTGACGATCGCGATGTTCTCGAAGGGCAGGAGGTCGAAGTCCAGTCCGGGAAAGAGCGACTCCGGGGTGCCGGAGACCGTGGGGCTCCACAGCTGCGCCGCGAGGCAGCAGGCCGCTCCCCCGTAGAGGGTCCACAGCAGGCCCCGTCGGGTCAGGCCCTTCCAGAACAGGGCGTAGAGCAGCGCGGGCAGGATCGTCGAGGCGGCGACCGCCGCGGCGAACGAGGCGAAGAAGATGACGCTCCAGTTGTGCAGGACCACCGCGAGCAGCACGCACAGGACGCCGACGGTGGCCAGCATCCAGCGGGTTGTCCGGACCTCCCGCTCCTGGTCTATTCGGCCGCGCCGCAGGGTGACGGCGTGTATGTCGTGGGACAGGGACGCCGCGGCGGCGAGGGTCAGACCGGCGACCGATCCGACGGCGGTGACGAACATCGCGCAGGCGAAGGCGGTGAACAGCAGGCCGTCCTGCACGGAGATGGTGTCGACGAGCAGGAAGATGGCCGAGTAGCCCTGGCCGCTGTCCGTGGAGATGGCCTCACCTCCGACGAGGGCCGCCGCTCCGAGACCGAGCACGGTCATGATGACCGAGAAGAGTCCGAAGACGAGGACCGCGTCCCGGGCCGAGCGGCGGGCGGACGGGCCGGTGCGTGAGGCGCTGACGCGCATGAGGAGGGGCGGGAGAACTCCGAAGCCGAGGGCGAGGGTCAGACAGGCGGAGAGCCGTTCCAGGGCCCCGGTGCCGGAACTGCCGTAGAGCTGGCCGGGTTCGAAGTACTGCTCGGGTCGGCCGCTGCCGGTCGCGGCGGCCTGGAGGAGGTTGCCGGGGCTGAAGTCGAAGCGCTCGAAGACGAGGTAGGCCGTGGCGAGGAAGGTGCCGAGGACCAGCAGCACCTTGACCGCCTCGATCACACTGGTGGCCTTGAGACCGCCGATCGCCGCGAAGGAGACGATCAGCAGGCCGAGGAGGGCGGTGCAGACCTGTGCGGCGCCGGGGTTGTCCACTCCCAGCAGGTACGCGGTGGCGTCACCGGCGACCACGAGCTGGACGACGATGAGCGGAACGCACACCAGGAGGGTGATGGCGGTGGCGGCCGAGCGTACGTGAGGGCTGTCGGCGCGGCTGGCCAGGACGCCGCCGAGGGTGAAGGCCCTGGTGTTGCGGATCGGCTCCGCCACCACCAGCAGGACCGCGAGGGCGGCGACGCTGCTCGCGGTGAAGACCATGCCGTCGTGGCCGCTCAGGGCGACCGTGCCCACGGGGATGAGCAGTGCGATCACGGAGATGGAGTCCCCGCACATGGCCAGCCCGTTGCGCAGGCTGGACAGGGAGCGGTTGGCGCTCAGGAAGCTGGAGACGGTGTCGTCGCCGGAGCCGACCATGAGGCAGAGGAAGAACGTCAGGACGACCACCAGCAGGAAGGCGGTCAGGGAGGTGACCAGGTCACCTGCGTCGGTGCGTGCCAGGTGGGAGGTCATCTCTCCTCCCGGACGCTGGTGACGGCCTCGGCCAGCTGGTCGCACCGGGTGGCGAAGGCCCGGTCGTACCAGGCCGCGCTGACGATCAGGACGACTCCGTGGAGACCGAGGAGTGCCACGCCGAAGGTGACCCGGCCGACGACGCGGGTGGCCAGGGCGTCCGCGAAGGCCAGGTTGAGTGCGGCCATGGCGACCGCGGTCGCGGCGTTGACCGCGACGAACGTTCTTCTGATGTGCGGCGCCCGACTCCGGAGTTGGTGGGGCACCGCGGGTAGGTGAGGTGTGGTGGTGTCGGGTCTGCGTGGCGCGAAGGCGTTGTCGGGGAAGGACACGGGCGACTCCGGGATGCGAGGTGGGAAGGGGAGACATCCCGGGGTCGCCGGTGTGTGGTGGTACTTCGACGGCCTGGCGTCGCGGGGTGTGCGGGCCGGGGCCGGAGCGGGGCGAGAGGGGCCAGAGGGCGAGAGGGGTCAGAGGGCGAGAGGGGCCAGAGGGCGAGAGGGTCAGGGGGCGAGAGGGTCAGGGGGCGATGCCCACGCCGTCGATCCTGCTCCACGCGCGTTCCTGCGCGGCGGTCATGGCGGGCCAGTGGAGGCCGCCGGGCCGGGGACGGACCTTGGTGGCGAAGGGGGCGGGGCGGAACCGCGGATCGTAGAAGCAGCCACCGCCGTGTGCGGTGTCGAACGCGCCGCACGTACGCGCGATCGAGGCGGGGGTGGGCTTCCGGCCGGTGCGCGCCCATGTGTCCAGGGCGGCGAGGGAGTTGGCGTACTCGGCCTTGCTGAGCGTGCTGTGGTCGCTCTCTCTGGTGTACGTCTGGACGAGGTGTTCGCCTCGGTCGGCGGCCTGGACGGCGGCGCCGTAGGCCGCCTGGTGCTCCACGAAGACCTGGGGGTCGTCGATCGCGTGCAGGGTGAGCACGGGGAGCGCGATCCGCCCGGTGAGGTCGCTGTCGTAGGACAGGTCACGGCGTGCGGTGGGATCGGCCGTGAAGCGTGCCACGCCCGCGTTGAGTGCCCTGTCGTCGCGTGAACCCTCGTACCGGACACCGCGGTTGCTGAACGGGTTCCGGCCGTCGAGGCGCTTGCGGACGATGTCCTGGAGCAGGAAGGCCGCGTACTGCATGTTCGTGGCCAGTGAGTGTTCCGGGATGCGGGTGACGGCCAGGATGTCGTCGAGGTTGCGCTGCTGGCGTGCGGTCCGGTCGGCCCGCTCGGAGTCGATGCCGGTGCACTCCTGCAAGCGGTCGTGGACGTCGTCCGGTGTCAGCGTGGAGTTGGCGGGCAGACCCTGCCACAGCGGGTACTGGGGCTCGGTGGGGCGGGGCAGGTTGCGGCAGTAGTACTGGTAGACCGTCCGCAGGTCCACACGTGTGTCGTAGCCGCGTGAGCCACCGGCCAGGAAGCCGTTGGTCAGCAGGACCCCGTCGTAGGCGCCGGGCTTCGTGCCGTGGGTCTCGGCGACCTTGGCGGCGACGTTGCCGCCCCAGGACTGGCCG
Organism: Streptomyces sp. NPDC057877; assembly: GCF_042796855.1. Classification (NCBI taxonomy): domain Bacteria; kingdom Bacillati; phylum Actinomycetota; class Actinomycetes; order Kitasatosporales; family Streptomycetaceae; genus Streptomyces; species Streptomyces sp. NPDC057877. The sequence goes on from NZ_JBHVMS010000010.1 coordinate 13,287, forward strand.
TGGAGGTAGGTCCGGTCGGGACGGCCGAAGCGGTCGACGAACAGGCGGCGTACGTTCTCCGTGTCGGCTGCGGCCATGCGGACGCCGTAGCCGCCCCGCCGGTACGAGGAGCCGACCCAGGCGTACCCCTCGTCGACCATGACCGCCCAGCGTTCCAGGTCCTCGGTGGTGGTGGACTCGTCGTAGGAGAAGTCGGGTCCGCCGTGGGCGTGGACGACGAGGGAGCCGCTCCACCGCTTCGGGACTGCCATCGTGTAGTAGGCACCGTTGGCGTCCCGGCCCGTGTAGCAGTTGGCCTTCGCCGCCAGGTCGGCCGGGCAGGTGGCGACGGTGGGGCGGGTGGTGTCGGCCGGGGCGGCGGGTGCGGTGCCGAGGGTGCCCACGACCGCCGCCGCGAGCAGGGCTGTCAGCGTGGCCGAGCGGCCTCTGCGGGCCCGAGCACGCGGGGCGGGCTCGGGCGCGGCAGGTGTGTCCAAGGAACGGCTCCTTCAGGCGGTGGGCACGGGCAGTACGGCCAGCGGCACATGGTGCTGTCCGGAGTGGACGTCACGGTCGCGCAGCGACGCCTGGCTGACCGGGCGGGGGAAGGAGATCTTCACGACGTTCAGCGACGGGATGCGGAACATCCGCACGTCGGCCTCGTCGACCGCGTAGAGCCGGGCGATCGTGCCCTCGTTGAGGAACGTCTCGTCGGCGGCGATGCGGTAGCCCTCCGCGTCACGCATGAACAGTTCCATGGTGACCCAGAAGGGCCCGGCGTTCTTGGAGCGGACCTCGTGTGCGAGGTCGCCCAGGGTGGTGGGGGTGGTCTCAGCCATGGTGGGCGGCTTCCTCGATCTCGGTGCGGAACATGTCGGTGGGTGTGCGGGTGTCGACGACGTGGTTGAGCACGAACTCGTAGGCGGGGCCGCGTTCGACCTCGGCGGGTGAGGTGGCGAACGCCAGGCTGGGCAGGTAGTCCATGTCGGCCGTCGGCAGGTGCAGCATCAGCGGGTTGGCGATCTTCGCCACGGCGGTGGCGGTGCTCTGGTCCGGTGCGTTGACGAGGAGCATGACTCCCACCTCGCGCGGCGGACCGGCTGCCGGGTCGAGGTCGCCGAGGATGGCGTTGTGACCGTAGAGGCGCAGGTCGAAGGCGTACTTGTCCTCACTCAGGCCGATCGTCTGCGCCACCCGCTCACGGATCATCGTGCGCATGAGGTCGGCCCAGTCGTCGATGTTGGCGAGGATGTGCGGGTCCCGGATCGCGCTGAACGACATGGTCTCGTAGCCGGTGGTCCGGGCGCCTTCGAGCTTGATGGTGTGCTGGTCGGCGATGTGGAACCGTGAGCCCTCGACGCGCACTATGCGGTCGTCCAGGGCGGTGTAGACGGCCTCGCGGACGTCGAGGGTGCCGTCCGGCTCGCGCATCTCGAAGGGGTTCACCGTCTCGTAGAGCATGTGGGCGGCGACCAGGATCGGTGTGCAGGCGGCCGTCGGGTCGAGGGGTTCGATGGTGAAGCCGTCGGCGTCGATGGTGGCCAGCACACCGCCCGAGCGGGGGTTGCTGGTGCACTGCCCGCCGCACTCGATGATCTTGGCGGCGTGCCAGGTCGGCCCGGCGGGCATCCCCTTCATCAGCGGGTAGGCGGCGGCGATGGCGGTGTCCGTGGCGCGGCCGGTGAGCACGACCTGCGCACCGGCCTTGAGCGCGGCGACGATCGGTTCGTGGCCCATCGCGCCCACGATGTGCGTACAGCTCCGCAGCGTCTCCGGCTCCAGTGCGCCCAGCGGCGGCAGGGCGTGGATCCGGCCCTCGTCCAGGCGCTCCAGGAGCGTGTCGGTGTCCTGTTCGCTGTAGATACGGGCCACCCGGAGCCGGAGTCCCTCGGCCGCCTGGATGTCGGCGACGATGCCCGCGACCCAGTCCACGCCGGAGTCGGTTCCGCTGGTGCCGCAGGAGCCCACGATCAGTGGGATACCGGCCTGTGCCGCGGCCTTGAGCAGGACACGCAGGTCACGGGCGACCGCGGCGCGGGTGGTCTTGGGCTGGGAGGCGCCGAGGTAGTGGGGGCCGGAGTCGGTGCTGCCCCCGTCGACGGAGATGACGTCGGCGCCGAGGGCCAGGCCGCGCTCGATCGTGGTCTCGGGGAAGCCCGCTCCGAGCATGCCGTTCGGTGCCAGGACCTTGACCTGGTCAACCCGTTCGTTGTCCATGTTCCTCTTTCTTGTCGTGGGTGGTGAGGGAAAGGCGGTGAGTGGGTGTCACCTGTCGACCCGGGCCGCAGGCGCGTCCGGCAGCAGATGGGCGTTCACGGCGAACCGGGGGCGGCCCGCGAGGGCGGCCACCACCTCGGCCGCCCCCTCGATTCCGGCGGCGGCGCGGGCCTCGGCGGTCTGGCCCGCGAGGTGGGAGAAGACGACGATGCCCTCGACGTCCCGCAGCGGGCTGTCGGCCGGGAGCGGCTCCTCGGTCACCACGTCCAGGGCCGCTCCGGCGATCTCGCCGCCGCGCACGGCTTCGGCGAGGGCCCGTTCGTCGACGACGGCGCCCCGCGCGGTGTTGACGAGCACCGCCGTCGGCTTCATCCGCCGGAAGGCGGCGGCGTCGAGGAGACCTCGGGTGCGGTCCGTCAGCGCCGTGTGCACCGATACGTAGTCGGAGGCCGCCAGCAGTTCGGGGAGCGCGACGAACCGCACCGACGGGTCCGACCGCTCGGCGTCCGGCACACCGGTCGTGCAGAGCACCTCCATGCCGAAGGCCCGCGCCAACGGCACCACGGCGCGCGCCGCCGCCCCGTAGCCGATCAGGCCGAGCGTCGACCCGCGCAGTTCGTGGCCGTCCTCCCTCGGCCACCGACCGGCGGCGACGCCCGTCGCGCTGTGTACGAGTCGCCGCGCCGCGGTCAGCAGCAGGCCGAGGGTGTACTCGGCTACGGCGTTGGCGTTGATCCCCGGCAGGTTGCTCACCGTGATGCCGAGCCTGCCCGCGGCGGCGATGTCGATCGAGTCGTAGCCGACGCCGGTGCGCACGATGGCGCGCAGTCGGGGGACCTCGGAGAGGACCTGGGCGGTGAGGCGCTCATGGCCGACGAGTGCCGCGTCGATCCCGTCGAGGGCGGCGACCAGTTGCTCGGGATCGTGCCGTCCCACCAGTGGGGCGTGGACCGTCGTGTGGCCGTATCCCCGGAGGTTGTGGTCGACCTCGTCGCCGGGCCGTAGGTAGTCCGTGGTGATCAGGATGCGGGGCACGCGGTTCCTCGTCTCTGGGCTCGTGCCGGGGTGCGGGGTGGGCTGGTTCTACTGGGCGAGGGTCAGGGCGGTGCGCCGCTGGAGCACACTGATCCTGGCCACGACGATGATCGACAGGGCGGCGACCATGGCGATGTCGATGAGCATCAGGGGCCAGCCGGTGATGTCGACCATCCCGCCGACCACCGCCGGTCCCAGGAACCCGCCACCGGCCCAGCCGACGGTGTACATACCGGCGTAGGTCCCGAAGACCCGGGCGGAGGGGGCGAGGTTCCACAGGACGACCACCGCGTTGACCAGGAAGCAGGTCGCACCGGCCGCCGCCAGGCACAGGGCCACGACGGTCCCCGTCGGGGTCTGGACCACTGTCCCCAGCACCATGCCACCGGCGAAGACCGACATGCCCGCGGCCATGACCCGCAGGCGTCCGTAGCGCTCCGCGAGCACGGCCGCCGGGTAGGCGGCGATGATGAAGGCGATACCGCTGGGCAGGGTGAGGCCGCCCGCGGCGCCCTTCGACATGTCGAGGGCTTCCTGGCCGTACGGCGTCATCAGTGACCGGGACGCGGCCCACGCGCTGCCGAAGAGGAAGATCGCGACGAGGAGGAGGAGCCGACTGCGGTCGGTGTCCTTGAGGATCTCGACGAAGGTGTCCCGGACGCGCGGGTCGGTGCGCTGGGTGCCCTGCCGCTCCTCGCCCTCGGCCACCGCCGCCTGGTAGGCCGGGGAGTGGTTGTCACGTACGGTCGCCGCGAGCACCGCGACCGAGATCAGCATGATGATCGCGGGGATGGCGAACGCGAGGCTCAGATGGTTGTCGACCAGGAAGATGCTGATGAGCGCGGCGACGATGGCCGTGATGCTTGAGGCGATCTTGACCGCGGCGTTGGCCCGGCTGCGCCGCTCGGGCGCGATGAAGTCCGGTACCAGTGCCTCGGCGATCGGTTTGAAGGTGTTGGCGACGAGGGCGTAGGTGAACATCACCGCGATCAGCAGTGGCAGGGAGGCCGCGGTGTGCGGGATGACGATGAACAGCGCGGCGGCGATCGGCATCCCGATCACCAGGTACGGCATCCGGCGTCCCCAGGAGGTCCTGGTGCGGTCGGAGCGGTTGCCGATCCACGGCTGGATGAAGATGCCCAGCAGGTTGTCCATGCCCATCAGCAGGCCCACGATGGCCGCGCTGGTGAGGTGCTCCCGAAGGAGCGGTGGCACCTGGGATTCGTAGAAGTTCCAGGTCGACTCCTGTGCGAAGACCGCGAGTGCGACCAGGAACGTGATGCGCCGGGTACGTGAGCGCTGCCCTACAGACATCGTCGTCATAAGGGGTCGTCCCTTCGCGCCGCCACCATGCTGGGCAGCTACTGGATAGGTTATCGGGGTGGGCGTGGGGGGTGTCGGAGAAGGACGACCGGCCGGGCCGGGCTCAGGCCCGGCCGACCTCGACGACGAGGGTCAGGTCGTCGGTGACGCGGATCCGGCATTCCGGCCCGAAGGAGCAGGACGCTTCGCGTTCCTCGAAGATCGCCGGACCTTCCAGCTGGGTTCCCGGCGTGAGTTCGTAGCGGTTCCAGACGGTGGCCTCGAGCAGGCCGTGTCCGGGGAAGTGGACCGGCCGGACCCCGCGGCTCGCCTCCTCTCCGCGCGTGTGGCTGCCCGCGGTCGACATCTCGTGACCGGGCAGGCGCATCGACAGCCGCCAGTTCACGACCTCGACGGCCCCGTCCAGAAAGCGGCCGAAGACGGCTCGGTATGTGGACTCGAAGGCGGTCCGGATGCGTGCGAGACCGGCCGGGCCCAGGTCCTGCTCAGCCACGCCGACCTCTATCTCGAAGCCCTGGCCGAGGTACCGCATGTCGACCGAGTGGCGCGTCCGCACCAGTGTCGGGTCGTCCGGCTGGAGCGTCTCGGTGGCGCGGGTGGTCATCTCGTCGTAGAGCGCGGCGACCCGGGCCCAGTCGACGTCGGTGAGGGGCGAGGGCAGACTGCGGACCTCGTCGACCGTGGGAGCGGCGGCCAGGAGTCCGCAGGCGGACATGACTCCGGCCCGCATCGGCACGATCACCCGGGGGATCCTCAGCGCCTTCGCCAGTCCGTAGGCGTGGGCGGGTCCGGCTCCGCCGAAGGCCAGCAGCGCGAAGTCGGCGGGGTCCTCGCCCTGCTCCGACAGGTGCATGCGGGCGGCGGCGGCCATGCTCCCGGTGACCACCTCGACGATCCCGGCGGCGGCGTCGAGGGTGTCGAGTCCGAGGGGACCGGCGACCTCACGGGTCAGCGCCTTGTGGGCCTCGCGGGTGCGCAGCCGCATCTCGCCGCCGAGGAAGTGTTCCGCGTCGAGGTAGCCGAGCAGGAGGTCGGCGTCCGTCACGGTGGGCAGTTCGCCGCCGCGTCCGTAGGCGACGGGGCCGGGCACCGAACCGGCGCTGCGCGGTCCGACCTTGAGCAGTCCGAGTGCGTCGGGTGCCGCGATCGAGCCGCCTCCCGAGCCGATCTCGATCATGTCGACGACGGTCAGGCGCACCGGCAGTCCCGAGCCGGGCTTGAACTTGTCGACCCGACCCGCCTCGAAGTCGTGCTTGAGCCGGGGCGTGCCTCCCTGGACGACAGCGATCTTCGCCGTCGTACCGCCCATGTCGAAGGAGACGACGTCCTCCTCCCCCAGTGCCCGCGCGACCATGGCCGCGGCGATGGCACCGGCCGCGGGGCCCGACTCGAGCAGCCGCACGGGGAAGCGCTTGGCGTCCTCCAGGGTGGTGACGCCGCCGCCGGAGAGCATGATGCGCAGGGGCGCGTCGATGCCCAGGGCGGTCAGGTCGTCGCGCAGGTCGTCGAGGTAGCGCGACATCAGGGGCTGCACGTACGCGTTCAGGCAGGCGGTGCTGGCCCGCTCGTACTCGCCGATGACCGGGGCCACGGCGCTGGAGATCGTGACGGGGAGGTCGGGGTGGGCCCGTGCGACCAGGTCACGGACCCGGTGCTCGTGCCCGGCGTCGCGGTAGGAGTGCATCAGGGCCACGGCCAGGGCCTCGATGCCCTGCTCCACCAGGTCCCGCACGGCCGTGAGGACGGCGTGGTCGTCGAGCGGTTCGAGTTCGCTTCCGTCCGCCGTGATCCTCCCGGGTACGCCGCGACGCAGGTGGCGCGGTACCAGCGGCTGGGCGGGGCGGGCGAGCAGGTCGGTGGTGTCGAACCTCGTCTCCCGTCCCATTTCGAGGGAGTCGCTGAATCCGTTCGTGGTGAGCAGGCCGACGACGGCTCCGGTGCGTTCGAGCAGGGTGTTCGTCACCAGGGTGGTGCCGTGCACGATGCCCGCGACGTCGCCGGGGGGTGTGGACGTCTCCTCCAGCAGGCGGGCGATCCCCGCCGTGATGGCTTCGTTCGGTGCGTGGGGCGTGGTGGGCAGTTTGCCGGGCCAGGTCAGTTCCCGGTGGGGGTCGTGCAGCAGCAGATCGGTGAACGTTCCGCCGACGTCGACGCCGATCCGGACCGTGCGGCTCATCGGTCCGCCTCCTCACATGTGTTTCCGCCCGCTGGGACCGTGTAGCCCGCGACCTCGTCCGCGATCACGAGTTCCGGCTCGCGCTCCTCGGCCGGGCCGAACCCGCCGCCGCCCGCGAAGGAGATCACCACCGACGCCCCGGGGGCCAGCTTCGAGATCGACTTCAGTGGGACGCGGTCGCCGGAGTCCAGGACGACCTGTGCGGTCGCGCCCGGTTCACCGCCCGCCAGCCCGAGCGCCGGATGCCGCTCGCGGTCTCCGAGCAGCACCATCTGCACCGGTCGGCTGGTCGGGTTGCGGACCTCGATGGTCTGGCCCAGGCCGCCGCGGCGGCGGCCCCGTCCACCCGATCCGGCGCGCAGTTCCTTGCGGAGGAAGTGCAGCGGAGAGGCGGCCTCGAGGGCCTCGATGCCACCGCCGCCCGAGTTGGTGGGGAAGGCGGTGGCGGACAGCCCGTCCGTCTCCTTGGAGGCGCCCATGCCCGCGTTGGCGAAGACCATGAGGCTGAAGGGACGGCCCGAGTCGTCGCCGCCCGCGAAACGCACCCGCAGCGCGGGGGCGCCGCCGCTGTCGGCGATGACCCGGTCCGGCAGCACCGGCGCGAGCGCCTGGTACAGCGCGCAGGACAGCAGGTGCCCGGTGAGGTGCCGGGCCACCACGGGCGCGGGGAACCCCGGGTTGACGATGGTGCCCTCCGGCGCGGTGACCCGGATGGACCGGTAGGAGCCCCAGTTGGTCCGCGTGGACGGGTCCAGCAGGATCTTCAGCGGATACACGGAGTAGGCGCGGGTGTAGTTCAGCGTCGAGTTCGTCGCGAAGGGCACCTGCGGGGAGCTGCCGGTGTAGTCGATCTCGACGTCCTCGCCGCTCACGGTCACCGCGCACTCGATGTGCGTGGGGTGGCCGTCCACGCCGTCCACGCCGTCCACGCCGTCCGCGTCCACGGCGGCCCGGTAGACGCCGTCGGGCAGGTCGCGGACGCCCGCCCGCATCGAGGCGTCGGTCACCGCATGGACCTGGGCGGCGAACGCCTCGAAGTCCGGCTCACGGAAGTCGGTGAGGAACTCCTGGGCACGTCGGCGGCACACGGCGTGCGCCGCGGCCTGCGCCTCCAGGTCGCCCCACACCTGGTCCGCGAGTCGTACGTTGGCCAGCAGCAGGTCCCTGACGCCCTGCTCGACCCGTCCGGCCCGGAACAGGCGCAGCGGAGGGATCAGGATGCCCTCGGAGAGCAGCTCGGTGGCGCTCATCGAGGGGGTGCCACCGATGTCCGGGGAGTGTGCCACGGTGCCCGAGAACGCGACGAGCCGTCCGCTGTGGAAGACCGGGGAGATCATGGCGATGTCGGGCAGGTGCCCGGTGGCGATCCACGGGTCGTTCGTGATGACGCTGTCGCCGTCCTGCCACTCGTCCGCCGGGAACCGTTCGAGGACCAGCGCGGTCAGCGAACTCATCAGGGCGGCGAAGGCGGGGATGCCCGCCCGTGACTCGGCCATCGTGCGGCCCGCGCGGTCCATCAGGACGACGGTGTAGTCGTTCGACTCACGGATGATCGTGGAGAAGGCCGTGCGCAGCATCGTGGAGGCCGCCTCGTCGGTGGCGGCGGCGAGCCGGTCCCAGCGGACCTCCAGGCCGACCGGGTCGGTGACGGGTCTGGTCATGACGCCGCGATCTCCGCTCCGACCGCGTGAGCGGCCGAGTCACCTGCGGCTCCGCCGCCGTGGCCGACGAGCTTCCCCGCGGCGACCCGGGCGGCGATGGCCTTGCCCAGGCCGACCGTGGTTCCCGTGCCCCCGAGGTCGGGGGTGACCGCGCCGGGCTGCTCGTCCAGGACGCTCTCGACCGCGGCCACGACATGCGCGGCGGCCTCGTGCTCGCCGAGGTGGTCGAGCATCATGGCACCGCTCCAGATCTGGCCGACCGGGTTGGCGACACCGAGACCGGCGATGTCCGGCGCCGACCCGTGTACGGGCTCGAAGAGGCTGGGGAAGGTGCGGTCGGGGTTGATGTTGGCGCTGGGGGCGATGCCGATCGTTCCGGTGCAGGCCGGGCCGAGGTCCGAGAGGATGTCGCCGAACAGGTTGCTGGCCACGACCACGTCGTACCGGTCCGGCTGGAGGACGAACTTGGCGGTCAGGATGTCGATGTGGTCCTTGTCGGCGGTCACGTCGGGGAACCGGGCGGCCATCTCGGTCGCGCGCTCGTCCCAGTAGGGCATGGAGATCGAGATCCCGTTGCTCTTGGTCGCCCAGGTCAGGTGCTTGCGCGGGCGGGACGAGGCGAGTTCGAAGGCATAGCGCAGAACACGGTCGACACCGGTGCGTGTCATGACCGTCTCCTGGACGACCGTCTCGCGGTCGGTGCCCTCGAAGATCCGGCCGCCGATGCTGGAGTACTCGCCCTCGGTGTTCTCCCGCACCACGTAGAAGTCGATGTCGCCGGGCTGGTGGTCGCGCAGCGGACTGCGTACGCCACGGAGCAGCCGGACGGGGCGCAGGTTGACGTACTGGTCGAAGCCCCGCCGCAACTGGAGCAGGCTGCCCCACAGCGACACATGGTCCGGGACCACGTCCGGCCACCCGACCGCGCCGAAGAAGATCGCGTCGAACGTGCCGAGCACGTCCCGCCAGTCGTCGGGCAGCATCGTGCCGTGGTTCAGCCAGTAGTCGGCGCTGGCGAAGTCGAACTCGGTGACATCGAGTTCGAACCCGTGCGCCTCGGCAGCGGCCCGCAGACACCTCAGGCCCTCGGGGACGACCTCGCGTCCGATCCCGTCGCCCGGAATCGCTGCGATGCGATAGCTCTGCGGCACGAATCCACTCCCAGTGCAGGTGATCGATTGCGCTCGTGCGGAGGTGAACACTCAGTCCAGGCGAGGACGAGTTCCGGCCACGGCGCCATGTGGTCCTACCTTGGCCAGCGGTGACACCCGTTACAAGGCCGTAACTGGCAAGGTACGTTTTCCCCCATGGAAAGCCCTCGGCGTTCTGCTCGTCCCTTGTCCAAGAGCCGCTCCGTCGTGGACGACCTGCACTTCTTCCATGTCGTCGCGTCGAGCGAAACCCTGACGGCCGCGTCGCGGGAACTCGGCTGCTCGCTGCCCGTCGTCAGCAAACGCCTCAGCGCGCTGGAACGCCGCCTGGACGTCCGGCTCGTCCAGCGCGGCGCCCGCCGACTCGTGCTGACCTCGGAGGGCGAGCTGTACGCGGCGCGCGTGGAGGCGATCCTCGACCAGGTACGTGAGCTGGAGGACACGATCACCGACACGGCCGGGGCCCTGCGCGGATCCGTGGTCGTGGAGGCCACGCTCGGCCTCGGCCGCACCCATATCGCCCCGCTGCTCGGCGAGTTCGCCGCGGCCCATCCGGAACTACACGTCCGGATGCAGACGTCCGCGCTTCCCCTACGGCCCCACCGGCGGGAGTTCGACGTGGCCGTGCACGTCGGCATGCCGCCCGACTCCTCGCTGCGCATGCGGCGGCTGGCCCAGAACCGGCGCGTGCCCTGCGCGGCACCGTCCTACCTCGCCGAGCACGGCACCCCGGCCAGTGTCGAGGACCTGGTCGACCACAACTGCATCGTGCTGCGGGAGAACGAGAGCGACTTCGCGCTCTGGCGCTTCGGGGACGCCGACCATCCCCGGCATGTGCGGGTGCACGGCACCCTGTCCAGCAACGACGGTGACGTGGTGACCGGCTGGGCCCTGGAGGGCCGTGGTGTGATCATGCGTTCGGAGTGGCATGTCGGGCCGCACCTGGACCGTGGCGAGCTGGTCCGGGTACTGCCCCAGGTGTCGACACCGGCTGCCGACATCTACGCCCTCCTCGAGGAGGACGGGCATGTCCCACGGCGTGTCAGCGCGCTCATCGACCATCTCGCCGCACGGCTTCCACTGCGGCTGGAGCACGCGTCCGGGCGTACCTGACGGCGCCGGAGCCGAACCGTCAGGAAACCCTCAGGTTTCTCGTGCGGCGCTCGTCAAGTCCGGTCAGAAGGATGTGGCGAGTCGTCTTCCGAACAGTGAGGGATTCTTGATGGCTACGCTCTTGTACCGGCTGGGCGCGTGGGGTGCCCACCGGTGGCGAAGGATGTTGATCGGGTGGCTGCTCGCTCTGGGCGCGGTGGTCGCTCTGGGGGTGTCCTTCGCGGGCTCGTTCACGGACAGCAGCTCCATTCCCGGCTCACCGGCCCAGACCGCGCTGACCAGGATGGAACGGCACTTCCCCGAGCCTGACGCCCAGTCGGCGCAGATCGTGTTCCAGGCGCCGTCCGGGCGGGAGGTGACCGAGGCGGAGCTGCGCGAGTCGCTGGAGGCCACGCTGGCTGCCACGGGCCGGGTGCCGGGGGTGGCTGAGGTCGAGGATCCGGTCGGGAGCGGCACCGTCTCGGAGGACGGGCGCACGGCGGTGGCGGGGGTCACGTTCACGACCCCGGAGGCCGATGATGTGCCGGAGGGCACGCTGGACGCGGTCAAGGCGGCAGGTGATCAGGCCCGGCAGGCGGGTCTGAGGACGATCTACGGTGGCGAGCCGTATGAGACCTCGCATCCGCCGGTGGGTCCCAGTGAGCTGGTCGGCCTGGGCGTGGCCCTGGTCATCCTCGTGATCACGTTCGGCTCCCTGCTCGCGGCGGGTCTGCCGCTGCTCACCGCGGTCCTCGGCATCGTCGGCACGATGGCCGCGATGACGGGCCTGGCCACCGCGTTCGGTGTCTCCGACAACGCGCCCACCCTGGCGATCATGCTGGGGCTCTCCGTCGGCATCGACTACGCCCTGTTCATCGTCTCCCGGCACCGTGCTCAGCTAGGGGCGGGGATGCCAGTGCGGGAGTCGATCGCCACGGCCACCGCCACCGCGGGCAGCGCCGTGATCTTCGCCGGGGCCACGGTCCTCATCGCCCTCTCCGGCCTGGCCGTCGCCGGTGTGCCGATGCTGACCTCCATGGGTCTGGCGTCCGCCGGAGCGGTCGCGGTCGCCGTCATCACCGCCGTGACGCTGCTGCCCGCGCTGATGGGCATGGCCGGACACCGCCTCACCCCCAAAGCCCCCAAGGCCCCGAAGGCTTCGCGGTCTGCTGGCCGACGCCGCGGGTTCCTGCCCCTGGGCCGCAAGCACCGCGCGCACGGCGGCACGACGGCGAGCATGGGCGTGCGCTGGACCCAGGGCGTCCTGCGCCACCCCGTACGCAATCTGATCCTCGGCACCGTCGCGCTGATCGCCCTGGCCCTTCCCGGCATGGAGCTGAAGCTGGCGCTCACCGACGAGGGTTCCGCCGCCAGGAGCGACTCCAGCCGCCAGGCCTACGACGTCATCGGCGACGCCTTCGGCCCGGGCGCCAACGGGCCTCTGGTGGTGCTGATCGAGAACGACGACCCGGCCACCGTCAGTGTCACGGCCGCCGCGGTCGAGGACGAGTTGCGCGGGGTCCGCGGCATCGCGGACGTCAGCGGTGTCGACGTGGCCGAGGACAAGAGCGCGGCGCGCATCCAGATCGTCCCCGACACCGGACCGCGCTCCGAGGAGACCAGCGACCTCGTCTCCCGGCTGCGCACCCAGATGCAGCCCCTGGCGCAGTCCAGCGGCAGCTACGTCGCCGTCACGGGGATGACCGCGGTCAGCATCGACGTCTCGGACAAGCTCAGCGGCGCGCTCGTGCCCTTCGTGATCGTCGTCGTCGGACTCTCCCTGCTCCTGCTGATGATCGCTTTCCGCTCGATCGCCATCCCGATCAAGGCCACCATCGGGTTCCTGCTGTCCGTGGGCGCCGCCTTCGGCGCCACCGTCGCGGTCTTCCAGTGGGGATGGCTGGCCGGACCGCTGGGCGTGCCCAGCGAGGGCCCGGTGGCCAGCTTCGTGCCGATCATCGTGATGTCCGTGCTGTTCGGACTGGCCATGGACTACGAGGTGTTCCTGGTCTCCGCGATGCGCGAGGACTACAACCGGCACCGCGACGCCCGCACCGCCATCCTGGGCGGAGCGCGCAACGCCGCCCGCGTGGTAACGTCCGCCGCACTCATCATGATCTCGGTGTTCATCAGTTTTCTGTTCTCCCGCGACGCCGACATCATGCCGATCGCGTTCGCCCTGGCCTTCGGTGTCATGGTCGACGCCTTCCTGGTCCGTATGACCCTCGTGCCCGCGGTCCTGGCACTCCTCGGCGACCGGGCCTGGTGGCTGCCGCGACGCCTTGACCGTGTGCTGCCCCATCTGGACGTCGAGGGCGAGAACTTCCACGCCCCCGAGTCGGCGGCTCCCCACGCCTCCGCCAAGGAATCCACCCCAGTGAGCCTGTGACACGATGATCAGCAGAGCCGATACCGGGGCACCCACCGAGTCCGCCGCACCGACAGCGACGGCAGACTTCGGGCGGTCGCTGCCGCCACCAGGAGCACACATGGACACCACCCCGGGTACCGCCGACCGCGTCCTCGTCATCGACGACGACCCCGGCATCAGGCGCCTGCTGATCTCGGCACTCCAGTTCGCCGGGTTCGAAGTCGACGTGGCGGGCGACCTGACCGAAGCCCTCGACCAGGTCGCCCGCCGCCCACCGGACGTCATCGTCCTCGATGTCATGCTCCCCGGTGCCGACGGCTTCGAAATCCTCCAACTCCTGCGCGCCCGCGCCATCGACGTACCCGTCCTCTTCCTCACCGCCCGCGACGCCGTCGAGGACCGGGTACGGGGACTGCGCCTGGGCGGCGACGACTACGTCACCAAGCCCTTCAGCGTGGTCGAGGTCGGCGCCCGCTTGCAGGCACTCCTGCGCCGCGCCCGCAGCGGCACCCCCACCACCGAGGAGACACACCTGCGCTGCGGCGACCTGACACTCGACGACCCCCGTCACGAAGTCCGCCGAGCAGGACAGCTCATCGAACTCTCCCCCACCGAATACCGCCTGCTGCACTACCTGATGAATCACCAGGGGCAGGTCCTCTCCCGCGCCCAGATCCTCGAGGCCGTGTGGCAGTACGGCTTCGGCGGTGACTCCGTCGTCGTCGAGCGTTTCATCTCCAACCTCCGGCGCAAGATCGACCATGGCCGTACGCCGCTGCTGCGCACCGTCCGCGGCGTCGGCTACACCCTCCGAGAGCAGGGCGACACGTGACACTCCGCGGCCGTCTCCCCTGGGCCTTCTCCAGCGTCCGCCTGCGTCTACTCGCCGGGCTGGCCGCCCTCCTCGTCGTCGGCCTGCTGGCCAGCGCCGTCATCAGCGCCCTGCTGCTGGAGGACTTCCTGGACAAGCGCAACCAGGACACCCTCGAGGCCAACGCCGAGCGTCTGGCACGGGTGATCAGCCAGGGCCCGCAGACCGCCAACGCCGACCAACTCGGCGCCCTGCTCGGTTCACCCCTGGGCACGGTGGCCGTCGACGAGGCCAACAAGGTGCTGCTGAGCACAGGTTCCGCGTCCCGTGCCCCCGACGAGCTGGCCGCGCTGAGCCTCACGGCACCGACGGGAAGCGTCGTCACCCTGGAGGGCGGCGACCTCAGCGCCGTACGCATCCCCAGTCCCGGCCTGGTCATCGACCGAGGGCCCGCCGAAGGCACCGTGACACCGGCGACGGTCATCCTCACCATCGACACCTCCGTGGACGACGCCACCACCGATGTGCTCATCAAGCGCCAACTGGCCTTGATCGGCGGCGCGTTGCTCGTCCTGCTGGGGCTGTCCGTCATCGTCCTGCGGCTCGGCATGCGCCCGCTGGCCCGGATGGCCCGCAGCGCCGACGCCATCGCCGCGGGCTCCCTGACCGAGCGGCTGCCCACCCATCGCAACGGCAGCGAGGCCGACCTGCTGGCCAAGGCGGTCAACCGGGCGTTCGACGCCCAGGCCCGCGCGGAGGCGACCGTGCGCTCGCTGGCCGCCGACACCTCCCATGAACTGCGCACTCCCCTGTCCACCATCTCCGGATGGCTGGACCTGCACCGCCAGGGCGGCCTGTCCGGTCCCGGTCTGGAGACGGCGCTCGAGCACATCGAGAACGAAGTGGGGCGGATGCGCCTGCTGGTGGAGGATCTCGCGCTGCTCGCCCGCCTGGACGCGGGCCGCCCCGTCGAGCAGGACGACGTGGACCTCACCGCCCTGGCCGCCAGCGTCATCGAGGACGCCCAGATCATCTACCCCCAACGCGACATCGCCATGGCACCGGCGCCGCCCGCGCCCGTCACCGGGGATGCCGCCCGTCTCCAGCAGGTCCTGCGCAACCTCGTCGGCAACGCCGTCCAGCACACCCCGGCCCGGACCTCCGTGCGCGTCGAGGTCATCCTCAGCCATGACACCGTAGAGCTGAGTGTCAGCGACAACGGCCCTGGCATCGCGCCCGAGGACCTGCCCCGCGTCTTCGAGCGGTTCTGGCGCGCGGAGGCCAGTCGCAGTCGCGCCTACGGCGGTTCCGGTCTCGGCCTGGCCATCGTGGAGGCCATCATCCACGCCCACCACGGACAGGTGGCCGTCTACTCGGACGTGGGAGTCGGAACCACCGTCACCATCCGGCTCCCGCGCGGCCGTCGGCCGTCATGACGCCCGCACGGCACCTGAGCGGCTGACCCATGCCCTGCCCCGTGCGCCACCGCAGCGACCACAAACCCTGCCTCTCACCGATATCCGGAGGATGTCGTGCCTGACACACGGACACTGATCGAGAACCGCCCTCCCTCTGTCGCGACCATCTTCCTGGAGCGGGTGGCGGCCACACCGGACGCCGAGGCCTACCGCTACCCGGTGTCCGCCGCCTCCGGTGAGGGACGCGACGAGTGGAAGTCGCTGAGCTGGGCGCGGGCCGCCGAGCGGGTCTACGCCATCGCGGCCGGGCTGATCGAGTTGGGGATACGGCCCGAGGAACGGGTGGCGCTGGCCTCCTCGACCCGGATCGAGTGGATCCTCGCCGACCTCGCCATCATGTGCGCGGGCGCGGCGACCACCACCGTCTACCCGCAGACCAACGCCGACGAGTCGGCGTACATCCTGTCGGACTCGGGCAGCCGGGTGCTCGTCGCGGAGGACGCCCAGCAGCTGGCCAAGGCGGTCGAGAAGCGTGCCGAACTGCCCGACCTCACCCATGTCGTGGTCATCGACCCGTCCGCCACCCCGACCGACGAGGAGTGGGTCCTCAGTCTCGCCGACCTGGAGGCCCGGGGCAGGGCGCGCCTGGAGAAGGACCCGGGAGTCGTCAAGGAGCGGGTCTCCAGCATCGCCAGGGACCAGCTCGCCACCCTCATCTACACCTCCGGCACCACCGGTCGCCCCAAGGGTGTCCGGCTGCCGCACGACAACTGGTCGTACATGGCCAGGGCCACCGCCGCCACCGGCCTGCTCCGCGCCACCGACGTGGAGTACATGTGGCTGCCGCTCTCACACGTCTTCGGCAAGGCGATGACCTCCACCCACATCGAGGTCGGTCATGTCGTCGCCGTCGACGGTCGCGCCGACAGGATCACCGCGAACCTTCCGGTGGTCCGGCCGACCTTCATGGCGGCGGTGCCCCGTGTCTTCGAGCGGGTCTACAACGGTGTCGCCGCCAAGGCACGGGCCTCCGGCGCCGCGAAGTACAAGATCTTCCTGCGGGCGGCCCGGGTGGCCCGTGCGTACGCCAGGACCCGGCAGGACAACTTCCGCCGTACCGGCACGGCATCCGTCCCGTTCGCCCTGGCCGCCCAGCACAAGGCCGCGGACGCACTGGTCTTCGCCAGGATCCGGGAGGCGTTCGGGGGGCGGTTGCGCGTCTGCGTCTCCGGTTCGGCGTCCCTCGCCCCGGACATCGGCTACTTCTTCTCCGGCGCCGGTATCCACGTCCTGGAGGGCTACGGCCTCACCGAGTCCTCCGCCGCCGCCTTCGTCAACCCCGACGGTGCCTACCGCACCGGCACGGTTGGCAAGCCGCTGCCCGGCACCGAGGTCCGTATCGCCGACGACGGTGAGATCCTGCTGCGCGGCCCCGGTGTCATGCAGGGCTATCACCGGCTGCCCGAGAAGACCGCCGAGGTGCTGGAGCCGGACGGCTGGTTCCACACCGGCGACATAGGAGAGCTTTCGGGCGACGGGTATCTCCGTATCACCGACCGCAAGAAGGACCTCATCAAGACGTCCGGCGGCAAGTACATCGCGCCCGCCGAGATCGAGGGGCGGTTCAAGGCGGTCTGTCCGTACGTCTCCAACATCCTCGTCCACGGCGCCGACCGGAACTTCTGCACCGCGCTCATCGCCCTCGACGAGGCGGCCATCACGGCCTGGGCGGCGGAGAACGGCATGGCGGGCAGGCCGTACGGGGACATCGTCGCCGCGCCCGCCACGGTCGAGATGGCCGACGGGTACGTACGGCAGCTCAACGAGGGCCTGCAGCGCTGGCAGACCATCAAGAAGTTCCGCCTGCTGCCCCGTGACCTCGATGTGGACCACGGTGAGATCACCCCGAGCCTGAAGCTGAAGCGGCCGGTGGTCGAACTCGAGTACCAGCACCTCATCGACGAGATGTACCAGGGGACACGCGAGGCGTAGGGCCCAACTCAACGCCGTGCGACGTGCGGAGGACCGGCGGGTCCTCCGCACCTCTGTGGTGCGGTCGCTCCTCTTACGAGGCCGCCTGCAACCGGTTCGCGATGAAGCTGGTGTGCGTCATGCCGGGCACGATGAGCCCGCTCTCGTAGGCGAAGGCGATCAGGTGCCCTCGCTGGCGCACTCCGAGCTTGTTGAGCATGTGCGTGATGTGGATCTTCCAGGACGAGGTCCGCGCCGACCTGGAGCAGCTCTCTGAGATCCTCGCTGTGCACGGCGGTGCCAGCCACCGTCATGGAGTCGCTCGAATCACCTGGGTGAGGGCGGCCCGCACAAGGGACGGCCCGCCCGCGACGACTACCTGGTGCCCGGGTTTCCTTCTGCCTCACGGACCGAGATGACCCGACACATCATTCACACCGCACTTGACGGTGGACCCGCAGTCAGCCTGAGCGTTTCCTGACGGAGACCTCAGGAAATTCCCCCGCGCGCAACCGGTTGACAATTCTGCTGTAGCAAATACCGTACTGCCTATGGGACAGCTTCCGCAGCTCACGATCTCCGCGACCTTGGGTGACCAGGCGTACACGGCGATCCGTGAGGCGATCGTCTCGGGCGTCCTGGAGCGAGGTCAGAAGGTGACCGAGCGAGGGCTGGCCGAGTCGCTCGACATCAGCGCGACGCCGGTACGCGAGGCGTTGCGCCGCCTGGAGCAGGACCGGCTCGTCGAGCGGACCGGCCCGCGCTCCGTGCGTATCGCGAAGTACGCGGAGGACGAACTGCGGGAGTTCTCCATGATCGGCGACTCGCTCCGCGCACTGGCCGCACGCATGGCCGCCGAGAAGGCGACCGCGGCGCAGAAGCGGCAGATGCGTACGGTCCTCGACAAGGCCGACCGCCTGCGCGGCAAGGCGATCGAGGTCGGTCCCGGCGGTGACGAGGAGCGGGAGCTGATCGAGGAGATCCTGCACTGCATGCGGCAGTTCCACGCGCTGGTGGACGAGGCCAGTGGGAACGCCACCCTGCTCCAGATGCTGCACATGGTCGACGCCTTCGGCGCGGACGAACGACGCAACAGCGTCCTGTCCGAGGTCAGCGGCGAACGGCGCAGCGCCGTGACGGCGCGCTATCACCAGCACCGCGCCATCTACGACGCCATCGCCGCCGGAGACGGCAGGCGAGCGGAGGAGCTGATGAACGCTCACAGTCAGTCGTCCAGCTCCTCGCTGCTCACGGCACGTTTCTCGCACTGACAGTGGCCTGAGGGGCACTCGCCCACTCGCCCGCCCCTCTGGACGCTATAGCAAATAGCGTGAGGATTATGGCGAGGTCTTCCCTCGGCGCCGTACAACGTACATGCTATGGCATATGGCAAAGGAGCCGCCATGCCCAACATCGCACCTCAGCCCGAGCCGCTCGAGGACCTGTCCGCGCCCGTGGAGAGGCCCTCCGACGGTGAGCCCACCGCGCCGCGGCGGATGAGCGCCAGCACCGTCCTGTGGGTCACCCTGGCCGTCTTCGCCCAGGAGTCGGTGTGGAACTTCTACGACGCCCAGGTCCCCTCCGAACTGCGGCAGTACATCGCCTCCGCCGGTCTCGTCGGGCTGATCATGGGGATGGACAACATCCTGGGGGTCCTGATCCAGCCCTGGACGGGGTTCCTGTCCGACCGCCGCGCACGTGACGGCAAGGGCCGGTGGGCGATCATCCTGATCGGGGCCGCCCTGGCCTCGGTGCCCTTCGCGCTGATCCCCTGGACGGGGGGTCTGCCCCTGCTCATGCTGTGCGTCGTCGGCTTCGCGGCCATGGCGAACGCGTTCAAGGGCATCACGGAGACCCTGGTCTCCGACTATGTCGCCCCCTCCCACCGGGGCAAGGCCCAGGGGTTCGTGAAGGCCGGGGTCAGTCTCACGATCGTCGTCTCGTCCCTGATCAGCCTGCTCGTCGTGGACCGCAGCCTCACCCTGGCGTTCGCCATCCCGCCCGTCCTCATGCTGCTGTTGCTCACCACGTCCTGGTTCTTCCTGGGCCGCCGACACCGCGCCGCCGCGCTGTCGCACGCCGATGAGCCGTCTCCCTCCGGGACGCTACCCGCCCCGCCGTCCACCGACTTCGCCTCACCCTGGGCGGTCGTCAAGGACCTGGTCCACGACCCGTCCGGCGCCCGGACCCTGCTCATGCTCGGCATCTTCTGCTTCGCCGGTATGTGGTCGGCCCTGCGCTCCCTGCTGACCCCGTACGGCACGGAGGTACTGGACCTGTCCCGGGGCTCGGCGGGCGGGCTCGCGCTGCCCGGCGCCGTCGCCTTCCTGCTCTGTGTCGTCCCCATCGCCTACGCCTCGTCCCGGCTGGGGCAGGCGCGTGCCATGCGCTACGGCGTCGGCCTGTTCGTCGTAGGCCTGCTCGTCGGCTTCGCCGTGCCCACCGTCCCCGGCACGGTCGTCGCCATGGTGATCACCTCCGTGGGCTACTCGGCCTTCGCCGTCAACGCCCTCGTCGCGTTGTGGAACCTCGCTCCCAGCAGACATGTCCTGGGCACCTACACCGGTCTGTACACCGTCGCCGCGTCCACCGGCGCGGCACTCGGCCCCGCCCTGCTCGGCGTCACCGTCGACGTGACCGGCTGGCGCTTCATGCTCCTGAACGGCGCGGTGTTCGCCACGATCGCCTTCGTCGTCTTCACCCGCCTGGCCCGCCGTGTCGCTCCTCCCCAGCACTGACCAACCACCCACCACCCCCTCACCAGGAGAGACAGAGACCCCCATGGAGTTGCGCATCCTCGCTCCCACCGGAGCACTCGGCGCCGGATTCGACGCCGCCGCCTTCCGACGCGGCGTCGAGGCCCGTCCGCACGTCATCGCGTGTGACGCCGGGTCGACCGACTCCGGACCGGCCGCGCTCGGTTCGGGCACCCCCAAGCTCTCCGACCAGGCCGTCACCCGCGACCTGCGCCTGCTGCTCACCGCGCGCGACGAGCTGGGCGTACCGCTGATCATCGGGTCCTGCGGCACCAGCGGCCGGGACGTCGGAGTCGACGGCGTCGCCGCCCTCGTACGGGACATCGCCGCTGCGGAGAACCTGCACTTCAAACTGGCCGTGATCTACTCGGACCAGCCGACCGAACGTCTCCAGCGCCTCTACGACGCCGACCGACTCCGACCGCTGCCGCACGCCCCCGAGATCGACCGGGAGCTGTTCACCCGCAGTCACACGGTCGCCATGATGGGCGTCGAACCCATCCAGGAGGCCCTGGACGCGGGCTGCGACGTCATCCTGGCCGGACGCGCGAGCGACACCGCGCTGTTCGCCGCACTCCCCCACATGCTCGGCGCCGACCCCGGTCTGACCTGGCACATGGCCAAGACCATCGAATGCGGTGCCGCCTGCGCCATCCCCCCGTCCGCCAACGGCCTGCTCGTGCACCTGCGCGACGACCACTTCGATGTCACCACGCTCGCCGAGGGCAGCCGTCTCACCCCCCGGT
This sequence comes from Streptomyces sp. NPDC057877, assembly GCF_042796855.1. NCBI lineage: Bacteria > Bacillati > Actinomycetota > Actinomycetes > Kitasatosporales > Streptomycetaceae > Streptomyces > Streptomyces sp. NPDC057877. The sequence goes on from NZ_JBHVMS010000010.1 coordinate 33,994, forward strand.
CCGTCGCCGCGCACACGTTGTACGAGAACGCCGACCCGTATCTCATCGCGGAGCCGTCGGGCGCCCTCGACACCACCGACGCCACCTACGAGGCGATCGACGAGCGCACGGTCCGGGTGCGGGGAGGACGCTTCATCTCCGCGGACGGCTACACCAACAAGCTCGAGGGTGCCGAACTCGTCGGCCACCAGACCGTCATCGTCGGCGGGGTGCGCGACCAGGTGGTCATCCGGCGCCTGCCCGATCTGCTCCCCTTCGCCAAGAAGTACTTCGCGGACAAGATCCTCGACGTGTTCGGCGGGTCCGTGGACCCCGATGACGTCGACATCGACTTCCGCCTCTACGGCGACGGCGCCGTCCTGGCCGCCGTGGAACCCGGATCGCTGCGGCCCCGCGAACTGGGCGTCCTCATCACGGTGACGGCACCCGACCAAGGCACCGCCCACGCGGTCGCCACCTTCGTCGCGCACGCCAGCAGCCACCTGCCCATACCGGAGTACGACGGCCTGGTGTCCACCCTCGCCTACCCGTACTCGCCGCCCGAGACGGACCGTGGCCCGCTCTACCGCTTCACCCTCAACCACGTCGTCACCGGTGTCAGCCCCACAGAGCTGTTCCGCACCACCACCGAGGAGCTGTGACCCATGACCACCCTGCTCGACTACTGCTCCCTGGTGCGCTCCAAGAACGCGGGCCCCTTCACCCTCACCTTCGACTTCATGTGCCACGACCAGGCCGCCTATGACGCCCTCGTCGCCAGCGGCTTCCTCAACACGGAACTCTTCGCCGACCTCTACGGCGCCGACCCCGCCGACATCCTCCTCGTCAACCACCCGCTGGCCCTGGCCGTGAAGGTCTCCCTCCCCCGCCCGACCGTCCAGGGCGACCTGCGTGACAGCGACTGCTACGCGGGTCAGCAGTACGGCCCGCTGATGGACCTCGTCGTGAGCGCGTCGGACCAGGAGCGCAGCGCATGACCGTCGAACGTCCCGTCTCCCCCTGGGACTTGCCCGCGGGCCACCCGGGCATCGCCTTCCTCACCGGTCCCACCCCTTTCTTCGCCCTGGCCAGCGACCCCCGCTTCTCCTACTGCCTCTACGTCCCCACCGACCACACCCCCGACGGCCCGCCCCTCCCGCTGGTGGTCACCGTCCACGGAACACGACGCCGCGCCGAAACCCTCCGTGACGCCTTCGCCGACTTCGCGGAACGCCACCACTGCGTCGTCCTCGCCCCGCTGTTCCCCGCCGGAATCACCGGCCCGAACGACGTGGACAGTTACAAGCTCCTGTCCTCCGCCGGTTTCCGCGCCGACGAAGCCCTGCTCCACATGGTCGAGGAGGCCGCCGCCCGCTGGCATGTGCGGGCCGACCGCTTCCACCTCCACGGCTTCTCCGGCGGTGGCCAGTTCGCCCACCGCTTCGCCTACCTCCACCCCGACCGACTGGCGTCCCTGTCGGTAGGCGCCCCCGGCCGCGTCACGTTCCTCGACCCGACGACGGCCTGGTGGCACGGCACCGCCGACATGAAGGAACAGTTCGGCACCGATGCCGACCCGGCAGCCCTGCGTGGCCTTCCCGTGCAGCTGGTCATCGGCGAGAACGACACCGACGCCGCCGAACTCGCCCCCGACGACGGGCCCGGGGCCGCCTCCTCGGGGACCAACCGCACCGAACGCATCCACGCGCTGCGGGCCAACTGGCGCGAACACGGCTTCGACACACGTCTCGACATCGTCCCCGGCACCGGCCATCAGCACTTCGCGGTACTCCCCGCGGTGCAGCGGTTCCTGGCGACCCAGGTGTCCACGTCACCGGAGGTCCCACAGCCGTGAGTCAGCATCGACTCGATCCGCAGGTCGCGCGGCTCATGGCCGCCCGCGACACGGGCAGGCGGGACGGTCGCCCCATCCCGGTCAGCGCCAGGACCCGCGCTTCGCTCCCGTGCTCTCACCGGACCGCGACCAGGATGTGCGAAGCCTTCCGTGGTCTCCTCGACGATGCTGCCGACAGCCCGGCCCCGTGAAAGCGGCCCAGATAGACAGCCCAGGTTGTACAGCCTGGGCTGCCTATCTACTATGAGGGCATGATGCCAGCGGATCAAAACCCTCTGAGCGAGGACGCCCTGCAGGCAGCGAGCGACATCTGGGTGGTGTTCGGCCGACTCCGCCGCAAGCTGCGCGCCCTGGAAGCGGCCGAGGATCCGGGGGGCCGGGACGCGGGCAGGGAACCGTCCCCGCCGCAGAGTTCCGTGCTGCGCCGCCTCGCCAGGAACGGCCCCGCCTCCGCCAGTGAACTCGCCGCCGCCGAGGGCGTACGGCCCCAGTCGATGGCCAAGACCGTCATCGCCCTGGAGGAGGCCGGGCTCGTCTCGCGCAGCCCGGACCCCGGTGACGGGCGGCGTCAGCTCGTCTCACTCACCGACCGGGGCCACGAACGGCGCGAGGGCGAGCGCCTCGCCCGTCAGGCGTGGCTCGCCCGGGCCCTGCGGGAGCACGGCACCGAGGAGGAGGTGCGGGCGGTCATCACCGCCATGGCACTGCTCGACAAGGTCGCTCAGGCGTGACCCGGATATCCCTGCGCAGACAGCGTCGGGCCGAGCGGGACGGCTTCGACCGCCGCCTGATCGCGCCGATGATCCTGGGCTCGATCCTCAACCCCATCAACTCCTCGATGCTCGCGGTCGCGCTGATTCCCATCGGCCACGCCTTCGACGTACCGCCCTCGCAGACGGCATGGCTGGTCTCCGGTCTCTACCTCGCGACGGCCGTCGGCCAGCCGGTGATCGGCCGACTCGTCGACGCGTTCGGTCCGCGTCGGCTCTATCTGCTCGGCACGGCGCTGGCGGGACTCGCCGGGCTGCTGGGCACCCTCGCGCCGAACCTGTGGGTACTGGTCGCCTCCCGCGTCCTCCTCGGCTTCGGTACCTCGGCGGCCTTCCCGGCGTCGATGTCGCTGCTGCGCTCCGAGTCCGAGCGCACCGGCCGGAAGAACCCGAGTGGCGTCCTGGCCGCGCTGTCGATCTCCAACCAGGTCATCGCGGTCGTCGGCCCGACCCTGGGTGGCCTGCTGATCGGCGCGGGTGGCTGGCACCTGATCTTCGGCATCAACGTGCCGCTGTCGCTCATGTGTCTCGTCCTCGGCGCGCTGTGGCTGCCACGCGCCATGCCTTCGGGCAGGACGGCACGCATCGACGTGTTGGGCATGCTGTGGTTCGCCGGATCCCTGACCGCGTTCATGTTCTTCCTGATGAACCCGGCGGTCGCCTACTGGTATCTGCCGGTGCTCGGCCTGGCCACGGGCGCGGTGTTCGTCCGCCGCGAACTCCGCGTCAAGCAGCCGTTCATAGACCTCCGGGTCCTGGGCGGGAACGTTCCGCTGCTCGCCACGTTCACCCGGCAGTGCCTCGCCTACACCACGTCGTACGCCTTCTTCTACGGCTACAGCATGTGGCTCCAGGAGGGCCGAGCGCTGAACGCGTCGCAGGCCGGGCTGCTTCTGCTGCCGTTGTCGGCGACGGCGATCGGTGTCACCGCGCTGACGGGACGCCGCGGCCAGGTGCGGGGCAAACTGGTCGTGGGCGCGGTCTTCCAATGCGTCGGCTGCGCGGCGTTGTTGCTCCTCCGCGCCGACACCCCGGTCTGGGTGCTCGTCGTGCTCAGCGCGGTCGTCGGCATCCCGCACGGGTTGATCGGGCTGGCCAACCAGAACGCCCTGTACGCGCAGGCCGACTCGGCCCGTATGGGCTCGTCCGCGGGGCTGCTGCGCACGTTCATGTACATCGGCGCGCTGTTCGCCGCGGCGGCGAGCGCCGTGTTCTTCCGTGACGGCGCCACCAGTTCCGGCCTGCACGCCATGGCCTGGCTGCTCATCGGCGTCGCCGCGCTGTTCCTGCTCCTGTGCACGGTCGACCGGTCGCTGGGCCGCGTCGGCACGGCGCCGGGCGACGCCGCCCCCGCCTCGTCCACCTCCGACTCGACCGGAAGTCCCGGGTTGACGAGGTGAGTTAACGTCGATAACTTATCGCCACTAACCCAGATGGGAGCAGCCGGTGCCCACACTCGCAGCCGAAGACGTCTACGCCCTCGCGCCCTACACCAAGACACTCGGAGTCGTGTTCAACGAGATAGCGGCCACCGGTGTTCGAGCGACGCTGGCGCACGACCACTCCCTGTCCACGGTGGGCGGTGGCCTCCATGGCGGGGCGTTGATGGGACTCGCCGATGTGAGCGCTGCCGTGTGCGCCGCACTCAACGGTCCGGACGGTGCCGCACCGGCCACCGTGGAGTCGACCACGCACTTCCTGCGCCCGGCGCACACCGACGTCGTCGCGACGGCACGTCCCCTGCGTGTGGGGCGCAACACCGTCGTCGAGGTCAACGTGCGTGACGCCACGGGCGAACTGTGCGCCCGGGTGACCCAGGTGGTCACCGCCGTCAAACTGTGACCGGCTCCCGCGTGCGCGCCGCCAAGGGCCAGGGCGCCCTGCTCCGCGACCGGCTTCTCGACATCGCCGGTCAACTGCTCGAGGACGGTGGCGCCGACGCTCTGACGATTCGCGCGGTGGCCACCAGTGCGGGCGTCACCCCACCGGCCGTCTACCTGCACTTCGCCTCGAAGACGGAACTCGTGCACGCCACATGCCTGCGGGTGTGGAGTTCCCTGTTCACGGAGTTGGAGGCGGTGTCCCGGGACGTCTCGGATCCGGTGACAGCGCTCTACGAGACCTGCGTCGCCTACATCGCCTTCGGGCTTCGCCACCCCGCCCAGTACCGGCTGGTGATGGACGGCGAGGCCACCGAGGCCAGTCGCCGGAACGAGGACGCGTGTTTCCGCTACTTCCGGGACAAGGTCACCGCCTGTCGTGATGCCGGGGTACCGGTGGAGAGCAGGACCGAGACCGCCCGGCTGCTGTGTGCCAGCGTGCACGGGGCGGTCTCCCTTCTGATCCACCAGGAGCGGGACGCATGGCCCCGGGACACCGCTCGCTACCTCGGCCGGGCGGCGTCCGCCGCCGTCCACGGCGCACTGCACACCGCCCATGCCTCCAGGCCCTCGCTGGCCACCCTGGCGCGGTCGGACTGAGGCCTGACCTCACGGCGCCCAACTCAGCGGATCCGAACCGTACTTCGCCGCACGCACGTCACCCGAGCGGGCATGGCCCTCGAAGCGTTCCAGCCGGGACAGACGGCCGCATGCCCCGCCGAGCAGCGCGCTGCTGTCGGGGTCGCGGACCTCCTGGGCGGGCCGCTGGCCGCTCGGCCCGGACGAACTGCTCCCGCCACAGGACGCCGTGATCCGGCCAACGCGGGCCGCAACATCGGTCTGGTCAACGCGATCGGCTACTGCGGCAAGCTCGTCGGTCCCGCCGCGATCACCGTCGTCGTCGACGCCTTCGGCATCCGGTGGATGCCTCCGCTGTCGGTCGTCCTCCTGGGACTGGTCGCCGTATGCGGACCCATGCTCATGAGGGCCGCGAACGCGCCTGCCGAACCGAAGGCCTCGCCCACGCCCGACCCGGCCCCGCGCGGCCCCAGAGCCTGCGCGCTGAGCGGAGCGGGGCTCCACGGCCTCACCGGCGTGGCGCGGCCGTGGAGCCCCGCTCCACCAGGCTCGTGCGCAGCAGAGTCCGCTTGCGGGTGCCCCCGGCGATACGGTCCAACAGCATGACGGCGGCCTGCCGACCCTTCTCCACGATCGGCTGATGGATCGTGGAGAGGTCGGTCAGGGCGGCCACGGGCGCGTCGTCGTAACCGATCACCGAGACATCGCGCGGCACCGCCATCCCCAGGTCCCGCGCGACCCTCATCGCGGCTGCCGCGTGCACGTCGGACAGCGCGACGACCGCCGTCACATCGGCCTGTTCGAACAGGGTCCGGGCCGCCCGGGCGCCCGCCGCTTCGTCGATCCCGGCGGCGTCCACGATCCGCAGCTCGGACAGGTCGAGACCGGCGTCGCGCCAGGCCCTGAGATGACCGGCCAGTCGTTCCCTGGCGTTGCGCTCGGTCGCCCGGCGCGCCTCGGCGAGGCCCACCAGGCCGCCATCGCCCTGGACGAACAGCTTGTCGACGAGGATGCCCACCCGCCGGTGGCCGAGTCCCAGCAGATGCTCCATCTGGAGCCGGGCGCCCCGCCGGTCGTCAATGCCCACGTACGGCAGACCACTGCCGCGCGGGGAGTCCACGGCCACCGCGGGCACACCGGACGCGGCCAGCGCCCCGGCCAGCGGATGTTCCTCGGGCATGTTGTGCAGCACGATCCCGTCGACCAGGCCGCGCAACGCCCGGGAGTTCCGTACGTCCTCACCGGCCGACAGCAGCGTCAGGGCCACGTCCTCGAGGTCGCCGACCTCGGCGATGCCCTTCATCAGCAGAATCGTCGAAGGATCCTCCAGAGCGTCGGCCACCGCGTCCATGACCACGACACCCACCGCGCCCACCCGCCCGGAGCGCAGGCTGCTGCCCACCGCGTTCGGCCCGGCGTATCCGAGCTGGGCGGCCACGGCGTAGACATGCTCGCGCTGGGCCTGGGAGACCCTGCCCAGGTTGCTGTAGACGTACGACACGGTCGCCTGGGAGACTCCCGCGGCCCGTGCCACGTCCTTCATGGTGACCAACGCGCTGTCCAACCCTCCGACGATGCCGCGGGCCTCTCGGTCGCCCGATACCCGGCAATCCTAATTTCCCCCTCCGCTCCGGTTGACCGCACCTCACTTGGTGATACGGTTTACCAAGGAATGATGAATCGTATCACCAAACTTTACCAAGCCTCACCAAGGTCCCCGAGGCCGGGTCACCAAATCACCAAATCACGACGGCTCCATCACCAAAGCCCTCTGCCCCCCTTGGAGCCATTGATGACCAAGGTCTTCTATCTCTACGGCGGTTGGCCCGGCCACTTCCCGTACGCGATCGCGGACTGGGCGCGCTCGTGGGCACCCATGTGGGCCCTGAAGGCCGTCACCGACCACAGCATCGACCTCTACCTGACCACCGAGAACCTGCCCGACCCCGACAACCGGGTCCGGGTCGACGGTGCACGCGCCATCATCGACTCGCCCCCCCCCAACAACACGGTCCGCACGAGGAGTTGGTCCGGCGGATCACCAAGGCGGTACGCAAGGCCGGGTACCCGGTGGTCCTGACCGAGCGGATGGACATCGCCACGGACTCACACATGTGCGGGACCGCCGTGGCAGGCCATGCCCCCTCGACCAGCGTGCTCGATTCACAGTGCCGCAGCCACGACGTCGACAACCTCTGGATCGTGGACGGCTCGTTCTTCCCGTCCTCGGCGGCCCTCGACCCCGCCCTCACCATCGCGGCCAACGCGCTGCGGGTGGCCCCGGGCATCGCGGACGCGTGCCGGTGAGGGCGGTCGGGCCCGGCGGGCAGCCGGGATCCGGTCAGCGGACGACGTCGAAGACCATCTTCTGCAGGCCGTTGGCATAGGCCTCGTGCTCGACGAGCTTCAGCTTCTGCGTGTCCTTGTCGGAGGTGCTGAACAGACGCTTGCCCGCGCCGAGCAGCAGCGGGAAGACGAGCAGGTGGTAGCGGTCGATGAGCCCGGCGTCCGAGAGGGCGTGGTTCAGGGACGCGCTGCCGTGCACGATGATGGGCCCGCCCTCCGTCTCCTTCAGCGCGGCGACCTCGTCGAGTGAGCGCAGGATCGTGGTCTCGCCCCAGTTCGACACGAGGTCGTCCTCGGTGAGCGTGGTGGAGACGACGTACTTCGGCATCACCTTGTACTCGGCGAACTCCTCCATGTCCGGCCACACCGGGCTGAACGCCTCGTAGCTCACCCGGCCCAACAGCAGCGCGGCGGCTTCCTGTTGCTCGCGGCCCTTGATCTCGTAGGCCTCGGGGAGGAACTCCACCTCCTTGAAGGTCCACCCCGAGTTCCGGTAGCCGGGCTCGCCGCCCGGGGCCTCCACGACGCCGTCGAGTGATACGAAGGCCGTGCTGATCAGAGTGCGCATCTTCGGTACCTCGGTTCCTCGGTCTGTGTGTTGCACCGACATGATCTCTGACCGCCGCACGCGGAGAAACTCATCGGTCCGCGTCCGCCGGGTCCGCCTCCCTCGGTCCGCGTCCGTCGATCTGCCTCCCTCGGTCCGCACCCTTGACCGTGTCCCGTCATGCTCCTACCCTCGCAGCAATCGTAAGGAAGCTTTCCTTACAGTTCGCCAGTGTGCCCCGTGCCCAATCCCCACCACGAGGTCATCATGCGCAGACCCCTCTCCACCCTCCTCACCGGCGCGCTCCTCACCGGTCTCGGCCTCGGCCTGATCCCCGCCGCCGCGACCGCGTCCACCGGCGCGTCCACCACCGCCTCCGAGCCCACCAGCGCCGCCCGGATCGCCGCCTATCCGGCCTGGCAGCCCAACACCCCGTACCCGGCGGGCACCCGCGTGTCCTACGGCGGCAAGGACTACGAGTGCCTGCAGAGCCACACGTCCCTCACCGGCTGGGAACCCTCCAGCACCCCCGCGCTGTGGAAGCCCCTCGGCGACAGCGGCGGCGGCACGGACACCGCCGCCCCCTCCGTGCCGACGAGCCTGCGCAGCACGGGCACCACCGCCACCAGCGTGTCGCTGGCCTGGAACGCGTCCACCGACAATGTGGGCGTGACCGGCTACACGCTCTACCGCGACGGCACCCAGGTCACCACCACGACCGGCACCTCGTACACCGTCGGCGGCCTGACGCCGAGCACGGCGTACGCGTTCACCGTGCGCGCCCGGGACGCGGCGGGCAATGTGTCCGCGGCCTCCCAGTCCCTCAGCGTCAGCACGCGGAGCGACGGGGGCGGGACGCCACCGGGCAGTACGCCCGCCGCCGTCAACGGGCGGCTGAAGGTGTGCGGCGTGCAACTGTGCAACCAGTACGGCAAACCGGTCCAGCTGCGCGGCATGAGCAGCCACGGACTCCAGTGGTACAGCCAGTGCCTGACCAACGGCTCCCTGGACGCGCTCGCGGGTGACTGGAACGCCGACGTCCTGCGCATCTCGCTCTACGTCCAGGAGGGCGGCTACGAGACCAACCCGAGGATGTTCACCGACCGGGTGCACCAGCTCATCGAGATGGCCACCGCCCGCGGCATGTACGCCCTCGTCGACTGGCACCAGCTCACACCCGGCGACCCGAACCACAACCTGGAGCGCGCCAAGACGTTCTTCACCGAGATCGCCCAGCGGCACCGCGGCAAGACAAACCTGCTGTACGACATCGCCAACGAGCCCAACGGCGTGAGCTGGTCGCGGGTCAGGTCCTACGCCGAGCAGCTCATCCCCGTCATCCGCGCCCAGGACCCGGCCACGCCCATCCTCGTCGGCACGCACGGCTGGGGCTCGCTCGGCATCTCGGACGGCCGCGACGAGACCGACGTCATCAACGATCCGGTGCGGGCGACCAACATCATGTATACGTTCCACTTCTACGCGGCCTCGCACGGCCAGGAGTACCTGGACGCCCTCGACCGGGCGTCGAACCGGATCCCCGTCTTCGTCACGGAGTTCGGCACCCAGGAGGCATCCGGCGACGGCCCGAACGACTTCGCCAACGCCCAGCGGTACCTCGACCTGATGGCCGCCAGGAAGATCAGCTGGGTCAACTGGAACTTCTCCGACGACCAGCGCTCCGGCGCCGTGTTCAAGGCCGGTACCTGCGGCACCAACGGCCCCTGGACCGGCACCACGTCACTCAAGCCCGCCGGTGTCTGGGTCCGCGACCGGATCCGTACCCCGGACTCCTTCCCCACGGGCTGAGGACGGGCTTCCCTCCCCCAGCGGCCCCGCCGGTAACGCTTGCGTTGCCGACGGGGCCGTCCCACGACCGGGTATTGACGGTTCCACGACGCTCGTCCTACCGTCCTCCCTAACCGATAGGAAACTTTGCTAACAGATCCACCGGCGGAGCCGGGCGCCGTACGCGTCACAATGGCTCCACCAGCGTCGAAGGGCAGGTGCGACCCCATGGCAGGGACGAGTCAGGACACTCCGGGAACCCCGGGCACGCCCAGCGTGCTGCGCGCCATGAACGACCGCGCCGCCCTCGACCTGCTGCTCGAACACGGCAGCCTCTCCCGCACCCGGATCGGCAAGCTCACCGGCCTGTCGAAGCCGACCGCCTCGCAGCTCCTCGCCCGGCTCGAGGCCGCCGGGCTCGTCGTCGTCACCGGCACCAGCGCGGGCCGCCCGGGCCCGAGCGCCCAGCTCTACGCGCTCAACGCCCGGGCCGCGTACGCCGCCGGACTGGACGTCAACGAACACCGCGTCCGCGCCGCGGTGGCCGACATCACCGGCGCCGTGGTGGGCGAGTACGAGCTGCGCACCGGCGGCCGTACCGGCACCGGCGTGGTCCGGCAGGTCGGCGACGCGCTCGACGGGGCCGTCAAGGCCGCGGGGCTCACCGCCGGTGAGGTCCGGCGCCTGGTGATCGGCACCCCCGGCGCCTTCGACCCGGCCACCGGACGGCTGCGGTACGCCTCCCACCTGCCCGGCTGGCACTCCCCCACCCTGCTGGCGGAGCTGGCCGCCGCCCTGCCGATGCCGTTCGAGTACGAGAACGACGTCAATCTCGTGGCCATCGCCGAGCAGCGGCTCGGTGCCGCCCGCGGCCATGCCGACTTCGCCCTGCTGTGGAACGAGGAGGGCATCGGCGCCGCCCTCGTCCTCGGCGGCAGGCTGCACCGCGGCTTCACCGGCGGTGCGGGCGAGGTCGGCTTCCTGCCGGTGCCCGGTACCCCGCTGGTCCGTCAGGTCACCAAGGCCAACTCCGGTGGCTTCCAGGAACTCGCGGGCGTCCAGGCCATCCCCCGGCTCGCCCTGGACGTCGGCATCGACACCCCCGAGCGGCCCTATGTGCCGGTCGCGAGCGACCTGCTCGCCCGGGCCGCCCAGGCCCACGAGGACGACAGCCGGTACGCGGAGCTGCTCGACCGGTACGCGGAGCGGCTCGCCACCGGACTCGCCTCGCTGGTCGCCGTACTCGACCCGGAGCTGATCGTGCTGTCCGGGGGCGTGCTCGTCGCCGGTGGCGAGCCCCTGCGGGCCCGCGTCCAGTCCGAACTCGCCGACCTCGCGGCCTCCCGGCCGCGGCTCGTCCTCACCGCCGTGCCCGGGGCCCCCGTGCTCCGCGGGGCGCTCGAAAGCGCCCTGGCCACCACCCGCGACGAGGTCTTCGACACCTCGCGCTGACCGCCCCCGACCCGTCAGCCCCGGCGCCGTCGCGCCCCGGGGTCCGACCAGCACACCCCGCGTCCGCCTTCCCCACCCCGTTCGCCCTCGCCACCGGGAGACACCGCCATGCCCGTACCCCCGCGCAGAACCGCCGCCGCGCTCGCCGTCACCGTCTCGGCCGCCCTCCTCGCCTCCGCCTGTACCGGCTCCACGGACAACACCGCGACCGACGACCCCAACGCCGAGACCACCATCACCTTCTGGCACGGCTGGTCGGCCCCGTCCGAGGTCAAGGCGATCAAGGACAACGTGGCCCGCTTCGAGAAGGCCCACCCGAACATCAGGGTGAAGGTCGTCGGCAACATCAACGACGACAAGCTCAACCAGGCCCTGCGGGCGGGCGGTTCGAACGGGCCGGACGTGGTCTCCTCGTTCACCACCGCCAACGTCGGCAAGTTCTGCGCCTCCGGCGCGCTCGCCGACCTGGGACCCTTCCTGGAGAAGGACGAGGTCGACCTCGACAAGACGTTCCCGAAGGTCCTCCAGGAGTACACCCAGTTCGAGGGCGTGCGCTGCGCGCTGCCGCTGCTCTCCGACGCGTACGGGCTGTACTACAACAAGGACGCCTTCGAGGCGGCCGGGATCACCGCCCCGCCGAAGACCTGGTCGGAGTTCACCGAGGTCGCGAAGAAGCTGACGAAGCCCAAGGGTGACTCGTACGAACAGCTCGGCTTCATGCCGAACTACCTCGGCTACGAGACGGTCGTCTCGCACTACATGTCCCAGTGGAACCACCGGTACTTCGACGCCGACGGCAAGTCCAACATCGCCAAGGACCCGGCCTTCGCCGAGATGATGACGTATCAGAAGTCGCTGGTGGACGACCTCGGCGGGTTCAGGAAGCTCGACAAGTACCGCACCACCTTCGGTGACGAGTGGGGCGCCGAGCACCCCTTCCACACCGGTCAGGTCGCCATGCAGCTCGACGGCGAGTGGCGGCTGAACTTCATCGAGGACGCGGGCGTCGACTTCGAGGTGGGCGTGGCCCCGCTGCCCGTCGCCGACGACGAGGTGAAGGAGTACGGCAAGGGCTACCTCTCCGGCACGATCATGGGCATCGCCCCGCAGAGCAAGAAGCAGAACGCCGCCTGGGAACTCGTCAAATACATGACCATGGACACCGACGCCGTGGTGAGCTTCGCGGGCGCGATCGGCAATGTGCCCTCCACCCTGGACGCGCTGAAGTCCCCCGACCTGAAGTTCGACGACCGCTTCCGGGTCTTCCTCGACATCGCCCAGCACCCCGAGTCCACCACCTCGGACAACGCGGTCAACGGCTCCACCTACCAGGACACCCTCACCGACTTCGCCCAGAAGTACGAGAAGGGCGAGGTCAGCGATCTGCAGAAGGGTCTGGAGGAGACCGCCGCCCAGATAGACCGCGACATCGCCCGGTCCAAGTGACGGCCGGAGCGGCTGCCATGAGCACGGACACCCTGCCCGCGAAGACGGCGGACCCGGCCCCGGCCGCCGCGTCCGCCGCCCGGCGGCGCGCCCGGCGGTCGAAGCGCCGCCGCGAGGCGCTGCGCACGCTGGCCTTCATGTCGCCCTGGCTGATCGGGTTCGGCGTCTTCTTCGCCTATCCGCTCCTGTCCACCGTGTACTTCTCGCTGATGAAGTACGACGGCCTCAACCCGCCGACCTGGCGGGGGCTGGACAACTGGACGTACGTCCTCACCGACCTGCCGAAGTTCTGGCCCGCGATGCAGAACACGCTGTGGCTCGCGGTCGTCATGGTCGCCTGCCGGGTGGTCTTCGGACTCGGCACCGGCCTGCTCATCACCAAGATCAAGACCGGCACCGGCGTCTTCCGGACCCTCTTCTACCTGCCCTACCTGGCCCCGCCGGTGGCCGCGACCCTCGCCTTCGTCTTCCTGCTCAACCCCGGCACGGGACCGGTCAACTCCCTGCTCGAGGCGGTCGGTCTGCCCGCGCCCTCCTGGTTCAACGACGCCGACTGGTCCAAGCCCGCGCTGACGGTCCTCGCCGTGTGGGGCGTCGGCGACCTGATGGTGATCTTCATGGCGGCCCTGCTCGACGTACCGAAGGAGCAGTACGAGGCGGCGGAGCTGGACGGCGCCTCGGCCTGGCAGCGGTTCCGGTACGTGACCCTGCCGACCATCTCGCCGATCGTCCTCTTCGCGGTCGTCACCGGGATCATCGGCGCGATGCAGTACTACACCCAGCCGATCGTGGCCTCGAAGGTCGCCTCCGGCGTGATGGGCGGCTCCGGCCAGACCTTCGAACCGGGCTACCCGGACGACTCCACGCTCACGCTGCCGCAGCTCGTCTACAACCTCGGCTTCGGCCGCTTCGACTACGGCGCCGCCTGTGTCGTCGCCCTCGTCCTGTTCGCCCTCTCCATGACCTTCACCGCGCTGCTCATGCGGCGGCGCGGCGGCCTGATCGGCTCGGGTGACTGAACCATGACCTCCCCTCCCGTCCTCGTCCCCGCCACCGTCCGGCGCAAGGCGCTGCTGCACTGGATCGCCGTCCACTCACTCGGCGTCGCCGCGGCCCTGTTCTTCGTACTGCCCTTCGTGTTCGTCCTGCTGACCTCGCTCATGAGCGACCAGCAGGCCCTGACCCGGGACCTCACGCCGGACTCCTGGCACTGGGACAACTACGTCCAGGTCTTCGAGACCCCCGGCTTCGTCACCTGGTGGAAGAACTCGCTGCTCTACGCCGGACTCGGCACCGTCCTGGTGGTGGTGTCGTCCGTCCCGGTGGCGTACGCGCTCGCCAAGTTCCGCTTCCGTGGCCGCCATCTGTCGCTGCTGCTCGTCATCTCGATGATGATGCTGCCGCCGCAGGTGGTGATCATCCCGATGTACCTGTTCTGGGCGAAGCAGCTCGACCTGTCGGGCACCCTGTGGCCGCTGATCATCCCGATGGCCTTCGGCGACGCGTTCGCGATCTTCCTGCTGCGGCAGTTCCTGCTGACCATCCCGAACGAGTACGTCGAGGCCGCCCGCATCGACGGCTGCGGCGAACTGCGCACCCTGGTCAGGGTCGTCCTGCCGATGGCGAAGCCCGGGATCGCCGCCGTGGCCCTGTTCCAGTTCTTCTACTGCTGGAACGACTACTTCGGGCCACAGATCTACGCCTCCGAGAACCCGGCGGCGTGGACCCTGAGCTACGGCCTGGAATCCTTCAAGGGCGCGCACCACACCGACTGGAATCTGACCATGGCCGCGACCGTCCTGGTCATGGCCCCCGTGATCCTCGTGTTCTTCTTCGCCCAGAAGGCGTTCGTCGAGGGAGTCACACTGACCGGAGTGAAGGGCTGACAGACACACCATGAAGCTCGCTGTCGTGGGGGGCGGCTCCACCTACACCCCCGAACTGATCGACGGTTTCGCGCGGTTGCGCGACACCCTGCCCGTCACCGAACTCACCCTCGTCGACCCGGCCGCCGAGCGGCTGGAACTGGTCGCCGGACTCGCCCGCCGTATCTTCGCCAGGCAGGGCCACCCCGGGAGGATCGTCACCACCGGCGACCTGGACGCCGGGGTCGAGGGCGCCGACGCCGTGCTGCTGCAACTGCGGGTCGGCGGGCAGGCCGCCCGGAACGAGGACGAGACCTGGCCGCTGGAGTGCGGCTGCGTCGGCCAGGAGACCACCGGCGCGGGCGGCCTCGCCAAGGCGCTGCGGACGGTCCCGGTCGTCCTGGACATCGCCGAACGGGTCCGGCGCACCAGCCCGAACGCCTGGATCATCGACTTCACCAACCCCGTCGGCATCGTCACCCGCGCCCTGCTGCACGCCGGGCACCGGGCCGTGGGCCTGTGCAACGTGGCCATCGGGCTCCAGCGCAAGTTCGCGGAGCTGTGGGAGGTGGCCCCGGCCGACCTCCATCTCGACCACGTCGGGCTCAACCACCTGACCTGGGAGACGGCGGTACGGCTCGGCGGCCCGGAAGGGGAGGACGTGCTCCCCGGGCTGCTCGCCGGGCACGGCGACACGATCGCCGCCGACCTGCGGCTGCCGCGCCCGGTCCTGGACCGGCTCGGGGTGGTCCCGTCGTACTACCTGCGCTACTACTACGCGCACGACGAGGTGGTACGGGAACTGGGTACCAAGCCGTCGCGGGCGGCCGAAGTCGCCGCCATGGAGCGGGAGTTGCTGGAGATGTACGGCGATCCGGCGCTCGACGAGAAACCCGCGCTGCTCGCCAGGCGGGGCGGCGCCTTCTACTCGGAGGCGGCCGTGGACCTCGCCGCCGCCCTGCTCGGCGGGGGCGGTTCGCCGTACCAGGTGGTGAACGCGTACAACAACGGCACCCTGCCGTTCCTGCCGGACGACGCCGTCATCGAGACGCAGGCGGCGGTGGGTCCCAAGGGCGCGCAGCCGCTGCCGGTGGCGCCGCTCGATCCGCTGTACGCCGGGCTGATCGCGCAGGTGACCGCGTACGAGGACCTGGCCCTGGAGGCGGCGCTGCGCGGCGGCCGGGACCGGGTCTTCAAGGCGCTGCTCGCGCATCCGCTGGTCGGGCAGTACGAGTACGCCGAGGGCCTCACGGACCGGCTGATCGCGCACAACCGGGAGCACCTCGCGTGGGCGTGAACGGGACGCTCCTGGCGATCGACGCCGGGAACAGCAAGACCGACGTGGCGGTCCTCTCCCGGGAGGGGGACGTGCTCGGGACGGCGCGGGGCGGCAAGTTCCAGCCGCCGGTGGTGGGGGTCGCGGCGGCGGTCGACGGGCTCGCGGAGATCGTGGGCCGGGCGGTCGCGGACGCCGGGGTCCCGGCCTCGTTCGACCATGTCACCGCCTGTCTCGCCAACGCCGATCTGCCCGTGGAGGAGGCGGCGCTGGAACGGGCCCTCCTCGGGCGGGGCTGGAGCCGCTCGGTGCGGGTGCACAACGACACCTTCGCGATCCTGCGGGCCGGGGTCGACGAGCCGCGGGGCGTGGCCGTGGTCTGCGGCGCGGGCATCAACTGCGTCGGCATGACCCCGGACGGGCGGACCGCGCGCTTCCCGGCGATCGGGAAGATCTCCGGGGACTGGGGCGGGGGCGGCGAACTCGCCGACGAGGCCCTGTGGTTCGCGGCCCGCGCCGAGGACGGCCGGGGCGAGCCGACCGAGCTGGCCCGGGCACTGCCCGCGCACTTCGGCCTGGAGACGATGTACGCCCTCATCGAGGCCCTGCACCTGAAGCGGATCGCGGACGAGCGGCGCCATGAACTGACGCCGGTCCTCTTCCGGGTGGCGGCCGGGGGTGACCCGGTGGCGCTGTCGGTGGTGCACCGGCTGGCCGAGGAGGTCGTAGCGCTGTCGACGGTGGCGCTCGGGCGGCTCGGGCTGCTGGACGAGGAGGCACCGGTGCTGCTCGGCGGCGGCGTGCTCGCCGCGCGCCATCCCGCACTGGAGGCGCGTATCGCGGAACTCCTGGCCGAGCGGGCACCGAAGGCGGTCATCGGCTTCGTGACCGCGCCGCCCGTGCTGGGGGCGGGGCTGCTCGCCCTGGACGCGTCGCGGGCGGGGCCGGGGGCGGCGGGGCGGCTGCGGGCGTACTACGGCGGCTGAGACGGCCGCGGGATGCCGGGCGTCTCCCCTGACCGGGAGGCGCCCGTCGGCGCACACCGTTAGTAATGAACACCGTTTTCATGTAGCGTCGGCCACCGGATCCCGCGTCCCTCCCGAGAGGAAGCCCTCCATGGCCGTTCCCAAGCGCAAGATGTCCCGCAGCAACACCCGCCACCGCCGCGCCCAGTGGAAGGCGAGCACCCCGAACCTGGTGCCCGTGACGGTGGACGGTGTGACCTATCGGGTGCCGCAGCACCTCGTACCGGCCTACCGGCGGGGGCTGCTGCACCCGGAGGGCTGAGCCGCCGACCCTCAGGACAGCGGCCAGCCGCGCAGGGCGGCGTCGGCCATTTCCTGGAGTTCATCGGAACCGACGCCGCTCGCGGCCTGCACGGCGATGCCGAACGCCAAGGTGCTGACATAGCGGGCCAGGAGCCCCGGGTCGGCCTCCGGAGGCAGGTCGCCCTCGTCGACGGCCCGCTGGAACCGCTCCCGGAGTCGGCAGCAGCCGTCGTTGCGCCAGTCGGCGAGGAGGTCGCGCACTCCCTGCCCGGGGTCGCTGGTGGCCAGGGCGCCCTGGACGCCCAGGCACCCATGAGGACGGGCCGGGCGGGTGGTGGTGCGAACGACTCCCGTCAGGACCGCGGTGGCGACGCCGAGGGCGGTCGGCTCCCCCAGGGCCCGGGCCAGATAGGCGCTCGGGCCTTCGGTGTAGCGCTCCAGGACCTTGCGGAACAGTTCCTCCTTGTTGCCGAAGGCCGCGTACATGCTGGTGGTGGAGATGCCCATCGCGTCGGTCAGGCTGGCCAGGCTGGCGCCTTCGTAGCCGTGCTCCCAGAAGACCAGCATGGCGCGCTCCAGCGCCTCGTCGGCGTCGAATCCTCGCGGTCGGCCGACGGGGCCGCGCTTCTTGGTTGCCACACCCGCAGCCTACCTCTTCCGCATCGATCGCTACGGAAGTGCTAGCGTTCGAGTTCCGCATCGATCGATGCGGAATTCTGAGGAGGCGTTCGCTCATGGGACTGCTCGAGGGCAAGACCGCTGTCATCACCGGAGGCGGCTCCGGCATCGGCCTGGCCAGCGCCGTACGGCTGGCGGCCGAGGGCGCGCACGTGTTCATCACCGGCCGACGCGAGGCCGAACTCGAAGCGGCCGTCGACGTCATCGGTGCGGCGGCCACCGCGGTGGTCGGCGACATCGCGGACCCGGCCGACCTGGACCGGCTCTACGAGACGGTACGGGGCCGGGGACGGGGCCTGGACGTCCTGTTCGCGAACGCCTCGGTCGCCGAGTTCGTGCCGCTCGAACAGGTCACCGAGGAGCACTTCGACACCCTCTTCGGCATCAACGTCCGGGGCACGCTGTTCACCGTGCAGAAGGCGCTGCCCCTGCTCAACGACGGCGCCTCGGTGATCCTGAACGGCTCCACCAACGTCGACGTCGGCGCCGAGGCGTTCGGTGTGTACGCGGCGACCAAGGCCGCCACCCGGTCGTTCTCCCGGACCTGGGCCAACGAACTCAAGGGACGGGGCATCCGGGTCAACACCCTGACGCCCGGCCCGACCGACACCCCCGGTCTGTCGGGGCTCGCTCCGGACCCGGAGGGGTCCGCCGCCCTCAGGGAGCACCTGGCGACACAGGTGCCGCTGGGCCGACTCGGGCGCCCGGAGGAGATCGCCGCCGCCGTGGCCTTCCTCGCCTCCGAGCAGAGCAGCTTCATCACCGGTTCGAGCCTGTACGTCGACGGCGGCCTGAACCAGATCTGAGATCCGCGGCGACGGCGGCGCCCTTCACCGACCGGGCTCGCTGAGGCGGGGCGGGCCCGGCCGCTCGGCCATCGACCGGAGCAGCACCAGTTTGTCCTCGTTGGCAGTGCCCGGAGCAGGGTGGAAGGCGACGAGCATCATGCCGTCGGTGCCGGTGATGTGGAGTTTCTCCCGGCTGAGGGTGATGTCCCCGACCTGCGGATGCTGGAAGCACACGGTGGCACCGCCCCGGGGGCGTACGTCGTGCCGGGTCCAGAGCTTCTGGAACAGCGGGCTGGCGAGGGAGAGTTCACCGACGAGTTCGATGCAGCGCGGGTCGTCCGTGTCGGGGCCGACCGCCTCGCGGAAGCCTGCCAGCAGGGCTGCCGCGGTCCCTTTCCAGTCGGGGAACAGGCTCTGTTCGGCGGGGTCGAGGAAGACGTCCCGCAGCCGGTTGCCGCCCGTCACCAGCCGTGGCGAGAGCGCGGTGGCGAGCGGGTTGGTGGCGAGGACGTCGAGGTAGCGCCCCTCGACGAACGCGGGAACCGGCAGCAGCGACAGAAAGCGCACCGTGCTGGACGGCACCGACTCCCGCCGTCGGCGCCGGACACGGCGGGGACGGTCGGCGGCCAGACTGAACAGATACGCCCTGGTGTCGTCATCGAGGCGCAGCACGCCGGTGAGGGACTCGAGGACCTGCACGGACGGGCGGCGGTCCCGGCCGCGTTCCAGGCGCAGGTAGTAGTCGGCGCTGATACCGGCCAGCATGGCCACTTCCTCCCGCCGCAGCCCCGGCACCCGGCGCACACCCACGACGGGGATGCCCGCCTCCTCCGGGGTGACGAGCGCGCGCCGAGCGCGCAGAAACTCTCCCAGCAGGTTCGGCTGTTCGCTCATGCCTCCACGCTAGGCCGCCTCCGGCTCGCGTGAGGGGGTCCTGCCACTCCCCTGGACACACAGGGAACTGGCTCGGCCTTCGGCGCGGAACGAGGATCCAGGCACCACGATCTACCGAACCCTGGAAAGTGAGGGGCGGGCACCATGCCGACCCATGAACAGCGTGTCCTCGTCACCGGCGGGTCCGGCTTCATCGCCGGGCACTGCATCCTCCAACTGCTGGAGCGGGGATACGCCGTGCGCACCACCGTCCGCTCACTGGAGCGTGAGCCCGGTGTGCGGACGGCCCTCACCGACGCCGGGATGACCCACGGTGAGCGTCTGAGCTTCGTCGCCGCTGACCTGAGAAGCGATGCCGGATGGGCCGAGGCCCTGGGCGGATGCGACTTCGTCCTGCACGTGGCGTCGCCCGTGCACCTCGGGAAGGTCAGGAACGAGCAGGACGTCATCGGCCCGGCCCGCGAGGGCACGCTGCGCGTGCTGCGCGCGGCACGCGACGCGGGCGTCCGGCGGACGGTCCTGACGTCGGCGTTCCACGCGGTCGGCTTCGGCCACGGGCGCACCGACCGTACGTTCACCGAGGACGACTGGTCGGTGCTCGACGGACCGGGCATGGACGCCTACGGCAGGAGCAAGACCCTGGCGGAGCGCGACGCCTGGGACTTCGTGACCACGCGGGCCCGCACCATGGAACTCGTGACGATGCTGCCGGTCGCGGTCCTGGGCCCCGTGCTGGGCACGCGGATCTCCGGCGCGAACCACATCGTGCGGCGCAGCCTCAACGGTGAGATGCCGGGCTACCCGAGGATGTGGGTGCCGATCGTCGACGTCCGTGACGTGGCGCAGGCCCATGTCACCGCCATGACCAGCCCCGCCGCCGCCGGTCGGCGCATCCTGCTCGCGGGCGGACCCGCGCTCTCCCTGCACCAGATCGGCTCGGTCCTGCGATCACGCCTCGGCGACGCCGCCCACCGGGTGCCGACCCGCACCATCCCCAACACGGTGGTCCGGCTGGCCGCCGTCTTCTCCGCGGAGTTCCGCCCGGTCGCGGCGGACCTCGACCATGTCAAGAAGGTGTCGGACGACCGGGCACGCCGGGTGTTGGGCTGGCATCCCCGGTCGCCCGAGGAGGCCATCGTCGCCTGTGCGCGGAGCATGCTGGCCCAGGACCTCGTCAAGAGCTGACTGGGCGCTCGAGGTGGGTGGTGTGGAAGTCGGTGAGCTTTCTTGGGGGCGGGCTTCAGCAAGGGCGGACGAAGATCAGAACGGAACGGACAGAGCGGAGTCGCAGGCGGGCCAGAGCGACGGACATGCACTGCTGAACAGTGCTCCCGTCGGCCCGTATCCCAGGACCCCGGCGCGATGACCATGTTCCCGGAGACGGTCGAGCAGGCCCGCGCGCTCGGTGGCTGGCACGGTGCCGGGGGCTTCGAGTACCACCGCACCCCGCGCGGTCACCACGAGCGCTCCGCGGAGCCCCTCGCCTGGGAGAGCATCGACGGGATGACCCGATCCGCTCGGTGGGAGGTGAGCGGGTCGCCTGCCGTGCGGACGGCCTTGGCGATCCAGGCCATGGCCTCGGGCACGTCGTAGTTGCCCGCGTGCGGCTGGTTCCAGGCGAGCCGGTAGTTCAGATCCTCGACCTGCTTGTCCGCGGCGAGCGCCCGGTCGAGGTTGACCGAGACGGTGAACGAGGTGTCCCGGTCGCGGGTGCCGTGGCGGACGTACCAGTGGGGCGCGGTGTCGGCGCGGGTGCCGATGAAGGCCATCGGATCGATCAGGCGGACCTGGTCGTCGACGGTGGTGCGCTTCTTCGCCGTGTACTGGTCCCAGGTCAGCCCGGTGTCGTCGAGGCCGCTGCCGTCGCCGGGGACGTCGTTGTGGTTCCAGCTGAACTCCGTGTAGTTCATGTACCTCTGGGTCGGCGGGCCGAAGAGGTCGGTCTCGGTGCCGCTGGTGGTGTTCCCGTTGACGCCCACCGCGTCGAAGGCGGGGGTCGTCTTGAGCGTGGCCTGGGTGGCGACGAAGGCGAGGTAGTTGGCCATGTCGACGGAGCGCACCTCGCCGGTGGCGGTGTCGACGTCGATCCAGTCGTTGACGTATGACGTGGTGGTGCCCCTGGAGGTGATCTCGAAAGTGCCGCCCAGGGGCGGGATCGTGTGGGTGGGGTCCGCCTTGAGGTAGGTCTCGGCGGAGCGGATGACCTCCTTCTCAATGGTGTCGAGCATGGTGGCGGCGGTGAGCCGGGAGCCGTCGGGGTTGCGCAGCCGGAGGCGCTTCTCGTACGCGGCGAACTGCTCCGCGATGTCGGCGGCGTCCTCGGGCGACGGGTTCGAGCCGGTGGCGTCGCGGGTGGCGAGGACGTTGTACAGCCACTCGTAGGCCACGTCGGCGTTCCCGAGGTCGGTGATCGGGCAGTACGCGTTGACGGCGAAGACGTCGTCGCGCAGGTTGCTGCGGCCCTTGGCGTCGATGCCCGCGGCGCCGATCGCGGCGAGGTAGGGGTCGTACTCGCCGCTGTTCCCGGAGGCGCCCAGGATCGAGGCCAGTGCGCCACCGCCGCTGGTGCCGTTGACGACGATCCGCTCGGCGCTGCCGGGCATGGTGGCGTCGTTGAGGCGCAGGTAGCGGACGGCGGCCTTGGCGTCGACCACGGCCGCGGGCGCCTTGCCGGGGGCCGAGCCGTCGGCGCCGACCAGGCCGCGGCTGCGGCTCGCGACGTCGACGAAGACGTACCCCGCCTTCAGCGCGGCGCCGACGGTGCTCGTCGAGCTGTCGTAGGACGTGCCCGGGGTCACGCTCGCCCTGACGTAACTGGCTTTCCAGCCGCTGTTGTTCACCGCGAAGTAGACCGGCGCCCGCTGGTCGCCGAAGGTGCTCTCCGGGACGAACACGTTCATGCTCTGGTAGCCGCACGCGGTGTTGGGGATCGTGGTGGTGCCGCCGCCGGGACCTCCGGGCTGCTGTGCCGCCGCCGCGACCGGGTCGGCGACGTAGCAGATCTCCTTGTACCAGCGCACGTTCACCGGCCTGCCGTCGACGGTGACGCTGATCGTCGTGTAGGCGGCGGAGTCGAAGGCCAGCGCGGAGTCCTGCGGGTCCGCGGCGGGACCGCGGCGCTGCGCGGTGGCCGTGGCCGGGGCGGCCACCGCGACGGAGGCGGGCGCCGCGACCGCCGTGAGAACGAGGCAGCTCGCGAGCGCCACGCCCCTCATGAGCTGGTTGCGCGTCACACGGTGTTCGTCTCGCGTGCCCGCCGGGTGCTGGTGGGTGAACGCGTCGCGCCCGAAGGGCGCTGAAAGCCGCTGCACGGGGTCTCCCCTCACTGAGCAACAAGTGCTTCGCTGACGCCTCGGGGCCGAGGCATCACGCAGGCTACAAGATTGTTAACAATATGCCCAGCAATTATGTCGTCAGGTTGCCTGCTGGCGCAGTTGCCGCTGTCGCCCGCCGCGGAGATCTTCTTCGCGGCGGCGGTGAACTCCGCCGCCGACCAGGTCGTGTCCCAGGTGGCCCTCGGGGAGGAGGCCCCGGCTTCCCTGAGCATGCCCTTGCCGTCGGCCCGACCGCCCACCGCCTTCTCGTCACCGCCGACGGCGATGCAGAAGAACGTCTCCCTCGTCAGGCCGGAGTCGGCGATGCAGAGCGGCAGGGGGCAGGCCTGGTGCCGAGCTACGCCTACGAGTGCGCCGAGAGCGACACCCCGCACTGCACGTCCATCCACCTCATCCAGCAGCGGAGCCAGGTTGCCCGGGACTTCCCCTTCGGCGGCGCCATCCACGTCGACGACCTCGGCTACCTCTGGGACTACCTCGGCCAGCCCCTCCCCCACGGCGACGACCAGCTCGAACTCTCCCGGCGGATGATCGGCTACTGGGGCCGCTTCGCCGTGGCGGGCGACCCCAACAGCTCAAGCTCCGCAAGCCCCGCAAGCCCCGCTCCAGTGCGGTGAGATCGCCGTGGTTGGCCAGCCACCCCCGGCGCACTCCGCGGGCCGCCAGTTCCTCGACGCGCCGCACCCAGTCCGCCGGATCACCTACGGGGCAACGTGACCCCGAGCCCTCGTTCTGTCGCGAGAGAGCGGCCAGCGTGCCAGGGCGCGTCACGTCAAGCCGTAACTCGTCTGGGCCGGTATCGCGTGGCTACCGCCCCTGACCGGAACTCGTGGCGGTCCACGGGCTCGAGCTGGATGCGCTCGCGCAGACCGGCGAGCAACGTCGGGCCGTGTCCGGCAAGCACCGGCTGGACAAGGAACTCGTACTCGTCGATCAGTCCCAGATCCGCCAACGCCAGGGGGAGCGTCACACCACCCACCCACAGGCCTTCGCCTGACTCCTCCTTGAGCCGCCGCACCGCTTGCCCCAAGTCACCCCGCACCAGTTCGGCGTTCCAGTCAACCCCGCTCAGCGTGCTCGACACGACGTACTTCTTCGCCCGGTCGATGGCCTCGGCGAACGGGACCTGCCACTCACCCACCCAGTCAGGCCACGTGCCCGCGGTCGGCTTCCGCCACGCCGACTCCATCATCTCGTAGGTCACCCGGCCGAAGATCAGGGCAGCGGCTCGCTCCATCTCAGCGGTCCAGTAGCGCATCGACTCCTCGTCCGGGGGGAGCCCTGCCTCGTGATGGCAGCAGCCGTCCAACGTGACGTTGATCGAGTATCGAAGTGGTCTCATCCCGTTGCTCTCCCTTGCTGGGCGCCCCGCGTTCACCGGACAGTACACAGACCACCGCCGACGCCATTTCTCATCGGCGCCCCGATCTCGCCTGCTGTGACGCCGTCGTCGTGCGAACTCCAACGTCGCCCGGTTGTTCCATCCGTCGGCTTGCCGCGTGGCGGACGCGGCGGGTTCGTCCCCTGTTCGGCGAGCAGGCCGAGAGCGTCGGACGAGGTAATGATCCGCGCGGTCGCGGCTGTGCGTGGGAACCGGTCGGATGCGGCGGCAAGTGCCCTCAAGTCCCCGACCAGTCCTTGGTGCACGTCGCCTTGCACGTCGGCCATCGCATGGGCGAGAACGCACACGTGCAGCGGGTCACCTGCTCGCCGCCGATGTCGTCCCAGATCGCCGTGCACAGGTCACGGGCGGCTTCACGCTGACCTCGGTGGTGGTGCAACTCCGCCCGGGACCCTCCAGCGCACCCACTCGCCGACGATAGTCCACTCGTTGAGCAGGTCGCCCACCCGCTGCTTGCGGATTTAGGCGTTCCTCACGATGCGCGGCTCCCATCCATCGAGCGGTACATGCCGATCGAGCCGTGTGCGGCAGTGTCGGCGAAGCCGAACTTCTCGTACAGGAAGCGCGCAGGGCCGTCCGCGATCAGCGACACGTACGCGGTGGCGGGCGCCCGGTGTTCCAACTCCTCGACGAGTGCGGCCATGATGCGCTTGCCGAGCCCTCGCCCCTGATGCGCGGGGTGCACACATATGTCGACGACCTGAAACGCGGTGCCGCCGTCACCGATGATCCGACCCATGCCTATGGGCTCGCTCTCGTGATGGAGGACCACGCCGTACCAGGTGTTGGGCAAGGCGAGCGCGACCGCTTCAGGCGCTTTGTCGGAGAGTCCGGCGTCGGTGCGCAGGCGGCGGAAGACCTCAACGGAAGGCACACCCGCACGCAGGGTGTAAGGACCAGTCGCATGATTCATGTATTACATGCTACGGCGTGTGCGATGCCGTGAACAAGCTGCGTGTGGCCAACTGAGGAAGCACTCGGGTTGTGCCTCGTGACAGGAGTGGGGCGTGGATTGACTGACGCGCGAGAACCTCGTGCGCTCGCTGATCTGTCCAATGCAGGGTGCCCGCCCGCGTACTTGCACGGATGCGACCGCGGTAGGACTTGAGGAACGTCACCGAGGACCACATCCGTCGCGGCCAGGAGCACACCTACCTGCCGGTCAACCAGCACCCCTCCGCGCTCCCGCCGAAGCTCGCCCTTCTTGTCGATTCAGCGATTTATCGCTGCGGGAGGCACGTGGAGCCGACCTGAGCCGACCGGTGCGCTGATGTCCGGGCGGGGACTCGTGGGACATGGCCCGGCACCCGGCTCAGGTTCCGGGGAGGATGCGGCGCGTCTCGTAGGCCCACATCGCGATCTCGACGCGGTTGCGGGCGCCGAGTTTGGCCATCAGGCTGGCCAGATGCGTCTTCACCGTGCTGAGGCTGATGTGCAGGGCATCGGCGATCTCGGTGTTGGTCAGCCCGCGAGCGACGGCGAGGAGCACCTGTTCCTCGCGGGCGGTGACGGGGGAGACCGGCTGGGCCACGGACCGGCCGACGGGCAGGTCCGCGAATGCCTGGAGCAGACGGACGGTGACGCTGGGCGCGATGAGCGCCTCACCGTCGGACGCCGACCGTACGGCCTGCGCCAGAAGGTCCGGTCCCGTGTCCTTGAGGAGGAATCCGCGGGCACCGGCACGCAGTGAGCCGTAGACGTACTCGTCGAGGTCGAACGTGGTGATGACGACCACGGCCAGCGGGTCGGCGACGCCCGGGCCAGCGACCAGCCGGGTGGCCTCGAGCCCGTCGAGTACCGGCATGCGGATGTCGAACAGGCAGACGTCGGGGCGCAGTTCGTGGGCCAGACGTACCGCTTCCCGCCCGTCGGCGGCCTCGCCGACCACCTCGATGCCCGGCTGGGCGTTCAGCATGATCCGCAACCCGGTGCGGATGATCGTCTGGTCGTCAGCGACGAGGACGCTAATGGACACCGCTCTCGCTCCTCGCCCCCGGCAGTTCGGCTTCGACATGCCAGCCCCGGTCACTGCCCGGGCCAGCTCGTAGTGTGCCGCCGAGCAGGGTCGCGCGCTCGCGCAGTCCGGTAAGTCCGTATCCGTCACGCCCCCGGCCGGTGCGTCGGCCGTTGTCGCGCACGCTCACCCGTACCGCGTGCCGTTCCGCGGCGACCCGAACGACGAGCTCGGTCGCGTCGACCGCATGGCGCAGCGCGTTGGTCACCGACTCCTGCACGATCCGGTAGACGGCCGCGTCCACGGCCGGGGGCAGCGCGTCCAGTTCGCCGTCGAGCCCCAGGTCGACCCTGAGGCGACCACCCGGGGTGCGCACCAGGCGCTCCAGGTCCGCGACTCCGGCAGGGGGCGCCAGCTCGGCGCCGACCTCACGGTCGCGCAGCGCGGCGACCATGGCGCGCATCTCCTCCAGCGTGCGCGCCCCTTCCTCCTCGACCCCCTCCAGCGCCTCGACGGCGGCGGACGGGTCGGTGCCCGCGAGCACCCGGCCCGCCTGGGCGATGATCACCATGGCCGACACGTGGTGGGCCACCGTGTCGTGCAGTTCCCGGGCGAGCTGCTCGCGCTCGCGGGAGCGCACCTGCTCCAACTGCCGCTCGCGAGCGGTCACCCAGAACCGGACGGCAGCCCCGACCACGCCGGGCAGCAGCAGGAAGACGAAGCCCACGACCTTTTCGACGACCGGGGTCTCGTCCGTGACGACACACAGCGCGCCGACCGCGACGACCACCGCGCCGCCCAGCACGATCTCACGTCCCGATCCCCACCGGGGCAGCGCGTACACCAGCACGAGCACGACCGCGCCGGTGTACAGGCCGACGGGCTCGCGCGGTGCGGCGACGAGCGAGGCCACCTCAAGCAGCATCACCGAGCCGAACGCCAGCGTCGCCATCGCCAGCGGACGGGTCCGGCGCCACAGGAGCAGCAGGCACAGCCATACGGCGAACACCACCGCCACCGGCCGCCACACGACGTCCTCGCGCAGGGCGGCCTCCAGCACCGCACCGGCAAGGCCCACGGCGAGCAGCGCCCAGTCCCGCCGCACCCGGGCGGGCGCGTCGGGCGGCCGGGGTTCGGTCCACAGGGTTCGCAGGTCGTCTCGGAGCACGGTTCTCAGCCTAGGGACCGTGGCGTGCCGCGCATCGGCCGAAAGGACGGGTCGTCACTCCGCCCCGGGGCCGACGGATCCGCGGCCCACGGGCCGATGCCGCGGCGCGCCGTGGCGACGAGCCTCGGCGTCGGCGGCCGTACAAGGACGGCCGACGAGGTGGTTGGAGGACCCGATGCTGTCGAATGCCCTGTTGCGCCTGGGCGCGAGCGCCGCCCGTCATCCCTGGCGGGTGATCGCGGCATGGCTGATCGCCGCCACGCTCGCCGTCCTCGCCGCCGTCGCCTTCGGCGGGCGTACCGCGGACTCGCTGACCGCTCCGGGACTGGACTCCCGACGGGCCGCGGAACTGATCGAGCGGGCAGGCACCGGCCAGGAGGGGATGACCGCCCAAGTGGTTGTCACCCCCCTCGACGACGGTGCGACCTTCTTCGACGACGACGGCGCGCGCACCGCTCTCACGCGGCTGCGGGCCGAGGTGAAGCGGCTGCCGCACGTGCTCGGCACGAGCGACCCGGCGGGGGCGCTCCACGCGGGCGGGGACACCGCCGTGCGCGGCGGCCTCGTTTCGGCGGACGGGCGGATCGCGGTCGTCCGGGTGCAGTACCCCGACCAGAGTCGGCTGTCGGGCGAAGACCTCGACGCCCTCGTCGATCTCGGCGACCGGATGCGCGCCGAACTGCCGCTGCGCATCGAGATGGGCGGGAGCCTCTTCTACGCCTTCTCCGACCCCGACGGCGGCGCGAGCGAGCTGATCGGCCTCCTCGCAGCGGCCGCGATCCTGTTCCTGGCGTTCGGTTCGCTCGTCGCCGCCGCGCTGCCGATCGGCATGGCGGTCTGCGGGCTGACCGTCGGGGTCGCCACGATGACGGTCCTGGCGGGGGTGACAGAGGTCCCCACCTTCGCACCGGTCCTGGGCAGCATGGTCGGGCTCGGAGTGGGCATCGACTACGCGCTGTTCGTGCTCGCCAGGCACCGGGAGTACCTCGCGTGCGGGCTCGATCCGCAGGCGGCGGCCGGACGAGCGGTGGCGACGGCGGGGCGACCGGTGGTCTTCGCTGGCGGCACCGTCGTCGTGTCGATCCTCGGCCTGGCGGTCGCGAACGTGCCGTTCATGACGGTGGGCGGGGTCGCCGTCTCGATCGTCGTCCTGACGACGGTGCTCGCGTCGGTGACGCTGCTTCCGGCCTTCCTCGGCGCGGCGGGCCCGCGCCTGGCCCGGGTCGGCCGGATCGGCCGGATCGGCCGGATCGGCCGGATCGGCCGGATCGGCCGGATCGGCCGGATCGGCCGGGCTCTGCAGACCAGGAAGCCGGGCCGCATCGCACGGCGGCGGGACCCGGCGCCAGGCGTCGCCCACGCCGCCGGGTGGCGGCGCTGGATCGGGCACGTCAACCGGCACCCAGTGCCGTACGCGGTCGGCGCGGCGGGGCTGCTGCTGACCGCGACGCTGCCCGTGCTCGGCCTGCGCGTCGGCCTGCCCGACGACGGCTCACTGCCGCAGGGCCGTACCGAGCGCCGGGCCTACGACCTCGTCGCCGAGGGGTTCGGCCCGGGCACCAACGGTCCCCTCGTCATCGCCGCGGACCCCACCGGTGATCCGGGGGTCGTGGACCGACTCGTCGAGGCGGTCGCGGCGGATCCGGGCATCGCATCCGTCGCGCCGACGCACATCGATCGGGCCACCGGCATCGCGACCCTCGTGGTGTTCCCGACCACCAGCCCTCAGGACAAGGCCACGACCGACACCATCGCCCGGCTGCGCACCGACGTGCTGCCCACGGCGATCGGGCACGGCCCGGCCAGGGCCCACGTCGGCGGCGCCGCCGCGAGCCTGTCCGACGTGGGCCAACGCACCAGCAGGCGCCTGCCGGTGTTCGTCGCCGCCGTGCTGGCGATGTCGTTCCTGCTGCTGATGCTGGTCTTCCGCTCGATACTCGTACCGCTCAAGGCGGTACTGCTGAACCTGCTGAGCATCGGCGCGGCCTACGGCATCATGGTCGCGGTCTTCCAGTGGGGCTGGGCAGGCGCACTCATCGGGCTGGAAGCGACGGTTCCGATCGTGTCGTTCATCCCGATGTTCCTCTTCGCCATCCTGTTCGGCCTGTCGATGGACTACGAGGTGTTCCTCCTCTCCCGCATACGCGAGGAGTACCTGCGCACCGGCGACAACGGCACGGCGATCGTTGAGGGTGTCTCGCGCACCGCCCGGATCATCACCTCGGCCGCCCTCATCATGGTGGCGGTCTTCCTGTCCTTCGCCGTCGCCGAGGATCCCTCGACCAAGATGTTCGGGCTGGGCCTGGCCACCGCGATCTTCATCGACGCCACGGTCGTGCGCGTGGTGCTGGTACCGGCGACCATGACACTCCTCGGCCGGACCAACTGGTGGCTGCCGAAGTGGCTGGACCGGGTACTTCCCCGCGGCCCGGTCGGCGCCGACGACACCGACGCGGAATCCACGGGTGATGCCCCGCGTCCACGGCTGGTTGACCGTTGACTCAACTCCTGCCCGCCCTTCGCGTCCGGCACCTCAGCGCGTCACCCAGGGGCGTATCGAGACGTCATCATCGGGTGGTCCTGGTGAAATCCTTGATCCCGATCACCGAGGCGCGCAGGGGGTCCGGCCGACCCAGCCCGCGTACGTCTCCAGGCGAGCGAGGTAGCCGTCGGGAGTCTTGTCGTATCGGGTGGCGATTCCGGTTGGCGGCCTGGTCCTTCTTCTCCGGGATGACCGCCTTGCTACGACGTTTGCGCGGGTGGGCGCGGTCTTCGCGGGACGAGTACGCCGAAGCCCGCACCCCGGCCGCGCCGACGCGGCCCGCGCGCTACGGCGGCTGGCCGACGGCGTCGAACCTCGCGCCGGGCAGGTCACGGACCGGAAGGCGGGCGATCCACCGCCCGTACTGACCCTGCCCCGACTGCACGCGGCCTTGGCCGAGTACGTCCCGCGTCGGCACGGGCCCGTCTGGGCCAGCGTGCTGCCGACGTCAGTGGGAGGCGGCAGTGGGCGCCCGGCTGAAGCTCGCGCGATAGGCCGTGGGGGTGAGTCCGACCCGGCCGACCATGTGTTTGCGCAGCGAGTCCGCGCTGCCCAGACCGCTTTTCCTGGCCACCTGGTCCATGGGCAGCGCGGTGGTCTCCAGCAGTTCCCTGGCCCGGTCGACGCGCTGGTGCAGCAGCCATTGGAGGGGGCTCAGTCCGGTCTCCGCGTGGAAACGCCGGGTGAGGGTGCGCACGCTCGTCCTGGCGTGCTGGGCCAGGTCGGTCAGGGTGAGCGGGCGGTCAAGGTGTTCGAGAGCCCAGACGCGAGTGGCGGCGAGTGACGTGCCGCGCTCCGGCGGCAGAGGCGTCTCGATGAACTGGGACTGGCCGCCCGGCCGTACGGGAGGGACGACCGCGAGCCGCGCGGCCGCGTTGGCGGCCGAGGCGCCGTAGTCGATCCTGACCAGGTGCAGGCACAGGTCGATGGCGGCAGCGGCGCCCGCCGAGGTGAAGATGCCGCCGTCCTCGACGAAGAGGCGGTCGGGCTGCACGTCGACGGACGGGAACCGGGTGGCGAGGTCGCCCGCCAGTCCCCAGTGGGTGGTGGCGCGCAGCCCGTCGAGCAGACCGGCCTGGGCCAGGACGAACGCACCCGTACACAGCGAGGCGATGCGCGCGCCGGTGGCAGCGGCCTTCCGCAGGGCGTCGAGGACCTCCGGGGGAGCCTGCTCGCCGCCGCTGCCGACGGCCAGCACCGTGTCGGCGCCCTCCATCGCTTCCAGGCCGTCCGGGACCACGAGGTCGGGGCCGCCGACGGTGGGCGTCGGGCCGGGTCGCGCCGTACAGACACGCACGTCGTAGTGCTCGACGTTGTGGAACACCATGAGCGGGATCGAGACGTCGAAGCTCAGTACGGGCGGCACGATGACTGCGGCGACACGGTGCATGTGGCCGGAACCTCCGGATGGTTGGCATTGTGGCCACTATTCCACGAAGCCGCGGGGCGGCACCGTGGGCGGCATGACATCTCATGTGATCGTGGGTCGTGGGGCCACCGCGTCGAAGACCGCCCTTCTGCTCGCCGAGGACGGCGAACGGGTGCGCGTGATCAGCCGGACGGGCGGCGGGCCCGACCACCCGCTCGTCGACAAGGTCGCCGCGGACGCGACCGACACCGACCGGCTCACCGAGCTGACGGAGGGGGCGGACACGCTGTTCACCACCGCCGCGCCGCCGTACCACCTGTGGCCCGAGCAGTTCCCCGCCCTGTCGGCGTCGCTCCTCGACGCGGCGCGGCGGACCGGGGTCGCGTACGTCATGCTCGGCAACCTCTACGCGTACGGGCCGGTGAACGGGCCGATCAGGCCGGACTTCCCGCTGACGGCGACCGGTCCCAAGGGGCGGACCAGAGCGCGGGTCTGGGAGGAGGCCGCCGCCTCGGGGGTGAAGGTCACCGAGGTGCGGGCCGCCCAGTTCTACGGCGCCGGCGCCGTCTCGGTGTTCAGCCTCATGGTGCAGCGGCAGGTCATGGACGGCAGGCTGGTCCTGGTGCCGCAGGAACTCGACGTGCCCCACAGCTACTCGGCGATCGGCGACACCGCACGCACGCTGGTCGCCGCGAGCCGCGACGAGCAGGCGTACGGCCGTGCCTGGCACGTGCCCACCTCGACCCTGTCGGTGCGGGAACTGGCCGGGCGGCTCGCCCATCTCGCGGGTGCGCCGAGTCCGCGGATGGAGGAGATGACCGAACGCGACCTGACCCTGCTGGGGTTCACCGAACCGTTCTGGGCGGAGATGCACGAAGTACTCACCAAGCCCGGCCACCCGTTCGTCATCGACTACACGGAGACCGAGAAGGTTCTCGGCGTGAGTGTCACGCCGGTGGATGACGTGCTCCGGGACGTCATCTGACGGTCCGGGGCGCGGGCGTCGGTCGCCGCCCGGGAGTGGCGCGGTCGTTCTCCGGCGCACTGACGGCCAGGCCCCCTCCCGGTCGTCAGTGCGCACTGGTCATGTCCGCCGCGTCCCGCACCCGGGTGACACAGGTGCGGCAGGACCGGTGAGAGGAAGCCCCACGGGGGAACGGTGAGCGGAGAGCACTCAACAGCAGGGGAAGGGTACGGCGGATGCACATCGACCTGACAGGCCGAACGGCGCTGGTCACCGGCTCCACGCAGGGCATCGGCGCGGCCATCGCGGCCGGGCTGGCCCGGTCCGGGGCCCGGGTGGCCGTCAACGGACGCGACGAGCGGCGGGTGGCGGAGAGCGTCGACCGTCTGCGCACGGAGGTCCCGGGAGCGGACGTCGTCCCGGCCGTCGCCGACGTCAGTACGGCGCAGGGCGCCGACCGGATCGCCGAGGCCGTGCCGGACGTCGACGTCCTGGTCAACAACCTGGGCATCTTCGGGTCCGCCGACCCCCTGGAGATCGACGACGCCGAGTGGCGACGCTACTTCGAGGTGAACGTCCTCGCGGCGGTGCGTCTGACCCGGATGTTCCTGCCGTCGATGATGTCGCGCGGCTGGGGCCGTGTGCAGTACATCGCCAGTGACTCGGCCGTGGTCATCCCGGCCGAGATGATCCACTACGGGATGTCCAAGACCTCGCTCCTCGCGGTGAGCCGGGGGTTCGCCAAGAAGGCCGCCGGTACGGGGGTCACGGTGAACTCGGTGATCGCGGGACCCACGCACACCGGTGGGGTGGAGGATTTCGTCTACGAGCTGGTCGACCGTTCCCTGCCCTGGGACGAGGCACAGCGCGCCTTCATGCGCGAGCACCGGCCGCAGTCCCTGCTGCAACGGCTGATCGAGCCGGAGGAGATCGCCCACATGGTGGTCTACCTGAGTTCGGACCAGGCGTCGGCCACGACGGGGGGTGCCGTGCGGGTGGACGGCGGTTATGTGGACGCGATCCTGCCGTGAGGCGACGGCCGACCGGCAGCGGAGACGCGGCCGTCCTCAAGGGCACTTCCGGTACGACTGCCTGACCACTGCCTGAGGTGCCGCAGCACCGCCGACACCCGCCGGTGCTGGCTGGAGGTGGCCTGGCCGAGGCCGAGCTTCACGAAGATGCCCGTCACATGGCGCTCCACGGCGGGCACCGTCACGAGGAGCTGACCCGCGATGCCGCTGTGGGAATGCCCCTCGGCCATCAGCGCCAGCACCTCCCGTTCCTCCGGGGTCAGCGTGGCCAGCGGATCCACCCTGCGCTTCCTGCCCACGAGGGTCGCGACGAGATCGCAACTTCCTGGAAGACCTTCCCGAACCGCCGGGCGGCGAGGAGGAGTCGACCAGCGGGCAGTCCTTCGTCCCGTCCTGGGCTGTCACCGGGCGTTGAGGGGAGGCACGAACCGCGTGGAGAAGGCCGCGGCCGATGCTCGTCGTGCCGTCTCCCGTTCGTGGAGCCGCAGGGGCACCATGGGCGCATGGAAGAGATCGACAGGGATGTCAGCGGCAGGGACCAACTCCTCGCGGCGGCCGTGCGGTTGCGCGAGGAGGGGCAGCACGAGCAGGCCCGGCAGCGGCTGCTCACGTTGGCCGCCGCGCATCCCGACGACCCTCAGGTGGCGTACCAGACCGCCTGGGCCCATGACGTGCTCGGCCTGGAGGCGGAAGCGGTTCCCTTCTACGAGCGCGGTCTCCACGGGCCCGGGCTGTCGGAGGAGGACCGTCGCGGTGCCTTCCTCGGCCTGGGCAGCACCTACCGTGTCCTCGGCCGGTACGAGGAAGCGGTCGGCGTTCTCCGGCAGGCCGTGGCCGAGTTCCCCGACGACGGTGCCCTGCGCACGTTCCTCGCCATGGCCCTGTTCCACACGGACGACCACCACGAGGCCATGCGCCTGCTGCTCAGCCTCCTCGCCAGCACGAGCGAGGACCCGCACATCCGCCGGTACCGACGCGCCATCGAGCACTACGCCCAGGATCTCCACGCCACCGTGTGAACCTTTCCGCCCCGCTCACCGACTGTCCGGGCAACATCCTGCGGAGAGAGTGAGGTGCGGTGGGCGGCGACGGGCGACGCGATGCGCTGCTGGTGGTGCGCTGCCAGCTCGGGGAGCGGGAGGCCTTCCGGGAGCTGGTCCAGGTCTGGCACGCGCCGCTGTGGCGTTACGTGCGGGGCATGGTCGGCTCGCGGCACCTCGCGGATGATCTCGTCCAGGAGGCGTGGGTGGCGGTGGTGCGCGGGCTGCCCCGGCTGCGGCAGCCGGAGCGGTTCGCCCCGTGGCTGTTCACCATCGCCCGGCGCACGGTCGCGGACCATCTGCGGCAGGAGTACCGGACGCCGCGGACGTCCGTGGCCGAGGCGGCTGCCGTCGTCGCGGACGACGCGCTGAGTGGCGTACTGACCACGATGGAGATCGAGTCCGGTCTCAGCGGACTGCCGCCATCGGAGCGCGAGGTGCTGATCCTGTTCCACTTGCAGGACCTGTCGCTGGCCGCCTGCGCGCAGATGCTCGGCGTACCGCCCGGCACGGTCAAGAGCAGGCTGCACCGCGCCCGCCGCATGCTGCGGGACGTCCTTGGCGAGCGGGGACACGGGACGGGACACGAGAGGGGACATGAGGCATGAGCGAGCGGTACGGCACACCCCCTCGGGGTGTCCCCGAGGAGCTGGAGCGCGCCCTGGCCGCCGAGGTCTC
This sequence comes from Streptomyces sp. NPDC057877, assembly GCF_042796855.1. NCBI lineage: Bacteria > Bacillati > Actinomycetota > Actinomycetes > Kitasatosporales > Streptomycetaceae > Streptomyces > Streptomyces sp. NPDC057877. Next base: position 68,888 of record NZ_JBHVMS010000010.1, read on the forward strand.
GCTGGGCTCCCGGATGCGTCAGGTGGCCGTGGGACTGGCGGGCGGGTGTGCGGCGGCGCTGATCGCGGTGCTGTGGGCCACCGAGCCGCGCCCGCTGCCCGTACGTACGCAGGTCGCGTTCGCCGGACTGATCGCCGTCGGGCTGGCCTGGGCGGTCCTCGCCGGGTGGGTGCTGAGCAGGCGGCGACCGCTGTTCGCCCGGGACCGGGTGCTGGGGGCACGGCTGGCGCTGGCCGCGAGCGTGGTGACCGGCGTGGCCGGGACGGCGCTGGCCGCGGCGCGTGGCACCGCGCCGGAGGCGCTGACCGTCGCCCTGGCCGGTGTCGCCCTCGTCGTCGCGGCCGGGCTCGCGCTGGCCCGGGCTCGGTCCCGGCAGCGTGGCCTCGCGAGGCTGCGGGACGCTCTGCGAGAGGGCGGTTCCTGAGGCTCCGCTCCGGTGCTGTGGAGCGGCGGGCGCCGGGTACTCGTCGTGCGCACCCACGTCGGCGTTCCGCGCCGATCCGCACCATGAGGAAGGACGTCCACCTCATGCAGCACGACGAGATGATCGGGAAGGTGCAGGCACTCGCGCAGTTGCCGGGCCGGGGACCCGCCGAGCGGGCGACCGAGGCCGTGCTGACCACGTTGGCCGAGCGGCTGCCGTCCGGGCTCGCCCACCACATGGCCGCGCAGCTGCCGCCGGGGCTGGCCGTCTCCGTCCTGCAGGCGACGGAGCCACAGGCCGAGCGGTTCGACCTCACCACGCTCGCCGGACGCGTCGCCGCCCGCGCCGGGACGAACGAGGACACGGCCGTGCGCGAGGCGACGGCCGTCTTCGAGGTCCTCGACGCGGCGCTCGCCCCGGAACTGATGGACCACGTGGCCGAGGCACTGCCCTCGGACATCCGCGAGCTGCTGCCGGTCGCACGGGCCGACGAGGGCCCTGAGTGACGCGCGGTCACCTTCCGCGGCGTACGTCGGCCCGCCGCCGGTGGTGGTGTCAGCCGCCGACGGGGGTGAACCGTACCGGCAGGGACCGTGGGCCTCGGGTGAACACGCCCCGCTCGACGGGGTCGAAGCCGTCGTCGAGCCGTAGGCCGGGCATGGCGTCGAGGAGTTGGCTGACGCCGGTCTCGACCTCGGCCTTGGCGAGCAGGGCGCCCACGCAGAAGTGGCGGCCGAGCGCGAAGGCCAGGTGGTCGGCGGCTGCCGAGAACGCGGTCGTCGTGGTGAGGTCGTCGCGGAAGATGTCGAAGCGGTCGGGGTCGCGGTAGCGGTCCCCGTCCCGGTTGGCGGCCCCGATCAGGCAGATGACGGTGACACCCTCGGGAACGGTGCCGCCGCTGAGCCGCACCTCGGCCGCGGACTGCCGCATGATCATGTGGACGGGTGGGGTGTAGCGCAGCGTCTCGGCGAGGGCGCGGGGGATGAGGGAGCGGTCCTCGCGGACGGCCGCGAGCTGGTCGGGCTGCACCAGCAGGTTCGCGAAGATGCTACCGATCGCCTTGTCGGTGGTCTCTCCCCCGGCGGCGAGCAGCAGGCTGCAGAACGCCCTGATGTCGTCGTCGCTCATCTTCACGCCGTCGACCTCGGCGGCGCACAGCGTCGACAGCAGGTCCGTGCCGAGGTTCTCCCGGCGCTCCCGGATGACCGGCAGCATGTACTCGGCGAACTCCACCCGGGTCCGCTTGCCCGCCGCGGTGACCTCGGGGTCGCCCGAGAGATTGGAGAGGAAGGCGATGACCGAGGTGTACCAGCGGTGGAAGCGGGCGTGGTCGGCCTTGTCGAGGCCCAGCATGTCCACGATCACGTTGATCGGGAAACGTGTCGCGTAGTCGGCGACCAGGTCCGCGGAGCCCGTGTGCCGGAACGCGTCGATGAGTTCGCGGGAGTTGCGCTCGATGACGGGCAGGAACTTCTCCTGGAGGTCGCCGCCACGGAAGGCGGGGGCGACGAGGGCCCGGCGCACGGCGTGCTCACGTCCGCTGAGCTGGAGGATCGTCCTGCCGTGCACCGGCGCGACCTGCCAGTCGTAGTTGTCGGTGGTGAACTCCCCGTTCCGGTCCTTGAAGACGCGCTCCACGTCCTCGTACCGCGAGACGACGTAGCTCTGCGTGGCCTCGTGCCAGAGGAGGGGAGCGCTGTCGCGCAGCACGCGGTAGGCCCGGTAGGGGTCCGCCGCGAACTCGGGCGAGAGGATGTCGGGGACCTGCTGCGCGGCAGTCATGGAATGCGCTCCCTGGAGTCCGTGACGAACGTCCCTCTTGCGGCTGTTGGCCACTCATCAGGCTATGGGGCGTTCGCCGGGCCCGGCAGAGGGGTTGGGGGCGTGGGGTGGCAGGTGCCGGTGCACGCGGGCGCGTCGCATGCCCACCTCGTACGCCAACTGCCACGCCCCCTCGTCGTTCAGTCCAGGTCGGACATGTCGAGTACGAAGCGGTAGCGGACGTCGTTGCGCCGCAGGCGGTCGAGGGCCTCGTTCACACGCGCCGAGGGGAGGAGTTCGATGTCGGCGGTGATGCCGTGCCGGGCGCAGAAGTCGAGCATGGCGGCGGTCGTGCGTCGGCCGCCGCTGCCCGCGGAGCTGAGCTTCTTGCGTCCTAGGAGCAGGTCGATGGTCTGTACGGTGACGGGGCCCAGGTGTCCGAGGTGGCTGAGCGTGCCGTCCATGGCGACCATGCGCAGGTACGGGCCGAGGTCGTGCGGGGCGGAGATGGTGTCGATGACGACGTCGAAACCGTCGCGGGCGTCGGCCAGTTGTTCCGGGTCGGTGGAGACGACGAGCCCGTGGGCGCCGAGGCGGCGGGCGTCGTCGGCCTTGTCCGGTGAGCGGCTGATGACCGACGTGTCGGCACCGAGCGCCACGGCGATCTTGACCGCGAGGTGGCCCAGGCCGCCGAGTCCCGCCACGGCGACGCGGGTGCCGGGACCCACGCCGAGGGCGTCCAGCGGTTCCCAGACGGTGATCCCGGCGCAGAGCAGCGGTGCGGCGGCGGCCGGGTCCAGTCCGGTGGGCAGGGGGTAGGCGAAGCGGTCGCGGACGACGTACTCGCGGGAGTAACCGCCGAGGGTGGTCGATCCGTCGTGCCGGTCGGTGCCGTTGTAGGTCAGGGTCGGGAAGGCGTGGCAGAAGTTCTCCTGACCGGCCCGGCACATGGCGCACGCGCCGCACGAGTCGACGATGTTGCCGACCGCGACCGGGTCGCCCACGGAGAAGCGGGTGACCGCGCGCCCGACCTCGGTCACCACTCCCGTGAACTCGTGCCCCGGAACCAGCGGCGCTGGGCCACCTTCGCCGACCTGGGCGCTGACGCCGACCCGGGCGCTGATGGCGTGCGCGTCGCTGTGGCAGACCCCGCAGTAGTCGACCCGGACCGCGAGATCGTCGGGGCGCAGCTCGCGCCGTGCCAGTGGTGTCCGCCGCAGGGTGGCGACGAGCCGTCCACCTGCCAGCCAACGGTGCTCCTCATGGACCTCTCCCCACAGACAGACTGTTCGGTCTATTAACGACCGTACACGCGTCCGGGCCAGAGGCAAACCAACTGTTCTGTCTGGTAGCGTCGGGGCATGGCCGATCAGCCCCTGACCTCGCGTGGAGCGGCGACGTACCAGCGCATCCTCGACGTGGCGACCCGGGAGTTCGCCGAGCACGGGATCGCCGGTGCGCGCGTCGAGCGGATCGTGGCCGCGGCCCACACGAACAAGGCGCAGCTCTACGCCTACTTCGGCAGCAAGGAAGGCCTCTTCGACGCCATCTTCTTCGCCTCGCTGGAACGCATCGTGAACGTCGTCCCGATCGACGCCACCGACCTCGCGGACTGGGCCGTACGCCTCTACGACGAGTATCTCCGCCGCCCCGAACTCATCCGCCTGGCCACCTGGGTACGCCTGGAGCGACGCCCGGCCGGTCACCTGGTCGAGGACCGCGACCGGCGGGACGACCCCAAGCTGCGCGCCATCGCCGAGGCCCAGGAGGCCGGTCTGGTGCGCCCCGGAGACCCGTTCGACCTGATGACCATGGTGATCGCCATGTCCATGGCCTGGTCACCGGTCAGCAATGTCTACGCGGCGACCGCACAGGAGCCTCCGGAACTGCACGAGCAGCGCCGGGCCCTGCTCCGCGAGAGCGTTCGCCGCGCCATGACGGCCGAGCAGACCTAGGCCTGCCCCCGGAGTGACGTCCGCGGCAACCTCGTCGGCGCCTTCACCCACACGGTTGACCTGTTGGGAGATCCCCTCTGCGGCCGGTGCCGGAGCACCATCCTGGCCGCATGTCCTGGCTATCGAGTCGTCTTCGTCAACGACGCCTGCGGACCGCCCTGTTCCTCGCCCTGGCGGTCATCAGCCTGGGGCTCGCCGCCGTCATGCTGCGGAACACCCTGGCGGACGGCGACTCGATGGCGAGCGTCGTGGGTCTCTTCGTCGGGCTCGCGGGCCTGGGGCTGTCGGTGGCCGACTTCCTGCGCGGGCAGGGGGCCGCCTCGCCCGATCCGGAAGGGCTCGCGGACGACCTCGCCGGAATCCTGCGGGAGCAGTGGCTCCTGGAGGCCGAGTCACGCAAGCTGCGCGACCCCCGTGTCCTGCCGCTGGTGTGGTCCGCGACCCGGCGCAACGTCAGTGACCACCTGGACGCGATCGTTCCCGCCGGTCGCGGCGGTCCCCCGCCGCCGCACCTGCCCGGCGCACGGGCCGGACAGCCGGGACGGGTCGTACGACTGCGACTCGACGGGCGGCTGGACGGGCAGTTCGACGAGGCCACCGCACGGCTCGCGGCCGGATACCGGGGAATCAGCAGCGGACGGCTGGTGGTGCTCGGTGAGCCCGGCGCCGGGAAGAGCGTGGTCGCGATGCTGCTCGCGCTCGGGCTGCTCGACGACTCCCACCGTGCACCCGGCGGGCGCGTACCGGTCCTGCTGTCGGTGTCCTCGTGGGACCCCATCTCCGAGTCCCTGGACCACTGGCTGCTGCGCACCCTGGCCGAGTCGTACTACGCGGACCGCATGGAGATCCCGCGCACCCTGCTCCTGCACGGACTCCTGCTGCCCGTCCTGGACGGGCTCGACGAGATCCCCGAGGCGGCCCGCCGCAGTGCCGTACGGGCCCTGAACCACGCCCTCGGGCAGGAGCGTCCCGTGGTCGTCACCTGCCGCTCGGTCGAGTACGAGGACCTGATCAAGGCGGGCTCCCCGGCGCTGCACCGCGCTCCCGTGGTGGAGATCGCGCCGGTGGATCCCGAGGACACCATCCGCTACCTGGCGGATGTGTCATGGCCCGCCGGTACCGACTGGGCCCCGGTCTACGAGCAGTTGCGCACCTGTCCGGACAGCCCGTCGGCCCTGGCCCTGTCCACACCCCTGATCATCTCCATGACCCGTACCGTCTACGAGCGGTGTGGCGGGTCGCCGGGCGAGCTGATCGACGAGAGCCGCTTCGGCAGCCGCCACGCGGTGGAGGACCACCTCATCGAACGGTTCGTCGACGCCGCCTACGAGCGGGAACTGCTGCCCTCGGGACGGCCCGCCGACGGTCCCGACGAGCGTCCCGGTCCCAGCGCGGCGAAGGCCCGGGAGTGGCTGACCTTCCTCGCGCTGTACCTGCACCAGCACCGCGAGCGTGATCTCGCCTGGTGGCTGATGAGCCAGCGGCTGCTGTCGGCGTGGGCCGCGCCCGGGGTGGGGCTGGGGTTCGGCGCCCTGCTCGCCGTCGTCACCGTCTTCGCCATGTCCCTGCTCGGGGATGACGCCAAGGTCGTCGTCGGTGCCGTACCCGGTGCCTGCTTCGCCGTCCTCACCATGCTCCTCTGGTACGCCACGGCGGGCCGCTCACCGGGCCGTCCCACCCTCACGCTGCGCGGCGCCGGGCCACGACTGCGCCGAGGGTTCACCACGGGGCTGTTCCTCACCTCCGTACCGGCCGCGTCGGTCATCGGGGTCATGGTGCTGGCCGCCCTCGCCGACGGATGGGGCCGGGAGGGAGCGGCCACCGTCCTCGACGTGGTGATGACCGCCCTGGCGCTCATCGTCGTCATCAGCTGTGGCATCGCCGCGCACGAGTGCCTCGACGCACCACCGGGACACGCCGCGCGGGCGGATCCCGTCACATCGCTCCAGGACGACCGCCGTTCGGCCCTGGGCGGTGCCCTTGCCACGGGGACGGTGGTCGGTCTGGGGGCCTTCCCCGCCCTCGTGGTCGGCCAGGCCCTGGCCAGGCTGCTCGACGCCGCGCTGCACGGCTGGTCCGGCGAGCCCTCGCTCCAGGACCGGTTGACCGCGCAGTTCCGGTCCGAGGCCGCCCGGCTCGGCTGCTATCGGGACGGCGAGTACGCCGTGGCACAGCTCCTGGCGGAGTGCTTCCTGCTCCCGGGTCTGGTCACCGCGTCGCTCATTCTGCTGTCCCGGGCATGGACACGGTTCCTGCTGCTGCGGTTGGTCGCCGCCGCACGGGGGCAGTTGCCCTGGCGGTTCATGGGTTTCCTCATCGACGCCCACCACAGGGGCGTCCTGCGGAAGTCCGGCGGCCGGTACCAGTTCCGGCACATCCGGCTCCAGGAGACCCTGGTGGCCCGGTCGCCCGGGGCGACCGTCCCGGCCTCTGGCGCACCCGCCCGTCGGCGGCCCTCCTTCAGGGCGCTGTGCATGGGCGCGGGAGCGGTGTTCACCGCTCTCACGGTGGTGCTCGCCGCGCAGGTCGCCTTTCCCGAGGACACCTCCACCAGAACGTTCGTCGCCGACTACGAGGTCGGCGTCCTCCAGTTCGACGGCGACACCCTCGTGGCGAGCGACGGAGAGCGTCTCGATCGCTGGGACGTGACGGACGGCCGGGAGAAGACCTCTGTCAGCGCGCCTCGCAACCGGCTGGTCAGTGTGAAAGAGCTTGTCGACGCGCCCGCTGCCCGGAAGAAGATCAAGGCGCTCTTTCAGAAGGAAAACGATGTGGAGTTCTGGGATGTCCGGACGGGCCAGTCCCTGGGCGACCGGTCCCTGCACGGTGACTGGGACGGGGACGAGGAGTGGGACGCGGACCTGGATCCGATTCCGTGGGTCGGAGAACGGCCACTGGTGTTGCTCAGCACCTGCGGCGACCCCCGCTATGTCTGGGATCTCGAAGGGCAGAGGGTCGTCGCGTCGGTCGCCCACCACCATGAGGTGCTTGGCTGCTCGAGCATGGACCTGTACGCGCTGAGCCCCGACCGAGGGGTTCTCGCCATCATCGACGATTCCGCGAACTGCGTCGCCGAGCCCTGGCGGACGGACACGGGAAGCCCCAGAAAGAAGATCAACGTATGCCGACGGGACTGGGACAGCCCCGAGTTCGCGGTCAGCAACGACGCCGCCCATATGGTGGCCACCGGGCACGGTGACGGCGTCATCCGGTTCTGGGACACCCGGAACGGCGAACTTCTGGACGTCCATACGGGGCACAGGAACGGGGGCATCATCCGCATGACGTTCAACGCCGACGGCTCGCTCCTCGCCACCCACGGAGTCGACGGCACAGTCCGCCTGTGGGAGACACCCCTCAGTTGATCGGTCGGTGTCAGCGTCCCAGCAGGTGCCGCCCCCGTGGAGTGAGGCGGTGCAGCACATGGGGGCCCGCGCGTTCGCTGGTGATGAGTCCGGCGTCGCGGAGGACGGTCAGGTGGCCGCTGACCGACGAGGGCGGGAGGGTGAGGCGTGCGGCCACGGCGCCGGTGGTGCGGGTGGTGGTGAGGGCCTCCAGTACGCGGGCGCGGTTCGGACCCAGCAGGCGCGCCAGCGCCACGTCACGCTGTGCGGGCGGGTCGTAGGAGTGGAGGGGATAGACCACGACCGGCGGCAGTCCGGGGTCGGCGATGGCCACGGGGGCGGTGTGGCAGAAGAAGGACGGGATCAGGCGCAGCCCGCGGCCCCGGGGGCGGATGACGCGGTCCACCGGGTACGGGGCACTGAGGACGGGGTCGTGCCAGACGAAGGGGGTGAAGGAGCTGAACACCGCTCCGATTCCGCCCTCGAGCGCCTCCATCCGCCGCGCGAGGTCGGCCGCGACGGTGGCCTCGGTCTCGCTCCAGTCGGGCATCAGCAGACGGCTGTGGAAGTGCCGTAGGGCGTTCGCGACGTCGTCGAGGAGGGCGCGGTCGCCGACGGCCAGGCGGCGTGTCCAGGCGGGGAGCGTGCGGTGGCGGGAGGCCTCACGCAGCTCGCGGGCCAGGCGGGCGCGCGGGGTCTCGCGCAGTGCGCGCAGGCCCGCGGACATGCCCTCCTCGGATTCGACGGGGGTGAGGAAGTCCGGCCAGTAGGCGGCGGCCGGGGCGAGGTCGTTCAGCAGTCGGCAGGTCCGGTGCAGGTCCTCGTGCGGGAGGCGACCGCGTGCGCGCCCGCGCCAGTGCCGCAGTCGGGCGGGCAGCTGGCCGGGCGGCGCGCTCAGCACGTGCAGGCCGAGGATGGACTCCCATATCGGGTCGGGCGAGCGCGCGAACTGCACATGGCGGAAGTCGGCGTCACTCAGGTGGATGCGCAGTGTCCCGGCCATGCCTGAGATGAAACAGCCGTCCAGCGCGCCACGGAAGGCCCTGCCGCCGAGATCCGCGCCACCGCGGCTGCCTGGGGTTTTCGGCTGGGGTGGAAAACCTCCCCAGTGCTGGTCATGGACACGTCCATACGATGGCTTGTCCCTCCCCCCACCCCCAAGGGAGTCCGCGCCCATGTCGTTGAGACGCACCCTGTCCGTCCTGCTCGCGGGCGTCGTCGGCCTCCTCGGCCTCGCCGCCGCGCCCGCCCACGCGGCACCGAACTTCAAGGCCCCCTATCCCTGCGGCCAGCAGTGGACCTACAGCCACCACTCGGCCGAGGTCCGCCTCGCCCTCGACTTCGTCCGCTCCGACGGCGGCTCGACCGCGGGCACACCCGTACTGGCGTCCGCCCCCGGCACGGGGTACCGCTACTACGAGTCCGGCGGAGCCGGGAACTACGTCGTCGTCGACCACGGTGGCGGCTGGAAGACGTACTACTTCCACCTCTCCGCCTTCTCGATCAGCCACGGCCAGGGCGTCTCGCAGGGCCAGCAGATCGGCACCACGGGTTCCACCGGCAACAGCTCCGGGGCACACATCCACTACGAGCAGCTCTACAACGGCGTCGGGCAGACGATCCGCATCAACGGCGTGTCCCTCGCGCCCTACCCCGGCTCGTACCACCAGAAGTACCTGACCAGCGACAACGGCTGCACCGGTCAGGGCGGCAAGTACTGGGTCGACACCTTCGCCAACGCTCCGGGCTACGCCTCCCCGACCAGCACCACGCAGACCGGCACGCTGTACGCGGGCACCAACTACGTCTTCTGCAAGGTCTGGGGCCGCGAGATCCGCGATGCCTCCGGCAACTACAACCACTGGTGGCTGCGCACCGACCTCGACGTGGGCCCGGCGGGCCAGTACGTCTCGGCGTACTACCTGTCGCGCTGGGGCAACGACGAGGCGCGTGACAACAACGGGACCGTCATCCCCAACTGCTGAGACACGTCCTCCCTGGTGCCTACGCCCGCCCGTCCGGGTGAGCGGCTCGCCCTCGCCGTGAGGGTGCCGCTCACCCGTGGGACGGATGCATGCGGGCGCTGCGTCATGCGCCCGTACCAACCACCGGTGTGGTGGCCATGCCCCATGCCGGGTTGAAGGGAGCAGCACCGATGCGTATACGACTGGCCGTGGGAGCGTTGGTGGTCGCGCTGTCCGGGATATCCGCGCCGCAGGCGTTCGCCGACGGAGGCGGCGTCGAGGACGAGATGTTGATGATGAAGGCCCGTCAGGCGAACCTCGCGGAGATCGCGGCGGGCAAGGACGCCCAGAAGAACGCCGCGAGCGACTGTGTGCGCAAGGCCGGGGCCGTGATGGCCCGGGACCACGCCAAACTGGGCAACGATCTGAAGGCGATGGCGGGCAAGCTGGGCGTGACCCTGCCGGGCGCCCCGGCACAGGAGCACACACGGGCGCTGACCGCCGTTCGCGCGAAGGCCGGGACCCCGGCGTACGACACGGAGTGGCTCAAGGGCCAGGACGCGGCGCTCCGCAGGACGCTGGCCCTGATCGACCTGGCGCTCCAGGCGGACGTGGCGCGGAGCACCGAGTTCGCCGCCACCGTGCGCGCCGTGCGCCCGATCGTCGAGATGCACCTGGACCTGGTGCGAGGCGGCACCTGCCACCCGGCCAGGGATGCCGGGACCATTCGAGCCGGTGAGGCCGGTCGCCTCTCCCCCACGGACAGCCCGTCGACCAGTGTGCGTGTCCTCACCATGGCCGGTGGTGGCCTGCTCGCCGCCGGTGGCATCGGCCTGCTGCTGCGTCATCGGCGCAGGGCCGACCAGCACTGAACCGTGATATCCCGTCGGCTGGCTGCCGTGCTCATGACCGCGTGCGGGCTGACCACGGTGGCCGCCGGATGGCTCGCCCAGGGCGCCCCGCCCCCCGTACCGGCAGACGTCGGCGACCTCCCGACCGGAGTGGCCACCACGCGCGGGGCGGCCACGTCACCGCCTGTGCGCGTCCGCGGGCCGGAGGGCTTTCGCGCCGCCGTGGTGCCGGTGGCCTCCCGCGCCGATGGTTCCCTGGCACTGCCGGACGACCTGCGGACGGGGGCCTGGTGGCCGCGGGGCGCCCCGGTGGGGGCGGCTCGTGGGACCCTGCTCGTCGCCGGACACGTCGACACCCACGGGGACGGCCTCGGTCCCTTCGCCGCGCTGCATGACATCGCCGTGGGCGCCCGCGTCCAAGTCACCGGTGCGGACGACGGAGTGCGCACCTACCGGGTCACCGCCCGGCGCACCTACCGACAGGAGCGCCTGCCCCGGGACCTCTTCACCGACGACGGCCCCCACCGGCTGGCCCTGGTCACCTGCGCCGGGCCGTACGACCGCACGACCGGCCGGTACCGGCGCAACCTCGTGCTGTACGCCACGCCGGACGCGGGCACCGGGAAGCGCCAGGTCATCGGCCCGGCCAGCGCAAGATCGTCCGCAGGTCCGATGCCGCCCGCCGGAGGCGCCAGCCATGATGCCGGTGACGACCGGCCGAAGGAGCGCATCATGTCGTACCCGGAAGACCTCCAGTACCCGGAGCCCCGCTACCACGGCGCCGAGGGCGTGGTGAACGCGAGCTTCCGCCCGGCGGACACCCCGCCGGAGATCTCCTCGCCCGGGGCCTCCACCCACTACCTCGCCACGCATGCTGCGACCGGGGGTGAATTCGGCCTGTACAAGGTGGAGTTGGGACCGCGCTCCGCCGGTGCCAAGACGCACTTCCACAAGACGATCTCGGAGTCCTTCTACGTCCTCTCCGGCGAACTGGAGCTGTACGACGGCGAGAAGTGGGTCACGGGCCGCGCCGGTGACTTCCTGTACGTCCCCGTCGGCGGCCTGCACGCGTTCAAGAACGTGACCGACGAGCCCATGTCGATGCTGCTGCTGTTCTCCCCCGGCGCCCCGCGCGAGGAGTACTTCGAGCGGGTCGGGGAGATGGCGCGGCGCGGGGCCGAGGAACTCAAGGAGTTCCGCGTGCGGCACGACAGCTACTTCCTGGAGGACTTCGAGCCCGGGTCCTGACGTCCCACGGAGCCGGGGATGTGGGAGACGACTACGACGCGGCCTCCTCCAGAAGCTCGGGGCCGTTGTTGCGGACGTTGTTGACGGCCATGGAGACGGGCCGGGCGTCGAGGTTGCCGTCGGCGGGCTGGGTGAGCAGGGCGCGCAGGTCGTCCGGGTCCTGGTGGTGGGGGTCGAGCCAGGCGCCGTAGTGGTCCGGCGTGAGGGCCAGCGGCATGCGCGGGTGGATGCGGCCCGCGGCGTCGGTGGCCTCCGTGGTGATGATGGTGCAGGTCATCAGCCAGGCGGCCGGGTCGTCGTCGCGCTTGACGCCGGGATCGTGCCAGTACTCGTAGAGGCCCGCCAGCGCCATGATCTGCCCGTCGGTGGTGTGGACGAAGTACGGCTGCTTGCGGGTCTTGCCGGAGGTGCGGTCCTTGACCTGCTCCCACTCGTAGAAGCCGTCGGCGGGCAGCAGGCAGCGGTGTCTGGCGAAGGCGCGTCTGAAGGCGGGCTTCTCGTGCACCGTCTCGACTCGGGCGTTGATCATCCGGGCGCCGACCCTGGGGTCCTTCGCCCAGGAGGGCACCAGGCCCCATCGCAGGGGCCGCAGCTCGCGGCGTACGGAGGCCTCGTCCGCCCCGCGCGGGGTGCGCTCGAGTACGGCGTACACGTCGTCGGTGGGGGCGACGTTCCAGCTCGGCGCGACGGTTTCCGTCGGTTGCCACTCGGTGACGTGAAAGAGCCGGGTGAGATCCTCGGGGCTGCGGGTGGAGACGTAACGGCCGCACATACCGACAGATTCTCATCCGCCCCACCGCGCCGCGAGCGACGGCGGACGCCGGTTGCGGGAGCGCGGAGAGGGGGACTCGGTCCGGGTGGCCGGGAGCGCCGGTTCCACCGACGGTCGCCGACCGGCTGTTGCACCGCTACGGCCGTACGCGAGGTGAACCATGAGACTGGCTTTCCTTGATCCACTCTTTGCCGTGACAGGTCCCGTCGCGGGCGTCTACCTGGACACCTCGCGTGACATCGACGATCCGGACCGGGCCGTGGAGCTGCGCTGGCGGCAGCTGCGCCGCGCGCTGGAGGCGGAGGGGGCCGACTCCGCGACGTTGGCGGCGCTGGAGGGCATGGTGGGTGCCGACCGGGAGGTGGACGGGCGGCACGGGCAGGCCCTGTTCGCCGCGGGCGGGGAGCCGGTCCTGGCGCGGGTGCTGCCCCGGCCGCCCGGTCGTGACACCGCCCGCTACGGCCGGACGCCCGACGCCATGCCGCTGGCCGTGCGGCACGCGCCCGACATCGCGTACCTGGCGGTGCTCATCGGTCGCGAGCGGCTTCCCGAGTCCGGCAGCCGTGAGCCCGCGGCGACCGCCTCGCCCGACGAGGAGGACACCGTCGTGGCCTACCTTCAGGCGGGCCGGTGGCCGATGAGCGCGGTCGCGCCGCGGCCGGTCGCCTCCTACGGCTTCCCCGTCGACCAGTGGCAGCGCGCCGCCGGACGGGTCACGGACGCGGCCGGGGAACTGGCCCGCGTCCACCACGCCGAGGTCGTCGTGGTGTGGGCGCAGCGGGACGACGCCTGGTCGCGGGGCGTGTTCGTCAACCGGCTGTCACCCGGGCTCAGGGACCGGCTCATCACCGTGGAGGGCGAGACGCTCCCCCACGCCGCACCGGGCCGGGCCCTGCTGGAGGAGCGGCTCGCGAGCCTCCTCGACGGGCGGCTCGGCGAACGGGACCGGGCCCAGGTCGACCGGTACCTGGCCCAGCGGGCGAGGGACGCGGAGGCCTCCGAGGGGCTGGCCGCCACCGTGGGGGCGGCGCAGCGGGGGCAGGTCCAGGCGCTCCTCGTCAACGAGGAGCACGGGCTCGCGGCGCGGCGGCTGTGGGCCGGGCCGGGACCGGGACAGCTGGCCCTGAGCAGGGAGGAGCTGGACGCGTTCGGTGTGCCGTCCGCCCACGAGGAGCCCGCCGACTCACTCCTCGTGCGGGCGGCCGTGGGCACGGGCGCGGAGCTGATCGTCGTACCGAGCGAGGAGGTGTCGTTGGCGGACGGCACCGGTGTGCTGCTGCGCTACGGCGCGGTCACGCCCTGAGGCTCAGGTCGGTTCCGGATGGCCGAGGAACCTGGCGCGGCCCGACGAGGGTGCTCAGCACGGCCTCCGTGACGGGTGCCGCCTCGTCGACGGCGGCGCACCAGCGTCGGTCCCGTACGCGGGTGTGCGTCCGAACGTCGGCACCAGCGTCGGGTCGTTGAACGCCGTGATCCGGGCGATACGGGACCCGATCAGGGTGAGGACATGGACGCCGTACGCCTCGTACCGGCCGTCGCCCGCGTGCTGGTGCACGACGACGGCGGGCTGGCCGTTGGCGCGGGAGGGGGTGAGCCGCCACAGGTCCCCGCGCAGGACCCGGCCGCCCAGGAACCCGATGACGGCCTCGCGGCCGGTGAACCAGGTCGGGGTCGGCGGCATCTCCAGCTCAACGTCGGCCCGCAGCAGCCTCACCAGCGCGTCGGCGTCGGCCCGGGTGAAGGCGTCGACGTAGTCGTCGAGGAGGGCTCGCCGGGTGGCCTCGACCGGCTCGGCCAGGTCGTCCTCGGCCGAGCCTGCCTCGGCGAGGCGGGCCCGGGCGCGGCGGAGGGCGCTGTCGACGGCCGCGGCCGTCGTGTCCAGCATCTCGGCGACCTCCGCGGTGCGGTACGCCAGGACGTCCCGCAGGGTCAGTACGGCCCGCTGCCGCGCGGGGAGGAACTGCAGCGCCGCGATGAAGGCGAGCCGCACCCCCGTCCTCCCCGCCACCACCGCGGCCGGGTCGTCGCCGCCGAACAGCGCGTCGGGCGCCGGTTGGAGCCAGGGCACCGACGGCTCCCGGGGCGCCACGGTGATCCGGTGATCGTCCGAGGGCGCCCCGAGGCCGGACGGCAGGGGCCGACGGGAGCGGGTCTCCAGGGCCGTCAGACAGGCCCGGGTGGCGATGCTGTAGAGCCACCGCCGCACCGAGGACCGGCCCTCGAACGTCCCGTACGCCCGCCATGCGCGCAGGTACGTCTCCTGCACCAGGTCCTCGGCGTCATGGATGGAGCCGAGGAGGCGGTAGCAGTGGGCGAGCAGTTCCGGCCTGAACTGCTCGGCCACGGAGGCGAATTCGGCGTCCGTGGGCTCCGCGGGCATGGCGATGTCTCCGGGGGTCGGTGGACTCGGGTTCACTGTAGGGCGCGACTCAGTCGATCGGGGTCGGTCCCTCGCCGCCGAGGCGGTACTCCGGGGCGCTGTCCGGGTTCTGGGCGATGTCCAGGACGGCCTTGGCGACCTGTTCGGCGGTGAGGGCGGGTCCCCTGCCCTTGATGAAGGTGTCGAGGTCCATGCCCTGGCTCGCGGCGTAGTGCTCCGCCGCGACCGAGCCGATGCCGCCCGCCAGTGTCATGTTGGGCAGCAGCGTGACGAAGCGGATGCCGAGCCCGGAGCGCTCCGACTCGTCGGCCGCGTATCCCCTCAGATAGCGGACGGCGGCCTTGGCGCTGGCGTATCCCCCGCTGAGCGGGGAGCCGCCGAGCGCGGCCCCGCTGGACATCGAGACGACCACGCTGCCCGGTGCGAGCGGTTCCCGCAGCGCGGTGCGGGTCCAGGCGAAGACGTGCCGGGTGTCGACGTGCCAGTTGCGGCTGAAGGTGTCCCAGGTCTGTTCGTGCACGGGTGCCATGTGCGGTGTGGCCCCGGCGTTGAGCACGAGCAGGCTCGGGCGGTGTTTCCGGATGACGTCCTGGGCGAGCGTCTCGTCGGTGGCGTCGGCGGCGACGGGGAAGACGGCCTCACCGAGTTCGTCACGCATCGCCCGCACGTCGCGGGCGATGGCGACGACACGGGTTCCGGAGGCGGCGAGGGCGGCGGTGATCGCGTACCCGAAGCCGCGGCTGGCACCCGTGACGACGGCGGTGGGGAAGGGGTGGTCGGACATCGCACACTCCACGGTGGTCGGTGACATCGGATGTCGGTCCGTATCAAGACCAGCGGGGGGTCGAGAATCCGTCGCCGGAGCCGGGAGACGGCATGTGACCTGGCTCACATCACCGCCGGACGTCGTGGCCGCCCGTCCCGTCAGGCGCGGACCAGCGGCGTGTCCACCAGGTGCTCGGCCAGGAACCAGGACTGGAGTTCGCCCGCGCGGATCGCCTGGGAGAGCAGCAGGCCGTTGGTGCCGTCGTCGCCCAGCTGCGCCACGCGTACCGGCGCGTCGTGGGCGTCGGTCAGGATGCTCTCGTGGGCCTCCAGCAGCCGCGACCGCATGGCCGGGACCTCCTCCACACCGTCCGGCGGGTGCGGGTGGAGGTGATCTCGGCGACCTGCCGGGGGTCAACGAGCGCCGCGCGGACGAGCCGGGGTTCGTTCGTCCGCGCGGCTGGGTCCGCTGGTGGGTCAGGCGGTGTGCAGGGCCGTCCGCAGCGTGCCGACCGCCAGCGTGATGGCGGCCTCGGCGGCGTGGGTCCCCCGCAGGGCGTTGAGCATCACGAAGTCGTGGATGATGCCCTGGAAGCGGACCGAGGTGACCGGGACGCCCGCCTCGCGGAGCTTGTTGGCGTAGGCCTCGCCCTCGTCGCGCAGCACGTCGGCCTCGCCGGTGATGACGAGGGCCGGGGGCAGGCCGGTGAGCTGCTCGGTGGTGGCGCGCAGCGGGGAGGCGGTGATCTGGGCCCGCTCGGACTCGTCGATCGTGTACTGGTCCCAGAACCACCGCATGCCGTCGCGGCGCAGGAAGTAGCCGGTGGCGAACTGGCGGTAGGAGCCGGTGTCGAAGTTCGCGTCGGTGACGGGGTAGAACAGCACCTGCTGCACCAGCGGGACGCCACCGCGCTCCTTGGCCATCAGGGTCAGCGCGGCGCTCATGTTGCCGCCGACGGAGTCACCGGCGACCGCGACTCGCGCGGGGTCGAGGCCCTTCGTCGCGCCCTCCTCGACGACCCACCGGGCGACCGTGAAGTTCTGCTCGATGGCGACCGGGTAGCGGGCCTCGGGTGACAGGTCGTACTCGGGGAAGACCACGGCGGCGCCCGCGCCGACGGCGAGTTCGCGCACCAGACGGTCATGGGTGTGGGCGTTGCCGAACACCCAGCCCGCGCCGTGGATGTAGATGATCACCGGCAGGGTGCCCTCGGCCCCGGCGGGCTTGACGATCCGCGCGCGAACGCCGCCCGTCGGCCCGCCCGGGACGGTGATCCACTCCTCGTCGACGGCGGGCTTCGCTATCTCGCCGGACTGCACCTCGTCGACGGCCTTGCGCCCTTCCGCCGGGGGCAGGTCGAACAGGTACGGCGGATTGGCGGTCGCCTCGGCGAAGGCGGCGGCCGCGGGTTCCAGCACCGGCGAGATCGGCTCAACGGCGTCGGACATATGAGTCTCCTGGAAAGCTCAGGGGGCGCCGGTCTGCCCGGCAATACGGGCCAGGTTACCCGTGCAAGGTGTTCCGGAGCCGCTGTTCACCACGTTGAAACGGCTGGCCACAAAGCGGTTGCCCGCCAGCGTACGACCGGTGTCCTCACCGTGCACGGCCGTCGGTGCGCGGGGAGGCAACGCACCGCGCACGGACGGCATTTGGAGGGCACGCCGGTCATGGACAGCGCGAGGGCGAAGCGACCGCGGCCCGTCAGGGAAAGGGGCCTGTCCTCGTTATCAAGGGCACGACGCGTATCGGTGGGATTCACTCGGTTCGATTCGATGACGCGGACCCAGTGAATGGAAGTCTTTCCCCGGAGGGGGTTTCAGGAGATGTCGACAATGCCCGTCGGCGGGCTGGTTCGCAAGACGCCCCCAGGAGTACGTCAACGCTTGGAACACGCCTGCCGCACAACAACAGCCCTGCGACGCGCGGCAGTTGACGTTGTCGGCAACATTGACGGCCCACGGCTGGCACCTCTATGGTTCCGGCGACCCTCCGAACGACGTTCGAAATAACGAACACTCGTCCATCGCATCGCATCGCAGTAGCGGTCGCGGAGCTGAACGGCCCTTCAAGCGGGCACGGCGGCGGGGCCGTCCTGACGCGGTCGTCCCAACCGCCGCCGTGCCTCCGGAATCGACTGACCGTCACGAAAAGGGTGCCGCATGTCCTCCTCCGTCAGCAGACGACGTCTCATCCAACTCGCCGGAGCCACCGCCGCCGCGACCGCCGCCGGGCCTCTCGTCGGCGGCTCACCGGCGCAGGCGGCCGTACCCCCCGTCCGGTCCGACATCGGCGCGCTGGCGTTCCCCTTCGACCTCGGCCAGGTCAGACTGACCGCGAGCCGCTGGCTGGACAACCAGAACCGGACGCACAGCTATCTGCGGTCCGTCGACGTCGACCGACTGCTGTACAACTTCCGCGCCAACCACCGGCTGTCGACGGGGGGCGCGACCGCCACCGGTGGCTGGGAGGCGCCGGGCTTCCCCTTCCGCAGCCACTCGCAGGGCCACTTCCTCACCGCGTGGGCGCAGTCGTACGCCGTGACCGGTGACGCCGTCCACCGGGACAAGGCCCTGTACATGGTCGCGGAGCTGGCCAAGTGCCAGGCCAACAACGGCGCGGCCGGGTTCAGTGCCGGGTACCTCTCCGGCTACCCCGAGTCCGACTTCACCGCCCTGGAGGCACGCACGCTGTCCAACGGCAATGTGCCGTACTACACCATCCACAAGACCCTGACCGGTCTGCTGGACGTGTGGCGGCACCTCGGCAGCACCCAGGCCCGTGATGTGCTGCTGGCCCTGGCGGGCTGGGTCGACTGGCGCACCGGCCGACTGAGCGCCGCACAGATGCAGGCCCTGCTGGGAACCGAGTTCGGCGGTATGAACGCCGTCCTGACCGATCTCTACCAGCAGACCGGCGACGCACGGTGGCGCACCACCGCCCAACGGTTCGACCACGCGGCGGTGTTCGACCCGCTGGCGGCGAACCAGGACAGGCTCGCCGGGCTGCACGCCAACACGCAGGTGCCGAAGTGGATCGGGGCGGTACGCGAGTACAAGGCCACCGGCACCACGCGCTACCGGGACATCGCCACCAACGCCTGGAACATGTGCGTCTCCGCGCACACCTACGCCATCGGCGGCAACAGCCAGGCCGAGCACTTCCGCGCCCCGAACGCCATCGCCGCCCACCTGGCCAACGACACGTGTGAGAGCTGCAACACCGTCAACATGCTCACCCTCACCCGGGAGCTGTTCGCGCTGACGCCGGACCGGGCCGCCCTGTTCGACTACTACGAGCAGGCGTGGCTCAACCAGATGATCGGCCAGCAGAACCCGGCCGACCCGCACGGCCACGTCACCTACTTCACCCCGCTCCGACCGGGCGGACGGCGCGGTGTGGGCCCCGCGTGGGGCGGTGGTACCTGGAGCACCGACTACACCACGTTCTGGTGCTGCCAGGGCACGGGCCTGGAGATGCACACGCGTCTGATGGACTCCCTCTACTTCCACGCGGGCACCACCCTGACCGTGAACATGTTCGTGCCGTCGGTGCTCACCTGGACCCAGCGCGGCATCACCGTCACCCAGACCACGTCCTACCCGGTGAGTGACACCACCACCCTGCACGTCACCGGTACCGCCCAGGGCACCTGGACGATGCGGATCCGCATCCCCGGCTGGACCACCGGCGCCACCATCAGCGTCAACGGCGCCGTACAGAACGTCGCCACGACACCTGGCAGCTACGCGTCCGTGACCCGCGCCTGGGCCTCCGGCGACACCGTCACCGTCCGGCTGCCCATGCGCACCGTCGTACGACCGTCCAACGACAACCCCGGCGTCGCCGCGGTCACCCACGGCCCGGTCGTCCTGTCCGGCAACTACGGCAACACCGCCCTCACGTCCCTCCCCTCCCTGGACACTTCGTCCATCAGGCGGACCAGTTCCACGGCGCTCGCCTTCACCGCCACCGCGAACGGCGCCACGGTCGGTCTCGGCCCGTTCCATGACGCGCACGGTCACAACTACACCGTCTACTGGAACACCAGCGGCCTCACCTCCGTCCGTCTCGCCAACGCGGCCAGCGGCCTGGTGCTCGGCATCCAGGACATGTCCACCGCCGACGGCGGCCGTGCGTTGCAGTGGACCGACTCCGGCACCGCCGACCACGACTGGGAGATGGTCCCGGACGGTGACGCCGTCCGCTTCCGCAACGTCCACAGCGGCAAGGTGCTCGGCGTGCGGGACATGTCCACGGCCGACGGTGCCGCCGTCCTCCAGTGGTCGGACAACGGCACCGCCGACCACCGCTGGACCCTCCTCCCCCAGGCGGACGGCACGTACAAGGTCCGCAACGTGCACAGCGGGAAGCTGCTCGGCATCGAGAACGGCTCCACGGCGGTCGGCGCCTTCGCGGTCCAGGACTCGGACAACGGCTCGGCCGACAACCGGTGGCGTGTCGTGCGCTGACGCCACCCCGCGTGCACGTGCCCGAGGAGTGCCCGCTCAGCAGCTCAGGCGCGCGTCCGCCCAGTCCGCGTGGTCGAAGTCGACACCGTCCCCGCCGTCGGTGACGACGAGCCGGACCACCTGGGCTCCGGCGACGTCGGCGGTGAGCGGCTGGGCGGGCATGGCGTTGGTGAGGACTCCGGTGGCGGCGGCCTTCGTGCCGTCCGCCCAGATCTCGAAGGCCACGGTGCCGAGCGCGCCCGTCTCGTCGTCCAGGCCGACCTGCGCGGTGACCGTCTCGCAGTGCGCGCCGGTGTAGAAGGAGACCTCGCTGGGCGCGTGGACGCCGAACCCCTTGGCGTACGCGGTCCCGCCGATGGTGATCGGGCGCCCGTCGCCCGCCGCCCGCTCCCCGTTGCTGGTGTCGCGCTCCACCGGCCCCCAGCCGTTGGTCTCCGACACCCAGGGCCGGTCGCTGAGGTACGACGTCCCGGAGGGCGGCGGCACGACGACCGTGGCGGTGAGCGGGAGCGTGGTGGTGACCGGCGTCCCGGACGGCGAGCGGTAGGTCGTGCGGAGGGTGAGCTGGTGGCCGCCGGTCGGTGTTCCGCTCGGCGCGGTCACCCGCCAGCCGGTGCGCAGTGTCCCGTCGGTGGCGAGGGCCGGGGTCGTGGTGGCCGAGGTGGGCCGCACGGTCCAGCCCTCGGGGCCGGTCAACGCGACGGACACGCGGCGCGCGGGAGTACGGCCGAGATTGGTGACGGTACTGGTCAGCACGGCCGGACTGGCCGCCTCCACCAACAGGCTGCCCTCCACCCCGAGTTCGACGGCCGGAGGCTGGGCGGCCCAGTCCCCGTCGGCCGAGACGCGCAGCAGCACCGTGCCGTGGGCCGGGATGGTGGCGGCGATCGTGCCCGCGGTGTTGTACGTACGGTGCTGCCACAGGTCGCGCAGTGTGTAGGCGTCGGCGTCCGGCAGGCCGACGGCGCTCGCGCTGGTGGCGATCCGCTGGGCGGTGCCGGACTCGTTGAAGAGGGCCACCGCGCGGCTGCCGTCCGCCATCTCCTTGGCGAGGACCCAGCGCCCGCCGTCGGAGGAGACGACCGCGCCCTGCTTGCCGAGGGGGTCCTGGTCCACGGCGATGACCTCGCGGTTGCCCAGGATGTCGAAGGTCTCCGGGGAGGCCGTACGCAGGTCGGAGCCGATCAGCAGCGGTGCGGCCATGATCGACCACAGCGAGAAGTGCGAGCGGTACTCCGTGTCCGTCATGCCGCCGTTGCCGACCTCCAGCATGTCGGGGTCGTTCCAGTGGCCGGGTCCGGCGTACGGCGCGAGCGGGGCGTTCTGCTTGAAGATCGACAGCATGGACCCCCAGCTGTCGCTGATGTCACCGGTGGTCCGCCACAGGTGTCCGACGTCCTCGGCCCACTCCCAGGGCCTGTTCTCGCCCCACTCGCAGATGCTGTACACGATGGGCCGACCGGTCGCCTTGAGCGCGTCGCGCATGGTCTCGTAGCGCTGTCTGGCGTCCACGCCCTGGTTGTTGCAGTTGTCGTACTTAAGGTAGTCCACGCCCCAGTCGGCGAACTGCCGCGCGTCGCTGTACTCGTGCCCCAGGCCGCCCGGAAAGCCCGCGCTGTTGCAGGTCTTGGTACCGGCGCTGGTGTAGATGCCGAACTTCAGCCCCTTGGCGTGCACGTAGTCGGCGACCGCCTTGATGCCGTTGGGGAAGCGCACCGGGTCGGCCACCAGCTTGCCGTCCGCGTCCCGCTCCGGCAGGGCCCAGCAGTCGTCCAGGTTGACGTACTCGTAGCCCGCGTCCTTCAGGCCCCTCTCCACGAAGATGTCCGCGATGCCCTTGACCATGTCCTCGTTGAACTCGGCACGGCAGTGGGTGGAGTTCCAGTTGTTGAAGCCCATGGGCGGGGTGAGGGCGAGCCCGTCGGCCAGGGTGGGCGCGGCGGGGGCGGAGGCGGGAGCGGGGACGGAGGCGGGGACGGAGGCGGGGACGGAGGCGGGGACGGAGGCGGAGGCGGAGACGGAGACGGGGGCGGGGGCGGCTATGGCCGGTACGGACAGACCGGTCGCGCACAGAAGTCCAGCGCTGAGCGCTCCTGCGACGCTTCTGGCGCTTCTGACTCTTCTGGCGCTTCTGACTCTTCTGACGCTTCGGCGGCTGGTGCGGGTGTGAGGGTGACGCATCGTTGACGCTCCTCCGACTCGCATAGACGGGATACGGCATAACGGCATGCACACATCACTTCTGTGCGTTCACGGTAGAAGCTGTCGGACAATGTCGAAAGAGAGCCGTAAGGCTATTTGGATATGTTCGTTTGACGGCCTTTCCCGATCAGGCTCGTCGGCGGCGCAGCGCTTGGACGAGCCTCGGCAGGAGGCTGCCCGCCAGGACCCCGGCCAGGGGCAGGACCACGTCGGTCCAGGGCTCGCGGATCGGCCGGTAGGTGGCGGTCCCGTCCTTGATCTCGATGAAGCCGAGCGGACGGACATCCACCCCGCCTCCCCCTCCCCCGCCGTCTCCCGCCTCGGCGCCCTTCACCGACCGGCCCGCGCCCCCGCCGAAGCCGTAGCCGACGCGCGCGACGGGGATGACGGTGACGCCGTCACGGGTGACGGGCTCGCCGTAGACGGCGGTCACCGAGGCGTGGGCGCCGAGTTTGTCAGCCAGGCGCTCGAGGAGCGTGGCGGAGGCGTGGGCCGCGGTGAGGTCGGCGGGGGTGGCGGGTGCGGTGGTTTCCTCAGGGTTGTTCATGCGGCGCCTTCCGGTATCGAGTGGCTCCGCTCAGCGGTGTGTGGTGTCCACCGCGCGCTGGAAGCCGACGGCCTGGTCCAGCGTCCCACCAACCGGCGCGCACTGCTGGTCTCCCTCACACTCAGGGGCGCTCCCTGACGGCGCGATCCGCAGGCCAGCAACGCACCGGCGCCCGCGCTACGGGCGGCGGGCCAGCACATGGGTGTCGAGGAAGCCCCGCTCGGACGCCGGGTCGTGGAGCAACCGGGCGACTATGACAAGGCCGGTCCCGGCCAGTAGATCGGCGAACTGCTCCGGGGGCCAGCTGTAGGCGGGCGCCACCTTGTGGTCGAAGCGGACCGGTTCCGGTCCCTCGGTCCCGAAGAAGGACACCAGGAGCAGGCCCCCGGGTGCCAGGACACGCACCTGCTCGGCGAGCAGCGCGGGCAGTTCTCCGGGCGGGGTGTGGATCATCGAGTAGTGGGCCAGTACTCCGCCGAGCGCGCCGTCCTCGACGGGCAGTGCCTCCATGCGCGCTTCGTCGAACAGCAGCGCCGGATGGGCCCGCCGTGCGTGGTCGACCATGCCCGGGGAGAGGTCCAACCCGAAGGCGTCCAGGCCCAAGTCGTACAGCAGGGCGGTCAGATGACCGGGGCCGCACCCGACGTCGGCCACCCGTAGGTTCCCCGTGGCGCGCACGAGTTCGGCGAAGGTGCTGATCATGTTCCGCGCGAACGGCTGCGTCTCCAGCCGATAGGCGAACATCGACGCGTACAACTCGACGACCCCGTCATAGGCCGCCCTGGTCTCGTCCTGGTGGTTCGACACGGGAAGGAAACTAACATCCGCGCTGTTCACAGGCGTTCTGCGGCCTCAGGTCACGGCCGGGCTGCCGCGTAAAGGACGTCACGCGTGCCCGGCAGTGTCTCCCGGCCCGCTCTCCAGACCAGGCGGAGGCTGAGGTCGGGCAGGGGCAGGACGAGGGGGACATGGGAGCCCACGAGGGTCTCGAGGGCGCCGAGGCGCAGCCCGCGCCGCTCGTCGCGGACGTCGAGGACGGCCCGCTCGGCCCGCTCGGCCCGCTCGGCCGTCTCGAGCAGTGAGCGTGCCCAGCTCCCCGGCGGCGTCAGCTCCATGCCCTTCGGGCCACGGGCGAACACGGTTGCTCCGAGGGCGACTTCGAGGCTTCGTATCTACTGTGAGACCGATGAGGCAGCGAGGTCGAGCGCGACCGCGGCCCCCGGTCACGGTCACGGTTCGGTGCCGGATCACGGCACTCCGAACCTTCGAGGGATGGTCACTGCTGCTGTCGGCCGGTCTCTGCGCCCTCGCCTGGCGCGCGTTCGCGCTGGCCCGGCCGACCGCAGCGCGCTGACCTGTCAGGCGTCGAAGCCGCGGCGAGCGTCCTCGATATGGCCGAGGTACTGGTGGGTCCAGCCGCACAGGGCGTCGACCGTGGCGCGCAGCGCCCGGCCTGGCTCGGTGAGGGTGTACTCGACGCGGGGCGGCACGGTGGGGTGCACCTTCCGGTCGACCAGGCCGTTGCGCTCCAGCATGCGCAGGTTCTGGGTGAGCATCTTGTGGCTGACGCCCTCGACCTCGTTCCGCAGCTCGCTGAAGCGCAGGGTGCGCTCGCCGAGCGCCTCGATGATCAGCAGCGCCCACTTGTTCGCGACGTCCGAGAAGATCTCCCGCGCCAGGGAGTCCGCGCGCCTGAGGTCCGCGTCCTCGGGCAGGCCCTTGAGCTGTTGCTTGGTCACCATCAGGTTCCCCAGTCACCGAAAAGTGCGTTCTTCCAGGTCGGCAGCCACTCTCCTACAGTTCCCGAGTAACCACAAGAGAGCGAAGCGGAAGGGCAGGCCCATGGCCACCATCGATGTCTTCAACCACGACGTCCCGGCCGAGAGCGACTTCGGCTACTCCCAGGCGATCAGGTCCGGCGAGCTGGTCCATGTCTCCGGACAGCTCGCGCTCGACGAGGCGGGCGAGTTCCTCCACGCGGACGACTTCCCCGCCCAGCTCCAGCAGACCTACGCCAACATGGACAAGGTCCTGGACCACTACGGCGTCACCCGCAACCAGATCGTCTTGCAGACCCTGTACGTGGTGGACCTGCGGCAGAACGCCGCCGCCACGGCGGAGGGAAACCTGGCGTACTTCGGCGACCACCGACCGGCCAGCACGGTCCTCGGCGTCACCGAACTGACCTTCCCCGGCCAGGTCATCGAGATCAGCTTCGTCGTCGACACCAGGCTGCCCGCCTGACCGGTCAGGCGTCCTTGATGGTCGCGGTCACCGGCGTACCGATCTCCACCGTGCGGCTGACCGTGCAGAGACGCTCGTGCGAGGTCTTGACCGCGCGCGGCAGGATCGCGCGAGCGCGGTCCGCGCCGTCGCCTTCCGCGAAGGCGACGGTGAAGGTGACCGCGAGGTTGGTCATGCGGTTGCCGAGTTCGTCGCTGATCTTGTCGCCGGTCACCGTCACGGAGAACCCGGTGGGTTCCGCGTGGCGGCTGGTGGCGACGTCCACGTCCGCGGCCGTACAGCCCCCGATCGCGGCGAGCAGCAGCTCGACCGGGGTGAACTCGGCGTCCGAGTCGGCACCTGACGCCGTACCGAAACTGATCGATCCCCCACGGGGATTGGTCGCCACGAAGTGGCCGGTGCTGGTGCGCTCGACGACTACGGAACGCTCGGAGTGTTCGCTCATGTCGCCGACAGTACTGCCAGGGAGCCGTACGCGCCGTGGTGGACGCATGCGTCAGCGTCAGCGGCCACGCCGGGAGGTCCGGGCGGCCTTCGGCCGCACCGGGGCCGCCCCGTGGCCGACGCTCCTTCCTCACGCCCACCGGGGTTCCTCATTGAGGGTCGTCAACAGGCGTTGTACCAGCGGGCTTCGGTCGTCCGTGCGCCAGGAGACAGCGACCCGCGTGCGCGTGGTGGCTGGCTTGATGCCGCGGAAGGCGACGTCCCGCAGGCGGATGCGGCGGATGCTCTCCGGTGCGAGTGACACGCCCAGGCCGGTCCCCACGAGTGCGCAGACCGTCTGCCATTCCACGGCGTGCTGGGTCACCCGGGGTGTGAAACCCGCCGCGGTGCACAGGGCCGTGATCTGGTCGTGGAGGGGTGGGCCGACGGCGCGGGGCAGGAGCACGAAGGGGGAGTCGGCCAACTGCTCCACCCGGACGGTCCGTTGGGCGGTCAGGGGGTGCGTGGACGGCAGTACGGCCACGAACGGTTCGGTCAGTACGGTCTCGAAGCTGAGGTCGGGGTCGGAGGGCGGCGGCTCACGGAGCAGGCCGACGTCGATGGTGCCGTCCCGCAGGGCGGCCAGTTGCGGTGTGGTCGTCATCTCCTGGATGTCGAGTTCCACGGCGGGAAACCGTTCCCGAAAGGCACGCAGCAGGCCGGGCAGCACGGTCAGCGCGAGGGAGGCGGCGAAGCCGATGCGAAGGCGCCCCGCCCTGCCGCTGCCGACCTCCCGGGCCGCCGCCAGGCCGTCGGTGAGGTGGGTGAGGGCATGCCGGGCGGCGGGGAGGAGTTCCCGGCCCGCCGGGGTGAGGGTGACGCGCCCTGGATCGCGGCTGAACAGCGCGTGGCCGACCTTCGCCTCCAGGCGGCGGATCTGTTGGCTCAGCGGGGGCTGGGCGATGCCGAGCCGGGCGGCGGCACGGCCGAAGTGGAGTTCTTCGGCGAGTACGACGAAGGCGTACAACTGGTGATGGGGAAGCTCGGGGCGGCGCACCCGCCCCACCATATGCCCAGGGATATCGGTCCATGCCAGAACTCGTATTAGACGTATCCGTGCTGGTCACCTAGCGTTCGGCGCATGACAGAGCGACGCTCCATCCTCAGCGGCTCCACGTTCGAGGAGCAGATCGGCTACGCCCGTGCCGTCGTCGACGGCGACTGGGTGCATGTGTCCGGGACGACCGGGTTCGACTACGCCACGATGACGATCTCGGATGACGTGGTGGCGCAGGCCGAGCAGTGCCTGCGCAACATCGAGGGCGCGCTCGCCGAGGCGGAGTGCGGCTTCGCGGACGTGGTCCGGGTGCGGTATCTGCTGCCCGACCGGGCGGACTTCGAGCCCTGCTGGCCGGTGCTGCGTCGCGCTTTCGGGGAGGTCCGACCGGCGGCCACGATGCTCGTGTGCGGGCTCGCGGATCCTCGTATGAAGATCGAGATCGAGGTGTACGCGCGACGGGCCACCGCCTGAGGATGTGGTCGCGGTGACTGTGTCCGCGAGCGTCGACGCGCTCTGGGTCAGGATCCCGATGTCGTTCGGACCAGGCCCGATGGCCCACGGAGGGCGCGGACGATGTCGGCGCCACGCGCCAGACCACCACACCGCACTCGCGGGACAGCTTCAGCGGCCCCCGCGATCTCACCGCATCCCCACACCATGTCGTTTATGGTGACTTGATGCGAGTTGTACCCAGATGGGCCCTGCTCACATCGGGTTGCGCACCGGCCCTCCTCATCGCGGGCTGGGTCATCGCGGGGCGGCTCGAAGGGCCAGCCTACGATCCCGTCACCCAGACCATCAGCGTCCTGGCCGCCTACGGCTCCGCGGGCTTCTGGGTGATGACGGGAGCGCTGTTCGCCCTGGGGGTCTGCCACCTGCTCACCGCCTGGGGGCTGCGGGCAGCAGCGCGCGCCGGGCGGGTGGCGCTGGGTGGGGGTGGTGTGGCGGCGCTGATGGTGGCCCTGTTGCCGACGCCGAGCAGTGGAGGCTCGCTGCGTCATGGCTCGGTCGCCGCGGTCGGCTTCCTCCTGCTGGCGGTGTGGCCGGTGCTGGCCTCCCCCCGCGGCGGCGCGGTTCCCTGGGCCCTCAGGCCCGTCCCCGCGCTCGCGGCGAGCGCTCTGATAGGCGCCGGAGCGGTCTGGTTCCTGGTCGAGGCCCACCATCAGGGCGCCGCGGGAGTCGCCGAGCGCTTTGTGACATCCGCTCAGTCCCTGTGGCCCTTCGTGGTCGTCGCCTCCTGCCTACGCCACCCACACGGCGCGGGGTCCCCGGACTGACCGAGTCCGTCGGAGCGGACGCCCGCGCGCCTCACCGCGCTACGAACGGCCCCCGCCAAGTCGCGAGCGGCATATGCGGCGCTGAGGATGAACGGGACTGATCCGGCGGGCGCGAAGGATGACGGGATGCTGCGAACCCTCCCCGGTCGCGGGGGCAAGACCGGCCACCGAGCCGTCGTGACGGCGCTCGGCTGTGCTCTGGCGATCGGTGCCGTCGGCGGGTGCGGCGGTGACGACGACACCGGCGCCTCTCCCCCGCCGACGACCAGCAGCCCCGACACGGCGTCGTTCTCCGGGCTGCCGCCGTCGGCGATGGCCTCCCAGGCGGCCTCCGCGATCGCGTCCGCCCGAGCCTCGGCCTCGGCGGCGGCCTCCTCCGCGGCTGCCCGCGCCTCCGACTTCGAGGCGTCCGTCGAGGCCGAGGCCGCCCGTGCCAGCGCCGCCGCGGAGAAGGTGCTCAAGGAGGCCGACGGGCGCGGCAACGCGCTGTCCGAGGTCGGTATGAAGGGGCTGCCCAGGGACGAGACCAGTGGGCTGCTCGCCGTGCTGGTCACGATCACGAACAAGACCGACAGCAAGGCGTCGTACGCCGTGCAGATCGACTTCGAGGACTCGGACGGGAAGGTCGTCGAGACCAGGTACGTCGGTGCCGAGGACCTCGACCCGGGCGCGAAGGAACAACCCATCGCCTTCAGTCGGCAGCCCGCGGACGCCCGGCTGACACCCCGGCTCGCCAAGGCGCAGCGCTACTGACCCCTCGTGAGCGAGCGGGCCGACCGGACGACGCAAGCCCTGGAGGAGCGATGGGTGATCTGGTGGTGGTGGGAGTGGACGGCTCGTCGTCGAGTCTCGCCGCGGTGGAGACGGCCGCCCTGGAGGCCCGGCGGCGGCGTGCGGAACTGCGCGTGGTGTACGCCCTCAGCTGGCCGGTCAGACCCATGTACGCGCCGTTGGACACCAGGCCGCTCAACCGTCTGGTCGGCGAGGCCGCCGAGCGGGCACGCGCTGTCGCGCCGGAGGTCGAGGTCACCGAGGCCATGGTGACCGGTGACCCGGTGTCGGTGCTGGAGGCCGAGTCACGGGCGGCGGACCTGGTGGTCGTGGGCGCGCGCGGGGTGGGTGGCTTCATCGGCATGCTGCTGGGGTCCACGGCGGTGTCCCTGGCCGCCCACAGCCGGTCCCCGGTGATGGTGGCCCGCGAGGAGTCGGCCGACACCGGTCCGGTCGTGCTGGCCGTCGACGGCTCCCCCGCGGGTGTGAAGGCGATCGAGTTCGCCTTCGCCGAGGCGGCGCTGCGCGAGGCCGAGATCGTCGCCGTACACGCGTGGCTGCCGGACTACGCGCCGCCCGGCACCGGTGTCGAGAGCGCGGAGCGGCTGCTGGCCGAGGCACTCGCCGGTCACGCCGAACGGTATCCCGATGTCACGGTCAGGCGTGAGGTGGCGAGTGGTGAGACCCGTGAGGTGTTGATCGAGGCGAGCCGGAACGCCCAGCTCCTGGTCGTCGGGGCCAGGGGGCGGGGCGGGTTCACCGGACTGCTCCTGGGGTCGGTGAGCCAGGCGATGCTGCACCACGCGCACAGTTCCGTCACCATCGTCCGCGGCGGGGCGTGAGCGGACGCCGTGGGCCGGGAACTGCTCCGAGGCGACGGTGGCGTCCCCGGTCCCTCCATCGCACCCTGACTGCCGCGAGTGCCGTCGTCACCGCGGAAGGAGAGACGGCATGCACGATCCCGACCCCCCTTTCCGCCCCGTTCGCCGACGGAACGGCGGCTATCCGCCCCTGGAGGACCTCGGCCTCATCGGCGACGGCGCGACGACCGCGCTGGTCGGTCTGGACGGTTCCATCCCGTGGCTGTGTCTGCCCCGATTCGACGCCGACCCGGTGTTCTGCGGTCTGCTGGACCGGGCCCGCGGCGGGCATTTCACCCTGGCGCCCGAGGACCTGGTCGAGGCGCGACAGCGCTACGAGCCCGACACCGGCGTCCTGACGACCGAGTTGCGCGGCACCACCGGCCTGGTCCGGATCACCGACGCGCTGGCCCTGCGCTCCGGGGCGGACCTCACCGACGACGTCCCGGCCACCCGGGCGGAACTCATCCGCAGCGCACAGGTACTGGAGGGGCGGGTGCGGCTGCGGATGGACCTGGAGCCGCGCGGCGGCGCACGGACACGGCCGTTGTTCAGCGGGCTGGAGGTACGCCCGTCCCGGCGGCCGGATCTGCGGCTGCACCTGCGCTCCAACCGCCCCTTGACCGGCCTGCACACCACCCATGACCTCCGGCAGGGCGAGCGCCTCGACCTCGCGCTGTCCTGGGGGCGCTTCCACCGCCACCACCGCTTCGACGCCGAGGCGGTGCTGCGGGCCACCGCGGACGCCTGGCGCCGCTGGATGCGGCACTTCCGGTACGAGGGTCCCGAGGAGCCGCTGGTCCGGCGGTCGGCCATCACCCTGAAGCTGTGCGACGACTGGGTCAACGGGTCGCTGGTCGCGGCCCCCACGTCCGGTCTGCCCGCGCCGATCGGCGGGATCCGCAACTGGGACTACCGCTACGTCTGGATCCGGGACGCGGCGTTCGCCGTGTTCGCGCTGCGCCGCCTCGGCTTCGGCGGGGAGGCCGACGCCTTCCTGGGCTGGGTGCTCGACGCCTTCGAGTACGGCGGGCGGCCCAGGATCATGTACACGGCCGACGGCGCCCCGGTGCCGGACGAGGTCGAGGACGCCGAACTGGAGGGCTATCAGCGGTCCGCCCCCGTGCGCTGGGGCAACGGCGCGACCGACCAGCGTCAGCACGACGTGTACGGCGAGGTCCTCGACTGCGCCGACCAGTGGCTGCTCACCGGCCAGGACATCCAGCCGTCCCTGTGGGCCAGCCTCGCCCACCTGGCCGACACCGCCCAGCAGGCCTGGCGCCGACCGGACCAGGGGATCTGGGAGGTGCGCGGCCAGGGCCGGACGTTCACCTACTCGGCCGGGATGTGCCAGGT
Organism: Streptomyces sp. NPDC057877; assembly: GCF_042796855.1. NCBI lineage: Bacteria > Bacillati > Actinomycetota > Actinomycetes > Kitasatosporales > Streptomycetaceae > Streptomyces > Streptomyces sp. NPDC057877. The sequence continues at coordinate 99,562 of NZ_JBHVMS010000010.1, forward strand.
GGCCCTGGACCGGGCGGCGGCGATCGGTGAGCGGCTCGGTCTGCCGGGTGACGTCGCGTCCTGGCGTGCCTCGGCCGACGAACTGCGTCGGCGAATCCTCGACCAGGCATGGGACGAGGACGCGCGGACCCTGAGCGCCCATCTCGACGGCGGTGGCGCCGTCGACGCCAGCCTGCGCGCGCTGCCACTGCGCCGGGTGGTTCCGGTCGGTCATCCACGGATGGTGGCGACCGTCTCCGCCGTCGCCGAACGCCTGTCGGCCGGTGACGGTCTGCTCTACCGCTATCTGCACGAGGAGTGTCCCGACGGCCTTCCCGGCGACGAGGGCGCCTTCGTGCTGTGCAGCTTCTGGCTCGTCGACAACCTCGTCGGCCAGGGCCGGATCGAGGAGGCGGAGGAGCTGTACGCCTCCCTGTGCGCCCGCGCGAGCCCGCTCGGGCTGCTGTCGGAACAGATCGACCCGTCCACCGGAGCGTTCATGGGCAACTTCCCCCAGGCCTTCAGCCACATCGGAATCGCCGCCAGCGGGGTGAACCTCGCCCGGGCGCGGGCAGGCGGTCGGACATGATCGACCGACTTGTCGTCTTCGGCGCCACCGGTGATCTCAGCGCCCGCTACCTGCTGCCCGCCCTGGCCGCGCTACGGGCGTCCGGAGACCTCGGCGACCGCCTCCGACTGACCTGCGCGAGCAGGCAGGACTGGGACAGCGACCGGTTCCGGCGCTGGGCGGCCGAGCAGCTCGACCGCCATGCCGGTGATTCCCCGCCCGACGCCAGGGCGGCCGTCGTGAACGCCGCCCGCTACCAGCGGGCCGATGTCACCAGCCCCGACGACCTGGCCTCGGCCATCGCCGGTGAGGGCCCCGTAGCCCTCTACCTCGCCCTGCCCCCGGCGGTCTTCCCCCGCGTGGTCACCGCCCTGCACGAGGTGGGCCTGCCGGAGGGCAGCCGGATCGTGCTGGAGAAGCCCTTCGGGGAGGACCTGGCCGACGCGCGCAGGCTGAACCGGCTGCTGGCCGATCTCGTCCCCGAGGAGGCCGTGTTCCGGGTCGACCACTTCCTGGCCATGACGACCGTCCAGAACGTGCTCGGCAGCCGCCTCGCCAACCGCGTCCTGGAACCCCTCTGGAACAGCATCCACATCGCCGAGGTCGACATCGTCTGGAACGAGACCCTCGCGCTGGAAGGCCGGGCGACCTACTACGACACCGTCGGGGCGCTGAAGGACATGGTGCAGAACCATCTGCTCCAACTGCTCTGCCTGGTCGCCATGGAGCCGCCCGTCACCCTCGGCGAACGCGACCTGCGCGACCGCAAGGTCGACGTCCTGCGCTCCGTACGGCCGCTCACCGAGGACGACGTCGTACGCCGCACCCGCCGCGCCCGCTACCGGGCGGGCCGGATCGACGGCCATGACATTCCCGCGTACGCCGACGAGGAGGGCGTGGACCCGCGGCGGCGCGTCGAGACGTACGCCGAGGTGGAACTGGAACTGGAGAACTGGCGCTGGTCGGGGACGACCTTCCGGCTGCGCAGCGGCAAGGCGCTCGGCGCGGACCGCAAGGAGGTGGCGGTGCGCTTCCGGTCCGTGCCCCACCTGCCCTTCGGCCACAGCGGTGAGGCGCTGCCCAACGTGCTCCGCTTCGGGCTGGAACCGGAGGGCCTGACCCTCGATCTGACGGCCATCGGCTCCCGGACGCACGCCCTCGCCCCGCTGTCCCTGACCGCGCGGATGGAGCCACCCCACCTCCCGGCGTACGGCCGCCTCCTGCTGGACGTCCTGAACGGTGACCCCGCCCTCTCCATCCGCGGCGACGAGGCCGAGGAGGCCTGGCGGGTCCTGACCCCCGTACTCGACGCCTGGGAGCGGGATGTCGTACCGCTGGAGGAGTACCCGGCCGGTTCCGACGGGCTGCCGCCCCGGTCGTGACGGCTCGGTCGGCGCCGCCGGACGCGGACCTCTCCGCGCTCGTCACCCGGACGGCCTCCCGGGGTCGCCCGGCACGGGCGGGGCGGCGAGGGTGGGACTGCGGCGCGGCCGTCTCGTACCGGCGGTGTCCCGCGACCACACCGTGCGGAAGGGGCATGACACATGGCGCAGGTACCCGGCGGGGTCCGTCAGCACCCACCGAACAGCGCACGGGGACTCGGCGGCGGGGCCGCCCTCTTCGCGGGCTGGGCGCTGGAGCTGAGCGGGACGCTGAGCGTCCTCCTCGGCGTCGTCGGCGTCACCCGCGACACCCTCTTCAGCTCCCCCGACTACACCTACGACTTCAGCCTGACGGCCTGGGGCTGGATCCACATCGTCATCGGGATCGCGCTCATCGCCGCTGGCCTGGGTGTCCTGGTGGGCAGGAGCTGGGGCACGGGGGCGGGTGTGGCGCTGGCCGCGGTCAGCCTGATCACCCAGTTCATGTTCATCCCCTTCTACCCGCTGTGGTCGATCAGTGTGATGACGCTCGACCTCCTCGCCATCTGGACGCTGGCCAGGTTCCTCGCGTGGGACGACGACGCCGCGTAGCGATGCGGGCGCTCAGACGGCGAGCGGTTCCAGGCGCTCAGACGGCGAGCGGTTCCAGCAGCCTCTTCGGCTTGAGCAGGGCCCGGCTGACCGGGTCCGCCGGGTCCGGGTCCAGCCCCGGGCCCGGCTCCATGAGGACGTCGCCGACGGGTACGACGATGCCGCAGGCGGGGCATTCCCCGTAGGGCCCCAGTTCGGTACGGCAGTCGGCGTGCCGGAAGGTGCGTCGGCGGGCGCCTTCGAGGTGCTCGCGGCCCCACAGTCCGAGGGAGCGCAGGGTGGGCCACAGAGCGATGCCGCGCTCGGTGATCACGTACTCGTCGCGCGGGGGCGACTGCTGGTACCGCCGCTTCTCGAGGAGCCCCTGCTCCGTCAGCTTCTGCAGCCGGGCGGAGAGCACGGCGCGCGGGATGCCGAGGTGGACCAGGAAGTCGTTGTAGCGACGGACGCCGAACAGCGCGTCGCGGACGACGAGCAGGGTCCATCGCTCGCCGACGACCTCCAGTGCGTTCGCGATGTTGCACTCCTGCGTCGCGTAATCCTTGCCCAGCGCCATGCCCTCCACCTTACCTAGTGAGTTCGGTGATTGAACTCACAGACGGGATCCATGTCAGCTTCCTGATTCCACGGATGCGAGCAAGTAGGTTCAATGAACGAACCTTAGCTCCCAGCCTCCGGAGGCCAGCCCCATGTCCCGCCTGGGCACACCACCAGCCAAGACAGCGACACCCGACGTCAAGGCGCCCCCCGAGAACGCCCCGCGAGCCCGCGCCACCCTCGCCCTGACCAGCGTGGCGACGGCCGTGACGCTGATGACGTACACCGCGCCGCTCGTCACGCTCCGCGACACCGCCGCGGCCCTGCACACCCCGCTCTCCGCGCAGGCCTGGCTGATCAACGGCACACCGCTGGGGCTGGCCGCCCTGCTGCTGGTCGCGGGCAGCCTCGCCGACGACTACGGCCGCCGCCGGATCTTCCTCCTCGGCACCGTCGCCCTCGGCACCACCACCGCACTGGGCGCGCTGACCTCCTCGACCTGGCTGTTCACCCTGGCCCGCATCGCACAGGGCGCGGCCAGCGCGGCGATCCTCGCGAGCAGCCTGGGCCTTCTCGTGCACGCCTTCCCGAGCCCACGCGGCCGACTGCACGCCACCGGCGTCTGGGGCGCCTTCGTCAGCGGCGGCATCGCGGCCGGTCCGCTGGTGGTGGCCGCGATACCGAGCTGGCGGGTGGCGTACGGCGTCCTGGGCGCGGCGATGCTGGTCCTGGCGGCCCTGTCGGCGCGTACGTTGGCGGAGTCCCGCTCCCCGAGGGACGGGCGTCCCGACCTCCTGGGCGCGCTGGCCTTCGGGCTGGCCCTGGTCTCCCTGGTCGCCGCCCTGACGCTGGGCCGGGACGGCTGGCTGCGCGCTCCGGTGGGGCTGCTGCTCCTGGCGGCCGTCGTGCTCCTTGGCGTGTTCGTGCTCGTGGAACGCCGTGCGCGGAACCCGATGATCGAGCTGGGCCTCCTGCGCCGCCCCGGCTTCCTGGCCTCGTCCATCGGCGGCCTGTTCACGGGCCTCGCGGTGATCGGCGTCTTCAGCTTCCTGCCGTTCATCCTCCAGCAGGCGCTCGGTCTGTCTCCCCTGGATACGGCGTGGCTGTTGCTGCTCTGGTCGGGCCTGTCCTTCGGTGTGGCCCTCCAGACGAAGCGGCTGGCGGGCCGGGTGCCGACGCGTCACCAACTGGCCCTGGGGTTCGTCCTGCACGCGGTCGGCACCCTGACGATGCTCGGCGCGATCAACGCGGGATCCTGGCACCGGCTGCTGCCCGGCCTGGTCATCAGCGGCATCGGCAGCGGCCTGCTCAACGCCGCCCTGCCCCTGCTGGCGGTGGGGTCGGTGCCGGCCGCCCGGGCGGCCATGGGGTCGGGCGCCCAGCAGACCCTCCGGTACATCGGTTCCTCGGTCGGCGTGGCGCTCACGATCGCCGTCGTCACCTCGTCGAGCGGCGGTCTGGGGGACGGCACGAACGTCGCGATCCTCGCCGGGGCGGTGTTGTCGGTGCTGGCTGCGGGGGCGGTGCTGGTGGTGCGGGAGCGGGCGTGAGGGGGTGGCGAACGGTCCCGGGCAACCCCCGATACCGTTCGCCTCGCACCGACCGGCTCAGCGCCTGAGCCCCGCCCGGACCACCATGGCGTCGTGGTCCGTGTAGGTCGTCGCCTCGATCTCCAGACGCGGCGCCCGCAGGTCGCCGTACACATGCTGGATCCCGGGTGCCTGTCCCGCCGCCGCGTCGGTCAGCGTCCACTGCCCCTCGGGCGCGCACGAGGAACGCCGGTTGACATCGCCCGCGAAGAGGGTCGGACGGCCGCGCGAGGCGAGCACCTGGCGCAGTTCGTCGCACTGGACGGAGTTGGTGGTGCCGGGCGCCTCCCCGTCCGTCGAGAGGTGGCTGGTGCACACGTCCAGGCCACGGGCCGTGGTGACGCACAGCCACCGTCGCTCCTCGACCCCGCTGAACACGGAGTACGGCGCGTCCTGGTGGGCGCGGATGGCCTCCTTGGTCAGCACGGCGTTGCCGAACACGCCCCGTCCCTCCGGGGACTTGCACGGCAGCGGGGCGCCCCGGTAGATCACCGTGGCGAAGCGGTAGTGGTAGCCGGTGCGGGCGGCGATCTCCGCGACGTCGCCGCTGCACGCCTCGTTGAGGGTGACGGCGTTGACATCGTTGGCGAGGGTGCGGGAGACGACCTCGTCCAGGATCTTCGGATACTCGGTCTTCCCGTAGCACCCGGCGTATCCGCTGGCGCAGACGTTCATCTGGAGCAGCGCATAGCCCGGACGCGCCTGGGTGCGCGGTGCACCGGAGTCGGCGTCAGCGGCGCTCGCGGTGGCGGTGGCGGCCGGGGTCAGCAGCCCGGCGGCGAGCAGACAGGCGGGGAGCACGGAACGCAGCCGTGCGAGCAGGTCTTTGATCACCGCGCGATTGTGCGCCGGTCCGCGCCGGTCCTGACAGGGGCATCGGGAAGTGTTCGCCGACCTGTCGGCAAGGTGTCACCGGTCGGCCGCCGACGGCTTCGCGCACAGGTAGGGGCGGGCGAGGAGGAGGCCGGTGCCGGTCAGGGCGATGCCGAGGTAGACGGGCGCGAGGTGGACGAAGTCCGTGTAGTGGATGGCCCCGTGCACCACGACGGCCGGGAGGAAACCGGCCGCCGCCGCGGCACCCAGCGTCCAGAACACCCAGCTCTCACCGCGCCGCCAGCCCCACGCGCTGAGCAGCGTGATCGCCACCGCGGCGGACATCAGGGCGCCGCCGAACCCCGCGCGGTCATGGGCGACGAACGGCACCAGCCGCGGGTTCACGGCCTCCAGCGCCGGGGCGCTGGCGTCCAGGAAGACCAGGTCGGTCGGCACGAAGACCCCGGTGAGACCGACCACGGAGATCACCGCGCCGCCGACGAACAGCCCCGCTCCCGTGACGATCAGCAGCAACTGGCCCACCAGCGCCCGTCCGCGCTCCGGCTCCGGACCCTCGGGCGCCCACCGCCAGCGCGGTGCGTGCGGGGTTCGGCGGACCCCGGCCACGAACATCGGGAACAGCACGAGGGCGGTGGCCGTGTGCAGGGGTTCCACGAAGCCGGTGCCCAGGAAGTAGAAGAGGGTGGGGAAGCCGATCGCCCCCGAGAGCAGCAACACCTCGCGGGCCCAGCCCCAGCCGCGCCGGATTCCGCCCACGGCGAGGCCGGTGTAGAGGGCGCCGATCGCGACCATGGTGCCCGCCATGGTGATGCGGTCGTGCTGGAGGAAGTGCACGAGGTGGTGGTTGGCGGCATGCAGTTGGTGCAGGGTCATGCCGAGGTAGTCACGGTCGTACCAGAGCAGCACCGGCCCCAGCGTGATCGCCGCCGCGCCCAGCCCGGCGCCCGTCATGCCGAGCCCGACGAGCAGCGCCCACCACCAGGCGGGCCAGCGGCGGGGGTCGCGACCGACGTCCCGCAGGCGCGGCGCGGACGTGGTGGGCGTGGCCGCCTCGATGACCCGGGCGAACCATCCGGGCCCGGCCGCGACGAGCACCGCGGGCCGGGCGAGCACCACGGCGCCCGGCTCGGCCAGCGCGTCGGCCGCGGCGCCGACCGAAGGCTCGGACACGCGGGTGACGTGCGGTTCGTCGCCGCTGGTGAACCCGTCGACATACGGCTGCAGGGCGGCCTCGGTCCCCGGATCGGTGGCGCGTACGACGACCGGGACGGAGCGGTCGGCGGCGGCCCGCCGTACGGTCTCGGCGTCGGCGGCCGAGACGGGCGCCACCTCCACGACACCGGCCCCGAGTGGGGGCATGGCGCGTATGGCCTCGTGGGCGAGCGAGGGCGGGACGGATATGCCGAGGCGGACGGTCACCGGCACACCGGCGATCTCGCCCGCGAGGCACTGCGGCGGATGGCGGTGGCCGAACGCGCGGGCGATCAGCCGTGCGCCACGGGGCCGGGAGCCGATCGCGGCCAGCAGTCGCAGCGCGGTGAGCTGTGAACGGCGTCGGCCGAGGACGGCGGCGGCCGGGCCGCGCAGCGGGTGGTACGTCCAGTCCGGCATGTCAGCGCTCCCCGCCGGGTGCGGTCCAGCCGAGCACCGGTGTCATGGCGCGCAGCGTCGCCCAGGTCGGCGTCAGCCGGGCGGCAGTGTCGCGCAGCAGCGCCGCGGGCGGCCACGACAACTGGCCGAGTGCGCCGAGCCGGGCGGAGCGGCGTGTGATGGCCTGCGTCCGGGGGCGGCGGGCCAGGTCGTACGAGCGGAGGGCGGCGGTGGTGTCCGGGGTGCCGTCGAGGCAGTGGGCGAGGGTGACCGCGTCCTCCAGTGCCTGGCAGGCGCCCTGGCCCAGGTTGGGGGTCATGGCGTGCGCCGCGTCGCCCAGCAGGGCGACCCGGCCCCGGACGAAAGAGGGCAGCGGCGGCAGTGCGTACAGGTCGTGCCGGAGCACCGCGTCCGCGGGGACGGCGGCCAGCAGGGCGGGTACGGGGTCGGGCCAGGACGCGAAACGGTGTCGTAGTGCGGCGTGTTCGGATGCGGTGGGGGCGGTTCCCGGTGGCAGTGACGCGGTCGCGAAGCAGTACATCCGGCCGTCCGGGAGTGCCGTGTAGCCGAACCTCTCCCCTCGTCCCCAGATCGCCGCGCCCTCGGCGGGTGGTTCGGCGAGGGGTTCGGTGACCATGCGCCAGGCGGTGTACCCGGCGTACCGGGGTTCGGCCGCGTCGGGCCACAGGGTGCGGCGGACGGTGCTGCGCAGCCCGTCGGCGCCGATGACGAGGTCGGACCGGGACTCGCCCGCGGAGTGCTCCACGACCGGCCGGGCGCCGTCCTCCTCGCGCACCGCGGACACCGCGCTGCCCGACCGCAGACCGTCTGCGGGCAGCGCCTCGGTCAAGGCCCGCAGCAGGTCTGCGCGGTGCAGGACGACCAGGGGCTGGCCGTAGCGGCGCCGCAGCTCCGTGTTGTCCGTGCGGGACAGCCAGCGGCCCTTGCGGTCGCGCAGGCCGCCGGTGGCCTCGATGGAGCCGAGGGTCCGGACGGTGTCGTCGAGGCCGAGGGCCCGGAGGGCGCGCAGGGCGTTCGGCCACAGGGAGATTCCGGCGCCGATCTCCGTGAACCGCGGGGCGCGTTCGAGCACCTCGACGCGCCAGCCCTTGCGGTGCAGGGCGATGGCCGCCGCGAGGCCGCCGATGCCGCCGCCGACGACGGTCGCGGTGCGCTGCGGCATGGTCCTCGCTCCGGGTTCGGGGGCGCGGGCCCGCTGAGCAGGGCCTTATCGCAGCATGCCGACAGGGCCCTGTCAAACGTACGGTCAGTCGCTCGCGGTCAGCGCGGCGCGCGCGGTGGCGAGGATCTCCTCGGAGAGGGGGGAGCCCTTGGTGGCGCGGGCCAGGACGAGCGCGCCGACCATGGTGCAGAGGCGGGTGACCCCGTCCTCGTCCTCGGTGTCGAGCCACTCCGCGAAGTCCCGCACGCCCTCGGTGTAGGCGCGGCGGGCCTCGTGGTCACCGGGCTCACGCGCCATGTCGGTGGCGAGTGCGGCGACGGGACAGCCGTCCGCGGGGCTGTCGCGGTGTTCCGTGGACAGATAGCCGTCGATCAGCGCCGTCTGGGCGGCCTCGCGCTGCCCTGCGTGCCGTTCGAGTCCGGCGTCGCGGCGCTGGGTGAACCCGTCGAACGCGTGGGTGGTGGCCTCGCCGATCAGTGCCTCCTTGGAGGCGAACTGCTTGTAGAAGCCGCCGTGGGTGAACCCGGCCGCCTTCATCAGGTCGGCGACGCTGACGTGGGTTCCCTGTTCCCGGAACAGCCGGGACGCGGTCTCCACGACCCGCTTGCGGTTCTCCTCGGCTTGCGCCTGCGATACGCGGCCCATGAGCCACCGCCTCCCGGCCCTCGTTTGGATGTCGACTGGCATCTATCCTAGGCCAGTGTTTAGATGTCACCCATAATCTAATTTTCCACGGGAGTGCACATGGAACTCAAGAACGCGGTCGCAGTGGTCACCGGCGCCAACCGGGGGCTCGGCCGCCACCTGGCCGAACAGCTCGTGCGGCGCGGGGCGAAGGTGTACGCCGCGGCCCGCCACCCCGAGACGGTGGACCTGCCGGGAGCCGTCCCGCTGCACCTGGACGTGACCGACGAGGAGTCGATCCGCACCGCCGCCCGTGTCGCGTCGGACGCGACGCTGCTGGTGAACAACGCGGGCATCTCCACGGGTACGCCGCTCATCGCGGGCGGCGTGGACGCGGTGCGCCTGGAGATGGAGACGAACTACTTCGGCCCGCTCGCCGTGACCCGCGCCTTCGCCCCGGTCATCGAGGCCAACGGCGGCGGCGCCGTCCTCAACGTCCTGTCCGTCCTGTCCTGGCTGCACCCGGCCCCCCTCGGCTCCTACGCGGCGACCAAGGCCGCGGCATGGGCCCTGACCGGCGCGACCCGCGAGGAACTGGCCCCGCGCGGCATCACCGTCTCCGCGCTGCACGTCGCGTACATGGACACCGACATGGCCGCCAGCGTCCCCGCCGACCAGAAGACCGACCCCGCCGATGTCGCGGCCCAGGCCCTGGACGGTGTGGAGAAGGGCCTGCCCGAGATCCTCGCGGACGACACGACGCGCTACGTCAAGCAGAGCCTGGCGGCCTCTCCTGACGCGGCGTGAGGGGGGTCGGCGGTCTCCGCGGTGTGGCAGAGTGCGCATCCTGGAGTACGCGGAATGCTTCGACGACGACAAGGGGATGAGCCGTCGGCTTCCTCGGCTGGCCGCCTTGTACCGTCCGTGGCACTCCTGATGAGGCGGAGACATGACCCAGCAGACCCACGACGTCGACCACGAACTCATCCGGGCCGCGGCCGACGTCGCTCGCACCCGGTGCCGGGGCGACAACCACACCATGGCGGCAGCCGCCCGGGCCCGGGACGGGCGGATCGTCAGCGCGGTGAACGCCTACCACTTCACCGGCGGCCCCTGCGCCGAACTCGTCGTCATCGGCACGGCAGCCGCCCAGGGCGTCTACGAGCTGGACACCATCGTCGCCGTGGGCGACCGCGACCGGGGGGTTGTTCCGCCGTGCGGGCGGTGCCGTCAGGTTCTTCTCGACTACTTCCCGGAGCTGAAGGTCATCGTCGGCGAGGGCGACCGGGTGCGGAGCGTCCCCATCGCCGAGTTGCTGCCCGCGAGTTATGTCTGGGCTGACCACCAGCTGGACGCGGATCCCGCGTCCGCTGGTGCGGCCGGAGCCTGACGGCCGCAGGGGACACTCCCGTCAGCGAGAAGCGGGGACGTCGACGTCGCCGAGCCGGACGGGACGGATGCTGCGGCGCATGCACAGCCAGGCCGCGGAGACGAGGGTCAGCACCTGGTCGTGCATCTCGGCGTCGGTCAGTCCAGCGCCGTCCTCGTCCCGGCTGGCGAGGAGCGTCGACAGCAGGTCGCCGTGGTCGGTGCCGCCGCGCCGGTACGCGGTGATGGAGTCGTCGATCGCACGGCGCAGGTCGGTGACCGCGCGCTCGAAGCGGCGGTTGCCCGGGGTGGGCAGCGCGGCGCACCAGTCGGGCAGCGAGGTACGCCGTCGGTGAGCACCGGCAGCACCCTGCGCGTCACGTCGCCCATTCCTCCAGGAGTCGCGGCACGTCTGGTGCCGTTTCCTTCGTCACGCCGGTCAATGTCCCACGCCCCTTGCACGCCGTGGCCCCTCATATTCGAGGGGCGGCGTCGACGCGGCAATCCTTAGTCACCCTCAGCGCCCTCACCTCGCTCGCCGCCCGCCCCCCGCCGCCCCGGGTCCCGGGACGGTCGTGTCCCAGCAGGTCAGAGCCGTTCCTGTCCCGAGATGGGGGAAGCGGGCGGGATCGCCTGGCGAGCGGTGATCTTTCGCCGCAGACTCCCCTCATCGGCCCGGCGGATCACCTCCGGAGGTGACGGCGCCGTGGGGCAGCGGCCGTAGGCCCGCCCCTCTCTCCTTCCTTCACCTCACCTCACCTCATCGAAAGGCTCACCATGACCCGAACCAAGCTCCGCGCGACCGTCGCAGCACTCGGCACCGTGGCGGCACTCGCGCTGGGTGCGACGCCCCCGGCCACCGCCGACGACGTCCGGCAGACCGCGGACCTCATCATGAACCTGCGCTACTACGACTTCACCAACCACCCGAAGATCCCCCCGTTCAACTGGTCCAACGACGGGTGCAGCGGCCCGCAGGAGTTCAAGGACCTGTTCACCGAGGCGTGCAACCAGCACGACTTCGGCTATCGCAACTACGGGCATCAGTACGGAGGCCTCAACCTCAGCCCGACCCGGGAGACGAAGGACTGGATCGACACCCGCTTCTGGCACGAGATGCGCCAGACCTGCATCGACCACCACGGCGGCAGCAACTGGTGCCTGGGGCACGCGAAGGTCGCCTACGACGCCGTGAGCCGCTTCGGTGACGAGCACTTCTGGGAAGCGGGCTGAGAGCGCGGGCTGAACCGGCGGGCTGGTACGCCCGCCGGTTCAGCCCGTGCGGAGGACCCGCAGGCGACCGGGCCGCGCCGGATCGCGGTCGACCACCTCGACGGGCGCCCAGGCCCACTGCCACACACCGGTGCCCGGCGTGCGGCAGAACCGGATCGGCCCACGGGTGCCCTCGACCCCGATGTGCGGCCAGCCCGCGGCGATGCTCGCGCGGTCCACGCCGTACGACCGCAGCGCGTCCGCGAGGACGACGACCATGTCATAGCCTTCGAAGGCCACGAAGGAGGGCGCTTCACCCAGCCTCTCGCGAAGGGCCCCCTCCACCCGCGCCCCCAACGGGCTGAGCCGCTCGGACAGATAACGCAGGAACGGCACCCCCGTGCCGTCGTCGCCCAGCGACGCCCCCCAGGTGGCGAACTCGGGTTGCCCGGCCGGGGCTCCGATCAGGATCCCTGCGAGGCGCTGGTCACCGCGGACGGACCTGACGACCGGCACCGCCGGATCCGGATGGCCCACCAGCAGCAGGAGGGCCGTCGCACGACTCTCCACGAGGGCGTCGCACACGGCGTCGGGGGTCAGCACGCTCATGTCGAGTTCGGCGACCGTGCCGCCGTGTGCGCCGAGGTGGTCGCGCAGGACGCGGGTGCCGGTCGCCCAGTAGACACTCGGCTGGGCCGCTACGGCGATACGACGGTGGCCCGCGCCGAGGAGGAAGTCGCCGTAGACCCGCCAGCCACGGGACTGCGGCGGGGCGAGGCGCGCGACCCAGTCCGTCGGATGGTCGGTGAGCGCGTCGAGCACCGCCGACGAGCAGAGGAACGGCAGCCCGAGGGCGTCGGCCCGGGCGGCGGCGGCCCGAGCGACGACGCTGTGGTACTCCCCCGCCGCCGCGACCACGCCCAGCTCGGCCAGTTCGCCCAAGGCGGTCACGGCTCGGTGGGGGTCGGCCGCGGTGTCCCGCACCACAAGCTCCAGCGGTCGTCCGCCGATCCCACCGGTGTCATTGACCTCACCCACGGCCAACTCCGCTCCGGCCAGCAGGTGCTGGCCCGCCTCAACCCAGCCAGGCCGGGTCAGCGGAGCGAGGGCGCCGATCCGGACGGACGTCATGCGCCCGTGGCGGGGGACGCGGGCCTGCGCAGCAGCCACTGGCCGAAGGTCCGCCGCAGCGGTCGTACCACCACGCGGCCGTGGGCCTTGTGACCGACCACCTCGACACGCAGCAGCACCGGCGTGGCGGGGCTCGTCGGGGCCTGGCGGTGCTTGACCCTGCTGTGCACCAGTTGCAGTCCGTCCGTATCGACGACGATGCCCGGCTTGGTGACCAGCGTCAGGGTCTTCCCCGTCATGGCCACGTCGATCCGCAGGGTGTCGTGGGTGATCACGGCGTCCGTGAAGTCGAGCGTCACCTCGCAGTAGGTCACGGCGAGTTCCAGCCGCCTCGGCAGCACCCAGCGCCCGGCGCGCTCGATCGGGCCGCTGAAGACCTGCTCGATCCGGACCACGTCCTTGACCTCTGCTCCGGCCAGGCCACCCGTGGCCGATACCGGCGGCAGGTCGGCGGTGAGGGCGGCCAGTTCGCCCAGGGTGCGCGCCGACAGGGCGGCTTCCAGGCGCTCGTCCAGCTCCTCCGCGGTCAGCATGCCGTCCCCCGCCGCGATCCGCAGGACGTCCACGACCCGGTCCCGGTCCGCGTGGGACGCCCGCAGCTCGGGCGACGAGCCGGGACCCTTCCCGGTGGGCGAGATCTCTCCCGACATGCTTCCGTCCTAGTCCTGCGGAGTCCTGGCGACCGTCCCGGCGCGACACGGGCAGCGGCGCGCCAAGGAGAAGACTAACGCCATATCGCGACACGCAAGTTGACCACCGACCCCGCCTCGGAACCCTCCACCACTTCACACTTTCATCACAGGGCCGACATATCTCGTACACCTTCGATAGGCTCCGCCCGCACCAGTGGCACCAACGAGGGGGGATCACCTCATGCGCATACGCCTCGCCGTGGCGACCGCGGCCACGGCCACCGGAGTACTGGCCGCCGTGACCGCGACGCCCGCCCAGGCCGCCGAGTACACCTCGGCCCTGAAGGTCAAGGGCATCCAGTACGACGCGCCGGGCCCGGACGACAACCGGTGCAGCGGCGGCAACACCAGGGCCGAGTACCTGACGGTCAAGAACTACTCGAGCAGCAGGACCGTCAACCTCAAGGGCTATGTCGTCAAGGACGCCGCCGGGAACAGGTACGCCTTCACCGCCAACCACTACCTCCAGCCCGGCGACTACGTGAAGCTGCGCGGCGGACGCGGCACCGACTCCGACGCCAACAACGTCGTCTACCGCCAGAACTGCAATTTCATGTGGAACAACGACAAGGACACCATCTACCTGTACAAGCCGTCCGGCGCCCGCGCCGACGTGCACTCCTACACCAAGCGCGACGACGACCGGGACGGCAACGGCTACATCAGCTACCACGGCTGACCACGTCCGACGCGTCCCTGCCGGGACCGAGGCTCAGTCGAGTTCGGCGAACGACTCCACGTCCCGGATCTTGCCGGTGACGATGATGACGTCTCCCTTGGAGATGACGGTGTCGGCGGTGGCGTGGGTGAAGCCCTCGCCCGGGCGTTTGATGCCGACCACCGTGACCCCGTACTTGGTGCGGACCCCGCTGCGGCCCAGCGGGACACCGGTGGCCGCCTCCGGGACGACGGTCTTGACCAGGGCGTAGTTGTCGTCGAACTCGATGAAGTCGAGCATCCGACCGGTGACGAGATGGGCGACGCGCTCGCCCATCTCGTGCTCGGGGAGGACCACGTGGGGGACGCCCAGCCGTTCGAGGATCTGACCGTGCTGACGGCTGATGGCCTTGGCCCAGATGTTGGGCACCTTCGCCTCCAGCAGATTGGTGGCGATGAGGATGGACGCCTCTATGTCGGTGCCGATGCCGACGACCGCGCTGGTGAACTCGTGCACACCGAGCTGCCGTAGCGCCTCGGGGTCGGCGCAGTCGGCGACGGCGGTGTGGGTGAGGCAGTCGCTCATCTTCTGCACCAGCTGCGGGTCGGTGTCGACGCCCATGACGTCCCAGCCGCGCCGCATCAGCTCGATGGCCAGGGAACTGCCGAAGCGGCCCAGGCCGATGACGGCGACGCGCTGGTCCCCGTGCTGTCCGGCGTACTGGGCCGCGAGCTGTTTGGCGCGGCGGCGGCGCAGGTTGTGCAGGTAGTTACCCAATGACGGGTCGCTCCTCAGGTAGCTGGTAGCGGCGGGTGCGCTCGCGCAGGGCGAGCGCGGACACGAGGGTGACCGGTCCCAGTCGGCCGACGAACATCAGCACGATCACGATCAGCTGTCCGCTGGTGGGCAGATCGGCGGTGATGCCGGTGGACAGTCCCACGGTGCCGAAGGCGGACACCGACTCGAACAGGACTTCCTCGAAGGGTTCGTCGACGACCACGAGGAGGGCGAGCGTCGCGCTCAGTACGAACCCGACGCCGCCCAGGGCGACGGTCAGCGCCTGGCGCAGCACATGCGGGGCGAGCTTGCGGCCCAGCACACCGGAGTTGGGCTCGCCGCGCACCTCGGCGACCATGGCCGCGCCCAGCACGGCGAAGGTGGACACCTTGATGCCGCCCGCCGTACCGGCGCTGCCGCCGCCGATGAACATCAGCATGCAGGTCAGCAGCAGCGTGGCGTCCGTCATCGCGCCGATGTCGACGCTGTTGAAGCCCGCGGTACGGGACATGGCCGAGTGGAAGAACCCGGCGAGGATCTTCTCGTGCCAGTCGAAGCGTCCGAGGGTGCCGTCGTTGCCCCACTCCAGGGCGCAGGTCAGCAGGGCCCCGAGGCCCAGCAGCACGGCCGTGGTGAGCACGGTGAGACGGAAGTGCAGGGACCAGCCCCGGCGGCCGGTGAGCTGTCTGCGGCGACGGTGGCGCAGCCACTCCAACAGCACCGGGAAGCCGATGCCGCCCAGGATCACGGCGACGGCGACCGGCAGCGTCATGTACGGGTCCCGGGCGTACTGGGTGAGGCTGTCGGCGTGCAGCCCGAAACCGGCGTTGTTGAACGCCGAGACGGCGTGGAAGAAGCCCAGGTAGACGGCGTCCCCCAGGGACTCGCCGTAGCCGAACCGCAGCCGTAGCGCGAGCACCGCGCCGACGGCCAGCTCCACCATCAGCGTGCACCCGGCGACGCCGAGCAGCACGGTGCGTACGTCGCCGATGCCCAGGCTCTTGGTCTCCGCCTGCGCGGTGAGCTGCATGCGCAGCCTCAGCTTGCCGGAGAGGAGCAGGCCCAGCAGGGAGGCCATGGTCATGATGCCGAAGCCGCCGACCTGGAACAGGGCCAGGATCACGCCCTCGCCGAAGGCGCTCCAGTAGGTGCCGGTGTCGACCACGACCAGGCCCGTCACACAGACCGCCGACGTGGCCGTGAACAGTGCCGTCACCAGCCCGGTGGGCGAGCCGTCCTCGCTGGCGACCGGCAGCGTCAGCAGGACGGTGCCGATCAGCACCACCGCGGCGAAGCCCGTCACCACGGTCCGCGCGGGGTGCGCCAGGAACAGCGCGTGCCACACCCGCACCGCTCTCGAACGACGGACCGCCCCCGCCGACGGCACCGCCGCGCGTTCGCTCACGCTCGGGCCCCTCCACCTGTCGCATCCCGCTCGGACGTCGTCAGGATCCGGCAGGTCATGCCAAGATCCCGGCGGCACACCTTAACCGAACACGCGACCGGACAGGGCCTCGGAGGAGCGGCAACAGGTCGACGGCGCCGCGTCGACCTGATGCCGCTGGACGCGTTACCTCCCGGCGAGTTCCCTGAGGGCGATGTTGAGTTCGAGGACGTTGACGTGGGGCTCACCCATGAAGCCGAGGGTGCGACCGTCGGTGTGCTCGTCGACCAGCTTGCGCACCTGCGCGACGGACACGCCGTTGGCCTCGGCCACGCGCCTGACCTGGATGTCCGCATAGTCGGGCGAGATGTGCGGGTCGATGGCGGAGGCGGAGCCGGTGACCGCGTCCTTGGGGACTTCCGACTCGGGTACGCCGTTGAAGGCGGCGACCCGCTTCTTGGCCGCCTTGACGTCCTTGACGAGGGTGGGGTCGCTGGCGCCGAGTTGGCTGGAACCGGTGGACAGGGGGTCGTAGCCGCTGTGGGAGGGCCGCCCCTGGAACCACTGGGGGTCGGGCCGGTCGGTGCCGGGCAGGTTCCAGCTCTGGCCGATGAGCTTCGAGCCGACCTCATGGCCGTCGACCTGCACCAGGGAGCCGTTGGCCTGGTCATGGAAGAGGGCCTGGCCGATGCCGGTGACCGCCAGCGGGTAGCCGACGCCGGTCAGGACGGTGAGGACGAGCAGCATGCGCAGGGCGGCCCAGGCCGTGCGGCCGGTGGTGGCGAGAGAGGTGTTCATGTCCGTCAACCGATCCCGGGGATGAGCGAGATGAGCATGTCGATGACCTTGATGCCGATGAACGGGGCGACCAGGCCGCCCAGGCCGTAGACGGCGAGGTTGCGGCGGAGCATCCGGTCGGCGCCGACCGCCCGGTACCGCACGCCCTTGAGGGCCAGCGGCACCAGCGCGACGATGATCAGCGCGTTGAAGACCACCGCGGCGAGGATCGCGGAGTCGGGGCTGGACAACCGCATGACGTTGAGCTTGTCCAGGCCCGGGTGGACGGCCGCGAACAGCGCGGGGATGATCGCGAAGTACTTCGCGACGTCGTTGGCGATGGAGAACGTGGTCAACGCGCCCCGGGTGATGAGCAGTTGCTTGCCGATCTCGACGATCTCGATCAGCTTGGTCGGGTTGGAGTCGAGGTCGACCATGTTCCCGGCCTCTTTGGCCGCCGACGTGCCGGTGTTCATGGCGACGCCGACGTCCGCCTGGGCGAGGGCCGGGGCGTCGTTGGTGCCGTCGCCGGTCATCGCGACCAGTTTCCCGCCCGCCTGTTCCCGTTTGATGAGCGCCATCTTGTCCTCGGGCGTGGCCTCGGCGAGGAAGTCGTCGACGCCCGCCTCCTCGGCGATCGCCTTGGCGGTCAGCGGGTTGTCGCCGGTGATCATGACGGTGCGGATGCCCATCCGGCGCAGTTCCTCGAACCGCTCCCGCATGCCGTCCTTGACGACGTCCTTGAGGTGGATGACGCCCAGGACGCGGGCGCCCTCGCCGTCGCGCACGGCGACCAGCAGCGGGGTGCCGCCCGCCGCTGCGATCCGGTCGGCGATGCCGTGCGCTTCGCCGTCGACGGCGCCGCCCTGTTCCCGTACCCAGGCGACGACGGAACCGGCCGCTCCCTTGCGCACCTTCCGCCCGTCCACGTCCACGCCCGACATACGGGTCTGGGCGGTGAACTCGATCCACTCGGCGCGCGCCAACTCCCCGTGGTGCCGCTCGCGCAGCCCGTACCTCTCCTTCGCGAGGACGACGACGCTGCGGCCCTCCGGGGTCTCGTCGGCCAGCGACGACAGCTGGGCGGCGTCCGCCACCTCGGCCTCGGTGGTGCCGGGCACCGGGACGAACGCGGCGGCCTGCCGGTTGCCGAGGGTGATGGTGCCGGTCTTGTCCAGCAGCAGCGTGGAGACGTCACCGGCCGCCTCGACGGCACGGCCGGACATCGCCAGGACGTTGCGCTGGACGAGGCGGTCCATGCCCGCGATGCCGATCGCGGACAGCAGGGCGCCGATGGTGGTCGGTATGAGGCAGACGAGCAACGCCACCAGCACGACCATGGTCAGGTGGCTGCCCGCGTACTCCGCGAAGGGCGGGAGCGTGGCCACGGCCAGCAGGAAGACGATCGTGAGCGAGGCGAGCAGGATGTTCAGCGCGATCTCGTTCGGCGTCTTCTGCCGGGCGGCCCCCTCGACCAGGCCGATCATGCGGTCGATGAAGGTCTCGCCGGGCTTGGTGGTGATGCGGATGACAATGCGGTCGGACAGCACCTTCGTCCCGCCCGTCACGGCGCTGCGGTCGCCGCCGGACTCGCGGATGACGGGCGCCGACTCACCGGTGATCGCCGACTCGTCGACGGAGGCGACACCCTCGATGACATCGCCGTCACCGGGGATGGTGTCGCCCGCCTCGCACACCACCAGGTCGCCGACCGTCAGCTCGGTGCCGGGCACCACGGTCCCGTCGGCCTTGCGGGCGACCGTGTCGGTCCTGGCCCGGCGCAGGGTGTCCGCCTGTGCCTTGCCACGGCCCTCGGCGACCGCCTCCGCCAGGTTGGCGAAGACCACGGTCAGCCACAGCCACGCGCTGATCGTCCACCCGAACCAGTCGCCGGGGTCCTGGAAGGAGAACACGGTCGTCAGCGCGGACCCGACGAGCACGACGAACATCACGGGCGACTTGACCATCACCCGCGGATCGAGCTTGCGCAGCGCCTCCGGCAGCGACGTGACCAGTTGCCGGGGGTCGAACAGTCCCCCGCCGACGCGCCCTTCGGGCCGGTGTCCGGTGGGCGCGTCCTGGTGCGGCGCGAGGGTGGGAGTGGACATGGAGTCCTCGTACTTCTTCGGCTTGTTCAGGTGAGTGGTCATCACGCCAGCCCCTCGGCCAGCGGTCCCAGCGCGAGCGCCGGGAAGAACGTCAGTCCGGTGATGATCAGGATCGCGCCGACCAACAGCCCGGTGAACAGCGGCTTCTCGGTGCGCAGGGTGCCCGCGGTGACGGGCACCGGCCGCTGTTCGGCGAGCGAACCGGCCAGCGCCAGGACGAACACCATCGGCAGGAACCGGCCCAGCAGCATGCACAGCCCGAGCACGGTGTTGTGGTACGGCGTGTCCGCGCCGAACCCCGCGAACGCGCTGCCGTTGTTGTTGCTGGCGGAGGTGTAGGCGTAGAGCACCTCGGAGAAGCCGTGCGCGCCGATGTTCGTCATCGACGACTGCCCCTTGCCCAGCGCCATCGCCAGCGCGGTGCCGGTCAGCACGAGCGCCGGGGTGATGAGGAGGTAGCAGGCGGCGAGCTTGATCTCACGGCCGCCGATCTTCTTGCCCAGGTACTCGGGCGTGCGGCCGACCATCAGCCCGGCGATGAACACCGCGATGACCGCCATGACCAGCATGCCGTAGAGACCGGAGCCGACCCCGCCGGGCGCGATCTCGCCGAGCATCATGCCGAGCAGCAGGACGCCACCGGACAACCCCTGGAAGGAGTCGTGGAAGGAGTTCACGGACCCCGTCGAGGTCATGGTCGTCGACACCGCGAACAGCGAGGACGGCCCCTCCCCGAAGCGCTGCTCCTTGCCCTCCATCGCGCCGCCCGCGAGCTGCGAGGCGGTGCCCGGATGCGCGTACTCCGTGATCGTCACGGCGACGACGCCGAGGAACCAGATCACCCCCATCGCGGCGACGATCGCGTACCCCTGCCGGACGCTGCCGACCATCCGCCCGAAGGTCCGCGGCAGCGAGAACGGGATCACCAGCAGGAGGAAGATCTCCAGCCAGTTGGTGAAGCCGTCGGGGTTCTCGAAGGGGTGCGCGGAGTTGGCGTTGAAGTAGCCGCCCCCGTTGGTCCCCAGGTCCTTGATCGCCTCCTGCGAGGCCACCGCACCGGGGCTGATGGCCTGCTTGTCGCCGGTCAGCGTGGTCACGGTGTGGATGTCACCGAAGTTCTGCAGGGCACCGCAGGCGATCAGCAGCACCGCCGCGACCACGGAGACCGGGATCAGGATGCGTACGACACCACGCACCAGGTCGGCCCAGAAGTTGCCCAGCTCCCCGGTCCGCGACCGGGCGAACCCGCGCACCAGGGCCACCGCCACCGCGATACCGACGGCCGCGGAGACGAAGTTCTGCACGGCCAGGCCCATGGTCTGGGTGACATGGCCCATCGCGGCCTCACCCGAGTACGACTGCCAGTTCGTGTTCGACACGAAGGAGGCGGCCGTGTTGAACGCCTGGTCCGGGCTGATCGGCTCGAAGCCGAGCGACAGCGGCAGCCTGTCCTGCACCCGCGTCAGCAGGTACAGGAACAGGACCCCCACCGCCGAGAAGGCGAGGACGGCCCGCAGGTAGGCGGGCCAGCGCATCCCGGCGTCCGGGTCGGCGCCGACGGACCGGTAGATCCACCGCTCGACCCGCAGGTGCTTCCTGGAGGAGTACACGGCGGCCATGTAGTCGCCGAAGGGACGATGCACCAGGGCGAGCGCGCCGATCAGCGCGGTCACCAGCAGCACATCGGCAAGTACGGGGCTCATCTCGGCGGCTCAGAACCTCTCCGGGAAGACGAGGGCGGCCACCAGATAGCCCAGCAGGGCGACGGCCACCACCAGACCCACCACATGCTCGGCGGTCACAGCCTGCCCACCCCTCGGGCGATGAGAGCCACCAGCGCGAACACCGCGACCGTGGCGAGGACGAAGGCCACATCGGCCATCGCAAGCTCCCTGAACAAGTTCGAGAACGGATCGGACCAGAACAGGAAACCTGCGGCCGGGCCGCGTACGACGGCCCTTGACAGCCCTCATACGCCGGACCCCGCCCGCTTTGACGCGCCTCATACGCGGGGCTGGCCCGGACCGGGCGCTCGCGCGGCGGGGTCAGGCGTTGAGGAACCGCTGGAACTGGCCGTCGAAGTCCCTCGGGTCCCTGCTCAGGGACGCCTTGACCATCCTGGTGAAGTCGTCGACGACCACTTCGAACGCGTCCGCCTCGACCCCGTCGAGGGCGGCGTCCGCGACATCGGCCGGGTCCATCTTGGGTACGTCGTAGCCCTTCGTCATGTCGGTGTCGGCCGCTCCGAGGTGCACCGAGGTGACGAGGGTCCCCTGCCCGGCCAGTTCCTGGCGCAGGGCGTTGCCCATGCTCCAGACGGCGGCCTTGGAGACCGCGTAGGCGCTGCTGCCGGGGAAGACGAACCAGGACGCCGAGGAGGCGATGTTCACGACGGCGCCTCCGCCGTTCCTCGCCAGGACCGGGGCGAAGGCGCGGACCATGGACAGGGTGCCCCAGAAGTTGACCTCCATCGTGGTGTGCACGGCGTCCAGGTCGCCGAGCAGGGCCGCACCCCCGATGCCCGCGTTGTTGACGAGCAGGTCGACGTCGTGGGCGGTACGGGCGGCCTCCGCCACGGCGTCGGGGTCGGTGATGTCGAGGCCGAGGACCTCCACGCCGTCCAGGTCGATGGATTCCGGTCGACGCGCGGTCGCGTAGACCTGCGCGCCGCGCTTGACGAGTTGGGCTGCCAGAGAGCGGCCGATGCCGCGGTTGGCTCCGGTGACGAGCGCTGTGGCTCCGCTGATGTCCATGACGCGTACGCTAGAACCTCACGTCGACGTGAGGTTCAAGTCCGGACGGCGAGGAGGCGCGATGCGGATCGGAAAGGTCGCCGAACGGGCGGGCGTCAGCGTTCGCGCGCTGCGCTACTACGAGGAGCAGGGGCTCGTCATCGCCGCCCGCGGCCCCGGGGACCAGCGGCAGTACGCGGAGTCCGACGTCGAGCGGGTGCGGTTCATCCAGCTCCTCTACTCGGCCGGGCTGCCCAGCAAGGCGATCCTGGACATCCTGCCGTTCATGGACACGCTGGTCGCCACCCCGGAGATGACGCGACGGCTCACGGACGAACGTGACCGCATCCAGACCCGGATCGACGACCTGACCCGGGCACGCGAGCGGCTTGACGAGCTGATCGGCCTCGCCGCCGGGTTCACGGCGGCGTCACCGGCGCAGTGCTCGTCAGGGGCGGAGGTCACCGCGGGTGCCGGTGCCCAGGACGGCGAACACGCCCCGGACGCGGTCGCCGTCCGGCGACTGCCAGGCGCCGGTGACGTGGCCGGTCGCTCCCTGGGGAGCGGCCGAGGCGGGCCGCAAGACCCGGTGCAGGCGGAGGGCCGTGCCCAGTAGGGTGCCCTCCTCGTCGTCGACGGCCGTGGTGATGTCCGCCGCGAGGGAGCCCTCACCGGCGTAGGCGGCGATGACCTCCCGGTCGGGGGCATCGCTGACGCTCTGGGCCTGGGCCTGCGCCCGCCCCTCGATCAGCGCCAGCAACTGGGCGACGAGCACGGGGTCATGGCAGCCGTCGTACGCCCAGCGCCGCCCCAGCACGCCGTGCTCCATGGTGCCGACGAGGGCGTGCTCGGCCCCGGCGAGCGGGGCGCCGCGGTAGGTGAGCGGGACGAGGTACGTGGTCGGGTCAGGAACGTCGGACGTGTCGGTCACCACCATGAACTCGATGCCGACCTCACCCTCCGGGTCGTCCAGCCGGAAGCCACCCGCCTTGAGCAACTCCGGTTCGGCGGCACCGCCGCGGTACCAGGGACGGGAGGGCAGCCAGGAGGTGAGCAGTTCCAGCTTGGTCGGCTTGACGGTGGTGTGGTGGATGACGGCCATGCCGACGGTCCCCTTCCGTTGGGTCATTGCCAGTGCCAGAAGGATTATCGCGGTACGCCACGGGCCGCCGACCCACCGGACCCCGTACGGGACTCAGACCACGGTGACCACGGCCTTACCGCGCGCATGCCCCCGCTCCACATGGCGTACGCCCTCGGCGGTGTCCGCCAGGGAGTAGGTCCGGTCGACCACCGGGGTCAGCTTCCCGGCCTCGACCAGGGTGGTGACGGCGAGCAGGTCATCGTGGGTGGGCCCGGACGGCGCGGCCGGGAGGATCGGGCGCAGTCGCTGTCCTACGACGGCGTTGACGGCCACCACACGCAGCATCGAGGCGACCGCGCCGAAGACATGGCCGGGCGAGCCACCGCCGTTGGCCACCAGGGTCCCCGACGCCGTCAGCGCCCGACGCAGTCGGCTCAACGGGCGGTTGCCGACGTTGTCGAGGATCACGTCGTAGTACCCGCGCCGGTCGGTGAAGTCCTCCCGCGCGTAGTCGACGACATGGGCGGCGCCCAACGAGCGCACCAGGTCGGCGTTACCGGCGCCGCACACCCCGGTGACCTCCGCGCCCAGAGCCGCGGCGATCTGCACGGCGAACGTACCCACCCCACCCGCCGCCCCGTTGACCAGCACCCGCTGCCCGGCTTGGACCTGACCGACCGTCCGTATCCCCCGCAGCGCCGTCACCGCCCCCATCGGCACGGCCGCCGCCTGTCCGAAGGTGAGGCTCGCGGGCTTGGGCACCAGCAGGTCGGCCGTCGTACGCGCGTACTCGGCGAAGGCACCCGGACAGAAGCCCAGCACCTCGTCGCCGGGCCGGAGTCCCTGGACGTCGGCGCCCACCGCCTCCACCCGCCCGGCCGCGTCGATCCCGGCCACCCGGGCCTTCGGACGGAACAGCCCCACGCCGCCCATCAGCCGCGCCACATACGGATCGCCGCGCAGCAGGTGCCAGTCGTAGGGGTTGAGCGCGGCGGCGTGCACCCGCACCAGCACCTCGCCGGGCCCGATCTCCGGCCGTTCGGTGTCCGTCACCCTCAGCACGTCCGGCGGGCCGAACCGTTCCTGGATCACTGCCTTCATCTGCCTGCCCCCAGCCCCAAGTGAGGTGTACGGCGTACACCCTCTTCGGGGCAGCGTAGGTGTACGCCGTACACCCGGTCAAGGTCCGTCGAGGGGGTCAGATCGCGCCGCGGAGCCTCTCCAGGCCGTCCAGCGTCAGATCCAGCGCGAACTCGAACTCGAACTGGTCGTCACAGCCCGAGCCGACGACGGAGTCCTGGTCATGGGCGACCGCCATCGCCAGTTCGGTGATGTGGGGATAGCGCGCGGCCATCTCCTCCGGCGGCGGCGCGTCCGGATCCGGGGCGCGGTCGGGGCTGTCCTGGAACAACTCCTGGGAGAACCCGAGCAGTCGGCTGCCCATGACGTGCATCGCGTGATGCACCAGGTCGATCGAGAAGCCTCCGGCCCGGAAGATCCCGATCATCGAGTCCAGGTACGCCATGACGGCCGGGGTCGGAGTGACCCGCGCCTTCATCCGCGACTCGATGACCTCGGGCGCCCACGGGTGCCGGAGCAGCATGCGGCGGGCCGACAGGACCCGGCGGCGCACGACGGTCTTCCAGTCGGCGTCGTCGGCCGGTGGGTCGATCTCGCCGACGAGGACGTCGATCATGCCGTCCAGCAGTTCGTTCTTGTTGGCCACGTGCTTGTACAGCGCCATGGGGACGACGCCGAGCGCCTGCGCGATCTTGCGCATGCTGAGCGCGTCGACCCCGCCTTCGTCGGCCAGGGCGACGGCGGCGCTCAGGACCCGCTGCCTGCTCAGGGGAACTCGGGACCGTGCGGCGGCGTCGGCCTGCGTGCTGATCTCGACCATCTCCTCTTGTACGGCAGCTACCTGCGCTCCCCTCCACGAATCTACCGTCAGGGCCTGTCCCACTCGGCCAGCAGCAGCGCGGACCGGGCCGCCCTCAGCCGTCCTCCCTCACCGCCGCGTCGAGGAGGGGCCCCAGCTCCCGGGATACGACCGTCAGGGCGCGGACATCCCGCTCGGCCCGCGCGATGACGATGGCCCCTTCCAGGGCACTGATCATGAGCGTGGCGAGCGAACCGGCCCGCGCCCGGGGCACGCCCATGTCGGCCAGCGCCTCGGCCACCGGCCCGGTCCAGGCGGCGAGCGCGGCAGCCGCCGCCTCCCGCGTGGACGCGGTGGAGTCGGCGCAGTCCACCGTGGCGGCGGCGACGGGGCAGCCACCCGTGAAGCCGACGGTCCCGTACTCGTCGGTCCACTGCCGCACCATCTCGGCGAACAGCCCGCTGGGCGTCGGCCGGTCCAGCGCCGCGAGGAAGCGGGCGACCCGGTTGCCCGCGTAGCGCCCCGCCCAGCCGACCGCCTCGTTGACCAACTGCTCCTTGCCGCCGGGGAAGTAGTGCTGGAGCGAGCCGCGCGGCGCCTCGGCGTGCGCGGCGACCTCACGCATCCCGGCGGCGGCGACCCCACCGCGCCGGATCAACTGGGCCGCGCTGAAGACCATCCGCTCACGTGGCCCGCGTTCGGACACCGCCATCCCGACCTCCCGTACCGTGCGGCGCTTCGGAGTGGCACCCACCCTATGACGACCGTCATAACGACCGCTACTATGACCACCGTCATAGTCAGGGGATGCGGGCCGGAAGTGATGGTGGTGCGTCATGTACGTCGGTTTCATCGGCCTCGGCGTCATGGGACAGCCCATGGCCAGCAACCTCGCCCGCGCCGGGACACGACTCGTCGTATGGAACCGCACCCCTGGCCGGTGCGAGCCCTTGCGTGCCCTCGGCGCCGAGGTGGCGGTCAGCACCGCCGAGGTCTTTGACCGGGCCGAGACGGTGTTCCTCATGCTGGCCGACGAGACGGCGGTGGACGCGGTCCTGGGACGCGGCACCCCGGACTTCGCCGCGCGGGTCGCCGGGCACACGGTCGTCCACATGGGCACGACCTCGGCCGAGTACTCGAGCGGCCTGCACGACGACATCCGGGCGGCGGGCGGCCGGTACGTCGAGGCACCGGTCTCCGGTTCCAGGACCCCGGCCGAACGGGGCGAACTCGTGGGGATGCTGGCCGGGGACGACGACGCGGTGGCGGCCGTACGCCCTCTGCTGGCACCCGTGTGCCGCGACACGTTCGACTGCGGGACGGTCCCGGGCGCGCTGCTGACGAAGTTCTCGGTGAACCTGTTCCTGATCACCTTGGTCACCGGCCTCACCGAGGCGTTCCACTTCGCCGACCGGCACGGTCTCGACCAGCGCCTGCTCCGGGACGTCCTGGACGCGGGCCCCATGGCGAGCGCGGTCTCCCGCATCAAGGGGGCCAAGCTGCTGACCCGCGACTTCACCGTCCAGGCAGCCGCCGCGGACGTCCTGAAGAACAACCGGTTGATCGCGGCGGCGGCCCGCGAGGCCGACCTGGCCACCCCGCTCCTCGACGTCTGCCACGCCCTCTACGGCGAGACGGTCGAGCAAGGCCACGGCGGCGAGGACATGGTGGCCGTGCTGCGTGCGCTGGAGTCCCGGAGCGACCGAGCCCAGGACCGGCCCTCCGGCCCCTCCACGGCCGGAACAAGGCCCCAGCCAGACCACGTCATCGAGGCATGAAGGCCAACCGGTCACACCTCGGGAGTTTCGCCCTTCTACATCTCGCGGAGCCGGGCGTGCGGTGGCGGTGGACGTCTCGCGCCCGACGGGCGCCTGCTCGCCATCGTCCCCAACCCGGCCCCGTACCCGGCAGGGAACGCGGAAGCGTTCGGCTCCCGCGTCCACGCACGCGTCCCCGGACGCGGTACACGGTCGTCGACGCCGGGCGGTTCGTGGCCGGGCATGCTCGGGGTCCGGTCGCGCGTCCGGCAGTGACCTCTCGACCGGCCACCGGCAAGCTGCTCGTCCAGGCCCTGGCCAGACGAAGTCCGCGACTCGGCTCCGCTGCTGCCACCCTCGGCAGAGGCACGGGGCGTCAGGCCACAGGTGGTTCGGGTGGGATGAGGCCGAGCGAGCGGGCCTTGTTGATCGCTGTCACCCGGTCGTGCACGCGGAGCTTCTTGTAGAGGTTCTCCTTGTGCTTCACGACGGTCTTCTCCGTGATCCGGAGTCGGCTGCCGATGGCGTGGGCGGTCAGACCCTCATCCAGCAGCGTCAGGACGGCCATCTCCCGCGCGGTGATCCCGTACTCGGCGGGATCGCCGAGCCTCGGCATACGGAGTGACACGCGCTCGTGGGCGGACACCGTGTCGAGCAGTGAGCGGGCCAGCCCGGCGTACTCCAGGTCGCGATCGCTGAAGCCGTGACGGCTGCGGCTCATGATGACGCCCCGGATCTGTCCCGGGCGGGAGCTGAGCGGGAGCGCCAGTTGGCGGTCGATCCCGATGGCCGACTTACCGGCGCGATAGGCCTCGCTTTTCCACCAGCGGTCGTCGGCGACCTCGTCGAGCGTCAGCGGGGTCCGGTCCGCCGAATGCGCGTAGTGACGCAGCAGGGGGTGCGCCCGCATGTGCGTGGCGATCAGGGCGTCCAACGGCGCCTCGTGCAGCCAGTCGGGCTTGCCGGTCAGGGCATGCCCGGTGCCGACTGTCCAGTCCAGATCGATGAGGACGGCCAGATCCACCGGCAGGTCGGTCGTCAGTCGCTCCATGAGCAGCGGCCACACACGCAGCGGCCCGGGTTCGGTGAGAATCGCCTTCGCCAGGTCATGGATGAGTGTGGCGTCACGCCCGGACAGAGCTGTCACACACGCAGTGTGCCTGATCGGCATCCCCCCGGTCGGGCAAACCGTGAAGATCTTCGGCGATGTCCCCCAGTCCTGACTTTTCGTCATTGCCCAGAACCACATCCATCCCAACAGGCGCGCGGCACTACGGAGTTGTCCGTATTCAGAGGGCCCGCACGGAGCGCCAGTCTGGTGAGGAAGGGGCGGGCCTGTTCGTTCGCCCGCGTCACCGTCGTGGAGGTCGACCACGCCGCGGGCCGCGGCGAGGGATACCAGCGGACCCGCGTCGAGGGCCACGTGACCCCGGAGCCGACCCCCTGAGGCCCCTCAGCCCTCAACCCTCAACCGACATCCGTCGCACCGTGGGAGAAGCGATGAACGACAACGCCGACAAGGACATGAACAAGGGCACGGACAGCGAGGCAACCGTGCGCAGGCGGGCGCTGCTCGGCGGCGCCCTCGCGCTCGCCTCCGAGGTGGTGCTCGGCAGTGCGCCAGCGGCGCACGCCGGAGTGAACGCGGCCTTCCGCTGGTGCCAACGGTGCCAGGGGATGTGGCGCGCGGGCGCGGGGGACAACGGCCACTGCCCGGTGGAGCACTGGTGGGACCACAGCCACTACACCGAAGGCAGCGGGGTGTACTGGTTCGTCGACCAGTGGGGCGACTTCCACCACGACCCGGTGACCACGGGCTCCCTCGAGATGAAGTGGTGCCGGACCTGTAAGGCGGCGTACTTCGACACACCGGGTCCGACCCTGTGCCCCAACAACGCGCGGGGCCACACGCCGTCGTCCGAGACGTACCACGTGGAGGGCCCGACGGACGCCAACCCCAAGTATCCGCACCAGGCAGGATGGCGGGTGTGCCA
This sequence comes from Streptomyces sp. NPDC057877, assembly GCF_042796855.1. Classification (NCBI taxonomy): domain Bacteria; kingdom Bacillati; phylum Actinomycetota; class Actinomycetes; order Kitasatosporales; family Streptomycetaceae; genus Streptomyces; species Streptomyces sp. NPDC057877. Next base: position 127,992 of record NZ_JBHVMS010000010.1, read on the forward strand.
GAACTGCTTCGGGTACTTCTTCATCGGTAACGGCCTGGGCAGGACCCACTGCGCGACGGGTCGTTGGCACGTGCCGCTGACGGTGAACCTTCGGGAGGTGGAGAGGCTGCCCCGGCACGGGAACCCGCCACACTGACGGCTCCCCCGTCGGCTCTCCACGGTGTGGCGCCCGCCTTGCCATGACGTGTCCCCGGTGCGCGTGATGCCCCACGGCTACCGATGAACGGTATCGCGCCGTCGCTCGCCGGGGCGGTGCTGGTGCGCGTCCTGCCGCTCGGGGCCCGCCGGGCGGAAATCAGGTCGCCCCGGGTCAGTGCAGCGTGGCCGAGGCCTTGGCTGACTTACTGTCCAAGGCCTCGCTGGACCGCGGCTTCGAACCGGTCCCGCTCCTCCCGCGAGACCTCGAGCTGGCTCGCAAGGTGGCCTTGCCCGTGCGGCGCGGGTCAGGGGCGGGGCAGCACGCCCAGCAGGGTTGCGGTCAGGGCCAGCTTCAGGGACTCGTTCAGTTCCATGTGGAAGCGGGCCAGTTCGGGCTCCGCCTCGTATGCCGCACGCAGGCTGGGCGGCGGGGTGCTGTATGCCGACAGCGCGCCAGCCAGGACCATGGTCTGCAGGCTGAACAGTGTGGCGTTCTCGCCCAGTTCCGGCAGGTGCTTCCGGAGCAGGTCGGTCATGGTCGTCAGTCGGTCCAGGGAGGCGCGCTTGTAGCGCGCCACGACCTCGACGGAGACGTTGTGCTCCAGGACGCTGCCCTGTGCGCCGAAGAGGTCGCACAGGACGACTCGGCCGGAGAGTGAACGGCCGAGGATCTCGGCCACCGCGGACGCTCGCTCACTCAGGGGGAGATCTTCGTCGATACCGGCGGCCAACTCGTCCGCCAGTTCGACCAGCCACTCCCGCAGGAAGTGGTCCAGCAGTTCCAGCAGCACCGCTTCGCGGGACTCGAAGTAGCGCAGCACGTTCGGCTTCGCCAGGCCCACCCGGCGGCTCAGCTCGTTCAGGGTGACCGCGGCCACGGGCATCTCGTCGAGCATGGCCGACGCCGTCTCCAGGATCGCCCGTCGGCGGATCTCCCGCTGCTCTGCGGTTCGCGCCCGCTGGAAAGTCACGATCACCAGCCTAACTTAGGTACCTGCGGTACGTTGACAACGTACCGGGAGTACTTTAGTGTCGACCACGACAAGATACCTTCGGTACGTTAAAAGTTGGGGGCACGACATGAGCGAGAAGTGGACGACGGCGGACATCCCGGACCAGCGGGGGCGTGTGGCCGTGGTGACCGGGGCCAACACCGGACTGGGATACGAGACCGCCAAGGCGCTCGCCGAACGCGGGGCGTCCGTGGTGCTCGCCGTGCGCGACGTCGGGAAGGGTGAGCAGGCCGCGGCCCGCATGACGGGCGACGTGACCGTGCAGGCGCTGGACCTGACCTCGCTCGACTCCGTACGGACCGCGGCGGCGGCGCTGCGGTCCCGGCTCGGCCGGATCGACCTGCTGATCAACAACGCCGGTGTGATGTACACCCCGAAGCAGGTCACCCGGGACGGGTTCGAGATGCAGTTCGGCACCAACCACCTCGGCCACTTCGCGCTCACCGGGCTGCTGCTGGACCTGATGCTGCCCGTGCCCGGCTCGCGCGTGGTGACCGTGAGCAGCACCGGCCACCGCATCCGGGCCGCGATCCACTTCGACGACCTGCAGTGGCAGCGGTCGTACGACCGGGTCGCCGCCTACGGCCAGTCCAAGCTGGCCAACCTCATGTTCACCTACGAACTGCAGCGCCGACTGGCCACACACGGCACCACCGTCGCGATGGCCGCCCACCCCGGCCTGTCCAACACCGAACTCGCCCGCAACACCCCCGCGGCCCTCCGGCTCCCGCTCACCTGGCTCGCGCCGCTGGTCGGCCAGACGTCAGCGATGGGCGCGCTGCCGACCCTGCGCGCCGCCACCGACCCGGCCGCGCTCGGCGGCCAGTACTACGGCCCCGGCGGACGCTACGAGGTCAAGGGCCACCCCCGGCTGGTCACCTCCAGCCCGCAGTCGCACGAACTGGCCGTCCAGCAGCGACTGTGGGCCGTCTCCGAAGACCTCACCGGGGTGCAGTTCCCCGTCGGTCGGCCCCAGCGGAACTCACGCCCCTCCGGACCGACGATCACCAGCTGACCCGCGCCGACAGGAGGCGCCGACTCGACGACGGACGAGGGCGGCCGGGAGCCGGTCGACGAAGACCACGGAGCTGCACTGCCAGCCAGTACCCGCCGCCGCGGCCTGGACGTCAGTCGGGCCCGGTACCGCCCAGACCACAACGGGCCCGACTCACTCGGCAGGTCCAGCGACCACACCGCCCAAGGCCCGCACGGCCGCGGAAGTCGCCGTCGCCGGAGGCGGGCTGACGGTGCGACAGATCGACACGGCTCCCCGTCGCGCCTCACGCGACAGTGTGCGCGATGTCACGCATGGCAGCAGTTGCCCACGTTGTTCAGGTCACAGCGTAAATGCCCGTTTATGGCCCATGCTCGATCCGGATACCGAAGTCCGAAGTAGAGCGCACACGCGTCGACTTGTATGTGCCGTGCCGAAGTGATGCATGACACAGCGTTCGTGACGCTCTTCCGCGTTCCCATCGAGAGGTGCCCCTCATGCCCGCTTACCTGTGTCCGCCTGCCGTGATACACGGCGAGAACACCGTGAAGACCAGCCAGATCGTGGCTGACGTACGCGACCGGCACCCGAACGCGGCCTGGGCGCCGCGGATGGACAGCATCGCGGCCAGTACGGGCATCGAGACCCGCGGGTGGATGGTGCCGCTGGAGACCGCCGTCGCGCCCGGCGGGGGGAACGGCCTGCCGACCGCCGGTGTCGGACCGGCCCGGGAGGCGCTGGCGGGTGACGGGTTCTCCGCACAGGACGTGGATCGCGTCATCGCCGCCCTGGAGTCCATACCCGCGCCGCAGACCGTCCAGGAACGCACCGCGCCTGCCTGGGCAGCCGTACAGTCCTACGGTGAGCATGCGGCACGCGGAGCCCTCCAGATCGCCGGGCTGGACGCCGCCGACGTCGACTGCCTGATCACGAGCCACTCCACCACCCCGGCGCTGCCGGGGCTGGACGTCGCCCTGGCCAACAAGCTTCCGCTCCGCAGCGACGTACTGCTGCTGCCCGCCACGCAGTGGGCCTGCATCGCCGGGACCCGCTCCCTGGCGCTGGCGGCGGATCTCGTGGCCGCGGACCCCGACCGGGTGGTCCTGGTCGTGATCGCGGAGGCGCTGAGTACCACCTACCAGCCCGCGGACGACACCCTGGAGTCCTTGATCGTCCGGTTGCTGTTCGCGGACACCGCGGTCGCCGCGGTGGTCACCGGCCGCCCGCGGCCCGAGTCGGCGCTGCGACTGGACGCCGCCTGGAACCACACGCTGCCCGGCACCCAGGACCTGCACCGCCTGGAGACGCAGGCGGACGGCACCCACTTCGTGATGGACCGGCGCGGACCGCGCGCCGTGCAGGAGACGGTCACCGCCATGTGGGAGTGGCTGCACGCCCGTTACCAGGACGACCCCGGCGCCTGGCACCCCGACGTGCTGCTCGCGCACCCCGGCGGGACGCGCGTGCTGGAGTACATGGAGCAGACGATGCCCGAGTCATGGCCGTCGGGCCTGCTGGACTTCAGCCGGGAGAGCTACACCACCGGCAACCGGGGAGGCGCCGCCGTGTTCGACATCATGCGCAGGGCGCACGACGCGGGGCAGGAACCGGGCAGTCGTGCCGTCCTGTACGCGGCGGCGCCGGGCCTGACGGCCACCGCCCTGGAGGGAGAGTGGCTGTAGGACCTGTTCGCGCCACCCGCCGTGCTGCCGGGGGCGTCGCCACCTGACCGGCGCAGTCCGCCTGCACCGGCAGCCGCGTCACTTCCCGACCGACGCCCACACCACCTTGCCGGTGTCCGTCCACCGCACCCCCCACCGGGTGGTGAGCCCGTGCACGACGCGCAACCCACGACCACGGTCCCCGAGGAGCCCGTCGCGGCCCAGCCGTGGCCTGCCGTTGCCGGTGTCGCCCACCTCGCACAGCACTCCGTGACCGGTCCTGATCAGCCGTACCGTGATGGGGCCGGTCGCGAAGCGGACGGCGTTGGCGACCAGCTCACTGACCACCAGCAGCACGCTGTTCCTGGTGTGGTCCCTGATGCGCCACTGCCCCAGCAGCTCGGACACCGCGGCGCGGGCCTCGGCCGCTGCGTCATCGCGGGCAGGCAGCCGCCAGGTCGCGGTGTCCTCCTTGCGGTAGCCGATCACGCGCGCCAGCAGCAGGGTCATGTCGTCGCGCTGCTGCGCGGGCGCCAGCGCGGAGACCACGCGTCGCGCGGCCTGGTCCAGTGCGTCCCAGGGGTGCACGGCGGAGACGGCGTCCGACAGCCTGCCGATGCCCTCGTCGATCGACAGGGCGGGGTCCTCCACCAGGCCGTCGGTGTACAGGGCGAGCAGTGAGCCCGGGGGTGCGGCGAACGTGTACACGTCGAACGGCTCCCGCAACGCGAACTCGGCGCCCAGCCCGGGGTGGGGACGTGCCGCGACCGGTCCGCCCGGCCGGTCCGGGGGCACCAGGATCGGGGGCAGGTGGCCGGCGCTGGACAGGGCGATGTGGTGGCTGACGGGGTCGTAGACGGTGATGCAGCAGGTCGACCCCAGGGCGCTGTATCCGGCCGCCAGCCCGGACTCCGCGTCGTCCAGCAAGGTCACCGTCTCGTCCAGGTGCTCCAGCACCTCGTCGGGCGCCAGCCCCGCGGACAGCAGCGCGCGGGCTTCCATGCTCAGCTGTCCCATGGTCGCGGCGGCCCCCAGGCCGTGTCCGACGACATCACCGACCACCAGCGCGGTGCGGCCGTCCGGCAGGGGGAAGCTGTTCACCCAGTCACCGCCGACGCCCGCGCTGTCGGGGGTGGCGGGCTGGTAGATGCTGGCGGTCTCGATGGTGTCGCCGCTGGAGCGCGGGAGCAGTCGGCGCTGCAACGCCAGCACCTGCGTGTGCTCGCGCTGGTGCTGACGGGCCAGGTCCACGTGATGGGAGGTCCTGGCCACGAGTTCTTGCAGGTCGAGCAGCTCACTGTCGTCGAAGAGACGGCCCGAGCGACGCCATACCTCCGCCACTCCCAGTACGACGGGCGGCGCGCCGTCCAGGACCAGCGGTATGTACGCCACACACGCCGCCCGGTCACCGGGCACCAGGGCACGGACCAGCCGCGCGCTGCCGAGTACCCGCTCGATCGCCGCCCGGTCGGGCAGGACGATGGCCCGCGCGACATCGTCACGCCGTATCGCCTGCGACAGAAGGTGGCTCGCGTCGCTGGGAAGATCGTCACCCGGAGTCACGTAGCCCTCGGGCCACACGCGGTCCGGGACGAGGGCCGCCCGGCGCAGCCGGATGCGCCGCTGCGGCTGCTCGGTGACCACCTCACCCGTCCACACGGCGAGGTCGAGGTCGATGGCGGCCACGTCTCCCCAGGCCAGCAGGGACTGCGCCAGCGACTGCGCGGTCTCGCCGATGTCCAGCGAGGTCCCGATCGCCGTCTCGGCCGCGTACAGGTGCAGCCTCTTGGCCATGGCGATCAGGGAGACGGTCAGGCCCTCCAACGGCGGGGCCGCGGGCAGGATGCTCATCGAGACCACCAGCTCCGAGCCGTCACCGCGCCGCAGGCGCTGGACCCGGGCGACATGCGGCTCACCGGTCTCCAGTACCTGCCGCAGCCGCCGGGTGACCGTGGGTATGTCCCAGGGGGGCAGGAGATCGACGAAAGGGCTCCCAGTCGTGGCCTCCACTCCCGTGAAGACGGGTGCGTCCAGATTGGAGCGGGTGATCTTCAGGTCGCGGTCCAGATTGACCGCGCCAAGGATCTGCTCCGCGCGGCCGGGGGCCGCACCGGCGGGTACGTGCGGACGGCCGTCGTCCCCTCCCTGCGAGCCGGAGGTACCGGCGGCCCGTGCTGCCGCGCCGCGCGGGATGTACCGCCCCAATGCGCCGCTGACCATGTCGAACGGCGACCCGGGCGAGGAGGAAGAGGTGGACTCCATGCGGCTCTCTCATCTCGCTCGCCACCCCCGGCACAACGCCGGGGCCGTACCGGAACCTCGGCGACAGCGTCCCGGGGATTCCTGACCGCACACCTCATTCAAATACAAACGGGGCCGCTTCGCCCACATCAGCCGATCACACGGCGACAGCGAACAGCACCGATCCGTTACTTTCAGTGACATACGGAGGGCTCGACCGCGCTGCCAAGGGCCCCTTGGCTGCCCAGTCCGCCGAGGACCCGACTGGACATGACGTCGGTGACCCGGGCCGCTGTCAGCAAAACCACGATGCTTCGACGGGCACCGGTCGGGTAGCGTGCGGGACATGTCGAGTCCTGAGTCAGACAGGGTGGGGGCTTTCGGTCACGCCGTCAGCCCCTGAACCACTGACCTCGTAGCCCTGTCGTCACGCCGCATTCCGCGGCCGGGCGAGTGTGCTGTACGGGCTGACCGCGGTGACGGGATGACCTTCTCGTACTTCTCCTCACCTCGGAGCCACTCGATGCCCCTCCCGCTGTGTCTGCTTGCCATGGCGGTCCTCGCCATGGGCACCTCGGAGTTCATGCTCTCCGGTCTCCTGCCGGACATCGCCTCAGACCTCGATGTCACCGTGGGGACAGCCGGCACGCTCACGTCGGCCTTCGCGGTCGGCATGCTCGTCGGCGCCCCCTGGTGGCCGCGCTCGCCCGCAACTGGCCAGCGCGCTCCAGCCTGTTCGGGTTCGTCCTCGCTTTCGCGGCAGCTCATGCCGTGGGCGCCCTCACCACCAGCTTCCCCCTCCTGTTCACCACCCGGGTCGTCGCCGCGCTCGCGAACGCGGGGTTCCTTGCCGTCGCCCTGACGGCCGCCGCAGCGCTGGTCCCACCTGACAAGAAGGGACGTGCGCTGGCCGTGCTGCTGTCGGGCACGACGGTGGCCATGGTCGCCGGTGTCCCCGGCGGCTCGGTGCTCGGCACGTTGCTCGGCTGGCGGGCCACCTTCTGGGCTGTCGCCGCCCTCTGCCTGCCCGCGGCGCTCGGCGTCCTGAAGGGAATCCCAGCAGGACGTGACGGCAACGAGGCGAACGACAGGCCAGCGTTGCGAGCGGAACTCACCCCACTCACGCGGCCACGGCTGATCCTGGTGATGCTGCTCGGCGCGCTGGTGAACGCGGCGACCTTCGCAAGCCTCACCTTCCTGGCCCCCGTGGTGACCGACAGCGCCGGGCTGAGCGAGTTGTGGGTCTCCGTCGCTCTGGTGATCTTCGGTGCGGGTTCCTTCGTGGGCGTCACCCTCGCGGGCCGACTCTCCGACCGGCGCGCCGCTCCTGTCATCGCCATCGGCGGTCCGTTGCTGCTCACCGGCTGGCTGGCCCTGGCGCTGCTGGCACACCAGCCGGTCGCCCTGTTCATCCTCTTGTTCGTGCAGGGCACACTGTCGTTCGCGCTGGGCAGCACGCTGATCACGCGGGTCCTCTACGAGGCCGCGGGAGCCCCCACCATGGCGGGCTCGTACGCGACCGCGGCACTCAACGCGGGCGCCGCCGTCGGCCCCGTCATCGCCGGGGCCACCCTCAGCACCGGAGCCGACAACCTCGGACCGCTGTGGGCAAGCGGACTCCTCGTCGCGGTCGCCGTGCTCATCGCTGACGGCTGTCCGCCCCCCAGACCTCGAAGACCTTCGGCAACGACGGATCGGCCCGCCGGATGACCCGGGGTCTGCGCGGCGGCGGCCCGAACGGACTGTGGTTCGTGCAAAGTGCCACTCGCGGAGCCGTCGGCGCCGACACCGGTTGGCGGTCCGGCATGGTGCGTACCGGCTTCACGGTCACCGCCCTGGCGTCCGACTGCGCGTAACCCCTGCAACCCCCTCCTGCGGTCGCGAGACACGGGCGACGAGGAAAAGCACCACGCCACAGGTGACGACCAGGATCCAGCCGGGGCGGGACGCGTGTGCGAGTTCCGTCGGGGTGGTGGGGGTCCAGGGACCCGGCGCTGGAGCAGATCCTCGAGGGCATCGGGTCCCGGCTGCGCCAGCCGCGCCGGGAACGGGGACTCACGCTCGAGGCCCTCGCGGCCACCACCGGCATCGAGACCAGGCGGTCGTCCGTGCCGGGCCGTCCGCGACCGATGCCGGGCCGCGGGCGGTTCCGGAGGCACCGTCAGCCATGTGAGGTCGGGCCGTCAGGTCGGCTCGGCACCCGTCGGCAGGGGCGGTTCCGCCTCCACCCGCTCCCACTCCTCGTCGGTCAGGACCCGGGAACGGATGAGGAAGCGCACCCCCTCGGGTGCCTCCAGGGAGAAGCCGCTGCCCCGGCCGGGGACCACGTCGACGGTGAGGTGGGTGTGCCGCCAGTACGTGTACTGGTCGGCGCCCATCCAGAACGGCGTGTCCCCGGCGACATGGCCCAGCAGCACGTCCGAGCCGCCGACCCGGAACTCCCCGCGCGGGTAGCACATGGGCGCGCTGCCGTCGCAGCAGCCGCCTGACTGGTGGAACATCACCGGTCCGTGCGTCCGCGTCAGCCGCCGTACCAGGTCGTCGGCGGCCTCGGTCAGTTCGACCCGCGTCACCCGCGCGCCCATCAGAAGAAGCCGAGCTTCTGCTCGGAGTAGCTGACCAGGAGGTTCTTGGTCTGCTGGTAGTGGTCGAGCATCATCTTGTGGGTCTCGCGGCCGATCCCGGAGCCCTTGTAGCCGCCGAAGGCCGCGTGGGCCGGGTAGGCGTGGTAGCAGTTGGTCCACACCCGGCCCGCCTTGATCTCGCGGCCGAGCCGGTAGGCGAGGTTGCCGTTGCGGGACCACACTCCGGCGCCGAGGCCGTAGAGGGTGTCGTTGGCGATCTTCGCGGCCTCCTCGGGGGAGTCGAAGGTGGTGACCGAGACGACCGGGCCGAAGATCTCCTCCTGGAAGATCCGCATGTCGTTGGTGCCCCTGAAGACGGTCGGCTCGATGTAGTAGCCGCCCTCGAGGCCGGGGACGGCGCGGGAGGCGCCACCGGTGAGGAGTTCGGCGCCCTCCTTCCTGCCGATGTCGATGTACGACAGGATCTTCTCGAACTGGTCGTTGCTGGCCTGGGCGCCGATCATCGTCTCCGGGTCGAGCGGGCTGCCGCCCTTGATGGCGCGGGTGCGTTCCAGGGCGCGGGCCATGAACTCGTCGTAGATGGAGGAGGCGATCAGGGCCCGGGAGGGGCAGGTGCACACCTCGCCCTGGTTGACGGCGAACATCACGAATCCCTCGACCGCCTTGTCCAGATAGGCGTCGTCGGCGTCCATGACGTCGGGCAGGAAGATGTTCGGGCTCTTGCCGCCCAGTTCCAGGGTGACGGGGATGATGTTCTCGGAGGCGTACTGCATGATCAGCCGTCCGGTGGTGGTCTCACCGGTGAAGGCGATCTTGGCGATGCGCGGGCTGGAGGCGAGCGGCTTGCCCGCCTCGACGCCGAAGCCGTTGACCACGTTGAGCACGCCGGGCGGGAGCAGGTCGGCGATCAGGTCGATCACGTACAGCAGGCTGACCGGGGTCTGCTCGGCCGGTTTGATGACCACGCAGTTGCCCGCCGCGAGGGCCGGGGCGAGCTTCCAGGCGGCCATCAGGATGGGGAAGTTCCAGGGGATGATCTGGCCGACCACGCCCAGCGGCTCGTGGAAGTGGTAGGCGACGGTGTCCTCGTCGATCTCGCCGACCGTGCCCTCCTGGCTGCGCACCACGCCCGCGAAGTAGCGGAAGTGGTCGACGGCGAGCGGGATGTCGACGCCCAGGGTCTCGCGGACGGGCTTGCCGTTCTCCCAGGTCTCGGCCACGGCGATCTTCTCGAGGTTCTCCTCGATGCGGTTCGCGATCCTGTTGAGGACGGCGGCCCGGTCGGCGGTGGAGGTGCGTCCCCAGCGGTCCGCCGCGGCGTGGGCGGCGTCCAGCGCCAGCTCGATGTCGGCGGCGGAGGAGCGGGCGACCTCGCAGAAGACCTTGCCGTTCACCGGTGAGACGTTCTCGAAGTAGCGGCCCTCGACGGGGGCGACCCAGTCACCCCCGATGAAGTTGTCATAGCGAGGGGCGAAGTCGACGATGCTGCCGTCCGTACCCGGCTGCGCGTACACCATGGCGGCTCTCCTCGGTGGGATGGTGAGTGCTGCGGTCCGACGGCCCACGCCGTCGTGGTGTGGCTCACTCTGGGCCCATCAGGTTGGCGCGAGGTTGGCGCGCGGGAAAGGACGGTTCCGGTCAGCGCAGGGCGCAGGTCAGCCGCCCGGCGGCGACGGCCCGTCGGGAGTCGCCCGGATCGAGCAGCCGCAGCGCGTGTTCGTGCACCTGAGCGTCGTACGGCGCCTGCTTGCCGTAGCGCAGGGCGTGTTCCGGGCGGGCGCTGGCCAGGACGGCCTCCCGGACGGCCACTTCGAGGTGGGTGCGCCACTCCTCGATGCCCGGTGCCTCGGAGCGGGGCAGCAGCGGGCCGCGGTACAGGCGCAGGGCGGTGTCCGTGTCACCGTTCTCCAGGGCGCGCAGGACGTCGGCGGCGTCGCAGGAGACGGGTGCGGTCAGGGCGTAGCGGCGGGTGGCGATGGTGCCGCCGAGGGCGCGGCGCAGATGGGAGATCTCCGCCTTGAAGGTGGAGGCGGTGACCGGCCGGTCGCCGTACAGGGCCTCGCGGAGGCGTTCGGGGGCGAAGCCGTCCGGTTCGAGGGTGAGCAGGGTGAGGATCTCCAGCTGGCGCGGGCGCAGCGGCAGGGGCACGCCCGCGCGTTCGGCGCCCTCCGCGCCGAGGCAGGTCAGCCGGACCGGGGGGTCGTCCTGACCGCGCTGGCGGGGCGGTTCGGTGCGGAGTCTGCTTTCGATGGCGGACACCAGGGAGCGCACGGTGGACATGGCCAGCGGGTGCGACCGGTCCCAGGTGGTGGACAGGTCCAGGACGCCCAGGACGCGGCCGTCGGGGGCGCGCACCGGGGCGCAGTAGCAGACCCAGCCGTGCAGGGCGGTGACCAGGTGCTCGGCGGAGAAGACGGTGCTGGGGCGGCCGGTGCGCAGGGCGAGGGAGAGGGCGTTGGTGCCCATGGCGGGTTCGTCCCAGCGGCCACCCGGGGCGAAGTTGACGCGTTCGGCGCGCTGCCGCATGGTGCGCCCGCCGCAGGTCCACAGGATGGTGCCGGACTCGTCGGTGACGGCGGTGACGAACCCGGCGTCGTCGGCGATGGCGCGCATCTCGTCGGCCAGTTCGGCGACCGGCCCGCGCAGCGGTGAGGTGGCCCAGCGTTGGGGCACCGCCCGGTCGTCGGCGGCCGGGGCGCTGTCCCGGCCGGGGTCCACGCTGGTCAGGGAGCGCGCCCATGACTCGGTGACCTCCGGCCGCAGCAACGCGCCGTCCGGCGAGCGGCGGGACGTCCTCAGCTCCGGCACCCAGCGGAGCCACTCGTCCTCCAGCGTGGCCCTGCGCCGTCGCAGGTCACTGCCCTGTGACATCTCTTCCCCTGCCGTCGTTCGGGGACAACCGCCCATGGTCCGACCGGCGCCGTAGCGAGCGCACCTACCCGATCGGGCAGGGAACCCTCTTCGGCCGGGCAGGTAGCGCATCTGAGCGCGACCGGCCTACCTTGAGCTACGAGCCGATGACAGAGTTATCCGACAAGCGGTGGGCAAAATCAAGGTTTCGCGCGGATTGCACACGCTTCGCGCACTCTCATGCTGGGGCGAGGCCGGGAGGTCGCATGTCGCTGCTGCCGGGCGCCGCGACGACCGGCGCTGACGCGCCGTCCGCCGACTGGAGCGACGGCGGGGTTCCGGGCGAGCTGACGGGGCCGCAGCCCTCGGGCGCCGCCTTCGAGGGCCGGTCCACGCGGCTGGCCAAGTTCCATGTCCCCGAGATCGTCTTCGGTCCCGGCTCGCTGGCCGAACTCGGGCACTGCGCCGCACGGCTCGGCGGCCGTCGCCCCTTCCTCGTCACGGACCCCGGTCTGATCGAGGCGGGCTGGGTGGACGAGGCCGTCCGGCATCTCAGGGCCGTGGGACTGCGCCCCGTGGTGTGGCACGACGTGACGCCCAACCCCAAGGACCGCGAGGTCGAGGCCGGTTTCCAGCGGTACGCGGCCAGTGGCGCCGATGTCATCGTGGGCGTCGGCGGCGGCTCCGTCATCGACGCGGCCAAGGGCGTGGCGATCCTGTCCTCCAACGGCGGGCGCATCCTCGACTACGAGGGTGTGGACCAGGTCGGGCGGCCGATCCCGCCCACCGTGATGGTGCCGTCGACGTCCGGCACCGGCGCCGACGTGTCGCAGTTCGCCGTCGTCACCGACACCACCGAGCACATCAAGATCACCATCGTCAGCCGGACCCTGGTACCGGAGACATCGGTCATCGACCCACGGCTGCTGACGACCATGCCGGACTGGCTCAACGCGGCGACCGGCCTGGACGCGCTCACCCACGCCATCGAGGCGTTCGTCTCCCGCGCGCACAACCCGCTGACCGACACCCACGCCCTCCACGCGGTGAAGCTGATCACCGGCAACCTGGTGCGCACCCAGCTGCGGCCGAGGGACTCCGGCGCCCGGCTCGCCATGGCGCAGGCGTCCCTGGAGGCCGGGATGGCCTTCACCAACGCGATCCTGGGCGCGACCCGCGCCATGAGCCACCAGGTCGGCGGCCTGCTGGACGCCCCGCACGGCGTGGTCAACGGCGTGCTGCTGCCGCATGTCATCCGGTTCAACGCGCAGGCGTGGCCGGAGCGGTTCGTCGCGCTCGGCGAGGCCGCCGGTCTCGACACCGCGGGCGCGCCCCCGTACGAGGTGGCGGTGCGGCTCGCCGCACTGGTGCGCTCGCTCGCCGACGACGTCGGGGTGCCCAAGGGCCTGGCCAGTCTCGGTGTCGCGGAGTCCGACGTGCCCGTGCTGGCCCGCACCACGCTGAAGGACGCCTGCATGGCGACCAACCCGCGCGAGGTCGACGTGCACGATGTCGAGGCGCTGTTCCGCGAGGCGCTGTGAGGCGGTACGAGTGAACGTCCCCGAACGGTCCCCACAGGCCGCTGACCTGGGGGTGCTCACCGGACTGCGCTCGGGCAAGCGGTCGTATTACCCGGCGTACGTACGCTCCACCGAGCGGCTGGAGCGCACCGTGGAGGCGCTGGACGGCATCTCGCGCGCCCTGGTGCGCACGGCGGAGGGCCCGCGTGCCCTGGTCGAGGCGGTCGTACGGACCGCGGCCGAGCACCTCCAGGCGCGCTGGCTGCTGCTGGCCGTGGCCGACGGGGCGCTGCGCGCGGCCCGGCCGCGGTTCCTGCTGTACGCCGATGACGTGCTGATCGACGACGAGGCCGGGCTGCCCGCCGAGGTGCGCGGGCAGTTGGCGGTGCTGCGCAGCCGCCCCTGGGAGGCCGCGACCTCGGCCGACGACCGGGCCTGGGTGCGGGCGCCGATGACCCTGGACGACGAGCCGGTGGGCGGGATCGCCGCGCGGCCGGCCCCGGGGTCGAGGTCGCCGACACCGACCTGGCCATCCTGCGGGTGCTGGCCAACCAGGCGGCCGTCGCCCTGCACCACACCTTCCTCTTCCACGCGGCGACCACCCTGCGCGGGCGGGCCGAGGAACTGTCGGAGGCCGCCGAACGGCAGGCCCGCGACCTCGCCGCGCGCAACGCCGAACTGGCCGAGACCCAGGCCCGGCTGTTCGACGCGATGCGCCGCCAGGCCCTCGACGACGAGCGGCACCGCATCGCCCGCGAACTGCACGACAGCGTCACGCAGTACGCGCTCAGCGCGGGCATGACCGTCGAGGTGTGCCGGGCGGAGCTGGCGGCGCTGGGCGGACCGGCGGCGGGCATCGCCGAGCGGCTCGCCGAGGCCAAGGACCTCAACCGGCAGGCCGTGGAACGGCTGCGCGCCTCGATCTACGCGCTCCACCACACCGAGGAGCCGCCCGGCCCGCTGCCGGTGCTGCTGGAGCGGCTGTCCGTCGTGCACCTGCCGACCGCCCTGGACGTCCGGGTCCAGGTCCAGGGCAGCCCGGTGCCGCTGCGCCCGCGCGCCGAGCAGTCGGTCCTCCGGCTCACCGGCGAGGCCCTGTTCAACGCCGCCACGCACGGCACCGCGAGCCGCGCCCTGGTACGGCTGCGGTACCTGCCGGACGCCGTCGTGCTGACCGTGTCCGACGACGGCGCCGGGGACCCCGCGCACCTGCGCCGGGCGCTGCGGCTCTCGCGGGCCGCCGACCTCTCCGGCCGCCACCGGGGGCTCGCGAACATGGTCGCCACGGCCGAGGAGTTCGGTGGCGCCCTCACCATCCGCCGCTCACGCATGGGCGGCATCCTGCTGCGGGTTGACATCCCGCTGCCGGTCCGCGCCGCACAGGAGGCAGCAGCCGATGGCCTTTGAACAGCACACGACGGTCCCCGGGGGCCAGGGTCCCGCCGCCCCGGCGCCCGCCACGCGGATCGTCCTGGTGGACGACCACGCGATCGTCCGGCACGGCCTGCGGTCGATCCTGGAGCGCGAGAGCGACCTGGAGGTGGTCGGGGAGGCGAGCACCGCCGCGGAGGCCGAGGCCGTCGTCGGCCGCGAACGCCCCGCGATCGTGCTGCTCGACCTGAAGCTGTCCACCGGCGCCGACACCGAGGGCCTGCAGCTGTGCGCGAGCCTGACCCGGCGTCATCCCGCGCTGGCGGTGCTGGTGCTCACCACGTTCCTCGACGACTCGCTGGTGGTGGAGGCGGTCCACCACGGCGCGCGGGGTTATGTCGTCAAGGACGTGGACACCACCGAACTGCTGCGCTCCATCCGCGCCGTGGCCCGCAACGGGAGCGCCTTCGACTCGCACGCGGCCGCCGCCATGGTGCGGTCGATGCGCGTGCCGTCCGACCGGCCCCGGTTCACCGAGCGCGAGATGAACGTCCTCCAGCTCCTCGCCACCGGACTGAGCAACCGGGACATCGGCGCACGGCTGTACATCTCCGAGACCACGGTGAAGTTCCACGTCCGCAACATCATGCGCAAGATGGACGCGCGCACCCGGGCCGAGGTGGTGTACGAGGCCAGCAAGCGGGGCGTCATCTGAACTCGGGTTACGGCGGGCCGAGTTCAGTCGGCGTGCAGGACCAGCCAGCCGCCGTGGTGCGCGTCGACGAAGCAGCGGTGCCCGGTACGGCGGCCCAGCTCCGCGAGCTGGGCCGGGGTGAAGCACCGCACGTGCCCGTACGCGGCCGTCGGCTCGTCCTCGTACGGCACGGCGACCACCACCCGCCGCCGGGCCAGGCGCAGCGCCTCCCGTACGACGGTGTCGCCGTGCCCGGGCTCGAGGTGCTCCAGGACGTGGATGACGGTGACGGTGTCCACCGAACCGTCCGGCAGCGGGACCCGCGCCGCGTCGCAGGTGAGCGTGGACAGCGCGAGGCCGCGGGCCTTCGCCACGGTGGCCAGCAGCCGCATGGTCCCGGGCGAGAGGTCCGAGGCGGTCACCGTGTACCCGGGCCGCCCGGCGAGCAGCAGGGGCAGGAAGCCGAAGCAGGAGCCGAGGTCCAGCACCGCGCCCGGCGCCACCAGCTCCAGCGTGCGGCCGTACACGGGGGCGAACCCGGCGATCGACGAGTGGTCTGCCGGTGCCGGGGCCCGCCAGGCCTGGCGGACACGGGCCAGGGTGTTGTCGTAGAAGGTGGTCCACGCGGGCAGTGCCCCGTCCACGCAGGAGCGCACCACTCCGGTGAAGACGCGCTCGAAGATGTCGCTGCCGGACAGCCAGCCGGGCGCGAACAGTTCCTCGGCCAGCAGCCCGGCCAGGTCGTTGTCCAGCTGGTCGGGGCGCAGCCAGTGGCCGAGTTCGACGCGGCGGCCCCGGCGGCGCAGGCTGAAGTGCTCGGTGCGGACGATGGGGCTGGACGGTGTGTCGGCGCCGCGCGGCTCCTCGCGCACGACGCGGACCACACCGTCCGCGTAGCGGCCGGACGGGTGCGGCGCCACGGGATCGATACGGCGCGCCGCCACGGCGGCGCGGAGACCGGGAACGCTCATGACGACGGCTCCCCACGGGGGTGTGTGGCGGCGCTCATCGCCCGGTCGCCTCCGCCGCCATCCGGTGCGCGGTGCGCTCGAGCCCGGCGAGGTCGGAGACGACCTGGACGCGATCGCAGAACTCCGCGTACCGGGGCAGGTCGCAGGCGCCCAGGCCCCAGGAGAAGCGGGGTTCCGGGGTCAGCCAGATCGTCTCGCGCACCCGGCGGGTGATCTCCTCGAAGGCGGGCAGTCCCGGCGGGTTGCCGTTGCCGCGTCCGTCGCCCAGCACCAGCAGGGTGGTACGCCGGTGCAGGGCGGGGACGTGGTCGGTGAGCAGCGCCTCGAAGGTGGCGCCGTAGTCGGAGCAGGCGTCCACGTCGAGCAGGCCGCCCGCGGGCAGGCCGTCGAAGACCAGGCCGAGTGCCTTCTCCAGGGGGTGTTCGGCGAACAGTTCGGTGATCTCGGTGGGTTCGTCGACGAAGGCGAAGGAGCGGACCTGCCCGAAGAGGGCCTGGAGGCCGTGCACCAGGTGCAGGGTGAAGCGCGCCGTCGCCCGCACGGACAGCGAGACGTCCGTCAGGATCACGAGCCTCGGTCTGTCCTCGGCCCGGGTGACGGTGACCGGGCGGAACGGTACGCCGTCGTAGCGCATGTTGCGGCGCATGGTGCGGCCCGGATGGACGCGCCCGCGCGGGGTGTCGCGCTTGCGGCTGGTCAGCGCGCCGTGCAGGGAGCGGCCGATCCGGCGCAGCGCCTCCTCCACTTGGGCGCGCTCGTCGTCGTCGACGCTCTCCACGCGGGCGCGTTCGGCGATCAGGGCGCCCTCCACCGCCACCGACCGCAGTTCCGCCAGCCGGTCCAGGTGCCGTTTCAGCAGCTCGGGCAGGTGGTCGATGACGCCCGCCAACCGGCGCCGCAGGTCGGCGGGTTCGGGGCGGTCCTGGTCGTCCGCGTCTTCGGCGAGCCAGCCGAGCAGGGCGTCCCGCTGGGCGACGGTCAGCTCGGTGCCGACGCGGTGGCCGGTGGCGGCGAGCTGTCCGGGGACTCCGGCACCGTGCAGCCGGTCGGTCTCCAGTTGCACGGAGGGGCCACGGTCCGGGGGGCTCGCCGCGTCGCCGTCCCTGGACAGGACGATCTCGTCGGTCATCGAGGCCAGGTCGATCTTGTTGGCCTCCTGGTGCAGGTTGTACTGCTGGGCCAGGTCCTGCTGGTCGAAGTAGTCCCGGATGTCGGACGGCTTGCCGTGGCTGTGGCCCTGCCGCGGGGTCTCGGAGGGCTCGTCGGAGACGGTGAACGCCTCCAGCTCCCCGGTGTCCGTCAGGTCGTCGTGCGCGTGGCTGTGGCCGTGGCCGTCGGACTCGCCGCCCACCGGGCGCAGCGTGAAGAACGCCGTGAACAGCTCGTCGAACAGCTCGTCGTCGCGGTGGTCCTTGACCAGGGTCAGGCGCAGTGCCTCGCGCAGCGCCGCACGCCCGTCGAGCACGCCCGGCTGGGCCGCCGCGCGCAGGGCGTCCATGGTCTCCGACACGGACACCCGCAGCCCGAACAGCCGCAGCACGCGGACGAACCGGTGCACTCCGGCTTCCATTCCCGTCTCCCGTCCCCTCCGGTTCAGTCCGCGCGGCGGCGGGTGACGGCGGCGAAGGCGCGCGCGCCCTGGCCCGCGCCGGGCGTGGGGCGCGCGGCCGGTCCGGGGCCGGGTGCGCCGTAGTAGTTCTCGTCGTGGCGGCCCTGCTGGTCCATGGCCGCACGGATCACACGCCCGTCCACCTCGTGGTCATGGTCGTGGTGACCGTTGTGGTCATGGTCGTGGTGACCGATGTGGTCATGGTCGTGGTGGCCGTTGTGGTGGGGTTGGTGGTGGCCGTTGTGGTGAGGGTGGTGGTGGCCGGGCTCGGGCAGGGTGCGGTTGGGGTCGACCAGGCTCGGCAGGACGTCCAGGGCCCGGCCCAGGTCGCGCTCGTACTTGAGGACGACGTTGGCGGTGTCGGCGAGCACCCGCGGGTCGAGTTCGTCGACGCCGAGGACGGCGAGGGTGCGGGCCCAGTCGATGGTCTCGGAGATGCTGGGGTTCTTGCGCAGCCGCAGTTCACGCAGTCCGCGCACGACCCGGACGAGATGACGGGCGGTGGCCTCGGACAGACCGGTGTCCTTGGCCCGCAGGATCTCCAGTTCCCGCTCGGCGTCGGGGTAGTCGAGGAAGAGGTGCAGACAGCGGCGCTTGAGCGCGGCGGACAGGTCACGGGTGTTGTTGGAGGTGAGGACGACGTACGGCGGGACCGTCGCGGTGTACGTGCCGACCTCGGGCACCGAGACCTGGTACTCGGCCAGGCACTCCAGGAGTACGGCCTCCAGCGCCTCGTCGGCCCGGTCGACCTCGTCGATCAGCAGGACGGCGGGCTGCTCGCCGCGCACGGCGTCCAGCAGGGGCCGGGGCGCGAGGAACCGGTCGGAGAAGAACACGCTGTCCTGCTCCTCGATCCGCCGCACCGCGGTGGCCAGGTCAGGCGCGTCGGCGGTGAGGTCGCCGATCTTGTCGCGCAGCATCTGCGTGTACAGCAACTGCTTGCCGTAGTCCCACTCGTACAGGGCGCGGCTCTCGTCCTGGCCCTCGTAGCACTGCAGGCGCAGCAGTCGGCGGCCGGTGACGGCGGCGAGTGTCTTGGCCAGCTCGGTCTTGCCGACACCCGCCGGGCCCTCCAGCAGGACCGGCTTGTCGAGTCTGGTCTGGAGGAACACGGTGGTGGCGAGGCGCCGGTCGGGGATGTAGCCGTGGGCGGCGAACCGCTCGGCGACGTCCTCGACCGAGCCGAAGGCGGGATGCGGGGGTGTGGCGGGCACGGTTTCTCCGTCCGGTGCAACGGTCCGGTGGCACGGGGCGGGGAGACGGGGACCTCGGGCCGTCTCCCCGCCGGGGACGCGGTTCAGCTGAGCAGGTCGTCCAGGTCGCCGGTCATGCAGTGCTCGACGACGGGGCGGACGGTGTCGAAGGTGCACTCCTTGGCGTTGCCCGGGGTGCAGGCGTCGCCGAGGACGTGGTGGGTGATGCGGTCGACGTCGGCGGCGTCGCCCGTGATCACCTTGGCGTTCTCGTAGAACTTCGTCGGGCCCTGGCCGAGCCGGTTCTTGGAGTACGTGTCCTGCCGGACGTCCGTGAACCGCTCCGGGATGCCGACGTCGCGCAGCAGCCGGATGCCCGCCGCGAGCGCGGCCTCGGCCGCCTGGACCTTGGTCATGCCGTGGGTGTCCACGCCCATCGCCTGGGCGATGTCCGCGAACCGCTCGTAGTGGGTCGGCATGTTGAACGCCCACACCCGGGGCAGCGCGATGGCGTTGTTGAGGCCGTGGTGGGTGTCGTAGAAGGCGCTCACGGCGTGCGAGATGGAGTGGATGATGCCCAGGCCACCGGAGTTGAACGCCTGCGCGGCGATGTACTGCGCGTACATCATCCCCTCGCGTCCGGCGAGGTCCGTCCCGTTCCACACCGCCTGCCGCAGGTGCCGCGCGGTCAGCTTGATGGCGTGCAGCGCGTTGCCCAGCGACGGCTGGAAGTCGAGCCGGGAGACGTACGGCTCGGAGGCGTGGGCGAGTACGTCGAAGCCGCACTGGGCGGTGTAGTCGAGGGGGCAGTCGTAGTAGAGGGTCGGGTCGTCGACGGCGAGCGAGGCCACGGACGCGTCGTCGAACGCCACGTACTTGTGGGGGTTGTCGGGATCGGTGGTGGTGTCGGTGATGACGTATGCCCAGGAGGTCTCCGAGCCCGTGCCCGCCGTGGTCGACACCGCGATGTGCGGCGGGTTCCTGGGGTTCTCCGACTTGTTGAAGCCCTCGAAGTCATTGACGTTGCGACCGTCGTGGGCGACGGAGACGCGGGCGCCCTTGCAGGCGTCGTGGGAGGAGCCGCCGCCGATCGAGACGAACGAGTCGCACTTGTTCTCCTGGTACAGCGCCACGGCGTCCATGACGTTGTAGTCCTTGGGGTTCGACTCGACCTTGTCGTACAGCACGACCTCCAGGCCGTGGTACTTCATCGACTCGACGATCTTGTGCACGGTGTCGCTGCCGCGCAGACCCGTGGTCATCACGAGCGTCCGCCTGAAGCCCAGCTTCCTGGCCTCGGGCCCGATCAGCTCATGGGCTCCCGGGCCCATCAGCGCCCGTGGGAAGGGATGGAATTCCTTGATCGGGAACGGCTTGAGAAGTTCTTCGACCTGCATGATCGCGACTTTCCTCTCGGGACGTGCCGGAAGTTTGCGGCGTGCATCACCCTGACGAGAGCGCGCGGTACGGCGATACCCGCCGCTCGGACGGCAGGTGCGCGCGGACGGACGGGATACGCCCCTGTCCGATCGGACGGGCTCGCGGCGGTGACCTGCGAAGACGCGGGCCCACCTGTCCGACCGGACAGGGCGGGGGCGGCCGGAAGCAGGGGCGAGAAGCGGGGGCGGTCGGCCTAGCGTTCCCCTCGCCCCCATCGCTTCGCTCCAAGGAGGAGTGCCGTGCAGGCAGTTCAGGACGAGACCCGTACCCGTGTCGTGGAGCGGGACGACACGGCTTCCGTCGCCGTGGACGACGTGACCGAGGAGGTCCTCGTGGAGGAGGTCTCCATCGACGGCATGTGCGGCGTCTACTGAGGCCGCCGTCATGCCGTCCCCCTCACCGACCTCCTTCGACGCGGACCGGCCCTTCCGGCTGAACCCCGCCGTGGCGTTGCGCCCCGAGCCCTTCGGGGCGCTCGCCTACCACTTCGGCAACCGTCGGCTGTCGTTCCTCAAGGCGCCCGAACTGGTCGCGCTGGTCCGTGCGCTGGACCGGCACGGCAGCGCGCGGGAGGCGCTGGCGCGTGTGCCGGAGGGGCGCCGGGAGGCGTTCCGGCGGGCGCTGGCCTCGCTGGCCGCCGCCGACATGATCATCCCCCAGTGAAGCGGAGCCGCAACCGTGTCCCTGATCCGTGAAGCCCCGCCCGCCATCCGGGAAACCCCGCCCGACATCCAGGAAGCCCTACCCGCCATCCAGGAAGCCCCACCCGTGGTCCAGGAAGCCCCACCCGCCATCCAGGAAGCCCCACCCGTGGTCCAGGAAGCCCCGCCCGGGATCCGGGAAACCCCGCCCGTACCCGCCCTCGTCGAGCAGTTCAAGGGCGGCCTGCACGCCCCGATCTGCCTGACCTGGGAGTGGACGTACGCGTGCAATCTGTCCTGCGCGCACTGCCTGTCCTCCTCCGGGCGGCGCGACCCGCTGGAGCTGACCACGGACGAGATCAAGTCCGTGATCGACGAACTCCAGCGGATGCAGGTCTTCTACGTCAACGTCGGCGGCGGCGAGCCCACGGTCCGCCCCGACTTCTGGGAACTGCTGGACTACTCGGTCGCCCACCAGGTCGGCGTGAAGTTCTCCACCAACGGCCTGCGCCTGACGCCCGACCGGGCGCGGCGGCTGGCGGCGACCGACTACGTCGACATCCAGATCTCCCTGGACGGAGCCACCCGCGAGGTCAACGACGCGGTACGCGGGCGGGGTGCGTACGACCTGGCCGTGCGCGCCATGGCGAACCTCGCCGACGCCGGTTTCCGCGACTTCAAGATGTCGGTGGTGATGACCCGCCAGAACATCCCCCAGCTCGACGACTTCGCCGACCTCGCCGACCGCTACGGCGCCCAGCTCCGGATCACCCGGCTGCGCCCCTCCGGACGCGGCGCCGACGTATGGGACGAGCTGCACCCCACCGCTGAGCAGCAGCGCGAGATCTACGAATGGCTCGTCGGCCACGGCGAGCGGGTGCTCACCGGGGACTCGTTCTTCCACCTCAACGCGCTGGGCTCGGAGCCGATCCCGGGGCTGAACCTGTGCGGCGCCGGGCGGGTCGTCTGCCTGATCGACCCGGTGGGCGACGTCTACGCCTGCCCGTTCGCCATCCACGACGCCTTCAAGGCGGGCAACGTCCGCTCGCCGGGCGGCTTCCGGCGGGTGTGGCGCGAGTCGGACCTCTTCGCCGGGCTGCGACGGCCCACCGCCGCGGGCACCTGCTCGGGCTGCCCGGCGTACGACACCTGTCAGGGCGGCTGCATGGCCGCGAAGTTCTTCACCGGCCTGCCGCTGGACGGGCCCGACCCGGAGTGCGTCAAGGGCCACGGCGCGGTCGCCCTCTCGGGCGTCGACCCGGGCGGGCTTCCGCGCCAGGGCAACGACCACTCGCACCGGAAGGTGCCCCTCGGGATGCCCGCCGTCCGGACCAGCCGTCCGGACCGCTTCTGCGACGAGAACCCGCTGGCCGGTCTGGAAGCGACGTGAACGGCCGTACGACGAAAGAGGATGATCATGGCCGGTTGGATCGAGACGGTGGCCGAGGCCCAGCAACGGGCGAGGAAGCGGCTGCCGAGGTCCGTCTACAGCGCACTGCTCGCGGGCTCCGAGAAGGGCGTCTCCTACGGCGACAACACCGCGTCCTTCGCGGAACTGGGCTTCGCACCGCACGTGGCGGGCCTGTCGGCGAAGCGCGAGACGGCCACGACGGTCATGGGCCAGGAGATCTCCATGCCCGTGCTCGTCTCCCCCACGGGAGTGCAGGCGGTGCACCCCGACGGTGAGGTGGCCGTGGCCCGCGCCGCGGCGGCCCGCGGTACGGCGATGGGGCTCAGCTCCTTCGCCAGCAAGCCGATGGAGGAGGTGATCGCGGCCAACGCCAAGACGTTCCTCCAGGTCTACTGGCTGGGATCGCGGGACGACATGCTGCGGCGCATGGAGCGGGCCCGCGCCGCCGGTGTGCGGGGGATCATCGTCACGCTGGACTGGTCCTTCTCCTACGGCCGGGACTGGGGCAGCCCGAGGATTCCCGAGCGGCTCACCTTCAAGGAGATGCTCCGGTTCGCCCCCGAGTGCCTGGCCCGGCCGCGCTGGCTGTGGGACTTCGCCAAGTCCCGCTCCCTTCCGGACCTGACGGCGCCCAACATCACGCAGCCCGGCGAGGAGGCCCCGACGTTCTTCGGCGCCTACTACCAGTGGATGCAGACCCCGCCCCCCACGTGGGAGGACGTGGCGTGGCTGCGGGCGCAGTGGGACGGGCCCTTCATGCTCAAGGGCGTCTGCCGGGTCGACGACGCCAGGCGGGCCGTGGACGCGGGCGTCACCGCGATCTCCGTGTCCAACCACGGCGGCAACAACCTGGACGCGACCCCGGCGCCGATCCGCACGCTCCCGGCCGTCGCCGAGGCCGTGGGCCACGAGGTCGAGGTCCTGCTCGACGGAGGCGTCCGCCGGGGCAGCGACGTCGTCAAGGCCGTGGCGCTCGGTGCCAGGGCGGTGATGATCGGCCGCGCCTACCTGTGGGGCCTGGCCGCGAACGGACAGGCCGGTGTGGAGAACGTGCTGGACATCCTGAGCCGCGGCATCGACTCGGCCCTCCTCGGCCTCGGCCGCTCGTCCGTCCACGAGCTGACCCCGGACGACGTGCTCGTGCCGGACGGGTTCACGCGGGCCCTGGGGGTGGGCCGGGGGTTCGGGTCGGGTGCCGACCGGGCTGGGGGCGAGCCCCGAACCCCGGACACCGCGGCCCGGCCTCTGGGGACGGTCTGACATGTCCGCCGCCGTGCGGGCGAGCCGTCTCGCGGACGTCACCTGGCCGGACCTGGAGGGCCGCCGCCCCCTGGTGCTGCTGCCCCTCGGCTCCTGCGAGCAGCACGGGCCCCACCTGCCCCTGGACACGGACGCCGCGGTGGCCCAGGCCGTGGCCGAGCGGGCGGCGGCCCGGCTGGGCGGCACGGCGGACGTGCTGGTCGCGCCGCCCCAGGCCTACGGCGCCAGCGGCGAACACGAGGGCTTCCCCGGCACCGTGTCCCTCGGCC
The DNA here is from genome assembly GCF_042796855.1 of Streptomyces sp. NPDC057877. Lineage (NCBI taxonomy): Bacteria > Bacillati > Actinomycetota > Actinomycetes > Kitasatosporales > Streptomycetaceae > Streptomyces > Streptomyces sp. NPDC057877. The sequence goes on from NZ_JBHVMS010000010.1 coordinate 151,853, forward strand.
ATGCCGCCCTGCGCCTGCTGATCACCGAGATCGGCCGCTCGCTGCTGCGCTGGGCCGACCGCCTGCTGGTGGTCAACGGGCACGGCGGCAACCTGGTGAGCCTGGCCGACGCGGTGACCGGTCTGCGCGGCGAGAGCCGGGACGCGGCGTGGTGGCCGTGTCTGCCGCCGGGTTCGGACGCCCACGCGGGCCGCACCGAGACCTCGCTGATGCTGCGGCTGCGGCCGTCGGCCGTACGCGGTGAGAGGGCCGTCGCGGGGCCCACCGAGCCGGTCGGGCAGCTGATGGACCGGCTCAGGGCCGAGTCGGTGCGCGGCGTCAGCCCGTCCGGTGTCCTCGGCGACCCGGCCGGAGCCGCCGCGGGCGAGGGCGAACGGCTCCTCGACCGGATGGCCGACCGCCTCGCCACCGACATCGGCGTCTGGCGGGTCTCCGGGCACGGCAGGCTCGGCTCGGGCGGCGAGCGGTGACCGGCCGTCGGGTCGCGGTCGTCACGGGCGCCGCCCGCGGCATCGGCGCCGCGACCGTACGGCGGCTGGCCCGCGAGGGCTGGGCGGTCGTGGCCACGGACCGCTGCGAGGACGATCCGGACGTGCCCTACCCCCTGGCGGCACCCGGCCAACTCGACCTGCTGTCCCAGGAGTTCTCCCTGGTCCGCACCATCAGGGCGGACGTCCGCGACGGGGCCGCGCTGCGCCGCGCCGTGGCGAGGGCGGAGGAGGAGTTCGGCGGCCTCGACGCCGCCGTGGCCGCCGCCGCGGTGCTGCTCGGCGGCGGCCCGGTCTGGGAGCAGACCGACGCCCAGTGGCGCACGCTGCTCGACGTGGACGTGCTGGGCGTGGCCCACCTGGCGCGTGCCGCCGTACCCGCCCTGCTGCGTCGGCCGCCGCCCCGCACGGGCCGGTTCGTCGCCCTCGCCTCGGCCGCCGCGCACCGCGGGCTGTGGGGACTGGGCGCCTACTGCGCCGCCAAGCACGCCGTCGTGGGCCTGGTCCGCGGCCTGGCCTGCGACCTGCGCGACACCGGGGTGAACGCGGTCGCGGTCTCCCCCGGCGCCACCCGCACCGACATGCTCCGGGCCACGGCCGACCTGTACGGCCTCCCCGGCGTCGACGAGCTGGCCGACCGGCAGCTCACCGGGCGGCCCCTCGAGCCCGAGGAAGTGGCCGGGGCTGTGGCCTGGGCCTGCTCGGCGGAGTCCTGCGCTGTCACCGGTTCCGTACTCCACGCGGACGGAGGGTTCACGGTATGACCTGGTTCGTACGGGCCGAGGGAGCATCCTCCCGGTCCCAGCCGCTGCCGCCGCCACCCGACGGCCGTCTCCCCACCGGCTTCGCCGTCGAACTCGCGCCCGACACCCATCGCTCGCGCGACGGCCACCTGCTGCTCGGCGGCTCGCCGCCGCGCCTGCTGCGCCTCGGGCCCGCGGCCGTCCGGCTGCTGCGGGACGGCGGGTTCGCCGTCACGGACGCCGCGAGCGCCGCGCTCGCCCGGCGCCTCCTGGACGCGGGCGTCGCCCACCCCCGTCCCCCGGTGCCCGCGGTGGACGGCACCACGATCGCGATCCCGGTACGCGACCGGGCCGACCAGCTCGACGGGCTGCTGTCCGCCCTGCGCGCCGACCCCGCCACCGCGGCGCTGCCGCTCCTCGTGGTCGACGACGGCTCCCGGGACCCTGATGCCCTCGCCCGGGTGGTCCGGCGGCACGGCGCCGGGCTCCTCGCGCACCCGCGCAACCTCGGCCCGGCGGCGGCCCGCAACACCGCCCTGCGGCACGCCCGTACCGCGTACGTGGCGTTCTGCGACTCCGACGTGGTCCCGGAACCGGGCTGGCTGGCCCCGCTGCTGGCGCACTTCGGTGACCCTGCGGTCGCCCTCGTCGCGCCCCGGATCGTGGCCCTGCCGGTGCCCGGACCACGGCTGCTGGACCGCTACGAGCAGGAGCGCTCGCCACTCGACATGGGACCGCGGGAGGGTCCCGTCGTGCCGGTGTCCACGCTCGCCTACGTCCCGAGCGCGACCATCGTGGTCCGCCGTGCGGCCGTCGGCGCGGGCTTCGCACCGGGCATGAGGGTCGGCGAGGACGTCGACCTGTGCATGCGGCTGCACGCGGCGGGCTGGCGGCTGCGCTACGTGCCCTCCGTACGCGTGGGCCACCGGCACCGCACCGACCTGCGCTCCTGGCTGGCCCAACGGTCCGGATACGGCACCGGCGCCGCCGACCTGGCCCTGCGTCACCCCGGCCTGGTGCCACCGCTGTACGCCGCTCCCTGGTCGCTGGCCGCCTGCGCCCTGCTGCTGCGCGCCCGCCCGTTGCCGACCGCCGCCGCGCTGGCCCTCACCGCGGCGACCGCCGCCAAGGTGACCCGCCGCATGCCGGACGCCGACCACCCCGCCCGCGCGGGCACCCTGCTGTCCCTCGCCGCGCTGCGCGGCACCGCCGGACAACTCCTGCGCTGCGCCACCCGCCACCACTGGCCGATCGCACTGGCCGCCGCCACGGTCAGCCGCCGCGCCCGGTACGGCCTGGCCGTCGCCGCCCTCGCCGAGGGTCTGGCCGACCACCACCGCGCACGCACCACCCTCGATCCGCTCACCCACACCGCGATCCGCCGCCTCGACGACCTGGCCTACGGCTGGGGCGTCTGGCAGGGCGCCCTGCGCCGCCGTACCACGGCACCTCTGCTGCCCCGCCTGGCCCGGCCCGCACACCGCCAGCGCGCCCCGCGCCCATGGGAGCCCCGGCCGCTGACACCAACCTCGCACCAACCCGCCGAGTCGACCATGGAGACCTGGTGACGGGCGTGCCGTGCCACTTCGGCTCCCCGAGCGGTACGCCCGTCACCCCCACGCACACCCTTGGAGGAACCAGCATGTCCCCGCGCCCCGAACCCGGCCGCCCGACCGCAGGCGGCGCCGCCGAGGCCACGGCCGACCGCCTCGCGTTCTGGGCGCGCCAGGCGGACCACCTGCACTGGGAGACCCGCTGGACCGAGGTCCTGGACTGGACGAACGCCCCGTTCGCCCGCTGGTTCACCGGCGGGCGCCTGAACGTCGCGTACAACTGCGTGGACCGGCACGTCGAGGCGGGCCACGGCGACCAGGTCGCCCTCCACTGGGAGGGCGAGCCGGGCGACACCAGGACCATCACCTACGCCGAGCTGCGGCGCGAGGTCTGCCGGACCGCGGGCGCCCTGCTCTCGCTGGGCCTCAACGCCGGGGACCGGGTCGCCATCCAGCTGCCGATGATCCCCGAGGCCGTGTTCGCCATGCTGGCCTGCGCCCGGCTCGGACTGCCGCACGGCGTCGTCTTCGGTGGGTTCTCCCCGGCCGCCCTGCGGTCCCGTATCGAGGACACCGGGGCCCGCCTGCTGATCACCTCGGACGGCCAGTACCGCCGCGGCCGGGCGGAGCCGATGAAGGCGAACACCGACGAGGCGACCCGGCACACCCCGAGCGTCGAACACGTCCTGGTGGTCCGCCGCACCGGCACCGAGGTGCCCTGGACCGAGGGCCGCGACCTGTGGTGGCACGACCTGGTTCCCGCCCAGTCCGACGACCACACTCCGGAGTCCTTCGACGCGGAGCACCCGCTGTTCATCCTCCACACCTCGGGTACGACGGGCAGGCCGAAGGGCATCCTGCACACCTCCGGCGGCTACCTCACCCAGGCCGCGTACACCCACCGCACCGTCTTCGACCTCGACGCCGCCACCGACGTCTACTGGTGCACCGCCGACATCGGCTGGATCACCGGCCACTCGTACATCGTCTACGGCCCCCTCGCCAACCGCACCACGTCCGTGCTGTACGAGGGCACGCCCAACAGCCCGCACGAGGGACGGCACTTCGAGATCATCGACAATTACGGGGTGTCGGTCTACTACACCGCCCCCACCCTCATCCGTACGTTCATGAAGTGGGGCGAACGGCTCCCGGCCCGCTACGACCTGTCGTCGATCCGGGTGCTGGGCAGCGTGGGCGAGCCGATCAACCCCGAGGCGTGGCGCTGGTACCGCAGGCACCTGGGCGCCGACCGCGCCCCTGTGGTGGACACCTGGTGGCAGACCGAGACCGGCGCGGTGATGATCGCTCCCCCGCCCGGTACGCCGGACCCCAAGCCCGGTTCCGCGCGGACCCCTTTGCCCGGCGTCTGCGCCAAGGTCGTCGACGACCAGGGCGACGAGGTCGGCAAGGGCGAGAGCGGCTATCTCGTCCTCGACGGGCCGTGGCCGTCCATGCTGCGCGGTGTCTGGGGTGACGACGACCGCTACCGCGAGACCTACTGGGCGCGCTTCGCCGACCGTGGGTACTACTTCGCCGGGGACGGCGCCCGCTACGACGAGGACGGCGACATCTGGCTGCTGGGCCGCGTGGACGACGTCATGAACGTCTCCGGGCACCGCGTCTCCACCGCCGAGGTCGAATCGGCACTCGTCTCGCACCCGGCGGTGGCCGAGGCCGCGGTGGTCGGCACGTCGGACGAGACGACCGGGCAGGCCATCGTCGCCTTCGTCATCCTGCGCGGCGGCACGGTCTGGTCCACGGGAGACGTCACCGGCGCCCTGCGCGAGCACGTGGCCCAGGAGATCGGCCCCATCGCCAAGCCCCGCCGCGTCCTCGTCGTTCCCGAACTGCCCAAGACCCGCTCCGGCAAGATCATGCGCCGACTGCTGCGGGACGTGGCCGAGAACCGCGACATCGGCGACGTCACCACGCTCGCCGACGCCTCGGTGATGGACCTGATCAGCACGGGCCTGGCAGGCGATGCACGCCGGACCGACTGACAGCCCCTGCTAACGCGCGACCGGAAGGCACACCCGCTGATGCGACTCGTCCTCGTAGGCCCGCCCGGTGCGGGCAAGGGAACCCAGGCCACCGCCCTCAGCCGGAGGCTCGGCATCCCCCACATCTCCACCGGCGACCTGTTCCGGGAACACATCACCCGTCGCACCGCCCTCGGCCGGGACGCCGAGCGCTACCTCGACGCGGGCCAACTCGTACCCGACCACGTCACCACCGGCATGGTCCGCCGACGCCTCGGGGAACCGGACGCCCAACAGGGCTTCCTCCTCGACGGCTTCCCCCGCACACTCCCCCAGGCCCAGGCACTCACCGCCATCCTCTCCTCGTCGGGAGCGCCCCTGGACGCCGTCCTCGAACTCACCGCGCCGGCGGACGTGGTGGTGGAACGCCTGCTCAGCCGGGGCAGACCGGACGACACGGAGCAGATCATCCGCCACCGCCAGCGGGTGTACCGCCACCAGACCCTCCCCCTCCTCACCCACTACGCGCCCCTCGTCCGCACGGTGCACGCCGTGGGAACGGTCGAGGACATCACGACCCGAGCCCTCACCGCCCTCACGGAACCAGCGGGCCACCCCTGAGCCCGACGGGGCGGAACCGGCGAGCCGGTGCATCCCTCTCGCCGACGAGACGATCTCCGGCGACGTGGATACGCTGACGGAGGTGCGCGGCTGGTGCGGCCGCCCGCTCTGGGAGCTGATCCCGACTGACCTCGACCGGTTCTTCGGCGAGGACCAGCGACGGCTGGCCACGCTGACGAAGGTCCGCAAGGCGGATGGCGCGACGATCTACATTCGGCTCGGAAGTACGCGCCGTGTGTCCGTGCTTACACCGCATGCCGCCTGGCCAGCCTCATTGGCCCGCGGGTCTCGGAACTGTGCCTGCTCGAAGTCCACGACCTCCGCTGGGACCTGGGCACCTTCGGCAAGGTGCTGCTGCGCGGCAAGGGCAGCCGCGGCCAGCAGAAGGAGCGCCCGGTCCCGCTCATCAACGGTTCTCGTGAACTCCTCGAATGGTGGCTCCAGGGCCCGCGCTGGGAGTCCGACGAGCACCTCGATGAGCCCCGTGCACCGCTGTTCCCCTCCGAGCGCCGCGATCCCGGTGGCCGCTGCAAGCACGTGAGCACCAGCGCGACCCGGGGCGCGACGGCGGAGGCTGTGGAGCGCCACCTGTCTCGCTGGTCCGGCCGTGGTACTCCGCACGCGCTCCGGCACTTCGCTCTTGGCTCTCAGAACCCGTCGCCCCATCCGAAGGTGACGTTGTACGCGCGCTGGAGTGCGTGTCGTCCGTGGTCCCCGTCGGCGGAGGCCCATGCGAGGGCTGTGGAGAACCAGAGCAGAAAGACTCCGCCGACGATGCCCAGAGCGACCAGCTTCCCGTTCCAACTGAGGAGGACCAGGGCGATGGTCACGATTGCCGCGCCGAGGTGGGCTCCCCGCGAGTCGAGCGACGCAGCCTTGCGTGCCTCTCTGCGTTCGGCCCGTTCTGCGGCGAAGCGTTCCTCTCGAACAGACTGCGGTTCGTTCGCGTCGAAGTTCAACTCATCCCCCTGGCCCTGACGCCACATGGCCCCGGAACCACGTTGGCAGAGGAGCACCGATAGGGATAGACAGCACCCGAGCCGACATCGCCTCCGGCCGGGCGCTGGGCAGGCCCGTGCGGTTCACGCACCCCGAAGTCGGCCCTGACGCCTGGCCGTCACGCGGTGGCCCCGGCCGCCGACCAGGCCGACAGGTCGTGTGGCAGGTAGCGCCAGCGGTCATCGGCCCGGTCAACGCGCGCTGGTCGCCAGATGAGCGTTACGGGCGCGGAAGGCGCTGGGGCTCACGCCCCGATGGCGCTTGAAGGCGGCGCTGAAGCCGAACGCATCGGCGTAGCCGACGGACTTGGCGATCTGGGCGATGGAGAAGTCGGTGTCGGACAGGAGTGCCTCGGCCTCGGCCATACGGCATTCGGTGAGGTGGGTCAGTGGCGGGCAGCCCATCACCTTGGTGAAGCGTTTGGCGAACAGCGCCCGGGAGACACCGGATTCGATGGCGAGCGCCTCTACCGTCCACCTCTCGGAGGGCCGGGCGTGGAACGCTTCGAGAGCGGGGGCGAGGATCGGGTCGGCCAGGCCGCGATACCAGTCGGGGGCGTCCGAGCCCACCTGGTCGAACCACGTACGCAGCGTGCACACCAGGGCCCAGTCCAGCAGTCGGTCCATCAGAGCCTGGGAACCGGCCGAGCGCAGCGCGGCGTCGGCGGCGGCCGTCTCAAGCCAGGCGCAGACCTCGGTGTCGTCGTTGACCACGAGTACGGGCGGCAACGCACGGAGCAGCCGTTCATGGCGATGGCCCGAGGCGCGGTACGCGCCCACGATCAGTGCGGTCGCTCCGTCGGGTTCGTTGCCCCAGCGGATGCCGCCGAGGTCCTGGGCAGTGCATTCGGGATCCCCTGTGAAGCACGCGATTTCGTACTCGTCGTGTGGGCGGTCGAGGGTGGCCGGATGGTCCGCGAGATGAAACGGCTCGGGGGTGCATACGATGGCCGTGTCGCCGACGCCGACCGCTTGTTCGGCGCCGCCGGGCAGCAACAGGGTGCCACCGCCCCGCAGCACGGTGACCATCGTGAGCGGGGCCCCGTCGACGAAGCGGATACTCCAGGGCGCTTCCAGCACGGCATGGCTGACGACCGAGCCCTCCGCCCTGATGCCACTGAGGAGCACACTCAAGGGATCCATGGACGCCATCGTAGACGAACTCCTATGCAGTGGAGCGTTTCCCCTATGGATCGTCTAATGGATCACGGGTGTACTGGACTGGTCGAACCGACCGAGACACCCAGGAGAAGCCGTGTCGCACCGCAGCAGCGCTGCCAAGACCGCCCTTGTGGTCATCGCACACCATCGGGCCGATTCCCTCACCGCGCACACCGCCCGCCGCACCACCGCGCGACTCGAGGCCGCCGGATACCGCGTCGACGTGCTCGACCTGCGCGCCGAAGGGTTCGACCCGCGGATGAACATGGCGGACCAGCCGGACTGGGGCAACCGGGAGAAGCCGTACTCGGACGAAGTCCAGGCCCATATGCGGCGCATTCTCGACGCCGACATCGTCGTCGCCGTGTTCCCCGTGTACTGGCAGAGCGTGCCCGCCCTCCTCAAGGGCTGGATCGATCGCGTGTGGAACTACGGGTTCGCCTACGGCCGCAGCAAGCCCCGCCTCGCGGGCAAGCGCATACTGTGGCTGGGCCTGGCGGGCGCCACCTCCGATGACCCCATCACGGAGGGAATGCAGGCCCTGCTGGAGACCAACCTGAGCGAGGGCATCGCCTATTACTGCGGCTTCTCCTACTCCGCCGTCGCCCTGCTCCCCGACGCCGAGGAGCGCCCGCAGCGCGTCGACGCCGAGGGCAACCTGCTGGTGGGCGACGCCGTTTCGGGAGCCGAGCGCGAGGCGCAGTACGCCGAGTTCGACCGCCGCGCGCAGAAGGCGGTGGACGAGTTCCTTACAGCGGAACTGGCAGCGGCCTGAGGACAGCCACCGGCTCACCTGGGCGGGTGACCGCGCTGGTGTAGGCGTGAGCGGTGGACTCGCTCATCCCGAACCCGGCAGCGACCTTCGCCGGGGTGGTGTGTTCACGCAGGCACATAAGTGCCACCATCGCGCGCTGCGACGGGGGAAGCTTGCAGCGCCGGTCACCCTCATGGCCCACTCCACGAGCGCATGGGCAGACCGAGTGCGGCAGGGTAGGCGACCAACGAGGCCTCCGAGCAGCGTGGTTGAGACGTCAGACCTCTCCATCAACAGCTCGGGGGCCTCGCTCGTTGCACTTCGCAGGCTGTCACCTGATCCGTGGCCAACTCGAACAAGCCCAGTCACTCGCGCATGGGGATCGGGAGAGATTCGGTGATCCCACCCACGACGCTCAGGGAACAGAGACGCCGGGCAACCGCGTCGGCGGTGACGGGCAGAGCAGCGAGGCTGGCGCCGACGGTGCGCAGGTGTCCGCAGCGCGTGTGGCCGCGCCCGCCTTCGGGAAACAGGTGAGGGGCCCAGGTCGCCGGGCCCCTCACTTCACCGCTGGTGCCGACCGGCCCGGGACGCGGGGGTGCGTTCCGACCACGGAGTGGGTCAGGTCGTCGTGGGCGGGCCGTCGAAGCTGGCGAAGTAGGCGGCGGCCATGTCCTCGTCGGCGTGTCCGGCCGCGGCGGCGCGCTCCAGGCGCTCCGCGCTCGCGGCGGCGACGTCGAGGCCGGATGCCGTACCGGCGTCCGGCCTCGACGATGAGGCGGGCGTCCTTGGCAGCGGTGTTCACGGCGAACTGGGCCGGGGAAAGCTGGCCGTTCAAGACGAGGTCGGCCTTGGCCCGCAGGTACGGCATGTCGAGGCCGCCGCCCGCGATGGTGTCGAAGAAACTCTGCGGGTCCACACCAAGGGCCTTCGACAGAGCGAGAACCTCGCTGGCCGCGTTGGTCGCGGCGATGACCCAGCTGTTGGCCACGAGCTTCAGCCGGGTCGCACTGCCGACCGCACCGTCCTCGCCAGTCCATACCGTGCGCGCGCCGACCGCGTCCAGGACGGGCGTCACGGTGTCGCGGTGCTCGCTCGGACCGGCGGCGAGAACGGTCAGCTGCCCGGCTTCGGCGGGCTGACGGGTACCGAGCACGGGAGCGTCGAAGAAGACGAGCCGGTGCTCGCTGGCGAAGCCCGCCAGGTCGCCGGTCGCCCCGACGCCCGCGGTCGTCGACTGCACCCAGGCCGTGCCGGGGCTCAGGGCCTCGACGGCCCGCTTCATGACATCCAGAGCGGCGGGGCCGTCGTACAGCATGGTCAGGACGACATCGGTGCCCGTGACGGCCTCGGCCGGGGTGTCGGCGATCTCGACGCCGTCGGCGGCGAGGGCCTCGGCCTTGTCGCGGGTGCGGTTCCATGCCCGGACAGTGTGCCCGGCGCGGGCAAGGTTACGGGCCATCGCGGCCCCCATAATCCCCGTGCCCAGGACGGCGACGGCGCGCGTGACGCTCATCGGCCCGCCTTCCCGGAGGCGGCACGGACCAGGCCGTCGAGCCATGCCTGGTGGCCGTTGAGCATCGGATTCGGCCGTTCCTCGGCAAGCGCTGCGGCGGGCTGGCCGATCTGCGTCTCCTGGGTCAGGATCCGCACCCGGCCGCCGGGCAGGTCTTCCACCAGCCAGGCATGCAGCACGTCGAGCTGCTCCTCGGGCGGGCCGTCCTGTTTCGCGGTCCACGACAGGCGCCCGGGGACGCCCTGAGCCGGGTCCTGGAACTCGACGACGTGGGCGTCCAGGGGCGGGAAGCCGAAGGTGCCGAAGCTGAAGACGGTGTCCGTCCTGAGCTGGGGGCCGCCGCCCTGGGGGAAGGAGACGTCGGCGACGTTGTCGTAGTACGACTCCCAGGTCGAGGTGTCGACGAGGTAGTGCCACACCTGGGCGGCGGTCAGACCCTGAACGATCACCTCGTTGGAGACGAAGTAGTCGCCGGTGCCGGGCAGGTACTTCTCGGGCCAGTCGATCGCGTTCTGCGTGGTCATTCGGGGTTCCTCTCGGATGCGGGCGAGCTTGGAGACCACGTCGCCGCGACACGGGCATCATCACGGTCCGCTGCCTGTGCCGCCATCTGGCGACGCTTCGAAGCTACGCTCGCGAGCCATCGGCTGGCCAATAGAGGAGCCGATCCCTCCCATCGGAGAGTCGATGACTTTCGGGGGCTACTCTGGAGGTCATGAAGCACGCGACGCCCGAGGGGCCGACGGCCGTTCCCAGCGGGGTAAGGATCGCCCCGCACGCGGACCTGAACCTGCTCCGCACGTTTCTGGCCGTCTACCGTGCCGGATCGTTCACCGCGGCGGCGCCCCTGCTCGGGCTGTCGCAGCCGACCGTCACCGCCCAGATCCGCACACTGGAGCAGCAGACCGGGCAGGAACTGTTCACCCGGCTCCCCCGCGGCGCGGAACCCACAGCGCTCGCTCACGAACTCGCCGCCCGGTCCGCGGGCCCCCTCGACGCCCTCGCCTCCCTGGAGAGCGGCCACCTCTCCGGCCAGGGCGCCCCCGTCCACCTCGCCGGCCCCTCCGAGCTGCTGTGCACCCGGGCACTGCCCGCACTCGCCCCGCTCGTCACCGCCGGAGTTCAGCTTCGCGTCGACACCGGCCTGACCGAACCGCTCGTCGAAGGGCTGCGGGCGGGTCGGCACGACCTGGTGATCACCACCCGGCGGCCGAGAGGCCGCGCCCTGCCCTCCGCACCCCTGGCCGACGAGGAGTACGTGCTCGTCGCGGCGCCACGCTGGGCCACGCGCACGGAAGGCATGGCTCCCGACAGCGTCTGCAGCGTGCTCAAGGACATCCCGCTCGTCACCTACGCGGAGGACCTGCCTATCGTGCGCCGCTACTGGCGCCTCGTCCTCGGCAAGCAGCTCACCACCCAGGCCGCCGTCACCGTGCCCAACCTGTACGCCGTCCTCTCCGCAGTCGCCGCTGGCTCCGGCTACAGCGTCCTGCCCCGCTCCCTGTGCAGGGACCACCTCACCGCTGGCACCCTCACCCTCCTACACGATCCCGACGAACCACCGCTTAACACCCTCTTCCTCGTCCAGCGCCCAGGCGCCGAAGCCAACCCCGACGTCGTCCGCGTTCGCGACACCCTCCGCCGCTCCGCCCTCACCTGGTAGGAACCCACGGGCAGCCTTGAACCGAGGGTCGCAGGACCCGGGCGAACGGCGAGTCCGTCGAGCAGATCCAGCTGAGTGCAGTTCACCGGGTGGAGTTCGAGCCAGCGGCGCCTGTAGGGCTGCCGGTAAGAACGCTGTCACCAGCCGCAACCGGCGGTGATCTTGTGCGGGTGTCACTCGTGTGCGTGAGTCCGGCGTCGTACAGCTACGCGGGGTGAAGCCCCGAGAGGACGATCGACGACCATGGCCCGCACCCCTTTGGACCTGGATGACCTGGTCGAACACTGGACGCTATTGAAGGACGAACACGGCTTGTGTCCGGCAAGCGCGGTGCGACGCGACTGGGCTTTGCCATGTTGCTGAAGTTCTCTACGCAGTACGGCCGGTTTCCCCGAGGCCGGTTCGAGCTGCCTGGTGCGGCAGTGGAGTTCGTCGCCCGGCAGGTACAGGTACCTGCGTCCGAGCTGGACGCCTATGAGTGGAGCGGTCGGAGGGTTGAGTACCACCGTGCGCATCCGTCGGCACTTGGGCTTCCGTGAGTGCGGTGTCGCGGACGCGGACAAGCTGACGGCCTGACTCGCCGAGAACGTCGCCTGCAGGGAGCGACGGCCGGAGCAGGTGCGGGTGGAGCTGCTGGCCCGTTGTCGTACGGAGTGCATCAAGCCGCCCACGCCTGGGCGGTGCGACCGGATCGTGGCGGCGGCGCTGCAGGCCCTGCGCGACCAGCTCAAGTGCAAGGAGATCTGGGTCGTCTGCGCCGACAGGTGGCGCAACCCGGACGAGGACCTGCCCCAGGACTTCGCCGAGCGCCGCGAGGAGAACTACCGCGAGCTGCGCAAGCCGCTGGACCCGCAGGTCTTCGTCGACGAGCTGCGCGAGCAGATGACCACCGAACTGGGCCTGCTGAACGACCGGATGCCGAAGCTGAGCTGGCTGGACATCACCGAGCGGAAGTCCGGGGCGATCCGGCTGACCCTGCCGAGGCCCAGCCCGAGCCGAAGAACCCGCGCAGGATCAAGGGCGAGCTACAGCACCGCCTCCGAGGTCGCCGCGATGGTCGAGGGCGCTATGCGGCTCGGCACCACCATGGACGTGGAAGCGAACTACACGGACTCGCATGGCCAGTCGAAAATGGGGTTCGGCATGACGAGACCGCTGAACTTCGACCTGCTGCCCAGGATCAAGCGCATCAACAAGGTGAAGCTGTACCGGCCGGTGGCGGGCGAACCGGACGCCTACCCGCAACTGCTCGACATGGGCACCCGCCTCGACCCTGCTGCGGTCACACTTCCGCGCCCCCCGAGTTGCGACGGACGCCGCCCGACCAGCAGTCATCTGAGCGTGCGTGAAGCGTGGCGAGGTGGGAAGGAGCGGTGGGGAGGGAGAAGAAGACCAGATGGTCCACCTCCTCCCGTGGACGTCATGTCGCTACAGTCGCACTGCCTTGTGAGGCGTCTTCCTTGGAATGCGGCTTCACGACGCCCCGCCCACGCGTACGGTCTATCTCGCGCCATTCCGGCCGTAGCCCAGCCAGATTCGTGGTGAGGAAGTACGCGGCGCCGCAAGCGAGCAGCACCGGCACGAGTCCGACAGCGGTCACCGCCGCCCCGGCGAGCAGCCCGCCGAGAGGGATACCGGCCCAGGCCAGCGAGTCACCGAGCGCGTTGACCCGCCCCAGCATCCGGCGCGGCACCCGCTCGACGAGGACAGCCCCCAACACTGGGTTGACGAAGCCGCCACCGAATCCACTGACAGCGAAGACGCCCAGCACCACCCCCAACGGAGCATCGAAGGCAAGGACGAGGAACCTCGGTGCCCCGACCAGCAGGAACCCGGCGAGAACCACCACCCGCCGCCGCAGCCGGTGCGCGACCACCGCGGCGATCAGGCTCCCGCCGACCGCCGCGGCCCCCATCACACTGCCCATCAGGCCGATCGCGGTCGGCCCGTTACCGGACTCCCTGGCCCAGACAGGTACGAGCACCGAGGTGATCGCCGCGTCCAGCAGGTTGGTGATTCCGCACATGACGATGACGGTGAGCAGCAGCGGCTCGCTGCGCAGGAAGGTGAAGCCTTCGCCGAACCGCCGCCAGTAGCCCGGTTCCGTTCCCCCGGCTGGCGAGGGGGCCTCCTCGACCGCGAGCCCCATGCCGCGAGGCAGCGCGAGCTTGATGATCACTGATCCGAGGGCGAAGCAGCTGGCGTTGACGGCGAGTCCGGTCAGGGGACCGAGCAGCGCGACCAGGGATCCGCCGACCGCCAGACCGACGGTGGAGGCGAGACGCTCGATCACACCGGCCAGACCGGTGGCCCGCTCCAGCGGCACTCGGCCGCGCTCGGCCGCCTCCGGGACCATCACCTCCTTGGCCAGGTCTCCGGGTCCCCGGGCCGCGCCGATCAGCGCGACCAGAACCAGCAGAAGCGGAAAGGACAGCAGGTCCAGGGCGTGGAGCAGGGGGACCGCGGCGGCGGCGGTCGCGCTGGCCAGATCGGTGGTCCAGGAAACGGCCCGCGGGCCGATCCGGTCCACCAGCGGTCCGGTGAACGCCTTGACCACCACGTAGGGAGTCATCTCGCAGAAGGCGACCAGTCCGGTCTGGGTGGCGCTGCCGGTTGTGACGAGAACAAACCAGGGCAGTGCCACAACGGAGATCCGCGTGCCGGTCAGCGACACAACCATGGCCGCCAGCACCCCGCTCAGCGGCCGTAAGGACCTCTTGCCGGGTATGCCGCCGACCTCCGAGGCGCCTTCGGTCATGACCTCGGGCTCCCTTCCTCTTCCTGAGGGCCGGAAGGGAGCGACGACGCGGCAGGCGCATCCAGTTCGGGCAGCATCTGCGTGATAACGCCGACCCGCTCGGCACCCTTCGGGGCACTTGCCGCCGCCTCGGGCGTGTCTCTGCGGTACCGAGAGATGACGGCCCTCAACTCCTGCCGCAGGGCGACAGCCTCTTCGGGCGTGAGCCGCAAGGCCCAGCCGCTCATGTCGAAGGTGTCCCGCCACGCACGAGGCATCGTCTGCAACTCGTTCAGCGTCTGCTGAGTGCGCAAGGTGTAGGTGGTGGCGACGGATTGCAGGAAGGCCAAGATGGCCTCGGGCTCTCGATCGGCCAGCTCCCGGTCGTTGAGCTCCGTCATCTGATGTACCGAGCGCCACCAGCGCTCTCGCGCGTTGCCGCGCTCAGCGTCCTCCTCAACGAAACCAGCCGCGCCGAGTTGGCGCAGGTGATAGCTAGCTGTCCCGGAATTCACGCCCAGCCGCTCCGCAAGACGGGTGGCTGTCGATGGACCGTACTTCCGCAGGAGCCCCACCAGCTGCACACGCACCGGATGCGCCATGGCACGCAGCCCCTTGGCATCCAGGACAACGGAGTCCTCTTCAAGGTTCGGGCCCTCTGGCCTCTTCATCGCGTCGGTCACACCACACAGGCTAAACCGCAAAGAGTTCTTCGCAAAGAGTCCTTTGCGAAGAACTCCTTGCGATCTGCTTCGTGCGCGAGACCCCTGTGCTCATCTATCGACCGATTCCTGAGCAAGATCGGTAAGCGAGTGCTCGCGGCGGGATCGACGCCGGACCATGCCCATGGAACGGCTCAGAAAGTCGACGTGCTCAAGAACTTGGCGGGTGCAGCCACCCCAGGACGACGACACCGCCGATCTCCTCGCCCTCGTACCGGCCGTACGGACCGGCGGTCTTGTGGGATAGGCACGCGTGTCCGCGAAGGGGTAGTTGCTCGACCGGCAGATCCACGCACTCACCGAGGCGGGGTATATCCGGATCTTCGCTGACAAGAAGTCCGGCAAGAACGCCACACGCGAGGAACTATGGGCGACCCTCGACTACCTGCGCGAGGGTGACACTCTCGTCGTCCCGTCACTCGACCGGCTCGGCCGCTCCATCCAGGACCTCATCGCGATCGTGTCCGGCCTGCGCAAGCGCGGCGTCGGCTTCACCTCGCTGCACGAGGCGCTCGACACGACCACGCCCTGCGGACGCCTGGTGTTCCACGTGTTCGCGGCCCTGGCGGAGTTCATCCGCGAACTCATCGTGCAGGGCACCAACGAGGGCCTGGACGCGAAGCTCCTCGGCGTCTCCAGGAACACGATCACAACTACGTGCCTGAGCTGAGGGGCGGTCGCCTCGCACTCGCTGAGGCGCCGAGCACGCCGGAACTGCCCCAACCCACCCAGTCCGAGGCCTGATCACCGCCGTTTGCGGCAGGTGACAGAGTTCTTACCGGTACCCCCTGTGTCCCGCGCTCTCAGATGGGGCTTCTCCGTTTGCCGTGAGAGTCGTGAACGAGAGGCGTCAAGCCACTGGGATTGGCTTGGCGCCTTTCGCGATCGTGTCCTCAGTCCTCCGGCTCGCGTGGGACGAGGCGGGAGAAGAACTCCTTCGCGGTTTGCCCGTCGAGTTCCCCGTTCGTGGTCGCGGAC
This sequence comes from Streptomyces sp. NPDC057877, assembly GCF_042796855.1. Classification (NCBI taxonomy): domain Bacteria; kingdom Bacillati; phylum Actinomycetota; class Actinomycetes; order Kitasatosporales; family Streptomycetaceae; genus Streptomyces; species Streptomyces sp. NPDC057877. The sequence continues at coordinate 167,769 of NZ_JBHVMS010000010.1, forward strand.
CTCCGCAGGGTTTCGCCCGTCACCTGGGCAGGGATGCCGAGCTGCGAAGGTTTCGCTGAACCGGTCGCGGATCAGAGCGGCCCCCGGAGCAAGATGCTGCCGGTCGTCGGCCGACATGGCATCCCTCAGCCCCTCGGACGGGCGGCGCCGGGCCTGGGCCCAGTCCTCGGCGACCGGGCGTGACCACTGGGCCCGTCCGCCGACAGTCGCCTGGGGCAACGGCGCGCGTTCCGCCCCGGGAGATGTAACCCCGCAGTGTGGAGGCCGTGATGCCGCCCAGCACCGCCACCTCGGGCACGCCGAGCAGCCGGTCCCCGGCGAGTTCGGGACTGGCCAGGTCAACGACGCACTTGGCTCAGCCCTGCGGCGGTGCGCCGCAGGCCCCGCCCGCGGCGATCCGGGACGTGGGCTGCTGGGCCGCCGTTGAAGCCGCCTGGGTCGGGGGCGAGGCGGGCAGACCGCGCTCTGACGGATACGGGAACCGGAGCCTACCGAGACCGCGAAGGGCGCGGGCAGGATGAGGGGACCCTAGTGAAAATTTTCTCTGTTTGAGAGTATTTTTACTGTTTTACTGGTCTGCTGGGGGTTAATCGGCCAAGGAGAAGGCGGGAAGCCCCGCAACCCTGGAGCGTAAGGGCGCCGCCCCACCAGCAGGCCGACTGCAGGACTCCGGCCCTCTGGCAGCGACGCTCAACGCAGCTCTTGTTTCTCTCTTCGGGAAGTGATCGCAGTGACGTCACCTAGCTACGGGCCCACCGGATCGACCCGATCGGGGGGACCAACCGGATCGGCCATGGAGACCCACCCCGACATCGTCGAGATGCGCCAGCGCCATGCGCTGGCCGAACGTGCCGCAACGACCCCGAGGGCGCAAGCCATCGAGGCACTGGCCCTGCTCACGGGCCTCTACCTCGCGGCCTCCCCGTGGATCGCGGGATTCAACAGCGGCGGCTTCTCCCGGCTCGCCATCAACAACCTGATCGTGGGGATCGGATACGCCCTGCTGATGAGTGGCGGATTCGGTCGCGCCTACGACCGGACACACAGCATGGCCTGGGCGGCCTGCGCCCTGGGCGCATGGACGGTCATCGCCCCCTGGGTGGTGTCAGGCAACGTCGACACCACACGCACCGTCATCAACAACGTGATCACTGGCCTGATCGCCCTGCTACTCGCCCTTGCCGCCAGCGCGGCAGCCCGCTCAAGCGACGCACGCGGTCCCGAGGGCGCCTACGGCGGAACCGACCGCTGAGCAGACGCCGATTCGGCAACGGGAGATCCCGGACCGTCCCGTTCTGTGACGCGCCATCGTCTGTGCGCTCCTACTCCCGCCCATAAGACGTCGTTGCATCCGGCTATGCGGCTGCTCTCGGCCAGGTAGTCGGGTGCCGACGACCGCGCTGAGGCCTGCTGCGAGACGTAGCTCTGTGGCTCGAAGTTCGGGGTGTTCGAGCCAGTGCAGTCGAGTTTGGTCGGGGCACCGTTGAAGCGAGGGGGCCATGTGCTGGCCGGAGTGAAGTCGTCGATCACTACTGTGCCGCCGACGGCGAGCAGGCGAGCGGGATCCGCGGTGCCGTTGCCTTTGGCCTGGCCTCCGCCGTCGAGCACGAGCAGGTCGTAGGGGGCCGTGCTCTTCGACGCGCTGCCAGTCGCCGTGGAGGATCACTACGTCGGGACAGTCCCGGAAGACCTCCGCGGCGACGCGGGCTCGGTCCAGGTCGCGTTCGCCGCTGGTCAGTCGCGTGCCTGGGGCCGCGCCGGAGGCCAGCCAGGCCAGCCCGACACCGCAGCCTGTTCCGGTCTCGGCGATGCTGCGGGGCGCCCCTGCGGCCAGCACTTGGAGCAGCCGCCCCTGTTCGGGCCTGCAGGAGAGGCGAAACAGTGCGTACGGGCCGCCTCGACGGCCCGCTCGACCAGCGCAGGCAGGGTGTGGTCGTCTGGGTAGGCGTCCGTTCCCTGAAGCGACATGCCGTGCATTATGTTTGCGTAGCCGTGCCGTTGAGGCGGCGGTAGCAGATGAGGGCGGCGGCAATACCGGCGGAGCCAAGGAAGTGGTCTGGCTTGCGCTCGTAGCGCCGATGCAGGCGGCGTATTCCGCTCAGCCAGCTCACGGTGCGCTCGACGGTCCATCGGTGTCTCCCCAAGCGAGCCGCGGATTCCATGCCCTTGCGAGCGGTGCGCGGCACGATGCTGCGGCTGCGTAGCCACCGGCGCAGACGGTCGTAGTCGTAGCCTTTGTCCGCATGCAGTCTGCCCGGGAAGTCGCCGCCTCGGTCCGCGGCAGGACCGGATGGGAGGTATCCCGCGCACCAAAGGTTCGAGGCCGAGGCTGTCATGGGTGTGTGCGGCCGAGATACCAATGGAGAGGGGCAGGCCAGCTCTCTCTGTGGCCAAGTGGATCTTCGAGCCTTTCTTTCCCCGATCGACAGGATTCGGGCCTGTCAGATCCCCCCTTTCATCGCCCTCATGTTCACCGAGTCGATCGCACACCGTGACCAGTCCAGCTCACCAGTCCGACCGAGTTCGTCCAGCACCAGTCAGTGCAACTTGGCCCAGACTCGGGCCTTGCTCCACTCGGCAAACCGCCGGTACACGGTCGACCAAGACGGCCCGAACAATTCCGGAGTCTGCCGCCAGGTGCAGCCTGACCTGGCCACGAACATGATCGCCGCCAGCACCTCTCGGTCGCCGTAGCGTCGAGGACCACCGCCTCGCAGTCGGACCGGCACGACCGGCACCACCCGCTGGAACAACTCCCACAACCCGTCCGGGACCAAACGCTCCATGATCGCCACAGCCATGCAAGCTACCGATCACGCCAAATGCAACGACGTCTTAAGACGGCCTGCCGCCTCTCCGGGCGTCGGCATGTGCACACGGCCAGTCAGGGCGCGGCTTCGGGCCGTGCCCCGTCCACTACGACGCCCCGGTGACTTTTCGGCTACTTGTTCACCCTGTTCGCGGTGCCCCCGGTCGGTTTGGGCCTCAAGTCCGCGATCAAGGTGGCGCTGGCCGCCGACACCGTCTTGATCGCTGTGATGGAGCTGGTCGACAACGCGATCATCGCCGTGACACCGGGCGCGATGGACGCCCACCTGTCGGACGGGCTGTTCTGGTCGGCGCTGCTGGGCGGATTCGCGGTGGCTTTCCTGGTCTCCACGCCGGTCAATCAGGTGGCTGATCAGCCGCGGCAAGGGCCACGCCGTCGTCCACGCCTACCACTGACGCACGCAGCACACAGGCCCACGCGGTCGGGGCACCCCGGCGGAACAGGGGTGCCCCGACCGCGTTTACGTCACCAGGGCGGGCCAACCCGGCAGGGGCCGGAGGAGGAAGAGACGCGGCCGTCCGGTCCGCCGCCCGTCCGGCATCGATCCGAAGGAGGCCACCGGCCATGACCACGGTCAAGGACATGCTCGCCACCTACCCTGCCGACCTGGGGGAAGTGGACCGCGACAAGCTCACCCGGTGTATCGAAGAGTGCATTGCCTGCGCCCAGGCGTGTACGGCGTGTGCGGACGCCTGTCTGTCCGAGGGCATGGTCGGAGAGCTGACCAAGTGCATCCGCACCGACATGGACTGCGCCGACATCTGCAACGCCACCGCGTCCGTACTGTCCCGGCACACCGGCTACGACGCCAACATCACCCGCGCGATCCTCACCGCCTGCGCCACCGCCTGCGAAGCCTGCGCCGACGAATGCTCCGCGCATGCCGATATGCACGAGCACTGCCGCCTGTGCGCCGAAGCCTGCCGCTCCTGCGCACAGGCATGCACCGACCTCATCGAGGCCCTCGGCTGACCAGCGCGACCACACACCACAAGGCAGGGCCGCCGGTACGGCGTTCCCCCGGCCCTCACGCGCATCCTCGGCCGACGCACCGCCGCCCACCAGGCGGCGAGCGACGACTCAGTGCACGTGCGGCCCGTCGGCCAACTGCGGCTTGCCGCACGGCACAAGCCCCCACAGCCACTGCGGCACTGACGGCGGCCGCCACTGCCCACACGGTGAACGCGCCGGTGAAGCCGCCCACCGCGCCGCGCTCGAAGCCGGATGCCGCGCACCTCGTGGCCGCCGAGGTCCAGCGCTTCCCCGAGCTGGGCCGGGCCTGGCGGCAGCACGGACCCGAGGGGCACCATCCCGCAGTCGCGAACGCACTGCACACCCTGGCGGACGAGGGCCGACTGGCGATCCCGGACCTGGAGGCGGCCCTCATCCAGCTCTACGAACTCCTGGTCTTCCCCCTATGGTCTTCGGCTCCTACGGCACGCACCCGCATGCGTGTGGGTTGGGTCACAAGCCATTCATACCCCTGGGGGGTATAGTGTCCGCATCGTTGGGAGGACCGCGAAGCAGCCCTTCCCACGGCAGACCCACACAGTCACACCATGAGGGAGCACCCATGACCACCCAGACGAATGCCGGATCCTGCTGCTCCTCCGACGGCTCCTGCGGCTCGGGCACCGTGACCGACGCCCAGGGCGCGGGGGTCACCGCCGTCTACAAGGTGTCCGGCATGACCTGCGGCCACTGCGAAGGGGCGGTCAGCCAGGAGATATCCACCCTGGACGGCGTCACCGACGTCAAGGCCGTCGCCACGACCGGCGAAGTCACCGTCACCTCCGCCGCCCCGCTCGACGAGGAGGCCGTCCGGGCCGCCGTCGACGAGGCTGGCTACGAGTTCGTCGGCCGGGCCTGAAGGCACCGTTCGGGCATCGGCCCCGAACCGCGGGAGATGCGCATGACCAGCACGGCTCCCGCAAAGAGGTCCCCCGGCGCGACGTTCGCGGCCGTCTCCGAGGTCGAGCTTTCCATCGGCGGCATGACATGCGCTCCTGCGCCGCCCGCTTCGAGAAGCAAGCTCAACCGGGTGGACGGGTCCTGCAAGTAGAACTGGGGACGATCCCGTTGGCTAGTAGGGGCCCTGCCGGAAGGCAGGGCCCCTACTGCATCGCCTCACCGTCACGCGTCGCTGGGGGAGGTCGAATGCGCCGGTTCCCGATCGACATGGGAGTGAAGGCAGCACGTCCCACGGCAGGCTTCGGGAGCATGCCGTCGTGCCCGTAACCGCGGATCTGACCGTCTCCCTCGACGGCTACATGGCCGACCCCGACAGTTCCCTCGACAACCCGGGAGGCGACGGCGTCGAGGCACTCCTCGAGTGGATCCACGCCTTGGCCCGCCCGCAAGAGCGTCCATGCATGACCGGTGAGGAGGAGAACCGCAACTCCGAGCTGTTGCGGGGGTGGTTCGACGCCACCGGAGTGGTCATCGGCCGGATGATGTATGACACGGGCGAGGAGTCCTGAGGCGACAACCCGCCGGTCCGGACGCAGGCCTTCATGCTCACCCACCGCCTCCGGCCGGGCACCTGAGGGACGGGCTCATGAACGAGCTCCAGTTGCACGTGGTGCCCGTGCCCCCCGGCAGCGGGCGGCGGAACCTCGAGCCGGTCAGGGCGGTCGACACGCCCTCGCCACCCACCTGAAGTGCCGCTTCGCGTGAGCCGGTACAGACAAGGCGCGGAGTGACGCAGAGGGCGTCGTTCGGAGCCCGGCGCCGGAGTTTGCGGGAGGGCGAGGCTGTCGGGTCTACGCCCCGGTGCAACGGCCGACGCACGACGATCCGGCGTCACCCCCGCCCTCGGCCAGGCGAGCGGCCAGGGCCTGGAGCAATGCCGCTGCAGCCATGCGCACCAGGGGGTGCTCGGCTCCCCGGCGGGCAGCTTTCTTGAACGATCGCGACTGCATGACTGACGTTCCCCTCTCGTAGCGCCGACGGGCTCACCGGACTCCGGACGGAGGGAGTCCGCGGTGAGCCCGTCGGGTGGGCGGTGTGCCTGCGGGTGCGGGCCTTACAGCCCATCGGTCAGACGCCTACCTGCTCACCCGAGGCGGTCCCGTTCGCCTGCTGTTGGGTGGCGACCGCTTTCTCCGTACGCATGGCCAGCAGCGTCACGGCCCCGCCCAGCGCGGCGATGCCCGCCGCTGCGAGGAACGCCGCGCTGAACCCGTCCGTCAGCGCCGACAGGTCACCGAGTGCACCGGCGCCCTGGGAGGTGGCCAGTGCGGTGAGGGCCGCGAGGCCGAGCGCCGAGCCGACCTGGTAGGTGGTGTTGACGATGCCGGAGGCCAGGCCCGCCTGCTCGGCCGGAGCGCCGGACATGGCGGCCACCATCGCCGGGATGTACGCCAGCGACATGCCCAGCGCGGCCACCAGCGACGCGGGCAGCACATCGACCACGAAGGAGCCGGTCGGCTCCACGGCCGACAGCCACACCAGGCCGAGGGCGAGGACGAGCAGTCCGCCAGCGATCAGCGGCTTGGCGCCGAAGCGGGCCAGCAGCCGTGCCGTGATCGCGGTCATGAAGACCATGAGCAGCACGGTCATCGGAAGGAGCGCGGCGCCCGAGGCGAACGCCCCGTATCCGAGGACCTGCTGGAGGTAGAGGTTGAGGAAGTACCACATCGGGATCCACGCGGCACCGAGCAGTGTCATCGCCAGGTTGGCCGATCCCAGGCGCGGCACCCGCCAGATGCCGAGCGGCATCAGCGGCTCGCGCACGGATCGCTGGAGCACGAAGAAGAGGACCAGCAGGGCCGCCGCGACGAGGAGTCCGAGCACGGTCCGGGTGGATCCCCAGCCGATTTCCGGGGCCCGTACGACGGAGTAGACGGCGAGCGCGAGGCCCGCGGTGACCGCCGCGGCGCCGAGCACGTCGATGGCGCCGCGGCGCGGGGCGACCGCTGGCAGCAGCTTGGTCGCCGCGAGTGTGGCGACGCCGATGGGCACGTAGATGATGAACACCCAAGGCCAGCTGAGCCATTCGGTGAAGACGCCGCCGAGGAAGACGCCCGCGGTACCGCCAGCCGGGGCCGCGGCGCCGTAGAGCGCCATGGCCTTGCCGAGTTCCTTGGGGTCGTGCGCGAACAGCGTCATGAGCAGGGTCATCGCGGCGGGAGCGATCAACGCGCCGCCGACACCCTGCACCGCGCGGCCGACGACCTCGACCCACGCCGTCTGCGCGGCCGCCGCGACGATCGAGGCGCCGATCAGCACGATCCAGCCCGCCGTGAAGACCCGGCGGGCACCGAGCAGATCGGACAGGCGCCCGCCGAGCAGGAGCAGCCCGCCGAAGGTGATGACGTAGGCGTTGAAGACCCACTGCAGCTCGCCCTGCGAGAAGCCGAGATCCCGCTGCATCTCGGGCAGCGCGACCCCGATGATCGAGGTGTCCATGATCACCATGAACTGGGCGGCGGCGAGCACGACGAGCGCCCACCAGCGCCGCGGGTTGACTGACGACATGGCCTTTCCCTTCCATCCGGAACAGACCCCGAGGGTTATACCCCCTGGGGGTATCGTGAGCTGGAAGATACAATACCCCAGGGGGGTATGCAAGAGTCGTGACTGAGCCAGTCGAAAGGCACGAACCGATGCCGAGGCTGCTGGATCCTCGGCGCCGTTCAGCGAGCAGGCGATGTGGGGACCGCCACGCCCTGAGCGGTCAGGGCCCGCAGTCACCAGTCCGCCACGGCGTGATCGGCTCTGGTTCGGCAGTGGCAAGAGGGGAGGGCCCGGCGGCCCCCAACGGATGCCTTGGGAGTGGCCGTGAGCCGGTACGTACGAGGACGCTGCAGATCCGGCCTCGACGGAATCGAAGCACGAGGCCACTCCCGAGCAGGCACCGTCCACCGACATGCCCGTCATGGCGATGGACATGATGTCCCTCTGTCTGGCCGTCCTGCTCGCCGCTCGGGTGCTCACGGCGCTCGTCCGGTCGACGCCCGCCCGTCACCCCGACTGGCTGGCGAACCTCCGTGCCCAGGTCGCCGCCGTGCTGCGCCCCAGGGCCTGCACCGGTCGGGCAGCCTCGGCGCCCTCCGCCCGGGACGCCCCGGTGCGGCCACTGCCGAAAAGGAGGGCGAACCGGAAGGCGCACCACGCTGCTGACTGCGGCACTCGATGCCCCTGGCCGCCGCGCCCCCGACCTCGGGCCCGGAACTGCCCACCAGGGCCGGGCCCCAGCCGCAGAGAACGGCCCGTCAGCCCTGAGGACGCAGCCCAGCCAGGGTCACCGCGACGAGCCGCCGCACCGCGGCCTTGGAGGGCAACGCTCCGGCTCCCGCGAGGGCGTGCAGGCAATAGCCCGCCAACTCGTCCGACGAGACGTCATCCCGTACTTCACGCGCCTGGGCCCCCTCGGCCAGCAACCCCCGGACGAAGTCGCGCAGATGCTGCTCGGCGCGGACCACATGGTCGCCCCGGTGCAGGACGGCGGACAACTCTCCCCCATGACCGTGGCGCTGTTGCTGGATGAGCGCGTAGCGCTCCAGCACCGCCTCCAGCCGCTCGCCCGGGGTGCCGGGGCGGTCCCCGAGTTCGGCGAGTTCGGCAAGGTGGCCGGTGATCTGACGTTCATGCCACGCCGCCATGATCGACTCGACGTCCGGGAAGTACTTGTACAAAGTGGCCCGGCCGATACCGCTCTCCTCGGCGATTCGCGACATCGTCACGCCCCGCAGCCCCTGCTCGGCCACAAGCGCCGCCGTGGTCTGAAGTACCGCGTCCCGCACGGAGCGGCGGTGCTCCTCGATGGTCTCGTTCCACAGCTTCGGCACCGGGCCAGTGTACGGGGCGACGATGCCGGTACATCACGACTTGACGTAGACACAGTGTCTCGATAAGAGTTGCCGCCTGGAAGAGGGCCCGCGGCTCGCACCATCCCGTCAGAGGGAACCCATGACCGGCACACCGTCCGAATCCACCCCGAGCGCAGGACCCGACCGCGCAATGCCCCCTGCCACCCCGCGCTGGGTGAAGGTCTCCGGCGCCGCGGCGCTGGCCTTGGTCGTCGTGTTCCTCGTCCTTCACCTGACCGGCGCCATGGGGGCGGGCTTGCACGGCGGCCACTGATGGCCATGCCACCCGCCCTCCGCAAGCTCGCGCTCACCGCGCATGTCACGTCTTCGGTCGGCTGGCTCGGGGCGGTCGCCGCCTTTCTCGTCCTCGCCGTCGTCGGACTGACCGGCGAGGACGCACAGCGCGTGCGGGGCGCGTATCTCGCCATGGAGGTCACGGGCTGGTACGTGATCGTCCCGCTGGCGTTCGCCTCGCTGTTGACCGGCCTCGTCCAGTCCCTGGGCACCACGTGGGGGCTGTTCCGCCACTACTGGGTGCTGGCCAAGCTCACACTCAGCGTCTTCGCGACGTTCCTCCTCCTGCTGCACATGCAGGTGGCCGACCACGTGGCGGCTTCGGCCGCGCGGACGAGCTTGTCCGCCTCCGACCTCACCGGGATGAGGATGCAACTCGTGTTCGACGCCGCTGCCGCCGTCGTCGTCCTGCTCACCAACACGGTGCTGTCGATCTACAAGCCGCGCGGCATCACCCGGTACGGGTGGCGGGTGCAGCAGGCACGGCGAGCCGACCGGACCGGTGAACTCTGATGCGGTGCCTTGCGCACGAAGCGCCCTCCCGGGCAGCCTCGGGCCGAGGAAGGGCGCTCAGCGATGACCCACGTCGACAACTGCCGCTACCGAGGAACGCCGAGCCTTCAGAGCCCGCGTCAGCGGAGTGCTGGGGCGCCGAGAACGCCTCGCGAGGGCCACAAGCAGAGAGCACACCACGTCAGCCGACACCTGATCACCTGTCAGGAACGTCCCGGACAGGCGCAGCAGCGATCCCGCCCTGTCGACGTACGGCGCGCCGTGTTCGCAGGTCAGCGCGCCCTTCCTCGCGGCTTCAAGGGCGCGTTCGGCAGTTCCGGCGCGGGCAGTGGAGCCCCGTCGTATCCGTGCACCTCGCCGAAGCGGTCGCCCTTCATCCAGTCCTCGCGGGCCTGGACGATCTCGTCGTGTGACCGGGCGATGAAGTTCCACCACATCACGATCTCCTCACCGAAGGGCGGTCCGCCCAGCAGGATCAGTCGCGCGGTCTCCGGGCCCTCGTTGGCGATGGTGAGCGCCCGGTGTCCGGGGGCGGCGTAACCGAGTGCGGCGGGCTCCAGGGGTGTGCCGTTCAGGTGGACGTCGCCGGTGTCGACGAGGAGTCCGTGCTCGAAGTCCGGGTCGGTGTCGAGGGTCAGGGCCGCGCCCGGGTCGAGGGAGAGTTCGGCGCCGAGGAGGGGGGTGAAGGTGCGGACCGGGGAGGTGTCTCCGGCGAGGGTGCCGAGGAAGACGCGGGCGTGGCCGCCGTTCAGGGGGACGGGCCGGGGTACGTAGTGCTGGAAGTCCCGTGGGGCGTCGCGGTGTTCGTCGGGCAGCGCCACCCACAGTTGCACGCCGTGCAGGGTGGTCGTGCGGGGTGTCGACACCTCGGAGTGGCTGATGCCGTGGCCGCCGGTCATGAGGTTGAGTTCGCCGGGGCGGACGTAGGCGTGGCTGCCGAGGCTGTCGCGGTGTTCGATCTCGCCGCCGAACAGCCAGCTCACGGTCTGGAGGCCGGTGTGCGGATGCGGGGCGACGTCCATGCCCCCGCTGCTGGTGACGTCGTCGGGGCCGTAGTGGTCGGCGAAGCACCAGGCGCCGATCAGCGAACGCGACCGCTGGGGCAGCGTGCGGCGTACCGTCATCGCGCGGGGGCCTCCGAGGGGGACCTTGCGGGCCGTGAGGACCTGGACGGTGGTGGGATCTGTCTCGGCGTTGCTCACGGGTGCGTCCCCTCCCGGAAATGAACCGTTCGACATTCAACCTTTTTCCTGGTGATGATAGATCGCGGGTCAAGTGATCGCTCGGTGAAGGAGATCAGCGTGACAGGGACGGCTTCGGTGCGATCCGATCAGCGGGTCTACGTCGACAAGCAGAGCCCCGAGGCCTACCGCGCCCTGGCCGCCACCTCGGAGGCCGTGCAACGCGTCGCGGCCGAGGCGGGGCTGGACCGGATCCTCGTCGAACTGGTCAACCTTCGGGTGTCGCAGCTCAACGCCTGCGCGTTCTGCCTCAACCTGCACACTCGCGCGGCCCTGCGGGCGGGCGAGACCACCCAGCGGCTGGGTGTGCTGGCCGCCTGGCGCGACACGGAGCTGTTCAGCCCTCGGGAGCGCGCGGCCCTCGCGCTCGCGGAGGCCACCACCCATCCCGCGGACGCCGGCGCGCAGACGTCGGCGTACGCGGACGCCCGGTCCGCGCTCACCGAGGACGAGATCTCCGCGGTGATCTGGGTCGCCATCACCATGAACGCCTTCAACCGGGTCTCGGTCATGAGCAAGCATCCGGTGCGGGTCAGTTCCGCGGTTCCGTCGCCGCAGTAACCGGGGCGGGGTGCCGGGTCGCCGGGAAACCTGCGTGCGTACGGGATCTCGGGCGTGCCACGATGGCGTCGGAAAGCGAGGTCTCGTGGACGAGTTGGGGCGGTTCCGCCGGGCGCTGACCGTATGGGCGGCCGGGGGGACCCGTGCGCGCGAGGCCGCCACGACGGCACGGGAGCTGGCCGGTGGCGGCGTGCGGACGGTCGTACTCGTCGAGGGGAGCAGTGACCAGGCGGCGCTGGAGGCGCTGGCCCTGCGGCACGGTCGCGACCTCGGCGCGGAGGGTGTCGCGGTGGTGCCGCTCGGCGGTGCGACGAACATCGGGCGTTTCCTGGACGTGTGCGGCCCCGCGGGGCTCGGGCTTCCGCTGGCCGGGCTCTGCGACATCGGCGAGGAGCGGCATTTCCGGCGTCATCTGGAGCGCGTCGGGCTCGCCTCGGGGCTCACCCCCGCCGGGCTGGAGACACTCGGGTTCCAGGTGTGCGTCGCGGATCTGGAGGACGAGCTGATCCGTGCCCTCGGGGCCGACAGCGTGCGGTACGTGATCGAGGAGCAGGGCGAGGGCCGTCCTTTCCAGACCTTCCAGAACCAGCCCGCCCAGCGGGAGCGGCCCGTGGAGCACCAGTTGCGGCGTTTCATGGGCACGCACAGTGGTCGCAAGGCGCACTACGCACAGGCGCTGATCGCGCATCTGGATCTTGGGCGGGTTCCCCGGCCGCTGGAGCGTCTTCTCACGCGGGTGTGACGCCCGCGTGGTGCAGGACGAGGAGGGCGACGTCGTCCGTGCGTTGCCGGGCCGCGCTCGCCTTCTTCAGCAAACCGTCGATCAGCAGGTTCAGGTCCCGGTGGTCGGCGTCGGCGAAGTGGTGGGCGAGGTCGGCGATGGAGTCGTCGAGGTCGGTGCCGGGGGTTTCGACGAGTCCGTCGGTGTAGAGGGCCAGCAGCGTTCCCAGGGGCAGCGGGATCTCCGTCATGGGGTAGACGGCGTCCGGGTCGATGCCGAGAAGGGGGCCGGGCGGCAGGGCGAGGGGGCGTGTGTCGCCGTCCGGGCAGCGCAGCAACGGGGGCGGATGGCCCGCGCTGGCCAGGGTCGCCCGGCGGTGCGCGAGGTCGAGGTGGGCGTAGAGGCAGCTGGTGAACAGGTCCACGCCGAGGTCGGTGATGAGCCGGTTGGTCGCAAAGAGGACCTGCGCGGGAGAGGTGCCGACGGTCGCGTGGGCGTGGACCGCGGTGCGCACCTGGCCCATGAGCGCGGCGGCGGCGACGTTGTGGCCCTGCACGTCGCCGATGACGGCCGCGGCGGCGCTGTCGCCGAGCCGGATCACGTCGTAGAAGTCGCCGCCGATCTCCATGCCGCGGGTGGCGGGCAGATAGCGGGCCGCGACCTGCAGGCCGGTCACCTCGGGGAGGAGGTGCGGGAGCAGCGCCTGCTGCAGCCCGTGGGCGAGGGCGTGTTTGGTGTCGTAGAGGCGGGCCCGGTCCAGTGCCTGGGCGACGAGTCCGGCCAGGGAGGTCAGGACGGCGCGTTCCTCGGCGGGGAACGCGTGGGGCCGGTCGTAGGACAGGACGCAGCAGCCGACGGGCTGCCCGGAGATGATCAGCGGCAGGAAGGCCCAGGCCTGTTTGCCGCTGACCTGCGGGGCCTCCGGGTAGAGGCGTCTCATCTCCGGGGCGTCGGCGAAGAACGCGGGGATGCCGCTGGCGAGGGTGCGTCCGGCCGGGGTGAAGTCGGTGTCCAGGGGCAGGCCGTCGAGGCGTTCGATCGCGTCGGGGGTGTAGCCGCGGTGTCCGGTGATCCACAACCGGCCCGCGTCGGCGGTGGACAGGACCAGCCCCTGCGCCTCGAACGCGGGCATGATCTGGTCGGCGATCAGGTCGATGACGTCCTGCACCCCGACGACCTCGGTCAGCCCGGCGGCCAGATGGACCAGCTGGTAGAGCTGGCCGACGCGCGCGGGCATGGCGGCGTCCGCGGTCCCGCGCGGCGCCGCCAGTGACGGGGGCAGGGCGCCGCTGGGGACGAGGCGCACACTGATGCCGCTGGCATCCGGGTAGAGGTGGAACTCCAGCCACTGGTCCGGTGGGCGGCAGGCGGTGAAGGACACCGGCTTGCGGCTGAGGACCGCGGCCCGGTACTGGTCCTCGTACAGGGGATCGTCGAGCCAGCGCAGGGAGTGCCAGGGCAGTGTGCCCAGCAGTTGATCGGCGTCACGGCCCAGCAGGTCGCAGGCGCCGGTACTGACGTAGGTGAAGCGTCCCTCCAGGTCGAGCGAGCAACTGCCGCCGGGCAGTCGTTCCACGAAGTCGGCCGCGGCCATCTCCGGGCTCACCGACCCGTGGGCGGGGACGGGGGCGACGACACGCGGCGCGGTGGCGGGCAACCGGTGTCCGCCGCGCTCGGCGCCCTCCTCCAGCAGCCGCGCGAGAGTCCGGCAGCGGGAGACGATGTGGCCGCGCTCCCGCCCGGTCATGTACGGGGGGCGGGTGGCGGGCCACACCAGCAGCAGCGCCCCCCACCGGCGTACGCCGGTCACCGGGGCGGCGGCCATCGCCAGCGGGTAGGGCAGCGCCATCGCGGTGCGCGGGTAGCGGTGGGCGACCTCCTCCTGGCTGCCCAGCCAGATGAGCTGGTTCTCGCGGGCCGCGTCGGCGACCGGGGCCGGGGCGGCCAGCGACACCCTCGCCCACGGTGCGGCGATCTCGGCCGACGCCCCGCAGAGCACTTCCAGGTACAACAGCTGCTGGTCGGGGTCGAGCAGGTACAGGGCGGCGATGGACGCGCCGGTGCGGCGGACGGTCTCCGCGAACGCGGCGTCCAGGTCGCCCCGCGCGGCGGTGGCGTCACCTGTGCTGGTCATGCCGCACCTCCAGCGCCATGGGAAGACGCGCGGACGGCCACCTGGGGTCACCACCGTGGGGCGACCGCACCTGCGCCCCACCCCACCTGTGGTCACCACCGAGGGGCAACCGCACCTGCGCCCCACCCCGCCCGTGGTCACCATCACGGGGCAGGCCCGCATATGCGCCCCGCATGTACCCGACCTCTCCCATACGCCGACGCTACGCCTGTACGGCGGGCCGGGCACGCCGTCCCGCGCCATCGCCGACCGGCAGGGGGCTCAGGTCCCGGTGAGCACCCAGCTCGCGAGGAGGTCCAGAGCGCTTTTCGAGGGTGAGCCGGGTTCCGCCGTGTAGAGGTAGAGGGTCGTGTCGGGGTCCCCGGGCGGGGAGAGCGTCTCGTACTCGACGGTGAGTTCGCCGACCACGGGGTGGCGCAGGCGCTTGGAGCCATGGGTGCGCTGGTGGACGCGGTGCTGCTCCCACCAGCCGTCGAACTCGGGGCTCCGGTCCCGCAGATCCTCGACCAGCGCGGTGGTGGCCGGGTCGCCGGGGTCGCGGCCGACGTCCAGCCGCAGGCTCTCCACCGCCGCTCGCGCCTGGTCCTCCCAGTCCACGAAGAGGGACCGGGCGTCGTCGTCGAGGAACATCCAGCGCGCGTAGTTGCGCTCCCGCGGAGGCATCCGCTCGAAGTCGGTGAACAGCGCCCTGGCCATCCGGTTGGCGGCCAGGACGTCGGTACGGCGTCCCAGGACGAGGGCGGGTTCGCCGTCGAGGGCGGCGAGGAGCTGGTGGAGGCCGGGACGGACGCGCTGGACGGCGGGAGGGCGTCGCCGGGTCCGCGCCGCCGTCACCCCGATGAGGTCCTGGAGGTGTGCGCGTCCCGCCGCGTCGAGGGAGAGGGCGCGGCTGAGGGCTTCGACGACGGCGGGTGAGGGGTTGATGGGGCGCCCTTGTTCGAGGCGCGCGTAGTAGTCGGTCGACACCCCGGCCAGGAGCGCGACTTCCTCACGGCGCAGCCCCGGCACCCGGCGGACGCGGCCGTCCGGGGGCAGACCGGCCCGCGAGGGGTCGACCTGGCTGCGGGCCCGTCTCAGGAAGTCGGCGAGTTCACGGTTGGTGTCAGCCACGCCCACCAGTGTCACCGATGCCCGGCCGCGCTGACTGGCCCTGTCAGTCCTAGGTTGCCCCGTCCGCGGTCGCGCAGGGCGCGGGATGGGCGCCCATGGCCCGCGACCGTGAACCACGCTGGAGGTCACCGGCCCCGGGGACCCCCGGACGGCCTCCCCCTTCCACCGAGTTGAGGACGATCATGACCTTCCCGACCGACCGACCCACGACCTGGTTCGTCACCGGCACCTCCCGCGGTCTGGGCCTGGAGCTGGTCAGGCAGTTGCTGGAGCGTGGCGACGACGTCGCCGCGACCACGCGCTCGGCCGACCGGCTGCTCGCGGCGCTCGGCGACGACGTCGACCGTGCGCGCCTTCTCCCCCTCACCGTCGACCTGCGGGACGAGACGGCCGTACGGCAGGCGGTGCGGGCGGCGACCGAGCGCTTCGGCGGGCTGGACGCCGTCGTCAACAACGCGGGCTACGGCTTCCTGGCCGCCGTGGAGGAGACCGGCGACCGCGAGGTCCGCGACATGCTCGACGTCCAGGTCGTCGGCGTATGGAACGTACTGCGCGCCACGCTGCCCGTCCTCCGTGAGCAGCGCGGCGGACACGTCGTCAACGTGTCGTCGATCCTGGGCCTGACCGCCGTCCCGGGCTGGGCGCTGTACTGCGCCGGGAAGTTCGCCCTGGAGGGGCTGACCGAGGCGCTCGCGGCCGAGATGGCGGACTTCGGTGTGGGGGTCACCCTCGTCGAGCCCGGCTACTTCCGCACCGACTTCCTCACCCGGGACTCCCTCGCCCTCCCCGCCGCCACGACCCCGCACTACCCCGCCATCCGCGACATGATCGCCCACCACCTCGAGCTCCAGGGCGGCCAGCTCGGCGACCCGGCCAAGGGGGCCGCGGCGATCATCGACCGGGTCCGGTCCGGCGAGGGCCCGCTACGCCAACTGCTCGGCTCGGACGCCCACTCCTACGCCACCGCCAAGGTCGCGGCGCTGCGGGCGGACGTCGAGGCCGCGGCGGTCAGCGCGGCGGCGACGGACTTCCCCGCCGCCTGACCGCGGCGCCGGGGCGTGGGGCCGGGCCGGGGTGGGTGCGGATGAGCCCGATCACGGTCTCGGCGGTGCGGTCGAGGTGGCTGCGGCCGTCGGGCAGCCGGGCCGTCCGGCTGAGGTAGCTGCGCGGGCCGACGTGGGTGGCCGGGTCGAGCCGGTGCACGGTGATCGTTCCGGCCCGGTCCGCCCGGTTCCACGCGCTGCCGCGGAACAGCCGCCAGCGCTGCGGGAAGATCCAGGCGCCGACCCGCTCGATCCGGTCGCTCGCGCTGGTGAGCCGGTACAGGTGGTCGGCGCGGGTGAGGTCGTTGGCGCCGTTGTGGAACCCGCCGAGCGTGATCAGCAGGAGCGGGGAGCCGAGCTGGGTGTGCAGTGCGCCGACCGCGCCGGTGGCGACCTGGGCGCCGCCGCTGTAGCTGAGCAGCACGACCGGGACACCGCTGCCGGGCCGGTACCCGGCGAGCCTGAGCTGTGTGGCGATCTGGGAGCCGACGGCCCGGTTGTACAGGGGCCGGTACCGATGGTCGGCGGCGACGAAGATCTGCATGACGTTGTGCAGGAACAGCAGCAGCCCGGCGTGACGGTGGCGCAGCCACGCCCACACGCGCCGATCGGCGAGCGGGTCGGCCAGCGGGGAGTAGGGCTGCACCTGGCCCAGTACCCGAAGCTCCGGCGCCCCGGCGAGCAGGGCCTTCACCAGCTGACCGCCGTCCCGGCTGTCGCGGACGCGGCGCTTGCCGATGCCGTCCAGGTAGACCACGTAGGCGGCCGGGGGGCTGTCGGGCGCCGCGCCGCGGGCGTGGGGCACGCCCTCCGGGAGGACGGTGACGGGCGCCCGCCAGCGCGCGCCGTAGGCCAGCACCTCGTACCGCGCGAGCAGCGCCTCGGCGAGCAGGGCGGCGCCGATCGCGTAGACCCAGAGCAGGACACCGTTCATACGAGGGACTCCCGTGCCTCGGCCGCGCTGATCCGTACGACCAGTCGTCTGACGCCCTCCACGGCGACCCCGAGCCCGGCCCCGGCTACGGCCACGCAGCCGACGGCGCCCCACCAGCCCAGCCCGGTCGCGGCGGCGAGCGGGTCAGCCAGACCGGCCCCGACGCCGACGAAGAGGAGCAGGTGGAGGAAGGGCCCGAGCAGCGGGAACGCGAGGACGGCGGCGAGGAGCAGCGGGACGACCAAGGCCGGTGTCCACTCCGGTCCCGGGCCCGGCGATGGTGAGGACAGCACCAGCTCGGCCAGGGTCCACGCGGTCAGCGGCCACAGCGCGAACACCGCGGCCTCGACCAGACCGGCGGCCAGCAGCAACCCGGCCACCAAGGTCCGCGACATGCCGGGGCGGCGCACCGCCAGCGGCAGGATGCGCCCGGCGGCCTCCGACACTCCGGCGAGGACCAGCAGGAGCACGACGACGGGTGACATCACGCGCCCCCGCCGCGCCGGGCCATGTGCGCGTACCACTCGAGTTCGTCGGCGGCCCGCCGATACCCGCCCGCCTCGTGCTGGGCCGCCTTCAGGGTGTGCGCGGCGCCCCGGAACCCAGGCTCCCGCAGCAGGCGCCCGGCGAGGGCCCGCACGGAGGCCCCGGTGGCGTCCTCGCCACGGACCGACAGACCGGCGCCCAGTTCCACGACACGGCGGGCCACCATCGGCTGGTCGGCGCCCTGCGGGACCACCAGCATCGGAACTCCGGCGTACAGGGCCTCGTTGACGCTGTTCATGCCGCCGTGGGTGACGAACAGCGCCGCGCGGGCCAGCACGTCCGGCTGCGGGACGAACCGGCGAGCGAACACATTGCCCGGCAGCGGTCCCAGTGCGCTGGGGTCAGTCTGGCCGGTGGAGATGATCACGGTGCCGCCCAGCGGGGCGAGGGCGGTGGCGAAGGTGCGCAGCAGCCGCGGGTCGGCGTTGAACACCGTGCCCAGCGAGGCGTACAGCACCGGGTCCCGCAACCGCTCGGCCGGGAACGACGGGTCGGCGGGGCGGGCGCCGATGCTGGGGCCGACGAACCGGTAGGACCGGTCGAACTCCTCGACGGCGGGCTGGAACGCCCGCGAGGTGTAGACCAGATTGAGCGGCTGGCGGATGTTGCCCACGTCGAGCGGCGGCAGCCCCGACGCGCCGAAGCGGCGGCGCAGCTCCCGGCGGGCGCGCAGGTAGCCCCGCAGACCGCTCGGCCGACCGGCCGCCTGAGCCAGCAGGTCCGCCGAGGCGCGGGTAGGGCTGGGCACCCGCCGGTTGAAGGCGAAGGTGGTGAACGACGACGCGGCGGGCACACCGAGTGCGCGGGCGGCGACCGCGCCCCACAGGCAGGCGTTGTCGTGCACGATCAACTGCGGCGGTATCCGGCGCAGATCGGCGAGCACCGGGGGAAGCAGACGGACGGCAGTGCTCGCCAGCCCTTCCAGCAGCGTGACCGGCGTCGGCGGATCGGGCAGCGGCTGGTCGCCGCCGGGATAGAGGCACACCGTCGCCCCCGTGGCCTCGATCTCCGCGCGGAAGGCGGGCGAGGTGTGGTACGTGACGGCGTGACCGCGCCGGACCAGCTCGGCCACGATCGGCAGCGTCGGGTTGACGCGGCCGTGCATGGCGATGTTGAGGAACGCGATGGTACTCACGGGGGGGGCTTTCTCTGCAGCTTCTGATACGGGGGTCAGCCAGCTCCGGGAGGGAGCCCGATTCGCGCCGCGAGCCGTCCGACCCTCCGGGTGAAACCGCCCCTGAGACGTGCGAGGACGCGCCGAATCCACTGGGCCATGACCGCCTCCCTTCCCCTAATAGTATCACTCGATACTTTCTCGAATAAGACTACCGAGCGTCCGCCGGAAGCCGTGGCCCTCCCTGCCGCGATGAGTTCCGGCCGGGGCCGGAGTCTGTCGTACGACGCTGCCCGTACGAGATCCACGGAGGACACCATGACCACCAAGCCGGACGTCGTCGACCTGGCCACCTGGCAGGCCGCCCGCGACGAGCTGCTGGTCCGCGAGAAGGCCCACACCCGTGAGGGCGACGCGCTCGCCGCGGCCCGCCGTCGGCTGCCGATGGTGGAGTTGGACGGGACGGTCGAGGTCGTCGGACCCGACGGGCCGGTGCCGTTCCTTGACCTGTTCCAGGGCCGCGACGAACTCGTGGTCTACCAGCACATGTGGTACGACGGCGCGCCGCACCAGGGACAGTGCGAGGGCTGCACCACCACGGCCTGGCACCTGAAGGACGCCGTCTACCTCAACGCCCGCGGCGTCTCGTTCGCAATCCTGACCACGGGCCGATGGGAGGAGGTGGCCCCGTACGTCGAGTTCATGGGCTACACCCAGCCCTGGTACTCGGTCCGTGACGTGGACGCGCCGGTCGGTGGGGAGATGGGGTACCTCACCTGCTTCCTGCGTGACGGCGACCGGGTGTTCCTCACGTACTCCACGACGGGCCGTGGCAACGAGCGGGTCAACGGGTCCCTCGGGCTGCTCGACATGACGCCCTACGGCCGTGGCGAGGCGTGGGAGGAGAACCCTGAGGGCTGGCCCAGGGGAGGCGACGCGTGCTGGTCATGGCGTTCGGACGCGGACGGCAACGCCACCTGGGGGCCGACCAGCCGCCCCGTACCCCAGTGGACCCGCCCCGGCGCGGCCCCCGTGCAGACCCTGGGTCGACAGGGGCACCACCACTGACCTAGGCGTCCCCGCCCACGGGATGGGCGACCCGGGTCAGCAGATCCACCAACTGCTCGGGCTCGCCCGGCCGGAGATCGGCGACCAGACGTTCGGCGTGCGCCGCAGCCGCCGCATGAGCGGCGTTGAACAGGTCCATGCCCTGGGGCGTGATCTCCACCGCCCGCACCCGGCGGTCCCCCGGCACGCCCTTGCGTACGGCCAGCCCCTTGTGCTCCAGGTCGTCCACGACCCGCATGATCCCGGCCTTGTCCGACCCCGCCGCCTCCGCCAAGTCCCGCTGCACCGTGGGTCCGCGGTCGACGAGCACGATCAGCACGGCGAAGTGCCGCAGCTCGATGCCGAGCGGCCGGAGCGCCTCCGTCATCACCGCGGCGGCGCGCCAGTGGGCCCGGCGCAGCAGCAGGCCGAGGGCGAACGGGGAGGTGTCCCCGGGGCGGTCGGTCGCCAACGGGGCGGTGGTCTCAGGAGTTTCGCGAGGGGGGTCCGCGGTCATCCGTCCACAGTACCAACCACCCAGTCGATCGATACGGTATCGATCGATACGAAGTGCGGCCGCGGCGAGGGTGAGGGTGAGCGTCAGCCCGTCTTCGTGGCCGCGTGGAGGGTGACGGGTGACCGTGGTTCCGCCACCCGGCGGCGACGTGATCTCCACGGTTCCGTGGTGCGCGTGGACCACCGCCCGGACGATCGGCAGGCCGAGGCCCGCGCCGCCGCGGACCCGGCCTCGGCTGGCGGTGGCGCGCCAGAAGCGGTCGAAGACGCGGGCAGGTCCTCCGGTGCGATACCGGGTCCGGCATCGGTGACCCGGATCACGGCGCGGGCGCCGGGCTCCTCCGTGAGGACCTCGACGTCGACGGGGACACCGGCCGGGGTGTGCTGGATGGCGTTGCCGATCAGGTTGTTGAGGATCTGCTGGAGGCGGGGCCCGTCGCCCAGGACATGGACCGGCGCGGGGGCGTGCAGTCGGATGGTGCGGCCGGGGGCGACGACGCGGGCGTCCTGGACGGCGTCCGTGGCGAGTCCGCGCAGTTCGACGCGGCCGGACTCCAGGGGGCGGCCCGCGTCCAGGCGCGCGAGCAGGGAGAGGTCCTCGACGAGCAGCCGCATCCGGCCCACCTCCCCGTCGACGCGTTCCAGTGCCCGGGTGAGGGCGGCGGGGTCGGACAGACCGCCCTGGTGGCAGAGGTCGAGCCAGCCGGAGATGGCCGCCAGCGGGGTGCGCAGTTCGTGCGAGGCGTCGGCCGCGAAGTTGCGGATGTTGTCCTCCGCGCGGACCTGGGCGTCGAAGGCGTCGTCGACCGCGAGGGCGAGTCGGTCGGTCTCGCTGCGTCGGCCGTAGACGGGCAGGCGTTCCTCGCGCGCGCCGGAGGCGATCGCCCCGGCGGCGGCCATCTGTTTCAACGGCCGCACCGCCGGAGGCGATCGCCCCGGCGGCGTCGGCCATCCGTTTCAACGGCCGCAGACCGAACTCCAGGATCAGCAGCGCGGTGACGAGGGCCAGCAGGAGGGTGACGCCGACGCTGCCCGCCTGACGGGAGATGAACTCCGCGACGGTCACCCGGTCGGCGTCGGTCCGTACGGTGAGAATGATGGCGGAGGTCCGCACGTCCCCCTGTGCCGTGGTGACGGTCAGTCCGCTGGTGGGGATCCGGCGTGCGATCAGGTCGGGTACGGACGGGTCGTCCTCGAAGGTGACGATCTGGTCGAGCCGGTCGGCGGTCAGGCCGTTGATCGCCTCCGGCACCCCGTCACCCGCCTGTTCGGCGACCTCACCGTCCGGACCGATGACGGTGATGCCCAGGACCGGCGCGACCAGCGCGGCCGTCTGGTTGCCGCTGACCGTCCGCGGACCGTGGGTGAGCGACCGGTGGACGCGGTCACCGGCGTCCCGGAGCGCGTTCTCCGCCCGGTGCTCCAGATAGGAGCGCAGGGTGACGGCGCTGGCGACGGAGTTGCCGATGAGGCCGACGGCCAGCAGTACCAGTACGCCGGTCAGGATCCGGGCGCGGAGGGTGACCGGCCGACGGGGGCGCAGCGCGGCGAGGCGGGGACGGTTCATGCGGTGGGGCGGCGCAGGCTGTAGCCGATGCCCCGGACGGTGCGGATGAGGGGATCGCGGCCGTGGTCGAGCTTGCGGCGCAGGTTGGACACGAAGCGCTCCACGACGACGGAGTCACCGCCGAAGTCGTAGTGCCAGACCGCCTCCAGGATCTGGGAGCGGGTCATCACGTGTCGAACCCGGCGAAGCGCAGGGCGGAGTCCAGCAGTTCGCGGATGCTGGCGTCGTCCTCGACGACGAGGACCGTGTCCGTGGTGTTCATGCGGAGACGTCCTGCTCGCTCGTGGTCAGGTGCGCCTCGGGAGACGACGGGACGGTCCTGCTCCACGTGGGCGTCTTCAACATCCGGGTCGGGGCGGCCACTTGTCCAGTCGCCCGGCAGCCACCCTGCCCCGCCGCCGAGCAGCGCCGGTACGCCCGGGACCAGGGTCATGCGGCCGAGGAAGGCGTCGAGGCGCGGTACGCCGACATGGACTGGCGCCAGTCCGACTGACGGGCTCGATCCTGCCCAACCGCGTCCGCCCGACCGGCGCCACCGTCGGGGTCGCCCTCATGGGCGCCGCGATCGGCGGCACCGGATGGTCACCGCAGTTGTCGGTCGGCGTCCGCGCCCTGGCATGGCTGGTCTTCGCGGATGCACGGGATGGGGGGCGTACGTACATGCCTTCGACGCGAGGGGGTGGTCAGTGCGCCGGGCGGGTGGCGGTGGCGTGGAGGTGTTCCAGGGCGTCCAGGACGACGGTGTGCGCGTGCCAGGACAGCCACCGGCCGACGTCGGTTCCGGTCTGTCGCAGTGCCTGGAGCTGGGCGGCGGTGAATCCGGCCAGGGGGCGTTCGTGGTGGGAGGAGACCATGCCCAGCACCGTGCCCCGGCCGCTGGTGAGCGGGACGCTGTGGGCGGCGCGGCTGCCCGTCTGGAGGATCGCGTGGCGGGACGCCTCGTCGAACACGTCCGCGCTGGCCACGTCCCGTACGGTGACCTGCCGCCGTTCGGCCGCCGCCTGGGAGCAGGCGGTGGTGGGAGCGTCGACGAAGGCGAAGAACTCGGTGAAGTACGTGTTCAAGCCCGTGTGGCGGGTCAGGTGCAGCCGATCGCCGTCCATGAGCTGCACATTGCCCATCGGGGTCTGCGTGATCGACAGCACCCTGTGCAGCACCGCCTTCAGGACGGCTCCCTGGCTGCTGCGGGAACCGGGGTCCAGCTGCAGGCCCGGCAGCCGGGGCGGGTCGTGGCGCCGCCGTCCGGGGAACCACACCTGGGCGTCCCGGTCCGGTGCGGGCGTGCGCAGGACGGCGTCCGCCAGGGTGTGGAGTTTGACGTTGGACCGCTGCGACACCGTCTTCAACAGCTCGAACCCCTCCGCGGCACTGGCCAGGCCGTACCGCTTGACCAGCAGTCCCTCCGCACGCGACACCCTCTCGCGCGCCAGCCGCCGGTTGCGCGCGCCCAGTTCCTCGGGTGAAGGGAGCACCACGCGGGAGGCCAGGGCCGGTGCGGACGGCGGGGAGGATGCGGACAGGGCGTCCGGCGCGGCGGGCCGGGCCGACGGGGTCGAGGAGGCCGAGGAGGTCGGTGTGATCCGCGGGGTCGGCGCGGACGTCTCTTCCGAGCGGTCGGAAGGCTGGGCCATGTAGGGAACTCCCATGCAGAACAGCGGGCGTGAGGCGGACCGCGGGCACCACGAGGCGCACCGCGGGCAGCACCTACTTCCCAAGTGCTCCATCCCCGACCATAGCCGCGACCCCGCCCTACCCTGCTCTCCGCCCGCACTGCGGACATGCCCCGGCCCGCCGCCCAGGACGCTCAGGGGACGGGGAGGCCGCGCAACCAGCGGCAGGGAACGGGGCAGGATCGCCGGGAGCGCGGACCGCTCGACCGGTCATCTTGCCGGTGCCGCGACCGGGGCGGTCGCCCGTCCCGCGGGCCATGACCTTGGACACCACGGCAGGCACCCCGCCCCGCTCTCGGGCACCAGGCACCGGCACCGCCCACACCACCGTGCTCAGGACGAGCGCCGTCCTCGCGGTGGTCATCGCCCTGCTGGCCGCGGCCCTCGGCGCCGCCGCGCCGTCACGCGCCGCACAGACCGGCTGCCACGAGGTCACCGACTTCGGCAGCGACCCGGGCAACCTGAAGATGTTCGCTCACGTCCCGCAGCAAGCGCGGTCCGGCGCCCCCGTCGTGGTCCTCTTCCACGGCTGCGGCGGCGCCGCGCAAAACCTGGACGTGACCACCGGCTGGCGCAAGTACGCCGATCAGCGGCATGGGTCGTGAGGCGCCCGTCGACCCAGGTGCCGGGATCGACGAGTGCGGCACCGTCGGCCAGGGCCACGGCTCCCTTTGCGGCCCGTACGACGCGTCCCGGTTCTTCGGTCGGGGCTGACCCGGCGGATCTCGTGGAACGGCAGGCCGCCACCGGGCAGTCGCTCGCGCGCGACGCGGAAGAGGTGGCGGCCCGGTGTCGATCCGGCCGCGTCCCGTTCGACGTACTGATGTGCGGCGCTTCGCCCCACGACACAGCTACGGGACCTGACGAGGAAGACACATGGATCAACTGCTGAGAGTGATGAACTTCTGCCTCTCGGAGGACGGGATCGGTGCCGGTGAGCACCAGAGTCTCGAGCGGCCACTCGGCCACGACCATCCCGAGGGGCTGTTCGCCTGGGCCGGAGCCACGGCGAGCTGGCCCATGCGGACGGATGCCGGAGGGAGCCGGGGCCTGGACGACTACTTCACGCGGGACTTCGCGCGCAACATCGGTGCCGAGATCATGGGCCGCAACAAGTTCGGGCCCCAGCGGGGGCCCTGGCAGGATCACGAGTGGCGCGGCTGGTGGGGCGAGGAGCCGCCGTTCCGCACGCCGGTGTTCGTCATGACCCATCACCAGCGCCCGTCGTTCACGCTCTCCGACACCACGTTCCACTTCGTGGACGACGACCCGGCCACCGTGCTGGCACGGGCCCGGGAGGCGGCGCGGGGCAGGGACGTCCGACTCGGCGGCGGGGTCACCACCATCCGGCAGTTCCTCGATGCCGACCTCGTCGACACCCTGCACGTGGCGGTCTCGCCGGTGAGGCTCGGATCGGGACTGCGACTCTGGGATTCCCCCGACGAACTGCTGGACCGGTTCCACCTGGAGGTCGTGCCCAGCCCGAGCGGCGTGCGCCACCACCTGTTCTGGCGGCGGTGACGCGAGGGCGCCCGCGAAGGGCCCCGGGGACGGTGGAGCGAACGTGTCCCGGCAGTGCGGACGGGCGGGGCGGGGCGCCGCGGCAGGGCGCTGACGCTGCCTCCGTACTGCATGGCACGGGGCTCGGAACCGGGGCGGCGGGCGCCGCGCGGGCGTCACCGCAGGGCGTGGAACGCCTGGTCGGCGTCGGCCACGGCCTCCGGGTGGACGTCCTCGGCGGTGCGGCCGTCGGCGATCTTCCGCCAGTTGGTCCGGGCGAGCACCCGCTGGACCACGAGGACCTGGGCGGCCAGGAGGCGCGCCCGGAGCCCTTCCCCGAGGGCGTCCGCAAGCGCCTCCTCGTCCTCCATCTGGTAGCGGGTGAGCCGTGCGGCCAGACTCGGAGTGGTGAACACCAGACGGTGGAACGCCACCACCTCGGGGTGGTCATTGAGGCCGGTGACGGGGTCATGGCGGTCGAGACCCGCCCGGAAGTGCCGGTGCAGCGCCGTCACCGGCTCAACGCCGGACCCGCGGTCACGTACGACCCGGGCCGCCTCGCCCTGGTGGTCCGCGAACCGGTGCAGCACCAGGTCTTCCTTGGTGGGGAAGTACCGGAACAGGGTCGGCTTGGAGACCTCGGCCGCCACGGCGATGTCGTTGACCGAGACGCTGTCGAAGCCCCGCGCCAGGAACAGCGAGACGGCCGCGTCCCCGATGGCGTCGCGCGTCCGTTCCCTCTTGCGGGCCCGCAGCCCCGTCGACTCGCTCACCCGACCACCGTAACAGTTGCAACCGGGTTGCTTTTTTAACCGAGTAACGTTTTTATCGACGGTGTGCATCGAACGGACTGTCTCTCCTCACCTGTACTCGTCACCGGCGCGACCGGACGGATCGGCCGCGCCGTCATCGGCCAACTCCTCGACGCGGGCGTGCCGGTCCGCGCCCTCGTCCGTCGCCCCGAGGCCGCGGTGACGCTGCCCGCGGGCGTCGAGGTCCGCACCGGTGACCTCACCGTGCCCGAGTCGCTGGACCCGGCGCTGAAGGGCGCCGGTGCCGTCTTCCTCGTCTGGACCGCCCCGCCCCGAACCGCCAAGGCCGTCGTCGAGCGGTTGGCCGCCCATGTGCGGCGAGTTGTCCTCCTCTCCTCCCCGCACCAGACGCCACACCCCTTCTTCCAGCAACCGAATCCCCTGGCGGCGCTGCACGCCGACATCGAGCGGCACATCGCCGCCACCGGGCTGGAGTCGACGATCATCCGGCCAGGAATGTTCGCGTCGAACGCGCTGGCCTGGTGGGCTCCCGCGATCCGGGCCGGGGACGCCGTCCGGTGGCCCTGCCTGACGGCCGAGTCGGCACCGGTCGACGACCGCGACGTGGCGGCCGTCGCGGCCCGGACCCTCTTGCACGACGGACACGCGGGTGGCGACTACGTCCTCACGGGCCCCGCGGCGCTCACCCAGGCCGCGCAAGTGGACGTCATCGGTGACGTTCTGGGGCGCCGGATCACCCTGGAGGAGATGACTCCGGAGGAGTTCCGAAGCCTGTGGGAGGGTACGGCGCCCAGGTCGGTCGCCGACATGCTGCTCGCCGCGTGGAGCGCGGCGGCCGGACGGCGCGCATACGTCACCACCGCGGTGGCCGACGTCCTCGGGACCGCGCCACGGACGTTCCGCCAATGGGCCGTCGACCACGCCACCGCGTTCACCGAGGGACCCTGACCCGGCCCCATCGACCGCGCCCCGGGCCAGGGCGCGGTCGATGGGGCCGAGCAGCACGGGGACGTCCGCCCTGCGGGAGAGCGGGGAGGCACGTCCTCCGTACATACGGCTGCGGCGACCGTACCCGAGGGAGATCACCAACTGCCGCGGCACTGCCGGTGCGGTCACGGAGACCGCCGCGACGAGCCCACCGCCGAGCGCTCCCCGGCACCGGCCCGGTACGAGGCGGCTCCCCGGTCCGCATGTTGACACACGGATAAAAGCTGGCATTCACGCTAATTGGCGAATTTTGGAGAGATCCTCGGATCCTTCCTCAGTGCCTGCCGTCCGCACCGCTGACCGCGCCTTCTCGCCGAAGCGCTCCGAGCGCGTCGCGCTTTTCCGAGCGCGTCGCGTTTTCCGGAGAATCTCCGTTCGACAGCGATGAGTTTCGCCGGAGGGCTCGGTCTGACCCGGTGAAACGATGACGACACCGGAGGACAACCCCCATGCGCACCCTGATCAGCACCGCGTTCATCTCGCTCGACGGCGTCGTGGAGGCCCCGGGCGGTGAGCCGGGGTACCGGAACTCCGGATGGACCTTCAAGAACGTCGAGTTCCTCCCCGAGGCGTTCGAGATCAAGGGCCGGGAGCAGAAGGAAGCCACGGCCATGCTGTTGGGCCGGACCAGCTACGAGGCATTCAGCGCGGTGTGGCCGGACATGGAGGACTTCGCCGACTACAAGCTGATGCCGAAGTACGTCGTCTCCACCACGCTCACCGACGACCAGCTGGTGTCGAACTGGGGCGAGACCACGATCCTGCGTTCGCTCGACGAGGTGGCCGCGCTGAAGGAGACCGAGGGCGGCCCGATCATCGTCCACGGCAGCGCCACGCTGAACCAGGCCCTCTCGGACGCGGGCCTGATCGACCGTTACCACCTGCTCGTCTTCCCGCTGCTGCTCGGCGCGGGCAAGCGACTCTTCAGCTCCACGGACAAGGACTCCCAGAAGCTGAGGCTCGTCGAGCACGAGGCCTACGCCAACGGTCTGCAGAAGAACGTCTTCGACGTCGTCCGCTGACGCGGGCCCGCTGGGAGCGCACAGCCGAGATCACCAGAACAAGAGAGGCAGGACATCGCACATGACCGCACCCGCGAAGGGCCCCGCCAGCTACTTCCCCTCGATCGAGAAGAAGTACGGCCGTCCGATCGAGGAGTGGAAGGACCTCATCCGCACCTCGCCCCTGACCCAGCACATGGAACTGGTCACCTGGCTCAAGTCCGAGCACGGACTGGGTCATGGCCACGCCAACGCCCTCGTCGCCCACACGCTCGCCGAGGGGAAAGGGAACTGACCCGGGGGGAGGATCCGTGGGGCCCCGCCCGGGTCGCGGGACCGTCGGTCCCCTGGGCTGGGCTCATCGAAGCCCTACGGCCGCGGAGCGCACCCACGCCGGTACGGTCACCGGCATGCCTGACGACCTGCCTCCTTGCCGCTGAGGCGTAGCAGGGCGGCGGCCTTGGCACAGGTCGCTGTGACTGAACTCCTCACCGGCACCGGGCACCCGGCACCCGGCACCCGGCGGCGCTGGTGGCCACCCACGCCCTCCGAGCGGTGAACAGACTGGCAGAGGCGCACACGGCAGGGCGGCGAACGGGGCGGGAAGTAGGGTGATCACGGCCCTTGACCTGGAGCGCGCTCCAGATCCGAGCATGAAGGGCATGAACACCACCGATCCCCGCATCGTTCTCGGGACCATGGACTTCGGCACCCGTGTCGCACCCGAGAGTGCCTTCGCGATCCTCGACGACTTCGTCGCCGGTGGCGGTGTCTGGCTCGACACCGCGAACTGCTACTCCTTCTGGACCGACCCCGGTGGCGTCGGCGGCGCCAGCGAGCGCGTCATCGGCGCGTGGCTGCGGGCCCGGCCGGGCATGCGCGACCGGGTGCGGATCGCGACCAAGGTCCGGCACAACCCGCTGGTGCCGCACTCCTGGCCCGAGAGCGCCGAAGGCCTGTCGGCGCCCGCCGTCCGCAACGGCGTGGAGGGGAGCCTGGAGCGGCTCGGCGTCGATCACGTGGACCTCCTCTGGGCCCACGCCGAGGACCGCGCCGTACCGCTGGCGGAGTCAGTCGGTGCCTTCGGTGAGCTGGTGACCAAGGGAGTGGTCCTGCGGGTCGGGGCGGCCAACCATGCCGCCTGGCGCGTCGAGCGGGCCCGGTCGCTGGCGCGGGAGCAGGGCGTGGAGCCGTTCTCCGCGCTCCAGTTGCGCCACTCGCTCGTCCAGCCGCGCCCGCTCACGCCGCTCGCGGAGGCCGGTCACCGGATGCTCGCCGCCGAGGACCTGGACCTCGCACGGTCGGAGGGGCTCACCGTATGGTCGTACAGCTCGTTGATGTGGGGGTCGTACGTGCGAACGGACAAGCCGTTGCCGGATACCTATGATCACCCCGGGACCGCGCGCGTGCTCGCGGTCCTGGAGGAGGTCGCCGAGGAACTGTCCGCCACCCGGAACCAGGTGGTGCTGGCCTGGCTGACGCGGCAGGGCATCGATCCGATCGTCGGCGTGAGCCGGGTGGAGCAGATCGAGGAGGCACTCGCCGCACGCGAGGTGCGGCTCGACGACGAGCACTTGGCGCGCTTCGCCGCGGCGCGGTAGCGGCCCCACCGACCCTTCCCAGGAGTTCCATGACCACCCACACCCCGGCCGCTGCCGCCGACCGCACCGGCGTCTCCATCGACACGCTGCGCTACTACGAGCGTGAGGGGCTCATCGGCCCCATCCGGCGGACCACCGGCGGGCGCCGCCAGTACACCGAGGACGACCTCTTCTGGATCGGCCTGGTCACGTGCTTCCGGGAGGCCGGTCTCGGCATCGCGGACCTGCGCGGATTCGTCGCCATGCTGCGCACCGAGCACCCCGCGCAGGACCGGGTCGCCTACCTCCGCGAGCGGCGTACGGCCTTGGAACAACAAGTCGCGGCGTTGCACCGGGCGATGGGGGTCCTGGACGAGAAGATCGCTTACTACAGCTGAGCCGGGGGCCGACGCGAGCGCGGCCCGGCAACGGCATCCGGTCACAGCGCTAGGAGCGCAGAAGACCCCGTCGGCGCAGGGTGACCACATGGGTCCCCTGCCCCGACGGGGTCCGGTCGGCCGGGCGGCGGGTTACCGTCGCCCGGCCGAGGCCGGTGCCGTGTGCGACGCTCCTCGGCTCAGCCGAAGTTCACGTCGCTGCACCACATGTAGGCCTGGTCGAGGTGCGAGGCCTGCCAGATCACGAACACGATGTGGTGTCCGGTGTAGCCGGAGGTCTGGACGGGGAACGTGAT
The DNA here is from genome assembly GCF_042796855.1 of Streptomyces sp. NPDC057877. Taxonomy (NCBI): domain Bacteria; kingdom Bacillati; phylum Actinomycetota; class Actinomycetes; order Kitasatosporales; family Streptomycetaceae; genus Streptomyces; species Streptomyces sp. NPDC057877. The sequence goes on from NZ_JBHVMS010000010.1 coordinate 197,958, forward strand.
GTCCTGCGCCGGGGCGAATCGGCCGGTCTGCGTGATGAAGTCGAGGTTGCCCCAGCCCAGGGTCTGCGTCTTGGGGTTGAAGCCCTGCTTGCTCACGTAGACCCTGAAGTAGTCGGCACCGTGGGATGCCTGGTCGTACAGGTGGACCGAGAAGTTGTTGCCGACGGTCGTGGTCTTCCAGGCCCCGGGCCTGTCGAGGCTGGCGTTCCTCGAGAGGTTGTTGCTGCAGAGCGTCCCGTCGGGGGTCCGCGCCTGGAACTGGCCACCGAGACCGTCGCGGAGAGCGCTCATCCAGTTCCACATGGTGTCGGGGTTGGCCTGGAAGGCCTGCCAGCACATGGGGTCTTCGGTCTGCATGGCCGGGTTCGTGTGGTTGTTGCCCCACGTCTTCCAGCACTGGTACGCGCGGGTGGCGGGGCCGACGATGGTGCCGTGAGCCTGGGCGGGGGTCGACCAGGCCAGTGCGCCGACGACCACGGCGAACAGCATGACGAGCGTCTGGAGAGGCCGACGGAGAGACGACCGCGAACGCGCGGTTAACGGACTCTGGTTGCGCATGTGGGGGGAACTCCTTCCAGTGGCAAGGCTGATGGGAGCGCTCCCAATGTAGGGCTCCTGAGTGAAATGTCAATGAAACAAACAAACTTGCTTACGGAGGCGGGCGGCGAGCAGGGAATCTGCCGTGAGCCGGGAGGCAGAACCGTTCCCGGGACCGGAAAGCGCGGACGCGGCCAGGACTGGCGTGCGGGTTCGCATCGACCTGGATCGGGCATCTCCCGGTCGCCTCGTTCCGGACCGGCACGACATCGTCGGGCGCGGTGGGCGAGTACAGCACCTCCCGGGCCTGGTGGCCATTCCCCGACCGGCAGGGCGAAGCACGTCGGCGAGACATCAAAACAAGCTGGTCAGAGGGCATACTGAGCAAGGCGGGGAACGGCCCGCCATGGCCTGATGGGGAGCGGCAGGGTGAGTGGCGTGAGCGAAGGGCTGGGCAAGGTCGAGGTCAGGCTGCGGTGGGATCCGAGTCCGCCCGGGGAGCCGCCCCGGCACCTCGACATCATCGCCGCGACCTACACGGTGGACGACCCCTACGGTCCCCCCGCCTACGTCGTCCACTACGACAGCAGGTCACCGGACGGCACCATCAACATGAGTCGGCACAGCCGGACGGGCATGGGCCTCGGGTTCGTCGAGGCGATGAGCCTGGAGTTCGACCGGCTGTCGTCGTCCTACGGGCGGGTGGTGGTCGGCGTGGCCGTCCACCAGGACGGCGGCCTCCGCACGTTCGGTGACATCGTCAACGCCGGGGTGGTCGTGGTCGAGGGGTACGGGCAGTTGCTGGCGGACGACTTCACGGGGGTCCCCGACGCCACGGCCGCGACGATCGCCGAGTTCACCCGGGGCGCGTCGGGAGCCTGGGAACTGCACGAGATGGTCCGGGGCTTCGACAGCGACCCGCAACTGTTCGCGGCGGAGATGGGCAGCTCGCGTCGGCGGGGGTGACGGGGCCGGAATCGTCGCCGCGACGGCAACGGCGGCGACGACGCCGACGCCCCCAGCCTGGACCGGAGATCAACTACTGGCCATGGTGCCTGAAAGCCAGCCAGAGGCGGCGCTGGTGCAGCCGTCCGCCTGGCATGGCTGCGGCCCGCGCGAGATCAGCGGAGCTTGGTGGGGTCGAGGATCTGGTGGGGCGGCGGCGGGGTGGTGTCGACGGGCTTGTTGTGGTCGGTGAGGGTGAGGTCCATAGGCTCGTTGCCGCCCTCGACCGTGACCCTCAGGAGGTAGGGCCTGCCCTCCTTGGCGATGTAGGCGGTAGCGGTCTCCTCGGCAAGCACGGCGACCGCCCGGCCGCCCATGGTGGCATCGGCTTCGCGGGTGGGGTTCCCGGCGGATGCGGGGCTCAGTTTCCCGAGCAGGACGTCGAGACCGTCGCATATGCGCCCAACGGTCTTCGACATCATGGTGGGCGGCTTGACCCAACGGCCCTTGAACAGGGCGACGTACTCCTCGGTCTGCTCGGCCGTCATCCCACGGCTGAAGGTGGCCCGCCAGTAGTCCTCCTCAGCCTTGACGTAGACGAGGGCACCTTTCTTGATGATGCGCATGGTGCCCAGAGAGTTGCCCACCATGCCGTTGCAGGAGCCGTGGACGTCCATGGCCAGGTCGACCTCTACTTGTCGGCCCTCGCTGTTGGTCCTGCCAGTAAGGCGCAGGCTCGACGTGCCCTTGAGGGCTTCCCCCGCCTGGGCGGTGATCTGCTCGGGCGTCATGGTGTCGAAGGGGTGCTCCGTCCCGGTCACCGACGCGGTGCCCTGCGCCCCGGTCGCGGCGCTGTCGGGGCTGCAACCGGTAATGACCACGGTGGCGGCGCACAGCAGCGCGACAGCGGCGCAGTTGGCGAAGTAATGCTTCACGTGCGGGTTCCCCTCCCCTGCTCGAACCTCGCCGACTCTATGCGGTCGAGGCGCGGCACGTGCGGGCAGATGCCATGGCGCTGCTGCTTCAACCGGCCGCCCGCATCCCGGGACAGGCATGTCCCGGCAGGTCACCAGCGCAAGGATCCCGACATCAGGGAAGCAAACGGGACAAGCTTGTGAAGGCCTGACGTACTGCCACATGCTCGGGAAACGCCCCGGCTTCCCCAGTACGGTCACCGGCTTCCGGACCGTCACTCGGGACCGCGGCTGCCCGCCCTCGGTCAGTTGGCGGGCCGTCACGTCCATTCGACTTCACAGAACGGGGTACTCATGTCCCTGACGAACGAACACAAAGCCGCCCTCCAGAGTGCCGCCTCCGCGGCGCTCCAGGACTTCCCCAGCCCTCAGCAACTCTCCGAGGTGGCGGAGGAAACCGTACGGGTCTTCCTGGAGGAGGCCCGTCGCCTCCTGGAGGACGCCGCTCAGAACGCCACCACCTGGAACGACCAGCAGGCCGGACAGTTCGCCGCGGCCACTGGCGCCTACGCGGTGGCGTACGAGGCCGCGACCGCGCTGAACCCCGCGGCTGGCCCCGGCTGCACCGACGGCTGTTCCCGTACCCGCAACGCCTGCATCGCGCGTGAGTGCGGCTCGGGCACCTCGTGGCCGTGCTTCTGCTGCGTGCCCTGCAACACCGCATGGCTGGCATGTCTCGCCAGCTGTGTCACCGGGGGTGGCTGACACCAGCCATAGCCGCAGACAAGGCGCCCCCGACGACCGCGGGCACGTCCCGGTCACCGGGGGCGCCGACGCGCCGCGCGTCCAGTACCTGGCGGCGGCTTCGTCCCCCACAAGGCCCGGGGAACCACCGCGCCCTCCCCCGCGATCAGGGCCCCGGTCGGGTCGGCCGCGCCACCGCTGGCAGGGAAAGCACGCCCCGCGCCCCTCGCAAGACCGGGCAAGTCCGGGCAGGCGGCTGGTCACCGTGGTGGCCGGGCGCCCGAGCGGGGGCCGTCACCGGGCTTCGGGTCCCGGCGCCGGGGCCCGGCGTCGTCCTCGCGGTCACCGGGTCCGCCGCAGGACCCGCAGCCGTTGCGCGGCAACGTGTCTCACCCTCCGCGTTCGCCCGGACTGGCTCAGCAGTTCCAGGACCTCCGGCGAGACCGATTCCTCCGCGGCGCGGCGCTGCAGCCAGTCGGACCACTCCGGGACCTCGTCGGAAGCCGGGGCGCGCTCCGCTGCCGCCGCGCCGCGCGCGGCTTCCAGGATGCGCAGCTCGCGCACGCGGAGGAGGGCCGACGAGCGCTTCTCCTCCAGCGGCACCCGCTCGGCCCAGGCGGTCCTTTCGGCCTCGGGAACCCGCTCCAGCATCCGTAGGACCACGGACATGGCGATCGACGGATCAGGTTCCCGTCCCACGATCTCTAGCAACGCATCCCACTCGTCCGGCGAGTCCATGGCCCGCCGGTACACCTCCCACCGCGCGTGCCCGTCCGAGGGATCAACGGTGCCGTTGCCGGTACGGCGGGCGACTTCCAGGACGAGGGGACTCGGATCCGAAGCGCTAGCACCCATGGCCACCAGCCGTTCTGTAAGCGGCCATGCTCTTCCTGATGGCCTCGGGATGTCTTGCGGGTCGTTGTCGATGACGCGCGCTGCTGATCCTTGGTCAGCTGGACCTCGGGAGCAAGCGACTTGCCGTTCTGCCCGATCGGCAGACAGGCCCCATGACAGCCACGGCACTTGAGGGAACCTCCCGGCGAACTTGACGGTTTCCTGACGGTTCCCGGCAGCGGTACGAAGGCGGCTTCCGTCCCGTCGGCGCGACCCTTACCGTCGGTTTGGTACGGCCGTACGGAATGGGAGACCGTCGGCCTTTCCCACTCCTCGTGAGCCGCCCCGTCATATTCACCACCGCTGTTTTCAACACTGCCGGGTAAAGGAGCGAAACCGTGCCTGAGTCCGCATGCGATCTGTCCCGCCGCGCTTTCGGCGGCGTCCTCCTCGGAGCCGGGGCCGTCACGGCCTGACCGGACTCCGCGAGAACCCCGCCCACGCCGCACCCACGGTGTCGAGGGGTACCGTCGAGCGGCCCAACCTGCTGTTCGTGCTCGGTGACGACCTCGGCTGGGCCGATCTCTCGTGCTACGGATCGCCGTACATCGACACCCCCCACCTCGACCAACTGGCCGCGAGCGGCGTCCGGTTCACCGACGGCTACGCGGCCTCGTCGACCTGCTCCCCCACCCGGATCATCCTCTACACCGGCCGCTACCGGGCCGGATCGCCGCCGGACTGGAGGAACCCATCGAGGACGACACGACCGGCCTCGAACCCGCCCACCCCACGCTCGCCTCCCTCCTGCGCGACGCCGGGTACACCACCGCGATGATCGGCACATGGCATTGCGGCGAGTTACCGGACTACTCCCCCACGAAGTCCGGCTGGGACGAGTTCTTCGGGAATTTCTGCGGGGCCCTGGAGTACTACTCGAAACTCACCGCCTACGGGGAATAAGGCCTGTACGAGGGCGAAACCCCGTCTCAGGATCTGCGTTACTACACCCGGATCCTCACGGAACGGGCGAGTGAGTTCATCCGACGTGAGCATGGGCGGCCCTGGCTGCTGAACCTCGACTTCAGCACCCCGCACCGGCCGTGGATCGCCGAGGGCGACACGGAGGAGGCGGCCCGGCTGGAGCGGCTCCTCCTCGAACTCCCGCCGGAGGACGCCAAGTACGTCCTCGCGCACCTCGACGGCGGGTCCCTGGCGAAGTACCGGCAACTGGCGCGGGACCTGGACCGCTCGGTCGGCCGGGTGCTGCTGGCGCTGCGGGACTCGGGACAGGCCGACAACACCCTCGTCGTCTTCGCCAGCGACAACGGAGGTGAACGCTTCTCGTACAGCTGGCCGTTCACCGGGGCGAAAGCGACGCTCCAGGAGGGCGGCATCCGGGTGCCGACCATCCTGCGGTGGCCGGGCCGGATCCGCGGCGGTCAGGTCAGCCGCGTACCCGTCTTCACGCCCGACTGGACCACGACGCTGCTGGAGGTCGCGGGCGCGCAACCCGATCCGGCCGCCCCGCTGGACGGTGTCAGCCTCGCCGGGCATCTGCTGCGCGGTGAGGACGCCCCGCAGCGGGATCTGCTCTGGCGGCAGGCGACCGAGCGGGCGCCGCGCCGCGGCAGGTGGAAGTACCATCGCGCGGCCACGGCGAAGATGCCGCTGAACAACGACAAGGACGTCCTGTTCGACCTGGAGCGCGATCCCAGCGAATGCGCCGACCGATCGGCCCAGGAGCCGGAGCTGCTCACCGAACTCAGGGCGGCCTGGGAGCAGGTCGACGCCGAACTGCTCCCCTATCAGACGCTGCTCTCCCAGGTCTCGTCCGACAGGTAGAGCAGCCGCCGCTCCTCCGGGTCGGCGAGACGGCCGTGGTCGCCGGTCACCTTCAGCGCCGACACGGCGGTGACGTGTCCGAGCCGTGGGGCATGGGTCGGTGACGCCCCGCGCACCAGCCCGGCCAGGTATCCGGCCAGGTATCCGGCCACGAAGGCGTCCCCGGCTCCTACGGGCTCCCCCACCGTCGTCCGCAGGGCGGGCACCCGGTGCGTGGCCTCGGTGGTGAGCGCCAGGGCCGCCACGGCCCCGTCCTTGACGACGACCGTCTGCAGGCCGGGCAGCAACTCCCTCACGTCCCGCGGCGTCAGGTCCGCGCCCCACAGGTCGCGCCTCGTCCAGCCCGACGAGGACGATGGATGCCGACGGCGCCGCTGCCGCCGTACGAACAGCGTCAGCAGCACGGCGCCCGGACAGCCAGGTCACGGGGATGCCGTGGTCCGCCAGATACATCGCCACGTTCGACTCCGCCCCCGCGATCGACGGTCGCAGGCATTCGGCGTCCAGCAGCGCACCGTGGGTTCCGGCGTGCCGAGGTCGTCGGTGCGACGGTCGACCGGGTAGCGGCGTACGGCTCCTCTCGCGCGAGGGTGCGGCGGGCGCGGGCGGGCCGTGAAGCGGCCGTGGAAGTCGACGGCGACGTCCCGGTCCGGGCCGAGGACGTCCGGGCGGCGGTGACCGGGGCCACGACCGAGGCAGTCTCGGCCGGGGGGCCACCGGGGAGGTGGGGCCCGCGCCGTTCGTCTTCACCGCGGTGAACCCGGCCTCCACCTGCTCGGCGACCTGCTCGGTGAGTTCGCCCGGGTCGTCGCCGCCGACCCAGGCGTAGACGCGGACGCGGTCCCGCACCGGGCCGCCCAGCAGGGCGTGCGCCGGGGCGCCGTAGGTCTTTCCGGCGATGTCCCACAGCGCCTGGGCCGCCCCGAGGGGAGCGGACGCGGGCTGTGCTGTGACGGATGCCTCCCGTAGCAGGGGTGGCCCCGCCCTCCCACCGGGGCCGATCGTGAGCGGCATGAACGATCACCGCACGGAGGCCCTCGAGGTCCGGCGCTTCGCGGAGCGGCTCGGCCTTCCCGGGCTGATCGATGTCCACACCCACTTCATGCCCGAGCGGGTCCTGCGCAAGGTCTGGGACTACTTCGACACGAACGGGCCGCTGATCGGCGGCCTGGGGTGGCCGATCACGTACCGGAGGGAGGAGGCGGAACGGACGGCGCTGCTGAGGGAGTTCGGCGTCCGGGCCTTCACCGCGATGCTCTACCCGCACAAGCCCGGCATGGCGCAGTGGCTGAACGGCTGGGCGGCCGACTTCGCGGGCCGCACCCCCGACTGTCTGCACACCGCCACCCTGTTTCCCGAGCCGGACGTCGAGACGTACGTCAGCGCGGCGGTCGAAGCGGGGGCGCGGGTGTTCAAGGCCCATGTGCAGGTGGGGGGTTACGACCCTGCCGACGAACGTCTCCAGCGAGCGTGGGGCGTACTGGCCGAGGCCGGGATCCCCGTGGTGATGCACTGCGGCTCCGGGCCCGCGCCCGGCAAGCACACCGGCCCCGAGCCCGTCGCGCGCGTACTGGCCCGGCACCCCCGGCTGCGGCTGGTCGTCGCGCACATGGGCATGCCGGAGTACGAGCAGTTCCTCGGCCTCGCCGAACGGTACGACGAGGTACGGCTGGACACCACGATGGCGTTCACCGACTTCACCGAGCGGTTCATGCCGTTCCCCGGTCGAGCCCTGCCCCGGCTCACCGCCCTCGGTGACCGCGTGCTGCTCGGCTCCGACTTCCCCAACATCCCCTATCCGTACCTGCACCAGCTCCATGCCCTGGAACGGCTGGGTCTGGGAGAGGAGTGGCTGCGGGCGGTGTGCCATGACAACGCGGCGGACCTGTTCGGCCTCTGACACGTCCGCGTGTCGTCAACGCCAGTGGTCTAAAGCCCGTACGTCCTGCCGATGATCTCCCGCTGGATCTCGCTCGTCCCGCCGTACACCGTGGAGGCGATTGTCGAGCGGAGCAGGGCCTCCATGCCGTACTCCGTCGTGTAGCCGTAGCCGCCCATCATCTGCACGCCCTCCAGGGTGATGTGCTTGGCGAGTTCGGTGCACTTGAGCTTGGCCATGGAGGCCTCGCGTGCGAACACCCGGTCGGGCTCGGCGTCGATCGCGGCGGCGACGTCGTCCAGGAGCAGTTCGGCGCACTGGAGTTCGGTGGCCATGTCCGCGATCCGGTGCTTGAGCGCCTGGAAGGAGCCGATGGGACGCCCGAACTGTTCGCGCTGGCGGACGTAGGCGAGCGTGTCGTCGAAGGCCCGTCGGGCGACGCCCAGCATCAGGGCGGCGAGGATCATCCGCTCCAGGTTCAGCCCGGCCATGAGCTGGGTCCACCCCTGTCCGGGGACACCGACCACCGCGGAGTCGGGGACGAAACAGTCGGTGAAGTAGAGGTCGTTGACCTCCTTGCCGCCCATGGTGTCGATGCCCCGGATCTGGAGGCCGTCGGCGTCGGTGGGCACCAGGAACTGGGTGAGTCCGTCGTGCTTCGAGGCGCCCGGCTCGGTGCGGGCGATGAGCAGCACATGGTCGGCGATGTGGGCGTTGGAGCACCAGGTCTTCTGGCCGTTGACCAGATAGCCGCCGTCGGTGCGTGCCGCGCGGCAGTTCAGGGCCGCCACATCGGAACCGGCGCCCGGCTCCGACATCGAGATGGCCTCGACCCGGCCGCCCACCACGCCTTCGAGCACGGTGCGCTTCTGCTCCTCGGTGCCGAACTTCTCGTAGGCGGCGGCCGCGATGACGGTCGTCCCGAAACCGCTGATCGGCGCGAGTCCGTAGGACGTCTCCCGCAGGAACAGACAGAGGTCCGTCATCCCCAGGCCCGCGCCGCCGTACTCCTCCGGGACCGCGATGCCGAGCCAGCCCAGCTCCGCCATCTTCTCGTAGAGCTTCTGGTTGTGCTGCACCTGGCCGTTGGCGGTGAGCTTGTCGCGCTGTTCCTTGGTTCCGCACTCGCGGCGGCAGAAGTCGGCGATCGCCCGGACCAGGTCACGGCGTTCGTCTGACAGGACTCGGGGCATGACGGTCATCTCTCCTCGGCACGTCGGTAGGGGGTTCTCAGTCGTCCCGCACGGCGGGGAAGACCGTGTGCACCAGATGGAGCACGGTGCGGGTCAGCATCACGTGCAGGTCGCTGCGGCTGAGGGTGCCGCGCACCAGCCATTCGCGGGAGGCGGCCTTCAGCATCCCGCTGTGCGCGCGGATCATCGCCCGGAGCTTCTCCCGGCCCTGGGTGACATCGGCCATCATCGCCGCCTCCAGGACACGGTCGGTGGCGATCTCGTCGGCCTCCAGCATGATCTGGTCGATCTCCGGGTCATGGCCGAGCGCCTCCAGGCCGATCGCGGACAGCCACATCTCCCGGTTGCGCTCCACCACTTCGAGCCACCGGTCGACACAGATCGCTACACGTTCCTCCGCGGTGGTCGGCGGAAGCCGCTCGGAGACGGAGGCGGGGACGACCATCATCTGCCGGACCACCTCCAGGTAGAGCTGCCGCTTGCTGCCGAAGTAGTGGCTGACCAGGGCGCGGGCCACACCAGCCTCGGCGGCGATGTCCGACAGGGACACCGTGCCGTAGCTGTGGGCCCCGAACAGCCTGCGCGCGACACCGAGAATCTCGGCCCGCCGGGCGTCCGGCTCCATCCGCCGTCGCTGGGCCTGGCGCTGAACGCCCATGTGAGTCCTTCCGTCCGTGAGCGCGGTACGCGTCGCGGTCATGTGTACATCGACTCCATGGTGACGGCGTGCAGTCCGTCGATGGCACGACGGCGCAGGCTCAGCTTCGGCGTCAGCTCACCGGTCTCCGCGGTCCAGGGACCGGCCCGGACCCGGTGCCGCTTCACCTGTTCCGCGCGGGAGAGCACCGCGCTGACGAAGCGTGGATCGTCGGCGGGGGCGGCGGACCAGTCGAGGACGATGACCGCGCGCACGTGCGGCAGGTCGTTTAGCAACTGCGCCCAGGACAGGGTTCCGGCGTCCGGACCGGGGCCGGTGGTCAGCGCGGGACGCTCGGCGAACCGCTGGGCGTTACGGCGCAGCAGCCTGGTGATGGTCTGCCCCTCGACGGACTCGTGCAGTTGCTCTGCTGTCACCATGGCGGGCTCCCTGCCTCGCGAACGGGTCCCCACAGTGGGGTGCTCTTGGCGATGTGTCAACAGCGCGTTCAACGACGGGACTTGCGGCTCGCTCACTCGGGAGACGGGAGACCTGTTGACGTGTGGCCAATAGGTGCGCCCTGATTCCGCGAAGCCTCTGGCGTGCACCTCACGTTTGTGCTCCCCTGATGAGACAGCAATGAGACAGAGATTCGCAATATGTTTCATCGTATCAAGGGAGATCGACAGGTCTACAGGACCGCGAGCGCTCAAGGCCTCAAGGACTCAAGGACTCAAGGACTCAAGGACTCAAGGGCTCAGGGGCTCAAGGGCTCAAGGAGGAGTTCGAAGCGATGAACGGACCCAGCAGGCGCAAGATGTTGATCACGGGCGGAGCCCTGGGAGCGCTCGGGGCGCTGGGAGCGGCTCCGCCCGCGCGGGCGCGGTCCCTGTGGACCTGGTCCCCGAGCGGCTCCGTCGCGGGCGATTCCCGACGCCAACCGCCCCTCCTGACCCCCGTCCGCGCTCACCGGAGCACCTGAGCCCCCGGCCATGAACCCAGGACGGAACGATGCCGACCTCGCCCAGCGGTTCCGCCGCGCAGCCACCCGGCCCGCAGCCCTTCGGCAGACGCCGGTTCCTGGGATACGTACTGTCCGCCCCGACGTTGACGGCCGCCGCCGAACTCGCCACCGCGCCCGGGGCACGGGCGGCGGACGTCCCTTCACCGGGCATCCCGTCACCGGAGATCCCTGCACCGGGGATCCTTTCGTCGGAGACCCCTTCGCCGGAGATCACCGAACTGGTCGATCTCAACGACGTGATGACCGCGGCGGCCCTGCCGACCTCGGGCCTGATCACGGTCGAGGTCGGCACGGACGGCACGGTGTCCTTCGCGGTGCCGAGCACGGAGGTGGGCCAGGGCATCACCACCTCGACGGCCCCCGTGGTCTGGAGGCCCAGATGATGGGCTGCCTCATGGACGGCATCGCCCTGACCCTGACCTCCAGTCTGCACCTGCGCGGCGGACACTTCCTGGAGGCCAGCTGGGACGACTACTTCTACACCCGGCAGTCGAACACCCCGCCCGAACTGGACCCCCACCGAGGGCCTGGACCACATCCGCTGAGACGCCTGGAGAGCAGCCCGTGCCCGAGCACACCTTCCGCCTCAACGGCGAACAAGTCATGGCCGCGGTCGCCCTGGTGCGCCGCGTCACCGCCGAGGGCCGCGAGATCACCGACGCCGACCTCGACGGCATCCGCACCATCTGCCGCTGCGGTACGTACTTCCGTATCCGCGAGGCGATCAGGGCCGGGGCCAGGGGCATGCGGTGACCTGCCCCCAGTGCTGGGAAAGGGCCACCAGGCGTACGAGGTGCAGGTCGAGTGACTCGGTGGGTTCCGGGCCGGGGGTGCCGGGGTCCCACCAGGTGAAGTCGGCGATCTCGTCGTTGGCCCGGCACGGGCCGGGGCTGGCGGTGCTGCCGGTGAACAGCGCACCGTACTCGGTCCGCCCGTCCACGCCCAGCACGAACCTCGCGTAGCCCGCGAAGGACAGCTCGTCGGCCCGCTGGCCGGTCTCCTCCGACAGCTCGCGCAGGGCGGCCTGGCGCGGGGTCTCACCGGGCTCGATCATGCCGCCGGGCAGCTCCCAGGACCGACGATGCCGGTCGAGAACCAACAGGACCCGCCGGTCGTGCCGGAGCGCCACGAGCGACAGGGGCAGGGGCGCGTCGTCGGGCGGGACGTCCTCTGTACTGGCGGTGAGGAACGCGGTCAGGGCGTTGCCCTGACCGTCGATGACAGGCATGCGCCGCATGGCAGCACCCCCCGGGCGTCTCAGGCGCCTCCCGCGAGGCGCGCCGGTGCGATCAGCTGGTCACGGGCCAGTCTGGCCGAGGGCCTCGGCCACGAGTCGGTGGGCGTACGTGGCGCCGAGTCCGTCCGGGCGGAAGAGGATGCGGTACATCATGGGCGCCACGACGCGGTCGATGACCGTCTCGACGTCGGGAGTCTTCTCCCCGCGTTCGGCTGCTCGGGTGAGGATGAGGGTGATCTGGTCGGCGGCGTAGGCCGAGCACTGGCCGGCGTTGCTGCCGTCCGGGTCGCCGAGCAGGGCGTCGCGGATGTAGGCGCGGCCGGTGGCGGAGGCCATCTCGTCGAGGAACTGCTCGGCCCAGGCCGTCAGGTCGGACGACAGGGCACCGTGGTCGTGGGGTGCGGTGTCGGGCCGTAGCCGCTCGACCGCCACGTCCGACAGCAGCTCCTGCAGATCCCCCCACCGACGGTAGATCGTCGACGGTGTCACGCCCGCGCGCTGGGCGATCAGCGGTACCGTCAGGGCGTCCCGGCCCGCTTCCGAGGCGAGTTCGCGTACGGCGGCGTGGACCGATGCCTGGACCCGGGCACTGCGCCCGCCGGGGCGCACCATCTGCCTGCTCATGCAACCCACCTTAAAGCAAAATCATTGCGTCTAGTGGGCCGCCCACTTCCGTGCGACGGTCTTCTTCCTGCGGCACCCGGCCGATCGGCGGCCGATTGGAGCCGAACGGCGCTTCCGGGCCCGGCCGAGTGACCGGGCCGGGCCCACGCGCCCGTTCACACCGCGCGCGCGAGCTGGCGGGCGGGCTGGGTCTGCTCGTAGGCGTGGCCGACTCGCAGGAGCGTGCTCTCCCCGAGCGGTCGCCCGAGCAGTTGCATGCCGATCGGCAGGCCTGCCGCGTCGTGGCCGACGGGGACGGACAGGGACGGCACCCCGGTGATGTTGGCAGGGGCCGAGAGGCGTACGTAGGCGTCGGAGACGCCCTCGACGGTGCCGTCGGCCCAGGTGATGGTCTCCTGGTCGGCCTTGACCGCGGTCGCCGGGACGGTGGGGGCGACGATCAGGTCGACCTCCCGCAAGATGCGCGCCCACTCCTGCCGCATGAGGGTGCGGGCGCGCTGGGCCCGCAAGTAGTCCCCGGCGGGCATCAGTTCACCGGACTCGAGGAGGATGCGGACGTCGTCCTGGTACAGCTCGGGGACCGTGCGCAGGGTGCTCTCGTGGTAGGCGGTCGCCTCGGGCACCATGAGGCCCCACTGGGTGGCCTGGAGGTAGCGGGTCATGGGGATCTCGACCTCGACGAGGCGCGCGCCGAGCGCCCGAAGCCGGGTGATCGCGCGCCGGACGGCGGCCTCCACCTCCGTATCGACGTGGTCGAAGTAGTGGTTGCGCGGCACGCCCACGCGCAGCCCCGTCAGGTCCGTGCCCGCGCCCGGCCGGTAGTCCACGGCGGGAGTGGTCAGGGAGGCGGGGTCCCGGGGGTCGTGTCCGGCCAGGGCGGTCAGGACCAGGGCCGCGTCCTCGACGGTGCGGGTGATCGGGCCGACGTGGTCCAGGGACCAGGACAGGGACGTGACGCCGTGGCGGGGGACGAGGCCGTAGGTCGGCTTGAGGCCGACGACCCCGTTCAGCGCGGCGGGCACCCGGATGGATCCGCCGGTGTCGGTGCCCAGGGCGAAGGTGGCGGCGCCCGCGGCGACGGCGACGGCGGATCCGCCGCTGGAGCCGCCCGCGACCCGGCCGGTGTCCCAGGCGTTGTTGGTCTGCGGGGTGGTCAGCCCGTAGGCGAACTCGTGGGTGTGGGTCTTGCCGACCAGGACGGCTCCGGCCGCCGACAGGCGTGCGGCGACGGTGCTGTCGGCCGGTGCGCGGTGGTCGGCTCGGACGCGGGAGCTGGCCGACGTCGCCACACCGGCGACGTCGATCAGGTCCTTGAGGCCCATCGGGATGCCGTGCAGCGGACCACGGTAGCGGCCGGCCGCGATGTCGCTCTCCGCTTCGCGCGCGGCCCGGCGGGCCTGCTCGGCGGTGACGGTGACGTAGGCCCGAAGCTGCGGGTCCACCTGTTCGATGCGCTCCAGGACGGAGTCCGCCAGCTCGACGGGGGACAGTTGGCGGGCCCGGATCGCGTCGGCGGCCGCGCTCAGGGACATCTCATACGGCCGCATGGTGGATCTCCTGCTCCGCGCGGTAGGCGGGGGCGGGCGGGGTGTCCCCGAAGTCCAGCTCACGCAGGACCGCGACGACGGTGTGGATGTGCTGGGCGGTGGCCGCGACCGCGGCATGGCGGTCGGCAGGCAGCGGGAGCCCGGCGCGGGCGGCCCAGCGGGCCGCTTCCGGCGGGGTGAGTTCGGCGGAGGGCATGGAGTTGTCTCCTCGGGAGCTGGCGGGCCGGAGCAACCTCCGACGCCAAAAGCTAAAGATTTGCGTTAGTGGACTGTAGAACCTACGGTGCCTTAAAGCAAAGTCATTGCGTTTAGCGCCGAGGAGTCCCATGTCCACCGTCACACCCCGCGCGCCCGCGCCATCCAGTCGCCCGGGAGCCCGCACCCAGGCCGCCCACCGCGCGGCGTCCTTCGTCCTGGACGCCTCGATCCTGGCCGCGCTCCTCGCGGCATCCAGTGCGCCCACACCCCTGTACCCCCATTACCAGGACGCCTGGGACCTGTCCGCGCTCACCATCACCGTGGTCTTCAGCGCCTACTCCCTGACGCTGCTGCTGGCCCTGCTCACCACCGGAGCGCTCTCCGACCACCTCGGGCGGCGCCCCGTACTGGTGGGTGCCCTGCTGCTGGAGGCGGCCTCCATGGTGCTGCTGGCCTCGGCGGACGGCGCCGGAGCGCTGATCGCCGCCCGCGTCCTGCAGGGAGCGGCCACCGGCGCGGCCACCAGCGCCGCGGGAGCGGCCCTCCTCGACCTGCAGGACCTCCCGCGTCCAGGCCGGTCCGCCCTGACCAACAGCATCGCCCCGGTGGCGGGCATGGCCGCGGGCGTCCTGGCCTCTACCCTTCTCGTCCGCTTCGCCCCCGCGCCCACGGTCACCGTGTACATCCTGCTGGCGGTCCTCTTCGCTGCCCAGGCGCTCGCGGTCACGTTCACCGTGGAGACGGCCCGTCCGCACGCCGGTGCCCTGCGGTCGCTGCGCCCTCACCTCGCCGTGCCGCCCTCGGCGCGCAGCGCCCTGCTGGCGGTCGGCACCGCCGTCGTCGCCGTATGGGCCCTGGGCGGCTTCTACTCCTCCCTCGGACCGGCGCTCGTGCACCTCGTGGCCCCCGGTGCCTCACCGGCGACCGGCGGCATGGTCTTCTTCGTGCTCACCG
The DNA here is from genome assembly GCF_042796855.1 of Streptomyces sp. NPDC057877. Classification (NCBI taxonomy): domain Bacteria; kingdom Bacillati; phylum Actinomycetota; class Actinomycetes; order Kitasatosporales; family Streptomycetaceae; genus Streptomyces; species Streptomyces sp. NPDC057877. The sequence continues at coordinate 213,070 of NZ_JBHVMS010000010.1, forward strand.
CCGCGGCCACGCTCACCGTGTGGGTGCTGCGACGCACGGCGCCACGCGCCGCCGCCACCGGCGGAAGCCTGGCCGTCATCCCGTCCGCGGCCCTGAGCCTGCTCGGTCTGCACGGCGCCGGGCTGCCCGCCGTCTACGGGGGCGCGACCCTGGCTGGCGTCGCCTTCGGCGCCGTCTCCCAAGGGGCGCTGCGCATGACGCTGGCCTCGCTCGACGAGCGGGACCGCGCCGCGACCCTGGCCGCCTACTACATCCTCAGCTACCTGTCCATGAGCCTGCCCGCCATCGCCGCGGGCGCCGCCACCCAGCACTACGGGCTGAACACCACCGCCCACACCTGTGCCAGCGCCGCCGCCCTGCTCGCCGTCGCGGCCCTGGCCGCACTCGCCATGTCGCGACGCGGGACAGCCCGCGGCGCCCACACGAACCTTCCGTACGAGACACAGGGAAACACCCGATCATGAGCACTCCCCCGGCCACCGACCCGACCGCCATCCCCTCCTGGACCGTGGGCGACGTCACCGTCCACCGCATCGACGAGATCCTCCTGCCGCCCGCCACCGGACCGTGGCTGCTGCCCGGCGCCACCCCGGACGTCGTCGCCGGGCAGGACTGGCTGCGCCCCCACTTCGCCGACGACGAGGGCATCCTGCGCATCGACAGCCACAGCTTCGCGTTCACCGTCGACGGGCTGCGCATCCTGGTGGACACCGGCATCGGCAACGGCAAGGAGCGGGCCAACCCCGCCTGGCACGACCTGAACACCGACTACCTTCAGCGCCTCACCGCCGCCGGATTCCCCCCGGACGCCGTCGACCTGGTGATCCTCACCCACCTGCACGCCGACCACGTCGGCTGGAACACCCACGAGGTGAACGGCGCGTGGGTGCCCACCTTCCCCCACGCCCGCTACCTCACCTCCCGCGTCGAGCGGGAGTTCTGGGCCGGGTATGACATGGAGGAGGCGCGCCAGCAGATGTTCCGGGACTCCGTGATCCCGGTGGAGGAGGCGGAACTGCTCGACCTGGTCGACGTCCCCGCCGACGGCGTCGAGATCGCCATGGGCCTGCGCCTGATCCCCACCCCCGGGCACACCCCCGGCCACATCGCCCTGGAACTGACCAGCCGCGGCCACACGGCTCTGATCACCGGCGACTGCATCCACCACCCCGTCCAGCTCGCCCACCCCGCCATCGGGGCCTGCGTCGACATCGACCCCGAGCGGTCCGAGGCCTCGCGCCGCACGCTGCTCGGCTCGCTCGCCGCCACGGACACCCTCGTCCTGGGCACCCACTTCGCGCCGCCCACCGCGGGCCGCGTCATCACCCATGAGGGCGCCTACCGGCTCTCACCCGTCCCCGCCGACTCGTACTGACACTCCGCTCCGGCCCGAAGACGGGCCCCGGCGTATTGCGCATGGTCGAGAGAGCGGAGCCGAAGCCGCGTCTGACGTCGTCAGCCCAGGGGGCGGCGCGAGGCGGGACGGCGGTATCCGGGGTCGCTGTCGTGGCACGGGGAGAGGTCCTGTCCTGGCCACCGCCACGAGGGTCAGCGGCTTGCTCCCGGCCGTGGCAGGTCCAGGTTGAGCGGGCCGCAGCCGAGGCGGGCGGCTTCGGCCTCGACGTAGCGGGGGAAGAGGGTGCGCAGGTCGGCGCTCATCCCGCTGTCGTCGGCCTGGACGAGGAACACCGTCGGGCCCGCCTGGCAACGGGCCTGGAGGATGCCGAGGTTGGGGCCGAGGCCGCCGTAACCGGCGGTGGAGCGGACCCTGTCGCCCTCGTGCAGGGCCGTCCTCGTGAAGAGGGCGGCCAGCCGTGGGTCTTGGACGGTCATCAGGCGCAGCGTCGGCTGTGAGCCGGTGATGTCCCGGTCGCAGGTGCGTACGGGGCCGTGCCCGTCGGTGATCATGGGGTAGTGGTACGGCTTGCGCTTCTTGCCCAGGGTCAGCCCCTTGATGCCGCACAGCGCGTCCGGTTTCTCCGTGCGGGTGTAGCGGGCGGCCTTCGGGAGGCGTTCGACCGGATCGGCGATCGTGCCGGTGCAGCCCAGGTCCGCGCTGACTTGGTTGACGAGCTTCACGACCATGCGGGCCATCGCGTCGCGCTGCGGGGTCAGCGGCTCCATGTCACTGATCCAGTCGCCCTGGGCGATGTCCACGACGGTCGGCCCGTCGAAGTCGCCGGGGCGGCCCAGGCAGCCGTCCGGGACGGCGAGCCAGGCACGGTTGTCCGAGGCCATACCCAACAGGCCGCCGCCGAGCGGGGTGAGACGGGCGGAGAGGAACTCACCAGCCCACGTGCGGTGGTCGCCGGTCCGCTCGTCCAGCCGGTGCACCCGGGCGGTGAGCGCCCATCCGTCGCCGTCGCTGTTGGTCAACTGGCAATTGCCGACGGGTCCGTCCACGGGATCACCGTGCAGCACGGGCGCCTCGACCGCCTTGACGTCCTCCGGCTTGCGGAAGAGGGGAGCGAGGTCGTCGCGGGACAGCGCGCCCCAGCACACCTCGTCCGGCGCGAACGGTCCGGCCTGGGTCTGCCAGGCCGTGCCGCCGACGCCGAGCAGCACCCCGGAGAGAGCCGCCGCCAGCAGCGGCCGGAGTCGGCCGTCCAGCAGTCCGCGCCAGTGCCACCAGGGCAGGCGCCGCTCGCTGAGCGGTTCCCGGTCGGCGGGCAGGGGCTGCTCGTATCGGTTCGGTTCGTCCGCGGTGCTGCTCACCGGGCCACTCCCTCGGGGGCGACGGGGGCGCAGCCCAGGCGGGCGGCGGCCGCGTTGGCGAAGGCGGCGAGATGGCCGGTGTCGGTGGAGGCGCCCATCAGGAAGGTGGCGGGCCGCCCCGCGCAGTCGGCCCGTACGATCGCGTGCTGGTCGCCGATGGTGCCCGTTCCGCGCCAGCCGCGGGCCACGGGGTCGTCGCCCGTGATGCCGTCGAACGCCGCGGCCAGCCGGGGCCGCGCGACCATGGCCAGTTCCAGGTATGTCACGCCGTCGCGATCGCCACGGACGCTGCACGTCTGCAGGTCGCGGGTGACCGCGCTGGTCTGGTATTCGATGTCCTGCGTGCCGAGGCGCAGGCCGCGGATGCCGCAGACGTCGTCAGAGGCGCTGAAGACGCGCTCCCGCTCACCCGGCAGGTCGTACACCGGCGAGCTGACCCTCAGTGGCTCGTCCGGCGCGCAACCGGCCGCCGTCATCCCGCGGTTGGCCGCCGCCACGAGCAGCACCGCCGCCTGACGGACGCCGCCCAGGTCGGGCGGGTCGTTCCGCGTGTACGAGGGGCCGCCGGTGTACGTACCGGACGCGCGCATGGTCACGACGGTCGGCCGACCGTCCTTGGCATCGCAGGACTTCGGGAGCACCAGCAGACCACCGCGCCCGTTGACCGTGCCCGGCAGTCCGTCCGGGAGCGAGACCATGTCGCCGCCCAGGAAACCGTCATGGATCATCGCCAGCCGGGCGTCGACGGCTTCGGGGACCGGCCCGTACTCGACGGCCACCTTCTGGTCGATGGAGACCTTGCCGCCGTCGTAACCGCTCCTGTCGTCGCGGGTGATGGCGACCTCGCAGCTGCCGGTCGGGCGTTCACGGGTGGGCGCCGTCTCCCTGCCGGTGCGTGACCCGTCGTCACCGTCGCCGAGGAAGCCCGGGCCGCTGTCCTCCTCCCACGCGCCCCAGCAGTAGCGGTCCTTCGGCCACGGCCAGGTGTCCGCCGCCCACGTCCCGAGCCCGGTGCCCGCAAGCACGAACACCAGCGCGGCTGCCAGCACCAACCGGCCGCGCCTGCCACGCGGCAGCACTCGGCGCAACCGACCGGGCGCCGCGGGCACCACGTCTGTCTCACTCACCCCGTGATCCCCCACCCCGTGATCCCCTCCGGCGCAGGAGTTTATCTCCCGTCACCAGAAGGGCTGTTGCCGCCTGACTTGCACGACCGGCTCCCCCTTCGGGGCGGCGCCCCGCCCCGCGGCGGGAGCACGCGCGGGCGGATGCCCCGCAGACACCGCTACGACCCGGCGCGGGCCCCGGTTCGTACGACCCGGCGCGGACCCCGGTGCGTACGACCCGGCGCGGACCCCGGTTCGTACGACCCGGCGCGGACCTCGGTTCGAGGGACAACCGCACGGACACGGGTCCACGCCGAGGAGTGTCCTACCCATGGCCGTCGAGCCCGTCGGACAGTTCCCGCAGACATGCCGAGACCGGGCCGAAGGTGACGAGACCGCTCTGGGCGCCCGCCAACTCCGCTTCCGCCGACTGCAGTTGCCGGAGCGCGCGACGCATCGTGGCCCGGTCGCCCACCGCCACGGCCGCCTTGCCCACCACACACCACAGGGCCTCGGACATGAGGTCGCGCGGCGGCGAGGCGATGTCCTCCAGCGCCGCGCGCGCGGCCTCCGTCTCCCCCGCGCTCACCAGGAGCCACGGGCGGACCCAGTTCTCGTACGGTCCCCAGTCGGCCTCGGCGACGTCCTCGGGTGGCGCGACGCCGTGGGAGAGGTGCAGCCCGAGCCGGGCCAGTGGCAGCAGCCCGTTGCGCAGTCCCGGCATCCCCGCGCCCTCCAGAGCGGCGTCGGCCCGCCGGTATGCCTCGTCGGCCGCGGCGAGCGTTCCGGTCAGGGCGGTGCGCAGGGCGTGGTACCAGGTGGTGAACACGCTCACGAGCGGGAGGCCGTAGCGCTCGGAGAGCCGGTCGGCGGCCACCGCGTGCTGCTCGGCGCCAGCGAGGTCGGACACGGCGCAGCGCGACTGAAGACGGATGAGGTGTCCGAGGACCTCGTACGTCACGAGGTCGTTGCGCTGCGCCAGGGAGACGATCTCGGCACCGACGGCGTCCCGGCGGGGGGAGAGCCCCGCGCGCTGGAAGGTCTGCATGAACACGCCGTTCAGCGCGAAGGCCAGCAGTGGCCCGTCCCCGAGGCCGCGGGCGAGCTGCTCGGCCTGCCGGGCCGCCTGGTAGGCGCGGGCCCGCTCGGTGCCGCGGGACTCCACGGCGACGGTGGCGAGGAGCCGGGCGCGGGCCGGGTCGTGGGCCCCGGCGGGCAGGAGTCGCAGGGTGCGCTCGGCGGCGTCGACCAGCCACTGGGCCTGCTCGGGGTCGTCGGACCGGGTCCAGACCGCCGGTACGTCGTAGATGCCGATGACGCGGGCGGTGAGTTCCGGGTCGCCGAGCTGCTCGGCGGCCGCCACGGCGGACACCCGGTGGCGACGGGCCGCTTCCAGGCCTCCGCCGCCGGTGACGGCCAGGTCGCGCATCAGCCCCGCCGTGGACTCCAGCCGGGCGCGCGCGTACGAGGGGACCGTGCGTTCGTAGGCCGCGGTCGCCTCCGCCCAGACCTGGGCGGCCGTACCGCCGGGACCGGGATCGAGATGCCCGGCCTGGCGCAGGACGTCGGTCTCCAGGCGGCGCAGTCTCGGTCCCGGGTCGATGCCCATCTGCTCACCGAGCAGGCGCCGGGCCCGTCCCACGACCGAGAGCGCGTCGCTCTGGCGACCCGACCGGTAGAGCGCCAGCACCAGCAGGTACCAGCCGTCCTCGCGCCAGGGGTGCTCGGTCACGTACGCGTCCAGGTCCGGGACCGCCTGGGCGGCGGCGCCCAGGGCGATCTGTGCCTCGGCGCGGCGCTCCAGTGCCTGGCAGTTCAGTTCCCCCAGCCGTGAGCGTTCCGCGCGGACCCAGGGGGCGTCGTCGAGACCGGCATACGCGGGGCCGCGCCACCAGCCGAGCGCCTCGGTGAGGCGGCTGACGGCCTCGCTGGGCGGCAGTTCCGCGGCGGAGGCGATGGCCCGCTCGAAGCGCCAGGCGTCCACGTCCTCCTCCTGCGCCTTCAGGGCGTAGCCGGGCCCCTCGGTGACGAGCAGGTGGGGCTTGGCGCGGGGCGGCCGGTCGGGTTCGAGGGCGCGGCGCAGCGCGGCGACGAAGGTGCGCACGGAACTCACCGCGTCCGCCGGGGGCTCCTCCCAGAGGTCCTCCACGAGCCGCGCGACGGGGACGACGCGGCGGCGCGCGACGAGGAGCCGGGCCAGTACCGCCCGGTGCCTGGGCCCCTTGAGCGCGACCGGGTCCCCCTGCGGGTCCCAGGCGGCCACCGGCCCCAGGACACCGAGCGTCAGGCCCATCGCAGTCGTCCGTTCCGGCAGGGAATCACGAGGTCAAACGTACAGCGCTCATCGGTTGTTCATTCACCGCCCGCAGGCTTCGTACAGGGACGAGCGCCCGGCCCACGGCCGACGCGGCACCTGACAGCGGAAACGACTCACCAGAAACGAGCGGCACCATGACACCCACCATCCCGGACTTCCAGTACCAGCGCGTCAGCGTCACCGAGGGCGTGTCCCTCAACGTGGCGGTCGGCGGATCGGGCACTCCGATCGTCCTGCTGCACGGCTTTCCGGAGACCCACCTCATGTGGCGGCACGTCGCCGCCGACCTCGCCGCCGACCACACCGTCATCGTTCCCGACCTGCGCGGCTACGGCGACAGCGACAAGCCGCTGGAGGACGGCCCCGACACCTACTCCAAGCGGACCATGGCCCAGGACGTCGTCACGCTCGCCCAGCGCCTCGGGCACGAGCGCTTCGCCCTGGCCGGTCACGACCGCGGCGCGCTGGTCGCCTTCCGCGCCGGCCTCGACCACCCGGCCGTCATCACCCACCTGGCCTGCCTCGACGTCCTGCCCACGCTGGACATGTGGGAGGCACTGCACGGTGTCACGGCGGCCGTCGGCTTCCACCTGTACCTGATGGCCCAGCCCCCCGGCCTGCCCGAGAAGATGATCCAGGCCAGCTCGGACGAGTTCTTCGGCTACTTCCTGGACGTCTGGGCCAACAACCCGGACGCCGTCCCGGCCGATGTGCGGGAGGCCTACCTCACGGCGTGCCGCGAGGCCGTCCCCTCGATCGTGGCCGACTACCGCGCGTCCGCCGGTATCGACGTGGACCACGACCGTGCCGACCGCGCCGCGGGCAACCAGCTCGCCATGCCGGTGTCGGTGCTCCAGCAGGACTGGGGCGCGGCCCTCGGCTACGAGGCCGCCGCCCTGTGGGGCGCCTGGGCAAAGGACCTGGACCACTCCACCGTTTCCACCGGCCACTTCATGGCCGAGGAGGCGCCGGAGGACATCGCGGGGGCACTGCGGACGCTGCTGGCCCGCTCCTGACGGCGCGCGCGGCGGGCGGGAGTACCGCCCGCCGCGCGCAAGGAGGCCACCGGCCATCCGCTGCCCGGGTACCGACGGCCCCGGCATGACGCGCAACAGGCCGTCGGCGACGCGGGAGCCGGGGCTCGCTCACCGGTCCTGAGCGCCGTCAGCGCGGGCATCCGTGCGAGGTGGGCGGCGCGCCGGGCCGCGAGCTGACGGCCGTCGGCTACGGGGACGAGTCCTACGTCGCGGGCGCGTTCAGCGTCCCGGGCGAGCGTGATCACCCATGACGGGCCGCCAGCGGGGGACCGTTCAGGGCATGCGGCGGAGGGGTAGCGAGCGCGCGCGTGGCGGGTCCGTCCTCTCCCCCGGTTCGCTCGCCGTCTGCTGAGGACTCGTTACAGCATGATGAGCGGGTCTTCAGGCGTCGTGACGACAGGCCCGGACGCGGGGCGCCGTGCCCCGGTGCCAGGGCTGCGGAGGTGCGCTGGCTTCGCCCGGGGGGTGGTCAGGGGCGGGGGCTGAGTACTTCCAGGGCGCCGGTGAGGGTGTCGTAGCTGCGCAGGGTGGTGAGCCGGAGTGACGGCGGCGGTGCCGGGAGCAGCTCGGGGATGCGCCGGTCGGTGAAGGCGCCGGTCCGTCGGGTCCGGCCGAGGGTGATGTGCGGGTTCCAGCGGCCGGGTTCGTGGAGGGGGTTGAGGGTGTCGGGCGGGCTGTCGGAGGCCACCGCCTCCCATACCCGGCGGTGCAGGGCGGCGAGCGCGGAGTCGAGGTCCAGTGCCCAGGCCAGCACCGAGGTGGGCCGCTGGAAGCGGACCGTGCCGGTGCACCGGACCGGCAGCGGGAGGGCGGCGGCCACTTCGGCGAGTTCCCAGCGGATCGGGGCGGTCAGTTCCGGGCAGGCGGCCAGGGTGAGGTGGGGGCTGTTGGTGGGTGAGCGGTGCCGGGCCTGACTGGGCAGTCCCGCGTCCGCCAGCCGCCGCCAAGCCTCCCGGACCGCCAGCTCCGCCGTCTCGTCCAACAGCAGTTCGACCGTGCGCACCGCCGTAGCCTACCGGCGGCAGCCTGCGCCCGCGTATCCGGCCGGGCGCTCCGGGGATCGGCCTCGCCCGGGAAGTGCGCGCGGAGTCCTTCCCTTCGTGCCGGTGCCGGTGCCGGTGGCGGCCAGAGGTGGGGTCACCTTCGGCGTCGGCGGAGGCTCGGAGCCGCCCCGGTCCGGCCGGGGCTGACTGGCGGCGGACTGGCGGCGGACTGGCGGCGGACGGTCAGCTGGCCTGGGCGGTCGGCATGACGGTCACCTGCTGGAGGTTGGCCCGCGGGGGGAGGGAGGCGATGAACCCGACGGTGTGGGCGATGTCCTCGGGCTTGAGCCACTCCATGGTCTCCTTGGAGCCCTCCAGCCAGGCCAGGGCGCCCTCGTCGGTGACGTGACTTTGCAGTTCGGTGCCGACGATGCCGGGTTCGACCGCCGAGACACGGACCTTCTTCGCTCCCAGCTCGGCCCTCAGGTGGCGGGAGAGATGGGTGACGTATGCCTTGGTCGCTGAGTAGACGGCGAAGTTCGGGAAGATGTTCTGTGCCGCGATCGAGGACGTGTTGATCAGGTCGGCGACTCCGCGCTCCTCCGCGGTCGTCACCAGCTGGGGGATGAACGCGCCGATGACGTTCATCAGGCCGGTGATGTTGAGGTCGATCTGGTGCTGCCACTGGTCGTCGGCGAGTTCCTCGACGGGGGCGGGGAGCATCACCCCCGCGTTGTTGAACAGCAGGTCGGCGCCGCCGAACTCGGCCGTGACCCGGTCCGCCGCCGCCCGTACGGCCGCCGCGTCGGTCACGTCGACGGCAAGGGCGAGGGCCTGCCCGCCGTTCTTCTCGATCCGGGCGACCAACTGGTCCAGTCGGTCCGCGCGCCGGGCCAGGACGGCGACACGAGCGCCGAGCCCGGCCAGGTGCTCGGCGGACGCCTCGCCGATACCGCTGGAGGCGCCGGTGACGACCGCGACGCGGCCGGAGAGGGAACGGGCGGAAGACGTCTGCGTGGTCATGGGGGCATGCCTTTCCAGGGTGGTTGAAGGGGGTGTGCGCCGTGGCCTGTCGCCATCGGCCTGTGCACAAGAACACCACCCGCGGATGTCTCGTGGGGCGGCGGAGAGGGCCCTGACCAGGCAGGTATCCGTAAGGGAGGTACTGGCAGTACCACTTGGCCCCGGGCACGGCCCGCTCTCACCCGCCACACTGGGTCCATGGATGACCGCGGTGGCGAACTCGCTGACTTCCTGCGCACCCGTCGTGCCCGGGTCTCCCCTGACGACGCGGGGCTGCCCGAGGACGGCCGGGCCCGTCGCGTGCCCGGCCTGCGTCGCGATGAGGTCGCCAGGCTGGCGGGAGTCAGTACGGAGTACTACACCCGCATCGAGCAGGGCCGGGCGCACAACCCCTCCCCCGAGGTCCTCGATGCTCTCGCCAGGACTCTGCGGCTCGACCCCGCTGAGCGGGAGTACCTCATGGACCTCCTGGCGCGGCCCACGCCGGTCCGCCGTGCCCCGGCCAGTCCGCAGCGTGTGCGTCCCGGGCTGCGTCTGATGCTGCAGACCCTCGGCCACGTGCCCGCGTTCATCCTCGGCCGACGTACGGACGTCCTGGCGTCCAACCGTCTCGCGCGTGAGGTCATCACCGACTTCGACGCCCTGCCCGTGCCTCGCCGGAACCTGGCCCGCTACTACCTTCTGGAACCCGAGGCCCGCGAGCGGGTCGGCGACTGGGAACGGATCGCCGCCGAGACCGTCGCGATCCTGCGCCTGGAGGCCGGTCGCAGCCCTCATGACCGCCAGCTCGCCGACCTCGTCGGCGAACTCACCGTGAAGTCACCGGAGTTCTCCGTGTGGTGGAACGACCACCGGGTGCTGCGCCGGACCCACGGCGCGAAGCACTACCGCCATCCCCTCGTCGGCGAGCTGCACTTCTCCTACGAGTCCTTCCAGGCGCCCGGTGACGCGGACCAGACGCTGTGCGTCTACAACGTCGAACCCGGCTCCGGCACCGCCGAGGCCCTGCGGCTCCTCACCAGCTGGACCGCTCCACAGACGTCGGGTGCGCCGGACGCGGGAGCGTAGGGGTGGCAGGTTCCCACACGGGCGCGGTCAGGGTGCGGGGGCGGTCGGGAGGGTGCGGGTGCCGTAGCCTTCGGCGAGTTTGCGGTTCGGCGTAGGGACGCGAACCAGGTCGGCGTCAAGGCCGTGCAGCTCGCCGCGCCGCCGTGTCGGTCACCATGACGTCGGCGTCCGGGCCGACGGCTCCCGCCTGCGGTGGGCCCTGACGGCGGGTCGGGGGCGTCCGGCCGCTGCCGCCGTCGTCGTTGCTGTCGCTGTCCCGTCGCGCGCGGGTGGGGCGGCCGAGGGCCACTCCGGTCAGGACGAGTGCCAGGCCGCCCAGTTGTTGGGCGGTGAGTGTCTCGGAGGCGAGTGCCGTGCCGAGCAGGACGCCCGTGACGGGGTTGACCAGTCCGATCAGGCCCACCGTCCCCGCGGGCAGGTGCCGCAGGCCGGTGAACCAGACGGTGAAGGCCAGTGCGGTGGCCACCAGGGCGACGTAGGCGAAGGCGAGGAGCGCCGACAGAGAAAGTGCGGGGGGAGGGCCCTCTACGGCCGCGGCGGCCGGGAGCAGCAGGAGGCCTCCGGCGGTCAGTTGCCAGGCGGTCGAGGCGAGGACGTCGGTGTCGGTGCCCCAGCGTTTGGTGAGGACGTAGCCGAAGGACGACACGAGCATGGCGGCGGCCGAGGCGAGGACTCCCCAGGGGTTCACTCCGTCCGCACCGGTGAGCAGCATGAGGCACACCCCGGCGAGTCCGATCGCGGCACCGGTCAGGTGGGGGGTTCGGGGGCGCTCGGACACCAGCGGCCAGGCGATGAGCATCATCGTCAGCGGGGACACCGCCATGACGGTCGAGGCCAGGCTTGTCGGGAGGGTCTGGGAGGCGACGTAGACGAGGGTGAAGAACACGCTCACGTTGAGCAGGCCGAGTACGGCGGATCTCCCCCACCAGGCGCCGCGTGGCCGTTGCCTGCGCAGGGCGAGCAGGAGGAGACCTGCGGGCAGTGCCCGCCAGGCGGCTCCGTACAGCGGGCTGTCGGCGGGGAGGAACGCGTGGGTGACGAAGTAGTTGGTTCCCCAGGCCACCGGTGCGATCGCGGTCAGGGCCACCCACCGCAGCGTATTACCTTCCATGGAAGCCAATATAGCTTCCATGGAAGGTAGTGTGGAGCGATGGAAGATCGACGACTGTTGGATCATGTAGCCCGTATCCAGGCGGAGTGGCGCCGCGAGCGGCCTGACGTCGATGTCACTCCGCAGGGGGTGATCGGCCGACTGCACCGCCTGGGCGGGCTGCTCACCGAGGAACTGACCCGGGTGTACGGCCGCTACGGCCTCAGCGAGGGCGAGTTCGACGTCCTGTGCGCGCTGCGGCGCGCCGGTGAGCCCTACGAGCGGGCGCCCGGGGAGCTGGCCGTGCACACCATGGTCACCACCGGCGCGATGACCAAGAGGATCGACCGCCTGGAGCGGGCCGGACTCGTCACCCGCCGCCGGTCGGACGACGACCAGCGCGGCCGGATCGTCGCCCTCACCGGGCCCGGCCGGGAACTGATCGACCGGGCGTTCACCGACCACATGCGCAACGAGCGCCACCTGCTGGATCTGCTGACCCCGGCTGAGGCCGAGACGCTCGAGGCGCTGCTCACCGCCTGGCTCGCCCGGGTGGAACAACCGCGCCCCTCCGGTGGCGAGGACTACCGGGACCAGGGGGCGCACTGAAGCCGAGGCCCTCGCACCGCCGGAGGTTCGCCGGGCTCTGCGGTCCCACGCACCAAGGGCTCCGTGACCGAGGCGTTCACGCGGGAGGGCATCCAGCTGGCCACCGACACCGTGCTGGCCGTCCAGCGCGAGGGCGCCGCCCCGCCGGGAGACCCGGTTCCGCTGGTCACCCTGGTCTGGTCGCTCGGAGCCGGTCTGGCCGTGCCCGCCGTCGACGGTCCGATGGACGAGATGTCGGCCGCGCTCGGTTCCCACGCGACCGGGCTGACGGCCCAGGTCGCGGCCCTCTTCCGGCAGATGCCGCGGGCCGTCCCGGAGGGGTGCTGAGCGATGCGCAGGAGCCGCTGATCGGGTGCTGAGGCGGACGTCCGCGCCGCAGAAGGCCGCCGTGCTGTGGGGGGAAGGGCTCGGTCGTCTCAGGATGCTCTGCGTCGTGGCCGCCGTGGACGGCCGCTGCCTTCTCCTCATACGGCCGCCCTCACCGCCGTAGCCACACGACCTTCGTGGCCGTGACGGTGCGCCGCGACGGGCGCGCGACCGTCCTGCTCGAAGTCGCCAACTCCGGGCCCCGGGTCGGCCCCGGCATCACCGGCCCTCTCTTCGAGCCCTTCTGACCGCGCCACGCCCCGCGTCGGCAGCGAACGCGGTCATGGTCTCGGCCTCGCTCTGGTCCGCTCCGTCGTGCGGGCCCATGGCGGCGGCGTCTCCGCCACTGCCCGCCGTGGCGGAGGGCTCGCCCAGCGGGTTCGGCTGCCCGGGTGCACGGAGTGAGCGCACCCGGCTCGCCGGGGTGCCTCCTGGGAGAGGAGCCCGCGCCGAACGCCTGACCAGCAGTCATCACACCGGTGTCGTAGCGGCTCCCCAGGCGTGCGCGCACAGCTCCCGTTCGACCGCGTCCGTGTAGACGGCCGCGGCCAGCCAGGCCCGGGTGAAGTGGTGGGTGTCGGTCGGGAGCAGGCGGCCGAAAGGGTCGCGGGTGCGGTCGCGGGCGGTGGTGTGGAGGGTGTCGAGGAGGTCGCCCGCCGTGGTGAGGCCGAGGTGGCGCAGGCGCGCGCCGTCGCCGGATCCGCCGCGGGTGAGGGTGAGGACGCGGCGGCCCCCGGACACCGTCTGGTGGACGCGGCGGCGCAGCAGGTGCAGGGGGGCCTCGTCGTCGGTGGGGGCCGTGGCCGGTGGTGGGGGTGTGCCGGTGGGCAGGTCGGCGTGCTGGAGGCGGTCCAGGCCCAGGTCCACCCGGGCGGCCGGGTCGGTGGGGTGCTCGATGGCCAGCAGCAGGGCGCGGGGACGCTGGCCAGGGGCCAGGCGCGCGATGATCCGCAGTCGGCGGCCCCGGGTGGCGGCGAGCAGGCGGAGGTTGTCGCGGTAGGGCAGCGCGGGGTCGTGGTGGGCGGTGGCCAGCCGCAGGGGCAGTCCCGCGCAGTCGGCCAGCAGGCACTCGCCCGTCGTCTCGCGCACCGTGCCCGTGAGGGTCACCTCCAGGAACAGCAGGTCCTGCCCGCCGTTCAGGGCACCGGCCACCTGCTCGGCGGCGGGTACGGCCCACAGCCGGTCCAGCGGTGCGGCGTGCCAGGCGGCCCCGGACGCGCGGACCGCCCGCACCGCGGCGCCCGCGCCGAGGCGGCCCGTGGGCGAGACGGTGGCACCGGACACGGCCAGGCCCGCGCGGGACAGTTCCCGGTGGGTCAGGGCCGTGTCGCCGATCCGTACGGTCCGGTCGGCCGCCCCGGTCGCCCGCGCGGCACCGCCCGGTGCCACGTCCGACACCGTGTACAGGCGTCCCTCGGCGTCGGCCGTCCAGGTGACCGCGCCCGCGTAGCCGGTCGCCGTCAGGACCGGTTCGGAGAACAGCCCGTACAGCCGCAGCGAGCCGTCCGGGCGGTACGGCTGCCGCGCCGTGCCGCGCAGTCCGGCCAGGTCGGTGCCGGTGGCCCGGGGCAGGCGGTGCGCGACGGTCAGGACGTCGGCGAGGGTGCGGGCGAGGTCGGCGAGGCGGTAGCCGGGGTCGGCGGAGCGGGCCGAGCGCACCTCGGTGACCACGGAGACGGCGGCGGCAAAGGCCCGGGGCAGGCCCGCGAGGCGGGCGGTGTGCGCGGCCCGCAGGAGTTCCGCCTGGAGCACGGCGCCCGCGCCGTCCGTGCCCGCTTCCAGGACGGCGGCAGCCGCGTCGTACACCGCTCGGGCGGCGGCGACCGTCTCCGGGTCGGGCCCCGTGTGTGTCCCGGTCTCCTTCTCCTCTTCCGTCACCTCGCCGGACTCGGGTGCCGCGTCGTCGGCGACCGGTGCCGCCGACGCCGCCGCGGCGCGGTGCAGGCAGTCGGGGGCCAGCAGGCAGCCGCAGCGGATCGCGTCCGCGGTGGTGACCGCGGTGCCGGACACCCGCAGGGTCACGTCGGTGTCGTCGTCCACGGCGATCCGTACGGTGTCGCCCTCGCGGCTGACCGGACGGGCCGCGAGCTTGGCCACGCCCGCGTCCAGCCGTTTGCGCAGCCGGGGTGAGAGCGCCGCGACGAGTTCGGCGGTGACGGACGGGGCGACCGGGGGCAGGTCCGGGCTCATGCGATCTTCTCCCCTACCCAGCGGGCGAGTTCGAGCGGACTGAGGGCGGCCACGGGCATGCCCGCGGCGACGAGTTGACCGGCGACCGCCGTGGAGTAGCGGGGCAGGCCCGTGTCGTCCAGGCTCGCGCAGCCCAGGACGTGGCACCCGGCCGAGACCAGCGCGCGGACCTCGGCGAGCAGGCCGCCGAGCGGATAGCCCTCCTCGAAGTCGCTGACGACCACGACCAGGGTGCGCGACGGTACGGTGACCAGTTCCCGCGCGTGCCGCAGCCCCGCCGCGATGTGGGTGCCGCCGCCCACGCTGACCTCCAGCAGCAGCGACAGCGGGTCGTCCACGTGCCCGGTGAGGTCGATGACCTCCGTGGAGAACGCCAGGAAGTGGGTGGACAGGGTCGGCACTCCCGCCAGCACCGAGGCGGTCAGCGCGGCCCAGACGGTGGACGCCTCCATGGACCCCGACACGTCCGTGACCAGGATCAGCCGCCAGTCGGCCGCCCGGCGCGCCCGGGTGCGGAACACCGGCCGCTCGGGGATCACCCGGACCGTGCCGTCCGCGGCGCGGCGGGCCGTCGCCAGGTTGGCCCGCAGGGTGCGGGGCAGGTCCAGGCCGCCGCCGGGGCGTCTGCTGGGGCGCGGCAGTGTGGTGCCGTGCAGGGCGGGGCGCAGGCGGGTGGCCAGTTGCCGGGTCAGCGCGTCGACGAGCCGCCGTACGAGGGGGCGCAGGGCGGCCAGCCGGGCCTCGGGCAGGCCGCCCGCGTGGCGCAGGACCGTGCGCAGCAGGTCCACCGAGGGGCGCACGCTGTCGGCGTCCAGTTCGGTCAGGACGTCCCTGCGGCCCGATGCCGCTGCCGCCGCGAGGACTTCCTCGCGGATGCCCGGTCCGAACAGGACGGCCAGTTCCTCGGACCACTCCCGCACCCCGGGGTAGGGCGCCTCCCGTCCGGCGCCGGTGCCCCGGCCGGTCAGGTCGCCCCGGCTGCCTTCGCCCCGTCCGCTGCCGTACAGCTCGTCCAGCGCGGTCGCCAACGGGGTCGCGGAGGGCGGCAGTTGGTCGGTGCGGCGGCCCAGCAGGAGGCGCCAGCGGTCGGCGGGGGCGAGGAGGTGGTCCTGGTCGTGCGCTGCCCGAGGGGCGGTGGATGGCGCGGTGGTGGTGGCCGGGTGGGCATGTGCCGGTGGGGGCAGCAGCCCCAGGGACGCCAGGGTCTCGCGGGCCGTGAGGTCGGCCGCGGTCCAGGCGGCGAGCGCGGCCGGGTCGGTCCCGTCGGTGCCGGTGATGCGTGCGGTGTCCAGGCGTTCCTCGACGGCCGTGCAGAGGCGGTCGCGGGCGGCGGGGCTGAGGGTGTCGAAGCCGCCGCGCAGTGCGGGCAGGCGGTCGAGGAAGTCCCGGTCGGGCAGTTCGGACACCCGGGTGAGCAGGGGTTCCAGCGCGGGCGGCGCCGCCTCCAGCAGGGGACCGGCGGCGGTCAGCACTCCGGTGAGGCGGGCGGTGAGCGCGGCGCGGGCGTCCGGGTGGGTGGCCCCGTCGATCCAGGAGGCCACCCGGTCGCCGAAGACCCCGGCGTCCTGCTGTCCGAGCAGGACCCGTACGGCACCGGCGGCCCCGCGCATCAACGGGGAGCCGTCGGCGGCGAGGCGGGCCAGGGCGTCCGCGAGCCGGATGCCGCCCACCTCATCCGCGCGGTGGGCGAGTTCGAGCAGGGCGTGGGCGTCGGCGGGGTCCTCGGAGCCGGTCAGGCCGTCCACCTGCCGTACCGCGGCGGCCGTGAGCCGTTCCGCCGCGGCCGACGCCCGCGCCGTACGGTCGCTGTCGGCGTCGAGGCCGGGGATGTGACCGGCCCGCAGCCGGTCCAGCAACGCCAGGGCGGCGAGCAGTTCCGGCAGGGTCCCGGCCTGGGGCAGGACGTCCGCGACGTCGTCGAGGCGCTCGTCGGCGAGCGCGGTCAGGCCGCACCGCGCGGCCTGTTCGAGTCCGGTGAGGGTGTGGGCGGCGGTCGGCCCGCCCTCGTCGCGCTCGGCTCGCCGCCGCTCGCGCAGGACCCCTTCGGCGGCCTGCGCGGCAGTGACCCCGCGCACACCGGCCGCGGTCAGCATGGCCGCCGTGGCGGGTGTCCAGCGCACCTCCCAGCGGGAGGTGAGGGCGTCCGCGCCGCCCGCGCCGACGACCTCCTTGGCCTGCCCGTAGGGCACCGCGCACACCTCGAGGCGGCGCAGCAGCAGTTCACGGCGGCGGTCGAGGTCGGAGCGCAGCGGGTCCAGCCGCAGGTCCCGCGACGCGCCGGGGTCGTCCTCGGTGGGGCCGGGCAGGCCGAGCTGTGCCACCTCGGCCTCGACGGCGGGGCCGAGGCCGCTGCGCGGTGCCCGCGGGGCGGGGCGTCCGGTGCGCGTGCCGACGAGGACGCGCTCCATCGCCCGGGCCACGGCCCGGCCCCGTCCGTAGGGCTCGCCCTGGGCGAGGACGGTCTGTACGGCTTCGGCGAGTTCGCCGCGGCCCGCCGCGGGCAGGCCGCGCAGCCGGGCGAGGTCCGCGGCGAGCCGGGTGATCTCCCGTGCGTCGGCGGGGCCCGAGGGGTGGCCGAGGTCGCGCAGTGCGGCGCAGACGCGTACGGCCGCCCGGGTGAGGGCGTCCTCCAGCGCCGCCGGGTCGCCCGCCGCGTGCAGGACCATGTCCTGCCACTCCGGGTCGCGGATGCCCGCCGGGTAGCCGGAGCGTTCGTCGAGGAGGGCGTAGGTGTACGGGATGAGGGAGGTCGCCCAGGCGGGGGCGCCGGTGGTGGCCGTGGTGGCCTCCTGCCGCGCGGTGGTGGCCGTGGCGCCCTCCTGCCGCGCGGTGGTGGCCATGGTGGCCTCCTGCCGCGCGGTGGTGGCCATGGTGGCCTCCTGCCGCGCGGTGGCGTCCGGTCGTAGGAGCGCTGGGGCGTGGAAGGCGCCGACCACCACGGCGGCGCGCTGCCCGTTCGCGGTGGCCTCGGTGAGGCGGGCGCGCATCCAGTGCTCGCGGCGCAGGTCCAGCTCCGGTACGCCGCCCGAGGCGGCCGCGTCCTCACGCAGGGCCCAGCCGGTGAGCAGGGCCGCCCGGCGCAGGGCCTGGGGTGGGGAGCCGGGGGCGGTGGCC
The DNA here is from genome assembly GCF_042796855.1 of Streptomyces sp. NPDC057877. NCBI lineage: Bacteria > Bacillati > Actinomycetota > Actinomycetes > Kitasatosporales > Streptomycetaceae > Streptomyces > Streptomyces sp. NPDC057877. The sequence continues at coordinate 230,688 of NZ_JBHVMS010000010.1, forward strand.
TCCACGAGGCGGTCCCACAGGTCGTCCCCGCGACGGCCCGTCAGCCGGGCCCGCAGGGCGGTGGCCAGGCCGGGGCCGTCCGTGGGGGCCGCCGTGGCCCGCCGTCCCGCGCGCCAGGCGCCGTCGGCCAGGGGCAGGTCGCAGGCGACGACCGGCACCGCGTGGCGGGTGGCCCAGCGTACGGCGGCCAGTTCCGGTGAGAAGTCGGCGAACGGGTAGAACGCCAGCCCGCTGCCGCTGCCGTCGTTCGGGGCGGCGGCCAGCGCCACCGGGGCCCGTGTCTCCTCGTGGCCCAGCCAGGGCAGCCACGGCTGCATCTCGGCCGGTAGTTCGACGAGCAGGACGTCCGGCCGGGCCTGCTCCAGCAGCGCGGGCATGGCGGCGGCCAGGGAGGGCGCGTGGTGCCGTACGCCGATGAGGTGGGGCGCGGACGCGTCGGTGAGGGCGGCGAGCGCCTCGTCGGGCGGGACGCCCGGGCCGGGGGCGGGCGCCTGGCGGGTCTGGGACACGGCGGTCAGCCCTCCAGGACCGTGCGCAGGTCCCACAGGGTGCGCCAGGTGGCGGAGCCCTGTTCGGCGCGGCGGCGGACGGGGCCGTCCCAGTAGCCGCGCAGGCGGGCGGCGTCGGCGGGGTCGTCCTTGCGGACCACGCCGAGCAGATGACCGGGCAGCAGCCCGAGGACATCGCGGTCGCCCGGGAAGTACGCCGCTGCCAGCGCGAGCGCCCCGGCGACGGAGACGGCCTCCGCGGTGCTCATCACCGTCGACGGCCGCTCCACCTCCCAGCCCTCCGCCGAGCGGCCCTCGCGCAGGTCCCGGAAGGCGGTGACCAGCGCCTCGAGCACGGCGTCGTCGACCTGGAACAGCGCTCCCGCGCGTGCCACGGACGCCTGTGCCTGGCCGCGGACCAGCGCGGTCTCCGCGTCGAGGTCCCCGATGGGGCCGACCGTCTCGAAGTTGAAGCGGCGCTTGAGGGCCGCGGACATCTCCGAGACGCCCTTGTCGCGGAGGTTGGCGGTGGCGATCAGGTTGAAGCCGGGCGCCGCGTGCGCCAGGGCGTCCTCGGTACCGGCCAGTTCGGGTACGGCGATGCGCCGCTCGGACAGCAGTGACACCAGCGAGTCCTGCACTTCGGGCAGGCAGCGGGTGACCTCCTCGACACGGGCGAGGGCGCCGCGGGACATCGCGGTCAGGACCGGGGACGGTACGAGCGCCTGCCGGGTGGGCCCCTGGGCGAGGAGGAGCGCGTAGTTCCAGCCGTACTTGAGCTGGTCCTCGGTGGTGCCCGCGGTGCCCTGCACGACCAGGCCGCTGGTGCCGCACACGGCGGCGGCCAGCAGTTCCGACAGCATCGACTTGGCGGTCCCGGGCTCGCCGACCAGGAGCAGACCGCGCTCCCCGGCGAGGGTCACCACGCACCGCTCGACCAGGGCCCGGTCGCCGACGAACTTGCCCTCGATGGTGAGGCGGCGCGGTACCGCGTCGGGGGTCTCGGCGTGGTCGGGCAGTTTCAGGGCCGTGCCGTCGCTGCCCATGACGAAGGTGACCACCGCGCGCGGGGTGAGCCGCCAGGCGGGCGGGCGCGGTCCGTCGTCGTAGGCGGCGAGGAAGGCGAGTTCGGTCGCGTACCGCTCCTCGGGCGGGACGATCTGACGGGCCGGGGCCTGGGCGGGGATGGTCATCGGTGTGGGTTCTTCCCGGTGCGGGTGGGCGGTGGTGGTCATCGGCGGCGGCCCTTGCGGGTGGCGCGGGTGGTGAGTTCCTCGTAGGCGGGGGCGTCACCGGCGCGGACGCGGTCCCAGGCGCGGGTGAACAGGTCGGGTACCGGCATCAGCGGCACCGCGCGCAGGCGGTGCGGGACCGGGTAGAGGCCCTGCTTCCAGATCTCCACCGGCACCGCGGGCGACTTCAGGTCGAGCCAGCCGCAGGGCAGGAAGAGGGTGCGCCCGGCGCGTGCCCGCTTCGCCTCCACGACCAGGGTGGTGGCCGCCAGTTCGGCACGGGCCTTCTTCATACGGGCGGGCTTCCAGCCCGTCCAGCGGGCGCAGTTGCGGTCCGTCGGGTCGGGCAGGGCCAGCAGCTGGAGGTAGAGGGCCGCCGCGTCCTGGCTGAGGCCGTGGGTCCTGGCGGCCTCGGTGACCAGGTCGGGGACGCTGAGGGCCGGGTCCTGGGCGTATCCGGTGGGCCCGTGGGGGTCGGTTCCGGCGGCCAGGGCCTGGGCGAGGGAGTCGTCCAGGAGCGTGCGCAGCGCCCGCATGGCCCCGCCCCGCTCGGGTCCGACCAGTCCCTCGACAAGGCCGAACACCGGGTCGTCGGGGCTGTCGAGGGCGCCGGTGCGGACCAGGACGGTCTCCTGGTCGCTGTACCAGGGGCGCAGCACGAGTGCCTCGCCGACGGGGGTCAGGCCGTGGGCGTCGGCACCGCCGGTGGCGGGCAGCCCGTACGCCTTGCGCACCTCGACGGCGGTCGACGAGCCCTTCTCCGTCCAGCCGAGGTCGAGGTCGAGCAGCAGTCCCGGGTCCGCGACGCGGCGGCGCAGCGCGGCCAGCGCGTCCGGCAGCACGGCGCGCAGGGGGTGTCCGTAGGGCAGGCAGTAGGCGAGAGTGGCCAGGGCGGCCACGGCGTGGGCCAGGTCGTAGCGTCGGGGCAGTGCCGTGGGGTCGTCCGCGACGAGGTCGCCGTTCTTGCCGGGCCGCTGGACCGTGGTGCGGCTGATCCACGGGGTGCGGTGCGGGTTGAGGACGGCCTCGGCGGAGGTGGTGGCCAGGCCGGTCAGGGTGAGTTCCCCGGCGAGGTCCTCGGGCAGGCGGACGACGTCGCCGAGGCGCTGTGCCCAGATCCGGCCCGCCGCGACCGTGTCCGGTCCGGCCGTCCAGAGGTCACCGGGCGTCGCGGGCAGCAGGGCGCCGATGACCGCCTCCCGGTCGGCGTCCGGCAGGGAGGCCAGCAAGGTGTCGCCGAGCTGCTTCTGCCGGGGCTTCAGGCCGGTCGCGGCGATCGTCTCGTCGGTCAGCTGCGCGGGCTGCCCGGCGACCAGCAAGGCCGCCTGTACGGGGCCCAGGGCGTGCCGGGTCGCGGCGGCCAGGGCGTCGGGGGCCTGGGGCTGCCAGGGTGCGGGCCCCTTGTCCCGGATCAGGCCGGTCACCGTCGCCAGCGCGTCGGCGGGGAACAGCGGCGGGTGTGCGGTCTCCTTCTCCAGGGTGAAGTGTGCGATGGCGCCGAAGGTGCCAACCGGGTCGTGGTCCAGCGCCAGCCAGTTCACCCGCTGTTGCTGGTGGTCGATGTTCTGGCAGCCGAGGACGATCACGGTGCGGCCGTCGCGGCGCAGGACCTGGCCGACGCGTTCGTGCCGGTCGTGCGGCTCGCTCAGGACGATCTCGCGCAGCGCTCCCCCGGGTGTGGCCAGCGGCCCCTGGGCGATCGTCTCGAACAGCAGCAGCAGTGCCTGGCGGTGTGCCGTGGGCAGGGTGGCCGAAGCGGCGCGGTAGGCGAGCGGGCGCAGCACGTCCAGGACGGATGTCCAGATCGCGTCGATGCCGGGGATGGTGAACTCGTCGCTGCGCCAGCCGTCGGCGGATCCGGCGGCGCGGGCGGAGGCGGGCAGGGGCTTGCCGTCGGCGGGCTCGCCGGACAGGACGTGGTTCACGGCGCGGATCTGACGCAGTGCGCTCCACTGCCGCCCGCTGTTCCACCAGCCGTGCAGTGCGGCGAGACCGGCGGTGGCCTCGGTCAGCGTCTGGTCGTCGCCGTCCTCGGGGCTGTAGTCGGCGAACATGCCCTCGGCGCGTCGGCGTTGGGCCGTGGGTTCGGCGGGAGGGGTCACGAACACGGCGATGGACTCGGCCAGCCGCAGCACCGCGCGCACCAGGGCGGTGACGCCGGTGAGCAGGTGGGGTTCCGTGAGGGCGGGCAGGAGGCGGGAGACGGCGTCGTGCAGGACCTCGTCGGCGGTGGGGAGGGCGGGGTCCGTTCGGTGGTGCGGTCCGGGGCCCGCGTGCTGTGCCGTGTCCGGCTGGCCGTCCGTGCCCGCCGCCTTGATCTTCGCCTGCCGGTCCGCCAGCGCCGCCACGCCCGCGCGCAGCAGTTCGTCCGCCTGCTCGTCGCTCAGGGCCCGCAGGAGCGCCGACGCCTCCTCGTCGCGTGGCCGCAGCGCGTGCCAGAAGTCCACCGGCACCACCAGGGGCGTGCCCGCGGCGAACTCGCCGCCCCGCGCCAGCGGTGTCACCCGGCCCAGCTCCCGCACCCCGCCGCGGGCGCTGTCGTCGCCGGTGTACAGGACGATCTGGTGGTGCTGCGCGACGGCTAGGGGCTCAGCGCCGCCGGGCAGCCGCAGCGTGCCGAGCAGGACGCCGGGGATCCGGCCGTGCGCGGTGGGCAGGGTGCGGGTGCGGCCGTCCGGTGTGCCGACGGTCACGCGGGCCTCGGCGCCCTCGCCCTCGGTGCGTACCCAGCGGCCCAGGACGGTGCCGTCCGTGCCGAACGGGCTGCCCTCCAGGCCGGGTTGGAGGGGCAGGACCGCGCAGTGCGCCTGGAGCAGGGTGGCGCCGTCGCGGATGCCGGAGCGCAGGAACGCGGGCAGCGAGGCACGCTCGTGGGTGCCGGTCGCCGGGTCGTACTCGAGCCATACCTGCTGGCGTCCCTGGTGGCCCTGGCGCCAGTACGAGGTGCCGTCGCCCAGGACGCGGCGGCGGGGCGGCACCGCCGTGTCACCTGCGTGCAGGGCGCGTCCGCCGGTGGCGCGTCCGCCGCCCGGCAGCGGGATCGAGCTGTCCCCGATGTCACGGTTGTTGTACCAGTGCGGGAGGTGTTCGCCGCCGAGCGGGAACACCTCGGACGGGCGTGCGGACCAGTAGCCGTAGTGCTTGCCCTCCTGCCGCCACATCACCAGCAGTTCGCCGTCCGTGTAGCGGAACGACGGGCGCTGCCAGCGGTCCAGTTCCACCGGGAGCCGCAGGTCGTGCTCGAGGAGGATGTCCCGCGGGCCGACGACGATCGCCTTGTGCCCGAGGGAGAGGATCAGCGCGGGCCAGGCTTCGTAGGCGGTCAGCGTGTCGTCGCGGTCGCGGCGGGTCTCGGCGTCGAGGCGGCGCAGGGCCTCGTCGAGGGCGGGCCAGCCCAGTTCGTCGGGGATGCCGGAGCGCAGGGTGTGGCCGAGCAGCGGTGCGATGTCGAGGGCGGCGGCCCGCGTGAGGGCCCGCGGGCTGATCCGGGCGGCGATGGCACGGAACGGGCGCAGCCGGTCCAGGGCCGCGCGGGCGGCGGGCAGGCCGGTCGCGGTGGTCAGTTCCTCGGTCGCGTCGTCCAGCCATTCGCGCAGGACGTCGGCGAGGACGGGGTGCCCGGCCAGTTTCTCCAGCAGCCCGTTGTCGGGGCGGTGGCCGCTGAACTTCCCGACGCACTGGTACAGCAGGCGTCGGTGGTCCGGGTCCGCGGCGAGGGCTGTCAGGTCGCGGCGGCCGGGCTGGGGGTCCGTCAGCCACTGGCTCAGGGGCAGGAAGACGTGCTCGTCGGTCTCGGGGCGCGTCAGGGGGATGCCGTGGGCCACGCACAGGTCGAGCAGGTCGAGGTCGGCGCTCGGCTGCCAGCGGCCGGTGAACAGATCGACGGGGCGGCCGAGGGCGCGCAGCCGTGGCGCCATGCGTTCCACGAGGGTGAGGGTGGCCGGTGAGCGACCGCTGGCCGTGGAGCCGTGTTTGCGGTGCAGGGCCCAGCGGCTGAGCCAGTCGGCGGAGTCGACTCCGGCTGTCCCGTCTGTCGCGTCGCTGCCGTCCGCTGGGGTCTCGCCGGTCAGCAGTCGGTCGGTGCCGGTTTCCGTGAGCAGGGCAAGCCAGAACTCGTCGTCCTGCGTCGAGCGGTCCAGCCCGGCGGGCATGATCTCCAGCATCCGGTGCCGCAGGGCGGGCTGCGCCTCGGCCAGGGCGGCGAGTGTCGCCCGGTAGGTGTTCCAGAAGGAGGCGGGGGCGCGTACGGCCGCGGGAGAGGCGAGCAGGTCGGCGACCAGGGCGCGCTCCTCGGCGGGCCGGTCCAGCCCCGCCGCCTTGATCAGGGCGCGGGCGTCCTGGGGCAGTGAGGCGTACGGTGGCATGCCCGCGGCGCAGCGTTCCACGGTCAGCTGCCGGAACTGCGCCCAGGCGTCGGCCGGGGCGAGCCGTGCCGCGAGGGCCTTCACATGTTCCTTGAGGGCCTTGACCGTCAGTGCCCCGGCGAAGGCGAACTCGAGGAACACCGCTCGCTGGCGTTCCTCGTCCACGGTCAGCGCGTGCACCCGCTCCGCTTCGCGGGCCTTGCCGAAGAAGGCCGCCGCGTAGGTGGTGTTCTCGTGCTGGAGGAAGATGCGGGCGGCCTGCTCGTAGAAGGTGGGCAGGAAGTGCGGGACGGCCCGGCCGAGGCGTTCGCCGAGCGCTTCGAAGCCCTCCTTGGCGGTGCCGGGGCGGGACTTGGCCTGCCGGGCGAGCCGTTCGACGTCCCGGACCAGGGCCAGCGCGTGGTGGCCGTTGGCCGGGTCGTTGACCAGTGCCCAGGCGGGGAAGCCGAGGGTTTCCCGGCGTACCTGCCCGACCTCGGGGGTCTCGGGTTCGCGGAGCAGCCCGAGGAAGTCCAGGGCGAGGTCCTCGGCCTCGCCGAGCAGGCCTGGCACCAGCCGTACGACCTTCCGCCCGTCCAGCGCGGGGTGTGTGTAGCTGCGGACGGTGAGGAGGTCGGCGTCTTCGCGGTCCGTGGTGCCTGGGGGCAGTACGGCACCGGCCTCCAGGAGCGCGGCGACGGTGGTGGCGTCGTAGGCGACGGCGTCGTATGTGGGGGCGTCGTGGGTCGTCATGCCGCACGCTCCTCGTCCTCGATGTCGCGTCCGGCGTACAGTGCGGCTGCCATGCGCATGCCCTCCGACCAGGCCACGGGGCCGACCTGACGGAGTTTGAGGACCCGGCCCGCCGGGTCGGTGAAGACCAGGGGGCCGGTCTCCGTCTCCTCGTAGCCGTCGTAGTCGCCGACCCATACCCGGGCCTCGACGCCACGGCCGTCCTCCAGCACGGAGCACACGGCGTGGCCGCCGCGCACGCGGTAGCCGAGCTGGGTGGCGCGGCCGTGCAGGAACCTGAGCTGCTTGAAGACGCCGCCCGCGTAGTCCTCGACGGAGGCGGCCTCGGCGTCGAGCGCGGCGGGCCGCCGCCACACCTCGCGGAAAAGCTGCTGGGCGCGCTGCTCGACGCCGAGTTCGACGGCGAACTCCCGCAGCTCCTCCAGATCGTCCAGGAGGACGGGGTGCGGCAGACGGACCAGTTGCGGGGTGAGGCGGACGGTGTCGCCGTCGAGGTCGACCAGGCCCAGGCCGCGCTCAAGGTCGGCGTCCCGCAGGAACCCGGCCACCGTGCCGTCCGCCCCCGTCACCACCAGGTCGCGCAGGGCGCCCTGCCAGGCCGGGTCCGGCCACACCCTCGCCAGCACGGTGAACGGCACCGGCAGCGAGCGCACCATCCACCGCTCCACGTCGGCCAGGCACTGCCGTTCGTGCCGCTCCAGCCACTCCGCGAGCTGCCGCAGCCCCACCACCGCCGGATCATCGGCGATCTTGGCCGGTACGGACTTCAGCCGCCGCCCGGCCGCGTTGCGGCACACCACCTTGCCGTCGTCGAGGGCGACTTCGTAGTCACCGGCCGACACCCACCCCATGCGTGCCTCCCGCACCCGCAGTGATCAAGTGACGGGAACTGTAGAGCAGACCGCTGACAACGGGGTCGGGAGGGACGATTCAGGGTGTCCGGGTGCGCCCCTCTGTGCCTGGCTCCGGTGGACGTGACAGGCACGTCCGACGCCTCCGGCCGAGGACGCGTGACGGCCGACCACACCGTCACCGCGTTGCCCTCCGTATCCGGGCGACCGCCTCCACCGCCGCGCCGACCGTCGCCGAGAGCGAGTCGTGGACGGTGATATCCGGCCGGGCGCGGGCGAGTTGGGCGAGGACGTCACGGCGGCGTTCGTAGTGGGGGTGCGCGCCGACCACGAGCGCCGCGCCGTCGCGGGCGGCGTGGAAGCCGAGTTCGTACAGGACGATCGGCTGGGCCGTCTCCGGGCGGAACCAGAAGAGGATCACGTCGGCGCGTCGCAGCGCGGCGTACTCCCAGCCGACCTGTTCGTCATGGGCTCGGGGGTCGTCCTGCGGGAAGGAGGCACGGCGCGGGTTGAGGACCGTTGCCTCGCAGCCGAGTTCGTCGAGTTGGCGGACCGCGTCCCGTTGCCAGTCGGGGCACCCCGTGATGCCGCCCGCGAGGAACAGGGTGGTTCCGGTGCTCTCGAACTCGCCCGGGGCTTCGACGTATCTCGGCTGCTCCATGGCCGGAGTGTCCAGCGCCTCAGGCGGGCGCGGCGAAGTGTCCCGGTGCGAGGTGGGCGAGGAGTGAGGTGATGACCAGGTCCGTCGAGACGACCATGTCGACGGCGTCGGGGGCGAGCAGCCAGTGGACCTGGAGTCCGTCCATGACGGCGATGATGGCGTTCGCGACGTGCTGGGCCATCTCCCGGTCCGCGTCGTCGAGTTCGCAGGCCTCGAGCACGGCGTCGGTGACGAAGGCGCGCAGTCCGGCGTAGCGGTCGCGGAAGTAGGTCTGGGCGGGGTGGGCGTCGGTGACGGACTCGGCCGACAGTACGGCGTAGAGCCTGACGATGCCCTCGCGTTCGGTGTTGCGGCGGGCCGTGTCGACGAGGTGCCGTAGGAACTCCAGGCCCCGTGGGCGTTCGGTGCCGAGTTGTTCGATGTCCGTCTCGTCGCGGAGTTCCAGAACGCTGGTGAGCAGCAACGACTTGGAGCGGAAGTAGTGCAGGACACCGGCCTGGGTGAGGCCCACCCGGTCCGCGATCTCCGCCAGGGACGCGTTGTTGTAGCCGCGGGCGGCGAAGGTGTCCATGGCGATGTGCAGGATGTCCTGCTGTCGCCGCCGTGCCTCGGCACTGCGCGGGGCGCGAGGTCCGTTGCGGGCGGGTCGGCCTGCTGACTGGTCACTCACCCGCGACAGCTTACGCGCTGCCATCACCCCTGTTGACGATCTCTCCAACGACCGCCGAAAGTTGGTGCAGACCACTTACTAAGTACTTAGTAAGTGTGCTTCCATCGCCCCGAGTGCACCACCCTTCGAGCCCGGTCGGCTCGCCGTCCTCCCCGCTCCGGCGAGCCGACTGGTGCGCACCCCCACGTGTCACCGACCGAAGGAGACCCGCACCGTGCCATCTCGCGTCAGAACCCGTTTGCCGAGGGCCGCGACGGCCGCCCTCGCGCTGACCCTCGCCGTCACCGGTCTCGGCCTCACGGGCGGCGGAACCGCGCAGGCCGCCGACCCCGTCGCCGAGGTCTGGATCACCACCCCGGACGGCGCCCGGAGACTCAGCTCCGACGGCGGCGTGCCCTTCACCGGCTCACCGCAGGCCGTGGACATACGCGTGGACGCGAACACCCGGGGCCAGCGGTTCACCGGTGCCGGTGCCTCGGTCACCGGCGCGTCGGCGCACCTCATCCAGCAACTGCCGCAGGACCGGCGCGGCGACCTCGTGCGGTCGCTGTTCTCGACCGCGGGCGACGGCATCGGACTCACGTATCTGCGGCAACCGCTGGGCAGTACGGACTTCGACGCCACCGACAACCCGTACTCGTACGAGGACACACCCGGTCAGTTCTCCATCGACCGGGACCGCGCGGAGATCATCCCGGTCCTGAAGCAGGCGCTCGGCGTCAACCCGTCCATCCGCTTCATGGGTTCGCCCTGGTCGCCGCCCGCCTGGATGAAGACCGGCAACTCGCTCAACGGCGGCAGCCTCAGGCCCGAGAACTACGGGTCGTACGCCGACTACCTGGTCAGGACGATCCAGGCCTACCGGCAGGAGGGCATCACCCTCGCCGACCTGACCGTGCAGAACGAGCCGGAGTTCGCGACCAGTTACCCGTCGATGTCGATGACCTCGGCCCAGCAGGCGGACTTCCTCAAGGTCCTCGACCCCAAGCTCACCGCGGCCGGTCTGGCGACCAACATCCTGGCCTACGACCACAACTGGGACCACCCCACGTACCCCCTCGACGTGTTCTCCCGCACCCTCGGGATCAACCGCGTCATCGGCGCGGCCTTCCACTGCTACGGCGGGCAGCCGTCCGCTCAGCAGCAGGTCGTCAACGCGGGCAAGCGCGTCTTCTTCACGGAGTGCTCCGGCACCGACAGCGGCACCCCGGCCGCCACGTTCGCCGACAGCCTGCGCTGGCAGGCGGAGAACCTCGTCGTCCAGAACATGCGCAACGGCGGGGAGACCGTCCTCACCTGGAACCTCGCCCTCGACCAGAACGGCGGCCCGCACCAGGGGCACTGCGCCAACCGGTGCAACGGCGTGGTCGAGATCGCGAACGGCAACGTCACCCGGGGCGCCGAGTACTACTCGCTGGGCCACCTGAGCAAGTTCGTCCGGCCGGGCGCCACGCGTATCGGCTCCACGAGCCAGGGCGGCGGAGGCGTGCAGAACGTCGTCTGGCAGAACCCGGACGGCTCCCGGGTCGCGTACGTCGTCAACACCGCCTCCAGCGCGCAGCGTTTCTCCCTCACCGACAACGGCAGGTCGCTCGTGCACACCCTGCCCGCCGGTGCCGTGGCCACCTTCGTCTGGAACCCGGCCGACGGTGGCGGTCCCACCGGGCCGATCGACCCCGCCGCCTGGTACCGGGTGGTGAACGCCAACAGCGGAGCCTGCCTGGACGCCGCCGACTGGGGCACCGCCGACGGCACCGCCCTGCAGCAGTGGGCCTGTGGCACCGGCGCCAACCAGCGGTGGCAGTTCCGGCCGACCAGCGACGGCCACTACCAGGTCGTCAACCAGCACAACGCCAAGGCCTGGGACGTGGACGGCGGCAGTGGCGCGACGGCGGACGGTGTCCGGGTGCACCTGTGGGACTACGTGGGCGGAACCAACCAGCAGTGGCGCCCCGAGCCCGTCGGCACGGCGGGACGGTACCGGTTCGTGGCCCGGCACAGCGGCAAGTGCCTGACCGTGGACGGCTCGTCCACCGCGAACGGGGCGCGGCTGTCCCAGCAGCCCTGCTCCGGGTCGCCCGCCCAGTCCTTCGGTCTCACCGGCTGATGGGCCCGTCCGCGGGGTGCCGGGTCCCGGCACCCCGCCCTAGGTGTGCTCCGTCCCGGGACGTGGGTGACAGGGGACACGCCCTGAGCGGTCCTTCGGACGACGACGGGAAGGGTCAGACAGACCTTAGGCGGAGAACCGCCGCGCGAGATCCCGCAGCCGTGCCACGGCCGCGCCCGCCTGCTCACCGGTGAGGGGCGCACCGGGCATCCGGCCGAGGCGCTCGACCTCGTCGGCGAAGCGCAGGTACTCCCGGTGGCCGTGCTCCCGGCAGGCCAGGCACGTGACGCTCTCCGGTCGGGTGGAGGTCATGGCGTAGGGCACCCGCTGTCCGCAGCCGGTCCTGACGACGCTCGGCGCGTCGGGCACGCGGCCGAGCATCGACCCGATCAGGTTGCGCTCGTCGGATCCCGCCCGCGTCACCTTCTCCGCCACGTGGATGTGCGGATCGGCCGTGCTCACCTGGGTCCGCCTCCCTCCACGTCGCCGTGGAGCCAGGGTAGTGCGGTGACGACCCCGCGCGGCAGGGGCGGACTCGGGGACGAACCGGACACGGCGGGCGCAACCCCTAGAGAGGTCATGCTCCTGCCGCAAATGGCACGGGCGCGTTGCGCAGGTTACGGCTGGGCGGCAACTCCGAGGCAGCTCGGCACGGAGGTGTATTCGACTCTGTCGGCGGGGTCGCTCGGCCGTACACTGCCAACTCACGTCGCTGTATGCGCAGTTGACCGGGGGGAGCCACCATGTCCGGGAACCCGTACGACTCCAGTCATGGATTTGTCATACCGCCGATGCCACCGGGCCCGCCACCGGGTCCGCCGCTCGCGGCGCCGGACGGCCTGAGGGCCCTGGCGGTCGCCCTGCTGAACCTCAGCGGGCTCGGGCTGGGCTATGCGCTCATCCGCCGCTGGGTCGCCGCGGCCGTGTGCTGGGCGGTCACCATCGTGTGGCTGTTCGTGGTGCTGCCCGCCGACGCGGACGGCGTCTCGTCGACCACGCTCGGCCTGTTCATCGCCTTCCTGGTGCTCGCGGCCGTCCACGGGGCGGTGGCCGGGCTGCGCAGGCCGCTGGTGTGGCCGGGGCGCACGCCCGTCGCGCTGGTGCTGGGCGTCGCCCTGCTCGCCGTACCGGCCGGTGGTGCCGTGCTGTACGACGACGCCCGGGACGAGGCCGTCGAGCGGATGCTGCTGGACCGGCTCGCGGAGGCGGACCGCCTGGTGACCGCGGCCAGCAAGGAGGGCTGGAGCGGCGCCGAGTCCGACTACCGCGAGGCCCTGACCGTCTACCGGGACCTCAGCACCGACCACGGTGGCTCCCGCGCGGCACAGCGGGTGCCGGAGCGGATGAAGACGTACTACACGACGGTCGGGGCGGCGTACGAGGACGGCGACTACTGCCACGCGATCGAACCGCTGAAGTACCTGCGCGACGTCCCGGACCGGATGCCCGACGAGGACCTGGGCTCGCTGGTCACCTGGCCCGACGACCGGCTGGCCACCTCGCTCTACGAGTGCGGGTCGGGCAAGCTGAAGGGCGGGGAGGCCGACTGGACGACACCCTTCGGCCAACTGCTGAGCACGTTCCCGGAGTCCGAGCAGGCGGCGAAGGTCGAGCCCGCCGTTGGCTCCGCGGTCGAGAGCGCCTCGAAGGGCCTGCGCGGTGACGAACCCTGCACCGCCATGGAGAACCTGCGGGCCCTGAGCGGACGTATCTCCGAACTCTCGGACAACAGCAGCACCACCGAGGACGCGCTCACCAAGCAGGCCTCCCGGGCCGAGGGACGCGCCGACTCGGGTGCCTACGCGTGCGGCGTCCAGCAGTACGAGGACGGCGACTTCGCGGACGCGCAGACCACGATGAACCAGTTCGTCGCCGCCAACAAGAACCACAAGAACAGCGACCGCGCACGGAAGATCGCCATCGCGGCGGAGGTCGCCCAGACGGTTCCGGCCGCCGGGAAGCGGCTGCCGACGACCGCGTCCGGCGGCAGCATCACCGTCACGGTCAAGAACGACAGCCCCGACGACATCCGCGTCCTCTACACGGGCCCCGTCACCGGCAGCCTCACCCTCAAGGGATGCGGCGACTGCACGGCGTACCCCTTCTCGAGCACCATCGCCCCGTACTTCGAGCCCTGCAGCGACAGCGGCAAGAACTACCCGCAGAAGACGATCAGTCTGCCGCCCGGCACCACCTACTTCGTGCACAAGCCGCTCGACAGCCTCTCGTCACCGGCCTCGGACACCGCCAAGCTGGAGCCCGGGTACATCTACACGGAGTGCGCCTACACGACGGAGAGCTTGGGAACGGGTCTGTGAGCGTTGTCAGACCCTGCTGTTACGGTCCTGGGCATGGCTGGAAACGACGGAATCGCATGGCTCGGCGAGCGGTGGCCGGGTGACGGCGCCGACCCCCTGCTCGGGGAACAGGCGGGACTCGTCTTCGCGCAGGGCATCGCGCCGCAGGACCTGGCGGTGGTCTTCGGCGCCGTGCCCTGGGAGATCCCCGAGCCGGTGAGCGCCGGGGCCAAGGCCGTCTACGACCGGACCCACCCCGACACCCGGGTCCCCGACGATCCCCGTCTCGCGGCGTACGGCGAGGAGGGCGGCTGGTCCTTCCTCGCGGGCGACTTCGACTTCCTGCTCCACTTCCACCGAGGCTTCGCACTGCCGGAGGGGACCGGCCGGGTCGTCCTCCTGTACAACATCGCCGCCAAGGGCATGACCTGCATGGTCTACTTCGAGAACGGCCGACTGGTGTGGGACGGCGAGATCCACGGGTCGTTCGGCGCGGAGTCGCAGGAGAAGGGCGGGTACTTCTTCGACCACGCGCCGGAGATGGCCTTCCTCAACTGGGCCATGCACGCGGCGGGATGCCGTCCCGAGGTCCGTTACGTCGACGGGCGCCCTGTCTTCGAGAACGACGGATACATACCCGACCGGAATCAGCGATTCCTGAAGGGACTCGAGATCGCGTTCGGGATATCCGTGTGCCGGGAGACCTTCGACGGCGGCGGCTATCCGCTGGCCAACGTCTCCTGGGCCTGACCGCAGTCGCCCGGTCCGGCGCCGCACGCGGCGGGCCGGGGGCGGATCGGGACGCCGTTGGCGCGCAGCACCTCGCGGACGTCCAGGATCAGCGGGAAGACTTCGTGGTTGCGGTCCTCGCCCTGCTCGTCCCAGGCCCGCTGCTCGGCTTCCACGGCCATGCGGTCCTCCGCGAACACCCGCTCGGTGAAGCGCCGGATGAGCGGCCAGGCCAGTTGCAGGGCGCCGGGGAACCGGGGCTTCTCGATCATGAGCAGTCCGTAGGCCCGGCAGCGGCGCTGCTCGGCGTCCTCGGGCACATAGACGGCCCAGAGCCGGAAGGCCGGGCGCTCGGCGTGTTCGGGCACCAAGTCCAGGGTCTGGTACGGGTATTCGGTACGGATGGTCAGGACGTCACCGGAGTCGCTGCCCCGGATGCCCCCGGCGGCCAGCAGGCTGGCGCCCCGGTTCTGCCTGCCCCCGGCGTGGGTGAAGAGGTACCTGGCCTCCACCGAGCGGGCGTCGGTCCGGTAGCCCAGCAGATCGGGGTGGATCTTGCCGACGACGCCCCGGTGCAGGAACTGGTGGTTCATGTCGAGCAGGTTCTCGTGCAGGAAGGAGTAGTGGCAGCGCACCGTCCGCGAGAAGGTCATGGTCCGGTGCGCCGGTGAGTGGAAGGCGGGCAGCTCCGGCAGTTCGGTGACCGCGGCCTTCTCCGGATCTCCGGGGAAGACGAACACCATGCCGTACGCCTCACGCACCGGGTAGCCCCGCACACCGCGCGGCGGTCGTCCGTCGCCCTTGGACAGATAGGGGATCTGCGAGATGCGGCCGTCGCCCCGGTAGGCCCACGCGTGATAGCAGCAGCGGAGTGCCTCGCCCTCCACGACGCCCATGCTCAGCGGCACCTGCCGGTGGGCGCACCGGTCCTCCAGGGCGTAGGGCGCACCGCTCTCGCCGCGGAAGACCGCCAGACGCTCACCGGCGAACACCGCGGCGCGCACCCGCCCGCGGCGCACGCTCCTCGACAGGGCGACGGGATACCAGTAGTCGGGGTTCACTCCCACCCGCCGCAGATCGACCGCCCCGGAGTCCGGCTCCCGCCGCCCCGCCGCCCGACCGCTCCCGACATCGGCGACTACTCCCCCGGCCCCGTCGAAACCGGTCTCGGCCATGTCTCGCTCCCTCGCGTGTGGGACACCACCCTCCACACCCTGACGGCCGACCGCTGCCCACGCCCCGTCGAATGCGTCCGAACGGGTGAGCGTACGGTCGGCCGCCCGCGTCGGCCCGGCCCCGGCCCGAGGTACCCCGACCCACGGTGCCGCGTACTGCCTCCGGGTCAGGAAGCCTGACGCTGCGGCAGCCGCCAGCCAGGACGGGGGAAGTGGCAGGTGTAGCCGTCCGGGTAGCGCTGGAGGTAGTCCTGGTGCTCGGGTTCGGCCTCCCAGAACGGCCCGGCGGGCACGACCTCGGTGACCACCGGCCCCGGCCACAGCCCCGACGCGTCCACGTCCGCGATCGTGTCCTCGGCGACGCGCCGCTGCTCGTCGTCGAGGTAGAAGATGGCGGACCGGTAGCTGAGCCCTATGTCGTTGCCCTGGCGGTTCTTCGTGGTCGGGTCGTGGATCTGGAAGAAGTACTCCAGGATCGTCCGGTAGTCCGTTACGCCCGGGTCGAAGACGATCTCGATCGACTCGGCGTGACCTTCGTGGTTGCGGTACGTCGGATGCTCGATGGCACCCCCGCTGTATCCCACCCGGGTGGACAGGACGCCGGGGAACGTCCGGATCAGCTCCTGCATGCCCCAGAAGCAGCCGCCCGCCAGCAGGGCCTTCTGCTCGCTGTCAGCCATGTCGTGTCACCTGTTCCTTCGTGTCTCACGTGTCGCGGCCGACGTCGTGTGCGGGCCGTCGCTCACCATGGTGCCGGGGCCTCAGAGGCAGACGCGCACCAGCCACTCGTCGGCGTTGTAGGCGTCCCTCGCCGGGTCATGCGGCACCGCCGGGCGCTCCTCGACCATGTCCTCCACACGGATGCGCTCCGGCAGGCTGCCGAACCGCGACTGCCGCACTTCCCGCCCCGCGTCCTCGGCCCTGGCTTCGCTTCCCATGTCGCCGTCCCCTCCCTGCAGTGGTGATCCATGGTCACACACCATCCCGTCACCCGTCAAGGTGGTGACGGAGGCGTGCGCCGCCTCCACACCCCCGCCTCCCCGCCACTGCGCGCGGAGCGGGAGACGGCCGACGCGCCGTGGTTCTGGTGCGGCCCGTCCGGCCAGGTCAGCCGGTGGTGAGCACCATGCGGAAGCGGGCGGCACCGGAGAGCATCTTCCGGTACGCCGCGTCGGCCTCGCCCAGCGGCACGGTCTCCACCATGGGTCGGATGCCGTGCAGCACGCTGAACGCCATGGTGTCCTGGACGTCCCGCGCGGTACCGGACGGATGGCCGCGCACGTTCCTGCCCCGCATGATCAGCTGGAGCGGGCTGATGCCGAGCGGGTCGGGGCTCGCTCCGATGACGACCAGTTCGCCCCGGTGCGTCAGGCCGTCGACCGTCGCCGCGATGGCGTCGGAGTGTCCGGCGGTGGCCAGGACGACCCTGGCGCCGCCCAGGGACAGCAGCGCTTCCGCGACCGGGGTGGCCTCCGTGCTGTCGATGTAGTGGTGCGCCCCGAGGTGCTGGGCGAACTCGGCCTTGTCCGCGCCCCGGGCGATGGCCACCGTCTCGAAGCCCATGGCCACCGCGTACTGCACCCCCAGGTGACCGAGCCCGCCGATGCCCAGTACGGCCACCAGATCGCCGGGCCGGGCGGGGCTGCGCCGTAGGCCGTTGTACGCCGTGACGCCCGCGCAGGCCATGGGCCCCGCGTCGGTCGCCGCCAGCGCCTCGGGGATGCGGGCCAGGGCGTCGATCGGCGCGACCATCGCCTCGGCGAAGCCACCGTCGTAGGCATAGCCGGGGATCTTGAGGTTGTCGCAGACGATGAAGTCGCCCTGACGGCAGGGGGTGCAGTGGCGGCAACTGCCCCCGAACCAGCCCACCGTCACCCGGTCCCCCACGCTCCAGCCGCTGTCCTCAGCCCCTTCGCCGAGTTCGTCGACGCGCCCGGCGACCTCGTGGCCGGGGACCAGCGGGAAGCGGACTCCGGGGATGCCCGCGCCCACGAACATGGCGTCGCTGTGGCAGATTCCGCAGGCCTCGACGGCGATCCGTACGTGCCCGGGACCCGGCCGGGGCACCTCACGCTCGACGACCTCGAAGGACCCGTTCGCCGTGGCGACCTGTGCGACTCGGTAGGTGTTCATACGTGTCTCCGGTGCGAGGAGCGGGGCCCCCTGCGGGCGGTGGACGGCCGAGCGGCAACGCACGTCCATACGACCACCGCCCCGCGACCCCGGCAACACGGGCCGCGCTCGTCAGGACGTCACGCGCCCCGCCAGATGTTGTCGAAGGCGGCGGACTCGATGGACCTGCGTTGCCGCTCGGCGGCCAGCTCCGTGACGGCCTGGTGCACGGCGGCCAGTACGGCGCCGTGCTCGTCCGACAGTCCGGCCAGCGTGTCGCTCGGTGCCTCCTCGATCCCGGCGGCGGCCGCGAGGCCGGTGAGCACGGGCTCCCCCGATACCCGTCGCTCCCTCGCCTGCCGCAGGGCCGGGGAGTCCGCCGGTGCGGGGGTGGTCCGGCGCAGTGGGTTGCGGCGCTGGCGTGCGGGTGCCACCAACCCCTCGTCCTCGAGTGCGCCCCGGTAGCGGGCGGCGAGGTCGCGGCCCCGGCGCCACAGCCAGTCCTCCACGGTCTCCTTGGGCGCCGACGCCGTGAGCAGCGAGGCGGCATCGAGGAGGAGGGCGTCACCGGCTGGTGGCGCGCCACCGGCAACCAGGCGGTCGCCGTCGAGGGTCACGGCCCCCGCGTCGATCAGGTCGATCAGCTCCGCCCCGGCGAGCGCCAGGGACAGGTCGCCCTGTTCCACGACGGAGTCGTTGTGCGGGTCGGTGGCGACCAGGGACAAGTCCCGGGCTGTGGTCATGAGCGGCGGCTCCAGGTCTGCCGTAGGGGCATGAACTCCGGTGGACGGCTTCCGGATCACCACGATAGACGCGGGGGCGGGGGCCGTCCCCCGAACCGTCCGAGCAGACCGAGCGGGCCGTCAGCGAGGCCTCGGCGTCGGCTACCGCTCGCTCGTTCAAGGGCACCGACGGGCCCTGGTACCAGGGCGGGTGGCGCCGCCTACCGCGACACGTACGCTCCCGCCCGCGCCGCCGCCACCGCCGCCTCGGCGGCGCGGTCCGCGGTGGCCTCGTCGAGGTGGTCGTCGGTGGTCAGGAGCCGGTAGTAGAGGGGGGCCGAGACGGCGCGGATCACCTCGTGGGGGTCGGTGCCCTCGGGTACCTCGCCGCGGTCGATGGCCTGCTGGACGCAGGGGGCCCACTCCCGCACCCGGATGTCGTAGAAGCGGTGCAGGGCCTCGGCCGTCTTCTCCTCGCAGGTGGCGGCGGCGATCACGGCCTTGAACAGGGCGCCCTGCCGGGGGTCGGCCAGGGTGCGCCGTACCAGTCGGGCGTTGGCCTTCAGGTCGCCGAGCAGGGAGCCGGTCTCGGTGCGTGGCAGTGACTGCTCGGCCATGTCGGCCAGCAGGTCGGCCACCAGGCCGGTCACCGTCCCCCAGCGGCGGTAGACGGTGGTCTTGCCGACTTCGGCGCGGCGGGCGATGTCGGCCAGGTCCAGGTGGGCGAAGCCCTGTTCGGCCAGGGTGTCCCCGGCCGCCTGGAGCACCGCGGCCCGCACCCGCGCGGTACGTCCACCGGGCCGGACGGTTCCCGGCTCCGCGCTCTCGGAGACACCCTCGGAACTCATAACGGGACTCCAGTTTCATTTAAGACTGACAACTGCTACGTTGAGGCTCAGCTTAACGGAACTTCAGTGCCGTTAGCGAATCCATCACGCAGATCTTCAAGGAGCGGTCATGGAATACAGGCGGCTGGGTGCGTCCGGCCTCAAGGTCCCCGCCCTGAGCTTCGGCGCCGGTACGTTCGGCGGCCGGGGTCCGTTGTTCGGCGCCTGGGGCGACACCGACGCGCGAGAGGCACGGCGTCTCGTCGACATCTGCCTGGACGCCGGGATCACCATGTTCGACACCGCCGACGTCTACTCCGCGGGCGCCTCCGAGGAGGTGCTGGGCGAGGCGATCAAGGGGCGCAGGGACCAGGTGCTCGTGTCCACCAAGACCAGCCTGCCCATGGGCGACGGCCCGGGCGACGCGGGCTCGTCACGGTCCCGGCTGATCACCGCGTGCGAGGACGCCCTGCGCCGCCTGGGTACGGACTACATCGACCTGTTCCAACTGCACGCCTTCGACGCGGGCACCCCGGTCGAGGAGGTCCTGTCCACGCTCGACGATCTCGTCCGGGCGGGGAAGGTCCGCTACCTGGGCGTCTCCAACTTCTCCGGCTGGCAGACGATGAAGTCCCTCGCGGTCGCGGAGCGACACGGCCACCCGCGCTATGTCGCCCATCAGGTCTACTACTCCCTCATCGGCCGCGACTACGAGTGGGAGCTGATGCCGCTCGGCCTCGACCAGGGCCTCGGAGCCGTCGTCTGGAGCCCGCTCGGCTGGGGACGCCTCACCGGCAAGATCCGCCGCGACCGGCCCCTGCCCGTCGGCAGCCGACTGCACGACACCGCCGACTACGGCCCACCGGTCGACGACGAGCAGTTGTACCGCGTGGTCGACGTCCTCGACGAGATCGCCGAGGAAACCGGCAAGGCCGTTCCCCAGATCGCCATCAACTGGCTCCTCCAGCGCCCGACCGTCTCCTCCGTCATCATCGGCGCCCGCAACGAGGAGCAACTCCGCCAGAACCTCGGCGCCGTCGGCTGGACACTCACACCGGACCAGATGGCGAGACTCGACGCGGTGAGCAGTCGGACCGCGCCCTACCCCTACTTCCCCTACCAGCGCCAGGAGGGCTTCGCCCGGCTCAACCCGCCGCTGGTGCACACCGTCGAATAGGGCGCGGGCCACGGCACACTTCGAGGACGTCGACCTGCCCGCGCTCCGGGCCAGGGACGGCATCGCCGACCTCGAGGGCAACTACCCCAGCAAGGGCGCACGCGGGGAACGCGGCGCCTGGTTCCGTGACAGTGAGGTGAACCCGCCGGGCATCGACGAGCCGGTCGTCTCACCCGGGCGCCCCTGTGGCGCCCGGGCGACGCGGACGGGGATGGCGTCAGACGCGCAGCCATACCGCCGTATCCGGTGGCAGCAGCCCGTCCCCGGCGAGCGGGCCGCTGGCCAGGAGGAGGCGTTCGTGGGCGGGCAGGGCGGTCGGGTGGCGCGCGAGGTTGACGACGCACACCAGGCCGTGCGGGCGGGTGAAGGCCAGCACCCCGTCCTCCGACGGCAGCCAGGTCATGGGCCCGTCGCCGAAGCCCTTCCCCGAGCGGCGCAGCATCAGGGCCTCGCGGTAGAGCGCGAGCATGGAGTGCGGGTCGGTGCTCTGGCGGTCCACGGCGTGGTCGGCCCAGTCGGAGGGCTGGGGCAGCCAGGGGTCGGGGACGGAGGAGAAGCCGTACGACGGGGCGTCCGCCGTCCAGGGGAGGGGGACCCGGCAGCCGTCGCGGCCGGGGTCGGTGCCGCCGGATCGGAAGTGCATGGGGTCCTCGATGCGGGCGAGGGGGATGTCCGCCTCGGGGAGGCCCAGTTCCTCGCCCTGGTAGACGTACACCGAGCCGGGCAGGGCCAGCGTCAGCAGGGCCGCGGCGCGGGCGCGGCGGGTGCCCAGGGTCAGGTCCGTGGGTGTGCCGAAGGCCTTCGTGGCGAAGTCGAAGGCGGTGTCGGTGCGGCCGTAGCGGGTGACCGTACGGGTGACGTCGTGGTTGCAGAGGACCCAGGTGGCGGGGGCGCCCACGGGCGCGTGTTCGGCGAGCGTGGCCTCGATGGTGGCGCGCAGCCGGTCCGCTTCCCAGGGGCAGGTGAGGAAGTTGAAGTTGAACGCGGTGTGGAGTTCGTCGGGGCGCAGGTAGCGGGCGAAGCGTTCGGCGTCCGGGAGCCAGACCTCGCCGACGAACACGGCTCCGTACTCGTCGGCGATGGCGCGCCAGGAGCGGTAGACGTCGTGGAGCTCGTCCTGGTCGATGTACGGGTGCGGGTCGACGCCCTCCTCGAAGTCCGCGAGGGCGGGGTCCTTGACCAGCAGGGCGGCGGAGTCGATGCGGACGCCCGCCACGCCCCGCTCGAACCAGAAGCGCAGGATGTCCTCGTGTTCCTGGCGGACCGCCGGGTGCGCCCAGTTCAGGTCCGGCTGTTCCGGGGTGAACAGGTGCAGGTACCACTCGCCGTCGGGCACCCGCGTCCAGGTGCGGCCGGAGAACTGCGACGGCCAGTCGTTGGGCGGCAGTTCGCCGTGCTCGCCGCGGCCGGGGCGGAAGTGGAACAGCGCGCGCTCCGGGCTGCCGGGGCCCGCCGCCAGCGCGGCGCGGAACCAGCGGTGCTGGTCGGAGACGTGGTTGGGGACGATGTCGACGATGACGCGGATGTTGTGTTCCGCAGCCTCGGCGATCAGTTTCTCGGCCTCGGCGAGGGTGCCGAAGGCGGGGTCGATGGTGCGGTAGTCGGCGACGTCGTAGCCGCCGTCGACCATGGGTGAGGCGTACCAGGGCGTGAACCAGACGGCGTCGACGCCGAGTTCCGCGAGGTAGGGCAGTCTCGCCCGGACTCCCGCGAGGTCCCCGGTGCCGTCGCCGTCGCCGTCGGCGAAGCTGCGGGGGTACACCTGGTAGATGACGGCGTCGCGCCACCAGTCGTCGGTGCGGGGCGAGTGAGGGGCTGCCACTGTCGGTCCTTTCGGGCAGGGTGGATCTTCGCCGCGGGCCCGGATGCGGCGGGGCTTCGGACGGGCCCGCGGCGAAGGCTTGGACGGGGTGCGGGGAACCGGCTGGTCAGCCCTTGAGGCTGCCTGCCGTGAGGCCGCTCATGATGTTCCGCTGGAAGATCAGGAAGATCAGCAGCGTCGGCAGTGAGGCGATCGTCAGCGCGGCGATCAGGACGTTGACGGGGACGCCGTTGGAGAGCGAGTAGATGCCCACGTTGAGGGTCTGCTTGGCCGGGTCGGGCAGCGTGAGCATCGGCCAGAGGAAGTCCTTCCAGACCCCGACGACCGCGAAGATCGAGACCACGCCGAGGATCGGGCGGGAGATCGGCAGCACGATCGACCACAGGACGCGCATCGGTGAGGCGCCGTCCATGGCCGCCGCGTCCAGGAGTTCCTTGGGGATGGAGTCGAAGAACCGTTTCAGGAGGAAGATGTTGAAGGCGTTGGTCACCGAGGGCAGCCAGATCACCCATGGGCTGTTCAGCAGGTTCCGCTCCACGATCGGCACGTCCAGGACCGTCAGGTACTGGGGTACGACCAGCACGGTCGCCGGGATCATCAGCGTGGCCAGCATCATGCCGAGGATGGCCTTGCCCAGGACCGGGCGGAGCCGGGAGAGGGAGTACGCGGCGGCGACGTCCAGGACGAGTTGGAAGGCGAGCGCGCCGAGCGCGTAGTACAGGGTGTTGAACAGCAGGCTCGCCAGGTCCATGACCTCCCAGGCCCGTGAGTAGTTCTCCGGGGTGAAGGAGCCGGGCACCAGGGTCGGCGGGGTCTGGATCACCTCCTGGGCGTCCTTGAAGCCGCTGGAGATCATCCAGTACAGCGGGCCGAGGAAGACCAGGGTGAAGCCGCCGACGACCACGGCGAAGACGGTCCAGTAGATCAGTCTGCCGCGCGGCCGGGCGAGTTGGGCCGGTGAGATGAGTGTGCGTGTGGACATGCCGGTCTCCCTCGCGTCAGGCGTCCTCGGTGCGGCTGAGCTTCACGTACGCGGCCGAGAACCCGGCGAGCAGTACGAGCAGCAGCAGTCCGAGCGCCGCCGCGGCACCGTAGTTGTTGAAGTTGAAGGCGTACTGGTAGATGAGGTAGACGACGGTGGTGGTGGAGCCCTCGGGACCGGCGCCGCCGGTGAGCAGGAACGGCTCCACGAAGACCTGCATGGTCGCGATGATCTGCATCAGCAGCATCAGCGACAGGATCAGCCGGGTCTGCGGGATGGTGACGTGCCAGATCTTGCGGAACAGTCCGGCGCCGTCGAGTTCGGCGGCCTCGTACAGCTCGCCGGGGATGCCCTGCAGCGCCGCGAGGTAGATGAGGGCGGCGCCGCCCATGTTCATCCAGGTCGAGGCGATGACGACGGACAGCATCGACAGGTCGGGGTCCTGGAGCCACTGCTGTTCGGGCAGGTGCAGGAAGGCGAGGAGTTCGTTGAGGAGGCCGTAGCCGGGGTCGTAGAGGTACTTGAACAGGAGCACGGAGGCGACCGGCGGCAGCATCACCGGCAGGTAGACCAGCAGCCGGAGATAGCCCTGGCCGTGGTGGAACTCGTTGATGACGATCGCGACGGCGAAGGGGACCACGAAGCCGAGGAGCAGCGCCAGCACGGTGAACAGGAGTGTGTTGCGCCAGGCCTGCCAGAACGCCGGGTCGTTGTAGACGGTGGTGAGGTTGTCCAGGCCGACCCAGGTGGTCTCGCCGTTCTCGGTCCGCTGGAAGGCGAGGAGGAACTCCCTGATCATCGGGTACCAGGAGAACACCGCGAAGCAGATGACGGCGCCGATGAGGAAGGCGTGGGCGGTGAGGTTGCGCCGCAGGCTCTTGGCGAACCGGCCCCCGGATGGTCGTACGGGCGTCTTGTGCGGTGGCAGGTGGCGGGCCGGGTCCGCCGTTGTCGGTGTCAGGCTGGGGGCCGACATGGTCGCTCCTTGTGGGTCCGTTCCGCTCGGGCGTGGCGCTCCCGGCGTGGGCGCCTCCGTGCGCCGCCCACGCCGGGAAGGGGTCACTGGTTGGCCAGGACCTGGTTGACCTGTGCCTCGGCCGTGTCGAGCAGCTTGTCGATGTCGGCGTCCTCGTTGGTGAGGACACCGGACATGACGTTGTCGAGGACCTTGTAGACCTCCTGCGCCTTCGGCGGCTCGGCCTTGCCCGGTACCGGGTTGTCCATGAACGTCTTGAAGTTGGCGACCGGCATGGTGGCGTGCTCCACGCGGGCGGCGTCGTCCTTCTTCTTGGACTCGCCGAGCCAGAAGTTGGGCTGCGGGACGCCGACCGGGAGCTTGTCGGCCTTGGTGCGGGCCCAGTCGAACTGGCCCTTGCCCACGGTGAGGTTCTTGAAGTTCAGCCAGGCGACGGCGGCCTTGACCTTGTCGGAGGAGATCCCCTTCTTGATCATGTAGTTGTTGCCGCCCGCGAGCGTGTTCTGCTCGCCGGGTATCGGGCCCATGCCGAAGTTCTCGTACTCGGCGCCGAGTTGCTGGACCATGTAGGCGATGTCGTCGGGGGCGGCGAGGAACATGCCGAGCTTGTCGGTGGCGATCTGCTTCTGGAGGTCGCCCCACTTCAGCAGCTGGGTCTTGCCCATGCTGTCGTCCTCCCAGCGCATGGCGTGCAGGTTCTCGACGACCTGGCGGCCGGTGTCGTTGTTGAACGCCGCCTTCGTGCCGCTGGTGTCCACGACGTCGCCGCCGAGGCTGTACATCTGCGCCGTGAAGTGCCAGCCGCCGGTGTTGCCCGCGCTGTACTCGCCGAATCCGGCGATGCCGTCGCCGAGGTCGGAGATCTTCCTGGCCGCCGAGCGCACCTCCTCCCAGGTGCGCGGCGGGGCGTCGGGGTCGAGTCCGGCCTGCTTGAACAGCTTGCGGTTGATGAGCAGGCCCATCGTGTAGTTGCTGGTCGGCAGGCCGTAGAGCTTGCCGTCCTGCTTGAGCGAGCCGAGGACGTTCGGATCGATGTCCTTCAGCAGCGGGACGGTCTTGTCGTTGACGTAGGCGGTGATGTCCTCGGCGCCGTCGTGGTCCAGGACCTGCGGCAGGTCGGTGAAGTACGTGTAGAACACGTCGGGCTGCGACTTGGCCTTGAGCATCGCGGTGAAGCGCGGGGGTTCCAGGCACTGGCCCGGGGTGGAGCGGCCCTCGATGGTGACGTTCGGGTACGTCTTGTTGAACTCGGCGACGTCCTCCTTCCACTCCTTCAGCTCGGCCGCCTTCGCCGCGGGCGGCATGCAGTCGATGGTGATCGTCACCTTGGTCTTCGGGTCCAGGGGCGCGGCCGGGTCGGAGTCACCAGCACCCCCTTCCGAACCACCGGCGCCGTTGTCGCTGCTGCTCGTGCCGCAGGCGGCGAGAGCGGTCAGCGTGAGCGCGGAGAGGAGGGCGACCGCGCTGGCGCGGCGGGAACGGCGGAACCGGGCAGTTCTCATGGCTGGACCCCTTCGGGCATGAACGTGGAGGTCGCCCCACCGCCGATGCGTTGTGGGGCGTCGCACACTCAACCACCACCGACAAGGCAGCGCAAGATATCGCGCAGACTCTGTAATTGATTGACAGCCGGAAGAGAAAATACCGGTGCACGCTGTCGCGTACGCAGCGTGCACCGGCCTCAATCGGGGTCTACGACCTACGGATTGATGTTGATCTTGAAGGTGGACGTGGTGTTGCGGACGTCCACGGCGTTGTTGCTCATCTCCAGCCCGTTGAACGTCACCTCACCGACCGCGGGGCCCTGCCCCGCCTCGGGCATCTCGTTGGCCCACAGGCCGAAGCCCGACTTGGCGTCGTAGGCGTCACCGCTCCTGCGGGCGCCGGTGATGGAGATGTCCGTGAGGACGGTGTCCTTGATCGGGTACTGCGGTTGCCCGCCCACGTAGTTGGTCTGGAACATCACCCCGCTGTAGGTGGGGTCGACGATGTCCACGTGGTTCACCCTGATGCCCTGGAACACCTTCGACGCGGAGAACAGCCAGATGCCGGGGAACGTCTGCGCGCCCCAGAAGTGGCCGCCCGCGCGGACGATGGAGACGTTCTCGATGGTCGTCGGCTCGGTCCCGAAGCCGTTCATCGGGTAGCCGAAGTCCAGGGAGGAGATGGTGATCCCGGAGTAGACGAGCGTGTCCGCGATGTGGATGTTGCGGAAGGTGTTGTTGTAGCCGCCGTACACGGCCACGCCCGCGGCCCGCCAGGTCAGGGTGGAGGTCAGGTTCTCGTAGAGGTTGTTCTTCATGTCGGCGCCGCCCGCGTCGATCGCCGAGAACAGCGCGAAGCTGTCGTCGCCGGTGGCCCGCGCGTCGTTGTTGGACACCAGGTTGTCCGTGGAGCCGTTGGTCATGTTGACGCCGTCGGCGAACATGTTCCGGATGCGGGAGTTCCTGATGGTGATCCGGTCGGTGTTGGCGCCCCAGTAGAGGCAGACCATGTGCTCGTTCCAGATGTCGTCGATGACGATGTCCGACACGTTGGAGAAGTCGAACACCTTGCCCGGCCCGTCGATGCGCGAGGTGTAGTTGCCGAAGTAGGCGAACCCCTTGAACAGCGAGCCCTTGGCGGTGGCCTCGGCACGGAAGCCGACGTCGGTGTTGTCCTGCGTCGACGGCGCGTGGAACGTGGTGTACCAGGGCCCGGCGCCGACCACCTGCACCGCCTTGCCGTACACCTGGAACTTGCTGGACGTCTGGTAGTCCCCGGGCGGCAGGTAGACACCGACGAGCCTGCCCGTGGAGTCCATCCGCACCCGGTCGAGCGCGTCCTGCACGGCCTGGTGCGTGAACCCGTTCGGCACGGTGTACGTCGCCGGGTCGGGGTTGGCGACCGGTGCGACCTGCTCCAGGTTGATGAAGTCGATCGCGTACGTCGTGGAGTTCGCGGCGTCCTTCTGGAGCCGTATCCTGCTGCCCGCCGGGACGGTCTCGCCCAGCATCATGTGCGCCTCGTCGTAGATGTGCCGGGGCGCGCCGGAGCCCGGGGAGTTGCCGGGCGAGGCCTCGGCCCCGTACAGCCAGGCGTACTTCGACGTCAGCGGCAGCGCCTTCTTGAAGACGCCGTCGACATAGACGTTGATCGTGGAGTCGATGCCCCCGCCGCCGGGCGCGTCCGGGATGGAGAAGCGGGTCACCAGGGTGTTGGTGGGGGCGCGGGTGGTGAACTCGACGTACTCCCCCGTCGAGTCCAGGCTGACCGCCCTGCGGCCGGAGGCCTCGCCCGCGATGTCACCGACGGTGCGGTTGGGACCGGCCACGGTGGCGCCGCCGCCGGTGGTGCCGTCCTCGGCCTCGTACATGTCGTACGGCATGTTGGCGCCGCGGCCGACGAACAGCGGCTGGGTGGTGGTGTTGTTCTCGCGCTTGACCGGCACCTCGTTGGCGTCGGCGGCCACCACGACCTTGACCGTGTACGAGCCGTTCGCGGCCGTCCACGGGCCGAGACTCACCTCGGCCGAGGCGCCCGAGGCCAGGCTTGCGGAGTGCTGACCGGTCAGGGTCCGTACGGTGGCTCCCTTGGAGTCGGTCAGGGTGAGGGTGACACCGTGACCGCCCGCGGCGGTGGCCTTCGTGCCCTGGTTCTCCAGCCGCACCTTGAAGGTGACGGCGTCCCCCGCGGCCGGGCTGGACGGCGAGGTGGTCACCGCCGCCGCGACGAGGTCGGAGCTGTCCACGGGCTTGACGACCAGTGAGGTGGGCCGGGTGTAGGTGTTGTTGGTCTCGTTCTGCTCCGTGACCGCCTCACCGTCGTCGGCGACCGCGCTGAGCTGGTACGTCCCCGCCTCGCGCGCCCCGATGGCGGCGGTGACCGTGGTCTGCGCACCGGCCGCCAGGGCGCCGACCTGCGCGGTGCCGACCTTGGTGCCGCCCAGGCGCACGGCCACGCTGCTCGCGGGCGCGGCGGCCGAGCCGCTGTTGCGGACGGTGGCCGAGACGCTGATCTCGTCCGACTCCACCGGCTCGGCGGGCGACACGGTCAGGCCGGTCACCTCCAGGTCCGGGTTGGGCGCCGGGACCCCGATCACCTGGAACTCGGCGAGCTGCCCGGCCGGGGCGCCGGAGTTGGCCGTGAACCTCAGCTGTACGTCGGCCGCCCGGCCGGAGACCGGCACGGTGACGCTGTTGCCGTCGGCCGGGTCGAAGCGGTAGCTCCTGGCCGCGACCAGGGAGGTGAAGCCCTGCGCGTCCTGGTCCCGGCCCAGGACCTCGATGGTCTGGTTGCGGGCCGACCAGGCGGGGTCGGGGTTCAGCTTCAGCACGAGCCGGTCGACCTCGGCGTTGGCGCCCAGCTTCACGGTGAGGGTGTTGGGGTAACTGCCGCCCGCGCCCTCCCAGTACGTCGACACACTGTTGTCGTTGGCGTTCTGCGCGACATACGTGTGCACCACGGAGGAGGCGCTGATCGCCTTGCCGACGGCCAGGTTGGAGCCCCCGCCGCCGGTGCCGTTGCGGGTCACGCTGTTGCTCGGCGGCGACTCGTTGCCCGCCGCGTCCTTCGCCCGCACCTGGTAGGTGACCGTGCTCGTCGCGGGCTGGGTGTCGGTGTACGTGGTGACGTCGCCGTCGACGCTGGCGCGCAGGGTGTTGTTGGCGTAGACGTCGTACCTGGTGACGCCGGTGTTGTCGGTGGCGGCGGTCCAGGTCAGCCTGATCTGCCCGCTGCCCGGCTCGGTGTAGGCGAGGTTCGCCGGTGCCGTCGGCGCCTGGGTGTCGCCGCCGCTGCCGGTGCGGGTGACGGTGTTGCTGTTGCCGGACTGGTTTCCGGCCGCGTCCCTGGCCCGTACGTAGTAGGAGACGGTCTGGTCGGCGGGCCGGGTGTCGGTGAAGGCGGTGACCTCACCGGCGACGCTGGTCAGCAGCGCCCCGTTGGCGTAGATGTCGTAGCCCGTCACACCGACGTTGTCGGTGGCCGCGTTCCAGGTCAGCCTGATCTGGCCGGTGCCGGGCTCCGTGAGCGCCAGACCGGCGGGGGCGCTCGGCGCCTGGGTGTCGCCGGTCTGCGGGCCGTAGACCTCCAGTTCGGAGAGCTGGGCGGCGTTCTGCACGGAGTTGGCGGTGACCAGCACCCGCACGTACCGCGTGGTGGTGGCGTCGAAGGCGAGGGTGGCGGAGTGGTCGCTCGCGGCGTCGAAGGTGTACGCGCGGGAGGCCGTCAGGTCGGTGAAGTCCGTGCCGTTGGTGCTGCCCTGGATCTTCAGCGTCTGGCTGCGCGCCTCCCAGGTGCCCGGCAGCCGCAGCACGACCCGGTCCACCCGGACGGAGGAGCCGAGGTCGGCGCGCAGCCACTGCGGGAACGCGCCACCGGTGCTCTCCCAGTACGTGGCCCGGTTGCCGTCGCCCGCGTTGGCGGCGGCGTAGGTCTGGGTGTGGCTGCTGGCGGTGAGGGTGCGGCCGGAGGCCAGGTTCCTGGACGACTCGTCGGCCGAGTGCACCTCCAGCTCGGACAGCTGCGCAGCCCGCCAGCCGGTGTTCTCGGTGACCGCGATCCGCACGAAGCGGGTCCGGGTCGCCGGGAACGCCACGGTCACGGTGTTGCCGGTGCTCGGGCTGAAGGTGTGGGAGGCGCTGTTCTTGAGGGTGGTGAAGCTGGTGCCGTCGGCGCTGCCCTGGACGGAGAGGGTCTGGCTGCGGCTCTCCCAGCCCGCGGGGAGCTTCAGGACGACCTCGTCCACGTTCTCCGTGGTGCCGAGGTCGGTCTGCACCCACTGGGGGAGGTCCGGTCCCGAGCTTTCCCAGTAGGTGCCCTGGTTGCCGTCGGTGATGTTCGGTGCGCCGTACTCGTTGAGCGCGCTGCTCGCCGACGCCCGGTCGCCCAGCGCGATGTTCGGTCCTCCGGCGGCCTGGGCGGTCAGCGCGGGACCGCCCAGTGCCAGCAGGCTGGTCACGATCACGGCACTGAGGGTGCGTGATCTGTTTCTACGGATTCTCATCAGTCCTCGATCTCCACAAGCAGCGCCACAGGCAGCGTGCTGCTGTCTTTTTTTTGCGTGGATCGATGAGAGAGTTCCAGAGGACTGTCGAAGCGTCTACCAGTTGGACGCTCTGAGTTCTCGCAGGTCAGAGGCGGTTTTCCGGGCATGCCGACGCGGCGGCCCACTACGAAAGCGGGCCGCCGTCCGGACGCCGGGCTCAGCCCGATCTGTTGATCACGAACTGCGAGCCGGGCTCGATCACGACATCACCCTCGGCGGAGCCGGAGATCGCCACGTTGGTCAGCGTGGCACTGCCGCGGGCCCCTCCCATGGCGAGGATGCCGGAGCCGTTGACCGAGTTCTCGATGCGTACGTCTCTGATGTCGACGCCGGGCACCGCCCCGCCTCCGTTCTTGAACTGGATGCCGTCGTAGGTCGAGTCATGGATGTCGGTGTCCCTGATCGTGACACCGGGGATGTCCTGCCCGGCGGCGAACAGCGTGATGGCACCGAACTCCTGGGCCTCTCCCCAGAACGCGCCGCCCGTGCGGTGCAGGGCGTTGCCCGCGATCAGCGTCTGCCCGGAGAACGGCAGCGGGTCATGGTCGGTGGCCAGCATGATCCCCGGGTAGTTCATGGTGTCGGCGATGATGTTGTTCTCGATGGTGTTGCCGTAGCCGCCGTACACCGCGATGCCGTTGGCCCGCCAGGGCAGTTGAATGGTGTTGTTGCGGAAGTGGTTGTCGTGGCCGATGTCGACCGACGGGTCCTTCACGTAGCGGCTCGCCCAGACGGCCAGGGCGTCGTCGCCGGTGTTGCGGAAGGACGAGTTGTACACGGTCGAGTTGCGGGTGCCGTTGGCGAAGTTGATGCCGTCGGCGTAGGTGTTGCGGATCCGCATGCCGCTGAACTCCAGCCCGTCGCCCGGGTTCCACAGCTCCGGGATGTTGGAGTAGTCACGGCCGACCCAGACACCGACGTTGGCGTGCTCGATCCAGACGTTGCTGATCTTGGTGCCCTTGCCGAAGCGGCCGTTGAGGCCGACGCCGCCCTCGGCGTTGCCGTCGCCGCCCCGGATGGTGCCCGAGCCGAAGATGGCGATGTCGGAGATCTGGGTGTTGTGGTCGATGTCGAAGCCGAAGTTGCCCTCGTGCGGGTGGTTGATGCCGCCCGCCTGGTGCGGCGGGGTCAGCGTGTACAGCTGCGAGTGCCACATGCCCGCGCCGCGGATGGTGACGTCCCGGATGCCGACCTGGTTGTGGTCACCCCTGTTCTGCGGGTCGTCGGTGAGGATCTTCTGCTCCTGGCGCCACTGTCCGGCCGGGATCCAGACGCACCCGATCTCGCCCTTCTGGTCGGCGGTGACCGCCCGCTGGATGGCGTCGGTGTCGTCGATGCCGTCGTTGGGTACGGCACCGTACTCGGTGATGGAGGTGCAGCCGGACGGCTTGGCCGCCGCGGGCGCCACCTGCTCCAGGTCGATCAGGTCGACGATGTAGAAGGCGGCGCGGTCGTCGGCGTCCCGCTGGAGCCGGAACGTCGTGCCCGCCGGGTAGCTCTCCCCCAGCAGGGCGTGCGACTCGTCGAACAGCCGCCGCGCGTCGGCCTGCGGGGTGTTGGTCAGGCCCTCGGGGCTGTCGGTGTTGCCGTACAGCCAGCTGTGCTTCGACGACAGGGTCAGCTTCCGCTTGAAGGTGCCGTCGACATAGAGGCTGAGGGTGGCCTCCGTGCCGCCACCGCTCGCGGAGTCCGGGATGGAGTTGCGTACGACGATGGAGTTGGCGGCGCCCGTGGAGGTGAACTCCACGTACTGACCCGTGCTGTTGAGGCGCACGGACTGGCGGCCGGAGGACTCGGTGGCGAAGTTGGTGTGCCCGAAGGTGCGCTTGCGGTCGGCGGTGAGCAGGGCGCCGTCGTAGCGGGCGTCCTCCGCCTCGTACTCGGTGTACGGCACGGCCGCGCCCCGGCCCACGACGATGGAGCGCGCGAAGTGGTTGTTGTTCTCGTCGGTCTCGGTGACCTGGCCGGTCGCGTCGGCCGTGGCGGTGAGCGTGGCGCCGCCGCTGGTGGCCTTCCAGGTGCCGGAGAGGGCGACGGTGGCGCTCGCACCGGCGGCGATCGCGCCGGTGGTGCCGTCGAGGGTGGTGGTGCCCACGGTGAGACGGGTGACCGTGCCCGCCGGGACGCCGGTGGTGCCGCGGTTGTGCACGGTGACGGTGAAGGAGACGGACGCGCCGACCGCGGGGGCGGACGGGTTGGAGGCGATGCCGGTGACCTGGAGATCGGGGCCCGGGCTCTGGCTCACGACCAGCTTGGTCGCGGCGGTGCGGCTGTTGTTGGTGTCGTCCTGTTCGGTGACGGTGTCCGTCGGGTCGACGACGGCCGACACGGTGTAGGAGCCCCTCGGCCGCTTGCCCACGGGCACTCGCACGGTGGCGTCGGTCCCTGGCTGGAGCGCGCCGACGGGGGCGGATCCGACGACGGTGCCCTCCAGGCTGACGTTGACGGTGGTGGCCGGGGAGGCGGCGGTTCCTGAGTTGCGTACCGTCGCGTCGACCGTCACCGCGTCCGTCTCGGACGGCTCGGCCGGGGTCCAGGACAGGCCGGTGACGGTGAGGTCCGGGTTGGGTGCCGCGGCGCCCACGACCTGGAACTCGGCGACCTGGGCACCGGGGGCACCGGTGTTGGAGAAGAAGGTGAGCCGCAGGTCGGCGTAGCGGCCGGTCACGGGGATGGTGACGCTGTTCTGGCCGGACGACGGGCTGAAGGCGTAGTCGGCGCGCGCCTTGAGCGAGGTGAAGGAGGAGGCCGACTGCTCACGGCCCAGCACCTGGAGCGACTGGGTGCGCGGCCCCCAGATCGGGTCCGGGTTCAGCTTGACGACCACGGCCTGGACGTCCGCGTTGGCGCCGAGCTTCACGGTCAGGCTGGACGGGAAGCCGTTGGACTCCCAGTACGTGCCCGTGTGGTCGTCGTTGGCGTGGGCCGCGACGTAGTTCTGGGTCGTCGAGGTGGCCTCGATCGGCTTGTTGCGGGCGAGGTTGGTGCCTTCCACGGGCGGGTCGGTGGATCCGCTCTCGCCGTACACCTCCAGTTCCGACAACTGGGCGGCGTTCCAGCCGGTGTTGGCGGTCACCTGCACCCGTACGTACCGCGTGCTGGTGCCGTCGAGGGCGATGCTCACCGTGTTCGCCCGCGCCGGGTCGAACGTCCGCTCGGCCACGGCGGCGAGGGTGCCGAAGTCGTTGCCGTCGGCGCTGCCGAGCACGCCGAGCCGCTGGGTGCGCGCCTCCCAGGACGCGGGGAGCTTCAGCACCACGCGGTCGACGCGGACGCTGGCGCCCAGGTCGAGTTGCACCCACTGGGGGAAGGCACCGGTGGGCCCTTCCCAGTACGACTGCTGGCTGCCGTCGCTGACATGGCCCGCCGGATAGCCACCGAGGGCGCCCCCGGCCGTCGCCGGTCTGCCGAGTGCG
The DNA here is from genome assembly GCF_042796855.1 of Streptomyces sp. NPDC057877. NCBI lineage: Bacteria > Bacillati > Actinomycetota > Actinomycetes > Kitasatosporales > Streptomycetaceae > Streptomyces > Streptomyces sp. NPDC057877. The sequence continues at coordinate 264,056 of NZ_JBHVMS010000010.1, forward strand.
ACGTTCGTCGTGCCATCGGCCGCGTCGGCACTCGCGGCGTGCGCGCTCACGGGCAGCAGCCCCACGGCCATCAGCCCCGATATCAGCAGAGCGACGATCAGTCGTCGTCTCCGGTGTCTCCCACTCATACAGCCCTCTCCACGAAACGTCGACGGATCGCCGGGTAATTGAGCGATTTCATCAATCTTTTACGTTGACTGAGGGCACAGATTTCTACCGGGTCACCACTTTGTCAACAGGGGCGGCATGACAAAGGCCCCGCCTCACGGGAGGCGGGGCCTGCTGAAGAACTCGGACGACGAACGTCAGGCGGTGGGCGGCTGGGTGGTCGAGCCGCGCAGCACCAGTTCGGGCTCGAACAGCAGCTCACCGGGGTGCAGCCGGGTGCCCTGGAGCTGGGCGCAGAGCAGCTCGACCGCCGCCCGGCCCATCGCCTCGATCGGCTGCCGGACGGTGGACAGCGGCGGCTCGGTGCAGTTCATGAACGCGGAGTCGTCGAACCCGACGACCGACACGTCCTCGGGGACGGAGAGCCCGCGCCTGCGCACGGCACGGATGGCGCCGAGGGCCAGGGGGTCGCTCGCGCAGACGATGCCGGTGACCCCCCGGTCCAGCAGGCGGGCGGCCGTGGCCTGACCGCCTTCCAGCGAGAACATCGACCGTACGACGAACTCGTCCGGCAGCGCGGTGCCCACGGCCTCGGCCACCGCGCGGGCGGCCTCCAGCTTGCGGCGCGAGGGGACGTGGTCGCTCGGCCCGAGGATCAGCCCGATCCGCTCATGGCCGAGGGAGGTGAGATGACGCCAGGCCTGCTCGACGGCGACGGCGTCGTCACAGGCGACACAGGGGAAGTCCAGACCGTCGATCGAGGCGTTGATCAGGACGACCGGGATGTTGCGCTCCGCAAGCTGGCGGTAGTGGTCGTGCGGGGCGTCGGCCTGCGCGAACAGGCCGCCCGCGAAGACCACGCCGGAGACCTGCTGCTGCAGGAGCAGCTCCACGTAGTCGGCCTCGGAGACGCCGCCCTTGGTCTGCGTGCACAGCACGGGCGTCAGCCCCTGTTGTGCGAGCGCACCGCCGATGACCTCGGCGAACGCCGGGAAGATGGGGTTCTGCAGCTCCGGCAGCACCAGACCGACGAGGCGGGCGCGCTCGCCGCGCAGCTGCGTGGGCCGCTCGTATCCGAGGACGTCCAGAGCCGTGAGCACGGACTGGCGCGTCGCCTCCGAGACACCGGGCTTGCCATTGAGGACACGGCTGACCGTTGCCTCGCTGACGCCCACCTTCCTGGCTACTTGAGCAAGTCGTCGCGTCATGAACGCAAGACTAGCGCAAAACACGCAAGTTAATTACACCCGTTTCCTGGCCGGTTCGTCAGCGCAGGTCGAGTCGCATCACGACCCGGGGATGACCGGCCAGCACCGAGGTGGTGTCGGCGGCATGGGTGAATCCGGCACGTGCGAAGTTCTCGCGGAGTCCGGCGTACGCCATCGTCGTGTCGGCCCGCTCGCCGCCGTTGTCGAGGGGGTACGCCTCGATGGCCGGAGCGCCCTGGGCGCGGGCGAACTCGACCGCGCCCGCGATGAGGGCGTGCGAGACACCCTGCTTGCGGTGCCCGGGGCGCACCCGGACGCACCACAGCGACCAGACCGGCAGATCGTCGACGTGCGGGATCTTGCGGCTGCGGGCGAAGGAGGTGTCCGAGCGCGGCGCCACCGCCGCCCAGCCGACGGGCACCTCACCGTCGTAGGCGAGGACTCCGGGAGGCGGGTCGGCGCCGCACAGTCCGGCGACGTACTCACCACGGGCCGGTCCGCGCAGCTCGTTGTTCAGCTTGGACGGGATCCGGTAGCTCAGGCACCAGCAGACGGTCGCCGTGGGTGACTTCGGTCCGATCACGGCACGGACGTCCTCGAAGACCGAGGCCGGGCGGACTTCGATGGTCATGACCCCACGATGCCATGGGGTGCCGGGCGGCGCGAAGGGGCGTCGGACACCGCCGGACCCAGGCCCGTCGACGCGGTCTCGATGGCCTCGTCCAGGACGTCGCGGGAGCGGGTCAGGTCGGCGATCACTCGGTCGATACGGGCCCGTTCACTGATCAGTTCCTCGACGAGCTGCGCGTCCGCGAACTCGTTCGGGCCGCCGTCCGCGTCCCGCATACAGGGGAGCAGCCGGGCGATCGTCCTGCTGTTCAGCCCGGCCGCGTAGAGCGCCTGGATCCGGATGACACGATCGACGGCCCAGTCCCCGAAGTCCCGGTGCCCTCCCGGGGTGCGCTCGGACCGCAGCAGCCCCTGCTGCTCGTAGTAGCGCAGGGAACGCTCACTCACGCCGCTGCGCCGGGCCAGTTCACCGATCCGCATCGCCCACCCCGACCGCCGCGTATGCCACTTGAACCTGACACTGATGTCAACTCCTACGGTACCCGGCATGACGAACACACAGGTCGAGTCCCCTCTCTTCGCGCCCGCGCGCCTCGGTCCCCTGCACCTGCCCCACCGCCTGGTGATGGCGCCGCTGACCCGCAATCGCGCCGGATCGGACGGGGTCCCCGGCCCGCTCATGGCCACCTACTACGCCCAGCGCGCCACCGCCGGACTGATCATCGCCGAGGCCACCACGCCGAACGCGGTGGGGCAGACCTATCCCGGCATCCCCGCGATCCACCGCCCGGAGCATGTCGCCGGATGGCGCCGCGTCACCGACGCCGTGCGCGCGGCCGGTGGGCGGATGTTCCTGCAGTTGCAGCACGGTGGCCGGGTCGGCCATCCGGCCACCAGCGGGCTGACACCCGTCGCGCCCTCGCCCGTCCCGCTCCCCGAGACGATCCACACCCCGAGCGGGCGCCAAGCCCCCGTCGTGCCGCGCGAGATGACCCAGGCCGACATCCGCTCCACCGTGGCCGACTTCGCCACCGCCGCGCGCAACGCGGTCGACGCGGGATTCGAGGGCGTCGAGGTGCACGCGGCCAACGGTCACCTCCTCCACCAGTTCCTGGCGGCGAACACCAACCGCCGCACCGACGCCTACGGCGGCCCGGTCCCCCACCGGATCCGCTTCGTCGTCGAGGTGGTCCGGGCCGTCGCGGACGCGATCGGGCCCGACCGGGTCGGCCTGCGCGTCTCCCCCGCGAACACCGTGAACGGCATCGCGGAAGGCGACACCGAGGCCCTCTACGGCACCCTGGTGACGGCGCTGGCGGACACCGGCCTCGCCTATCTGCACCTCGTGTTCGCCGACCCGGACCAGCCCCTCTTCGGGAGCCTGCGCAGGTCGTGGCCGGGCACGCTGATCGCCAACCCGGCGCTCGGCTGGGGAGGCCCCCTGCCCGCCGACGGGGGCCGGGCCGCGGGCGAGCGGCTGCTGACCGCCGGAGCCGACCTGATCGCCCTCGGCCGGGCCTTCCTGGCAAATCCCGACCTGGTCGAACGACTGCGCGTCGGGGCGCCCCTGAATCCCGTACGGGACGAGTACGCGATGTACACGGGCGGGGAGACGGGGTACACCGACTACCCCACCCTCGCGGTCAGCGCCGTGGGGTGAGCGAGCCCTCTTCCGTCCCGGAACCGCTCCGCCCGCATCGCGGACAGAACCTGACCGCAACGCTTCCTACGGTCATCCCATGACCCACACGCAGAAGATCCTCGTCACCGGTGCCACCGGAACCGTCGGCCGCCAGGTCGTCACCGAACTCCTCGCCCGCGGCCACCAGGTCCGCGCCCTGACCCGCACCCCGGAGAACGCCGCCTTCCCGGCGGGAGTCGAGGTCGTCCAGGGCGATCTGACCGACCCCGACACCCTGGCCCCGGCGCTGGAGGGCGTCACCGGCCTCCACCTGATCACCTTCGGCGGGGCCTACTTCGCCCCGCTGGAGACCGGCCCGCGCATCCTGGAGCTGGCCCACGCCGCGGGCGTACGCCGGGTCACCGTGCTGCACGGTGGCGGACCGTCCCTGCTGGAGGACGCCGTGCGTGCCGACGACCGTGTGGCCTGGACGGTGCTGATGCCGGTCGAGTTCATGGGCAACGCCCTGGAGTGGGCGGACCCGATCTCGACCCGGGACGAGGTGCGCGAGCCGTTCGTGTCCCGGCTCAGCGCCATGGTCCACGAGGGAGACATCGGCGCCGTCGCCGCCGTCGCGCTCACCGAGGAGGGGCACGGCGGCCAGGAGTACGTGATCACCGGCCCCGAACTGCTCACCGTCGCCGACAAGGTGACGGCCATCGCCACCGCTCGCGGCCGGGACGTCGCCCTGGTGGAAATGACCGAGGAGCAGGCCGTGGCCCAGTGGCGGGCCGCGGGGCACCCGGAGGACGTGATCGGCTTCCTCCTTGAGGCGTACGGCAACACACCCGAGGTGGGCCGCACGGTGGTCGGCACCGTCGAGAAGGTCACCGGCCGCCCGGCCCGCACCTTCGGCCAGTGGGCCGGGGAGCACGCGGACGCCTTCCGGGCGAAGGTCGGCGCACGATAGACAGCTGGACCGTCACCCGAGGCCGCCGCCGTTGTCCGGCGGCGGCCTCGACCGCTCAAGCGAAGCCCCCTCGGCAGTCCACGGTTCAACGACCGGAACTTTTGCGCCACACGGGGCGAGAGTGGCGTGTTCGAAGGTTGCCGCCCTCCCCCATGACCCTCAGCCTGGTGCGCGGGAGCGCTCCCACACGTCTTCTCTCTCCCCCCCCCCCACTTGGAGCCGCGATGCTAAGACGCCGATGGACGGGGCCCGTGCTGCTGGCCCTCCTGCTGACCGTCCTCACCCCGTTACCCGCCGCCGCGAGCCAACCGTCCGAGACGACGACGGCGGCCACCTCAGCCACGCCCTTGCCGTCGCTCAAGGCGACCACCACTCAGGTCGCCTTCGGGCTCAGGCGACCCACCGCGGTGGTCGCCCCCGACGACGGCACGGACCGCCTGTTCATCACCGAGAAGTCCGGCACCGTCCGCGTCTACCACCCGGACACCGGCCTGGCCACCACCCCGCTCATCGACATCACCTCGGCCATCCTCGAGTCCGGCAACGAGCGCGGCCTGCTCGGCATCGCCATCCCGCCGGACTTCGCCGCCAGCCAGGACCTGTACCTGGCGTACACGGCACGGCCCAACGGCGCGGTCACGCTGGCCCGCTACCGGCTCGACGACTCCCGCCTCGAGGTGCTGCTCTCCCAGGAGCACGCCGAGTTCAACAACCACAACGGCGGCCAACTCGCCTTCGGCCCCGACGGAAACCTCTACTGGAGCATCGGCGACGGCGGCGGCTCCGCCGACCCGCTGAAGGCCGGGCAGCGGCTGGACACCCTGCTGGGCAAGATCGTGCGCGTCGACGTCAGCCGCACTTGTGGCGCGCTCCCCTACTGCGTCCCCAGCGACAACCCCTTCGTGGGCACCCCCGGCGCCCGCGCCGAGATCTGGCACTACGGGCTGCGCAACCCGTGGCGGTTCTCCTTCGACAGCGTCGACGGCTCGATGTGGATCGGCGACGTCGGGCAGGGCCGCTGGGAGGAGATCGACCACATCGCCCGCGGCCGGGGAGGCCTGAACCTCGGCTGGTCCTGCTACGAGGGGCTGGAGAAGTTCAGCGGCGGCGACTGCCCGCCCGGTCAGACCTACACCAAGCCCGTCTTCACCTACTCCCCCTACACCGGCGGCTGTTCGGTCATCGGCGGTCAGGTCTACCGCGGCCAGCGGTACGCCGACCTGGTCGGCGGCACCTACATCGCCACCGACTACTGCTCCTCCACGGTCTGGGCCCTGCGCCCCGACGGCAACGGCGGCTACGAGCACGCCGAGATCGGCGAGATGCCCACCCAGGTCACCTCGATCGGTACGACCGCCGAGGGCGAGTTCTACGTCGTCAACGACCTGCCCGGCGGGCTGCACCGGGTCTCCTTCGCCCAGGAGGAACCCACCTGCCGGGTCGACCGCACCGTCCAGACCTGGGGCACCGGCACCAAGGTCGACCTCACCCTCACCAACACCGGTGACACCCCGGTGAACGGCTGGACCCTGAAGTTCTGGCTCGGCCTCGGCCAGACCGTCGTCTCCGACTGGAACACGGACCTGACCCAGCTCTCCAACACGGTCACGGCGACCAACGCCTCCCACAACGCCGCGATCGCTCCGGGCTCCACCATCACCCTCGGCTACCTCGCCAGCCACACCGGCGACGCGGCCCCACCACCCCGCTTCATGCTCAACGGGGACGCCTGCGCCGTAGGCCGCTGACGCCGCATCCGACCCGCCGCCGGGCCACGCTCGCACCGAGCACCGGACCTGGCGGCGGGTCGATGCACCTAGCCCGCAGCCGCCCCGAACCACACGGGCAGCCGCTCACACAGGTCCCGCTGGTCCTCACCGACCCACGCCACATGACCGTCCGGCCGCAACAGCACGGCGGGCACGTCCAGTTCCTCGGCGAGGTCGACGACGTGGTCGACGCGGTCCGCCCAGCCCGTGACCGAGAGACGGCCGGTCTGGTCGAGGAGCAGCCCGCGCCCGGTGCGCGTCAGCTCGTAGAGGCGGCCCCGCTTCAGTTGCACGTCCCGCATCCGTCGGCCGAGCAGGTCGTGGCCCGCGCCGAAGTCGTAGCGCACGCCGATGGCGGTGATCTTCTCGACCAGGTGGCGGTTCACCTCCTCGAAGTCGACGAGTTCCGCGAACAGTCGGCGTACCGCCTGCGCCCCCGGCTCGGTGGACATCAGCTCCATCTGGGCCCGGGTGTTGACCAGCACGGCCGCGCCCACCGGGTGCCGTTCGGCGTGGTAGCTGTCCAGGAGTCCTTCCGGGGCCCAGCCGTCCAGCGCGGCGGCGAGCTTCCAGCCGAGGTTGAACGCGTCCTGGACGCCGAGGTTGAGGCCCTGGCCGCCGACGGGTGGATGGATGTGCGCGGCGTCACCGGCCAGCAGCACCCGGCCGGTGCGGTAGCGCTCGGCCTGCCGGGTGGCGTCGCCGAACCGGGAGAGCCAGCGCGGTGAGTGGACGCCGAAGTCGGTCCCGCCGAGCGCCCGCAGTTGCCGCTTGAACTCGTCGAGGGTGGGCGCCGTCGTGCGGTCCTCGGCCACCCCGGCGGCGGGCACGCTCACGCGGTACACCCCGTCGCCGAGGGGCATCGCGCCGACGCGCAAGTGTGTCCTGCGGACTTCGGCCATGACGGCGTTCAGCGTCTCCGGCGAGGCGGTCATCCTCATCTCGCCCAGCAGCGTGTCGACCCGGGAGGGCTCGCCGGGGAAGCCGACGCCGAGCGCTCGGCGCACGGTGCTGCGGCCACCGTCGCAGCCGACGAGATAGCGCGAGCGCAGTCGCGTGCCGTCGGCCAGTTCGGCGCTCACCCCGTCGTCGTCCTGGCTCAGCCCGACCAGGGCGTGGCCGCGCCGGATCTCGGCGCCGAGTTCGGCGGCCCGCTCCGCCAGCAGGCGGTCGATGATGGTCTGCGGAATGCCGAGGACGTACCCGTGCGCGGTGTCCAGCCGCTCGGGCGGCGGCTTGGGGATACCGGCGAAGAAGCCGCCGAGCGGGTACCTGGTGCCGTGTGCGAGGAACCGGTCCAGCAGGCCGCGCTGGTCCATCACCTCGATGCTGCGCACATGCAGCCCGAGCGCGCGCACATACGGGGGCGGCTCCGTGTCCTTCTCCAGCACCACCACGTGCACCTGGTGCAGCCGCAGTTCGGCGGCCAGCATCATGCCGGTCGGCCCGCCACCGGCAATGATCACGTCGATCATCGGAATCCCCCTTCGACTCGCGAAACCCGCTCCGCGAGATTTGCTCAGGCGGGAGATTCTGCGGCACACCCGGGGCCTTGCCGCAAGGCCCCCCGTGCGCTATAAGTTGAGAGTGGCAAGGAGGCCGGTACTCCCTTGCCTTTTTCTTTGGGCCGTATCGGGGGAGTGGGCCTTGCACCTCGCACTGTGGATCGCCGCCGGTTTCCTGGCCACGGTCGCCCTGGTCGGCGGCCTCAGCAAGTCCTTCATCCCCAGACAGAAGCTGGCCGCGGCCCATGGCGGTGGCTGGACCGGGGACGTGGGCGACGGCTTCGTGAAGTCCCTCGGCGCCCTGGAGTTGCTGGCGGCGGCGGGCCTGATCCTGCCCGCCGCGCTCGACATCGCACCGGTCATGGTGCCGGTGACCGCCGTCTGCTGGGTCCTGCTGATGATCGGCGCGATGATCACCCATGGCCGACGCCGGGAGTTCCCCTTCGTGGGGCTGAATCTGGTCTATCTCTCCGTCGCCGTGTTCCTCGCGGTGGGCCGTTTCGGTCCCGAGTCCTTCAGCTGAGCACCGCTCGCCGGACAAGGGCGGCGATCCTCGTCTCCTCGGCGGGAGTCAGGTCCCTCAGGGCGTACGACGTCGGCCACATGGCGCCCTCGTCCAGGCTCGCCTTGTCGCTGAAGCCGAGGGTGGCGTACCGCGTGCTGAACTTCCGCGCGCTCTGGAAGAAGCAGACGACCTTGCCGTCCAGGGCGTACGCGGGCATCCCGTACCACAGCTTCGGCGCGAGGTCCGGCGCGCTCGCCTTGATGACCGCGTGCAGGCGTTCGGCCATGGCCCGGTCGGCCTCCGGCATTTCGGCGATCCTCGCGAGGACGGCGGCCTCGTTCTGCGCCGCCTTGTCGGCGCGTGAGCCGCGCCGGGCGGAGGTCTTCAGCTCCCGGGCGCGTTCCTTCATCGCGGAGCGCTCGGCGTCGGTGAACCCGTCGTAGGTCGTGGTGGTGTCCTGTGCGTTCTTCACTGGTGGTCCCTTTCCCGTACGGCGTGCGGCGGGTCGGCGGTGGTGTTGTGCGGAGGGCGGCGCGGTGTCAGCCCCACGCCCCGGCGATCTGGCGGGTGGTGGCGTTGAGGCGGTTGAAGAGGTTGGTGACGCCGATCATCAGGACGATCGCGGCCAGTTGCTTCTCGTCGAAGTACGTGGCGGCCGTGTCCCAGACCTCGTCGCTCACCGGGTCGGGCCGGTCGGCCAGCCGGGTCGCGGACTCGGCCAGTGCGAGGGCCGCGCGCTCCTCGTCGGTGAAGTACGGGGCCTCCCGCCAGGCGGCGACCGTGGCCAGCCGCTCGTCGTCGACCCCGGCCTCGCGGGCCGTCTTGGTGCCGCCGTCGACGCAGGCGCTGCAGCCGTTGATCTGGCTCACCCGCAGATGGACCAGCTCCAGCGTCTGCGGGTCGACGCCGCCGGAGTGGGCGGCCTTGAAGACCTGCTGGATGGGGCGCATCGCGTCGGACAGGACGACGGCGGGGTTCTGCATACGGGACTGCATGGTCGCTGCTCCTCTTCTGGTCTTCTCCCGGTCTTCCGGGCCGGTGCCCCGGCTGACCGGGGCGTGACTCCATCACAGCCGCACCGGCCCGCGACGACCACGGCGACGGGACAGCGTGGGACAGCTGAAACGGCCTTGACCAGCGGCGACTTGGCTGGGGACACTTCGCTTCCGAGCGGGACGGAAGGCGGGGGACAGTGGACGTACCGGGGCGGAAGACGAAGCCGGACCCGCAGGAGGAGCTGGCGGCACGGCTGCGGCTGCTCCAGGAGCTGTCCGGGCTCGGCGTACGGGCCCTCGCCCGGGACACCGGCCTCAGCTCGTCGTCCCTGTCGCGCTATCTCAACGGTCAGACCGTGCCGCCCTGGCCCGCGGTGGTCGCCCTGTGCCGTCTCGTCAGGCGCGACCCCCGGCCGCTGCGTCCGCTGTGGGAGCGCACCTCGAATCCGTTGCCCGCGCCGCCCAAGAGCAGCCGCCAGGGCCGCCCGCTCCCCCGCAACGACCTGCCGCGCGACGTACCGGACTTCACCGGCCGCGAGGCGCAGCTCACCGCCGTGCTCGCCGCCGTGGAGAGCCATCGGGTGGTGTCCGTCGACGGCATGGCGGGCGTCGGCAAGACCTGTCTCGCGGTGCACGCCGCGCACCGGCTCGCCGCCGACTTCCCCGACGGCCAGCTCTACGTTGACCTGCACGGGTTCACCGAGGGCCGTCCCCCGCTCGACGCCGACTCCGCGCTGCGGACGCTGCTCGCGGCGCTCGACGTGCCGTCCGAGCGGGTCCCGCAGGAGGGCGTCGAGCGGTTGGCCGCCTGCTGGCGGTCGGAGCTGGCCCGCCGCCGGGTGGTCGTGGTCCTCGACAACGCCGCCGACGCCGACCACGTCCGCCCGCTGCTGCCGGGTGCCGGTCCGTCCGTCGCCCTGGTCACCAGCCGCAACCGGCTGCTCGGCCTGGACGAGGTGCCGCCGGTCTCGCTCGATGTGCTGAGTCCGCGGGAGAGCGCGGAGTTGCTGGCCCGGGCCAGCGGCGATCCGGGCGGCCCCGACGGCAGGCTCGGCCGCGATCCGGAGTCCGCCGCCGAGGTGGTGCGGCTGTGCGGCCGTCTGCCGCTGGCCCTGCGGCTGGCCGCGGCACGCCTTCGGCACCGGCCGGGGTGGACCGTGGGCATCCTCGCCGAGCGGATGGCCGAGGGCGCGGGCGGTTTCGACGCCGAGTTCAGCACGGCGTTCGCGATGTCGGTACGGCAGCTGGGCCGGTCCCGGGCCCGGCTGTTCCGCATGCTGGGCCTGCTGCCCGGGGCGTCCTTCGACGAGTACGTCGTGGCCGCGCTCGCCGATCTGCCGCTGCGCGAGGCCCGGGCGACGCTGGAGGACCTGCTCGACGCGCATCTCGTCCAGCAGCCGACGGCGGGCCGCTTCCGGTTGCACGACCTGGTGCACCAGCACGCGCGCCGGGCCACGGAGGAGCTGGATCCGGCGGCCGAGCGGGAGCGGGCGCTCGGCCGGGTGCTCGACTACTACGTGCACGCGGCGTCCGCCGCCGACGCCGCGATGCCGTTCCTGTCCCCCGGCAGGCCGCCCACCGCTGGTCGGGCCCCGGCCGCGCTGCCGCCGTTCCCGGACAAGAACGCCGCCTTCGCCTGGCTCGTCGCGGAGTACGGCAATCTGATGGCCGTCTTCGAGACGGCCGCCGCCGTCGGGGCGGACGCGCATGTGTACGACCTGCCGCGCTTCCTGCGGTCCTACTTCGCGCGGCGTTGCGGCACGACGCACCTCAACGTCCTCTTCGAGCGGTCGCTGGCCGCCGCCGAGCGCCTGGGCGATCCGCTGCGACTGGCCGAGGCGCACAGCGACCTGGGCTTCGCGCGCTACAACGCGGGGCGGCTGGCGGAGGCCGCCGCGGAGTACGAGGCCGCCGGGCCGCGGGTGGCACAGGCGGCGGACGGGCTCGCGGAGGCCGAACTGACCATGCGCCGCGCCTATCTGGCCTGGGACGCCGGGCGGGTCGAGGAGCCGCTCGACCTCTTCCGGCTGGCGGGGCAGCTGTACGAACAGGCCGGTTGCGCGCCGGGCGTGGCGCACGCGGCGGCGTCGGAGGCCTGGGCGATGCTGCAACTGGGGCACCGCGAGGAGGCGGCGCGGCGGGCCCGCGAGGTGCTGGACGTCCCGCACAGCGATCCCGCCTGGCCGCCCGCCCTGACGGCCCGGATCACACTCGGTGTGGCCATCGCCCGCGAGCACCCCGACGAGGCGGCGGAGCACCTGCACCGGGCCCTGACGCTGGCCCACTGCCGGGGCGTCGCCCTGCGGCGGATGGGCCGCTACGAGGAGGCGCTGGCCAGCCACCGGGAGGCGTTCGCGCTGCTCGACGAGTTGTTCGAGGAACACTGGAAGATCCACTTCCTCAACGGCTACGCCGAGACCTGCCGCCTCGCGGGCCTGCCCGAGGACGCCCTACGGCTGCACCGGCAGGCCCTCGCCCTGGCCCCGGGGCTGGGCAACCGGTACGAGGAGGCGCTGGCCCACGAGGGCATCGCGACCGTGCTCGACGGCACGGATCCGGCCGGGGCCGCCGAGCACCGCGCCTCGGCCCAGGCGGTCCTGCGGGAACTTCACTCCTTCGGCCGCCAGGACGCCCCGAGCGGGTGACGGGCGGGCGTTTCCGTCCAGGCCGTCGGTCGTTGGAGCAGACATGATCAAGAATCTCGTACGCGTCTCCGTCCTGGCCGCCGCTCTGGTGGCGACCGCCGTTCCCGCCGCTCAGGCCGCCGCGGCGCATCCCGTCCCGTCCGCCGGGATTCCCGGGGCGCCCCTCCTGGACGGTGTCCTCGGTGCCCTGGAAGTGGGGAATCCGGCGGCCTCTCCGCAGTCCCTTCTTCCCGCGGGTGTGCTCGGCAGGTGAGGGGCTTCGTGTGAAGCGGTGCGGGGCGGCCCGGGGTTCCGGGCCGCTTCGGCTCTACGGGCCCTGTTCCTCCGAGTGCCGTACCGCCTTCTTCACGTCCGCCTCCACCGAGTTCCGCCGCTGCCCCTGGTCCTTGGCGTGCTCGGTGACCGCGGCCTGGACATCACGGGCGAGGTCGCGCCAGGCCCGCCACGCGGTCTCGTAGGTGGTGGTCTGCTGTTCGCTCCACGGATGGGCGGTGGGCGAGCCGTACTGGGCGCGGAGCTGCTCGACCTTGGCATGGGCGGCGTCGGCGGCGCGCTGCATCTCCACGAGTTCCTCGAAGGTGAGTGCCACGGGCGGATCGTATGTCGATCACCAGGGATCCCCCGGGCCCGACTCGCGAGGCATGCGGTCACTCAGCGGATATGCGCTCGCGCAGTACGTCACCCAGGGTGAGGGGCTCGCGGCCCAGCAGGGCGGCCAGAGTCGGGTTGACGGCGGCGAACTCACCCGCGCGGGCGGCGGTGAAGACGCCCAGTAGCTGGTCCGCCGCTTCGGCGGGGACGCCATGGCCGGTCAGCCGCTCCCGGAACCGGTCGTCGGCCACGGTGATCCTCTTCAGGGTGTGACCGGTGATCTCCCCGGCGAGGTCTGCTATCTCGTCGAAGGTGAGCGCCCGCGCCGCGGTCAGCGGGGGTGTGGGGCCGTCGAACCGGCCCTCGTCGGCCAGGATGGCGGCCGTCGCGTCGGCGAGGTCGGCGTGCGCGGTCCAGCTGACCGGCCCGTCGGCGGGGAGCAGCACCTCTCCGTCCTCCGTGGCCCGGTCGAGGAACTGGGTCGCGGAGGCGGCGTAGAAGCCGTTGCGCAGGGAGGTGAACGGCACCCCGCAGGCGCGCAGCGCTTCCTCGGTGGCGGCGTGGTCGCGGCAGGGCTGGAAGTGCGAGGTGGGGCTGGCGCCCATGTGGCTGGTGTAGAGGATGCGGCGGGTCCCGGCCGCGACCGCGCCCTGGATCGCGGCACGGTGCTGCCGCACGGCCTCCTCCCCCATCTTGTCGACGGAGACGATGAGCACCTGGGAGGCGCCCTCGAAGGCGTGCGTCAGGCTCGCGGCGTCGGTGAAGCTGCCGTGGCGCACCCGCACGCCCCGGTCGGCGAGGTCCCGCGCCTTCAATGGGTCGCGGACGCTGACGCCGACGCGGTCGGCCGGTACGCGGGTCAGCAGCCTCTCGACGATCCGACGCCCGAGTTGTCCGGTGGCTCCGGTCACGATGATCACGATGTTCTCCCCGGCATGGTTCCAGTGGTACCGTATTGAGCGTATCACCGATACTAACGACGGAAGCAATACCGCGATATCATCGATACATGCCATCATCCTCGCCGACCGAGAACAGCGCCTCCGACGCCACCGGCCGTGGGCGCGAGCACACCCGGCAACGGGTCATCCAGGCCGCCATCGACCTGCTCACGCGCGGGGGGCGCGACGCGGTCACCACGCGCGCGGTCGCCGATCTGGCGGGGCTGCAGCCCCCGGCCATCTACCGGCTGTTCGGTGACAAGGAGGGGCTGCTCGACGCGGTGGCCGAGCACGGCTTCACCGCGTTCCTCGCCACCAAGCACATCGATCCCGACCCGCGCGACCCCCTGGAGGACCTGAGAACCGGATGGGACGTCGCTGTCGAGTTCGGGGTGGCCAACCCCGCGTTGTACACGCTCATGTACAGCGAGCCCAGCAGGAGCACCTCGGCCGCGTTCCAGTCCGGCATGGAGATCCTGAGGGGCCGCATCCGGCGGCTCGCCGCCGGTGGCTGGCTCCGTGTCGACGAGGCACTCGCGGCCCAGATCATCCACGCCACGGCCCGTGGCGCCGTACTCACCTGGCTGTCACTGCCGGAGGAGGAGCGCGACCCCGCCCTGCTGACCACGCTGCGGGAGGCCATGGTCACCGCCGTGACCAACCAGCGGCCCGCCGTACGGGACGCGGGCCCCGCCGGTGCCGCCCGCGCGCTGCGCGCCGCGCTCCCCGACCAGATGGCGCTCAGCGGCGCGGAGCAGCATCTGCTGAGGGAGTGGCTGGACCGACTCGCCGCGGGCGGATGAGGTGCTGCCGGGTATGTCCCGGCGTCCTGCCCTGTCCCTCGTGGTGGACAGGGCAGGACACGTCAGCGGTCAGCGGTCAGTTGTAGTTGTCACCGTGGGTGAGGGTCTCCCAGGCGACGAACAGGTTGTTGCTGCCCGCCGGGCGGTTCCGCTCGGTCAGGGTCTGGGTGTTGGTCATGGCGTGGCCGAGACGGTTGTGCATCGCGTTGTAGCCGACCTCGGTGACGGGGCCAAGGCCGAGGTGGAGGGTGCCGCCGCACAGCCAGCTCGGGACAGCGGTGCCCAGCTCGTACTTCGCCTGGAAGCCGAGCGCGTGGCGCAGCCGCTCGCCGACGTCGGTGCCGTACAGGTCCTGGCCCTGGATACGGCTGGTCTCCGCGACGTGCGAGATGGCGGAGATGCCGTAGCCGGTGTGGGTGAGGTCGCGGCAGGTCTCCTGGGTGAGCCCGGTGACGAAGGTGGTCTGGCCCTGCCAGTACCGGACGATCTTGTCGCGGGTGTCGAGGTTCTGGCTCGGGACGGTCCTGGGCAGATCACCGTCGGAGGCGAGGTAGACATAGGCGGCCGTGCGGGTGCGGAACTTGGCCATGGCCTTGTCGTACGACGTCCTGTCCTCGAGGAAGACGGAGATGCCGAGGGCGGCCTCCATCATCGACAGCTCCCAGTTGCCGTTGGAGTGGGAGCCGTTGATGATCTCGGGGAGGTAGACGTTGCGGAGCATCGTCGCGAAGCGGCCGGAGTTGGGCCAGCCGCCGGTGTAGGTGTACTTGATGATCTCGGCGGCCCTGGGCCAGGAGGAACCGGCCCACCCGGTCTGGAGGGGCGCGTTGCTGTTGGTGTGGTCCTGGATCACGGCCGACCAGGCGTCCATCAGCTCGATGGCCTTCTTCGCGTGCCGCTCGTCGCGGGTGACGTACCAGGCGAGCGCCTGGGTGTAGGCGGCGATCGCGTCCTCGCGCTCGTCGGTGCAGCCGTAGTTGGGGTTGGAGTAGGAGCCGCACTCGACGACGGCCCAGGGCTTCGGGGTGCGGTTCAGGTCGGCGTACCTGCTCGCCATCATCTGGTCGAAGGCACCCTTCCAGGGCTGCGCCCCCGCGGTCACCATGCTGCGGGTGAAGTCCAACTGCCCCTTGGAGACGGTGACTCCGGGGTGGACGAAGGTGGCGGGCGCGGCGTCGGCGCGCTGGACTCCCGGCCAGGCGAGCAGACCGGCCAGCAGGGCGGCGACCGCGGTGACGATGGCCGCGCGGCGGGAGAGGCGGGTTCCGCGGTGGGGGTGAGCGGATGTGGGTGACATGGACGTCCGTTCTTGTATGTGAACGACATTCGCTTCGCTGAACTGGCGCTGAGAGCAGACCATAGGTACAGACCAACTGACCGTCAAGCACTGCGGCGGCAAGCGGAGTCGACGCACCTCGACGAGCTGGACACGCCCCGTTGGCCGCCTCCGGCCGCCGAACGCCACTCGCCTCGTCCGTACGGTGCACGCGCCGCGGAACGTCCCGCCGCGCGAACCGCACCCCCGCGATCACACCCCTGCCCGGCACCGATCCGCCCCGCGACGCCGCCGAGAAGCTCGCCCGGTTCGCCGACGGGTCCGGTCTGCCTCACTGAACGGTCGGGCCCGCCACCGCGTCGATCGCCGCCATGGCCGTCGCACGCAGCCGACGTGCGCCCGCCCCGGCGCGGGACCGCAGATTGATGCCGTAGGCCAGCAGGGCAAGGACCTCGGCCCCGGATTCCGGATCCGCCCCTTCGGTGAGCTGGCCTTGCCGCCGAGCCGTCAGGAGGGCCTGGCGCAGGGCGTCGCGCAGCCGTTCGTGCTGTCGGTCGAGGAGGGCGCGTACCTCGGGGTCGCCCTTCTCGGCGCCCGCGTGGGCGTTGGAGACCATGCAGCCCCATCGGGCGTACTCGCCCGTGCAGCGGATCTCGACCAGTCCGGTGAAGAACTCCCGGATGGCGGGCACCCCCCGGTCACCCTCGGCGAGGCGGGCCAGGGCCGGGCGTGAGCGGCTGGTGATGTAGCGGTCCAGGGCGGCGCGGTACAACTCCTGCTTGCCGCCGAAGGTCGCGTAGAGGCTGGAGCGGTTGACCCCGGTCGCTTGGACGATGTCCTGGACGCCGGTGGCGGCCACGCCCTGGCGCCAGAAGAGTCGTACGACCGTCTCCAGGGTCGCCTCCGGATCGAAGTGCTTGATGTCCGGCATGACGGCTCCCCTGAACCCTCGATCCTGAAATGAGGGTTCCAAGATACGCCCGCGGGCGTTGACGTGGAGTGCGCTCCAGGGACTATCTTGAAACGGTCGTTCCAAGATTTGTTCCAGGATCTGTCGTTCCGTCTCCTCCGCCCGTCCCGGAAGGACCACCTCGTGAGCCCCAACAGCCTCAACGCCGAACTGCGCGCCTTCTTCGACAGCCGTCAGCAGCAGTTCCCCGAGCACGTCCGTGCCGTCATGCGGCGGGCGGCACAGGAGCTGGCCGAGTCCGGGCAGGCCGACCGCGCCCTGGCCGTGGGCGCCAACGCGCCGTCCTTCGCCCTGCCCACGGCCACCGGAGGGACCGTCTCGCTGGACGCCCTGCTCGCCGAAGGTCCGGTGGTGCTGACCTTCTACCGCGGCGCCTGGTGCCCGTACTGCAACATCACGCTGCGCTCGCTGCAGCGGCACCACGGCGACATCACCGCCCGCGGGGCGCGGCTCGTGGCCGTCTCCCCGCAGCTCCCCGACGCGTCCCTCTCCCTCGCCGAGAAGCACGAGCTGGCCTTCGACGTGCTGAGCGACCTCGGCTGCGACACGGCCAAGCAGTACGGCCTCGCCTTCGACATCCCGGACGACCTGGCCGCCCTCTACGAGACCTTCGGCATCGACCTCCAGCGCGTCAACGGCGGACACGCGCGCACCCTCCCGCTGCCCGCCACCTACGTCATCGACCCGGGCTCCACGATCCGCTGGGCCTTCGCGGCCACCGACTACACCACCCGCGCCGAACCGGCCGACATCCTCGCCGCACTGGACCAGTCGCGCACCGCGTAGTCGCCCCGGCGTGCCCCGGCGCCCCGCGCGGTGACCGGTGTGAGCCCGTGCGCCTCGCGAGATCACCCGAACGGCGGAGCGTTCCACGGCGACACTGACCTAACTTCGAGTGATCGGTGCAGGTCATCCGTGCGGAGGTGCCGTCATGCCCACCAGTTCCTCCCACCCGGCGCACCGCGGTCCGACGGAAGTCGGGCCCGGTGACGCCCGCTACGAGGCGCTGCGCCGGGGCTTCAACCAGCGCTGGATCGCCACCCCGGACTACGTGGTCGTGGCCGCCGGTACGCGTGACGTGGTCGCCGCCCTGGACACCTATCTCGCCCGCCATCCCTCGCGGCGGCGCCGGGTCACGGTCCGCTCCGGAGGGCACTGCTACGAGGACTTCGTGTGCGGCGCCGACGTCGCCGTCATCATCGACGTCAGCGGCATGAACGGCGTCTCCTACGACCCGGAGATGGAGGCCTACTGCGTCGAGGCGGGCGCGGGCAACTGGGAGACCGCCAGCCAGCTGTACCGGCACCACGGTCTCGCCGTGCCCGGCGGCTCGTGCTACTCCGTGGGCGCCGGCGGCCATGTCTCCGGCGGCGGCTTCGGACTGCTGTCCCGGCTGCACGGGCTGACGGTCGACCACCTGTACGCCGTGGAAGTGGTCACCGTGCGGGATCTGACCCACGCCGAGGTGACCGTCGCCCGCGCGGACTCCCCCGAGCCCGCGCTGCGGGACCTGTGGTGGGCGCACACCGGCGGGGGCGGCGGCAACTTCGGCGTGGTGACGCGGTACTGGTTCCGGGGCCTGCCCGAACCGCCCGCCCAGGTGCTGCTGAAGACCCTCGCCTGGGACTGGCGGATCTTCGAGAAGCGGCCCGAGAAGTTCACCGACCTCGTGCGCCGGTACGGCCAGTTCTTCGAGGCCGAGCGCACCGGCGACGGGCCCGGCTTCCAGCGCGAGCACGACTACCGCGACCTGTTCACCCTGCTGAAGCTGAACAACCACGCGGCGGGAAAGGTCGGCCTGGTCCTCCAACTAGACGGCACCCGGGACGACTCCGCCGAACGCCTGCGCCTCTTCCTGGACTGGCTCGCACCGGAGGGGGACTACCCTCCGACCCCGCTCGACGTGCAGATGGGCGAGCATCCCCCGCTCGCCGCGCTGCACATCCCCACGCGGCTGCCCTGGCTGACCGCGACCCAGAACCTCAACGACTCCGGGCCCAGCCGCTGCGGCAAGTACAAGTCCGCCTACCACACGGCCAACTTCACCGAGCGCCAGCTGAAGGTGATCCACGACCGTCTGACCAACCGGAGCTACACCAACGACCAGGCGCTGCTCCAGGTGGACTCCTACGGCGGCCGGATCAACGACGTGGACCCGTCCGCGACCGCCGTCCCGCAGCGGTCCTCGGTCCTCAAGCTCCAGTACCAGACCTACTGGACCTGGGGCAAGGACGCCAACCACGACGGGGTGTTCGACTACCAGGACGCCCAGGCCGACCCCGCCATCGCCGCGCCCCACCTGGCCTGGATCCGTGACTTCTACCGCGACATGTACCAGGAGACGGGCGGCGTGCCAGTGGTGGCGACCGACGGGGAGCGGCAGCCGCCCTCCACCACCGACGGCTGCTACGTCAACTACCCCGACGCCGACCTCAGCGACCCCGCCCTGAACCCGCCGGGGGTGGGCCAGCCCTGGCACACGCTCTACTACGGCGCCAACTACCCACGGCTGCAGCGCACCAAGGCGCACTGGGACCCACGCGACGTCTTCCGGCACCGGCAGTCGGTCCGTCTGCCGGGCACCCCTGACTGACCGCGGCGACGGGTGGGCCCGTCCTCCGTACCCGGGGGTCCGGGACGCAGGACGGGCTCCCGGTCGTGGTCAGGCGCCGGGCAGGACGCCGGTGCGGGCCACCTCGGAGTACCAGCGGGCGCTGGCCTTGGGGATGCGGGTGCCGGTCGGGTAGTCCACGTACACCGCGCCGAAGCGCTTGCTGTAGCCGTGCGCCCACTCGAAGTTGTCGAGCAGCGACCACAGGAAGTAGCCCCGTACGTCGGAGCCGTCCTTGATGGCCTGGTGTACGGCCGCCAGATGGCCGCGTACATAGGCGATCCGGTCCGGGTCGTTGACGTTGCCCTCGGGGTCGGCGTAGTCGGGGAACGCGGCGCCGTTCTCGGTGATGACCAGCGGCATCTCCGGGAAGTCCGACGACAGTCGGCGCAGCAGCTCGTACAGACCGCTGGGGTCGACGGCCCAGCCCATGGCGGTGGTGTCGCCGGGCGGCTGGTG
Organism: Streptomyces sp. NPDC057877; assembly: GCF_042796855.1. Taxonomy (NCBI): domain Bacteria; kingdom Bacillati; phylum Actinomycetota; class Actinomycetes; order Kitasatosporales; family Streptomycetaceae; genus Streptomyces; species Streptomyces sp. NPDC057877. Next base: position 283,603 of record NZ_JBHVMS010000010.1, read on the forward strand.
GAAGGCGACCTCGTCGGCGCCCGGCCAGGGGCTGTGGGCGCTCTTGCCGTGCCCGTCGGAGTTGTGGGTGCCGGAGCCGTCGGCCCGGGAGACGAGGGTCGGCGAGTAGTAGTTGACGCCGAGGAAGTCCAGCGGCTGCTGGGCCGTCTTGACGTCTCCGTCGCGGACGAAGGACCAGTCGGTCAGCGAGGCGGTGTCCTCGAGCAGGTCCTCCGGGTAGGCGCCGCGCAGCATCGGGCCGGTGAAGACCCGGTTGGCCAGCGCGTCGATCCGGCGCACCGCGTCGGCGTCGGCGTCGGACCCGGTGAGCGGGCGGACGTGGTGGATGTTGAGGGTGACGGAGACCTGGGCGGCGGCGGGGAGGCGGTCGCGCAGCGCCTGCACGGCCAGACCGTGGCCGAGGTTGAGGTGGTGGGCGGCGCGCAGGGCCGCGACCGGGTCGGTGCGGCCGGGGGCGTGCACTCCGGAGCCGTAGCCGAGGAAGGCGCTGCACCAGGGCTCGTTGAGGGTGGTCCAGGTCTTCACCCGGTCGCCGAGGGCGTCCGCCGCGAGGGCCGCGTACTCGGCGAACCGCTCGGCGGTGGCGCGCTCCGGCCAGCCGCCCGCGTCCTCCAGCTCCTGCGGGAGGTCCCAGTGGTAGAGGGTGGCGACGGGCTGGATGCCCTTGGCCAGGAGTTCGTCGGCGAGGCGGCGGTAGAAGTCCAGGCCCTTCTGCACGGCGGGGCCGCGGCCGGTGGGCTGGATACGGGGCCAGGCCAGGGAGAAGCGGTAGGCCCCGACGCCGAGTTCGGCCATCAGGGCGACGTCCTCGCGCCAGCGGTGGTAGTGGTCGGTGGCGATGTCACCGGTGTCGCCGTTGCGGACCCGGCCCGGGGTGCGGGCGTAGGTGTCCCAGATGGACGGGGTGCGGCCGTCCTCGGCGGCGGCGCCCTCGATCTGGTACGAGGCGGTCGCGGTGCCCCAGAGGAAGCCCTTCGGGAAGGTGCGGGGGGCGTCCGGGGCGGACGCGGTCTGCTGCTGTGCTGCGGTGCCCACGTATGTCCTTTCGAGTCGGAGGGGGTGGGGGGCGGGGGTCAGCCCTTGACGGCGCCCTGCATGATGCCGCTGACGATCTGGCGGCCGAAGACGATGAACATCGCCAGCAGCGGCAGCGTGCCGAGCAGCGCGCCCGCCATGATCAGGGACTGGTCGCGGATGTATCCGGCGCTGAGCTGGGTGAGGGCGACGGGGACGGTCGGGTTGGTCATGTCGAGCACCACGAACGGCCAGAAGAAGTCGTTCCAGGCGTGCACAAAGGTGATCATGAACAGCACCGCCATCGCGGGACGCGCGACCGGCAGCACGATGCTCCAGAAGATCCGCAGCGAGTGCGCGCCGTCCACGCGGGCCGCCTCGACGAGTTCGTCCGGCAGCGCCTCGGACAGGTACTGCCGCATGAAGAACACGCCGACCGCGCTGACCAGCGTGGGGAAGATGACGGCGGGCAACTGCTGGGACCAGCCCAGCTCGGACATCATCATGAACAGCGGTACGACGCCCAGTTGCGGCGGCACCATCATGGTGCCGATCACCAGCATGAGCAGGATGTTGCGGCCCTTGAACCGCAGCTTGGCGAAGGCGAATCCGGCGAGCGTCGCGAAGAACACCGTGGACAGCGCGATGACCCCGGCCACGATCAGGCTGTTGATCATGGCCTTGCCCATCGCCGCCTCGTCCCAGGCGCGGGCGAGGTTGCTGAACAGGTTGGGGCCGGGCAGGAAGGGCGGTGGCGTCTGGCTGACACGGGTGTTGTCGGTGGAGGCCGCCACCATCGTCCAGTACAGCGGGAAGATCGACAGCAGCGCCATCACGGCGAGCAGGACGTAGGCGAGCGGGCCCGCGTGGTGCTGGCGGCCCGCGCGCTGGCCCAGCACGCGGCGGCCGGTGGCCTTCTTGGCGGGGGTCCGGAGCGTGCCGTCCGTCCGGACCGGGAGGCTTTCTGTGGTCATGGCGGACTCCTGGTCAGGACGTACGGGAGCGCAGGACCCTGATCAGGCGCTGCGCCACGAAGACGAGGACGAGCAGCAGGAACATCGCCCAGGCGACGGTCGCCGAGCGGCCCATCTGGTAGTTCTTCCAGCCCTCCTCGTACAGCAGCAGGCCCAGCGTCTGGTACTGGTTGTCCGCGCCGCCGGTCACGCCGTTGGGGCCCTGGCCGAAGATCAGCGGCTCGCCGAACAGCTGGGTGGCGCCGATGGTGGAGAGCACGATGGTGAAGACGATGGTGGAACGGATCCCCGGCACGGTGACGTTGGTGAACTGCTTCCAGCGGGAGGCACCGTCGATGGCGGCGGCCTCGTAGCGGTCGGCGGGGATGGCCTGCATGGCGGCCAGGTAGAGGAGCGCGTTGTAGCCGGTCCAGCGCCAGATGACGATGGTGGAGATCGCGACCTGGGCGGGCCACTTCTCGGCCTCCCAGTTCACCGGGTCGAGGCCGACCGTGCCGAGCGCCCAGTTGATCATCCCGAAGTCACGCTCGAAGAGCATCGTGAACACCAGGGCGGCGGCGCCCACCGAGGTGGCGTAGGGCACGAGCGAGGCGACGCGGAAGAACAGCGAGCCGCGCATCTTGTAGTTGAGCAGGTGCGCCAGGCCGAGCGCCATCAGCAGCTGCGGCACCGTGGAGATGACGCCGATCGTGATCGTATTCTGCAGCGCGTTCCAGAACCTGGAGTCGCCCCAGAGTTCGACGTAGTTGTCGAACGCGACCCACTCCATGACGTTGAGGGTGGCCAGTTCCACCCGGTGCAGGGAGATCCAGGAGGTGTAGATCAGGGGGTAGAAGCTGAACGCGGCGAACACGACGAAGAACGGCGCGATGAACGCGTACGGCGCGCCCTTGATGTCGAGGCGGTGCAGCAGCGCGCCGCGCCGCCGTTTGGTGCCGTTGCCGCCCGGCTCGGCGAGGTCCGCCCGGGCGCTGGTGGTGGAGGTCGCCACCGGAGTTCCTTCCTGAGAGCAGAGGGGGAAGCCGCGGCCCGGGGCCCGCCGACGGTGCGGGCAGGCCCGGGGCGGCCCAGGGCGTGTCGGACACGCCCTACGGGGCGGCGGGTCAGCCGACCGCCTTCTCGATGCGCTCCGCGGTGGTGTCCCAGGCCTCGTCGCGCGCGGTGCCCTGCTGCTCGATCAGGGTCAGACCCTGGGAGAAGGTGTCCTTGATCGTGCCGTCCTTGCGGCCCAGCACCTGCTTGTCCGGGATCTCCTGGGCGGCGGCGCCGAAGATCTCGCCGATCGGGGCGTCACTGAAGTACTCCGAGGTGGCGGTCTTCACGTCGGGGCTCTCCAGTGCCTCGCGCGAGGACGGGATGTTGCCGATCTCCTTGAAGATGTGGGCCTGCTGCTCCGGCGCGGTCAGCCAGGCGACGAGCTTCTTGGCCTCCTCCTTCACCGGGCTCTGCTCCACCACGCCGAGGAAGGAGCCGCCCCAGTTGGCGCCCTTGGGGGCCTTGGCGACATCCCACTTGCCCTTGTTGGCGTCACCGGCCTTCTCGCTGATGTGGCTGAGCATCCACGCGGGGCACACGGCGGTGGCGAAGGTGCCGTTGGCCAGGCCCGGGTCCCAACCCGGCTGGAACTGGCGCAGCTTGGCGGTCAGCCCGTCCTCGGCCGCGTCGGCGGCGAGTTCCCAGGCATCCTTGACGACCGGGTTCTTGTCGTAGATCAGCTCGCCCTGCTCGTCGTAGTACTGCTCGGAGTGGCCGTAGACCATGGCGTTGAACAGGCCGCTGGCCGCGTCCATGTACGCGACCTTGTCGCCCTTGAAGTCCTTCTTGAAGTCACGGCCGACCTCGACGTACTTCCCCCAGTCGCCCTCCCACAGCTTGGCGACCTCGTCACGCTCGGTGGGCAGGCCCGCCTGCTCGAAGTAGTCCTTGCGGTAGCAGACGGCCATCGGGCCGATGTCGGTGCCCAGGCCCAGCACCTTGCCGTCCCCGGTGGTGATCTGGGACTGCTTCCACGGCAGGAAGTGGTCGGCGCCCGTCACATCGGAGAAGTCGGCGAACTTGTCGGCCTGGGTGTCGGTGATCTCCTTGGCCCTGCCGATCTCTATGCCCTGGATGTCCTTCAGGCCGTTGCCCGCGGCGAGCTTGGTCTGCAGGGCGGTGTAGTAGGTCTGCTCGTCACCGGCGACCTCGGCCTGGATGTCGACGCCGGGGTTCTCCTTCTCGTACTGCTCGATGAGCCCCGTCTCCTTGATGCCCATCACGCCGAACATGCCCATCGTGATGACGGTCTTGCCGTCCTTCTTGCCGCCGCCCGTCACGGAGTCGTCACCGCCTGAGCAGCCGACGACGAGCGCGAGCGCACCGGCGGACGCGACGACCGCGACCGCTCTGGTTCGGAACGACCTGTGGACTGTGCCCATGTTTCTTCCTCCAACGGACGGCTCTGACGCACGGAGCGGCGACTCATACGACGATCAGGGCAAGGTTGATGATCATGGTGGGTACGTTCCCACCGAGGGGTGGGAACGTACCCACCGGCCGTACGAAGACTCATGGCAGGGAACGGCCATGTCAATAACTTGAAAACAAATTAGTCAGACTTAATCGGATCGAGCGTGCGCTCCCCCTCCCGGGAGGGTGCTGTGCCGCCCTTGGCGTCTGCCACAATTGCCGCTGGTCAGGCCAGCGACCGGTGGTGCTGCCGCGGTCGCCGACGGGGAGGAGCACATGGTGGGGAGCCGCCGTCCCACGATCAAGACGGTCGCCGCCCGCGCCGGGGTGGGACGGACGACCGTGTCCCGGGTCATCAACGGCTCGGAACTCGTCAGCGCCGACGCCCGGGCCCGGGTCCTGGCGGCGATCAAGGAGCTGAACTACGTTCCCAACTCGGTCGCGCGCGGCCTCGTGACGAGCCGTACCAACGCGGTGGCCCTGGTGATCCCGGAGTCGGAGAGCAGGCTCGGCTCGGAGCCGTTCTTCGCCGCCCTGATCCGCGGGGTGAGCGGGGCGCTGGGCGAGACCCGCACCCAGCTCCAGCTGATGCTGGTCCGTGACCAGGCCGAACGTGACCAGCTCACCGCGTCGGTGGCGACCCGGCGGGTGGACGGGGTGCTGCTGGTCTCGGTGCACGCCCACGACCGGCTGCCCGGCCTGCTGGAGGAGCTGGGCCTGCCGACGGTCCTCGCGGGCCGCCGTGACGAGCGGGAGCGGCTGAGCCATGTCACCTCCGACAACGCCGGGGGCGCCGCCGCGGCCGTCCGGCATCTGCTGGCGCGCGGGCGGACCCGGATCGCCACGATCACCGGTGCGCTGGACATGGACGTCGGCCGTGGCCGCCTCGCCGGGTGGCGTGACGCGCACCGCGAGGCCGGGGTGCCCGCCGACGAGTCCCTGGTCGAGCCGGGGGACTTCACGGAGGAGGGCGGCCGTCAGGCCATGCGTTCGCTTCTTGAACGCGCCCCGGATCTGGACGCCGTCTTCGCCGCCTCCGACCTGATGGCCGTCAGCGCCCTGACCGAACTGCGCCGCCAGGGGCGCCGGGTTCCGCAGGACGTCGCCGTCGTCGGTTTCGAGGACTCCGTCCTCGCCCGCCACACCAACCCGCCCCTGACCACGGTCCGCCAGCCGGTCGAGGAGCTGGGCCGGACCATGGCGCGGATGCTGCTGGACGAGATCACCGAAGTCACGCCGCCGGGGCGGCACTTGACGCTGCCGACGGAGCTGGTGGTGCGCGAGTCGTCCTGACCGCGCGCCGCACCGAGGTGACCGCCCGCACGGGCACCTCGCCCGTACGGCCGACCGCTCGGCGCGCGGAGTGCGGGCGGCGGTGCCAGCGTGGAGGCAGAGGCGGCCGGTGCGGCAGGGCACGGCGGTGCCTGACAGGACGGAGCGGGCGGTCATGGCGCGGGCGATCTGGACAGGCGTGGTGACGTTCGGGCTGGTCAGCGTGCCTGCCGGGCTGTTCACCGCGACGCGGGACCACACGGTCCACTTCCACCAGTTGCAGCGCGGCACCTCCGATCGCATCCGCAACCGACGGGTCAACGAGCGCACCGGCAAGGAGGTCGCGGGCGAGGACATCGTCAAGGGCTTCGAGGTGGCCGACGGCGAGTACGTCGTCGTCGAGCCGGAGGAGCTGGACGAGATCGCGCCGGGCCGCTCGAAGACCATCGAGATCTCCGACTTCGTCGACCTGGACGCCATCGAGCCGGTCTACTTCCACCGCACGTACTACCTCGCCCCGCGCGGCAAGGAGTACCTGAAGGTCTACGAGCTGCTGCGGGCGGCGTTGGCGAAGGCGAACAAGGTCGGCATCGCCACCTTCGTCATGCGCGGCAGGCAGTACCTGACCGCGCTGCGCGCACAGGACGACCTGCTCGTCCTCCAGACCCTGCGCTGGGCGGACGAGGTCCGCGACCCGGCCCGGGAGCTGCCCGAGCCGCCGTCCGGGCGCGCGGGGCGCGGCAAGGAGCTGGACATGGCGCTCCAGTTGATCGAGGCGCTCAGCGGCCGGTGGGAGCCGAGCCGGTACCACGACACGTACCAGGAGAAGGTGCGGGAGCTGGTGCGGGCGAAGGCCGAGGGCCAGGAGGTCGAGGTGGCGGAGGAGGCGCCCGCGGCGACCGACGTCATCGATCTGATGGACGTGCTCCAGGGCAGTCTGGACCGGGCGGCCCGCGGCTCCGAAGGACGCGAGCCCGCGAAGAAGCCCGCGAAGAAGTCAGCGAAGAAGGGCGCGAAGAAGGGGGCCAGGAGCGAGCTGGAGCAGCTCAGCAAGGCGGAGCTGTACGAGCGGGCGACGGAGCGGGACGTGCCCGGCCGGTCGCGCATGAACCGCGAGCAACTGATCGACGCCCTGGCCGGGACGACCGGGTCCGCGGGCGGGCGCCGGGGGAAGAAGGGCGCCGCCTGAACGCCCGTCTCCCCCGCCCACGAACACTATGAACAGAAACGATCACGCCATGGCCGGGCGCCCCGCCTGTTCCTAGCATCGCAGCGCGTTGCGCAAGGACGCGCTGCCGAAGGCAAGGAGCAGAACCTTGATCAGGCCCCATTCACCACGGCGTACCGGCGACCGGCTGCGCGGAAGACTGCGTGCGACGGCGACGGCTCTCGGTGCGGCGGGGGTGGTCGTCGGCGTGCTCGCCGCCATGACGCCCGCCGTGGCGGACACGCCCGCGCCCGCTACCGCCGACTGTCCGGCCGCCCTGGCCGGAAAGGCCACCTGCTACACGGGCCAGGACGCGAACGGCGCCCACTACGCGATCGCTGTCCCGGCCGACTGGAACGGCTCCCTGGTGGTGCACGCCCACGGCGGCCCCGACCTCGGCGACGCCTCCGATCCGGCGCGCGGCCTGGAGGACCTGGACCGGTGGTCGGTCATGGTCGACGAGGGCTACGCCTGGGCCGGTTCGTCCTACCGCCGCGGCGGCTACGGCACCCGGATGGCCGCCGCCGACACCGAGAACGTACGCCGGGTGTTCGTCTCCGCCTTCGGCAGCCCGGAGCGCACCTACGTGCACGGGCAGTCCTGGGGCGGCGATGTCGCGGCCAAGGTCGTGGAGGCGTACGGGCAGCGCGGCGGCCCCTACGACGGCGCGCTGCTGACCAACGGTGTGCTGGCCGGTGGCTCGCGCGGCTACGACTACCGCGTGGACCTGCGGGCGGTCTACCAGTACTACTGCCACAACCACCCCCGCCCCACCGAGCCGCAGTACCCGCTGTGGCAGGGCCTGCGCGCCGACTCCACGATGACGTCGAGCGGCCTGCGGGCCCGCCTCCAGGAGTGCACCGGCTACGCGTCGGCCCCGCAGGACCGCACCCCGCTCCAGCAGCGCAACCTCGACGACATCCTCGCCGTCACCAAGATCCCGGAGCGCACGCTGGAGTCCCATCTGCGGTTCGCCACCTTCACGTTCCGCGATATCGTCCACGGCCGTCTGGGCGGCCGTAACCCGTTCGGCAACGTGGGCGTGCGCTACTCCGGTTCGCACGACGACCGGGCGCTCAACGCGGGCGTCGAGCGTTTCGCGGCGGATCCGTCCGCCGTCCGGGACCTGTCCTACGACAGTGACCTCACCGGCCGGGTGTCCATCCCGGTACTCACGCTCCACGCGATCGACGACCCGACGGCGTTCGTCGAGCACGAGGCCGCCTACCACGCCACCCTCCAGGGCGCCCGGCGGGACCAGCACCTGGTGCAGACGTTCACCGAGGAGCACGAGCACAGCCAGCTCAGCGCCGCCGAGTACGCCGCGTCCATCGCCGCGCTGGACCGCTGGGCGAGCACCGGCCGGAAGCCGTCGCCGCGGTCGGTCGCGGCGTCGTGCGCGGCCTTCGACCGCACCTACGGCACGGGCTGCTTCTACGACGCCGACTTCCGCCCCGCCCCCTACGCGATGCGCGTCGAGGCCCGGCCGGGTGGGCTCGGCTGGCCCGCGATGACGGCGGAGCAGGAGCGGGCGTGGAGCCGTATCGACGGCGTGGGGATAGCGCCGTAGGCCGTTCGGTGCCGTGCTGTTTCCCGTCAGGGGCCGCGGGGAACCCGGGTGCGCGGGCGTACGGAAGGGGAACGAGCCGTGTCCGACACCGACCTGTCGCGCATCCGGGACCACGCCCTGCCCCTGTCCGACGCGGCGTCGCTGGATCCGCTCCTGGAGCGCATCGGCGACGCCCGCTGTGTGCTGGTGGGCGAGGCGTCCCACGGGACGGCCGAGTACTACCAGGTCCGTGCGGCGCTGACCCGGCGGCTGATCGAGGAGAAGGGCTTCTCCTTCGTGGCCGTGGAGGGCGACTGGCCGGACTGCCTGGACGTGCACGCGTCGGTGGTCGCGGCGCCGGGCTCGCCCGAGGGGCCCCGGGAGGCGCTGGCGGGTTTCCGGCGCTGGCCGACCTGGATGTGGGCCAACACCGACGTCGCCGCCTTCCTGAGGTGGCTGCGCCGGTACAACGAGGAGCGGTCGCCGCGGCGGCGGGTCGGGTTCTTCGGGCTGGACGTCTACAGCCTGTGGGAGTCGCTGCACGCGGTCCTCGACCATCTGCGCGAGCACGACCCGGACCGGGTGGACCGGGCCCTGGAGGCGTACCGCTGCTTCGAACCGTATGCCGAGGACCCGCAGTCCTATGCGCTGGCCACCCGTATCCTGCCCGCGGGCTGCGAATCGCAGGTGCTGTCGCTGCTCGCCGAGGCGCGTGAGCGGGCCGCGCGGACGGCCGTGGCGGACGGTTCCCTCGCCGAACTCGCGGCGCGGCAGAACGCGGAGGTGCTGGCGGGCGCCGAGCGCTACTACCGGACCATGCTCGGCAGCGGCCCCGAGTCGTGGAACATCCGCGACCGCCACATGGCCGACACCCTCGACCGGCTGATGGAGCACTACGGTCCCACCGCCAAGGCGGTCGTGTGGGCGCACAACACCCATGTCGGCGACGCCCGCGCCACGGACATGGTCGACACGGGCACGATCAACATCGGCCAACTGGTGCGGGAACGGCACATGGCCGACGGGGTGGTGCTGGTCGGGTTCGGTTCCTGTGCCGGGACGGTGCTGGCCGCGGACGAGTGGGGCGACGAGCCGAGGATCATGGAGATGCCGCGGGCCCACACCGGCAGCCTGGAGGAACTGCTGCACGAGGCGCTGCCCGATCGTCGTGCCCTGTTCGTCTTCCCGCATGTGCAGTTGCAGCGGCCACCCGTCACCGGCCCGCGCGAGTGGTTCCACCAGGAGCGCGGCCACCGGGCGATCGGCGTCGTCTACGAGCCGCGCCGTGAACGCCTGGGCAACTACGTGCCCACGGTCCTGTCCGAGCGCTACGACGCCTTCTGCTACGTCGACCGCACCGCGGCCCTGACCCCGCTGCGGCCCGCCCCGGCACCGGGCGGGGAGGAACTGACCTGGCCCGCGGGCGTGTGACCGCCGCCGGGGTCCCCCCGGTCGCCTGCACGGGCTGAGGTATCCGCCAACAGTCCGCCAGCAGTCCGTCTTTTCCGGCCCCGTGATGAACCGAAGGCCCGTGCACGGCGTGCAACCGGACAAGAACTGGCCGCAGCCGAACGCAGCCGGGAAAGGAACAGTGCATCGTGCCCACGGACTACGCATGCCATACGGCGGCCGAGCAGGCCGCCCACTCCCTCGGCCCCGTCAGCGCGGTGCTGGCGCCGGACCGGAACGGGCCCTCGGCCGAGGTCGAGGTGATGCCGGTCGTCCTGCGCAACTACCTGGGTGCCGGACGGCCGACCCCCGCGACCGTGCGGACGGGTGCTCCGGTGGTCGGGGTGACGACGGGAGCCCTGGTGCTGCGGCTCTGCCTCGAGGGGATGCGCGCGGAGATGGAGGGTGCGCTGGCGCTGTGGCACGGGAGCCTGCGGCAGCGGCTGCCCGAGGTGCTGAACCGGGGCGGGGCGGCGGCGCGGGAGTGGCAGGCCCTTCAGGAACTCCAGTCCGACGCACAGGAAGTGCTCACGTATCTGGCCCGGCGGGAGCGGGGCGGCCAGGCGGGAGCCCGTATGCTCGGCGGGCAGGTCGCGCTCATGGAGGACGTCCTGTCCGGGGCGCTGCGACGGCTGTCCGTGCCCGCGGAGTCCGCCGGGCAGTGCGCGAGCGGCCTCGCGGGGGCCGTCGGGTCGCTGTTCGGCCTGGGGCTGTCCCCGGTGGAGCGCTGAGCCGGGCCGGGGCGCCGCGAGCTGTGCGCTTTGCGGAACCTTTGCCAGGGGGCCGGACGTTGGAAGGATCGAGCGCACGGCCGCGGGTTCGTGGCGGTGCGGCTCGTCATGTGTGGTTCATTGTTCGTGACAGATCGTTCAGATCGATACCGAGGTGACGTCAATGGCAGTGTGGGACCGGCTCAAGGACCAGGCCAAGGCCCTCCAGCAGGGGCAGGGTGGCCGCAGTCCCGTCGGTGGGCGCGGTGGCCATGGCACGGGCTCCGGCGGTGGCGGACGGGCGCAGCTCGTCAGCGCGCTGAAGACCCAGCTCGGTTCCCTGAAGACCGAGTTGAAGAGTGGCGCGTACCGGGACGCCAGCATGGCGATGTGCGCGCTGGTCGCGGCGGCCGACGGCCAGGTGGACGCGGCCGAGCGGCAGCAGATGGAGGCGATGATCCTCGACAACGACGTGCTGCGGAACTTCCCGCCGGAGCAGCTGCGTCAGCGCTTCGGCAAGCATGTCGACCAGCTGACGTACAACTTCGCGCAGGGCAAGGCCGAGGCGATGCAGGAGATCGTCAAGACGGCGAAGAAGCCGACCGAGGCGCGTGCGGTGGTCCAGATGGGCATCGTGATCGCCGGTGCCGACGGGCACTTCTCGCAGGCCGAGGAGGCCGTCATCCGGGAGGTGTGCGCGGCACTGGGGATCTCCCCGGCGGAGTTCCAGCTCTGATCCGTGGCATCGGCCGCCCCGCACCCCGTCCGCGGACGTAGGACCACGGTCGGAGGACAGCGGGGCGGCGCGCCGATGTGCCCGGCGCGTCGGCGTGCTTGGCTGGCGGTCATGACGTCATTCAGCGAGGCCGAGCGCGCGTATCTGAAGTCGCAGCGGCTGGGGCGGCTGGCCACCGTCGATCCCCACGGGCAGCCGCAGGCGAACCCCGTCGGCTTCTTCCCGCAGGACGACGGGACGATCCTGGTCGGCGGCGCGGCGATGGGCAGCACCAAGAAGTGGCGCAACCTCCAGCGCAATCCCAAGGTCGCCCTGGTCGTCGACGACCTTGCCAGTGTGCGGCCCTGGAAGGTGCGCGGGGTCGACATCCGCGGGGAGGCCGAGCTGCTCGTCGGCCCGCACGACCTGGGTCCGCATTTCAGCCCGGAGGTGATCCGCATCCATCCGCGGCGGATCCACAGTTGGGGGCTGGAGGACTGAGCGGCCCGCGCCGGTGGGGAACAATCCGGCCGCGGCCGGTGCTGACGAGGGTGCCCCGGCGGGTTCACGGGTCCCAGCGGACCGCCGTCGGAGACATCACCCGTCCGGCGGAGGAGCGTGAGACCGATGACGACCGCACAGCGTGACTGGCCGTACTCGACCGATGACACATCGTTGGTGACCCGCTGCGGGCGCAGGATCGCCGTACGGCGGCTGCGGCTCGCGACCGCGGACCGGCCCATCAGCCGGGTCACCCTGGACGTGGGTCAGTACCAGGGCGGCGAGTCGACGGTCTGGGCGGCGCTCACCGCGGACGAGGCGCGTGACCTGGCACGTCTGCTCCTGCTGCACGCGGGGATGGTCGAGGGCGAGGGCGGTCCCCGGCCCTAGGGTCTGTCCGACCGTTCCCGCCTGCTCCGCGACGCCATGCACGCCCTCTCGCCGCACCGGGCCCTGACCCACGTACCCCCCGTACATCCAGTACGTGGGTCAGGGCCGGGCACTCCCCCAAGCTCCTCGATCAGGGGGACCCCCAGAGCACGCACCTGACGCCGCTGAGCCGCCCTTCGGGCGACGACGGGAATGGTCAGACAGGCCCCAGCCGGTCGGCTGCCGCCGTCGTCACCGCTCGGTGAGCTTGCGGGCGCGGGCCGTGGCCTCCTCGGTCCGGCGCCGGGCCTGGTGGACGGCGCGTTCGGCCGCCCGGGTGTCGTCCTGGGCCTTCCGGACGGCCCCCTGCGCGCGCCGCTGCTCGCGTTCGGCGTCGCGCAACTGCCGGGACAGGTCGGTGACGTGCTGTTCGGCCTGCCGCCGTGCCTCCTCCGTCCGGCGCTGTTCCTCCTCCGCCGCGGCCAGTTCGTCCTCCCGGGCGTGGAGGTCCCGCTCGGCTTCCGCGGCCTCCTGGCTCGCCCGCTCCTGTCGTTGACGGCGTTTGACGCGGGCGGCGTCCAGGTCGGCCACCTCGGCGGGGCGGGCCCGCCGGGCGCCGACGGGGAAGCCGACCGGCGCGGTCAGCGGCTTGGTCAGCCGCCCCTTCGCCCACTGCTCGGCCGCCTCGGGGTCGGCCAGCACCGCGAGCAGGGTGTCCTGGACCTCCTGCCGGACGTCGTCGCTGATGCGCTGCCCGGCCCGGTCGGTCAGCTCGGCGGCCTGCCCGGACAGGGCCTGGGTGAGCTGGTGTTGCCGTGCGGACAGCTCACGCAGCTGCTCGCCGTCCAGATCGCGGTGGGCCTGCCGGAGCGCCTCCCCCAGCCGCAGCAGCCGCTCGGCCTCGTCCGGCAGCTCACGCACCAGCAGATTGCCCGCCCAGGCGGCCAGCGTCGGTCGGCGCAACCGGCGGATCCGCGTGGCCAGTTCACCCTCGCCCGCCGCACGCGCGGCCTTGGCCCGCTCCTCACGCGCGGCGGTGAACTCGCCCGGCGGCAGGCCGTACAACTCGTCGGTGACGGCGTCCAGATCCACTCTGTCCTCCCACCACCCCCGTACGCCGATTCTGTCACGGGGCCGGTACGGGGCCTAGTCGAGGTCGATCAGCCGGTCCAGCGGAGTGCCGTGTGCCCAGCGGTTCAGCAGGGTGCCGTCCATCAGGCGGGTGTCGCCCCTGGTGCGGACCCACTCGGTGTCGCGGACGCCGAAGGTGCCGCGGTGGACGATCAGCCGGAGCCAGGGCCGGTCGGCACGGCGGTGCGGCGGGTCCTCGTCCGGCAGTGGCTCGGCGACGGGGCGGAACGCCACCTCGAGGCGGGGTCCGCCCGCCCGGCGTGCCCGTACCCGGGGCCGGACCCCGGTCTGGGCCGCGCGCCGCACCGTCCAGCCGTCGCGACGGAGCATGCGGCACACGGCCAGGGCGAGGCCGTCGAGGTCCAGGTCGGCGATCTCCTCCGGGGTGTAGTGCCCCAGTCGGCGGCGCAGGTGGGGCCGACGGCGTACGACGACCACGGGGGCGACGAGGGCCACGAGCGCCGACGCGGCGAGCGGCACGCCCACGCCGAGGTGCCGGTAGGCCACCGCCAGCCCGGCGAACGCGCCGCACACGACCAGCACCAGACCGGTGAGCGCGGGCAGTACCTCCCGTAACTCGGGCCCGTATCGGCCCTGGGCGCGCAGCAGTCGCACCGCCTGGCGTCGCCGGGTACCGCTCGATGCCGGTCGGCGCCTTGTCACCGGGCCCGCTCCCCCCACCCTCAGCGCGTGCGCGTGGGGGGAGACCTACCCAGGTGGGTGGCGTGTCAGCCCTGGGCGAGGAGTTCCAGGGTGTCGATCACGCGGTGGGAGAAGCCCCACTCGTTGTCGTACCAGGCGACGACCTTGACGTGGCGTCCTTCGACCCGGGTGAGGGCCGAGTCGAAGATCGACGAGGCCGGGTTGCCGGTGATGTCGGAGGAGACCAGCGGGTCTTCGGAGTACTCGAGGACTCCGGCGAGCGGGCCCTCGGCGGCGGTGCGGTACGCCTCCAGCACCTGCTCGCGGGTCACGTCCCGTGCGACGGTGGTGTTGAGTTCGACGATCGAGCCCACGGGCACGGGCACGCGGATCGAGTCGCCGGACAGCTTGCCGTCGAGGTTCGGCAGCACGAGGCCGATCGCCTTGGCGGCGCCGGTCGTGGTCGGCACGATGTTGACCGCGGCGGCACGGGCGCGGCGGGCGTCGCGGTGCGGGCCGTCCTGGAGGTTCTGCTCCTGGGTATAGGCGTGCACGGTCGTCATGAACCCGTGCTCGATACCGGCGAGTTGGTCCAGGACCGCGGCCAGCGGCGCGAGCGCGTTGGTCGTGCAGGAGGCGTTGGAGACGATGGTGTGCAGTTCGGCGTCGTAGGCGTCGGTGTTCACGCCGTAGGCGAGCGTGACGTCCGCGCCGTCCGACGGGGCGCCGACCAGGACCTTCTTCGCGCCCGCGTCGAGGTGGGCGCGGGCGGCCTTGGCGGCGGTGAAGCGGCCGGTCGCCTCCAGCACGATGTCGACGCCGAGTTCGGCCCACGGCAGCCGCGCCGGTTCGCGCTCGGCGAGCACCTTGATGCGGCGGCCGTCGACGACGAGGGTGTCCCCGTCGACGGTGACCGGGCGGCCGAGGCGGCCCGCCGTGCTGTCGTAGGCGAGCAGGCGCGCGAGGGCGGTGGGCTCGGTGAGGTCGTTGACGGCGACGATCTCGAGTGCGCTGTCGCGTTCGAGGAGCGCGCGCAGCACGTTGCGTCCGATGCGGCCGAATCCGTTGATGGCGATGCGAGTCATGAGTGGTGTCCCTCCGGTCCCTTCGGTACGTCACCAGCCTCGCGCGCCGACGGTGCCGGTGGCCTGGGCGTGGGCGCCATGGTTCGCAAGGATCGCGCCAGGGGGTCGGCTACTCGCCCTGGGCGAAGGTGCGCCGGTATTCGCTGGGGGTGGTGCCGAGGATCTGCTGGAAGTGCTGGCGCAGGTTCGCGCCGGTGCCCAGGCCCACGTCGACGGCGATCTGCTCGACGCTCCGCTCGGAGCGTTCCAGCAGTTCACGAGCCGCGTCGACGCGGGCGCGCATCACCCACTGCATCGGTGTGTACCCGGTGTCGTCGACGAAGCGCCGCGAAAGGGTGCGGGGCGAGACGGCCGCGTGCCGGGCGAGCGTTCTGAGGCTGAGGGGTTCGCCGAGGCGGTGCAGTGCCCACTCGCGGGTGGCGGCGAACCGTTCGCCGAGCGGCTCGGACACGCTGCGCGGCACGAACTGCGCCTGCCCGCCGCTGCGGTAGGGGGCCGCGACCAGGCGCCGGGCGGCGTGGTTCGACGCGGCCACGCCGAGGTCGCCGCGCAGGATGTGCAGGCACAGGTCGATACCGGAGGCGGCCCCGGCCGAGGTCAGCACGCTGCCCTCGTCGACGAACAGGACGTTCTCGTCGACCCGGACGAGGGGGTGCCGGTCCTGGAGCGCCCGCGCGTAGTGCCAGTGCGTGGTGGCGCGTCTGCCGTCGAGCAGACCGGTGGCGGCGAGCGCGAACGCGCCGGTGGAGATGGCGGCAAGCCGCGCGCCCCCGGCGTGCGCGGCGCGCAGCGCGTCGACGACCGCCCGCGGCGGGTCGTCCCGGTCCGGGAACCGGTAGCCGGGGATGAAGACGATCTCGGCCCACTCCAGCACCTCGAGACCGTGCGCCACGTGGTACGAGAGTCCGTCGCCGCCGGTCACCAGGCCGGGCGCCGCACCGCACACCCGTACCTCGTACGGCATGCTCGCCCGGGTCGTGAACACTTGCGCGGGAATGCCGACGTCGAGCGGTTTCGCCCCTTCGAGGACCAGGACGGCAACGCGGCGCAGCGGGGAGGATCGCACGTCGGACAGGGTACGAGGCCCGCTCCCCGCCGCCGCGCTACAGGGCGTTCCAACTGGTGGGAACGTCGTGGTACCGGCGCCGTTCGAGCCGCTGCCAGGTGGCCCGCGGCGCCCTGCCGCGGAACCTGCCCGCGCCCTCCCGCTGCCCCATCTGCCCAAGCTGCCCCATCTGCCCAAGCTGCCCAAGCTGCGCGAGTACGACGACCAGCGCGGCGAGATCCAGATCGCTGGGGTTGCCCCGCTCCACCCGCAGGTGGGCAGCGGGGCCGTCGTCCGGTGCCGCCACCACGCACCTCCCTCACGTCGGCCGACCCGAACGACGCTAGGGGCGGCGGTCGGTGCCCGCCATGCGGACGCGGCGGAACTGGGGTCGATGCTGGGGCGGTTACCAGGGCGGGCGGCGACACCGGTCGGGCAGGCTCGGGGCCCGTGACGATATCTCACCGGTTACCTCGCAGAGGTCAGCTCGCCGTCTATCTGATCGGGTGCCTGCTGTTCTCCGGCGGTGCGGCCTGCTTCATCCACGCCGACCTCGGGACCGACCCGCTGGACGTCTTCGCGCTGGGCGTCCTGGAGCACGCCCCGCTGACCATCGGTGTCGTACAGGCCTCGGTGGCCGTGGTGTGTCTGACCGTCTGGGCGGCGTGGAACCGGCGGCGGCCACCGCTCTCGCCGTTCTTCACGTTCTTCTTCTGCGGCAGTCTCATCGACGCCCTCCGGGCGCTCGACGCCGCCGGTCTCGTCCCGGTCACGCCCGGTGCGCTGATGCTCATCGGGGTGGCGCTGTGCACCTACGGATCCGCGCTGATCATCATCAGCGGTGTCGGCATCCGTGCCATGGACCTGGTCGCCATCACGATGACGCACCGCTGGCGCCTGCCGTTCTGGGCCGCCAAGGGCAGCCTCGAACTGGTCCTGCTGGCGGGCGGCTGGGCGCTCGGTGGCCCGGTGGGCGTCGGCACGGTCTGCTTCCTGGTGCTCGTCGACACGCTCATCCAGCCCTGCATGTGGCTGAACACCCGCCTGTTCTCCCTGCACAACCACGGTCTCGACCGTCCGGCTCCGGTGCTGGTCCGGCCGGACGCCGATCCCGCCTGAGCGATCCGAGTGAAAGGTCTCGACATGCTGCTGTCAGACACGTACATCGCGGGCCTGGGTGCCTGTATCCCCGAGCGTGTCACCACCAAGGAGGCCGTGGCCGCGGGCTGGTACGACGCCGACGAGGCGCAGGCGCTCGGCTGGGAGTCGGTGGCCGTCGCCGGTGCCGTACCGGCGCCGGACCTCGCGGTGGCGGCGGCGCACGACGCGCTGGAGGGTTCGGGGCACGCCGCCGCCGACATCGACGTACTGCTGCACGTGTCCTGCAACCACCAGGGGCCGGACCTGTGGTCGCCGCAGCACTACGTCCTGCGCAACACGGTGGGCGGGAACATCCCGGCGCTGGAGATCCGGCAGGGCTGCAACGGCTTCCTCGCGGCGATGGAGTTCGCGAGCGCCTACCTCACCACCGCGGCGGACCGCACCGCCGCCCTGATCACCTCGGCCGACAACTGGGGCGACCCGCTCGTCGACCGGTGGCGGGCGACCCCCGGCGGGCTGTTCGGTGACGCGGCGACGGCCTGTGTGCTGTCCCGGCGCGGTGGTTTCGCCCGCCTGGTCAACATGCGGGCGGTGTCGCTGCCGGAGCTGGAGGAGCTGAACCGGGGTGGTGAGCCGCTGTTCCCGCCGGGGTGCACGACGGGCGTACGGGTCGATCTGCGGGAGCGTGCCGTCACCTACAAGGGCGGCCAGGACCTGGTGAACGCCGGGCAGCTGATGGGCGAGACCCAGCGGGCGCTGATCGCGGAGACCCTGGACGAGGCGGGCCTCGCCCCGCGGGACATCACGCGGGTGGCGCACCAGTTCGTCGGCGACCGGAACGTGCTGGCGCGTCTCCTGGAGCCGTTCGGCGAGGACGCCGTGGCCAAGGGGGTGTGGGACTTCGGGCGCTCGACGGGGCACACCGGGGCCAACGACCAGACCAGCGCCCTGCACCATCTCGTCGCGACCGGCCAGGTGCGGGCCGGTGACCGGGTGATGCTGCTGGGCGCCGGGGCCGGGATCTCGTTCTCGTGCGCGGTGGTGGAGATGCTGGACGTGCCCGCGTGGGCGGACGACGCGCCGGGCCCGGCCATATGACCGTCGAGGCGACCGCCCGTCCGGCCGACCTGTGGGCGCTGCGGATGCGGGACGCGGCGCCCGCGCGGGAGCCGCTGGTGCGTCTGGTCTGTGTGCCGTACGCCGGTGGCAGCGCGGCGGCGTTCCACAGCTGGGCCGGGCTGCTGCCCCCGGCCATCGAACCGTGGGCGGTGCGCATGCCGGGCCGTGACGCCCGGCTCCATGAACCGCTGCGCACCGATCTGGTGGCCACGGCACGGGAGCTGGCGCAGGCGCTGGCTCCCGCGCTGAGCGGGCCGTACGCGTTCTTCGGGCACAGTCTCGGCGCCTTCCTCGCGTTCGAGACCGTGCGCGCGCTGCGGGAGCTGGGGCTTCCCGAGCCGGTGCTGCTGGCCGTGTCGGCCCGTAACGCGCCGCAGCACCGCACGTACGCCGGGGCCGTGCACCGGCTGCCCGACGACGAGTACCTGGACGTGCTGGACCGGCGCTACGGGGCGATCCCGCCGCTGCTGCGGGAGGACGCGCAGATGCGGGCGATGTACCTGCCGATCCTGCGCGCCGACACCACCATGCTGGAGACCTACCGCTACGTGCCCGGGCCCCCGCTCGGCTGCCCGGTGCTCGCCTACGGAGGCGTCGAGGACCCCGAGACGACGACCGACTCGCTGGGCGCCTGGGCGGAGGTCACGGGCGCGGGGTGCGGCACGCTCCTGCTGCCCGGCGGCCACTTCTTCCTCCAGCCGTCGAAGGAGCGCCTGCTCACGCATCTGTCCGGGGAGTTGCTGCGCGCGCTGGTGCCGTGAGCGGGCCTGTCAGCGTCTGCGGGCCGTGATGAGGACGTAGCCGAGTCCCGGGGTGTCGAAGGTGTCGTTCACCGTGTCGAGCAGGAGGCGCACCACCTCGTCGCCCGCGAGGGCCGTCCACTCGGCGCGGTGCTCGGACACCATCGCCCGCAGCCGTCGCCGCACCGGCTCGGGGACGCGGACACGGGCGGTCACGTCGGTGAGGTCCAGGACGTCGAACCCCTCGGCGGACAGCAGCGGTTCATAGGCGGCCAGCGGGACCGCCGTGACGAGCGGGTGGCTCGCCGACCAGTCGCGGCCGGGCTCGTGGAACATGTCGGCGACCGCGAGCCGCGCCCCCGGTCTGAGGACCCGGGCGGCCTCCCGCAGCGCCTGCGGCTTGTCGGGCATGTGGATGAGCGACTCCAGGAACCAGCCCGCGTCGAACGACGCGTCGGGATACGGCAGTTGCCGCGCGTCGGCCCGCTCGAAGCGGACCCGGTCGGCCAGGCGCGCGTGGCGGGCCCTGATGCTGGCGTGCTCGATCTGGCAGCGGCTGACGGAGACCCCGACGACCTCCACGGCGTGGCCGTGCGCCAGGTGGAAGGCGGGCTGCCCGATGCCACACCCGATGTCCAGCACGCGCTGGCCGGTCCGGGGGGCGAGCCGCTCCACCATCAGCGCGGTCAGCCGCTCCGTGGCGGCCTCGAACGTCGCCTCGTCGTCCGCTTCCGTCCAGTAGCCGACGTGCAGGTTGCTGTCGCAGACGCGCGCGTGCACGGCGCTGAAGGAGTCGTAGAGCACGGCGACCGCTTCGGCGTGGGACGGATGCGACGAGGTCATGCGGGGCCCCTTCGACGTCGGAGGGCAGGCCCGCGGTGCCGCGGGCCCCTCGGGGAGCGCCGCGGCACCGCACCGTACGGCCCCGGTCAGGTGGTGTAGTACCAGCTCATCGGCCCCGTTCCGGACGCCTCGGGGGCCGGGTCCGGGTCGGTGGATCCGGCGCAGCGCCGCCGCAGCGCGTCGAGGGCGGGCAGGGCCCGCGTGACGGTGTCGAAGGGGAGCCCGAAGTCGACCAGGCAGGCCACCTCGTCCACCCCGACGCCGCGCAGCCGCTCCACGGTCGCGGCGCACTTGTCCTCGGTGCCCAGCAGGGACCTGCGGCTGTAGTAGTCCTCGGCCATCAGCTCCGCGAGCTTGTCCTGCTCGGCGGCGTCCGTGCCGCGCGAGGTGCCGCTGACCTTGTCGTCGTTGCGCTTCTGGGTCATGAAGGACGCCAGATAGCCCTTCACCGGCTCGCGTACGAGGTCCCAGACCTGTTGTTCGTCATCGCCCACGTAGGTGTGCATGCCGACGGTGACCGTGCCCGTCGCCGGGTCGTGCCCGCCCTCCTTGCGGGCGGCGCGGTAGTGGTCGATGTCCTCCTCCAGCTTCTCCCAACTGGTCAGCAGCGACAGGACGTTGAGTCCGCGCCTGCCCGCCTCCACCCAGGTCTGCGGGTTGGAGGTGTGCACGAGCCACATCGGCAGCTCCGGCTGGCAGGGCCGCGGATAGGTCCGTACGTCCAGGGTGCGGCCGTCGGGGCCGGGGAAGGACCGGGTCTCGCCCCGCCAGAGCGCGGCGATGGTCTCGACGTTGTCGAGGGTGTGTTCGCGCCGGGTCTCGTAGTTCTCCGGGTAGAAGACGAAGTCGCCCTGGTGCCAGCCCGTGGCCAGGCACACCCCCGCCCGTCCCCCGGACAACTGGTCGACCAGGGACCACTCCTCGACCACCCGCACGGGGTGGTGGTGGGGTGCCACCACGCTGCCCGCGCGGATGCGCAGGTTCTCCGTGGCCACGGCGAGCGCCGCGGACAGCACGGCCGGGTTGGGGAAGCTGCCCCCGAACTCCTGGAAGTGCCGCTCCGGTGTCCAGATGGCGGTGAAGCCCTGCCGGTCGATGAAGCGGGCGACGTCCAGGATGAAACGGTAGCGGTCGCCGAAGTCGTTGCGGTCGTTGGCCGAGAAGAAGTAGACGCTGAAGTCCATGGGGTATCGGATTCCTCACCTGTCGCCGTCGGGGCCCGCCGGGTTGAGCGAGGCGGGGAACAGGCTGGCCGGGAAGGCACGGGGATCGAGCACGGGGGCCAGCATCCCCGCGATACGGGCCAGGTTCTCGTCGTGCGCGATCGTGTGGTGGTCGGCGTGCATCTCGTGGATCGTGATGCGCGGGCCGACGAACTGAGCGAGCCCGTTCGACTTGTCCGCGCTGGTCCGGGGCACGGCGGGCAGGTCGTTGCTGTTGCCCGGGGCCAGGAACCCCTGGGTGGCGTGGAACAGGGTGGTGGGGACCGCGCTGCGCAGCGGCTTGGGCTCGTAGGCCTGGAGCAGGTCGCCGTTGTGCAGCATCAGTTCATGGCGGACCAGGATCTGGTGCTTGATCATCTCCTGGTCGGGCCTGGCGGCGGACCGGTCGTGGATGTGGCGTGCCACCAGGTCCAGTTGGGCGTCCAGGTCCAGGTCCGCCAGCGCGGCGAGGCCGATCTGCTCCTCGACGCCCCACCGCTGGCACATCGCGTTGCCGAGCATCACCAGCGAGAAGGCCTCGGCCTCCACCTCCGTGACGGTGCCCCAGTCGACGCTGTCCCAGGCCTCGGTGCCCGGCATGATCGGGTCGATGGCGATCAGGTGGCTCACCTCCTCACCGGCCACCTGGAGTTGCCGCGCCATCTCGTAGGCGAGCACACCGCCGAAGGAACAGCCGCCGAGGAGATAGGGCTCGCCGGGGAAGCGTTCGCGCAGTTCCCCGGTGTAGTGGGCGGCCATGTCCTCCACCGAGTCGTACCGGCGGGGCGCGCCCTTCGGGGTCGCCGCGCCGATCTGCTCCAGACCTATGACGGGCTTGTGCAGGCCGAGGTGGCGGGAGAGGTAGATCGCGTAGCTCACCTCGCCGTACAGGTTGTGCGCCCAGATCGACCGGCGGCTGTCGCCGTGCCGGTTGATCGCCACCACGGGGGACACGTCGTCACGCGCGTCCGCCTGCGGGACGGCGGCGGGCGCAGTGCCGTACACCCGGGGCGCGTTGGCCTCCGAGAGCAGCAGCCAGGGCTCGGCGTCGACCTCGACCACCTCGGGCGGCGGGGCGATCCAGCGGTGGTACGCCCCCACCGCGTCCCCCGCTCCGGCGGCACGCACGACGACGGTCCGGCCGGGACGGCCCAGCGGACGCGGGGAGTACCCGGCCGCGGCGGCGGACAGGGCGGTGCGCCACGCGACGGCGCGCTCCAGCCTGCCGCGCAACGCCTCGGCACCCATCGGCGCCACGGCGGCGAGGGCTTCGGTCACCTGGTCCAGGGCCTCAGCCCGGCCGCGTCCGGCGAGTTCCCCGGTGCGGACGGGCGGCCGGTGCGCGCCCCAGACCCCGGCCAGGTGCGCGGCCGTCTCCGCCAGCGCCCGCGCCTCGCTCTCGACGGGCGGCACCTCGCCGGGTCCGGGCGTCTGGACCAGCAGCAACTCGGTGACCTCCGGGCCGCGGTCCTGCACCAGCCGGGCGGTCTCCAGCGCGACCAGCCCCGCGAGTCCGTACCCGGCGATCCGGCAGGCGCCTTCCGGCTGTTCCCGCACGATCGCGTCGGCACAGGCCCGCGCGAGCGCCCCGATGTCGGCGGGCGGGGTGTCGCCGGAGCGGAAGCCGGGCGCCTCCACGCCGGTCACCGGGCCGTCCTCCGCGAGGCCACGGCACAGGTGCATCGCCCAGGTCAGCTCGCCGGTGTCACCGAAGACGCAGTAGACGGGAACCCCCGGTCCGGTTTCGGTGAACGGCACGAGGCGGGCGGGCGCGGGTGCGGGCGGCGCCGCCGTCCGGGGGCGCGGCGGCGTCGGGGCGGGCTGCGGGCCGAGGGTGTCCGGGACCTCGTCGGGCAGGACGTAGCTCTTGTCCAGGTGGGTGACGAGGCGCTCCACGCTGGGGTGTTCGAGGATCGCGGCCATCGGGATGTGGTCGCCGTAGCGGCCCTGGATGGTCTGCATGATCCGCATGGCGCCGATGGAGTCGACGCCGTAGCTCGCGAAGTCCCGTTGGGGGTCGACGTCTTCCGTACGGATGCCGATGCCGTCGGCGACGGCGGCGCGGACGTCGTGGCGGAGGGTGGCCAGGCGGTCGGGGGTGGGTTCCTGCGCGGGCGCGGGCTTGGGCGCGGGCGCGGGCTTGGGTGCGGGTGCGGGCTTGGGCGCGGGTGCAGGTGCGGGTGCGGGTGCAGGTGCGGGTGCGGGCTCGGGTGCGGGCTCGGGTGTACGGCGGTGGAGGGGCTCCTTCCGGGGAGGTTCCGGTGCTGTGGTGGGCGTGGGAGTCGGCGTGGCGACGGCGGGCGGGAGCCAGTGGCGCTCGGGAGCGAAGGGGTAGGTCGGGAGGGAGGCCCTGGTGCGGGGGGCGGCGGTGTGGAGGGACTGCCAGGGCACCTCGGCGCCCCGTACCCAGAGCGCGGCGAGCCTGCCGACGTCGCCCGCGGCGGCCCGGCGCAGGGCGTCCGCCAGGTCGTCCGCGTCGAACCGCCCTGCCGTGTCGGTACCGGCGCCGTGCACCAGCCCCGGCGCCTGGCCGCCGTCGAGGTGGGTGCGCAGGGCGTCCGCCAGGTCGGCGAGGGAGGAGGCCGGGATCGCGAGGCGCGCGGGCAGGGGGGTGCGGCCCACCTGGAGGGTGTAGGCGACGTCGGCCGGGGACACCGTACGCAACCGGCCGTCGCGCTCCCATGCCTCCAGCCGGTCCGACAGCCGCCGGGCCGCGGCGCGCAGGCGTTCGTCGTCGCGGGCGCTGAGCACGTACAGGTGCTGGTCGGTGTCGGGCGTCGCGGGGTGGGCCGCCGGGGCCTCCTCGATGATCAGGTGGGCGTTCATGCCGCCGAAGCCGAAGGAGCTGACGCCCGCGCGCCGGGGCAGCGGTGCGCCGGACGCGCCGTCCGTGAAGGGGGTCCAAGGGCGGGCGGAGGTGACGAGGTGGAAGGGCGAGTCCGCGAGCTTGATCAACGGGTTGACGCGCTCGACGTGCAGGGTGGGCGGCAGCATCCCGTGGCGCAGCGAGAGCAGGACCTTGAACAGGCCCGCCATTCCGGCCGCGGTCTCGAGGTGGCCGACGTTGGTCTTCACGCTGCCGAGACCGCAGTACTGGCGGGGTGCGGGGGCCCGCCCCGAATCGGCGGGCGGGTCGAAGGCCGTCCGCAGCCCGGTGATCTCGATGGGGTCGCCCAGCGCCGTACCCGTGCCGTGTGCCTCCACATAGCCGATCGTCTCGGGGCCGACCCCGGCCCGTCGCTGCGCCAGGGAGATCACCTCCGCCTGCGCGGCCGGGTTCGGCGCGGTGAGCGAGGCCGCCCGGCCGCCGTGGTTGGTCGCGGAGCCCTTGATGACGCCGTGGATGTGGTCGCCGTCGGCGAGGGCCCGGTCCAGCGGCTTGAGCAGGACGGCGCCCACTCCCTCACCGCGCACATAGCCGTCGGCACGGTGGTCGAAGGACTTGCAGCGGCCGTCGGGGGCGAGCATGCCGGAGCGGCCGAACGCCTCGAACGCCGTCGGCGCCACGATCACGTTGACGCCTCCGGCGATGGCGAGTTCGCAGTCGCCGGACTGGATGGCGCGCACGGCCCGGTGCACGGCGACCAGGGCGCTGGAGCATGCGGTGTCGACGGGTTCGCTGGGGCCGCGCAGGTCGAGCAGGAAGGAGACCCGGTTGGCCAGGACGCTGTGGTCGTTGCCCGTCATCAGCTGACCGTCCACGTCCACACCGCGTTCGCGGGCCAGTTCCCCGTACTCGGAGGAGGCCACGCCGACGAAGACGCCGCAGGCGGTACCGGCGAGGACGGTGGGGTCGTAGCCCGCCTCCTCGATGGCCGACCACACGGTCTGGAGGAAGAGGCGGTGCTGCGGGTCCATGACGCGGGCCTCGCGCGGCGTGATCTGGAAGAAGTCCGCGTCGAAGCGGTCCACGCCGTCCAGGAAACCGCCGTGCAGGGGCGGGCGCCCACTGGTGCCGAAGCGGTCGGCCGGGGCCTCGGAGACCAGGTCGCGGCCCTGGATCAGGTTGGCCCAGAAGGCGTCCGGGTCGGACGAGCCCGGGAAGGCTCCGGCCATGCCGACGATGGCGATGGGGGCGGTGGACGCGTCATGGCTGATCGGGGCCGGGGTCTGGGCCTGGGCCGGGGTCTGGGCCTGGGCCGGGGTCTGGGCCTGGGCCGGGGTCTGGGCCGGAGTCTGGGCCTGGGCCGGGGCCGGGGCCGGGGCCGCCACTGGCGTCGGGGCAGGGACCGACACGGCGGGCACCGGCACCGGCACCGGCACCGGCACCGGGCTCTCGCTGACCTCCGGCGCGGCCGGGGCCCCCGCGCCGCCGCCGGTCGCCGAGACGAGGTACTCGACCAGCGCCGCCGTGTCCCGGCAGCCGTACAGAACCGGCGCCGGGAGTTCTGCGCCGGTGTCGGCGGAGAGGCGGTCGGCGAGCTGGACCATCGTCACGGAGTCGAACCCGAAGTCGCTGAGGTGGTCGGCGGGGTCGATGTCGGAGGGTGACACACCCAGCAGCGAGCAGATGGCGTCGGTGACGGTCGCCAGCATCGCGGTGAAGGCAGACGGTGTGGTGCCGCCCACGGTGTCGACGGTCGGGTCAGGGCGGGTCACGGTGGGCTCCTCGGAGGGGCTGGTACCGGTGGCTTCGGTGGGCGAGGTGCGGATCCAGTAGCGGCCGGAGGCGAAGGGGTAGTGGGGCAGGGAGACGACCCGGGCCCCGTCCTCCCCGGGGTCCCGGGAGTGGGCCGCGTCCTTGCCGTCCACCCAGTCGCGGGCGGCCCGCAGGACGGCGGCGTCCTCGGCGGGCAGGCGGTGCGGCGCCGGGGCCGCCTCGTCCTGACGGTTCGTCACCAACCGTTCGTCGGGACGCCGTTCCGCGTAGGCGTCCAGTACGGCGACGATCTCCGCGGGACCGTGCACGACGGCGCCGAGACGCGCGGGCAGGGGCTCGCGGCCGATGCGCAGGGTGTGGGTGACGTCGCGGGCGCTCAGACCGGCTCCCTGGCCTCGTAGGAAGTCTGCGAGGCGGCGGGCGTAGGTCTCCAGGGCGTCCGGGCGGCGGGCGGACAGGGTGAGGAGGTACGGGCGGGGGGAGGACGGCGCGCTCTCCGCCGGGGGCGGCTGCGGGGCCTCCTCGACGATGACGTGGGCGTTGGCGCCGCCCGCGCCGAAGGAGCTGACGGCGGCGCGGCGCGGGGTGCCGTCCGGCTGCGCGGGCCAGGGGACCGGCTCACGGGGGACGAGGAAGCCGTCGGCCGTCAGGGGTCCGTCGGTGCCGAGGGTCGGGGCCAGGGTGCGGTGCCGGAGTTGCAGGATCACCTTGGTCAGCTGGGCCATGCCCGAGGCGGCCTCGAGGTGCCCGGTGTTCGGCTTGACGGAGCCGACGCGGAGCCGGTGGCCCTGCTCGCCGACGCCGTAGGCCCGGCGCAGGGCGGCCAGTTCGAGCGGGTCGCCCACCGGTGAGCCGGTGGCCTGCGCCTCCACGTACTGCACCGTGGGCGCGGTCACGCCGGACGCGGCGAGGGCCTGGGCGATCAGGTCGGTCTGCGCCGCCTCGCTGGGCACCGCGTACGCCTCGGTCGGGCCGTCGGAGTTGACCGCCGTACCACGGACGCACGCGTGCACCCGGTCGCCGTCCCGCAGCGCGTCCGAGAGCCGCTTGAGGACGAGGGCGCCGACGCCCTCTCCGGTGACGATGCCGTCGGCCGCCGTGTCGAAGACCCGGGGCCGACCGCCCGGCGACAGCATCTTCGCCGCGGCCAGGTCGGTGTGGTGGCTGGGGTGGAGGATGACGTTCACTCCCCCGGCGACGGCGGTGGCGCACTCCCCCGCGCGCAGGCTGCGCACCGCGAGGTGGAGCGCGGTGAGCGCGGACGAACAGGCGGTGTCGACCGCCAGGCTGGGCCCGGTCAGGCCGAAGGTGTGCGAGACCCGGTTGGCGATGGACCAGCCGGAGGACAGCGCCCGCACGGTGTTGCCCCTGCCGCGCTCCTCGGCGGCGAGCAGCGCGTACTGGTGGTGCATCACCCCGACGAAGACACCGGTGCGTTCCCCCCGGCCGGTGGCCCGCTCGCGCAGCCGGGCCGGTGGCAGCGCCGCGTCCTCCAGCGCCTCCCACACCGTCTCCAGAAAGAGCCGCTCGGCCGGGTCCATGCGTTCCGCTTCTCGCGGTGAGATGCGGAAGAGGAGGGGGTCGAAGCGGTCCACGTCGTCGAGGAAACCGCCCCAGGCCGACCCGTCGCCGGTGTCGGCGGTGTCGGCGGTGTCCCAACGGTCGGGCGGGACCGGCGTGATGAGGCTGCGGGCGGCGAGCAGTCGCGTCCAGAGGGTGTCGACGTCCGGCGCGCCCGGGTAGCGGCCCGCCAGGCCCACGACGGCTATCGGCTCGTCGGCGGGAGGCGGGGGTGCGGGCGTGGGCGTGGGCGTGCGCTGACTCACTGCCTCCTCCGGCGGCGCCGGTGCGGGTGATGCCGGTTCCACCGCCTCAGGCGGCTCCCCGGAGCCGGTGAGGGCGGCCAGCTCCGTCGTCCTGGCCGAGACCAGCGCCCGGGCGATCGAGCGCACCGACTCCCCGGTGACCAGCAGTTCCTGCGGCACCCGCCCGATGTCCCGCTCCAGCCGCTCCACCGCTTCCAGCACCGTGAGCGAGTCGGTGCCGTAGGACGCCAGCGGAACCGCGGGGTCGAGTTCCTCCACGGGCATGCGCAGGAGTTCCGCGAAGAGGTTCCTCAGGTGTTCCTCGGTGCCCGCGAGGAGACCGTCCGCCGCGGCGGTGGGGGGCGGGGCCGCACTGACCGCCGCCGGGCTCTCCCGGACGGGAGCGGTGGCCACCACCGGCGCGCCCCACGCCCCCCGCTCCGCGAGGAAGAGGTGCTGCCCGGCCTGGTGGCCGGTCCAGCCCTGGACACCCACGCGCCGGGTCCGGTCGAACCCGGACTCGGTGAGGAGCGCCTCCCAGGCGGCCGGGGCCAGCAGCGGTGCGTGCGGGAGCCGGAGGTCCGCGTCCTGGGAGAGCCACCAGCCGTCCGTGAGGCCGAAGATGGGCGTCACGGCGTCCAGGACCCGCGTGGCCTCGTTGACGGCCAGCAGCCCACCGGTCGCGGTCAGTTCCGCCACGTTGCGCAGGGTCTGCCGGATGTCGCCGGTGGCGTGCAGGACGTTGGTGGCCACGACGATGTCGTAACGGTCTCCGCCGAAGCCCTGCTCGTCCAGGTCCCGGGAGATGTCCAGCACCCGGAAGTCCGTGCGGGCGCGTGCGTCGGACAGCCGCTGCCGGGCCGTTGAGACGAGCGACGGCGAGATGTCGGTGACGTCGTACGAGACCGCCGTGCCGTATTCCGCGAGCGCGTCCAGCACCGCCCGGGTCGTCGCGCCCGTGCCCGCGCCGATCTCGAGGACGCGGATCCGCCGCTCCGGGTCCGGGTCCAGGGCGTCGGCCACCGCCGCCCGTATCGCCGTGGCCGTGAGGTGGTTGAAGTAGCGGGTGCGGGGATCGTCGGCGTACAGCGCCGTCATGCGCCGGTCGGAGCCGCCCGGGAAGAGCACGTCGAGGCCGCTGCGGCGGCGGGCGAGGACGTCGGGGAGGGCGGCGGCGCAGTCGTCGAGGAGGTCGAGGGTGGGGACGAGGTGGGGGAAGCGCTCCACGAGCGCCTCCCGCAGCCCGTCCCGGCTGGCCTCCTCGACTCCCCTCTCCAGTACGGTGAGCAGGGCATCGTGGAGCCGCTCCCGATCCGGGTGCACCGCCAGCCGCTGGTCCGGGTCGGTGCCTCCCAGGGCGTCGCGGACCGCCACCCGCGCATAGGCGTCCACGGCGTCGAGGTAGTCCGGCGCGTACGGCTCGCCGAGGTCGAGCTGCGTCGCGGCGACGGCCGCCGTGGGCGCGGCCAGGACGTCACTGTCGCCGCCGTGACTCCCGAGGTCCCGGGTGACGGGGTGCAGGCGCGTCACCCGGCCCAGTTCGTCCATGTCGGCGCGCAGGGGCGCGACCTGGGTGAGTCCGGCGCCCAGCACCTGGCGGAAGGCGTGCAGGCCCTCGGCCGCGGTCAGTGGCTGGACGCCCCACCGTGCCAGCCGCTCGCGGTGCTCGGGGGTGGCGACGGCGCCCTCGTCCCCCCAGAACCCCCAGTCGAACACCGTCACCGGCCACCGCAGCCGGGTGGCGAGGTGGGCGCCGTACGCGCTGAGGAACGACGAACCGGCCGCGTAGTTCGACTGCCCGGGGTTCCCGGTGTGGGCGATGGCCGAGGAGAAGAGGGCGAAGAAGTCGAGCGGTTCGGCCGCGAGGGCGTCGGCGAGCGCGACGGTCCCCAGGGTCTTCGGGGCGAACGCGGCGTCGAAGACGTCGTCGTCCAGTTGCCCGATGGTCCGGTCCGCGAGGACGAACGCGGTGTGCACCGCGCCGTCGACTCCTCCGTACCGCTCGCGCATCAGGCGGACGGCCGCCCGGGTGGCCTCGGGGTCGGTGATGTCACCCGAGTGGTAGGCGACCTGCCCGCCGTGCGCGCGCAGCCGGGCGAGCGCGCCGTCCGGCAGTTCGTGCTCGGTACGGCGGCCCATGACGACCAGCCGGGCGTCGTGCTCGCGCAGCAGGTACTCGCTGACGACCCGGCCCAGGCCGCCGAGTCCGCCGACGACGAGGTAGCGTCCGCCGCGCCGCAGCGGCGGGCGGTCGGCGTCGGGCGCGGGCAGCCGCGCCGGTACGAGCCGTCTGACGAGGCGGGTCCCCTCGCGCAGGGCGACCTCCTGGAACGGCCGCCCCGGTGGCTCGGCGGTGAGGGCTGCGACCAGGGGCGTCCAGGCGTCGCGTGCCGCGCACTGCTCCAGGTCCGTGCGGCTCAGGTCCACGCAGACGACGTCGAGGAACGTCAGCTCGCGGGAGAGCGTACGGGCCATGCCGTGCAGGGCACCGGCGTACGGGTTGTCGACGGGGCTGTCCGGCGACGGCTGCTGGCTGTCGCTGGTGAGGACGACGAGCCGGACGCCCTGGGGCCGCAGGTCGGACAGCGCCTGCGCGAGGTGGAACAGGGCCCGGCAGCCGAGGCGGCTGGCGTGCGTCAGGTGGGCGAGGTCGGTGGTGGAGTGGCGGCGGGTGTCCACGCCGCCCGCGAAGTAGATCGTCACGGCACCGGGGTGGGCCGCCAGCAGCGCCCGGTGGTCGGAGCGGTCGCGCAGGCCGCCGAGGTCGGCCTTGGTGGCGTCGCCGCCGTGGTGGCGGACCAGGGCGTCGGCGAGCCCGTGGTCGTGCCCGGCGGTGAGCACCAGCGCCGGGCCGCGCGGGACGGCCGCCTCCCGCGGGGGCTCCAGGTGCCAGGCGGGCACGAGGTAGGGCACGTCGGGCGCGTCGGGCGCGCCGCGCGACGGCCGTACGACGGTCAGTCCCGTGAACTCGACCAGGACGCGCCCGGCGGCGTCCGTCATCAGCACGTCGCACCGCACCGTCCCGCGCGTCTCGTCGGCCGACACCAGGCGTGCGTGGGCGTAGCGGGGGGCCGTGTCCGTGTCGTGGACGCGGACGCGTTCCACGGCGGCGGGCCGCGTGGCCGGTTCGTCCCAGGCGGGGACGGCGCCGTGCACGGCGTGCAGCGCGGCGTCGGTGGTCCCGGGGTCGGCGGTGCCGCCGTGCGGCTGTCCGTCGCTCGGGGCCGCCAGTTCGGCCAGGGCCTGTCCGTCGCCGCACCACAGGCGTTCGACGCGGCGGTAGGACGGTCCGTAGGCGAGGCCCGCCGCCCGTGCGCGGTCGTAGAAGTCGTCGTGGGCGATCTCGCGGGCGCAGTGGTGGCGTACGGCCGTCAGGTCGACGTCCGGCGGGGCGGTGAACCGGGTGTCGGGGTGGGCGGTGGCCGTGGTGTGCACGACGCGGTGTTCAGCCGGGCCGGTGGTGATCTCGACGCGCGGTTCCTGGTCCTCCGTCAGGACGCGCACGACGGGCTGCTCTCCGGTGTCCATGAGCACGGGGGTGCGCCAGCGTACGTCGGTCAGTTCCGTGACCGGGCGGGCCGCCGTGCGCTCGGCCGCCGCGCGGGCCAGCTCCAGCAGGGCCACTCCGGCGAGCACGGGTCGGCCGTCGACGAGGTGGTCGGCGACCCAGGGGTGGCCGGGGCCGAGGGTGACCGGGGACGCCTCGTCCGACCGCACCGGGCCCGGCGCCGCCTCCGCGATGTCGGGCCAGTGGACCGGCCCGGCGAACGGGTAGGTCGGCAACGACACGACGCGGGGCCGCCGTTCGGTGTCCGGCCAGTCGAAGTCCTCTCCCCCGGCCCAGCGGGCGGCGAGGTCGCTCAGGCGGCCCTGGGCGAGGAGGGTGGCGGCGTCGGTCGCGCGCTGTCGGGGTGCCTCTGGTGACAGGGTGCCGGAGGCGTGCGCGGCGCCCGTGCGGAGGTACTCCGTGAGCGCCTCGCGCAGGCCCCGGTGGTCCGCGACGACGAAAGCGGCGCGGTGCTCGAAGCCCTCCCGCCCGGTGCGCAGGGTGTGGGCGATGTCCGCGAGCGGCGGCAGGGACCCTTGACGTGCGTCGAGGAAGCGGGCCAGCCGGTCGGCGGTGGCGGTGAGGCGGTCGGAGGTGCGGGCGGACAGCAGGATCAACTGTTCCGTGCCGTCGTCGGGGCGCCCGCGGTCGGGGGCCGGGTACTCCTCGACGACCGCGTGCGCGTTGGCGCCTCCCGCGCCGAAGGAGCTGAGCGCGGCGCGCCGGGGCAGGCCGGGGCGGCGCGGCCGCCAGGGTTCGGCGGTGCGCTGGAGGCGGAACGGGCTGCGCGCGAAGTCGATCTTCGAGTTCGGTGGGTCGCTGTGCAGCGTCGGGGCGAGGGTGCGGTGCCGGAGCTGCAGCACGATCTTGGTGAGGCCCGCGATACCGGCGGCGGCCTCGGCGTGCCCGATGTTGGGCTTCACGGAGCCGAGGGCGCAGAACTGGCGCTCGGCGGTGGACCGGCCGAACACCCGGGTCAGGCCCTCGATCTCGATGGGGTCGCCGAGTTCGGTGCCGGTGCCGTGGGCCTCGACGTAGCCGATGGTGGCCGGGTCGATGCCGGAGCGGCGCAGCGCCGTACTGATCACCGAGGCGTGGGAGCGCGGTGAGGGCACGGTGTAGCCGTTGGTCCGGCCGCCGTGGCTGATGGCGGTGGCGCGGATGACGGCGTCGACGCGGTCGCCGTCGGCGCGGGCGGCGGCCAGCGGCTTGAGGATCACGGCGCCCACGCCCTCGCCGGGCACGAAGCCGTTGCCGCCCTCGCCGAACGCCCGGCAGACCCCGTCCGGGGAGATCATGCGCTGTTCCGCGAGCATGGCGAACTTCGACGGGTGCAGATTGAGGTAGGCGCCGCCCGCCACGGCCATCCGGCACTCACCGCGCCGCAGGCTCTCGCAGGCCAGGTGCAGGGCGGTCAGGGAGCCGGAGCAGGCCGTGTCGACGGTGAGGCTGGGGCCGTGCACGTCGAGGAAGTAGGAGAGGCGGTTGGCGAGGGAGAACTCCATCGAGTAGGCGGAGACCGGGTTGCCCTTGCCCCACTCCTCGGCCCCGACCAGGCCGTAGGCCATGCCGGTGGTGCCGACGAACACGCCCACCCCGTGCCCCTCGTCGGTGCGGGTGGCGCGGTGCAGCCGGTCCCGGGTGTACCCGGCGTCCTCCAGCGCCGACCAGGCGACCTCCAGGAAGAGGCGCTCCGCCGGGTCCATGCGGCGCGCCTCGCGGGGGGCGACGGAGAAGAAGAGGGAGTCGAAGCGGGCCACGTCGTCGAGGAAGCCGCCCCAGCGTCCGTAGCTGGTGCCGCGCCCGCGGGACCCGTCGTGGTCGAACCACCGCTCCTTGTCCCACCGGGACTCCGGTATCTCGCCGATGGCGTCGCGTCCCCGCACCAGCAACCGCCACAGCTCGTCCACGTCGTGGGCGCCGGGGTAGCGGCCCGCGAGGCCCACGACCGCGATGGCGTCGTCCGGGACCGTGGCGTCGTCCGGCGCGGGCAGGGGTACGGCGGTCCGTGCCTTCGCCGGTGCGTCGGTCACCGTGCCGTTGCGGTGCTCACCGGGGTCGGGGAGGAGCGCGCCGAGGGCCGGGCCGTGATGGGCCGTCAGATAGCCGGTCAGGTCGTCGATCGTGCGGTGCTCGAACAGCAGGGTCGCGGGCATGGGGCCGAGCCGGTCCTCCAGGGCGACCGTCACCCGCTTGACCATCACGGAGTCGATGCCGAGCGCGGAGAACTCCTGGTCGGGCCGGATCCGGTCGGGGCGCAGCCGGGTGAGCCTGCCGAAGACGTCCAGCAGGAAGGCCCGCGCCGCCTCCGTCCCCGTGGGGGCCGCGTCCGACGGGTGATCGTCGGAGGCGTCCGCGCCGGTCAGGCGCTCCCGCACGAACCGCTCGATGCGCGCCCGGTGCCCGTGGACGACGACCACCTCCGGCGCCCGCGACCGCAGCGCGCCCCGCAGCACCCGCAGACCGGTCTCCGGGGGCATCTCGACCATGCCCTGGAGCTGTTCGACCGCCTCCCGGTCGGTGTCGCTGAGGGTCATGCCGCCGTCCGCCCACAGCGGCCAGCCGATCGACACGGTCGTGCCGCGCCGTCGGCCGTCCTCGACGAGGGCGGCGCGGTGCGCGGCGAAGCCGCCCAGGGCGCGGCTGGCGGCGGCGTAGTCGGCCTGGCCGGGGTGCCCGGCGTATCCGGCGAGGGAGGAGAACAGCACGAAGTGGTCAAGCGGTTCGTCCCGGGTGGCCTCGTCCAGGGTGCGCGCGCCGCGGAGTTTGGGGGCCAGCACGCGCGCGTGGCTGCCGGGTGCCTTGTTGACGATGTACGCGTCCTCGTTGACCCCGGCCAGGTGCAGTACGCCGGTGACGGGGCCGTACGCCGTGTGCGCCTCCTCGACGGCGCGCCGCACGTCCTCCGGTCGGGTGACGTCGCCGCGCACATACCGGACGCGTCCGCCCGTGCCCCGCAGCAGGGAGTCCACGCGGGCTCCGGGGCTGGAGCGGCCCAGCAGGACCACGCGGGCGTCGGCCTCGGCCAGTTGTCGGGCGAGGCTCACGGCGATGCCCCCGCCGCCGCCCGACAGGAGTTGGACGCCTCCGGTCACCGTGGCGCCGTCGGCGTCGGGGAGCCGGGCGGGCGTCATGGAACGCAGCCAACGGCCCTGGGCGTCGTGGCGGACCTCGTGCAACGGGGCGGCGGGTTCTTCCAGTTCGCGCAGGGCGCGGCCGAGCGGGTCGGGGCAGTCTCCGGCCGCCACGGCGACCAGGCGCAGCCTGCCGTCCTCGCGGGCGGCGATCGAGCAGAAGCCGCCGAGGGCGTCCGCCGTCCGCGCGCTGTCCTCCCCCACGGCGACACAGGCGAGGGCGAGGCGGTCGCCGACCCGGCCGCGGATCAGGGTGCGCAGGGCGGGATAGACCAGGTCGAGGCAGGTCTCGGGGCCGTCGGCCGTGACCAGGAGGATGCGTCGGGGGGTGGCGTCCCGTGCGGCGAGCCCGGCCCACAGCCGTTCCCAGGCGGGGTCGTCGGTGAGGGCGGCCTCGTCGGCCCGCACCACCGTGGCGTCGTCCGGTGCGAGCAGACCGGGGCGGCGCGCGGCCGAGGGATCGAGCACGACGAGCGGGCGGTCCCCGGCGGCGGGGCGGTCCGCGGTGGGCTCGGCGCGCTGCCAGCCGGAGGTGTAGGCCACCACCTGGTGGGCGGTCGGTTCTGTGCGGGGCGCCTCGGTCATCGCGGCGACCGCCTCGGCCACGGACATCTGTCCGGACCTGACGCGTTCGAGTATGTCCCGCCGGTTCTTCCTGGAGATCACCGTGCACCTTCCATGAGGCGTTCCGCTTCGTCCACCGACAGACGGCCGTCGTTGAGTGCCTGGAGCAGGTCGGGAAGGCCGGTCCCCTCGGTCCGGGGTGGTTCGAGGGGTTCCGCCCAGTGGCGCTGCGCTTCGAAGGGGTAGCCGGGCAGCGGGATCCGCCGCCCCGGGCGGACCGGGAGGGCGCCCGCGCCCGTCACCCACCCACGGGCCGCCTCGTACGGATCGGAGTGCGGTTCGGCGCCGCCGCCTCGCTCCGCCACCG
The DNA here is from genome assembly GCF_042796855.1 of Streptomyces sp. NPDC057877. Lineage (NCBI taxonomy): Bacteria > Bacillati > Actinomycetota > Actinomycetes > Kitasatosporales > Streptomycetaceae > Streptomyces > Streptomyces sp. NPDC057877. The sequence continues at coordinate 318,736 of NZ_JBHVMS010000010.1, forward strand.
GATCGGCGGTGCCGGTGACGGTCTGTGGGCCGGGGTCGCCGTCCAGCAGTCGGCGTACCGCCGCCGCGAGTTGTTCCGTCGTCTCGACGACGAACGCCGCGCGGTGCGCCATCGGGTCGCGTCCGGTGCCGAGCGTGTACGCGATGTCCGTGAGGGCGAAGGGCCCGGGCCGCTCGGCCGGGTCCCGGGTGAGGACGTCGTGCAGGTCCGTGAGGCGGGTCCGCAGCTGGTCGGGCGTACGGGCGGACAGCGGGACGACGAGCGGGCCCCGGTCGCGGGCCACGGTCTCGGCGCGCTGGTCGGGGTACTCCTCCAGCAGCACATGGGCGTTGGTCCCGCCGAGGCCGAAGGAGCTGACCCCGGCCCGGCGCGGCGCGCCGTCGGCCCCCGGCGTCCAGGGGGTCAGCCGGTCGACCACCTGGAACGGGCTGCCCTCCAGGTCCAGGAGCGGGTTGGGCTCGGTGAAGTGCAGGGTGGGCGGCAGCATGCCGTGCCGCATCGCCAGCACCGTCTTGACGACGCCCGTCAGTCCGGCGGCGGCCTCCGTGTGGCCGACGTTGGACTTGACCGTGCCGAGCAGGCACCAGGGCTCGACCTCCGCCGCGTCCGACCGGCCGTCGAGGGCGGCGAACGCCTTGCGCAGCCCGCGGACCTCGATGGGGTCGCCGACCTCGGTCCCGGTGCCGTGGGCCTCGATGTAGGACACCGAGCGCGGGTCCACGCCCGCCTCTCGGTACACCGAGCCGATCAGGTCGGCCTGGGCGGTCGGGTTGGGCATCATCAGGGAGTTGACGTGCCCGCCGCCGCCGTGCGAGACGCCGCTGCCGCGGACCAGCGCGTAGACGGTGTCGCCGTCGGCGAGCGCCCGGGACAGCGGCTTGACCAGGACCGCGACACAGCCCTCACCGCGGACCATGCCGTTGGCCCGCCGGTCGAAGGCGGCGCAGCGGCCGTCCGGCGACATGATGCCGAGCTGTCCGAGCGCCACGAACAGGTCGGCGGTGAGGAACAGGTGCACGCCGCCGACGATCGCCGCGTCGCACTCGCCGGAGCGCACCGAGCGCACCGCCCGGTGCAGTGCGGTGAGCGAGCTGGAGCACGCGGTGTCGACGGCCTCGCTCGGGCCGCGCAGGTCCAGCTGGTGGGAGACCCGGTTGGCGATGAGGCAGTGCCCGTTGCCGCTGACGACATGGCCCTCGCGGTGGCGGCCCGCGCGGTGCAACTGCCAGTCGTAGTCCCGGGAGGTGGCGCCGACGAAGACGCCCGTACGACTGCCGCGCAGGTCGGCGAGCCGGTGGCCCGCGTCCTCCACGGCCCGCCACGCCGTCTCCAGCATCAGCCGCTGCTGTGGGTCCATCAGCTCGGCCTCCATCGGCGTCATGCCGAAGAAGTCGGCGTCGAAGCGGTCGACGCCGTCGATGAAGGAGCCCCAACGGCTGTTGACGGTGCCCGGGGTGCGGTGCGGGTCGCCGAAGACCTCCCGCCAGTCGAACCGGTCGGCGGGGATCTCGTCGACCAGGTGCACTCCGTCGCGCAGGTGCCGCCACCAGGTCGTCAGATCGGGTGAGCGCGCGAAGCGTCCGGCCATGCCGACGATCGCGACCGGGTCGCCGTCCACCGAAGGCGGGGGCGTGGGCGCGGTGGTGGGCGTCGGCTGTGCGGCCGGGCGGGGCTTCCGTGACGGCGTGGGCGCGTGTTCGGCCAGGTGCGCGGCGAGGGCGTCGATCGACGGGTGCTCGTAGAGCAGCACCTTCGGCAGCTTGCCGAACTCCGGTTCCAGGCTGCGTACCAGTTGGATGGCGCTGAGCGAGTCCATGCCGTACCGGTCGAAGGAGGTCGCCGTGTCCACCTCGTGGGGCTGGCGTCCGAAGAACCGCGCGAAGACCGGGCGGAGGCGGTCGCGGATCTCGTCGACGCCTGCCGGGGCGGCGGCCACCTCCACGGCCACCTCCGCGGCCACCTCCGCGGGGGCTTCCACGGGGCCTTCCACGGGGGCTTCCCGGACCTCGACAGGGGCTTGTGCACCAGGCGCCTGGACCGTCGCCGTCGCCGGTACGCGGCTGTACAGCACCGCGTTGTCGAACTCGGTCTCCGGCAGATCCGGCGCCCCCAGCGCCCAGGTGGCCTCGAAGCCCTGCTCGGCCAGCGCCGCCCGCCAGCGCGGTACGTCGAAGAACGGGGAGTGCGGCAGCCGCGCCGGGGCGTCCACCGCGGACCAGTAACCGGGCAGGGGGCCGATCATGGCGGTCATGCAGTCGTGGTTGCGTACCAGTTCCTCCAGCACGAGCACGCCGGACGGGGCGAGCAGACCGCGGATGCGCCCGAGGCTCTCGCCCAGGTGGCGGGTGGCGTGCACCGAGTTGGCGGCCACGACGATGTCCGCGCAGCCGGGTGCGAAGCCCTGCTCGCCCGGGTCCCGGTCGAGGTCGAGGACGGCGGTGCCGAACTCCGCGGCGGTGTCGGCGAACCGGGCCCGGGCGGCGGGCAGGAACGCCGGCGAGACATCCGTGAACTGGTAGCGCACGGCGGCCCCGTGCTCGGCGAGGGCCTCCAGCAGTCGGCGGGTGGTGCCACCGGTGCCGCCGCCGATCTCCAGCAGCCGGACCGGCTCGCCCGGCCGCGTCGCCCGCAGTTCCCGTACCCGGGCGGCGACCAGCCGGGCCACGATCTCGTTGTGGTGGTCCGCCACGGCGTTGCCGTCGTAGATGCGCAGCAGCAGGTCGGGGTGGTCCGGGGAGAAGAACACCTCCAGGGCGTCCGCGCGGCCGGTGAGCATGTCGGGGAGCCGGGGCAGGCACACCTTCACCAGGGCCACCCAGGGGGCCAGTTCGGGGTGCTCGGCGGCCAGCGCCGACGCCTCGGCGAGGAAGTCACCGGCCGTGCTGGAGGCGTCGGTGGACCCGGCCGTCATCGCGGCGAGGGCGTCCGCGAGGCGTCCGTACTGGCCCTCGTCGGCCAGCAGCGCCCGCAGCCGGTCGGCGGTGGGGGGCGTGCCCGCGTCGGCGAGCAGGTGGCGGCACCAGCGCCGGAGCAGGTCGTTGAGCCGCTCCATGCCGTCGGCGGCCCGGCGGCCGGGGAAGCCGCTCACCGCGATGTGCCGCTGGGCCTCGCGCACCTCGGCGGGCAGGTCGTCCGGCGCGGCGGGCGTCGGCAGGTCGGTGAACCAGTAGCGCTCCCCGGCGAAGGGGTGCGCGGGCAGCGAGACGCGTGCCGTCGCCGGGTCCGGTACGGCGGTGGCGGGCAGCGTGTCGTCGCCCGCCGACCAGGCCCGCGCCGCGTCGAGCAGGTCGTGGCCGGGAGCGTCGGCGGTCACGTGGACGCGGTGCGCGGAACGCGGGTCGGCGAGGTAGGCGTCCATGGCGTCGAGGAGGCCCGCGGCGGAGTCGGCGACCAGGGCGAGCCGGTGCGGCAGTGCCTCGCGGCCGTGGTGGAGCGTGGCGGCCATCCGGTCGAGCGGGGTGTCGGGGGCGGCGGCCAGGAAGGCACGGTGTCGGCGCATCAGGTGCCGTAGCGCCTCGTCGTCGCGGGCGGAGTACGGGAACAGGCGGGGCTGGCGTGGGGTCGGAGCCGCCGTGGGCGTGGGGGCCTCCTCGATGACGGCGTGCGCGTAGGAGCCGCCGAAGCCGAAGGAGCTGACTCCGGCAAGGCGGGGCCGCCCCTGGGGGGCCTCCCACGGGACGGGTTCGGTGTTGACGTACAGGGGTGTGCCGTCGAAGTGGCAGTCGGGGTTGGGTTCCCGGTAGTCGGGCATGGCGGGGATGGTCCTGTGCCGCATCTGCAGCACCGTCTTGACGACCCCGACCAGCCCGGCCGCGCCCTCGGCGTGGCCCAGGTGGGCCTTGGCGGAGCCGATCGCGCAGAAGGCCGTACGGTCCGTGTGGCGGCGGAAGGCGGACGTGGCGCCCTCGACCTCGATGGGGTCGCCGAGCGCGGTACCGGTGCCGTGCGCCTCCAGATAGCCGATGTCGGCGGGGTCGATACCGGCGCGTGCCCAGGTGGCGTGCAGCAGTTCCGTCTGGCGGGCGGGGCTGGGCGCGGTGACCGAGCCCGCGCGGCCACCGTGGTTGACGCCGACCGCGCGCACGACGGCGTGCACGGGGTCGCCGTCGGCCAGGGCGCGGTCGAGGGGCTTGACCAGCACGGCGACGACGGCCTCCGCGGGCACGTAGCCGTCGGCGCGGGCGTCGAAGGTGTGGCAGCGGCCGGACGGCGACAGGGCGCCGAGCGCGGAACTGCGCACGTAGTGCTGCGGGTCGAGGACGAGGTTGGTACCGGCCGCGAACGCCATGTCGCACTCGCCCCGGCGCACCGCCTCCACGGCCAGGTGGAGCGCGTAGAGGGAGGAGGAGCAGGCGGTGTCGACGACGAGGGAGGGGCCCGCGAGGTCGAAGTGGTAGGCGGCCCGGTTGGCGGCCATGGTGACCGATGTCCCGGTCACGTCGTGCGCGCCCGGACTCCGCCCGGCGGCGGTCATGAGCTGGTCGTAGTCGTTGAAGCAGCGGCCCACGAAGGTGCCGGTCGCCGAGGAGCGCAGCCTGCCCGCGACACCCGCGTCCTCGGCGGTCTCGTGGAGCACCTCCAGCAGCAGCCGGGTCTGTGGGTCGAGGCCCTCGGCCTCCGCGCGGGTGAGGCCGAAGAAGGCCGCGTCGAAGCGGCTCACGTCGTCCAGGAAGCCACCGTGTCCGCAGTCGGTGGCGTCCGCCGCCGAGCCGCTCGGGTCGTGGTACAGCCGGTGGTCCCAGCGGTCGCCGGGCACCTCGGTGACGAGGTCGCGCCCGCCGAGCAGATCGGTCCAGAAGCCCGCGAGGTCGCCGGAGCCGGGCAGACGGCCCGCCATGCCGATGATCGCGACGGGCTGTTCGCGCTCGGGCGGCGGCGTCGGTCGCGGTGCCTTTGGGACGGGAGCGGGCGTCACCAGGGCGGCGCTCACGGAGTCGGCGTGCTCGTCCAGCAGATGGCCGACCAGCCGCTCCATGTCGGGGTACTTGAAGAGGGTCGTGGCGGGCAGCTCGACGCCGAGCCAGGAGCCCAGCTCTGCCGTGAGCGCGGAGAGTTCGACCGAGGACAGGCCGAGGGCCATGAAGCCGGTGTCCGGTGCGAGCGAGGTCGGCGCGTGGCCGGTGCGGCGCAGGGCCTCGGTGATGTGGTCGGTGAGGCGGGCGCGCGGCTCCTCCGCCGGTACGGGGTCGGAGGGCGCGGCGGTCTCCAGTGCGGCCGTCAGGCGGGCCTCGTCACCGTGCAGGACGACGACACGTTCCACGCCCAGGCCGAGGGCGGTGTCCAGCGCGCGGAAGGCCGTGTCCGTGCCCAGGGGAACCGAGCCCGTGCGCGCGAGGACGCGGTCCTGGAGCGCCGACTCGATGCGCATGCCGCCGTCGCGCCACAGGGGCCAGTCGACGGCGAGGGTGACGCCGTGCCGCTCACCGGCCCGTCGCCGCTCCGCACGCCAGTCCGCGAAGGCGTCCAGGGCGCGGTTGGCCGCGCTGTAGTCGGCGCCGCCCGCACTCCCGGCCGCCGCGGCGAGCGACGAGTACAGGAGCAGGTAGTCGAGCCGGTCGTCGCGGGTCACCGCGTCGAGGTTGGCGGTACCCCGCAGCTTCGGCGCGAGGACGCGTTCGGCGGACGGACGGCTCTTGTTGACGACGAGTGCGTCGTCGAGGACGCCCGCCGCGTGCACCACCCCCGTGAGCGCGCCGAACCTCCCGCGCACCTCCCGCACGGCCGCCGCCAGCGCCGTGTGGTCGGTGACGTCGGCGCTGACATAGGCGGCGCGGGCTCCGAGACGCTCCAGTTCCGCGACGGCCGCGGCGGTTCGCTCGTCGGCCGGGGAACGGCCCAGCAGGGCCACGCAGACCGATCCGGCGGCGGCGATACGGCGGGCGGTGTGCAGGCCGAGTCCACCGGCGCCGCCCGTGATCAGGTACACCCCGCCGGGCCGGGCCAGCCGCACGCCCGTGCGGTCGGACGGCGCGTCGACCGGGACGAAGACCTCGGCCGTACGCCCCCGCGCGGTGTGGCGGATCTCCGTCCCGTAGGCGTCGCCGGGCGCGCAGGCCTCGGCGAGCAGCGTCCGCGGGGTGGGCTCCACGGCCTCGTACCGCACCGTCTTCAGCAGGAGTTTCGGCTGTTCGAGCCGGACGCTGCGGGCGAGGCCGCCGACGGCGGCGTGCCCCGGGCCGGGGCCGTGGGAGGCGTACGCGTAGACCACCGGCAGGGGCTGGGCGAGTCCGACGGCGAGGGCGCGGCACAGCAGCAGCGTGGAGAGGACGCCGCCCCCGTCCATGTCGCCGGTGACGTCCCCGGCAGACAGTGCCCACAGGTGGAGCACGGCCGCGGGCGCCCGGCCCTCCGCGCGCAGGGTGTCGACGAGCCGGGCGTAGTGCTCCGCCTCGCCGGGCTCGACGACGAACTCGTCCGGCGCGGTCCTGCGGTAGGACATGCCGGGTGTGACGCGTACGACGTCGGGGTGCAGGGCGCGCAGGGCCCGGTGGCGTTGGTCGTCGGTGTCCAGCAGCAGGAGGGGGCCGTCGGGGGTGCCGGTCGGCGGGGGCAGGGGGCGGGTGCCGGGTACGTACAGCAGGGTGGTGGCGTCGTCGGTGGGAGCGGCCGGGGCTGTCGGGGTGACCGGGTCGCCGAGCCAGTAGCGGCGCCGTTCGAAGGGATAAGTCGGCAAGGAGACCCTCCTGGCGGGTACGGGCGTCCAGGCGGGCGTGCCGCCCGCGGCCCACGCACGGGCCGCCTCGGCCTCCGGTGCCGCGCCTTCCCGGCCCAGGGATTCGGTGCCCAGGTACGCCGGGCACGCGGGGCGGCGGCCCTCGGCGAAGGCGTCCAGCGCGTCGGCGAGTTCGCCGGTGTCGGCGGTGACGAGGGCGAGCCGGTGCGTCATGGCGCGGCGCCCCGTACGCAGGGTGTGGGCGACGTCGGCGAGGCTCGCCCCGGGCCGGGCGCGCAGATGTCCGGCGAGCCGCCCGGCCAGTTCGCGGAGCCGGTCGGCGGACCGGGCGGACAGGGGAACCGCCAGCGGCCCGCTGTCGGCACGGTCGTCCACGGGGTGGGCGCCGGTGAACTCCTCGATGACGACGTGCGCGTTGGCGCCCCCGGCGCCGAAGGCGCTCACGGCGGCCCGGCGCGGCAGCGGCCGTCCCTCGTCGGGGTCGACGGGGCTGGGCCAGGGCTCCGGCTGGGCGGGCAGCCGGAAGGGGGTGTCCGCCCAGCGGATGCCGGGCGCGGGCGCACCGACGTCGCCCATGGCGGGCAGGGTGCGGTGCCGCAGCGCCATCAGCACCTTGGTGAGACCGGCCATCCCGGCCGCCGCTTCCAGGTGGCCGATGACCGGTTTGACCGAGCCGATCGCGCAGTATCCGGTGTCCTGGCTGTGCCGCCCGTACACCGAGGTGAGCGCCTCGACCTCGATCTGGTCGCCGAGCGGGGTGCCGGAGGCGTGTGCCTCGACGTAGCCGATGGTGCGCGGGGAGACCCCGGCGTCGGCGAGCGCGGCGGCGACCACGCGGGTCTGGGCGTCGGGGCTGGGCACGGAGTACCCGCCGGTGCGTCCGCTGTGCTGGACGCTGGAGCCGCGCAGCACCCCGTAGACGTGGTCGCCGGAGGCCAGGGCGTCGTCGAGGGGCCGCAGCAGCAGGGCGCCGACGCCCTCACCGGGGACGTAGCCGTCGGCGTCCCGGCCGAAGGGGCGGCAGCGTCCGGTCGGGGAGAGCAGACCCAACTCGGCCAGGCGCAGGTACTTGTACGGGTGCAGGGACAGGTTGACTCCGCCGACCAGGGCGGCCCGGCACTCGCCGCGCCTGAGCGCGTCGGCGGCCAGGTGCAGGGCCACCAGGCTCGCGGAGCAGGCGGTGTCGACGGTGATGCTGGGTCCGGCGAAGTCGAAGAAGTAGGAGACCCGGTTGGACAGGGCGGACGCCCAGGAGCCCGCGATGTCGCTGGTGCCGTCGCGCAGCCGGTCCAGGCCGTGCAGCTGGTAGTCGTTCCACATGGCGCCCGCGAAGACGCCCACCGCGCGGCCGGTCTGCTCGGCGAGCCCCTCGGGGGTGTGTCCGGCGTCCTCGACGGCCTCCCACGCCGCCTGGAGCAGCAGCCGTTCATGAGGGTCCATCAGTTCGGCCTGGCGGGGACTCAGTTGGAAGAAGGGCGCGTCGAAGTCCGCGACACCCTCGCAGAAGGCGCCCCAGCGCGAGTAGGTGCGTCCGGGGGTGCCGCGCCGGGGGTCGAAGTAGGGCTCGTGGTTCCAGCGTTCGGGCGGGACGGGTCCGGTGCGTTCCCCGCCCTCGTTGAGTACGTCCCACAGCTCCTGTGGGGTCGCGGCTCCGGGGTAGCGGCCCGCGAGGCCGACGATGGCGAGGGGCTGGCCGTCGGGGCGGGCGGGCGGCGTGCTGAGCACAGCCGTGGGCACCACCTCGGCGGCCGGTTCCGGTCGCGCGTACTCGGCACTGGCCGGTTCCGGTCGCGCGTACTCGGCACTGGCCGGTTCCGGTCGCGCGTACTCGGCGCTGGCCGGTTCCGGTTGCGCGTACTCGGCGCTCAGATGGCCCGCGAGGCGCCGCACGGTGGGGTGTTCGAAGAGGAGGGTGGGATACAGCTCCGTCCCCAGCATCTCCTCCAGGTCCCCGGCGAGGCTCAGCAGGTCGACGGAGCTGAGGCCGCACTCGTAGAAGCCGAGGTCGCGGTCGACGCTGTCGGCGGCGACGCCGAGCCGCTGGGCGACAAGGGCGGTGACGCGTTCCTCGAAGGACCCGGCGGTGGGCTCCGCAGCCGGGCGGCGCGGCGGTTCGGCGGGACGGGCCGGTGTCCGGTCGGTGATCAGCGCGGCGGACCGCACCCGCTTGGCGCGGAAGCCGGTCAGCTCCGCGACCACCTCGCCGTCGGGCGCGCAGACCGCGATGTCGGCCTGGAAGAGTTCGCTGTCGAACCCTCCGGTGACCGGTCCCGGCACATGGACGAGGTTCTCGGCGCCGACCCCGGCGCGGGCGCGGAACGACTCGACGAACAGCGGGATGTAGGCGTGCCGGGGCGCGCCGAGGTCCTGTTCCGGGAACAGGAGCATCGGTATCAGCGTGGCGAAGTCGAGCACGGCCGGGTGGGCGTGGAAGTGGCCGAGGTGTCCCGTCGCCTCGTCGGCCAGCCGCATCCGGGCCAGCGCGTGTCCGGGGCCGACACGGACGGTGCCGGACGCCCGCATGAACCCGGTGTGGTGGATGTCGAGGGCGCGGACGAAGCCGTAGAGGTCGTCGACGCCGACCGTGCGCGGGGCCTCGCCGTCCAGCCGGTCCGGGTCGATCCGTGGCCATGACCGGTCGTCGGCCTGGTGGAGTTCCGCCGTGCAGTTGGTCTCCCAGGGCGCGTCCGGGGTGCCGTCGGGGCGGCTGCGCACGGTGACGGACAGGGGCGCGCCCGGTTCCGCGTCGCCGAAGACGACCTCGACGGCGTGCCGCCCGTCCGCCCCGGCGATGGGCGCGTGGAAGACGATGCGGCGCAGTTCGAGGAGGGCGGGGTCGATCCCGGCGCGCCGGGCCGTGCGCAGTACGAGGTCGAGCAGGAAGACCCCGGGCAGGACGGGCACTTGGTGGACCAGGTGGTCCCGGACGGCCGGGTCCTCGGCGCTGACTCCCGTCGTGGCGCGACGGCCCGCGAGCGGGCGCAGCAGGTCGTGCGGGGGCTGGACGGATCGGTTCTGCGGCATGGCTAGATCAGTTCCTCCAGCTCGAGCAGCGGACGGGGCCGGGGGTTCGGGAGGTCCAGGGGGTCCGCCGGGCCGGGACGGTCGACCCAGTACCGGCGCCGCTGGAACACCGGCGCGGGCAGGGGGGTCCGTACGGCCCGGCGGTCGGTCTCGGCGGGGCCGGTGGGCTCCCGCAGGACGACGTGGCAGTTGGTGCCGCCGAAGCCGAAAGCGCTGAGACCGGCGCGCCGCACGCCCTGCCGGGGCTCCCAGGGGCCGAGCCGGTCCTGGATGCGGAACGGTGACGTCTCGAAGGCGAAGCGCGGGTTGGGGCGCTCGCAGTGCAGGGTGGGCGGCAGTTGCCGGTGCTGGAGGGACAGCACGATCTTCTGGAGACCGGCCATGCCCGCCGCCATCAGCAGATGGCCGACGTTGGACTTCACACTGCCCACGGCGCAGAACTGGCGCTCGTCCGTCGACTCGCCGAACACGCCGGTCAGGGAGCGCAGTTCCATGGGGTCGCCGATCATCGTCCCGGTGCCGTGCGCCTCGACGTACGACACGCTCGCCGGGTCGGCGCCCGCCCTGCGCAGGGCCTCGCGGACGACCGCCTGCTGGGCGTCGGGGTTCGGGGTGGTCAGCCCCATGGTGCGGCCGTCGTTGTTCATGGCCGTCGACTCGATCACCGCGAGGATCCGGTCCCCGTCGCGGAGCGCGGCGGGCAGCGGCTTCACCAGGACGGCGCCGACGCCCTCACCGGGCACGAACCCGTTGGCGGACGCGTCGAAGACATGGCAGGTGCCGTCGGGAGACAGGGCCCTCGCCGCGCTGAGCGACAAGTACGGCGTCTCGTCGAGCAGCAGGTCGGCACCGCCCACGAGGGCCATCTCGCACTCCCCGAGCAGCAGGGACTGCCGGGCCAGGTGCAGGCCGGACAGCGATGACGAACACGCGGTGTCCACGACGAGGTTGGGGCCCCGCAGGTCGTGCAGGTGGGCCAGGTGGGCGGCGATGAAGTTCTGGTTGAGCCCGGTCGCCGTCGCCCGGCCGGGCACGGTGACGCGGGAGGCGTAGGTGCTGGTCCCGGAGCCCACGAAGACCCCGACGGACCGTCCGTTCAGCTCCTCCCCGCGGTATCCGGCGTCGGCGATGGCCGTCTCCGCGGTTTCCAGGAACAGCCGGATCAGGGGGTCCATGTGGGCGGCGTCCGCCTCGGGGATGCCGAAGTAGGCGGGGTCGAAGTCCTCGATGCCGTCGAGATAGCCGCCCCACTTGCTGATGCTCATGCCGGGCGCGTACTCGGGCGAGTAGAGGCTGGCGACGTCCCAGCGGCCGCGGGGCACCTCACGGACGCCGGAGCGGCCGTCGCGGAGCAGTTCCCAGAAGGCGGCGGTGTCGGGGGCGCCGGGGAAGCGGCCCGCCATGCCGATGATGGCGAGGGGGGTGTCAAAGGAGTCACCGGTGGTCGGTGCGGAAGCGGGGACGGGAGCGGGCTGGCGCTCCGGTGCGGGGCCCGCCCAGCGGCTCAGGCCCTCCCGGTGCGCGGCGGTCAGATGGTGGGCCAGGCGCCCCACGGTCGGGTGCTCCAGGATCACCGACGGGTCCAGGGAGGCACCGGTGGCCTCCTCCAGTCGTACGACGATGCTGGCGATGAGGATCGAGTCCACCCCGAGATCCGCGAACGGCCGGTCGGGGGCGATGCGGTGACGGTCCATGCCCAGCACGTCGGCGAGGATGCCGGTGATGTGCTCCGCGCAGCGCTCGGTGAGCCGGGCGTCGTCCTGCTCCATGGGGGCGGCCTCCGATGGGGGTGCTTGTGTCGTCGCGACGGCCGCCAGTCCGGCGGGTCCCTCGGTCGCCAGCGCCGCGTCGAGCAGGGCGAGGCCGTCCTCCGGGCGCAGGGCGGTGAAGCCCAGTTCGCCGTAGCGGGGGGTCACCACTTCGCCCATGCCGATGCCGGACCAGCTGCCCCAGGCGAGGGAGAGCCAGCGGGTGGTGCCGCCGCGCTGCCGGGCGTGGGCGGCGGCGAACTCGGCGTAGTCGTCCAGGGCCGCGTTGGCGGCGGCGTAGTCGCTGAGCCCGACGGCGAGTTCGGGCACCCGCGCCGAGAGGGAGGAGTAGAGGACGACGAAGTCCGGTTCGTCGTCGCGGAGCGCCCCGGCGAGGGCGGCCAGCGCGGGTCCCTTGGGCTCCCAGGTGGTGTCGAACTCGTGCGGGGGCTTGTGCACGAAGGCGGGTGTGGGTGACACCGCGCCCGCGCAGTGCAGCACCCCGGCCGGGCTGCCGAAGCGGGCGCGCACCTCGTCGAGGAAGGCCGGGAGCCGCTCGGCGGTGCCGTGGCCGACCAGCACCCGGGCACCGGCCGCCTCCATCCGCGCGATGGCGGCCGTGCAGGCGTGCCACCAGTCGTCCGGCGTGGCGCTGTCCCACTGCTGTCGGGGCGGCAGGGCACGGCGTCCGGTGAGCGCGATGCGCCGTGCGCCGCGGGCCACGAGCAGTTCGGCGGCGGCGAGGCCGAGGCCGCCGGTGCCGCCGGTGATGACGTAGGGGCGGTGCGCGGTGACGGCGACCGAGCCGAGGTGGCCGCTGCCGCCTGCCGTGGGAGTCCGTACCGCTTCCGTCGTCCTGACGTGGCGGGTGCCGCGCGCGTAGCGGATCTCGGGGTCCCGTGTCCCGGCGGCGTGCTCGGCGGCGGCGAGCGCCAGCGGCCCCGACGTGCCGGGGGGCAGGGCGTCGTACTCGACCGTGACGGCGTGCACGGCCGCGTACTCCGCACCGACGGCACGGACGCAACCGGCCATGCGCGCGGCGTCGAGCACCGCCTCGCCCGCGTCGGCGGGACGGGTCTGAGCCGACGGGCGGGGATGGATCACGGTGACCGGGTGCTGCCGGGACCGGGCGGCCAGTTCCTGGAGCAGGGCCAGTCGGCCCGCGTGCCGGGGCCGGGCGCCCGGGGCGGCGAAGGCGTCCACCAGGTCCACGACCAGGTCGAACGGCCCGTGCGCGGCCAGTTCTCCGCGCAGGACCCGCAGTGTGTCCTCGCGGTCGCCGAGGTCGGCTTCCAGGGTGCGGGCGGACGGCAGCGGTACGGGTGACGGTTCGCGCAGGACGACGACGGTGTGCGCCGCGAGCCCGGCGACCTCTTCGAGCAGCCCGGCACCGGCCTCCGCCCCGGCGACGACCAGGATCGTGCCGGGCGCGGGCGTCGGCTCCCCGAGGGGCTCGGGTGTCCAGGTGGGGCGCAGAAGCCGGAGGTTGTCGGGAGTGGTCCCCGCAGGTACGTCGACCGGACCGCTCACGGTGCTTTGAGGACCGTGCTCCGCCGGACCGCTCTCGGTCCCGCCCTGCGAGCCGTACTCCACCTGACCGCTCACGGTTCCGCCCTGCGAGCCGTGCTCCGCCGGACCGCTCACGGTCCCGCCCTGCGAGCCGTGCTCCGCCGGACCGCTCACGGTGCCCTGCGGGCCGTACTCCGTGGAGTGGTCGAACGGCCGCGCGGGGAACGGCACTCGCCGCGGGTGCGGGTCCTCCGGCCAGCTCACGGCCTCTCCAGCGGCCCAGCGACGGGCGAGCGCCTCCCGTTCCGGCCCGCCGGGGGCCGAGGGGCTGGTGTCGGTGTGCAGCCCCGGGGCCGCCCGCCCGTCCAGGTAGGCGTCGAGGGCGGTGAGGGCCTGGTCGGCCGAGGAGGCGACCACGGCCAGCCGCGCGGGCATCGGCTCCTGCGCCACGACGGACGTGTGGGCCAGCTCGGCGAAGTCGTCACGCCGCCGCCCCAGTTCGTCCCGGACCACCGCCGCGTAGGCGCGCAGCCGCCCGTGGTCGGGCGCCGACAGCAGCAGCACGTGCGGCTCGGTGGCCGCGGGGAACGGGGTGAGCGGGGGCGGCTCCTCCACCACCAGATGGGCGTTGGCCCCGCCGAAGCCGAAGGCGCTGATCCCGGCCCGCAGCGGCAGCGGCGCTCCCTGGGCGTCCACGGGCCGCCACGGCTGGGCCTCCCGCAGCACGTGGAACGGCGTGCCGTCGAGCCGCAGGTGCGGGTTGGCGCGCTCGCCCACGGGGTTCGGCGGCAGGGTGCGGTGTTCCAGGGCGAGCAGCACCTTCAGCAGGGCGGCCATTCCGGCGGCGGACTCCAGGTGGCCGATGTTGGCCTTGACGGCGCCCAGGTGGCACCAGGGCGTGTCGGCCCGCGCGCCGAGGCGGTCGAAGGCCTCGGTCAGACCGGCGATCTCGATGGGGTCGCCGAGCTTGGTGCCCGTGCCGTGCGTCTCCACGTACGACACACCGCGCGGGTCGACTCCGGCGCGTTCGAGCGCGGCGACGACGACTTCGGCCTGGGCCTCGGGCCGGGGTGCGGTGAGGGAGTGGGCGCGTCCGCCGTGGTTGACGGCGCTGCCCCGGATGACCGCCCGGATCGGGTCGCCGTCCGCCACCGCCCGGTCCAGGGGCTTCAGTACGACGACACCGACGCCCTCCCCGCGCACGAACCCGTCCGCACGCTCGTCGAACGTCCAGCACCGGCCGGTGGGCGAGAGCATGCCCGCCTGGCCGAGCGAGTCGAACCACTGCGGGGAGAACAGGGCGTTCACCCCACCGGCCACGGCGAGGTCGCACTCCCCCGCCTCCAGCGCGCCCAGCGCCCGGTGCAGCGCGGTCAGCGAGCTGGAGCAGGCGGTGTCGACGACCTCGCTGGGGCCGCGCAGGTCCAGCAGGTACGAGAAGCGGTTGGCGATGACGCTCTGCACGTGCCCGGTGATGCTGTGGGCGGCCACCCGCTCGCCCTTCCGGCCCAGCAGGTCGGCGTAGTCGGACAGGGTGGCCCCCACGAAGACCCCGGTACGGCTGCCCGCGAGGGACGACGGCCGGATGCCCGCGTTCTCGACGGCCTGCCGCCCCGCCTCGAGAAAGAGCCGCTGCTGGGGATCCATCAGGCCCGCCTCACGCGGCGAGATGGCGAAGAACTCGGCGTCGAAGGCGAGGATGTCGTCGAGGAAGCCACCGGACGGCGCCGGATCACCGAAGCGCTCCACCGGGCCGGGCGCGACGAGGTCGTGCCCCTCGATCAGATGGTTCCAGTACGTCGTCAGGTCCGGCGAGCCCGGCAGCCGCCCCGCCATGCCGATGACCGCGACCGGCGCCATGGTGCCGGGCTCCGGCGCGGCGACGACGGGCACGGGGGGCGTCGGCTCGCTCTCCTCGGCCTCCGGCGCGACGGGAACGCTGTCCACGGTGCCCTGGAGCGCGGAGGTCAGGGTCTCGATGGTCGAGTGCTGGTAGAAGACCACGGGGGTGAGGGTCAGGCCCAGCCGGTCGTTGAGGCGGTTGGTGAAGTCCGTGAACAGCATCGAGTTGAAGCCGTAGTCACCGAACTCGGCCGTGTCGCTGATCTGGGCCACGGGGACCTTGACCAGCGCGGCGGCCTCGTCGCGCAGCAGGCTGCGCAGCCGGTCCCCCTCATTGCCGCGCGCCACGGGCTCGGGGCGCGTCGACCGACCGGACAGCGCGGCCCCGAGCCGCCGCTGGTCACCGCAGCCGACCAGCACCCGGGGCCGACCGAGCCGCAGCGCGTCCTCCAGCGCGGCCAGCGCGGCCGGGGTGCCGATGGGGACGAGCCCCACCGTGGTCTCCGTCAGCCGCCGCACGGCGGGCGGCATCTCCATCCCGCCGTCCCGCCACAGCGGCCAGGCGATCGAGACGGACCGCCCGGACCGCGATCCCTCGGCCACGAGCCGCGCCCGGTGCTCGGCGTACGCGTCCAGGAAGCGGTTCGCGGCGCAGTACGACGTCTGCCCCGCGTTGCCCAGGGTGCCGACGAAGGACGACATCAGCACGAAGAAGTCCAGCGGATCGTCGGCGGTCGCCTCGTCCAGGACCACGCATCCCACCGCCTTCGGCGCCAGGACGGCACGCACCTGTTCGGCGCCGCGGTCGCGGGCCGCGCCGTCGCCGAGGACGCCCGCGGCGTGCACGACGCCGTGGAGGGGGCCGTACGCGCGCCGGGCGTCGGCCAGCGCGGCGGCGAGGGCGTCCGGGTCGGTCACATCGGCCTGGACGGCGCGCGCCCCACCGCTGGAGCCCGCGGAACGGCTCACCCAGGTGACGTGGGCCCCGTACCCCTCGACGAGATGGGCGCTCAGCAGACGGCCGATGCCGCCCCCGCCACCGGTGATGACGTAGTGCCCGCCGCGCCGGAACGGCACGGGACCGCCAGGGGACCTGGGCGCCCGCTGCCAGGCACGGACCAGACGGCCCGCGCCCTCGTCGAGGCGCCCCTCGGCCCGGTCCAGGAGGGACAGCACCCGCGCGAGCCCCGGCTCTCCTTCCCCGACCTCCAGGCGCACCGACCGGAAGCCGGGCACCTCGTGCTCCAGCGCCCGCCCGAACCCGGGCACCAGAGCCGCTACGGGATCGTCCTGGTCGGGGCGGGCGAGGGTGACGTAGGTGAGGGCGGCCCCGCCGTCGGCGAGCCGGGCGAGCGCGTCGAGGGTGCCGGGCGCCTCCCGCAGGGCCTGCGTCAGCGGCCCGGGTCGGCCGTCGAGACCACGCCGGTCGACCACGATCAGCCGGGCCCGGCCGGAGGTGTACGTGGCCAGGTCGCGGACGTGTGTGACGTGGTGGTCGGCGGTGCGGGCCCACTCGCCCGTGCCGCCGACGACCAGCACGGCGGCACCGTCGGCCGGTGTGGCCTGGGCCTCGGGGGCGGACGTCCAGGTGGGGACGTAGAGTTCGGCCTCCGGTTCGGCGGGGGGCTGCGCGACGGGCTCGGGAGCGGCGGCGGGCAGCCAGTGCCGTGTGCGGGCGAACGGATAGCCGGGCAGCGGCACCCGTCGTCCCGCCGCCGAGGGCAGGATGTCCCGCCAGACCAGCCGGGCGCCCTGGCACCACAGCCGGGCGAGCTTGGCCAGTTCGCCGCGGTCGGCGAGCGTGCGCAGGACTTCCGTGGCGGCCGGGGTGCCGTCGAAGACGTCGCCGAGACCGGCGCCGTCACGGGCCCGGCCCGCGAAGGCGCCGCTGACGCCGCGGGCCGCCTCGGCCAGGGACGGACCGGGCGCGCCGATCTCCTCCAGGCGTGCGGCGAGTTCGTCGAGGCCGCTGACGACGAGCGCCAGTCGGGTGTCGAAGGACTCGCGGCCCTGGCGCAGGGTGAAGGCGACGTCGGTGAGCCGCAGGCCGGGCTCGGCGGTGCGCAGGCGGGCGGCGAGCCGTGCGCAGGTGAGGCGGAGCTGTTCCTCGTCCCGCGCCGAGAGCACGATCAGTTCGGGGCCGGGGGGAGGCGGCGGTGGCGTCGGCCGGTCGGGGGCCTCCTCGACGACGAGGTGGACGTTCACGCCGCCCGCGCCGAAGGAGCTGAGGCAGGCGCGCCGGGGCGTACCGGCCGGGGCGGCGGGCCAGGGGGCCGTGTCCTGCTGGACGCGGAACGGGGTGGCGGCGAAGTCGATGTCGGGGTTGAGGCGCTGGGAGTGCAGGGAGGGCACGAGCGTGCGGTGCCGCAGTTGCAGGAGCACCTTGGTGAGCCCGGCGAGGGCCGCCGCGGCCTCCGTGTGCCCGATGTTGCCCTTCACACTGCCCACGGGGATCGGCGCCGGACCGTTCACCGTGCCGAAGGCCTTGGTCAGGCCGCGGATCTCGATGGGGTCGCCCAGCGGGGTGCCGGTGCCGTGCGCCTCCACGTACCCGATCTCCGAGGGCTCGACGGCGGCCCGGCGCAGGGTCCCCGCGATCAGCTCGGCCTGGGCCTGGGGGCTGGGCACGGTGAACCCGTTGGTGCGTCCGTCGCTGTTCGTGCCGACGGCGCGGATGACGCCGTAGATGTGGTCGCCGTCCGCGAGCGCGTCCCGCAGCGGACGCAGCAGCACGGCGCCGACGCCCTCGCTGGTCACCATCCCGTCCGCCTCGGCGCCGAAGGGACGGCACCGGCCTGTCCGCGACAGCATGCCGAGCTGTGCGTACTGGATGCGCCGGGCGGGGTGCAGGATCAGGTTCACCCCGCCCGCCAGGGCGGCGGAGACGGTGCCCGCGCGGAGGGCGTCGCAGGCGAGCTGGAGCGCGACCCCGGAGCCGGAGCAGGCCGTGTCGACGGCGATGCTCGGGCCGGTGAAGTCCAGGAAGTACGAGACGCGGTTGGCGAGTTGGTAGAGGTCGCTGTTGGGGTACCTGCTGTGGCCGTCGAGGGCCGCGTTGGCGCTGAGGACGGCGTAGTCCGGGCCCATGGAGGCGACGTAGACCCCGACGTCGCGGCCCAGGTCCGCCGCCGTGTGCCCGGCGTCCTCCAGGGCGTGGTAGGCGGTCTGGAGGAAGAGGCGCTGCTGGGGGTCCATCGTCTCGGCCTCGCTCGGGGCGAGGTGGAAGAACAGCGCGTCGAACTCGTCGACGCCGTCCAGCAGGCCGCCCGCCGAGGTGTAGGTGACGGCGGGTCCGCCCCGAGGGTCGACGACGTCCCGCCGGTTCCACCGGTCGGCCACGTCGTCGAGCGACTCGGCACCCGCCTTGAGGTTCTCCCACAGCTGGGCGGTGTCCCGGGCGCCGGGGTAGCGGCCCGCGATGCCTACGACGGCGATGGCGTCGGTCGTTCCGGGGGTCGTGGGGGGCGCCGACTCGGTGGGTGTCCTGACCACGGCGGGGACCGGGGCGGGAACCGGAGCGGCAGCCGGGGCGGCAGCCGGGGCGGGAACCGGAGCGGGAACCGGAGCGGCAGCCGGGGCGGCAGCCGGAGCGGGAACCGGGGCTGCATCCGGAGCGGCAGCCGGAGCGAGGACCCCGGCGATCGCCCCCAGCGTCCGGTGCTCGAAGAACAGCGTCTTCGGCAGCCGCCCGAACTCCTTCTCCAGCGCGACCGTCGCGTCCACGATCTCCAGCGACTCCAGCCGCAGCGACTCCAGGGTGGTGTCCGGCGTCAACTCCGCGACGGGGAGCCGCTTCAACCGGGCCACCACCGCGCGTACGGCCTCGAAGGGGTCGGCGCCGGTGCGCTCGGCCGGTGCCGCCGTCCGGGCGGGCTCCTCCCCGGTGACGGCCCGGTGCAGTGCCGCCGGGTCCGTCAGGTCGGCCGCGAGCCGCGCCAGGGTCTCCCTGCGGGCGGCGTCCCCCGCCGTGCTGGCGCCGCCGCGCCGTGGTGAGGTGCTCGGCGCCGGTTCCGCGGCGCCGCCCTCGTCCGGCCGGAAGACCAGTTCGGCGAGGTCGTCGAGACCGGCCCGGAAGACCTGGGTGTCCGGACCGGCGGTCTCGGGGTCGCCCATCGCGGCGTGGAAGAAGTGCCGCGCCGGGGCGTTCCGGTCGGTGGGCCGGTGCTCGGCGGTCAGCCGCGCCGGGCCGCCCCCGGCCACGGCACGGGCGACGGAGGCGAGGAACGCGTGCTCCACGCCCCGGCCGAGGACCCGGCAGCTGAGCAGGAAGGTGTCGAGGAGGACGTCGCCGTCGCGCTCCCGGGTGACGGCGGCGCCGACCAGCCCGTAGTCGCCGAACCGGTCGCCGACCTCGGCCACCCAGCAGCGGGCGCCCTCGTCGAGCAGGCGGCGCAGGTCGGACTCGGTCCGGCGCAGCGGGGCCAGGTTGAACTGGTTGGTGCGCTGGGTGAGTTGGGCGACCCGGGCCAGCTCGGGGCCGTCGGCCTCGTGGACGTCGACGCGCAGGGCGAGGCTCTCGATGAACCCGGCCAGCGAGGGCGCGGCCTCCTTGGCCTCCTCGCGGCGCCGGGACGCCTGGTACATGGCCGTACGGCGCCGGTCCTCGTCGGTGACCTCGGTGCGGTCGAAGGCCCACAGCCGGGCGAGGAACGCGGGCCACTCGCCCTCGTCCCAGGGCAGCCGCAGGGCGAGCACCTGTGGCTGGGCCGCGCGGACGGCCGCCACCTCCACCGGGTTGTCGTCGAGGAAGACGAAGGAGTCCAGGCCGACGCCGAGTTCGTCGGCGAGCGCCCCGATGTTGGCGGGTTTGGGGTTCCAGTCGACGCGGCGGGCGGCGATGTGCTCGGGGCGCAGGGGCATCTCCGGGCGCTGCCGGAACACCTCCTCGACGTCCTCGGCGGAGTTCTTGCTGGCCAGACAGATCAGGACGCCCTCGTCGTGCCGCTGGACGGCCCATTCCTGGAGCCGCCGGTGGGCCGGGCCCAACTGCACGCCCCGGGGGCCGTCCTCGCCGACGACACCGCGCCACAGGGTGTTGTCGCAGTCGAGGACGAGCACCTTGAACGGCTTGCCGAGCAGCGCGTGCACCTCCCGGACCACCGCCGTGGCCAGGGCTGTACAGGCCTCGGGCGTGTAGGGGATGGACGCGTGCTCCTCACGCGCGGCGTCGTGGTGATCGGCCACCCAGTGGCCGTCGTGCCGGTCCGCCAGCCGTACCAGGTGGACGCCGCGCGCGCCGTCGAGCGCCCGGCGCACCCGTGCCTCGGTCGCCTGCACGGCGGTACCGGCGTTCGGGGAGGCGGGGCAGAGGGCGACGAGCAGGGGCACCGAGAAGCGTTCGGCCGCGGCGCGGGCCGCGGCGGCGAACTCGTCGGCGGTACGTTCCCCCTCGGCGCCCTCCGGCCAGTCCTCGGCGCGCAGCAGGACGACGTTGCAGCCGCGCCGGTTGGCCGCGAAGTCGCTGCCGGGGTCGAGGAGTTCCTGGAAGACCTGGCCGTACGACGAGAGGCGGACCGCCAGGTCGAGGCCGAGCCGCTGGGACCAGTGGGTGAGGGGCGGGCGCAGCGGGTCGGTGGTGAAGGTGGCGGCGACGAGCAGGGTTCCGGAGGGGTCTTCCCGGGCGGGTGGCTCCGGTGTCGGCGGCGCGGGCCGCTCGTCGAAGCGGGCGAGCACCTCGGTGGTGCCCGCTTCGACCCCGGCCGCGATCCTGTGGACGATGGCGGCGGCGACGGGTTCCACGGGGAGTGCGCTGTCGTCGGCCACGCTGTCGGCGAAGGTCGTCGCCAGGCGCGGCGGCCGGACGATCAGCGCCGCCAGGTGCGGGCTGTCGACGGTCACGGCCTCCGTCAGGCCCTCCACCGCGCGTTTGGCGGCGGTGTAGTGGGACAGTCCGCGCTGGGGCGCCGGTGCGTACGCCGAGGAGACCGCGACGACGACTCCTGTGGCGCCCATGTCGCCGGTGAACGCCGCGAGGGGTGCCTGGACGAGCCGCAGGGCCTCGGCGACGTGGGCGGCGGAGCGCGCCACCGTGTCCGGGTGGACGTCCATGGGGCGGGCGGGCGGTCCGGCGTTGAGGATGAGGTGGTCGAGCGCGCCGCTCTCCTCCCGGATGGTCCGGCTCAGCCCGGCGCACCAGACGGGGTCGCCCACGTCTCCCTGGTGCAGTCGGACCCGTGCGGCGTCCTGGCCGAGCGGGGCGAGGAGTGCCTCGGCCTCGGCCGTGCTGTCCCGGTAGGCGAGGTGCACGGTGGCAC
This sequence comes from Streptomyces sp. NPDC057877, assembly GCF_042796855.1. NCBI lineage: Bacteria > Bacillati > Actinomycetota > Actinomycetes > Kitasatosporales > Streptomycetaceae > Streptomyces > Streptomyces sp. NPDC057877. The sequence continues at coordinate 339,786 of NZ_JBHVMS010000010.1, forward strand.
CGGCGCGGGCCAGCGCCTGGACGAGGGCCGCGCCGAGTCCCCGGCTGCCGCCGCAGACCAGGGCCGTCTTGCCTCGTAGCGGCGGCAGGGCGGGCAGCCGTGCGGGATCCGGCCGGGCGGCCTCGCGGCGGGCGAACGCGCGCACCTCGACGCGGGCCGAGGTGTGTCCGGCGGTGACCTCTCCGGTCAGCCGGACCGACCGGTAGCGCGGGTCGACGTCGGCGAGCACCGCTCGCGCGCAGAAGCCGTGCCGCGCGGCGGTGCTCGGCTCGAACTCGGCGTCGATGCCGCCGACCAGGGCGGCGCGCCCGGGGACCTCCATCCCGGCGAGCTGGCTGGCCCAGGCGAGCACGCTCACGTGTTCGGGCCCGACGCCGTGGCGTACCAGTTGCCGGGCGTCGGTGAAGCGGCCGAGGGCCTGCCAGTCGGGGCGGTAGTGGACGCCCGCCTCGGTGCCGGGGGCGAGGTGTTCGAGCGGGGTGCGTGCGGCGTCGTCGGTGAACCGGTGGGGGGTGCCGCCGTCCGGTGCGGGGTGGACGGGGCCGGTGTCGTACCGTACGTCGATCTCGGCCAGGACCCGGCGGCCGTCGAGGATGCGCAGGGTGCCTCCGGTGGGAGCGCCCTCCTGCTCGACCTTGTAGTCCTGGTCCGGGTAGACCGGTCCGAGGAAGCGTGCCTTCAGCGATGCCAGTCGCCGTCCGCCGCCCTCGGGCGGCCCGGCCAGGGCGAGGGCCTGGAGCACGCAGAGCGCCCCGTGGGCCACCGGCTGGCCGAAGGGGGTCTGCCGGGCGTACGACTCGTCCAGGTGCAGTGGGCTGGCGTCCCCACCGGCCTCGGCGAAGGCCAGGACGTCCTGTCGTGTGACGCGGAAGTCAGCCGCGACGACGTTGGGCTGCATGCGCCGTTGTTCCTCCAGTCGGGTCGGTCGGCGGGCCTGGCGCCTGTCGCTCGCGTCAGCCGGGTGTTCCGGCGGCCTCCCGGGCCTCGCGGATCCTGCGGGTCAGACCGGTGAGCACGTTGCCCGGGCCGATCTCGCGCAGCTCGCAGTCGGGGAGCGTGAGCAGGTGGTGGACCGTGTCGGTCCAGCGGACGGGGGACCACAGCTGGCGGCTGAGCAACTCACGTATGCCGGTGTCCTCGTAGGGCCGGGCGGTGGCGTTGGCGATGACGGGGATCTTGAGCCGTCCGAAGACGTACTGCCGCAGGAACCGGTCGAAGGTCTCGGCCGCGGGCCGCATGTGCCGGGAGTGGAAGGCGCCGCTGACCGGCAGCGGGACCACCGCGGTGGCGCGGGGCGACAGCGCCTGGGTGACCTGGCGGATTCCGGCGGGGCTGCCGGAGACCACGATCTGGTCGGGGGCGTTGAGGTTGGCGAGGTCGACATCGGTGTCCTCGGCGTCCAGCACCTCACGCACCTCGGACTCGGCCAGCCCGATCACCGCGGCCATGGCACCGGCCCCGGCCTCGGCCATGAGGGCGGCGCGGCGCGCCACGATCTCCAGCCCGGTACGGAAGTCGAAGGCGCCCGCGGCGAACAGCGCGGCGTACTCGCCGAGGCTGTGCCCGGCCACCACGTCGGGTATGACGCCTGTGGTGCGCACCGAGTCGACGTAGGCGAGGGCGTCGACGACATAGATGGCGGGCTGGGTGTACCGGGTGTCCGACAGGCGTTCCGCGGGGCCGTTCAGGCACAGGTCGGCGATGGAGTAGCCGAGTGCGGCGTCGGCCTGGCGGACCAGGTTGGGGTAGGAGCCGAGCAGGTCCGCTCCCATGCCGACCCGTTGGGAACCCTGTCCGGCGAAGACATGGGCGACAGTCACATTCCGCTCCCGGGAGAGGTGGTGGCGGTCAGGCGGGCCAGCCGGTCGGTGAGGATGTCCGCGGCGCCGCGCATCAGCCAGTCGGCGATCTCGTCGACATGGCGGTTGCGCCAGTCCTCCCGCGGGGTGCCGCGCAGCCGGGAGTTGAGCGCGCCGAGCGCGGGACCGCAGTTGATCTGGTAGTCGACCTGGTTCTCCTCCGAGCCGCTCATGGCGAGCCGGATGGACTGCACGAAGTAGGCCTTGAAGATCAGCAGCATCCGGTGCTTGGGGTCGCGCTCGGCCAGGGCGAGCGACTCGGGGTTGGCCTGGGCGTAGTAGGCGCGGGTCTCCTGCCACACCTGGTCGAAGGTGCGGCGGAAGTAGCGGCGCTGGAGCTGTTCCGCGGTGTGGTCGTCCAGGTCGTCGATGGAGTCGTAGCGGCGGTACAGCTCGTAGAGCTTGTTGGCGCGCGCCGGGTAGAACAGTCCGCGGCGCAGCACTTGGGCGCGGGCGCCGGTCTCCAGCATGTCCCCGGCGGGTACGACGGCCATGTCCTGCACCTCGGCCTGCTGGAGCATGTCCTTCACGCGGTCGCTGGTGCCGCACTCGGCGGTGCACTGGTTGACGCTGCCGGTGAGCGCGAAGTCGGCGCCGAGGACGAACGCGGCGGCCACCGCCTCCGGCACGCCGAGGCCGCCCGCCGCGCCGACCCGCACGGCCGCGGCCGGGGGGAAGTCGCGGGCCGCCCGGTCCCGCTGCCGGACCATGTCGGGGAGCAGGACGACCAGTTGGCGCTGGTCGGTGTGGCCGCCGGAGTCGGCCTCGGCGCACAGGTCGTCGGCGAGGGTGATCCGCTCGGCGAGGGCGGCCTCCTCGGCGGTGACGGCCCCGTCGGCGAGGAGTTCCCCGACCAGGGCGCGCGGCGGGGGTTCCAGGAAGTACCGGGCGACCTCGGGCCTGGACACCTTGGCCATGACGCGGTTCGGGACGTGCACGGAACCGTCGGGCGCGCGGCGCAGGCCGCTGATCCGGTACTGCACCAGCGGCCGGGTGGGGACGATGAAGGACGCCGCCTCCACCCGGCGGACGCGGTGCGCGAGGAACAGCCGTACCTGTTCCTGCTCCTTGGCCTGGTTCTCGTGCGACGCCAGGAGGTTGAGGCCGTAGGGGCCGTCGCCGATCTCCCGCTGGAAGCGGCGGATGGCGTCCACGACCCGGTCGGCGCGCAGGCCTCCCGTGCCGAAGTACGCCAGGAGACCGGCCCGCCCCATACGGATGACCATCTCCTCGGAGGCGACCGCCTTGTACATGGACCCCGCGACGTAGGCGTACCGCACGTTGTGCTCGGTGCGGAACGCCGCGCTGCCCAGGGCCTCGGCGCGGATGCGGCCCTGGTCGTCGGCCGTGTGGACGGCCCGCGCGAGCGATGTGGTCATCCTTGGCTCCCTGCCGCGTCGGCGCTACGTCGTCTCAGCTGGTGCCCTCGGCCTTGCGCCGCTCGTAGCGCTCGAGGATGGCGGGCATCTCGGCGCTGACGAAGCCGAGGAAGCGCTCCATGTTGGCGAGCCGGGTCAGGCGCTCGTCGGAGGCGTTCTCCTTGCGCAGCGCGGCGAGGCCGTTGGCGGCGATCTGGTGGAAGTCGGGGAACTCCGAGAAGATGCCCCGCACCTTGGGGCCCCAGCTGTTCTCGCGGAGCCGTATGAGGTAGTTCTCGTCGAGGGCGCCGGTCCGCTCGAAGACGCTGACCGGGTCGTTCTCCGGGGTCAGCTGGTCGACGATGCGGTCGATCGCGGCGCGCGGGACACCGAGGGCCTTCTCGATGTCGGCCGCGGTCTGCTCGGGCGGGTCGCAGATCATCATGTAGCCGACGACCCGGCCGCGGTCGTGGGGCATGCCGTCGTTCTCGAAGTAGTACTGGGCGACCTTTTCGACGAAGGCGTGCTCGCCCTGGGTGAGGGTGGTGGTGGCGGTCTGCTCGGTCATACTGCGCTCTCCTCGCGGTGCGTCCCAGGAAGGTCAGGCGGCGGTGCGGTGCGCTTCCCAGCGCTTGGACATCTCGGCCAGGTCGCCGACGATGTGGCCGAACAGCTCCTCGATCTCGGCGATGCGCTTGCGCCGGGCGTCATCGGCGTCGGCGAGCACCTCGAGACCGAACTGGAAGATCCGGTGGTACTCGGGCCAGCTCGCGAAGGTGTCGGAGACCGCCTTGGGGTAGCCGTCGTCGACGAGCCGGTAGCGGGTCTCCTCGCCGGGCGTCTCGACGCGCTGGTACAGGCCCGCCAGGGTCAGCTGCTCGATGAGCTGCTCGATGCTCTCCGGGGCGGCGTCCACCGCCGCGCAGATCTGCGGCAGCGTCTGCTCGATCGGGTCACTGATGATCATCCATGCCATGACCCGGCCCTTCTCCCACGTCACGCCGTGCGCCTCGTGGTAGTGCCGGGCCACCTCGTCCACGAACGTACGCTCGCCCTCGGTCAGCGTCGCGTAGGTCTTCTCCGTCGTACTCGTCACCTGTCCCGCCTTTCGGTTCGCGTGCGGCCGGTCCGGTCCCGTCGGACGCCCGGGGGATGACGTCCGGCGGGACCAGCCGCCAAGACTGGTGGACGGGGGCGGATGTCCGCCCCCGGAACTTCCCCAGCAGCGACCCCAGTACGGGCTCCAGGTCGTGCGGCCGGTTCCTTGGCTGGTGTACGCGCGGTCGCCGCGTGGCGGCTGCCGCGGCAGCGGGAGGTCAGAAGCCGATGGCCTCGCGCAGCAGCAGGACCGTGCCGCGTCCGGGCCGGGGCTCGGCGTTGAGGACGAGCAGGCGGTTGACCGCGCTCGGCTTCCCGTAGGCCTCCTGGGCGCGTGCGGTTTCCAGGGGCAGGGCGTGCTCCTCGATCCGGCGCAGGGCGGTGCCGAGGTCGGGCACCACTTTCTGCGCGCCCACGACCCAGATCGCCCGGGCCGCGCCTCCGGCGGCGGCGGGCAGTTGGGTGCCGCTGCCGGAGGCGATGACGAGCGAGCCGGTCTCGGTGACGGCCGCGACGCTGGCGAGGAAGACGTCGGGGGTGGCCATCAGCCGACGGATGTGGTCGGACTCGGTGGCGCGGTCCATCCTCAGCACGCGTGGCCGGATGGCCTCGTAGCGGTCGCCCGCCTCGATGTCCCGTGCGATGCCGGAGAGCCGGAGCGTCTCGCTGGCCCCGGTGAACACGCTCGCGCCCTCGGGGACCAGCTCCTTGACACGGGCGCGGGCCGCCGCGGCGTCGTCGAGGAGTTCGGCGGTGAAGCCGTTCGCCCGCAGCGCCGCGACCGCCCGGTCCAGCCGTCCGGCGGACACGGGCGCGGTGAAGTCGTCGGCCGCCGCACCGGAGTCGTGGGCCCGAGCGCCGGAGCCGGGCGCGGAGCCCGCCAGGGGGGTGGTGTCGAGGTACCTGATCTCGTAGACCCGCTCGGCGAACTTCCATCCCTGTGGCGTACGCCGGTAACTGTCGTGGTAGATGGCGAAGTTCAGGCCCGAGCGGCCGTCGAGCGCACGCCCGATCTCCTGTAGGTAAGTGCGGCCCGTGGCGGTGTCGCCGTCGATCCGGATCATGCCCGGGTGGCTGTTCTGGACGAAGAAGTCCCACTGGCTCTGCAGGCGTTCGCCTCCGGTGCGGATCTCCTCCCGGCCGACGAACTCGACCGGGATGTCCGGCATGCGCAGCACGCCGTCGGGGATGAACAGATCCGCGAGGCGGGCACGGTCGCGCATCATCGCCGCGTCGGTGAACTCGCCGCGCAGCGCCTCGATCTCGACGCGGTCGGCGATCTCCTGGAAGTCGTTCATGCTCAGCGTCCTGTCCTGTCGGTCCGGTGGCTGGGGGTGTTTCCTCTTCCTCCGTCCGACAACGCGGCCCCGAGGAATGTGAGGTGAGCCGTCGACCTCACATTTCGCCGCCCCGATGTGTCGTACTGGGGAGGGAACGCACGTGAACGAGGGAGCCGGAGAGCGGATGACCACCCTGAGCGCGATCATGAGCGAGCGGCGGCAGCTGCTGAATCTCGCCTACCGGATGCTCGGGTCCCTGGCCGACGCGGAGGACGCCGTCCAGGAGACCTACGCCCGCTGGTACGCGATGTCCCCGGCGGAGCGGGAGGCCATCAGGTCCCCGGGCGCCTGGCTGACGAAGGTGGCCAGCCGCGTCTGCCTGAACCTGCTCGGCTCGGCGCGCGCCCGGCGGGAGGGCTACGTCGGGGAATGGGTTCCGGAGCCGCTGCCCGACTCGGCCGAGTGGATCGCCGGGGCGGCGGGCGGCGTCGGCGTGGACCCGGCCGACCGGATCACCCTCGACGAGTCGGTGACCATGGCCTTCCTGGTCGTGTTCGAGTCGATGACCCCGGCCGAGCGCGTCGCGTTCGTGCTGCACGACGTCTTCCGCTACCCGTTCGCCGAGGTGGCCGAGATCGTCGGCCGCAGCCCGGCGGCCTGCCGCCAGCTGGCGTCCTCGGCCCGCCGTCGCATCGCCGCCACGCGGGCCGAGGCGAGCCCGAGCGCTGCCCGGCAGGCAGGGGTCGTCCGGCGGTTCAAGGCGGCCTGGGAGGCGCGGGACATCGAGGTCCTGCTCAGCCTGCTCGACCCGGACGCCGTCGCGGTCTCCGACGGCGGCGGTCGCGCCATCGCCCGCCTGCTGCCGATCGAGGGCGCCGAGCAGATCGCCCGGCTCTACCTGACCATCGCCCGGTTCTCTCCGCCCCGCGCGATCCTCGAGCGCACGGTCAACGGGCTTCCGGGGCTGGTGATCGAGGCCGGGGGCCGGATCGACACGGTCTGCGCGTTCGAGGTCGGCGACGACGACCGGATCACCCGCATCTGGGCGGTGCGCAACCCGGACAAGCTCCGCCCCTGGCAGCTGTCGTGACCGCGTCCCAAGGCGTGTGGGCTGGACGGCGAACCCCAGCCGTCACGCGGGACACCACACCCCGGCCGTCACGCGGAACACCACACCCCGCCCGTCTGCGAGGCCGGTCCCGCCGCCAACGCCCGGCCCAGTTCCGCCCGTTTGGCTATGCCGAGCTTGGCGTAGGCCTGGCTGAGGTGCCATTCGACCGTCTTGACCGTGACGAACAGGGCCTGCGATATCTCCCGGTTGCTCAGCCCGGCCGCCGCCTTGTGGGCCACGCGCTCCTCCGCGGGCGTCAGCGGGGCCCGCTGCTGCTGGCCGCCGCGCACCTGACGGACGCCCGCGAGGCGGAGTTCGGTGCGGGCGGTGGCCTCCAGGACGGACGCGCCGATGCGCTGGGCGGTGTCCATACCGGCGGTCAGCCGGCGCCGGGCGGCGCCGCGGCGGCCCTGGCGGCGCAGGGCCGCGCCGAGCGCGACCTGTACACGCGCGCGTTCGAGGAGGTAGGGCGAGGAGCCGAGGAGGCGTTCGGCGCTTTCCAGCATCTCCAGGCCCTCGTCCCCGCCCACGATCTCGCCGTAGGTGCGCAGGGCGGCGGCCAGGGGCCGGGCGGCGCCGAAGGTCCGGGCCCGCTCGGTGACGTCGGCGGCCAGCGCGCGGGCCGCTCGCGGCCCGGTGGTGATGGCGAGCGCCTTGGCGGCGTCCGCCAGGTACTCGGAGGACGCGGACGGATACAGCCACCCTTCCTGACCCGCCTGGTCGCGGCACTCCGTCAGTTCGCGCAGCCCGGCCTCGAAGCGGTCCTGACGGATCCGCAGCCGTACCCGGGCGATCCGCAGCGGGACGAACAGGGCGGACTGCGGCAGCCGTCCGGTGAGGCCGTGGCGGTCCAGCGTCTCCTCGGCCTCCTGCAGCCGGTCCGTCTCGATGAGGCAGTGGGTGAGCACCGCGGCGGCCAGCGGCACGCAGGCGAGCATGAGGGAGCTGTCCTCCTGCTGCCGCAGCAGCCGCCGCGCCCCGGTCTCGGCCTCGGTGAGGCGGCCGGTGTCCAGCAGGACACCGCCGAGCAGGCTGGTGGAGGTGGCCGCGGCCAGCAGTTGGCCCGCGTCGAAGGCGCGGCGGGCGGTGTCGCGCAGGGCGCGTTCGGCGGGGTCCGCCTCGTCGCACTGGCTGAGGGCCCAGGCCGCGACCGCCGTGTCCGTGAGTTCGGTGTCCTCCTCGCAGAGCGGTGTGCCGTCGGCGATGGCGGCGGCGGCCAGCCGGGCCACCCGTACGGAGGAGCGCCCTCGGGAGAGCGCCTCGATGGCCGCGTGGGAGCGCGGTGCGGCCCCGGCGGTCCGTGGTCCGGGGCGGCCGGTCGCGCGGTGCCCGGGGGTGATACGTGCCACCACCGCCGCGACGGTGCGCGCGGCCTGACCGGCGGAGACCGCGGCGTCGTGGTCCTCGCGCGCGGTGCCCGCGTCCGTCAGCAGTTTGAGGGCCTCGTCGTAGCGGGCGGCGGCGGTCAGCGCGACTCCGAGTTCCAGCCGGAGTCGGCCGCGGATGGCCGGATCGTGGCTACGGCGCAGCGCTTCCCGCAGGTGTTCCACGGCGGAGGGCTGTCGCGCGCGCAGTTCGGCCGAGCCCAGCTGGCCGAGTATCCAGGGGTCGCGCTCGGCGGTGGAGTCGGCGAGCGCCCGGCGCAGATACCGGGTGGAGTCGGCGGGTTCGCCCCGGCGCATCGCCTCGACGGCGGCGGCGCGCAGGGTCCTGACGGTCCAGGGGTCGCTGCCGGGTTCGGTCCGGCACAGGTGCTCGGCGACCGTGGTGAGGTCCGCGCCCGCCGCGTGCAGCGCGTAGGCGGACCGCCGGTGGGCCTGGCTGCGGGCTTCCGAGGTCATCCGCGAGTACACGATCTGCTGGACGACGGAGCGCCGGAACGCGTACGGCAGGCCGGGGTTGAGGATCTCCGCCTCGCGCAGGACGTGCGCGGCCTGGAGCGCCTCGGGATGGTTCAGTGCGGCGGCAGCCGCGCAGTGGCGGGGTTCGGCGTCGTCACCGAGGACCGACACGGCGCCCGCGAGGGCGCGCGCGGCCGGGGGTAGGCCGTGCAACTGGCGCACCACCTCCTTGGCCATGCGGGCGGGCGTCAGGCTGGGGATGGTCGCGGCGGCCCGCTGCTCGGGGGCGATGCCCTGGCGGCTCATCTCGTCCAGCAACTCGGTGAGGTGCAGCGGATTGCCCTCGCTGGCGGCGAGGCAGGCCTGGGTCACGTCGTCGTGCGGGGTGTCGCCGAGCCGTGCGGCGATGGCCTCGCGGACGGCGTCGCGGCCGAGGGGTTCGAGTACGGCGTGACAGGAGTCCGGTGAGCGGCTCGCGGCCAGCAGCAGCTCCTGTGCGGGCCCGGTGGCGTCGGAGACGCTGGTGAGCACCAGCAGCACACCGCTGCCCTCGATGCGGTTGACCAGGTAGTTGACGAACTGGAGTGACGCGGTGTCGGCATGGTGGGCGTCGTCGATGAGCAGCAGGACGGGAGCCGTGGAGGAGAGGTTGCGGCACAGCCAGTAGAGGCCGTGGAGGGCCCGGTAGAGGCCCGCGCCCTCGGTAGGCGGTGCGCTGATGCCCTCGGGGTCGGCGTAGTCGAAGATGCTCCCGGCGAGGACCGCGGGGCCGGTCAGCAGGGTGTCGGCGGCGTCGTCGGTGTTCAGCCGGTGCTCGAAAAGCTGACGTACCACCACCCAGGCGAAGCCGCGTTCCAGCTCGCCCGCCCGGGCGTGGAGCACCTGTAAACCGGATTTCTCCCCCTCGGCCCGGGCCGCCGTCAGCAGTTGGGTCTTGCCCGATCCGGGGGCTCCTTCGAACATGACGACCGCGCCGTCGCCGCCGAGCGTGTGGTCGACGCCGGTTCGGATCAGTTCCATCTCGCGCTCACGTTCGAGAAGCAGGAAGTTCTGCCGCATGTGCCACGCCCCTTGATGGAAAATTGAGAAACCGGAAATATTCCAGAAAAGGGAAAATGGACGAAATCTTGATGCGCTTTTGCGCGCGGCTTCACTATCCCGTTCTTGACAGCACCAACATGTTCCCCCGTTCTCTTACCGATTAGTATCGCGCTCAAACAGAAGTCCGTCACAAGCTACCACATGCCAGTGGCGCATGCCCAGGAAGAGACGGCAGAGATCCCTGATAGGGCGGCAGGATAGTTTCGTGCCCTTTCGGCCACCGGTCCGGAATGCAGCGCGGCCATCCCTTTCCGGTCGTGTCCGAAAAGGGATGGCCGAAGAGATCAGCTATTGCGTCAGGCGGGCCGCAGGAAGACCGGCAGCTTGTCGAAGCCGACCATCTGCGGGGGGATCGCCCAGGCCAGATCGCCGTCCCGGTCGACCGCGATCTCCTTGAACCGGTCGAACAGCACGTTCAGGACCAGCCTGGTCTCCAGGCGCCCGAGCGCGTTGCCGATGCAGTGGTGGGTGCCGAATCCGAACCCGAAGTGGCGGCCCTCGCTGCGCCGGTGGATGTCGTAAGCCTCGGGGTCCGGGAACTGCCGCTCGTCCCGGTTGGCCGAACAGAAGCTGGCCGCGACATGCTGGTTCTCCGGAATGGTGACGCCCGCCAGCTCCACCTCCTGGGTGGAGGCGCGCAGCCCGGTGGTGATCGGGGGCCGGTGCCGCAGCACCTCCTCGACCGCCTGCGGAATCAGGCCACGGTTCTGCCGCAGCTCCGCCTGGGCGTCCGGATTGAGGTCCAGCAAATCGACCGCATTGGCAATGGTCATGGTGGTGCTGATGTGCCCTCCGGCGAACATGACATTCGCGAAGTTGACGGTCTCGTCCTCGGTGAGGCGATCACCGTCCAGTTCCGCGTTGGCCAGCCGGGTGAGCATGTCGTCGGTGCTCTTGTTCTTCCGCTCCCGCACCCGTTCGCGCAGATAGGAAATCGCTTCCTGCTGAAGCTCGCCGAGGGCTTCCAGGTAGCCCTCCTGCGCCATTTCCTCGGGCGTCACGTTCATGACCTTGCGGGCCCAGTCGTAGAACAGCACCCGGTCCTCGGCCGGGAGACCGAGAATTTCCAGGATGACGGCGATGGGCACGGTGTACGCGAGATCCGCGACCAGGTCGACCTGATCGCGATCGGCGATTTCGTCCACGATCTCGTGGGTCAGCCGCACGATCGCGGGCTCATAGGCGGCGATCGACGCGGGCGTGAACGCCGTACTCAGGATCTGCCGGACCCGGGTGTGCCGGGGCGGATCCATCTGGGGCAGGCTCTCCAGGCCCGACTCCGGGAAGCCCATCCGGTGCATCTCGGAGGAGAAGGTGCCGGGGTTCGTCAGGACGTGCCGTGCGTCGGCGTACCGGTACACCACCCACCAGCCGGTGGCCGGATCCCGGTGGACGGGATGCTCGTCGCGCATCAGGCGGTACCAGTCGTAGATCGCCGGGTCGTTCACGTTCGGCTGCGGCGGAATCTCTGTCTCTGTCGTGGACACCCCATCACCTTTCCCCTGCCAGGTCGGGTCGGTCGATGCAGCCTCGCCAGAAGGCCCCGGGGCGCACACTGGGGTCTCCCCCAGCACCCACCCCAGAGCCTTGGGCGCCCACGCACGGGTCAGCTGTTGATGTCCCGCTGATTGAAGCGGCGCACCCCCAGCCCGAAGAACAGCGCGGCGGCGACGACGAGCACCAGGGCGTCCATCCACTGGAAGCCGTTCCGCAGCGGCTCACCGCCGATGTAGTAGTGGAAGGGCGACAGATAGGCAAGCCAGTCGGCGTTCAGCTGGGCCGCGAACGTGTCCAGGGTGTAGGTCACCACGCCGATCACGGTGCTGGTCACCAGGACGACCGCCCGGCGTCCCACCGCCCCGCCGATCCCGATGGCGAGCGCGCCGAAGAGGACCGCCAGCAGGGCGAGGTTGAGGGACTGCGCCAGGAACTCCACGGGGGTCACGCTGGTCAGCTCGGAGCCGTTGCGGATGGCCAGCATGCCCAGCCAGACCAGGACGCCGATCGCGAACGCCCCGGCGATCAGCGCGCCGAAGCGCTCGAGCGCGAGCTGGGTGCGGGTGACGGGGTGGGCGAGGACCAGGTCGAGCTGCCCGGACTCCTCCTCCGCGGCGACGGCGCGGGTACCGGCGGTGACGCCGTAGATCATGGCAAGCAGGGGGAGCATGATGCCGAACACGCTGGCGTGCAGATAGCCCGCGGCGGTCTGGTCGATGCTGAGCCCTTCGCGCAGGGCCTCGGGGAGGTTGGCGGTGTTCTCGCGCTGCGACGGGTAGGTGCTGGCGTACACCATGCCGACGACGGCGATGCCGACGGCCCAGCCGGTCAGGCTCCGTCGGCCGTCGGAGAGGTACTTGACGAGGATGGCGCTGCTCATCGGGGGGACCCTGTCCTTTCGGTGCGGTTCACGGGGGACGACGGCGAGGCCGTCATACGGCTTGTGCCGTCTCGGTGCGCGGCGCGTCCTCGGCCCCCGCGTAGTAGCTCTGGAACAGTTCCTCCAGGGCGGGTTCGGTGGCCCGCAGGCTGGTGACCGTGTACCGGGCCAGCGCCTTGACCAGGGTGTCCGGGCTGCCGGAGATCTGGCCGGTCAGGGTGGTGCGCTCCTCGTCCAGTCGCAGCCGCTCCGCGTCGGGCAGGTCGGCGAACGCGCCGACGGGGACCGGCGCGTCGAAGGTGACCTCGATGTCCCGGACGGCTCCGCTGCGCAGGTTGGCCACGGTGTCGAGGGCGGCGAGGCGGCCGTCGCGGATGATGCCGACCCGGTCGGCGACCGCCTCGACCTCGCTCATGATGTGGCTGGACATGAACACGGTCTGCCCGGCGTCCCGGGCCTCGGCGACCATGTCGAGGAAGGTCTGCTGCACCAGCGGGTCGAGGCCGGAGCTGGGCTCGTCCAGGACCAGCAGCTCGGGCTGGTGCATGAAGGCCTGCACCAGGCCGACCTTCTGGCGGTTGCCCTTGGACAGCTTCTTGATCATGGTGGTCTGATCGAGCCCGAGCCGCTCGGCCAGGGCGTCGATGCGCGCCTCGGGCACGCCGCCGCGCAGCGCGCCCAGGAAGCGCAGATAGGCGCGGACGTTCTGGCGGCCGTCGCAGACGAAGTCACCCGCCAGATAGCCGACCCTGCGGCGCAGTTCCACCCCGTCCTCACGCGGCCTGAGGCCCAGCACCGTCGCCCCGCCCGAGGTGGGGCGGATGAGGTCGAGCAGCAGCCGGATGGTGGTCGACTTCCCGGCGCCGTTCGGGCCGAGGTAGCCGAAGACCTCGCCCTGCCGTACGTCGAGGGTGAGGTCGACCAGCCCGCGGCGGGTGCCATAGGTCTTGGTGAGCTTCCGTAGCTCGATCACGTTCTCCATGGCACGGAACGTACCGAAGTTTCAGAGTTCTGTAAACGTTTTGAGATTCCGACTTCCTCGTTATGCTGAGATTCAGTCAAGACGGAGGGCTTTGATGGACGAGAGGGACGCACAGCTGCGCGACTGCGCCGAGCGACTCGCACTGACGCTCGCCCAGAGCGGTATGCAGCGGACGACCGCCCGGGTGATGACAGCGCTGCTGTTCACCCAGCAGGAGGCCATGACCTCCGCGGATCTCTGCGAGGAACTCCAGATCAGCAGCGGCGCGGTCTCCGGTGCCGTGAACCAGCTGGTCCCGACCGGCATCATCGAGCGGGTCCCCGCGCCGGGCAGCCGCCGCGACCACTACCGCTTCCGGGAACACGCCTGGGCGACCCTGATGGGCAACCAGAACGCCCTGCTGGACAGCATGTGGAACGCCGCGGCGGAGGGCATCAAGGCGGCGGGCCGGGAGAGCGTCGCAGGCCGCAGGCTGGACGAGATGCAGGACTTCTACGGCTTCATGCAGCGGGAGATGGCGGCACTGATCGACAAGTGGCGGGAACGCTACGACGCCGACGAGCGCTGACCGTCAGCCCGCGCCCCGTGCTGCCCGGCCGGTACCCGAACCCGAGGCGGCGGGAGACGGCCTCCGCCGCCTCGATCAGGAGGGGGCCAGCTGTTCGACATCGGCCGGGGTCGGCCGCCGGGTGGGCGCGCTGGCGAGTCCGTTGGGGGGCGGCAAGGGCACGAGTCCGTTGGGGGGCGGCAAGGGCAGCCGAGGATTGCGCCCGTGCCGCAAGGGACACGCTGACCGGCCACCGCGTCCGGCGGGCGCGTTGACCCTTCGCGGGCTCCGCGCTTCCATCGCCTGAGCCCTCCGCGCGGGCCGGGGGTCGGGGCGACAGACGGCCGTCCCGCAGCCGAAGGGGGACCATCCGATGAGACCGTCCTTACGCGTCGCCGCGACGGCAGTCCTGGCGGGCGTCCTCATGTCCCCCCACCTGGCCCGCCGGGGCCACGGGCGGCGACACCCGGGTCCCGCGCACCGAGCGGATCAGCGTGGCCCCCGACGGCACCGGCGGCAACCGGCACTCGGTGGATCCGGTGGTCAGCGCGGACGGCCGGGTGGTGGCCTTCGCGTCCGGGGCCACCAATCTCGTGCCCGGCACGGACGTCTCGTACGGCGTCTTCTACCGAAGGGCCCCGGCGCACCGCTGGAGCGCGTGACCGTGCCCGGCGAAACGACCTCGGCACCCCAACTCTCCGCGTCCGGACGCTATCTGACGTCCGGTTCGTACTCGGCGGCGACCGGACAGTCCTCCGTGCACGTCCTGGACCTGCGCACCGGGCACACCGAGCGCCTGGCACCCGCGATGGACGAGGGCCACCAGGTCTCGTACGGCGTCGCCCCGATCAGCGCGGGCGCAAGGTCGCCTACCTGGAGGGCTACTCGGGACCCGGCACCGACGACCAGGGTGACATCCTCGTCTACGACCGGGTGACCGGCCGCACCGATCCGCCCGGGTTGGGCAGCAGGCCGGTCAGACCGGTGGCGTCGACCTCGGACGCCTTGGCGGGGAACCCTTCCCAGCCGTGCGGGAGGTAGGGCGCGGCGGCGAGTCCGGCCGCGCCCGCGCCGAGCATGCCCAGCATCGCCCGTCGGCCCACGGGTGCGCCCCCGGTCCTCGGCTTCGGCTCATCCGCCATGCTGCGCATGCTCCTACGAACACGTGTGAACTCTGTCGACGCCCTCACTCAGGCGGCACCACTGGTGCAACCGGTGGTGATACTGGCATGGGGATATACGGTGTCGACAGCAACATGTCTCGTGGCACATATGAAGAGGGCCACGCCTGACGACCGACTCCTCGCCGAGATCGGAGTCAGTCACTGACTGCGGCTGGCCGACGGGATACTCAGCGGAGACGGGGGCGCCCCAGGCGGGAGATGCCCCGGTCCGCTACGGCGGCAAGCGCAGTGCCCACCTGGCGGCACGGCCGGGAGCACCGGCTGAAGCGGTGACGTTCCTTGCGTCCGAGCGAAGTCACCTGTCAAGATGGTGATGTGAATCTTGACCATGTCTTCGTATGCGGGCACCCGGCCCTCGACTTCGCGGCCACGCTCCGGGCCCGGCGCTCGACCCGGTTCGAGATGTTCGTGACCCCGGAGCGGCTGAACGCCTGGTACCTGGAGTCCGGCCTGGTGGACACGGTCACCCCGGGTCGGGAGGACGACGTCGAGGAGGCCACGGCCCTGCGCGAGGCCATTTACCGGCTCGTCACCGACCGCCGCCTCGGTGAGGAGTTGGACCCCGAGGCGCTCGACGCGGTCAACGCCGCCGCGCGCAAGACCCCCGTGACACCCCAGCTCACCCCGACCGGGCGGCTCACCGAGGCGACCCCCGAGCAGGCGCTGGCGACGGTCGCCCGGCAGGCGGTGGAGCTGCTCAGCGGCCCCGACGTGCCCCTGCTGAAGGAGTGCGGCAACCCCGAGTGCACCCGGGTCTACATCGACCGGTCCCGTGGCATGCGGCGCCAGTGGTGCGGCATGGAGTCCTGCGGCAACAAGATCAAGGCCGCCGCGTACCGCGCCCGCAAGAAGTCCGCTCCCGCCGTGGCCCCCCGCTGAACCCCCGACCCCGGTCAGTAGGCGTTCCGGCGGACGCGGGGCTCAGTCGGCCGCGAGCGGTACACATGCCATGAACTGCGGCGCACCTACGCCAGGGAACTCAGCGCCGTTCGCGACTCCCCCACCGTCCGCGCCGAGGCCCCAGCGGACGTGTGCGGTGTTTGTGTCGTCCCACTGCCGCGTCCACGTCCGCGTCCGCGTCTGCGTCCGCGTCCGGTGAACACGTGTTCCTCATGGGTGACGCGACACTCGTCACCTCCCTCGGACAGGGCTATGGGGAAGCCCTGCTCGTCAAGAGTGAGCGTGTCGGAGGAACCCTCAGGCGTTGACACTTGTCCACACGGGGCCCGCGGCGTGGGTAGCATGCGCAACACATCCATATCAAGGGAGTGAACGGTTGTGACCAGCCAATCAGCCGCCACGCTCCGGTCGCGGTACGTAGCACAGGCCGCGTCGGACTTGGAGGAGAACCGTCGGCGACAGCAGGAGCTGGCGGAGAAGATCTCCGTGTTGAAGCAGGAGGAAGCCCTCCTCGCGGACATCCTCAGCCTCGCCGAGCGGTACGAGGGTTTCGCCGACGCGTCCCGGCTGCCCGAGCAGGCGCAGGACGAGCCTGTTGTCACGAAGGCGCGGAAGACGTCCACCCGAGCCGCCTCCCGACGCTCGACATCGGCCAAGAGCGCTCCCACCAGCAAGACGGCGAAGGCCGGTGCGAAGGGGAAGTCACGTCAGCCTCTGCTCGGGGACCTGCTGGCGGACCTGCTCGGCCAGTACGAGGAGCCGCGCCTGGCGAAGGAACTGCGCGACGAACTCCTCGAGAAGCACCCGGACCGCGACCCCACACCGCAGGTGGTGCGGAACACCCTCGAGTCCCTGGTCGCCAAGGGCCGCATCAGGCGCCACAAGCGGCAGCGCTCCGTCATGTACACCTTGGTCAAGCCGGGTGCGGCAGACAGCGACAGCTCGGACTGAGTCATCCAGGGGGAGTGGGCGAGTACGGCCGTACACGCGTCCGGGAATTGGATACGTGTTCGTCGAACCCCGCCCCGGAAACCCCTCGCCCGAGCCGTCGAGAGTCCCCGTGTCCGCCTCCTCCAGCAGCGGGTCACCGGACACCGCCTGCGGAGCGGGCACCATGCGGTCGCCGTCCAGGCACAGGGCCCCGCTCCTCAGCAGGTCGATCGCTTCGGCTCCCGCGACCGCGAGCGACAGACTTCCTTGGCCCACGAGTTGCCCGACCGGCATACCCGGGGCGACGAGCACGAGGTCGCGTGCGGTGGTCATGAGTCACGCCTCGTCTCCAGCAGGCGCAGCCACACCTCGCTGATGGTGGGGAAGGCAGTGAGCTGCACATCGGGCCAGGTCGAATCGGACGCGGCGAATGCGTGAGCTACGCCCTCCTGGTCGACGGCCAACCGAACTGCACCCGCATCCACCAGCCAATCGACGTGAAGGTCCGCAAGGAACGCCCGATCGAGCCGGATGAGTGCCGGTGACGAGACCCGGGTGTCAGCATCGCTCAACCGTCACCCCCGTCCGGCGGCGGGGGCGGGGTGGGCGCCAGATACCGAGTGAGGGTGTCGGCGGCCTCGGGGGTGAGGGGGGTGGTGGTGTCAAGGCCCAGGTGTCCTGCCAGGTCGCGGGCGTGCAGACGGGTGGCGGCTGCCAGCAACAGGGCGTACGCGTCGGCGGCCACCAGCAGTACTGCTGGCCGCCGCCCCTGGTCGCGGCCGAATGGTTGGCCCAGGTGGTGATCCGTTCGGCGACGCGGGGCAGGTCGAACGGGTGGGTGTGACCGAGGGCAACGGCGGCGGTGGCGACGGCGAGGTAGAGGGCGCCGGGCAGGACGAGCAGGGACCACCCAACCCTGAACTGGCAGATCACCGCCTTTCAGCAAGCACTGGCCACCGCCTCCACGGGCACGAGCACCGCTCTCCGGCGCGCGGCGCAGGACGACATGACAGCAGTCCTGGAATGGCTGTGGGACAACGCGGCAGGACCCGTGCTCGACCTGCTGAACCATCACCGGCGGCCGTCGGCGGAGGCCGACTGGCCGCGGGTGTGGTGGGTGCCGGGTGGGGCGCTGGGGTTGCTGCCCTTGCACGCCGCGGGCCAGCACACCGATCCTGCCGACGACGCGTGCCGACGTACGTACCGTCATGGACCGGGTGGTCTCCTCCTACACGCCGACCATCCGCGCCTTGCGCCACGCCCGCCGCACCAGTGGCGGTCGGGTGAGCCCGACCCCACGGAACGGGACGTACCCGCCACGGACCTGCCCACCAAGGCCGCCGTTCTGCGCCACCTGCCCGACTGTCCGATCGCGCACTTCGCCTGCCACGGCGCCAGCCACCCCGTCGACCCCTCCCGGAGCCTGCTCCTGCTCCACGACCACGCGTCCGACCCGTTCACCGCCGCCGCCGTCGCCTTCTACTCCCACCTGCGCACCCCCACCGGAGCACTGGACACCGGCCGTTCGGCCTGGGCACTCCACCAGGCGGTACGCGCCCTGCGCGACGGCCACGACCTGCCGGGCACGCTAGACCGCACGAAGGTCCCCTTCCTGTGGGCCGCTTACCTCCACACCGGCGCCTGAGCGCCCGAGGCTTCGCCGGTGCGTACGAGCGGTGTCACGAACTGCACGTCAGTTGTGAGAGCTGGCACGCTCGACCCACGGTCAAGGCCTTCGTCGTTCTTCCCCGGTACTGGAAAGTCGAGCGCACGATCGGCTGGTGCATGAACGCCCGTCGCAACGCACGTGACTACGCACGTCTGCCCCAGCAGGCTTTGCGAGACGGCCCGCAGTTCGGCTCGCCGTTGCGCGGCAGCCTGTCGAAGACCGGAGGTCCGGGCCGAAGACGTGGACCCGGGTTCTCCGTGGTCGGCCCTCGTGCCGTCCGTCCTCCGTCTCGGCTGGAGGGCTGCATGCGTCAGGGCGTCGCGTCGGACGCTGCTTTCCTGGCGGGCTGGTCCAGGGCCGCCACCAGATGGCCGAGATCGCGGCGGCGAGAGCCTGCGTTCCACACAGCCCAGGTGCGCCGGACGATGGGGTGACCTACCAGCGGGAACCAGGTGACGAAGTCGGGCAGGGGCTGGGACCAGCCTGGGGGTGCCAGGGTGAAGGCGTGTCCGGCGCTGACGGAGGCGAGTTTGACCTCGGCGATCAGTGGCTGTCCGTCGGGGACCTGCGGGCCTGGGTCGATACCGTGGCTGCGCAGGATGGCGGTGAGTTCGTCGTACCAGGCGGGGCTGCCGGAACGGGGGAAACCGACCCAGGCGAGTGCGTTCAGCGCGTCCAGGCGGATGCCGTCGGGGCTGGCCAGCTCCGCGGCACGCTCGGCCGCGAGCAGAACACCCAGGCGCTCCTCGACGACCAGCATGGCGTCGAGTTCCTGCCCCTGGGGGCGTTCTCGTAGCAGGCCCAGCTCAAGGTTTCCCTGGCGCAGTTCCGTGACCTGCGCCGAGGTGGACAGGTGCCGGGCTTGGACCCGCGTGTCGGGGTGGGCGGCGGACAGTTCGAGCAGTGCCTTGGACAGCAGGTCGGCGGGTAGTTCCAGGGGGATGCCGATCCGAAGCGTGGTCGCGCTCTCCCCGGTGCGCGCGGTCATGACCGCGAGTGCCTGGTCGTAGCGGGCCAGTACGGCACGGGATTCCGCGAGCAGCAGCAGGCCGGTGTCCGTGGCCCGCACGCCCGTGGAGGAGCGGACCAGTAGCTGCTGACCGAACTCGCGTTCCAGGGCGCTCATGGTCTGGGACAGGGCGGGCTGGCTGATGTGCAGCCGTCGTGCCGCCGCCGACAGGCCGCCTTCTTCCAGCACGGTGACGAACGCGCGCATCGCTCGGATCTCCATGCCCCTATCGCATCACGAGCCGCGAGCGGCCGGTCAGGCGCGCCGCGTGGCCCGATGGGGTGTGGCTATCCGTGCAGCGCGGCGCTTTCGGTTTCCGGGCGGGTCCAGGGCGGTGCGGCCGCCGCCGAGAGGGTCCCCGTGAACCCGGTACGGGCTTGCGGTGTGCGGCGGCAAGCCCCGCACTGCGCCATCACCCATTCTTATGGCAGCCCTCGGCAAGCCCTCTGGCCAGGCGCTATGCATGCTGCTGCGGCAGGAGTTGAGTAGGGCACAGGGCGGAGCGACCGCCCGGTCCACTTCAGGAGCCTTCCGTGTCCCAGCAGAACCCTTCCTACTTCACCGCGTTCAAGAACCTGGCGATGAGCCGCACGGAGTCGGGCGTGCTCACGCTGCGTTTCCACACCGACGACGGTCCGGCCACCTTCACCGGTGAGACGCACACCGACTTCCCTCGTGCTCTCTTCGAGATCGGCGAGGACCGCGACAACCGGGTTCTGGTGCTGACCGGCACCGGTGACCGGTTCATGACCGACATCGACGGCGCCAGCCTGGGCGACATCACCAAGCCCGCCCAGTGGGACCGCACGGTCGCCGAGGGCCGCCGCGTCCTCCAGCGCCTGGTCGACCTGGAGATGCCCGTCATCGCCGCGGTCAACGGTCCCGCGTCCGTCCACAGCGAGTACGCCCTGCTGGCGGACGTCGTCATCGCCGCCGACACGACCGTCTTCTCCGACTTCCCCCACCTGACCTTCGGCATCGTCCCCGGGGACGGCATCCAGATCGCCTGGGAGGAGGCCCTGGGCGTCAACCGGGCCCGCTATCTGACCCTGACGCAGGGCTCCTTCACGGCCGAGCAGGCCGAGCGCTGGGGCGCGGTGGCCGAGGTACTGCCGCTGGAGCAGGTCCTGCCCCGCGCCCAGCGGCTCGCCGAGGACCTGGCCGCCAAGCCGCAGCTGCTCACCCGCTATCTCGCCGTCACCCTGCGCCAGCGCATCAGCCGCCGCATGGCCGAAGGTCTTCAGCTCGGCATGGCTCTCGAGGGCCTCACCGCCGCCGACCTCGCCTACCAGCAGCAGTGAGCGAGGATGTGACGGCACCCTCCCCCACCGACGCGGCCGACAGCCCGCAGGTCTGGCTCGAAGCCCTCCACACCAGCTCCCGCCGCCTGGCCGACACTGTTGCCTCCCTGTCCGAGCGGGAGCTGAAACAGCCCTCGACGGCCGCCGGGTGGAGCATTGCGCAGGTGTTGTCCCATCTCGGCAGCGCCGCCGAGATCTCCACCGGCCTGCTTGAGCGTGGCATCGCGGGCGATGAGAGGGGGCCGGTACGGGAGGACCTGGAGCCGGTGTGGCAGCGGTGGAACACGTTGCCACCACCGGCGCAGCGGGAGGCGTGGCAGCAAGCTGATACGCGACACCTGCAGCTTCTGGACTCGCTGGACATGTCCCAGCAGCTGCGGGTGCGTGTTCCGTACTTCGCTGGCCTGCTCAGCCTTCCCGCCTACGCCGGTTACCGGCTCTCGGAGCACTCAGTCCACGCCTGGGACATCGAAGCCGCCCTCACTCCGGGCGCGACGATTCCGGCGGGAGAGGTGGATCTGTTGTGGGAGCGGCTGGACCTGGTCGCCACCCGCTTCCGTGACGCCACCACTCTCGCCCGGCTCGCTCCGGCACAGCTCACCATCGCCCTGACCAGCCCGGCCCGGACCGTGCTGCTGGACCTCGGTGCCGAGCTGCACCTGTACCCGTGTGAGCCAGCCGAACCGGCTGGCTGCGTCACGGGCGCGGCGGAGGCCGTGCTGCGTCTCGTCTACGGCCGCCACCAGCCCACGGACGAAGTCCAGGTGAGCGGCGCCGTCACCCTGACCGACCTGACGGCCCTCTTCCCCGGATTCTGACTATCTCTCCACGACGTGCCGGGCCGTGTCCCTGTCCGAGGCCTCCCGCTTCTCCTCCGCGTCCCGTGGGCGCGGGGCCGCCGGGGAGGGCGACGGCACGGTGCCGGGCAGGTGGACGCGGCGGAGGCGAGGGGACTCGTTCCTGGCGGTGGAGCGCTTCAAGGCTTCTCCCATCGGTGCGTTCGACGAGCCCCGGCCCCCAGGGCGCGGCGCCGAGGGGGCGAGGGTCGAAGGGTGAGTGCTCCGGTCAACCAAAAAGAGGGCCGACGCATTCCGCTCACCGACGACTCGGTGCGATCAGCCTCGGCGGACGCCTTCGATGAAGCGGCCCGCCAGGTCGACGCGTTCGGCGAGGGTCGCGGTATTCGCCCGCGGTTCACGAACAGTTCGTGCACGCCCGCGTCGACGGCGGCCCGCGCGCAGTCGATGTACTGGGCGAGTGTGCCCGCCCGTGGCATCCGGTCCGGGCCGCCGACTCGGCTTGCGGCCCACCACGGTCTCCGGGATGGTGAACAGCGGTCCCTCGTACGCGAAGACGCGATGTCTGGCGACCGCCGTGCCCTGCACGGCACCGTGCTGGTCGTTGGCCCCGTACTCCTCCCGGACGTCAAGGGTCTCGTCGAGCCGTGCGCCGCGGCCCTTCCCGGGTACGGAGACCGCGGTGTACTCGTCGGGCATCCAGCCCGGGCGGCTGCCACACACCGTTCAGCGTGCTCATGCCGAGACGGACCCACGTGGTGTGGGCCGCGGCGAACGTCAGGGCGGCCAAGGGGCCCATGTGGTTCTCGCAGGCGCGTGACGTCTCGCCGCTGGCACTCGGGTACGGGGGGGGAATGTCGGTGCCCACGCACACGTGTCGGGTGTGGACCGTCCGAGTGACCGGGGAACCCGTCCCCTCGTCAGCTGCTCACGCGGTGCGGGTGTGCGGGGTAGACGCCCAGGACGCGCACCTCGGAGGAGAAGAAGCGCAGCTCGTGCAGGGCGAGGGCGACGCGCTCGTCGTCGGGGTGGCCCTCGATCTCGACGTAGAAGCGGCTGGGGTTGAACCCGGCCCCCATCTGGTAGCTCTCGATCTTGGTGAGGTTCACGCCGCTGCTGGCGAACCCGCCGAGCGCCTTGTAGAGCGCGCTGGGGATGTTGCGCACGCAGAAGAACAGGCTCGTCATCGTCGGCTCCCCGGTGTGCGGGACGAAGGCCGCGTCCCGGGACAGGACGACGAAGCGCGTGGTGTTGTCCGGGTCGTCCTCGACCTCGGGGCGCAGCACGTCGAGGCCGTAGAGGTCGGCCGCGGCGGGCGGCGCGAGCGCGGCGTGCCGTGGGTCGCCGAGCGCGGCCACCTCGCGGGCGGCTCCCGCGGTGTCGTCGCTGACGAGGGTGCGCCAGCCGCCCTCCCGCAGGATCTTGCGGCACTGTCCGAGAGCGTGCACATGGCTGCGTACGCACTCGATGTCGTCGAGTGTCGTGCCGGGTACGCCCATCAGGTCGAAGCGGATGGCGAGGAAGTACTCGGCGACGATGAACAGCCCCGACTCGGGCAGCAGATGGTGTACGTCGGCGACTCGTCCGGCCGCGGAGTTGTCGACCGGGATGACGGCGACGTCGGCGGCGCCGAGCGTCACGGCGTCCAGGGCCTGCTCGAAGCCGGTGCAGGGCAGTTCGCGGCCGTCGGGGAAGAGGGCGCGCGCGGCGGTCGCCGAATTGGATCCGGGTTCACCCTGATATGCGGCGGTCGTCACCGGTTACTGCCTTTCGAAGGAGGCCCTGTCGAGGGGCGGCAGAAGCTCCGTGAACCGGCGTCGATGTGGTTCACCAGGGGTGCCGGCCGCCCCTCCAGTCTGCCGTCGGAACGTGTCCGTACGCTGCGGCGACCACATGGTGGACGGGTCTTCAGCCGTGCGGCGATCTCGCGGATGGCGGTGTCCCGGTCGATGGGGGTGAAGCTGCCGTCCGTCTCCCGCCGCAGTGGTGACGTCAGCCGGACGCCACCGTTTCGGCAGCGGTCCAGCCGCGGGGCCTTGTCGCGGGTATAACCGGCGGAGGCAGCGTGCTCCACCCCCGCCCCGGGTGAAAGCGCCCGGGGCGCAGGGGGTGCGGTCGGTGAGGTACTGGTCAGCCGAGTGGGTTGGTGGTGTCGCGCAGGGTGGCCAGGGCCGGGGCGTACATACGGGCCTTGATGGTGCCCAGGGTGTCGCCCGCCTTCTTCACCTGCGCCTGCGCTATCTCGATCGCGGTGGACCGCACGGCGTCCTCGGCGACCGCATGGTCCACGATGCCGGTGGCCGCGGCGTCGGTGCCGCCGTAGCGGCAGGCAGTGAGCATGGCCTCGTGCGCGGTCCGCGGAGCCAGCCGGGACTGGATGAGGGCGGCCATGCCAGGGGTGAAGGGGATGTTGATGTCCGCTTCGGGCAGGCACCAGTAGCCGCGGTCCGCGCGCATGACGCGGAAGTCGTGAGCGAGGGAGAACATCGCCCCGGCGGCGAAGGCGTGCCCCTGCAGCGCGGCCACCGTCACGACCGGCAGCGACAGCATCCGCGCGAACAGTTCGTGGACCGAGACGACGTAGCTTTGGTGCTGGTCGGCGTGGGCGAACAGCCACTCCAGGTCGAG
Organism: Streptomyces sp. NPDC057877; assembly: GCF_042796855.1. Taxonomy (NCBI): domain Bacteria; kingdom Bacillati; phylum Actinomycetota; class Actinomycetes; order Kitasatosporales; family Streptomycetaceae; genus Streptomyces; species Streptomyces sp. NPDC057877. The sequence continues at coordinate 363,758 of NZ_JBHVMS010000010.1, forward strand.
TCCGTTGGAGTAGAACTTGCCGGTGGCGGCGGTGACGAGGGCGCGGGGACCTTCCGCTTTCTCCACCTCGTCGAGCGCGGCGCCGACCGCGGAGAGCCAGTCGGGGTGGAAGCGGTTCTCACCGTCTCCGAGGTCGAGGACGAACACGTTGTCCTGACGGTCGAGCGAGGGCATGGCGACTCCTTCGAGCTACGTGGATGAGGCGGCTGGGCGGCTGCGGGCTACGGCCGGGGACCGGATTCGGCACCGGGGCGGTCACGCAGGGCGTGGAGGAGCAGGTCGTGGATCTCGGCAGCGGCGGCCTCGATCGGGGCGGTGCTCCGCTCGGCCCGGCACATGATCACCGCGCCTTCCACCGCGGCGATGATGAAGGCACCGAGCCTGCGGCTGCGCTCCGCGGGCAGGCCGTGTCTCAGGAGGAGGGCCGCGAGGGACTCCTGCCAGCGGGCGAAGACCGCGGCTGCGGAACGGGCAAGCTGGGGGGCGTCGTCATTGGTCTCGACGGCTACCGCCACGATCGGGCAGCCAGCCCGGAAGCCGCTCTCCACGAGCCGGTCACGCCACAGCAGGAAGAACGCGTCTACGGCCGCCACGGGATCGTCCGCCTGCATGGCGGCGTCGATCAGCCCCGCGATGAAGTCCCCCGCCAGTGCCACGGCTTCGTCGATGAGCTGCGTCCGCCCACCGGGGAAGTGGTGGTACACCGAGCCCCGCGGGGCTCCGCTGTGGGCGAGCACCCGGTCGATGCTGGTGGCGCTGGCGCCGTGTTCACGCAGCAGAGCGGCGGCGCTGAGGATCATCCGGTCACGGCTGTCACTCCTGCGCGGGCTCATCCCCTCACCACCTTCTCCACCGCCATACGGCCGACCAAGCGAGCTACCTGCCGGTAACTTATGGGGTATGCCATAGAACATGCAAGAGGTGCGGCGGGCGGTCATGGAATCCGCAGCGCTGGCACCGCTTGGCCGAGGCGCGCGCCAGCTACGACGGTGCCTCCGCACGCACTTGGCTCACCACGCTGCGCTGGGCGGAGAAGGCACAGGGAGAGCTGGGGTACTCACCGGCCGGTGCCGGTCAGCGCCTCGACGGACTCGGTGAGCACGACTTCCGCGCGGGTGTCGCAGCCGTTGCGGTCGGCGTCGGTCCCGCCGAACGACTCCGTCGCCCCGGGCGGCCGTGCCGGTGCTGGCGCAGGCCGCCCGGTGCCGCTGTATCGGGGCGATGTCAGTGGTGGCGGGCAGGATGGCGGGCATGACGACACGTGCAGCTGTGATCAGGGATGCCGCCGCCTATGCGCAGGCGGTTGAGGACGCGGTGAAGGCGTCGGCCGCCTACTACGCGGGCGGGACGTCGGCTCTGGACGATGATGCCTACGACCGGCTGGTGCGGGGCATCGCGGTGTGGGAGGCCGAGCATCCCGATCAGGTGCTGCCCGACTCGCCGACGGGGAAGGTCGCTGGCGGCGCCGTGGAGGGCGATGTCCCGCACACGGTGGCGATGCTCAGTCTGGACAACGTGTTCTCGGCGCAGGAGTTCACCGCCTGGACCGCTTCCCTGGCCCGGCGTGTCGGCCACGAGGTCGAGCGGTTCAGTGTCGAGCCGAAGCTGGACGGGCTCGCGGTCGCCGCCCGCTACACCGGCGGCCGTCTCAGACAGCTGATCACACGCGGGGACGGGACGGCCGGGGAGGACGTCTCGCACGCGATCGGCACCATCGAGGGCCTGCCCGAGACGCTCGCCGAGCCGGTCACCGTGGAGGTGCGCGGTGAAGTGCTGATGACGACCGCTCAGTTCGAACACGCCAACGAGGTGCGCACCGGGCACGGTGGGCAGCCGTTCGCCAACCCGCGGGGCGCCGCGGCGGGCACGCTGCGCGCGAGGGAGCGCGCCTACACGGTGCCGATGACGTTCTTCGGCTACGGCCTGCTGCCCCTGCCCGACACGGAGACGGCGCTCGCGGCGCGCCTGGGGGAAGTCGCCCACAGTGAGCTGATGACGCGGGCCGCCGCGTTCGGGATCAACACCACCGCCGTCACCGCGGTGCCCGGTATCACCGCCGACAGCGTCGAGGAGGTGCTGGGCCGGGTGCAGGAGATCGCCGCTCTGCGGGCCGAGCTGCCGTTCGGGATCGACGGGATCGTCATCAAGGCCGACCTGGCCGCCGACCAGCGGGCGGCAGGGGCGGGTTCGCGTGCTCCGCGGTGGGCGATCGCCTACAAGCTGCCCGCCGTCGAGAAGATCACCCGGCTGCTCGCGGTGGAGTGGAACGTGGGCCGCACCGGCATCATCGCCCCGCGCGCCGTCCTGGAGCCGGTCGAGATCGACGGCGCCACCGTCACCTACGCCACCCTCCACAACCCCGCCGACATCACCCGCCGCGACCTGCGCCTGGGCGACCACGTCATGGTCCACCGGGCTGGCGACGTCATCCCCCGCGTAGAAGCCCCCGTCGCCCACCTGCGCACCGGCGACGAACAACCCATCGCCTTCCCCGACATGTGCCCGCGCTGCGGGTCCGGCATCGACACCAGCGAGCAGCGCTGGCGCTGCGAGAACGGACGCAACTGCCACCTGGTGGCCGCCCTGTCCTACGCGGCTGGCCGCGACCAGCTCGACATCGAAGGCCTCGGTCACACCCGCGTCGTCCAGCTCGTCGACGCGGGCCTCGTCGCTGACCTCGCTGACCTGTTCGCCCTCACCCGCGATCAGCTCCTGGGCCTGGAGCGGATGGGCGCGACCAGCACCGACAACCTCCTGACCGCCATCACGGCGGCCAAGGGCCAGCCGCTGTCGCGGGTGCTGTGCGCGCTCGGCGTCCGCGGCACCGGCCGCTCCATGTCCCGCCGCATCGCCCGCCACTTCGCCACCATGGACCACGTCCGCGCCGCTGACGCGGAGGCCATGCAGCAGGTCGAGGGCATCGGCACCGAGAAGGCCCCCTCGATCGTCGCCGAACTCGCCGACCTCGCCCCCCTCATCGACAAACTCGCCGCCGCCGGGGTCAACATGAGCGAACCCGGCGCGACCCCGCCCGCCCCGCACGAGGGCGACACCGGTCGCGACGGGAACGCCGAGGGTGCGGGCGGGCCGCTGGCCGGGATGACCGTGGTCGTCACCGGCGCGATGACCGGTCCCCTGGAGAAGCTCAGCCGCAACCAGATGAACGAACTCATCGAACAGGCCGGTGGCCGCTCCTCATCCAGCGTCTCCAAGAGGACCACCCTCGTCGTCGCCGGAGACGGCGCGGGATCCAAGCGTGCCAAGGCCGAGGGCCTCGGAATACGCCTGGCCACCCCCGACGAGTTCGCCGCCCTGGTCGCCGACTACGTCAGCTAAGGGCAATGCCGTTGCGTTTAGGGGTCGGCGGGTTGGGGTCGTTGGATGCGGACTGCTTGAGTGCCGGTGTGGGTGGGCTGGGGCCAGGTGTGGTGTTC
>NZ_JBHVMS010000011.1:0-324761 GCF_042796855.1 Streptomyces sp. NPDC057877
ACCTGGCGCAACGACAAGCGGGAGCTGACGGAGTACCTGACGGAGCTGGCGGGGGAGACGGCGGCGTACATGCGGCCGAACCTCTTCGTCAACACGCCTGACATCCTGCACGCGTACCTTCAGCAGGGCGGGCGTCCGGCGTTCGAGGTCCGCGCGGTGCTCGCGGCCACCCTGTCACCGACCTGGGGGGTGTACTCCGGCTACGAGCTGTGTGAGAACAAGCCCCTGAAGGACGGCAGCGAGGAATACCTCGACTCGGAGAAGTACCAGCTCAAACCCCGCGATTGGGCTGCCGCCGAACGCGACGGCCGTACCATCACCCCCCTGATCACCCGCCTCAACGCCATCCGCAGGCAGAACCCGGCCCTGCGGCAGCTGCGTGACATCCACTTCCACCACGCGGACCAGGAAGCGGTGATCGTCTACAGCAAGCGAGCCGGGTCGAACACGGTTCTCGTGGTCGCCAACCTCGACCCTCACCACACCCAGGAGGCCACGGTCTCGTTGGACATGCCGCAACTCGGCCTCGACTGGCACGAGTCGGTGCCGGTGCGCGACCAGCTCACCGGCGAGACCTATCACTGGGGCAGGGCCAACTATGTGCGCCTGGAGCCGGGCCAACGGCCCGCGCATGTCTTCACCGTCCTGCGACCGTCCAACCCGCAGATCGGAGGGTCACCCACAACATGATCGTCAACGAGCCCGTTCAGGACACCTTCGAGGACACTCCCGCCAAGGACCGGGACCCGGATTGGTTCAAACGCGCCGTCTTCTACGAGGTACTCGTCCGCTCCTTCCAGGACAGCAACGGCGACGGCATCGGCGACCTGAAGGGCATCACCGCCAAGCTGGACTACATCCAGTGGCTCGGCGTGGACTGCCTGTGGCTGCCGCCGTTCTTCAAGTCACCCCTGCGGGACGGCGGGTACGACGTCTCCGACTACACGGCGGTGCTGCCGGACTTCGGTGACCTCGCCGACTTCGTCGAGTTCGTCGACGCCGCCCACCAGCGCGGTATGCGGGTGATCATCGACTTCGTGATGAACCACACCAGCGACCAGCACCCGTGGTTCCAGGAGTCCAGGAGGGACCCCGACGGCCCCTACGGGGACTACTACATGTGGGCGGACGACGACAAGCAGTACCAGGACGCCCGGATCATCTTCGTCGACACCGAGGCCTCGAACTGGACCTTCGACCCGGTGCGCAAGCAGTACTTCTTCCACCGGTTCTTCTCCCACCAGCCGGACCTCAACTACGAGAACCCGGCCGTCCAGGAGGAGATCATCTCGGCGCTGCGGTTCTGGCTCGACCTGGGCATCGACGGCTTCCGCCTCGACGCGGTGCCCTACCTGTACGCGCAGGAGGGAACCAACTGCGAAAACCTTCCGGCTACCCATGAGTTCCTGAGACGGGTGCGCAAGGAGATCGACGCCCACTACCCGGACACGGTGCTGCTGGCGGAGGCCAACCAGTGGCCGGAGGACGTGGTCGACTACTTCGGCGACTACTCCTCCGGCGGCGACGAGTGCCACATGGCGTTCCACTTCCCCGTCATGCCGCGCATCTTCATGGCGGTACGCAGGGAGAGCCGGTACCCGGTCTCGGAGATCCTGGCCAAGACCCCGGCCATCCCGTCCGGCTGCCAGTGGGGCATCTTCCTGCGCAACCACGACGAGCTGACGCTCGAGATGGTCACCGACGAAGAACGCGACTACATGTACGCGGAGTACGCCAAGGACCCACGGATGCGCGCCAACATCGGCATCCGCCGCAGGCTCGCCCCGCTGCTGGACAACGACCGCAACCAGATCGAACTCTTCACGGCCCTGCTGCTGTCCCTGCCGGGCTCGCCGATCCTGTACTACGGCGACGAGATCGGCATGGGCGACAACATCTGGCTCGGCGACCGCGACGCCGTCCGCACCCCCATGCAGTGGACGCCGGACCGCAACGCGGGCTTCTCCTCCTGCGACCCGGGACGGCTCTACCTCCCGACGATCATGGACCCGGTCTACGGCTACCAGGTCACCAATGTCGAGGCGTCGATGGCGTCGCCCTCGTCGCTGCTGCACTGGACCCGCCGGATGATCGAGATCCGCAAGCAGAACCCCGCCTTCGGACTGGGCTCGTACACCGAACTCCAGTCCTCCAACCCGGCCGTGCTGGCGTTCCTGCGCGAGCACGGCGACGACCTGGTGCTCTGCGTGAACAACTTCTCCCGCTTCGCCCAGCCCACCGAGCTGGACCTGCGGGAGTTCGCCGGACGCCACCCGGTCGAGCTGATCGGCGGGGTGCGGTTCCCCGCGATCGGTGAACTGCCGTACCTGCTGACCCTGGCCGGTCACGGCTTCTACTGGTTCCGGCTCCGCAAGGAAGCCCCCTGAGACCCAGTCGCGGGGCGGTTTCCACCGTCCCGCCCTGGGCACGCATCAGTAACCCCGACCTCGCCCCCGGGGAAAGGACGCTCGCCATGTCGGACGCCGTCACCCGCCCCGTCACGACACCCAGCCCCGGCCTCCTCGCGTCGCTCGACCCCCTGCTGCGGGACTGGCTGCCACGGCAACGCTGGTTCGCGGGCAAGGGGCGCCCGGTCGCCGGATTCTCGCTGGTGGCGGCCACCGAACTCCTGCCCGCCGGGGGCAAGCTCGGCCTGTACCACCTGCTCGTCCAGGTCCATCAGCCGCTCACCCCGGCGCAGGGCGCCGCGCCCGCCCCCGGCGACTGCTACCAACTGCTGATAGGGGCGCGCGAGGCGCTGCCGCCCAGGCTCGCGCCCGCGCTGATCGGCCATGTGACCGGCGGCCCGCTCGCCGGACGCACGGTGTACGAGGCCCTGTACGACCCCCGGCCCGCCGAAGTGCTCCTGGAGGCCCTGCGCACCCGGGCCCGCATCGGCGGGCTGCGCTTCGACCGGGACGGCGGGCAGGAGATCAGGACCGGCCTGGTGCCCCGCCTGGGCACCGCCGAACAGTCCAACTCCTCGGTCGTCTACGGAGATACGTTCATCCTGAAGCTGCTTCGCCGGATCGTGCCCGGCGTCAACCCCGACCTGGAGCTGCCGCTCGCCCTGGCCCGCGAGGGCTGCCCCCGGGTGCCGCCGCCGACGGCGTGGATGTCGGCGGAGCTGGGCGGGCAGTCTTACGTCCTCGGTGTGCTCCAGCCGTACCTCCAGGGCGCGGCGGACGGCTGGGAGCTGGCGCTGCGTGAGCTGGCCAAGGGCCAGGACTTCGGCGCGGAGGCGCGGGCGCTGGGCCGGGCCACGGCCGAGGTGCACACGGCGCTGGCCCACGCGCTGCCCACCGCCACCCTGGGGGCGCCCCAGCTTGACGTGCTCATCGGGGGCATGGCCGAGCGGCTCGACGCCGCCGCGCAGGCCGTGCCCGCGCTGCGCCCGTACGCCCCCGGCCTGCGCACCGCCTTCACCGCGCTCGCCGATCTGGCCGCCGAGGGCACCACCTGGACCGCCCAGCGCATCCACGGCGACCTGCACCTGGGGCAGTGTCTGCGCTCCCCCTCCGGGCAGTGGTGGCTGATCGACTTCGAGGGCGAGCCCGCCAAGCCGCTCGCCGAGCGCCGGATGCCGCAGCCGGTGGTCCGGGACATCGCCGGAATGCTGCGCTCCTTCGACTACGCGGCCCACTCGGTCCAGCCCGGGGTGTCCGGCTGGGCGCAGACCTGCCGGGCCGCCTACTGCTCCGGGTACGCCGAGATAACCGGCCGCGACCCGCGCACCGACCCGGTGCTGCTGCGCGCCTACGAGACCGACAAGGCGGTGTACGAAGTGGTCTACGAGGCCCGGCACCGCCCGGACTGGCTCCCGGTCCCGCTGGCGGCGGTACGCCGCCTGGCCGCACCGCAACTGACCTGACCCAACTAGGAGGCTCCGTCCGTGACCCCCCGCCCCCCGTCCAGCGGTTCGAGCCCGAACACCCCGGCCGAAGAGAAGGCCGTGCAGAAGCCGACCGTGCCCGCGCAGGGCTCGGCCTCGTCTTCGGCGAAGAAGGCCGCCGCCAAGAAGGCGGCGACGAAGAAGGCCACCACGAAGAAGGCGGCGACGAAGAAGACGATCGCGAAACAGGCGACGGGGGAGAAGGCGCCCGCGAAGAAAACGGCGGGGAAGAAGGAGACCCCGGCGAAGAAGACGGCCCCGGCGAAGAAGGCACCGGCCAAGACGACGGCCGCGAAGAAGACGGCCGTGGCCAAGAAGACGGCCGTGGCCGAGAAGACGGCCGTGGCCAAGAAGACGGCCGTGGCCAAGAAGACGACCGTGGCCGAGAAGACGACCGTGGCCAAGAAGACAGCCGTGGCCAAGAAAACGACGGCCAAGCAGGCGACGGCCAAGCAGGCGACGGCCAAGCAGGCGACGGCCAAAAAGGCGGTCGCCAAGAAGGCCCCCGCGAAAGCCGCCGCCCGGACCCCCGAGGTCTCCCCCGCGATCCCCGCCGCCGACCGCGACCGTCTCCTCTCCGGCACGCACCACGACCCGCACGCGGTACTCGGTGCGCACCCCGTGCCCGGCGGGGTGGCCTTCCGGGCCTTCCGCCCGTACGCGCTGTCGGTCACGGTCCTCGCCGGGGAGCTGCGGGCAGAGCTGCACGACGACGGGGAGGGCTTCTTCTCCGGGCTGCTGCCCCTGCGGGAGGTCCCGGAGTACCGGCTGCTGGTGACGTACGAGGAAACGGTCCAGGAGACGGAGGACGCCTACCGCCTCCTGCCCGCGATCGGTGAACTGGACCTCTACCTGATCGGTGAGGGACGCCACGAGCAGCTGTGGCGGGCGCTGGGCGCGGAGCCGATGACGCACCAGGGGGTGACGGGCACCCGCTTCACGGTGTGGGCGCCTAACGCGCGCGGCGTCCGACTGGCGGGCACCTTCAACTTCTGGGACGGCACCGGCTTCCCGATGCGGTCGCTCGGCTCGTCCGGGGTGTGGGAGCTGTTCGTGCCCGCGGTCGGCGAGGGCGAGCTGTACAAGTTCGAGATCACCCGACCGGACGGCTCGAGGACCCTGCGCGCCGACCCGCTGGCCCGCCGTACCGAGAACCCGCCCGCGACCTCGTCGATCGTGTGCGCCGCGCACCACGAGTGGCGGGACGAGGAGTGGATGGCGGCACGCGCCGGGCGCCCCGCGCACGAGGCGCCGCTGTCGGTGTACGAGGTGCACCTGCCGTCCTGGCGTCCGGGCCTGACGTACCGGCAACTCGCCGAGCAGCTCCCCGCCTACGTCAAGGACCTCGGCTTCACCCATGTGGAGCTGATGCCGGTCGCCGAGCACCCCTTCGGCGGCTCCTGGGGCTACCAGGTCACCGGCTTCTACGCGCCGACGGCCCGGCTGGGCACCCCGGACGACTTCCGCTACCTGGTGGACGCGCTGCACCGCGCGGGCGTCGGGGTGCTGATGGACTGGGTGCCCGCGCACTTCCCGCGCGACGACTGGGCGCTGGCGGAGTTCGACGGCCGTCCGCTGTACGAGCACGAGGACCCGCTGCGGGCGGCGCACCCGGACTGGGGAACGCTGGAGTTCGACTACGGCCGCCGGGAGGTACGCAACTTCCTGGTCGCGAACGCGGTGTACTGGTGCGAGGAGTTCCACATCGACGGCCTGCGCGTGGACGCGGTGGCGTCGATGCTGTATCTGGACTACTCGCGCGAGCCGGGCCAGTGGGTGCCGAACGAGCACGGGGGCCGGGAGAACCTGGACGCGGTGGCGTTCCTCCAGGAGATGAACGCGACGGTGTACCGCAGGGCACCTGGTGTGGTGACGATCGCCGAGGAGTCCACGGCCTGGGACGGTGTCACCCGCGCCACCCACCACAAGGGCCCGAGCGGCTTCGGCGGCCTGGGCTTCGGCCTGAAGTGGAACATGGGCTGGATGCACGACTCACTGGAGTACGTGTCCCACGAGCCGGTGCACCGCAGGTACCACCACCACGAGATGACGTTCTCGATGGTGTACGCGTACAGCGAGAACTACGTGCTGCCCATCTCCCACGACGAGGTGGTGCACGGCAAGCGCTCCCTGGTGTCGAAGATGCCGGGCGACTGGTGGCAGCAGCGCGCCAACCACCGCGCCTACCTGGGCTTCATGTGGTCCCACCCGGGCAAGCAGCTCCTCTTCATGGGCCAGGAGTTCGCCCAGGGCGCCGAGTGGTCCGAGGCGCACGGCCCCGACTGGTGGCTCCTCGACCCGGCGTACGGCGCGGAGTCCGACCACCGGGGCGTGCGCGACCTGGTCCGCGACCTGAACTCCGGGTACCGGGAGACCCCCGCCCTCTGGGAGCGGGACACCCACCCGGACGGCTTCCAGTGGGTGGTCGGGGACGCCGCCGACGACAACGTCTTCGCCTTCCTCCGCTACGACGCCGAGGGCACCCCCCTCCTGGCGGTCTCCCACTTCTCGCCGGTCGTCCGCCACGACTACCGCCTCGGCGTCCCCGACGACGTCCCCGCCTGGCACGAGACCCTCAACACCGACGCCGCCCGCTACGGCGGCACCGACCTCACCCATCCGGACCCGCTCAAACCGGAGCCGGTGCCGTGGCACGGCCGCCCGGCGAGCATCCGGCTGACCCTGCCACCACTGGCCACGGTGTGGCTGCGTCCGGCGTAGCCCGGGTCAGGTCTCCTCGTGCGGCGCGCACAACCGCCGCAGCACCTTGCCGCAGCGGTGCGCGTACGCGTGCTGGAACCCGCGGTTGGCGGGGCCGGTCGCGCGGGTGTACCACTTGGCCGGGCGGCTGAAGGCCCGTACGGTCAGCCAGACCGTGCCGTCGCCGGTGCGGTCGACGACGAAGGCCTCCTCGCCGCACTCGGGGTGGCCGGACAGGGTGCCGTAGGCCCAGCCCGAGCGGCGGGCCTCGTCGAGGGTCCACACCACCCGGCAGGGTGCCCTCACCACCCCGGCGAGGCGGACGGTGACGTCGACGCCGGGGGCCGCGCGGTCGGCGGCGGTGTCCATGCCCACACCCATGGACCGGTGCAGCTCCCAGGTGCCCAGCGCCTCCGCCGCCCGCCGGAACACCGCCTCGCCCTCGCCGATGCGGGTGCGTACGTGCAGCCGGTGGAACCCGGGCGGACAGAAGTCCGGCTCACGGGTCGCGCCGACGTCGTCGTAGGTGAACTCCGACCCATCCGTCCCAGACATGGGACACAAGGGTACGGCGACGACCGGGGCCACGGGGACCCCGGTCGCCGCCGGTGGCGCGCGCCGGTGGGGGGTTTACGGGAACGTCAGCTTCCAGCTGTTGATGTAGCCCGTGTCGTAGCGCGCCTGGTCCTGTACCCGCAGCTGCCAGGTGCCGTTGGCGGTCTCGGAGGAGGCGTCGACGGTGTAGGTCTCCTGGACGTTGTCGGCCGAGTCGGAGGAGGAGAAGTTCTTCAGGCGGTAGGCCGTGCCGTCGGGGGCCAGCAGGTCGATCACCAGGTCACCGCGCCAGGTGTGCGCGATGTCGACGGTGACGCGGAGGGCCGAGGGCGCGTTGCCCGCGCGGCCGGTGACGGCTATCGCGGAGGTCACCGCGGCGCCGTTGTCCGGGATGGACACGTCGGCGGTGTTCTCGAAGGACGTGCCGGTCTCGCCGCCGCCACCGGAGCGGGTGCCGACGTTCACGCCCGCCCAGGCGTCCTGCACCGCCTTGTACTCGGCGCTCGTGGTGCCGTACAGCTCACCGGCGACCGCGAGGGTGCCGGTGCGGGCTCCGGCGTAGTTGGTGGTGGAGGTGAACTTGGTGGTGAGCGCCTTGAACCAGATCTGCTCCGCCTTGGCGCGGCCGATGCCGGTCACCGGCAGGCCGTCCGAGGTGGGGGAGTTGTAGGTGACACCGTTGATGGTCTTGGTGCCGCTGCCCTCGCTGAGCAGGTAGAAGAAGTGGTTCGCGGGGCCCGAGGAGTAGTGCACGTCGATCGAGCCGATCCCGGAGTACCAGCTGTCCTTGGACGAGCCGTCCTGGCTGGGCCGGTCCATGTAGCGCAGCGGGGTGCCGTTGCCGCGGATGTTGATCTCCTCGCCGATGAGGTAGTCACCGACGTCGGAGGAGTTGGCCGCGTAGAACTCGACGGCGGTGCCGAGGATGTCCGAGGTGGCCTCGTTCAGGCCGCCGGACTCGCCGCTGTAGACCAGGCCCGCGGTGTTGGAGGTCAGGCCGTGGGTCATCTCGTGCCCGGCGACGTCGATCGAGGTCAGCGGGTTGGAGTTGCTCGCGCCGTCGCCGTAGGTCATGCAGAAGCAGCTGTCGGACCAGAAGGCGTTGACGTAGTTGTTGCCGTAGTGGACCCGGGAGTAGGCGCCCACGCCGTCGCCGCGGATGCCGTTGCGGGCGTGCACGTTCTTGTAGTAGTCCCAGGTCAGCGCGGCGCCGTAGTGGGCGTCGGCGGCGGCGGACTCGGCGTTGGCGGGGGTGCCGTCGCCCCAGACGTCGTCCGAGCCGGAGAACAGGGTGCCGGTGCCGGAGGTGCCGCGGTTGAGGTTGTACGTGCGGTGGTTGCCGCGGGCGCCGTCGGTGAGGTTGTACGAGGAGCCGGACTGGGTGGTCGTCAGCGGGACGGTGCCGCTGTAGACGGTGTGGCCGGTGCCGGTCTCGATGGCCTCCCACTCGTACAGCTTCTCGCCGGTGCTCGCGTCGGTGACGACGTGCAGCTCCTGCGGGGTGCCGTCGTGCTGGAAGCCGCCGACGACGGTCTCGTAGGCGAGGACCGGCTTGCCGTCCGCCGCCCAGACCACCTTGCGGGGCTCGCGGTTGACGTCGGGGCTCTTGGCGTCCTCGGCCTTCGCCGCGTTCAGCGCCTGCCGTTCGGCGTGCGCGGTGTCGACCTCGGCCGTCAGGCTCGGCACCTTGACGGCGGCCCGGGTGGCGCGGGCGACGCGCTCGACCGCGCCGGACGCGGAGGTCTCCACGATCAGGTCACCGCCGAGCACGGGCAGACCGGCGTAGGTGCGCTCGTAGCGGGTGTGCAGGGTGCCGTCGCGGTCCTTGAGGACGTCCTTGACGACGAGCTTCTCCTTGGCACCGAGACCCAGTTCCCCGGCGGTGTCCGCGCTGCCCGTCTGCGCCTCGCGGATCAGCGCGGCGCGCTGGGCGGGGGTGAGCTTGACGGGGAGGGCGCCCGGATCGGCCTTGCCCGCCGCGGACGGTGCCTGTCCGGGGGCGGCGGTGGCGGCGCCCGACTGGACGGCGGTGGCGATCAGGGCGGCGACACCGGCCAGCGCCACGGCCGCGGCGCGGCGGCGCAGGGCGCGGGTGGGGGTGGGTCTGTGGGGGTGGCTGCTCACACTGGCTCCTTCTGCTTGGCCACGGGTCACGCGGCCATGGGGAGACCGGACGGCAGGTGGGCCGTCCGGGCAGAGCGGTGGTGCGTGGGGTGCGGGGCCGTGGGAAGCGTGGCAGGAGAGCGCGGTTTCTGTCAGGAGCGCGTCAAGAGATTGGCTGGATATCGTTCGTTGTCCGGGAGTTCACGTTCGATAAACGGAAAAGGCCCGCTGGGGCGCACGGAACGGCCCGCCGGGGCGCACGGAACGGCCCGGCGGGGCTCAGGCCGTCTCCCCGTGCCACGTCCGCCACAGCCGCGCGTACGCCCCGTCCGCCGCCACCAGCGCCTCGTGCGTGCCTAGTTCGGTCAGGCGCCCGTCCTCCATCACCGCCACCCGGTCCGCGTCGTGCGCGGTGTGCAGCCGGTGCGCGATCGCGATGACGGTACGGCCCTCCAGTACGGCGGCGAGGGCGCGCTCGGTGTGCCGGGCCGTCGTCGGGTCGAGCAGCGCCGTGGCCTCGTCGAGGATCAGCGTGTGCGGGTCGGCCAGCACCACCCGGGCCAGGGCGAGCTGTTGCGCCTGCGAACCGTCGGTGCCGTGCCCGGACGCGCCCAGCTCGGCTTCCAGGCCGCCGGGCAGCTCGCGCACCCAGGTGTCCGCGCCGACGGCGGTGAGCGCGGCCCACAACCGCTCGTCCGTGGCCGTCGGTTCGGCGATCAGGAGGTTGTCGCGGACGGTGCCGAGGAAGACGTGGTGCTCCTGGGTGACCAGCACCACCTGGCGGCGCAACTGCTCCGGGCCGAGCGCCGCCACCGGCACCCCGCCCACCGTCACCGTCCCCGCCGTCGGCGCGTCCACCCCCGCCAGCAGCCTGCTCAGCGTCGTCTTGCCCGCGCCGGACGGGCCGACCACCGCGAGCCGCTCCCCGGGCCGCACCGTGAGATCGACCCCGCGCAGCACCTCACCGCCCCGGTCGTAGGCGAACCGCGCGCCGGTCACGTCGATCAGGTCGTCCGAGGGCACGGGGGAGTCCCGGTCCACGGCCGTCCGGGGCACCGCCGCGAGCCCCTCCACGCGCGCGAAGGACGCGGAGCTGGCCTGCAACTGCTCGATGCGGATAAGGAGTTGGTCGAGCGGCTCCGTCAACTGCCGCAGATACAGCGCCGCCGCCACCACCGCGCCCAGGCTCAGCTCCCCTTCCAGGTACCGCCAGCCGCCGCACAGCAGCACCCCGGCGACCGGAAGGACGTAACTGAAGTCCACCGCGGGGAAGAACACACTGCGCAGCCACAGCGTGTGCAGCCGGGTCCGGCGCGCGGTCTCCAGCGCCTCCCGGCTCGCCACCGTCCGCTCCCGCTGGAGCCCGAACGCCTCGACCGTGCGGGCGCCCGCCGCGCTGGCCGCGAGGATCTCCGCGACATCGGAGGTGGCCGCGCCCTCGGCGAGATAGGCGGCGCGCGCCCGGCGCAGATACCAGCGCACCGCGAACCAGACGGGGGCGAGGGTGAGGACGGCGATGGCGCCCAGCAGCGGATCCAGCGCCACGACCGCGCCGAGCAGGAACAGCGCCTGTACGGAGGAGACGAGCAGTTCGGGCCCGGCGTCCCGCAGCGTGGTGCCGACCGCGGCCACGTCGGCGGTGCCCCGCGCCGTCAGGTCCCCGGTCCCGGCCCGCTCCACCACCGACGAGGGAAGCTTCAGCGCCCGCCCGACGAACCCCTCCCGGATCCGGGCCAGCGTCCGCTCCCCGAACCGGTGGCCCGCGTACCGCGCCCAGCGCGCCAACAGCAACTGCGCCAGCGCGCACCCGACGATGCCCACCGCCAGCCGGTCCACCACGGCCACCCCGGCCCCGGACCGCACCTCGTCGATGATCCGCCCCAGCAGCCAGGGCCCGGCGAGCCCGGCCCCGGCCGCCGCCGCGTTCAGCGCCAGCACACCGGCGAACGCCCGCCCGTCCGCCCGGATCAGCCGCCCGGCCGCCCGCCGCACCTCGACCCGCCCGGCGACGGGCAGTCGCCCGCGGTCCTCGGTCATGACGGGACCCCCGTACGGCCTCGCCCGCTGTCCCCGGTCATGAGGGGACCCCCGTACGGCCTCGCCCGCTGTCCCCGGTCGTCATGAAACGGCCTCCTCGGCGTCCGTGTCCCGCGCCACCAGCGCCCGGTAACCGGGATCGTCCGCCAGCAGCCGCTGATGCGTGCCGCTCGCGGACACCTTGCCGTCGACCAGGTGGTAGACCACGTCCGCCTGGTCGAGGACCAGCGGCGAGGTGGTGGTGACCACGGTCGTACGGCCCTCCCGCGCGGCCCGCAGCCGCTGGGCGACCGCCGCCTCGGTGTGGGCGTCCAGCGCGGACGTCGGCTCCACGGCGAGCAGCACCTCAGGCTCCGCGAGCAGCGCCCGCACCAGCCGCACCCGCTGCCGCTGACCGCCGGAGAGGTTGCGGCCCTGGGCGTCGACACGGGAGTCCAGGCCGTCCGGCAGGCCCTGCACGATGTCGTCGGCGACGGCGGCGTGGACCGCCCGCGCGAGCGCCGCCGCGCTGGGCCGCCGTCTGCCGCCGACCACCTCGCGCAGCGTGCCCGCGAACAGGTCGGCCTCGTGGTCCGCGACCAGGATCCGGTCCCGCAGCCGCGGCAGCGGGATCTCGTCGAGGCGCACCTCGCCCCAGACGGCGTCCGACGGGACGTACCGCCCGAGCCGGTCCACGACCTCCGACGCGTCCACGGGCCGCGCACACGCCAGCGCGGTCAGCCGTCCGGGCAGCACCCGCACGCCCGACGCCGGGTCGTACAGCGCCGCCGGTTCTGCCGGGGCGTCCCGCGCGCCGGTGTCCGCCATCGGCTCGAGGCGCAGGAACCGTACGACCCGGCGCGCCGCCACCAGACCCCGGCTGACCTGGTTGCCGAACTCCAGGAAGTACGCCACCGGCACCACGAGGACCGCCACGTACCCGTACACCGACACCAGCTCGCCCACCGTGATGTCGCCGCGCACCACCAGCCGCGCCGCCAGCCAGGTCACCACCGCCAGGAACACCGTCGGCAGCCCGAGCCCCAGCGCCTGGATCCAGCTGGTGACCGCGCCGACGCGGTAGCCCTCGGCGCGCAGCCGCCGCGAGTCCCGGCCGAACGCGTCGGCGATCAGCCGCTTGCCGCCCAGCCCGTTCAGCACCCGCAGCCCGCCCGCGAGATCGCCGATCCGCGCGGTCAGCACGCTCTGCCGCTCCCGGTACGCCGTCTCCACGCCCTGCAACCGCCCCATCAGCGGCCCGACCAGCACCCCGGTCACCGGCACCCCGAGCAGCACCACCGCCGCCAGCAGCGGCGACACGGCGAGCAGCAGCACCGCCACCACCACGTACGCGGCGACCGCGCCCACCCCCGGGCCGACCACCGTCAGCGCGGTGGCGATGGTCTGGACGTCACCGACGCCGATCGTGACGACCTCACCGGCCGCGACCTGCCGCCGCAGCGAGGCCCCCAGCCGCACCGCCTGCGCCAGCACCACCTTCACCGTGCGGAAGTTGGCGTCCATCCGCACCCGGGTCATCGTGCGGTGCCGCGTGATGTCCAGCCAGGAGATCACCATCCCCGCCACCACCAGCACGGCCACCCAGCCCGCCAGCGCCCCGGGCGAGCCCGCCTCCAGCCCGTCGTCGATCGCCCGCGCCATCAGGTACGGCACCAGCGCCGCCGCGGCCAGCGACACCGTCCCCTGCACCGCCGCGGCCACCGACCGTCCGCTCTGCGCCCGCACCAGCCACCACAGGTACCGCCCGCCGCTCCGGCAGTCCGGCGTCCCCGGGTCGCCGTGGGCGTCGACGCCCGGTGCCCATCGCTTCGCGCTCACGCCAGACTGTCCCGCCACGCCCGGTGCAGATCCGCGAACCGTCCCGTGCCGTCGATCAGTTCGGCCGGGGTGCCGTCCTCGACGACCCGGCCGTGCTCCATGACCAGCACCCGGTCGGCGATCTCGACGGTGGACAGCCGGTGGGCGATGACGACCGCCGTACGCCCCTTCAGCACCGTCGCCATCGCCCGCTGCACCGCCCGCTCCCCGGGCACGTCCAGCGAACTGGTCGCCTCGTCCAGGATCAGCACCGCCGGGTCCGCGAGCAGTGCCCGCGCGAACGCCACGAGCTGCCGCTGACCGGCCGAGATACGGCCGCCCCGCTTGCGTACGTCGGTGTCGTAGCCGTCGGGCAGGGCGGTGATGAAGTCATGCGCGCCGATGGCCTTCGCGGCCTGCTCGATCTCCTCGCGGGACGCCTCCGGGCGGCCGATGGCGATGTTCTCGGCGACCGTGCCGGAGAACAGGAACGCCTCCTGCGTCACCATCACCACCCCGCGCCGCAGCTCCGGCACCGGCAGGTCGCGCAGGTCCACGCCGTCCAGCAGGACCCGGCCCTCGGTGGGGTCGTAGAACCGGGCGACCAGCTTGGCCAGCGTCGACTTGCCCGCGCCGGTGGAGCCGACCACCGCGACCGTCTGCCCGGCCGGGAGGGTGAGGTCGAAGCGGGGCAGCACCTCGCCGCCGGTGCGGTAGGCGAACCGCACGCCGTCGAAGACGACCTCCCGCCCCGGCTGGGCCGACCTGCGCTCGGGCAGCTCGCGCGGCGTCGACGGCTCCGGCACCGACGGCGTCTGCGCCAGCAGCCCCGCGATCTTCTCCAGGGAGGCGCCCGCCGACTGGGCGGAGTTCAGGAACATGCCGAGCCGGTCGATCGGGTCGTACAGCCGCCGCAGATACAGCACCGCCGCCGCCAGCACACCGAGCGCCAGCGTGCCGTCCGCCACCCGGTAGGCGCCCCACAGCACGATCCCCGCGACGGCCGTGTTGGCGATCAGCCGGGAGCCCACCACATAGCGGGCCATCTCCAGCAGCGCGTCGCCGTTGGTGCGTTCGTGCCGCCGGTTCAGCACCCGGAAGTCGGCGTCGTTGGCGGCCTCCCGGCGGAAGGCGCGCACCGGGCGGATGCCGTTCATCGTCTCCACGAACTTCACGATCACCGCGGCGATCGCCGTCGACCGCGCCCGGTACACCCGCCGCGCCCGCCGCTGGTACAGCCGCACCATCCCGTACAGCGGCACGAACGACGCCACCGCGACCGCGCCCAGGCCCAGGTCCAGCCAGAGCAGCAGCGCCGCGATGTAGACGAAGGACAGGATGACGCTGATCAGTTCCTGGAGGCCCTCGTCCAGCAGTTCGCGCAGTGACTCGACGTCGGCGGTGGAGCGGGAGATGAGCCGTCCCGAGGTGTAGCGCTCGTGGAAGTCGATGCTCAGCGCCTGGGCGTGCCGGAAGATCCGGCCGCGCAGGTCGAGCAGTACGTCCTGGTTGACCCGCGCGGCGGACACGATGAACCCGTACTGCAGCCCGCCGGACGCCAGCGCGCACAGCAGATAGCCGACGCCGACCGCCACCAGCGGCCCCTGGTCGTGGTCGCGGAACGCCGGTACGGCGTGGTCGATGGCGTACGCCACCAGCAGCGGGCCCGCCTGCACGGCCGCCTGCTGGAGCAGCAGCAGGACCGTCGTGAACGCCACCCGTGCCCTCATCGGCGTGAGCAGGGAGCGCAGGAGCGTTCCCGTGGCGCCGGGCGGGGTGGGCAGGACGTCGCGGTCGAAGGGGTCGCCGGTGGCGTCGCCGGGCAGTTGGTCCTCGTCCACCTGCTCCTTGTCGGGGGCGGATGTCGTAGGGGCCGTCATCGGTCGTCGTCCTCCCCGGACATCAGATGGGCGTACTCGGCGTTGCTGTGCAGCAGTTCGTGGTGCGTGCCCACGGCGGTGATCCGGCCGCCGGACAGCAGCGCCACCCGGTCGGCGAGCAGGACCGTCGACGGGCGGTGCGCCACGATCAGGGCGGTGGTGTCCGCGAGCACCTGCCGCAGCGCGGCCTCCACGGCGGCCTCCGTGTGCACGTCCAGCGCGGACAGCGGGTCGTCCAGGACCAGGAACTCCGGCTGTCCGACGACCGCCCGCGCGAGCGCGAGGCGCTGGCGCTGGCCGCCGGAGAGGCTGAGGCCCTGCTCGCCGACCTGGGTGTCCGTCCCCCGCGGGAGCGCGTGCGCGAACTCGGCCTGCGCGACGGAGAGCGCGCGGTTCAGCTCGGCCGGGCCCGCCGCGCCGTCGGCCCCCATGAGGACGTTCTCACCGACGCTGGCCGAGAAGAGGGTGGGCTCCTCGAAGGCGACGGCGACCTTCTCGCGGAGTTCCTCGCGGGACATGTCCCTGATGTCGACGCCGTCGAGGGTGATGCTGCCCGAGGTCACCTCGTGCAGCCGGGGGAGCAGCGCGGTGAGGGTCGTCTTCCCGCTGCCGGTGGCCCCGACCAGGGCCATGGACTCGCCGGGGCGGATGTGCAGGTCGATGTGGTGCAGGAGGGGCGGGGAGCCGGGCGGGGCGTCGGGGTAGCGGAAGCTGACGTCGTGGAAGCGGAGCCCGGAATCGGGCGCGGGCCCGGACGGCGCGGCACCGGGACCCCTGGCCTCCTCCTCGACCTTCTCGTCCATCACCTCGAAGTACCGCTCGGTGGCCGTCGCCGCCTCCTGGCTCATCGCCAGCAGGAACCCGATGGAGTCCACCGGCCACCGCAGGGCCAGCGCCGTCGACAGGACGGCGACCAGCGTGCCCGCGGACAGCCCGCCGTCGGCCACCATCACCACGCCCACCACCAGCGCCGCCCCGATGGCCAGCTCCGGCAGCGTGATGATGACCCCCCAGATCGCCGCCAGCAGCCGCGCCTTGCGCAGCTCGGTCCCCCGCAGCGTCCGGGACAGCTCACGAAACGCCCGCGCCTGGCTGCGGTGGCGTCCGAAGCCCTTGATGATCCGGATGCCGAGGACGCTCTCCTCGACGACGGTCGTGAGGTCCCCGACCTGGTCCTGCGCCCGCCGCGCCACGACGGCGTACCGCTTCTCGAAGAGCGCGCAGGTGATCATCACCGGCACCGCGGGCACGAGGACGACCAGCCCGAGCACCCAGTCCTGCGCCAGCATGATGATCACGCCGACGAGGATGGTGACGCCGTTGACCAGCAGGAAGGTCAGCGGAAAGGCGAGGAACATCCGCAGCAGCATCAGATCGGTGGTCCCCCGGGACAGCAACTGCCCCGACGCCCACCGGTCGTGGAAGGCGACCGGCAGCCGCTGCAGCCGCCGGTACAGATCCGCCCGCATCTCCGCCTCGACCCCGGCCAGCGGCCGGGCCACCAGCCACCGCCGCAGCCCGAACAGCAGCGCCTCCGCGAAGCCGAGCAGCAGCAGGTACAGCGCCCCGAGCCACACCCCCGCGGGGTCCCGGTCGGCGACCGGACCGTCCACGATCCACTTCAGCACGAGCGGGATCACCAGCCCCGTGCAGGACGCGACGATCGCGACGAACGCGGCGGTGAACAGCCGGGCCCGCACCGGCCGGACATACGGCCACAGGCGCAGGAGGGTGCGTACGGCGTGACGGTCGCTGGGGGTGGTGGGTGTCCTGGTCATCAGGGGCGAGCCTACGGTTTGCCACTGACACTGCCCACCGAGTTTCCGGGCGCCCCCAGGTCACCCGGCCACCCTCAGCAGCAGCACGGCCCGCGCCGGTACGGACACCTCCGCCCCCGCCGCGAACTCCACGCCCGGCGCCGCCCCCTGCTCCTCCCGCGAGGTGTCCACGACCACCTCGTACCGCTCCGCCCACGGCGGCCCCGGCAGGAGGAACCGCACCGGCTGCTCCCCGGCGTGCAGCACGGCGAGGAAGCTGTCGTCGCAGACCGGCGCCCCGCGCTCGTCCCGCCCCGGGATGTCCCGCCCGGACAGGTACATCCCGAGCGTGGCCGCGGGCGCGTACCAGTCGCCCTCCGTCATCTCCGTGCCCCGCGCCGTGAACCAGGCCAGGTCCCGCAGCCCGTCCGCCGAGTGCGCCCGCCCGGAGAAGAACGCCCTGCGCCGCAGCACGGGGTGGCGGTGGCGCAGGGCGATCAGCCGGGCGGTGAGGTCGGTCAGCGCCCGCCAGCCGGGGTCGTCCAGCAGCGTCCAGTCCAGCCAGCTGATGTCGTTGTCCTGGCAGTAGGCGTTGTTGTTGCCCCGCTGGGTGCGGCCCATCTCGTCACCGGCGACCAGCATCGGCACCCCGGTCGACAGCAGCAGGGTGGTCAGCAGGTTCCGCAGTTGCCGACGCCGTAGCGCCCGTATCCGCTCGTCGTCGCTCTCGCCCTCCACGCCGCAGTTCCAGGCGCGGTTGTCGGCGGAGCCGTCCCGGTTCCCCTCGCCGTTGGCCTCGTTGTGCTTGCGCTCGTACGACACCAGGTCGCGCAGGGTGAAGCCGTCGTGCGCGGTGACGAAGTTGACGGACGCGTACGGCCGCCGCCCGCCCCAGGCGTACAGGTCGCTGGAGCCGGACAGCCGGTAGCCCATCTCCCGTACGTCGGGCAGCGCGTGCCGCCAGAAGTCGCGCACGGCGTCGCGGTAGCGGTCGTTCCACTCCGTCCACAGCGGCGGGAACGCGCCCACCTGGTAGCCGCCCGAGCCCACGTCCCAGGGCTCGGCGATCAGCTTCACCCGGCGCAGCACCGGGTCCTGGGCGATGACCGCGAGGAACGGGGAGAGCATGTCGACGTCGTGCATGGAGCGCGCCAGCGCCGCCGCGAGGTCGAAGCGGAAGCCGTCCACGCCCATCTCCGTCACCCAGTACCGCAGGGAGTCCGTGATGAGGCGCAGGACGTGCGGCTGGACGACGTGCAGGGTGTTGCCGCAGCCGGTGTAGTCGGCGTAGCGGCGGGCGTCCGGCTGGAGGCGGTAGTAGCCGCGGTTGTCGATGCCCTTCAGGGACAGCGTCGGGCCCAGCTCGCCCGCCTCCGCCGTGTGGTTGTAGACCACGTCGAGGATGACCTCGATCCCGGCCGCGTGCAGCGCGCGCACCATCCGCTTGAACTCGCCGACCTGCTGGCCCGCCGTACCGGTGGCGGCGTAGGCGGCGTGCGGGGCGAAGTAGCCGATGGAGTTGTAGCCCCAGTAGTTGCGCAGGCCGCGGCGCAGCAGGTGGTCCTCGTGGGCGAACTGGTGCACCGGCAGCAGCTCGACGGCCGTGACGCCCAGCCGCGTCAGGTGCTCTATGGCCGCCGGGTGCGCGAGCCCCGCGTAGGTGCCGCGCAGCTCCTCGGGGATGCCGGGGTGGAGCTTGGTGAAGCCGCGCACGTGCGCCTCGTAGATCACCGAGTCGGCCCACGGCGTCTTCGGGCGGCGGTCGTCGGCCCAGTCGTCGTCATCGTGGACGACGACGCCCTTGGGGACGTACGGCGCCGAGTCGCGGTCGTCGCGCACGGTGTCGGCGACGTGCTGCTGCGGCCAGTCCCGGACGTGCCCGTACACCTCCGGGGGCAGCCCGAGGGAGCCGTAGTCGCCGTCCACCGCGCGCGCGTACGGGTCGAGCAGCAGCTTCGCCGGGTTCCAGCGACCGCCGGTCCACGGGTCCCAGCGGCCGTGCACCCGGTAGCCGTAGCGCTGCCCAGGCAGCACGCCCGGCACGAAGCCGTGCCAGATCTCGTGCGTCAGCTCGGTCAGCGGCAGCCGCCGCTCGGTGCCGTCGGCGTCGAACAGGCACAGCTCGACCGCCTCCGCCCCGCCCGCCCACAGCGCGAAGTTGGTGCCCGCCACCCCGTCCGGGCCCACCCGGAAGCGGGAGCCCAGGGGCGTCGGCGCACCGGGCCACACGGGCCCGGCGGCGGACGGCGCGGTGCGCGGTGCGCCGTTCACCACGGCGGCCGGATGCCCGCCCTCCGGGGCGCGCTGTCCGGTCGCCGTCTCCTGCTCGGCTGCGCTCGACACCTGTCGGCCTCCCGCGGCTCGTGGCACGACACCGTAAGGGGCCGTCGGCGTCCCGTCCGTGGGGCACCGTCAGGGGGCTCGGCGTCCCTTCCGCGGCTCCCCGTCGCGTCGTCCTCCCACTGTTCTGCCCAGAGCGTGGCTCGCACTCACGTTTCCCCAGGGCGGGGCCCGTCGTTGGGATCGTTTGTGAGGCACGAACATGGGCGCGCGCGGCGCGCGAGGGCCGCACTGGCCGCCGTAGTGACATGGGCAGGACTGCTGGCCGGGACCGCATGCACCGCCGACGGCGGACCGCCCGGCGGCGGCGCGCTCGGTGCGCCCCCCGCCGCCGAGGACGTCATCCGCGTCACCCCCGGCGACGGTGCCAAGGACGTCGGCCCCGACGAGAAGCTGCTGGTCCGGGTCCCCAGCGGGCGCCTGGAGTCGGTGCGGGTGGTCCGCGCCCAGGACGCCCGGCGGACCCCGGTGCCGGGCCGGATCTCCGACGACGGGCTGCGCTGGGAGCCCGCCGCGGAACGGCTGTCGCTGGCCGCCGAGTACACCGTCGACGTGGTCGCCCTCGACGGTCACGGCCGCCGCTCGGCCCGCCACACCACCTTCACCACCCAGGTGCCGGACGAACGCTTCATCGGCTACGTCACCCCGGAGAACCGCGCCACCGTCGGCACCGGAATGATCGTCTCCCTGAGGTTCAACCAGAGGATCGAGAACCGCGCGGCCGTGGTACGCGCCGTCCGCGTGAGCGCGAAACCCGCCGTCGAGATCCGCCCCCACTGGTTCGGCGAGGACCGCCTCGACTTCCGCCCCAGGGACTACTGGAAACCCGGCACGCGCGTGACGGTCGACCTCCGCCTCCGGGACGTCGAGGGCGCCCCCGGCGTCTACGGCCTCCAGCAGCGGACGTTCGCCTTCACCGTCGGCCGCGACCAGGTGTCGGTCGTCGACGCGGCCAAGCACACCATGGAGGTCCGCCGCGAGGGCGAACTGCTCGGCACCGTGCCCATCACGGCGGGCGCCCCGAAGACCACCACCTACAACGGCAAGATGGTGGTCACCGAGATGCTGGAGATGACCCGGATGAACGGGGCCACGGTCGGCTTCAAGAAGAAGGACGGCAAGGGCGAGTACGACATCCCCGACGTCCCGCACGCCATGCGCCTCACCGACTCCGGCACCTTCCTGCACGGCAACTACTGGGCGCC
This sequence comes from Streptomyces sp. NPDC057877, assembly GCF_042796855.1. Lineage (NCBI taxonomy): Bacteria > Bacillati > Actinomycetota > Actinomycetes > Kitasatosporales > Streptomycetaceae > Streptomyces > Streptomyces sp. NPDC057877. The sequence goes on from NZ_JBHVMS010000011.1 coordinate 20,267, forward strand.
CGAGGACGTGTTCGGCGAGTCCAACGTCAGCCACGGCTGCATCGGCCTGCGGGACGACAAGGGCGGCGGCTCGGACACTCCGGCCGGCTGGTTCTTCGACCGCAGTCTGATCGGCGACGTCGTCGAGGTCGTCGGCAGCGAGGACACCGAGGTGTCGCCCGACAACGGGCTCGGTGGCTGGAACATGGGCTGGAGGGAGTGGGTGGCGGGCAGCGCGGTGCGGTGACCGCGGCAGACGACGGGTTCCGATACTTGAACTCGGTACGGAACAGTGACAAACACGCGACGTCGACCCCTCCGACCATGTGGTTAATATGCGCAAACGCGCGACACGCGCGAGACGCGCCGCCTCAGACGGCGCTGGGGAGGAACGGGCCCGACACGGCCCGCGAGGGCCCGGACCGAGGGCCCGCGGAGGGGAGAACAACGTGAACGTGCGACCGATATCGGGGGCGTCGGTTGACGCGCGCGGGGAGCGTGGCCGGGGGAACCGCAAGGGGCCGCTGGCGCTGCTGCTCGGCACGCTGCTGCTGGCCGTCACCGCCTGCGGCGGCGGAGGGTCCGACACGGGCGGGTCGGGTGACGGTGGCGGCAAGGGCAGGAACGGGGACTCGGCCAACGCGCGGAGCGCACAGTCCGAGGCCGTCGTCTCCATAGCCCCCGAGAACGGCGCCAAGTCCGTCGACACCAGCGGCGACCTCAAGGTCACCGCGGCCAAGGGCAAGCTGACCGAGGTCGTCGTCGAGGACGCCAAGGGCAAGGAGATAGCCGGGGAGATATCCAAGGACGGCGCCACCTGGTCGCCGTCCACCCACCTGGCCGCGTCGACCGAGTACCGGGTGCACGCGGTCGCCAAGGACTCCGCGGGCCGTGAGGCCGCCGAGGACTCCTCCTTCACCACCCTGACCCCGCAGAACACCTTCATCGGCCACTTCACTCCCGAGGACGGCTCGAAGGTCGGCGTCGGCGCCACCTTCTCCCTGAACTTCACCCGGGGCATCACCAACCCCGAGGACGTCGAGAAGGCCGTCGAGATCAAGACCGAGCCCGCCGTCGACGTCGAGGGCCACTGGTTCGGCAACGACCGCCTCGACTTCCGTCCCGAGAACTACTGGAAGGCCGGGACCAAGGTCACCGTCAACCTCAACCTCGACGGCGTCGAGGGCCGCGACGGCGTCTACGGCCAGCAGTCCAAGACCATCTCCTTCACCATCGGCCGCAGCCAGGTCTCCGTCGTCGACGTCAAGAAGCTGACGATGAAGGTGATGCGCGACGGCAAGACCATCAAGACCATCCCGGTCACCACCGGCAAGGCCGGGATGGAGACCTGGAACGGCAAGATGGTCATCACCGAGCGGCTCCCCGTGACCCGGATGAACGGCGAGACGGTCGGCTACGGCGGCGAGTACGACATCAAGGACGTGCCGCACGCCATGCGCCTGACCACCTCCGGCACCTTCATCCACGGCAACTACTGGGGTGGCGGCGCCTTCGGCAACTACAACGCCAGCCACGGCTGCATCGGCCTGCGCGACGTCCGCGGCGGCTGGGACAAGAAGGCCCCGGCCGCCTGGTTCTTCGACAACTCGCTGGTCGGCGACGTGGTCGAGGTCAAGAACTCCAACGACGCCGTGGTGGCCCCCGACAACGGGCTCAACGGCTGGAACATGTCGTGGGAGAAGTGGACGGCGTAGCCCTCCGGCACCGTACGGCCCCGGCGCCCGTCCCTCGCTGTGAGGTACGGCACCGGGGCCGATGTCGTTAGTGGCCGTTAACCTGCTGGCATGACCGTACATCTCGAAGTCGCCGAAGGCGTCGGCACGATCCGCCTCGACCGCCCGCCCATGAACGCGCTGGACGTCGCCACCCAGGACCGGCTGAAGGAACTCGCCGAGGAGGCCACGCGCCGCGACGACGTGCGCGCCGTGGTGCTCTACGGCGGCGAGAAGGTGTTCGCGGCCGGTGCGGACATCAAGGAGATGCAGGCCATGGACCACACGGCGATGGTCCTGCGCGCCCGTGGCCTCCAGGACTCCTTCACCGCCGTGGCCCGGATCCCCAAGCCGGTGGTCGCGGCCGTCACGGGCTACGCCCTGGGCGGCGGCTGCGAACTGGCGCTCTGCGCGGACTACCGCATCGCCGCGGACAACGCCAAGCTGGGCCAGCCGGAGATCCTGCTCGGCCTCATCCCCGGCGCGGGCGGCACCCAGCGCCTGGCCCGGCTGATCGGCCCCTCCAGGGCCAAGGACCTGATCTTCACGGGCCGTATGGTCAGGTCCGACGAGGCGCTGACGCTGGGCCTGGTCGACCAGGTGGTCCCGGCGGCGGAGGTCTACCCGACGGCGCACGCCTGGGCGGCCCGGCTGGCCCAGGGCCCGGCGATCGCGCTGCGCGCCGCCAAGGAGGCCATCGACACCGGTCTGGAGACCGACATCGACACCGGCCTCGCGGTGGAACGCAACTGGTTCGCGGGCCTGTTCGCCACGGAGGACCGCGAGCGCGGCATGCGGAGCTTCGTCGAGGAGGGTCCCGGCAAGGCGAAGTTCCTCTGAACCCCGCCCGTTTTCCACGCTGATACCCCTTGCAATTGACGCGGTGTCTGATCCGGGGTCCCTCGAAGGGGCGGTTTATGGAAGCCTTAAGGCAGCCTTAAGCTCGCTGCGTCGAGGGAGCCTGTCCATTGCCGCCAACTGACCGTTCTCCGCAGGTCAATCGGGTTGTTTCGCCCTCCGAACTGCCGTTGGCATATGCCGAGAGGATCCCCCGGAATGTCAGCTTCCGGGGGACGTATTCGCCCGGAACGGCCACGGAGACCTCGCGCGGCGGCCATGATGGGGGCATGGCGGGGCTGGAGGGCATCGAACAGCCACGGGGACACAGCCGTGCGGCCGCCGCGCGCTGGTCGCCCGCGGCCGAGGACGAACGAGCACTCAGGGCGCTGGAGTTGTACGGCAACCCCGCCGACGCCGAGGTCCCCCTGCCGTCCCGCCCCGAATCCGCCGCCACGGCACGACGGCTGGCCCAGGTCGTGGTCCTCCGTCAGTGGGGACTCACCCCCAAGATGACCGAGGACGCCGTCCTGCTCGTCTCCGAACTCGTCGGCAACGCCGTACGCCACACCGGCGCCCGCGTCTTCGGCCTCCGTATGCGGCGCCGCCGGGGCATGATCCGCATCGAGGTCCGCGACCCGTCCCGCGGTCTGCCGTGTCTGCTGCCGGTGCAGGAGCTGGACACCACGGGCCGGGGCCTCTACCTGGTCGACAAGCTCTCGGACCGCTGGGGCGTGGACCTGTTACCGAGGGGGAAGACGACGTGGTTCGAGATGAGGGTGGCGGATCGCTGAAAGGTCCCCAGGTCCCCAGGTCCCCAGGTCCCCAGGTCCCCAGGTCCATGCGCCCATGCGCCCATGCGCCCATGCGCCCATGCGCCCATGCGCCCATGCGCCCACGGTCCACCCCACCGCCGAACGGACGAATGGCCCCCATCCCTCCACCCCGTCCCTTAAATGGTGCGGGTGATCCACCTGACAACCCCCCGCACCCTCCTCCTCGCCACCGCCCTCGCCGCCCTGGCCGCCTGCGGCACCACCCCCGAGGAGGACACCTCGACCCCCGCCGCCACCGAGGCCGCCGTCCCCGCCCCGCCCAAGAAGCCCTCCCTTGAGGGCCTCCCCGGCATGCCCCCGGTCCTCGACCCCGAGGACGTCTACGCCGCCGACCGCCCCAACAACCTCTCCCGGGCGGTGAAGGACGTCCCGTCCCGGGTCTACGTCCCCAACTCCGAGTCGGACACCGTCACCGTCATCGACCCGAAGACCTACGAGATCGTCGACACCATCCGCGTCGGCCGCCAGCCCCAGCACGTCGTCCCCTCCTGGGACCTCAAGACCCTCTGGGTGAACAACAACCGCGGCCACACCCTCACCCCCATCGACCCCAGGACGGGCAAGGCGGGCAAGCCCGTCGACGTCCACGACCCGTACAACCTCTACTTCACCCCCCACGGCAAGCACGCCGTCGTCATGGCCTCCCTGGACCGCGAACTCGTCTTCCGCGACGCGCACACCATGAAGCGCGTCAAGACGGAACCGGTCGGCTGCTACGGCGTCAACCACGCCGACTTCTCCCTCGACGGCCGCTACTTCATTGTCTCCTGCGAGTTCAGCGGCGAGCTGCTGAAGGTCGACACCGAGCGGATGAAGGTCGTCGACCAGCGGAAACTGCCCTTCGAGGGCGCGATGCCGCAGGACGTGAAGCTCTCCCCGGACGGCAAGAGGTTCTACATCGCCGACATGATGGCCGACGGCATGTGGGTGCTGGACGGCGACACCTTCGAGGAGCCGACCCTCCTGCCCACCGGCAAGGGCTGCCACGGCCTCTACGTCAGCCGCGACTCGCGCGAGATGTACGTCTCCAACCGGGGCGAAGGCACCGTCTCCGTCTTCGACTTCACCCGGAACAAGGTCACCAGGAAGTGGCACCTGCCCGACGGCGGCAGCCCCGACATGGGCGGCGTCTCCGCCGACGGCAAGGTCCTGTGGCTCTCCGGCCGCTACGACGACGAGGTGTACGCCATCGACACCCGCACCGGCACGCAACTGGCCCGCATCCCGGTGGGCAGCGCCCCGCACGGTCTCGCCGTCTACCCCCAGCCGGGCCGCTACTCGCTCGGCCACACCGGCGTCTTCCGCTGACCGAGCCCCCTGGTCAGTGCGCGACGAACAGCGCCTCGGACCCCACCGGACGGTACCCGGCCGCCTGGAACGCCCGCAGGCTGCGGGCGTTCCCCGCGGACACCTGGGCCCAGACCGGTTCGCCCCCGGTCAGGTGCCGTGCCGCCGTCGCCAGTGTCCGCCCCAGCCCCCGGTGCCGTACCGCCTCGTCCACCTCCACCGCGGCCTCCAGCCGCCCGGCTATGCCGCGCCCCAGGACCAGCACGCCGCCGTCGGCGGCCCACACGCGTACGCCGTCGCGGCGCTTGCGGGAGCTGGCCACCCGGGGGTGGTCGGGGTCCGTGATCTCCCGCAGGGGGAGCGGTGGGGTGCCCGGCCGTGCGGGGGCGACCGTCATGACGTCGATGGTGTCGGTGCGGCGCCCGGTCCGGGCCATGAAGGCCGCGAGGAACCGCGGGTTCATCGTCGCGGCGAGCGCGTCGCAGTCCAGCGCCCGCAGCGTGCCGTGCACCCACTGCGGGTCCTCGTCCGTGAAGACGACGGAGTGCGCGGTGAAGGCGAGGACGCCCGCGTCCCGGGGAGCGTGCTGGGGCACCACGGTCGTACCGCCGTCGGCGGGTGGGAAGACGCCCCGCGCCGCCGCGTCCAGAATGTCCCGCAGGCTCTCCACCGTGCCGCCCTCCACCGCTTGAGTCTCCACCCACTGGAAGGCCCAGACTCGCAGACATGATCGACGACGGCACCGGACTTCTCACCATCGGCGAGCTGGCCCGCGCCACCGGACTGACCGTCCGCACCATCCGCTACTGGTCCGACGAGGGCGTACTGCCCCCGGCGACCCGCTCCCCGGGCGGCTACCGGCTCTACGACGCCGGGTCCGCCGCCCGCCTGGAACTGATCCGCACGCTGCGCGAACTGGGCCTCGGCCTGGACGACGTACGCAAGGTGCTGGCCGGGGAGCGGACGGTCGCGGAGGTCGCGGCGGCGCATGTCGCGGCGCTGGACGCGCAGATCCGGTCGCTCAAGGTGACCCGCGCGGTGCTGTCGACCGTGGCACGACGCGGCTCGACCGCGGAGGAGATGACACTGATGAACAAGCTGGCACGGCTGTCGGCCGCCGAACGGCGGCGCATCATGGAGGAGTTCGCGGCGGAGGTGTTCCACGGGCTGGAGGACCGGGTGGACCCGGACATCGAGCACCGCCTGCGGCACACCGCAGTCGACCTGCCCGACGACCCGACCCCGCAACAGGTCGACGCCTGGGTGGAGCTGGCGGAACTGGTGGGGGACCCGGGCTTCCGGGCCCGGATGCGGCAGATGGTGGAGTTCAACGCGGGGGACAGGGACGCGGACACCCCGGCCGGGGCGTCGATGTGGTTCTTCAAGCGGCTGGTAAAGCTGGCCGGGCGGGCCCGCGAGCAGGGCATCGCGCCGGACGCCCCCGAGGCCGAGCCGTTCCTCGTCGAACTCCTCGGCCCGGACGCCGACCGGGCCGCCGTACTCGAACGCCTGGAGGCCGGGTTCCACGCCCAGGCCAACCGCTACCGCGAGCTGATCGCGCGGGTGAACGGGCGTGGGCCGCAGCCGCTGCACGCGGAGGACTTCGCATGGGTGGTCGCCGCACTGCGGTCACGGACGGGCAGCTAATCTGACCTTCGCAATCAAGGGCAGTGAGCACTGTGCACTGTGCACACGGCATGACAAAGGGGCGGATCGGTGCCGGACATCCAGGAAGCGCGCAAGCAGTTCGAGCGGATCGACACGGACGGGGACGGCTTCGTCACCCCGGCCGAGTTCAAGGCCGCGCTGGCCCAGGGAGGGGACTGGAACGTCACCGAGGCGGTCGCCGAGGCCGTCATAGCCAGCCGTGACCTCGACGGCGACAAGCTGCTGTCCTTCGACGAGTTCTGGACCCACCTGAACAAGTGAGGGACACGGAGGGGGCGCTCCTGGTCAGGGGGGCGCCCCTTCGCCGTGCCACCCGGGCGTGCGCAACGTCGCGGGCTTCGCCCCGTTGGCCGACTGCCGTGGTCTGCCGCCGGTTGGTGGTCTGGTTCGACAGCTAGCCGGGTCGCGGGCCGTTCACCCGATTGCCGTACAGCCCGGAATAGCCCGTACCGGCCCGCGGTTGATGCACCGACGAAGCATGCACGTGCATCTACTCCGGAAGGGTCAGCCATGAAGATCGGCATCATCGGCGCGGGCAACATCGGCGGCAACCTCACCCGGCGGCTCACCACCCTCGGCCACCAGGTCTCCGTGGCCAACTCACGCGGCCCGCACACCCTCACCGACCTGGCGGCCGAGACGGGCGCGACCCCGGTACGGGTCGAGGAGGCCGCGCGGGGCGCCGAGGTCGTCGTGATCACCATCCCGGTCAAGGCGGTCGCCGACCTCCCGCCCGGCCTGCTGAAGGAGGCCGCGGACGGCGTCGCGGTCCTCGACACCGGCAACTACTACCCGCGGCAGCGGGACGGGAGGATCGACGCCATCGAGGACGAGGGCCTGACCGAGAGCCGCTGGACCGAGCGGCAGATCGGCCACCCCGTGATCAAGGCCTTCAACGGCACCTACGCCCAGGACATCCTGGACCGCCCCCGCCCGGCCGGTGCCCCCGACCGCATGGCCCTCCCGGTCGCGGGCGACGACGAGGCGGCCAAGGCGAAGGCCCGCGCCCTGATCGACGAACTCGGCTTCGACACCGTCGACGCGGGCGGCCTGGACGACTCCTGGCGCCAGCAGCCCGACACCCCCGTCTACGGCCTGCGCGGCGGGGTCGAGGAGGTCACCAGGGCGCTGGCCGAGGCGTCCCCGGAGCGCAAGCCGGAGTTCCGGGGCTAGGGCCTGTCGCCGCACTCCACGGCCGCCACCGGGCGCGGGACGCTCACCGGCGGCCGGTGGGGTCGGTGTCGCGTGGCCCGTCGGCGGGGTGCGGGGCGCGGTCGGCGGTGGAGCCGTCAAGGATCTCCCGCAGCGCGTGCACCAGGTGGTTCACCCGCTCCCGGTGCCGGTCAGGCGCGGGCACCGGCGCGGTGGTGGTCACCGGCGTGATGCGGCCGGGCGTCACGAGGTCCAGCTCGACCAGCGCCCTGCGCAGTGCGGGGGCGTCGCTGTCGGCTCCCGTGGCCAGCAGCGCGTCGAGGGGCCCGTCGTCGAGCCCCTTCCACGTCTCTGCAGGCAACTCCCAGACCGTCAGCGAGCGTTCGAGAAGGGTGAGGATCCGCTTGGCGAGTGCGGCCCTGGCGTCCCCAGCGGGCGACCGGGGCGAGAAGGCGTGGGGCGGCGGCATGAACGCGAGCATATCCGGCTGATTCCGCACGCCGGGAGGGGAACGCATTTACGTACGGTGCACGCGGGAACGCTCTTGGTACGCTCGATGTCACCCCCTAGGGGGACGGGGTCGGCGATGGAGTCGTGAGTGGCGGGTATCTACCTGAGCGTCCTGGGTCCTTCCGCTCTGCGCCGCGACGGCGAGGACATCCGGCTCACCCCCCTCACCACCAGGCTGCTCCTGCGGCTCGTCACGGCCGAGGGCGAGGCCGTCCCCTGCGGTGACCTCTACACGGACCTCTGGGGCGAGCCGGTCCGCGGCAGGATCACCCGCCCCCACCGCACCGAGGTCCAGAAGCGCGTACTGGAGCTGCGGCGTGCCCTGGACCCGGCAGGAGGACGGAACGGCACCTCGGGGCCGCACACCGAACAGGGGCCGCACACCGAGCAGGTGCCGCACACCGAGCAGATGCCGCACACCGAGCAGACGCTGCTCACCGAACAGGTGCTCACCGGACAGGGCCGGGACTCGGCCTACCGCCTGGTCCTGGACCCCGACCGGATCGACGCCGTGAAGTTCACCGGCCTGTTCCACCAGGCCGCGCACGCCGCCCCGGCGACCGCGACCGCGCTGCTCACCGAGGCACTCGGACTGTGGCGGGGCAGACCCCTGCCCGAGGTGAGCGACGCGGCCTTCGCCCAGCCCCTGATACGACGGCTGACCACGACCTACGAAGCCGTCTGCGCCGAACTGATCGCCCTGCACACCGACTCCGACCGACCCGAACTGGCACTGCCGGTCGCCGAGCGGCTGGTGGCCGCGCGCCCGGACGACCTGGAGGCCCTCGCCGCCCTGCACAAGCTCCGGGCCCGACTACGCGAACGGCACGGGGCGGAACTCCTGCGGCGGGAGTTCCCCGACCTGCGTACGGCCGTGGTGGTCAAGCGGGGCGACCTCTTCGACGAGACGGACGCCAGTCTCGTCGCCGGTTTCGGCGACACCTTCGACACCGCCACCGAGCAGGACGCCATCATCAGCCGGGACAGCGTCCAGGGACAGTTGCTGCACCGCCGCTACGGAGGCGACCGGGCCCTGCTCGACCGGGAACTGCGCGGTGGGCTGCGCGCGGTGACCCCGGTCGGCCGGGAGTCCGTCCGGGACAAACCGAAGGGCAAACGGCTGCGCTACCCGGTCGGGACCGTGGTCCCCCTGACACTGCCGGACCCCGGAGGCCGGGCGTTCGCGGTCGCCTACAGCCGTCAGGGTCTCGACCTCGTCGCCCGCTCCACCCCCGAGGACCTGCGTATGTCACTGGACCGGCTGTGGGAGTCCGTGGCGGTGCACGGGCTGCTCCGGCCGGTGGCGATACCGCTCGTGGGAGCCGGACTCGCCCGCGTCGCGCTCAGTGGCGAACAGGTGATCGTCATGATCGTGGAGTCGTTCCTGCGCGCCAGCCGGAACGGGCCGGTCACCCCCGAACTGCGGATCGTCCTACGGCCCCAGGACCTGCGCGGGGTACGGCTGCCCGAGGTCGCCCGGCACGTGGAGGCGCTGCCCGGCGACGCATGCCGGGGGGAGCGAGGATGATCCTCGACCAGCAGTTCGTCGCCCACCTCCACGCGCCGACCGACGGGCCCGACGCGACCGCCGCCTACCGACGGCTCAAGGAGATCTGGCGTGGGTGCGGGCTGCTGCTGCGCCTGACGGAGCCCATCCCGGGCACCGGACTTCCCCCCGTACCACCGGAACACCTGCACGACGTCGTTCCCGAGGGCGAGGCGGCGATCGCCGCCCTGGAGCGACCGGGCGCCGACTGCCAGGCCGTCCTGCGCCGCCACCACGACCTGCTCACCCTGTCGGTGGCGCTGGCACCCCCCGAGGCCCGGCTGCCCGCCGACGGCGCGACCGGCACGCGGTGGCCGTGGTGGCGGACCCTGGACTACCAGTGGCACACCCTGGTCGCCGAACACCTGCCACTGATGATCGGCGAGACCCGGCTGTTCCTGGCACGCGTGGACGCGGCGGCCGACATCGCGGCGGCGGCCCCCGAACTCCACCGGGCACTGCACGAGTTGCTCCCCGAGAGCACGGAGGACCCGCCCGCGTCCCACCCCGGAGTCGTCCTGCCGGACGGCGCGGCGGCGCTGTGGGAACACCCCGCCGCGCCCGACGAGCGGGCGCGCCGCCGGTTCGTCCTGGCGATCCGCCCGGACGCCGACCCGGTGGCCAGCGCCTGGGTCTGGTCGAACGGCGATACGAGCATCCCGCCGCTGGCCCGCTATCTGGCGCACGCCGCCAAACTCCGCTACCAGCTCCGCGTCTGGCGACGCGACGACGAGGCACGGCAACTGCGGAACACCCTGGACCGGCTCGGCTCGGAACTGCGCGCCCTCGGGGCGGACGGCCGGGCGGAGGCGGAGCTGCTGCGGCTGCGCCGGTACGACGCCCTGCTGCTGCACACCGGCCTGCGGGACATGCACCGGACGGTCGAGATCGCCGCCGACAATCTCACCCGGGCGTTCGACCTGGAGGGCATGCTGACCCCCGGTGGACCCTTCGCCGACGACGCGGCCCTCGCCCGCTCGTTCCTGGAACGCCTCGACGACCAACTCGCCTACCTCACGGTGGCGACGGAGCGGGCCGCACTGACGTCCGCGTCCGGCACGGCCGAGGAGCGACCGGCCGCCGTCAGGCCCCCGCAGACGCCTCCCGACCCGGCGGAACCCGACGCGGCCCACAACGTCTTCGTCGTCTACGGCCGGGACGAACCGGCCCGCCGCGCGGTCTTCGACTTCCTGCGCGCCGTCGGGCTCAACCCCCTGGAGTGGGAGGAGGTGGTCAGAGAGACGGGGAAGGCCACCCCCACCCTCGGTGAGGCCGTCGCCCGCGCGATACCGCGGGCCCGCGCGGTCGTCGTCCTGCTGACCCCCGACGACGTCGTCCATCTCCATCCCGGCCTGCACGGGTCCAGGGAGCCCCGGGTGGAGCGCGAACCGGGCCTCCAGGCCCGCCCCAACGTCCTGCTGGAACTCGGCATGGCCCTCGCCTTCCAGCCCTCCCGCACCGTGTTGCTCCAGTTCGGTGAGGTGCGCCCGGTGACCGATCTCGGCGGACTCAACTACGTCACGGTGACCGACACCCCCGAATTCCGGTCGAAACTCGCCAGCAGACTCGAACTCGCCGGGTGCCGGGTCCGCCGCCAGGGGCAGGACTGGCTCACCGCCGGGGACTTCGGCGCCCTGCACACCTACGACCGGTCGCCGGTGCTCCGGCCGGAAGCGGTCCGGAAGCGAACCGGAAGCGGCGGTTGATTCCCGCGGAAGCGGCAGCGCGTGTCTCATGGCCGTCACAGGCGCATATCTCCTCCGCACGTTCGCACGGTGCGGTGAGACTCGCAGGAGGAACCGTTGAGTGAGCTGCCCACCGTCCTGCTGATCGTCATCGCGGTCGCGGTCCTGGCCATGCTGGGAGTCGTGATCGCGCTCGTGGTCAAGCTGTGGAAGGTCTCCAAGCTGCTGCGCAGCGAGGAGATGCCCTTCTCGAACAAAATCGTCTTCTACCTCTCCCTGCTCTACACCTTCAGCCCGGTCGACCTGGTCCCGGACCCCGTGTACCTGGACGACATCGGCTTGCTCGTGCTGGCGATCCGCTACGTCGAGAACACCGCGAGGAAGCTGGGCGTGCTGCCCGGCCACCGTGGGCAGGAAACCGACGCCGTGGGCATGAGGTGAGGTGACGCATGCTCGGAAGACTGCTCGACCGTTTCCGTGAGGCCCGTACGACGCTGGCGGAGCAGACCCGCGTCGCCCGGGAGGAAGCGGAGATCACGTCCCAGCTCGATCAGGCGGGCCAGGGCAGGCTGCCCGCCGACCGCCTCGACGCGCTGATCGACCACCTCGCCGGGCGGGCCGAGGGCACGACACCGGATGCCGTGCAGGCGGGACTCCACCTCCAGCACGGGCTGTTGCTGCGCTACCAGAACACCGGGTCGGCGCGGGACCTGGCGCGCCTGTCGGCCCGGTCACGGGAACTGCTCGCCCTGCTGCCCGAGGGCCACCCCGGCCACCTCGTGGCGGTCTGGCACCGGGTGACGGCCCTGTGCCTGGCATACGAGGGGGGCGGCGGCGACCCCGCACACCTCGACGAGGTGATCACACTCGGGCGACCGCTGCTCGACGGGGAGTGGCCCGACCCCCTGCTGCGGGCACTGGTGGCGCACGGTGTCGGCACAGCGCTGATCGGCCGGTTCAAGCTCATCGGCCGACGCGACGACCTGAGTGACGGCGTACGACTGCTGCGCGAGGCGTGCGACGCATTCCCCGGACGGGTTCCCGGCCGGGCGCAGCTCCTCGCGGCGCTGGGCATGGCCCTGCTGTTCCAGTACGAGATGTCCGAGGACGCCGCTCATCTGGAGGAGGCGGTACGACGGTGCCGGGAGGCCGCCCGGCGGGTCGAGCCGGAGAGCGCGGAACGGTCACTGGTCCTCTCGCACCTCGCGATCACCCTGAGCCACGCCGGTCGCCGCGCCGACGGCGACGAGGGCCTGCTGACGGAGGCGGTGGCGGCGAGCGGGGAGGCGGTGCGGACCCTCCCGGACGGGCATCCGGCCCGTGTCGACATCCTCAACCACCATGTCGCCGCCCTGATGTGGGCCGGTGAACTGCTGTCCCGGGTCGACCACCTGGACGAAGCGCTGACGACGAGCGAGACGCTGGTGGCGATGCTGCCCCGGAACCACCGCAGCCGCGGCGCGTCCCTGACCAACCGGGCCACGGCGGCCCGCATGCGGTACGACCTGACGGGGGACGCCGCTGACGCCGCGGTCGCCGTCGCCGCCTGGCGCGAGGTGACGGAGATGGACGGCGCCACCCCCTGGGTGCGGCTGGACACGGCCCAGAAGTGGGCCATGTTCGAGGCCGAGCGCGGCAGTTGGACCTCGGCGCTGGAGGCGTACCGGATCGCCGTGCACACCCTGCCGCTGCTGGCGCACCGCGGACTCGACCGGTCCGACCAGGAACTGCACCTGGCACGGCGGGCCTGGGTCGCACTGGCGTCCGACGCGGCGGCGTGCGCGCTGAACACGGGCGACCCCGGCCTGGCGGTGGAACTGCTGGAACGGGGCCGGGGGGTGATCTGGGCGCAGTCGCTCGCCGGTGCGTCAGCCGTCGCACCGGCCGAGGTGACGCTGTCCCACCTGAGGGCGCACTGGGCCGTCGACGGGGCGGCCGTACTGGTCAACTTCAGCCGCTGGCGCAGCGACGCGCTGGTGGTCTCGGCCGCTGGTGTGCGGGTGGTGCCGCTGCCCGGGATCGTCTTCGACGAGGCGGTCGACACCCTCTTCGCGCATCTGGGCGTCCTGCTCGGCGAGGTCCCGGCATCACCCGGCGAACGGAACACGCACGCGCGGGACCTGCTGGAGTGGGCCTGGGAGAAGATCGCGGAACCGGTCATGACGGCGCTCGGCCACGTCCCCCGGGCCGCCGGTGAGCCGCTGCCGCGGCTCTGGTGGTGTCCGACGAGCGTGCTGTCGCTGGTGCCGCTGCACGCCGCGGGCCAGCACGGCGCCGGGCGCACGCCGGGCGAGACCGTGATGGACCGGGTCGTCTCCTCGTACACCCCGACCCTGCACCTGCTGACCGCCTCCGAGCCGTCTCGGGCGGCGCACGCCGAACCGGCGCGGCTGCTCGTCGTCGCGATGCCGGAGACCGAGGGCCACCCCAAGCTCGGTCTGACGGAGCGGGAGGGGCTGGCCGATCTGTTCCCGGGCGAGCGGCACACCTGTCTGGAGCAGGGGGACGCCACGGTGACGCGGGTCCGCGACGCGTTGCGGGAGCACCGGTACGCCCACTTCGGCTGCCACGGCAAGCAGGACCTCGCCGAACCCTCCCAGGGCGGGCTGATACTCCATGACGGGGTGCTGACCGTGGCTCAGCTCGCGGGCGGTGGGGCGCACCCCGGTGATCTGGCCTTCCTGGCGGCGTGCGAGACGGCCAACGGGGGGCTGGTCAACATGGACGAGGCCATCAGCCTGACCGCCGCACTGCGCTTCGCGGGCTGGCGGGACGTGATCGGTTCGCTGTGGACGGCCAACGACGAGGCCATCGCCGAGGCCGCGGAGGCGGTCTTCACCGCGGTCGCCGGTCGCGCCGACCCCACCGGGGACGACGTGGCGCGGGCCCTCCACAGCGCGATGCGGGAGCTGCGGGACCTGACCGAGTCCGAGGTCGCCATCCTGTGGGCGCCCTTCGTGCACATGGGCCACTGAACACCGGTACGCCGGTCAGCGGGGCGGGCACGAGTCGACCGCGGTGATGGTGAGCACCTCCCCGAGCGGAACGCGCAGATCCGAGTCCCCGGCGCGCACGGTCATGGTGCCGTCCGCGATCAGCCGGACGGTGCCGCACGCGGTGACGTCCGGGGTGACCACCTCGACCCGGGGCTGGGCCCGCGCCGGTCCGTACCAGGTCAGACCGACGGCGGCGATCAGCAGCACCGCGTGCGCCACCACCAGCGCACTGCCCCGCCGCAGATCACGCGCGGCGGCGGTGGCCTGCGCGTGCTCGTCCGCGACCCGGCCGGGCAGCCCGGCGGCGGGCGTCACCCGGGGCATGCCGTGCGCGGCCCGCAACACCAGCCAGGCCGCCACTCCACCGGCCAGCGCGGCCAGCGCCAGCAGCACGCCCACCGCGACGCCCGGCACGGCCGACAGCTGCGTGACGTCGGAGCGGCCCTTGACCAGACCGAAGCCGATGAGCCCGGCCAGCAGCCCGCCCAGCCCGTTGCGCCAGGCGACCGCCGCCGAGCGGATGCGCTCCAGTTCGGTTCCGCTCAGCAGTTCCTCACGATGCTGTGCCCGGTGCAGATCGCCGGGTGTCGCCGGGGGACCGGGCCGCAGTACCGGGCGGCTCATGACGGGTCCGCCCGCGCCACGACGATGTTCCAGTACGCGCCGCAGCCCTCGCGGCCCTCCGGCTGCCCGGGGTGCGCGTTCCGGCACCCGCACCGCATGGTGTGGTACGGCCCGCTCGCGACCGCGCCGGACCGCCCACCGCGCACGATGTCCTCGACGAGGTGCACGGACATCGTCCCCCCGCACCGCGGACACGGTCCCTTCAGCAGGGTGACGCCCGCCAGCACCGGAAAGGGTACGAAGTCCCGCGCGGCGGCCTCCGCGTAGTCGTCGTGGCTGATCTCGTCGTAGGGAAGCTCGGTCCGTGGGCACTGCGTCTGCTGCCCGGGCATGGCTGGCGTCCTCCTCGCGCACCCGCGGCGTGCCCACCGCGCCGGGCGGACACCTTCCCGCAAGGAAACCGCCGACACCGCTGCCGGGGGGAGCCCCCTACCGCTTCCGCACCGCTTCCGGTTCGCTTCCGAAGAGGGCCGCGAAGCGCGGGGCCGCGCCCTCCCGCAGGACCGGAGGCACCCCCGGCCCCGGCCCCGTCACCGCCACCCGCTTCCTCTGGTGGCCGCCCCGGCGCCTAGCACTCGATGATGTTCACGGCGAGGCCCCCGCGCGCCGTCTCCTTGTACTTCACGCTCATGTCCGCGCCGGTGTCCTTCATGGTCTTGATGACCTTGTCGAGGGACACCTTGTGGGAGCCGTCGCCGCGCAGGGCCATGCGGGCGGCGGTGACCGCCTTGACCGCGGCCATGCCGTTGCGCTCGATGCAGGGGATCTGGACGAGGCCGCCGACCGGGTCGCAGGTCAGGCCGAGGTTGTGTTCCATGCCGATCTCGGCGGCGTTCTCGACCTGCTCGGGGGTGCCGCCCATCACCTCGGCGAGGGCGCCCGCGGCCATCGAGCAGGCGGAGCCGACCTCGCCCTGGCAGCCGACCTCGGCGCCGGAGATGGAGGCGTTCTCCTTGAAGAGCATGCCGATGGCGCCCGCGGCGAGGAGGAAGCGGACGACTCCGTCCTCGTCGGCGCCGGGGATGAAGTTGATGTAGTAGTGCAGGACCGCGGGGATGATCCCGGCGGCGCCGTTGGTGGGGGCCGTGACCACCCGGCCGCCCGCCGCGTTCTCCTCGTTCACCGCCATCGCGTAGAGGGTGATCCACTCCATGGCGTGGGCGAGCGGGTCGCCGTCGGCGCGCAGTTGGCGGGCCGTGACGGCGGCGCGGCGGCGTACCCGCAGCCCGCCCGGCAGGATGCCCTCGCGGGTCATGCCGCGGTCGACGCACGCCTGCATGACCCGCCAGATCTCCAGCAGGCCCGCGCGGATCTCGTCCTCGGTGCGCCAGGCGCGCTCGTTCTCCAGCATCAGGGAGGAGATCGACAGGCCGGTCTCCCGCGTACGGCGCAGCAGTTCGTCGCCCGTGCGGAAGGGGTACTTCAGGACCGTGTCGTCGAGCTTGATCCGGTCCGCGCCCACCGCGTCCTCGTCGACGACGAATCCGCCGCCGACCGAGTAGTAGGTCTTGGACAGCAGTTCGGCGCCGTCGGCGTCGTACGCCCAGAGCGTCATGCCGTTGGCGTGGTAGGGGAGGGCCTTGCGGCGGTGGAGCTTGAGGTCCTTGTCGAAGTCGAAGGGGATCTCGTGCTCGGCCAGCAACGTCAGCCGACCCGCGGCCCTGATCGCCTCGACCCGGTCGTCCGCCGTCTCCACGTCCACCGTGCGCGGCGAGGCGCCCTCCAGGCCGAGCAGCACCGCCTTGGGCGTGCCGTGGCCGTGGCCGGTGGCGCCGAGGGAGCCGTACAGCTCCGCGCGCACGGCGGCGACGGAGGGCAGTACGCCCTCGTTGCGCAGGCGGCGGGCGAACATGCGCGCCGCCCGCATCGGGCCCACGGTGTGGGAGCTGGACGGGCCGATGCCGATCGAGAACAGGTCGAAGACCGAGATGGCCACGGTCACTCCTCAGGGGCGGGGCGGCGGCGCACCCGGTTCCGGGTCTCGGAGCGGGCGCGCCACCTGGGACTTACTTGGTCAGGCCGGGGTACAGGGGGTGCTTGTCCGCCAGGGCCTTCACTCGGGACTTCAGTGACTCGACGTCGGCTCCCCCGAAGGGGGAAGCCGCCTTCAGCGTCTCCGCGATCACGTCCGCGACCTCGGCGAAGTCCTCGGCGGTGAAGCCGCGGGTGGCCAGGGCGGGCGTGCCGATCCGCAGACCCGAGGTGACCATGGGGGGTCGCGGGTCGTTCGGGATGGCGTTGCGGTTGACGGTGATGCCGACCTCGTGGAGACGGTCCTCGGCCTGCTGGCCGTCCAGCTCGGAGTCGCGCAGGTCCACCAGGACCAGGTGCACGTCCGTGCCGCCGGACAGCACGTCCACGCCGACCGCCCTCACGTCGTCCCGCACCAGGCGCTCGGCGAGGATACGGGCGCCTTCCAGGGTACGGCGCTGCCGCTCCTTGAAGTCCTCGCTCGCCGCGACCTTGAAGGAGACGGCCTTGGCCGCGATCACATGCTCCAGCGGGCCACCCTGCTGACCTGGGAAGACCGCGGAGTTGATCTTCTTGGCCAGCTCGGCCGTGGAGAGGATCACACCGCCGCGGGGGCCGCCCAGGGTCTTGTGGGTGGTGGTGGTGACCACGTGCGCGTGCGGCACCGGGTTGGGGTGCAGCCCGGCCGCTACGAGACCGGCGAAGTGCGCCATGTCGACCATCAGGTACGCGCCGACCTCGTCCGCGATCCGGCGGAACGCGGCGAAGTCCAGCTGCCGCGG
Source organism: Streptomyces sp. NPDC057877 (assembly GCF_042796855.1). Lineage (NCBI taxonomy): Bacteria > Bacillati > Actinomycetota > Actinomycetes > Kitasatosporales > Streptomycetaceae > Streptomyces > Streptomyces sp. NPDC057877. Next base: position 37,873 of record NZ_JBHVMS010000011.1, read on the forward strand.
GTAGGCCGACCAGCCCGCCACGATCAGCTTCGGCCTGCTCTCCTTGGCCAGCTTCTCGACCTCGGCCATGTCGACCCGGCCGTCCTCGCCGACGTGGTAGGCGACCACGTCGTAGAGCTTGCCGGAGAAGTTGATCTTCATGCCGTGGGTCAGGTGCCCGCCGTGCGCGAGGTTCAGGCCCATGATCGTGTCGCCGGGCTTCAGCAGCGCGAACATCGCCGCCGCGTTGGCCTGCGCGCCCGAGTGCGGCTGGACGTTGGCGTGCTCGGCGCCGAACAGCTCCTTGACGCGGTCGATGGCGATCTGCTCGACCACGTCGACGTGCTCGCAGCCACCGTAGTAGCGGCGGCCCGGGTAGCCCTCGGCGTACTTGTTGGTGAGGACCGAGCCCTGCGCCTCCATCACCGCGACCGGCGCGAAGTTCTCGGAGGCGATCATCTCCAGCGTGGCCTGCTGGCGGTGCAGCTCGGCGTCGACCGCGGCGGCGACGGCCGGGTCCAGCTCGTGCAGGGGGGTGTTCAGGACAGACATCCGGTTACGACTCCTCAGCCGGCGGTGTGGGCGGCGTACTCGTCGGCGGAGAGCAGGTCGGCGGGCTCCTCCGAGACCCGCACCTTGAACAGCCAGCCACCCTCGAAGGGGGCGGAGTTCACCAGCGACGGGTCGTTCACCACGTCCTCGTTGATCTCGGTGACCTCGCCGGACACCGGCGAGTACAGGTCGCTGACCGACTTGGTCGACTCCAGCTCGCCGCAGGTCTCACCCGCGGTCACCGTGGAGCCCACCTCGGGGAGCTGGGCGAAGACGACATCGCCGAGCGCGTTGGCCGCGAACTCGGTGATGCCGACCGTCGAGACGCCGTCCTCGGCGACCGACAGCCACTCGTGCTCCTTGCTGTAGCGCAGCTGCTGGGGGTTGCTCATGACCTGGATTCTCCTGTACGCGGGGAGGTGCTGATGACGAGGGGATATCTGAAAAGCCCGGTGAAACCGCTGGTGAGCGGCGTGCGTGTGCGCGGGGTCACGGGGGACCACCGCGTCCAGTGTCTACTTCCGCCGCTTGTAGAACGGCAGCGCCACGACCTCGTAGGGCTCGTGGCTGCCTCGGATGTCCACACCGACCCCGGCCGTGCCCGGCGCCGAGTGCGCGGCGTCGACGTACGCCATCGCGATCGGCTTGCCCAGGGTGGGGGAGGGGGCGCCGGAGGTGACCTCGCCGATCACCTGGCCGTCGGCGACGACCGGGTACCCGGCGCGCGGCACCCGGCGGCCCTCGGCGACCAGGCCGACCAGCACGCGCGGCGGGTTGGCCGCGGCCCGCTCGGCCGCCTCGGCCAGCGCCGTACGCCCGACGAAGTCGCCCTCCTTCTCGAACTTCACCACCCGGCCGAGACCGGCGTCGAAGGGCGTCAGGGAGGTGCTCAGCTCGTTCCCGTACAGCGGCATGCCCGCCTCCAGGCGCAGGGTGTCCCGGCAGGACAGCCCGCACGGCACCAGACCCGCGGCCTCGCCCGCCTTGGTCAGCGCCTGCCACAGCTCCACGGCGTGCTCCGGCTTCACGAACAGCTCGAAGCCGTCCTCGCCGGTGTAGCCGGTGCGCGCGATCAGCGCCGGGACGCCCGCGACCGTGCCGGGCAGCCCGGCGTAGTACTTCAGGCCGTCCAGGTCGGCGTCGGTGAGGGACTTCACGATCGCCGGGGACTCGGGGCCCTGCACGGCGAGCAGCGCGTAGGCGTCCCGGTCGTCGCGCACCTCGGCGTCGAAGCCCGCGGCGCGCCCGGTCAGCGCGTCCAGCACGGTCTGCGCGTTGGAGGCGTTCGCGACCACCAGGTACTCGGTCTCGGCGAGCCGGTAGACGATCAGGTCGTCCAGGATGCCGCCGTCCTGCTGGCAGATCATGGTGTAGCGGGCGCGGCCGACACCGACGGAGGCGATGTTGCCGACGAGGGCGAAGTCCAGCAGGGCCGCCGCCTGCGGGCCGGTGACCGTGATCTCGCCCATGTGGGAGAGGTCGAAGAGTCCGGCCCTGGTGCGCACGGCGTTGTGCTCGTCGCGCTCGGAGCCGTAGCGCAGGGGCATGTCCCAGCCCGCGAAGTCGGTCATCGTCGCGCCCAGCGCGCGGTGCACGGCGTCGAGCGCGGTACGGCGGGGTTCGGTGCTGCTCATCGGTCGGTCGTCTCCAGGGCATGACGGCGGGGGCGAGGTCATTCCTCCCCATCTGTCATCGGAACCTGAGAGGTTCGTCATGACCGCGTACGGCATGACTTGCACCTTGGGTGGGACCACCAGAGGGCGGCCCGCTTTTCAGATGTGCCTCGCCCGCGCGGTAACGGGGCCTGAGAGATTCAAGGGAGGGACTTGCTCCTTCGGCGCCCCAGCGGCTGGCTGGGGACTCTCCCGCGCGGATTCAAACGGCCGGTATGCAGTTGGCGGGCACATCATTGCACGCATCGACGCGGGGCGGCAGGGGGAGTCTTCGCACAGCGCTCTGTAGCGGGCTTGTTGCGGGAAGCGCACAAAAAGACGAGTCGCCCCGTATTACCTTCGCTTTACAGTCGATGGGCAGGGAAGCACGTGAACCGCCCCAGGGAGGACGATCACGGTGAACAGGACCACGGCGGCGTACGCCACCACCTCGGGTCTCGCGCTGCCCAAGCAGCCCGCCGCCCCCGCCCGCGAGGCATGCCTTCCACGGCCTTCCCCCGTCCTGCGCGACCTGCGCGAGCGCGGCGGCCGCAGTCCGCACGCCCTTCTCTTCGGACCCCGTGACCTCGTCGTGGTCACCGGACTGCCCGGCAGCGGCAAGTCCACCCTGATGCGGCGCGCGGTCCGCGCCCGGCGCATCGACTCCCAGGACAGCCGCGACCGCTGGGACAGCCGTACGCCGTCCTGGCTGCCGTACGCCGTCTACCGCCCCCTCGTCCGGTTCGCCCACTACGCGGGGCTGCGCCGCGCCCTGCGCGCGGACGAGCCCGTCGTCGTGCACGACTGCGGCACCCAGGCCTGGGTGCGCGGCTGGCTGGCCCGCGAGGCACGCCGCCGGGGCGGCGCCCTGCATCTGCTGGTCCTCGACGTCACCCCGCAGCAGGCCCTGGAGGGCCAGCGCGAACGCGGGCGCGGTGTCTCGCGGTACGCGTTCCGGCGCCACCGCGGCGCCGCCGCCCGGCTGTTGCGCCGGGTGGAGCGCGGCGACCTGCCCGACGGCTGCGGCTCGGCGGTCCTGCTCGACCGCGACGCGGCGGACACCCTGCGCCGGATCGGCTTCACGGGCTGAGCGGGGGCCGGGGGCGTCCGGGCGGCACCCGCTAGCCTTTTCAGCCACACCAGCAGTGGTACGGAGCAGGCGGTAACAGATGGACTTCCCGGCGCAGGCACACCCCCATTCGCACGGCGGATGGCCCGGCAACGAACTGGAGGAGGTGCTCTCCGCCTCCCTGGGCGTGCCCTCGGCGGGCGCCCGGATCGTCGAGGTGCTGGGCCGCAGCTTCCTGTGGGTGCCGCTGCCCAGCGGCGGCGGCCCGGACAGCGGCCCGCTCGACCTGCCCAGCCTGGAGATCGACGGCCAGGCCTACGTCCCCGTCTTCAGCTCCGAGGAACAGCTCCGCCAGGTCGCCGGTCCGCACATGTCGTACACCGTCGCCCCCGCCGTGGAGTTCGCCCGCGGGCTGCCCCCGCAGGTCGGCATCGCCGTCAACCCGGACGGCGTGGTCGGCATCCCGCTGCCGCCGCAGGCCGTGGCCGAACTCTGCCGGGCCGGGCGCACCCCGCTCGACGGCCTCGCCAGCGGCGGCCGGGTCCGCCTCTTCGAACCCGACTGGCAGGACGACCCGGTCGACTTCCTCACCGCCGCCGCCGCCGAGTTCGCGTCCACCGGCGTGGTCCGCTCGGCCCGCCGCTGTCTCGCCGCCATCGAGACCGACGAGCCGGTCATGTTCGTCGGCGTCGAACTCTCCCAGTGGGAGGGCGACCTGCGCCTCCTCCCCATGGACGCCCTCTCCCGGGCCCTGACCAAGTCCCCCGTCAAGTGGCAGGTCAACCTGCTCCTGATGGACGTAACGGACGACCCGGTGGTCACCTGGCTGAGGGAAAAGGTCCGGCCGTTCTACCAGCAGGGAACATAGGGGACCTTTCGTCGCCGGGCAGCGCGGCTTCCCCGGGGGACGCGGGGCTGTACCGATGCGCGGCGCCGCCGCGTGGGCGCGAGCAACCACGACGAACCCGCACGCGAAAGACCACGCGCGCACACCCCGACCCCGCGAGCACGCCGGAGGCTTACGCTAGGGTCACAACCGAGCAGGCGCGTTGTACGGAGGGGCGTAAAAAGGTGAGCGCTGGCACCGCCGCGGCCGGTCAGGTCGAGCACATGCTGCGCCAGGTGACGCCCGGGCGCTACGACGCCTACGAGGCCCTCCTGCGCGCGCTCGCCACCCCGTCCTCCGGCCGGATCTGGATGCTGCTCTGGCACGGCCAGTCCGGTTCCCCCGACGCCCAGTACGGCAACATGGAGATCGACGGCTTCGGCTACGCCCCCTGCGTCACCTCCGCCCAGGAGCTGTCGGCCAGTGGCTGGAACCGTTCGTACGAGGTCATCGACGGCATCGACGTGGCCCGCGCGCTCTACCCGGACCACTACGGACTCTGGCTGAATCCGCACGCCCCCGGCGGCGGCGTCGGCGTACCCTGGCTCGACCTGCGCCGGATCGCCACCGGCCTGGACCGCCAGCCCGCCGGGCCGCTCAGACTGTCCGAACCGGGCATCGAGGTCCCGCAGTTCTACGCCCTGCTCACCCAGAACGCCCACCGCACCCCGGCCGTCCGCTCGCTGCGCCGCGCCTGGGTGCAGCCCGCGCTCGGCGCGCCGTACCTCGCGATCGGGCTGGACGTGTACGACACCTCGCCGCCCGCCGTCGACTCGGTGCGCGCGATGATGCAGCAGTCCGTCAGCGCCGTACCGGACGGACTCCCCGTCTCGACGGTCGCGATGTCGGACGAACACGACCCGGTCGCGATGTGGCTGCGGGCCAACGCCCGGCCGTTCTACGACCGTGAGGCGCACGCCGCGCCGGTCAGCGGGTACGGCTACCCGCCCGTGTCCGGTCCTCAGCCCGGTGCGACCGCGCCCCATGCTTACTGAGCGCAGTCACCCCATCACCTCTGGCCTGCGCAAACGCCGTTCGCGCCGGGACGCGAACTGCTGCGTGTATCAGGCAAGTTAACTTTCGCACCCGCGATGTACCAGTAGTCTCCGATTTATTGAGTGTTCAGATCTCGACTAGGTATCACCGCTATGCGGACTGTTCTCCGCCGCCCGTTGCAGTCTGTAGTGTTCTGGCGGTCAGTAGTGCATTCCCTTTTTCCAGCGGAACCCGGAGTGTCCTCCCTATGCGCATACCCAGATCCCGTGCCGCCAGGGCGATCACGGCCGCGTTGGCGGTCGGTCTGATCGTCACAGGCTGCGCCAGTGAGCGAGACCAGGAAGACGACGGCAACGGTGCCAAGGACACGTTCGTGTTCGGCGCCCCCGGCGACCCCAGCTCGCTGGACCCGGCCCTCGCGAGTGACGGCGAGACCTTCCGCGTCACCCGCCAGGCCTTCGAGGCCCTGCTGGAGCACGAGTCGGGCGGCAGCAAGCTCGTCGGCGGCCTCGCCGAGAGCTGGGAGAGCAACGACAAGGGCACGGTCTGGACCTTCAACCTCCGCAAGGGCGTGAAGTTCCACGACGGCGAGACCTTCAACGCCGACGCCGTGTGCGCCAACTACGACCACTGGTTCAACTGGAAGGGCACGTACCAGTCCAGCGCGGTCTCCTACTACTGGCAGACCATCATGGGCGGCTTCGCGAAGAACGAGGACCCCGAGACCCCCGAGGCGAACTACAAGTCCTGCACCGCCAAGGACGAGAACACCGCCGTCATCGAGGTCAAGAAGCCCTCCGCCAACCTGCCCGGCGGCTTCTCCCTCCAGGCCCTGGCGATCCACTCGCCCAAGGCCCTCAAGGAGTACGAGAAGCAGGAGGCGACCGCCAAGGGCGACGCCATCACGTACCCCAAGTACAGCCAGGAGGCCGGCATGGTCGCCGGCACCGGCCCGTACAAGATCACGAAGTGGAACAAGGGCAACAAGGAAGTCAGCCTTGAGCGCTTCGACGACTACTGGGGCGACAAGGCCAAGGTGAAGAACCTGGTCGTCCGCACCATCGACACCGAGGACGGCCGCCGCCAGGCCCTCCAGGCCGGTGACATCGACGGCTACGACCTGGTCGCGCCCGCCGACGTCAAGACCCTCGAGGGCGAGGGCTTCCAGGTCCCGACCCGTGGCGTCTTCAACCTCTTCTACGTCGGCATGACCCAGTCGGCCAACCCGGCGCTGAAGAAGAAGGAGGTCCGCGAGGCGATCGCACACGCCCTCGACCGCGAGAACCTCGTCAAGACCCAGCTGCCCGAGGGCGGCAAGGTGGCCACGCAGTTCATGCCGGACACCGTCGCCGGTTACTCGGACAAGGTGAAGACCTACCCGTACGACACCGCCAAGGCGAAGGAGCTGCTCGCCGACGCCGGTGAGAGCAAGCTCAAGATCGAGTTCTGCTACCCGACCGAGGTCACCCGCCCGTACATGCCTGCCCCGCAGGACCTGTTCGAGCTGATGAAGGCCGACCTGGAGAAGGCTGGCATCACGGTCACCCCGAAGGCCATGAAGTGGGCCCCGGACTACCTGGACGCCACCGAGGCGGGCTCCTGCGCCCTGCACATGCTCGGCTGGACCGGTGACTTCAACGACGGCTTCAACTTCATCGGCACCTGGTTCGCCGGGTTCGACAAGCAGTGGGGCTTCAAGAACGAGAAGCTGTTCGACGCGGTGAACGCGGGCAACGAGATCGCCGACGCCGCCGACCGCACCGCCGCCTACGAGGCCGCCAACGAGGCGATCATGGACTACCTGCCGGGTGTCCCGATCTCGTCCTCCCCGCCGGCCATCGCGTTCGCCAAGAACGTCAACCCCCCGAACGTCTCGCCGCTGACGCAGGAAGTGTTCTCGGAACTCTCCTTCAAGTAAGCGACAGGCAGGCATAGGTATACGGGTCCGTCCGGCTGCTGCACCTCGGCGGCCGGACGGACCTGTTCATGACGGCACACACGTAAGAAAGGGGCATGCGGGGTGCTGCGTCTCGTCATACGAAGACTGCTCCAACTCATTCCCACCCTGCTCGGCCTGTCGGTTCTGCTGTTCCTCTGGCTCAACCGGCTGCCCGGCGGACCCGCCTCAGCGATCCTGGGGGAAAGGGCCACCGAGGCCGAAGTGGCACGGATCAACCGTGCGTTGGGGCTCGACCAGCCCCTGTACGTCCAGTACTGGCGTTTCCTGAAGCGCATCGGCGAACTCGACCTCGGCACCTCGGTGCAGACCGGGCAGCCGGTGTGGGACGAGTTCACCCTGCGCTTCCCCGCCACGGTCGAACTGTCCATCGCCGCGATGATCATCGCCATCGCGGTCGGTGTACCACTCGGTTACTTCGCCGCCCGCAAGCGGGGCGGCTGGCTGGACGTCACCGCCGTGTCCGGCTCGCTCGTCGGCATCTGCATCCCGGTCTTCTTCCTCGCCCTGATCCTCAAGGGCGTCTTCGCCGTCGAACTGGGCATCTTCCCCAGCTACGGCCGCCTGTCCACCGGGATCAACGCCACCGAGATCACCGGATTCGCCGTCCTGGACGGCGTCCTCACCGGGGAGTTGGACGCGTCCTGGGACGCGATCACCCATCTGGTGCTGCCCGCGATCACCCTGGCCTCCATCCCGCTCGCCGTCATCGTCCGCATGACCCGCGCGAGCGTGCTGGAAGTGCTGGGCGAGGACTACATCCGCACCGCCGAGTCCAAGGGCCTCAAGCGGAGCACCGTGCGCGGGCGCCACGTGCTGCGCAACGCCATGCTGCCGGTCGTCACGGCCGTCGGCCTGCTCACCGGCTCCCTGCTCTCCGGCGCCGTCCTCACCGAGTCCGTCTTCTCCTTCGGCGGCATCGGCTCCTTCATCCGGACCGCGATCGACGGCCGCGACTACCCCGTACTCGTCGGCTTCATCATGTTCATCGCGATCGTGTACGTCCTGATCAACCTGCTGGTGGACGTGGCGTACAGCCTCATCGACCCGAGAGTGCGGGTGCACTGAAGTGAGCCTCACGAAAACCGAGAAGATCGAGCGCCTCGCGCAGCTGACCGCACAGCACGAGACCACGTCCGGTGCCAGCCTGTGGCGCGAGGCGTTCCGGCGGCTGAAATCCAGCAAGATGGCGATCATCGGAGCGGGCATCATCGCCGTCTTCGTCGTCCTCGCCGTCATCGGCCCCTGGATAGCCCCGCACTCGCCCACCGCGCAGACCTGGCGCGGCGAAGTCCTCGTCAACCAGGGCAAGTTCGTCGGCCCGCGCGGCGAGAACTGGCTGGGCCTGGACCACCTCGGCCGCGACATGTTCTCCCGGATGCTGATCGGCGCCCGGCAGACCCTGCTCGTCGGTGTCGTGTCGACCCTCATCGGCCTCACCGTCGGCTTCCTCATCGGCGGCTTCTCCGGCGCCGCCGCCACGCTGGGCGGGGCGACGGGCAAGCGCATCGACTCCGTGATCATGCGTGTCACCGACATGATGCTGGCGCTGCCCTCGCTGCTGCTGGCCGTGTCCGTGGCGGCCGTCCTCGGCCAGTCGCTGACCACCGTGATGATCGCCGTCGGTGTCGTCCAGGTGCCGATCTTCGCCCGGCTGCTGCGCGGTTCGATGCTCGCCCAGGGCGGTACGGACTACGTACTGGCCGCCCGCGCCCTCGGTGTCCGCAGGAAGCGCATCGTCGTCACCCAGATCCTGCCCAACTCGCTCAGCCCGGTGATCGTCCAGGCGACGCTCTCCCTGGCCACCGCGATCATCGAGGCGGCGGCCCTGTCCTACCTGGGTCTCGGCAACCCCGACCCCGCGGTTCCCGAGTGGGGTGTCATGCTGTCCCAGGCGCAGCGCTTCTTCGACAACGCGCCGATGATGGCGGTCTATCCGGCGGTCGGCATCATCATCACCGCCCTCGGCTTCACCCTGCTCGGCGAGGCCATGCGGGAAGCCCTCGACCCGAAGCTGCGAGGCTGAACCACCATGCCACTTCTCACAGTCGACGAACTGACCGTCACCTTCGGCGGACAGCACGGCCGCAAGGAGTCCCGCGCGGTCGACGGTGTCTCGTTCTCCGTCGACCAGGGTCAGGTCGTGGGTCTTGTCGGCGAGTCCGGCTGCGGCAAGTCCGTCACCTCCCTGGCGCTGATGGGGCTGCTGCCGCGCAAGGGCGTCAAGGTCGGCGGGAGCGCCGACTTCGACGGCGCCAACCTGCTGACCATGAACCGTGGCGCCCTGCGCGACCTGCGCGGCAGCAAGATGGCCATGATCTTCCAGGACCCGCTGTCCTCCCTGAACCCGGTCGTCCCGATCGGCGTCCAGGTCACCGAGATCCTCGAGCGGCACCGGGGGCTCAAGGGCGAGGCCGCCCGCAAGGAGGCCGCCCATCTGCTGGACCGGGTCGGCATCCCCGACCCCACCCGGCGGCTCAGGGAGTACCCGCACCAGATGTCCGGCGGTATGCGCCAGCGCGCGCTGATCGCCATGGCCGTCGCCTGCGCGCCCAAGCTGCTCATCGCCGACGAGCCGACCACCGCCCTCGACGTGACCATCCAGGCCCAGATCCTGGAACTGCTCAAGGAACTGGTGGACGACGAGGGCACCGCCCTCCTGATGATCACCCACGACCTGGGCGTGGTCGCCGGGCTCTGCGACCAGGTCAACGTCCTGTACGCGGGCAAGGTCGTGGAGTCCGCAGGGCGCCGCGAGCTGTTCGCCCATCCCACCCACCCCTACGCGCACGGACTGCTGGGCTCCATCCCCCGCCTGGACGCCCCGCGCGGCGAGCCGCTCACCCCCGTGCGCGGCTCCATCAACGACCGGATCGCCTGGGCCGACGGCTGTGCCTTCGCGCCCCGCTGCGACCGCTACGAGGTGGACTGCCTGACCGGCGGCCCCGCGCTCACCGAGCCGCGCGCCGCCGGGCACCAGGTGCGCTGCGTCCACCCCGTACTCGAAGACGCCCGGGCCGAGGAGGTCCCCGCATGAGCCTGCTCGAACTGGACGGCGTGAAGGTCCACTTCCCGGTGAAGAGGGGCATCCTCTTCGACCGCACCGTGGGCCACGTCCACGCCGTCGACGGCGTCTCGCTCAAGGTCGAGGCGGGCGAGACCTACGGCCTGGTCGGTGAGTCGGGCTGTGGCAAGACCACCCTCGGCCGGGCCGTGCTGCGGCTGGTGGACATCACCGAGGGCGGGGTCGTGCTCGACGGCACCGACCTGGCGAAGCTGCCCGACGAGGAGATGCGCCGCTTCCGGCGCCGCCTCCAGATGGTCTTCCAGGACCCGCTGGGCTCGCTCAACCCCCGGCAGAACATCGAGTCGATCCTCTCCGAGGGCATGCTCGCGCACGGCATCGGCGCCACCCAGGAGGAGCGCCGGGAGAAGATCAAGGCCATCCTGGCCAAGGTCGGTCTGCCCACCAACGCCCTCTCCCGGTACCCGCACGAGTTCTCCGGCGGTCAGCGCCAGCGCATCGGCATCGCCCGCGCGCTGGTCCTGGAACCGGACGTGATCATCTGCGACGAGCCGGTGTCGGCGCTGGACGTGTCGATCCAGGCGCAGGTGATCAACCTGCTGGAGGAACTCCAGGAGGAACTGGGCCTGACCTATGTCGTCATCGCCCATGACCTCGCCGTGGTCCGGCACATCTCCGACGTGATCGGCGTGATGTACCTGGGCGCGCTGGTGGAGGAGGCCCCGAGCGACGCGCTGTACGCGGAGCCGAGGCACCCCTACACCAAGGCCCTGATGTCGGCGGTTCCGGTGCCCGACCCGGAGGTGGAGGACCGGCGCGAGCGCATCCTGCTCACCGGCGACCTGCCCTCGCCCGCCAACCCGCCCACCGGGTGCCGCTTCCACACCCGCTGCCCGTGGGTGCAGGAGACGCGGTGCGCGACCGAGCGGCCGGAGCTGACCGACGTCGGCGGCGGCCACCGGGTGGCCTGCCACTACGCCGCCGAGATCGCGGCCGGGACGCTGACGCGGACGATGGGGGACGTGGTCCCGGCGGCGCGCGAGGAGGTCGCGGACGGGCCGAAGGCGGAGTCGGAGGAGCCGGAGCCGGTCGAGACGGCGGAGCCCTCGCAGGTTGAGGACGCCGTGAAGGCCGTGAAGGCCGAGGATGCCGTGAAGGCCGAGGACGCCGTGAAGGCCGAGGACGCCGAAGAGGTCGCGAAGGTCGAGGACGCCGAGAAGGCTGAAGACGCCGTGAAGGCCGAGGACGCCGAAGAGGTCGCGAAGGTCGAGGACGCCGTGAAGGCTGAAGACGCCGTGAAGGCTGAAGACGCCGTGAAGGCCGAGGACGCCGAAGAGGTCAAGGACGCCGAAGAGGTCGCGAAGGCCGAGAAGACCGCGTAACGGTGCTTTCAAGGGGTGTGCGCCTTTCTTCGTGAGGTGCACACCCCTGCACACGTCAGAATGTTCGGGTGCTCCAGCAATTCTTCAGCCCGTCCGTCCAGCACACGCTCGACCTGATCGGCATCTTCGTCTTCGCCATCTCCGGCGCGCTGCTGGCCGTCCGCAAGAACTTCGACGTGTTCGGCATCGCCGTCCTCGCCGAGGCCACCGCGCTCGGCGGCGGGATCTTCCGGGACCTGGTCATCGGCGCCGTACCCCCGGCGGCGTTCACGGACCTCGGCTACTTCGTGACCCCGCTGCTCGCCACCCTCCTGGTCTTCTTCCTGCATCCGCAGGTCGAACGCATCCAGGTGGGCGTGAACGTCTTCGACGCGGCGGGCCTCGGCCTGTTCTGCGTCGCGGGCACGACGAAAGCGTACGAGTACGGACTCGGCCTCACCGCGTCGGCGACGCTGGGCCTGGCCACCGCGGTCGGCGGCGGTGTGGTCCGGGACATCCTCGCCAACGAGGTGCCGTCGCTGCTGCGCTGGGACCGCGACCTGTACGCCGTCCCCGCGATCGTCGGCGCCGCGGTGACCGCGCTGTGCATCGGCTACGACGCCCTCAACCCGTTGACCAGCGCGCTCGCCGCCCTCGTGGCCTTCGTCCTGCGGCTGCTCGCGATGCGGTACCACTGGCGGGCCCCGCGGGCCTGGAACCGTAGATCGACCGTGCGGGAGGAGTCCCCGGACCAGGCCACCGAGAGCAAAGCTACCGCTTAGTATTTTCTTGTTGTACGGTACCGGCATGTCTCAGGCATCCCAGGCGACCCTCGGCAACAGCGAGTTCGACCGCGACACCACGGTCACCCGCCGCGAACCCGGCGTCTACGACATCGACCTGTCCGCGGGCTGGACCATCATCAACGCCGTCAACGGCGGCTATCTGCTGGCCGTCCTGGGCCGCGCCCTGGCCGACGCGCTGCCGCACCCGGACCCCTTCACCATCTCCGCGCACTACCTCACCGCCTCCCAGCCCGGCCCGGCGGTCGTCCGCACGGAGACCATACGCACCGGCCGCACCCTCTCCACCGGCCAGGCCTCGCTCTTCCAGTACGACGAGCAGGGCGCCGAGGTCGAGCGGATCCGCGTCCTCGCCTCCTACGGCGATCTGGGCACCCTCCCGGACGACGTCCGCACCTCGGCGAAGCCGCCCGCGATCCCACCGATGGACCAGTGCTTCGGCCCCCAGGACGCCCCCGCCCCGGTCCCCGGCAGCTCCGCCATCACCGACCGCCTGATGCTCAAGCTCGACCCCGCCACCCTCGGCTGGGCGCTCGGCGCGCCCTCCGGCAAGGGGGAGATGCGGGCCTGGTTCGGCCTCGCCGACGGCCGGGACGCCGACCCCCTCTCGCTCCTCCTCGCCGTCGACGCCCTTCCGCCCACGGCCTTCGAACTGGGCCTCTCCGGCTGGGTCCCGACCGTGGAACTGACCGTTCACGTCCGCACCCGCCCGGCCCCCGGCCCCCTGCGCGTCTCGATCACCACCCGCAACCTCGCGGGCGGCTTCCTGGAGGAGGACGCGGAGGTCTGGGACAGCGCGGACCGGCTGGTGGCCCAGTCGCGGCAGCTGGCGAGGGTGCGGCTCGGCTGACGTTCTTGTCCCTCGGCCCTAGTCCAGCCAGTGGACCCGGCCGATGCTGATGAGCCGCAGGCGGCGGGTCGCGAGCTGGGCGACCCGCCGCCGCTCCGTTTCCGGGGCGTCCAGGACCTCCAGGAACTGCGAGGCCGTGACCAGCATCTGGTCGACGTAGAGGCCCGCGAGCATCGTCAGGTCGTCGTCGCTCCAGCCCTCGGCCTCCGGGTCCTCCGCCAGCTGGGCCCGCACCTCCTCGGTGAACAGGGTGAGCTGGCCCCGGATGGCCTCGCGTACCGGCTGGACCCCGCCGTGCTGTTCGCGGGCGATGAAGCGGACGTGGGCGGGGTGGGCCGTGACGTGCCGGGCGATCAACTCGACGGCGCGCACTATGCGTTCGTCGCTGTCGCCCGCCGTGGCCACGATCGTGCGGATCGTGGCGTGCAGGCTGCCGAGCGCCTCCTCGACCAGGGCCACGCCCAGGTCGGCGGTGGACTGGAAGTGCCGGTAGAAGGCGGTCGGGGCGACCCCCACGGCACGGGTGACCTCACGGAGCCCCAGGCTGCTCAGGCTCTGCTCCTCCAGCAGCTCCAGCGCCGCGTCGAGGAGCGCCTGCCGGGTCTTCCGCTTCTGGGCCTGCCGGATGCCGAGGGTGTGACTCATGCCATGCAGTTAACAACTGTTCTCTGGAATTGAGAAGGCATCACGCGCGTTAGACTGGGAAGTCAGTGAACAAGTGTAACCACAAGCGTTCACCCAACTGGAGACCTGGGGGATCGGCTCCATGCTGTTTCTCGTCGCCGCACTTCTGCTGCTCGGCGTCGTGCTGGGCACCGTCGCCCACGCACCGCTGACCTTCTCTCTCGTCATGGCCGCCGTCATCGCCGTCTGGCTCGGCGTCTTCGCCCTCCGCGAGCGCCACGGCCGCAGGCACCGCACCCCATCCACCGGGAGCTGACCACCATGCAACTGACCGCACCGGCCACCACCCACACCGGCAAGCGCGACACCGACGGCATGGCCGTCGCCTCCTTCGTCCTGGGCCTGCTCGGCCTCCTGGTCCTGAACGTCTTCCTGGGCCCGATCGCCATCACCCTGGCGGCCATCGCCCTCTGGCGAGGCACGAACCGCCCGGCCCGGGCGTACCTGGGTCTGGGTCTGGGCGTGGCCGACCTGCTGGTCCTGGTCGCCTTCATGCAGGCGGACAACACGATTTCCTGGAGCTTCTGAGGCCTCCACGGCTGTGGGCTGTCGCCGCCGCCGGTCCCGCCGGACCCGCCGCCAGCCACGGCACCTGTGCGCGGGTAAGGCGCCCCCTGCCCACATACCCCCGCGCCGTAGAATCGGCGACACCATGGCATACCTCGACCACGCCGCGACCACCCCCATGCTCCCGGAGGCGGCAGAGGCACTCACCGCCCACCTCGGCAGAACGGGCAACGCCTCCTCCCTCCACGCATCCGGCAGAGCCGCCCGCCGCACCGTCGAGGAAGCCCGCGAAACCCTCGCGGACGCGCTCGGCGCCCGCCCCAGCGAGGTCGTCTTCACCTCCGGCGGCACCGAGGCCGACAACCTCGCGGTGAAGGGCCTGTACTGGTCCCGCCGCGACGCCGACCCGGCCCGCACCCGGGTCCTCGCCAGTCCCGTCGAGCACCACGCCGTCCTGGACGCCGTCCACTGGCTCGGCGAGCACGAGGGCGCGACCGTCGAGTACCTCCCCGTCGACCAGTACGGCCGGGTCCACCCGGACGCCCTGCGGGAGGCCATCGCCCGCGACCCCGACGACGTGGCCCTGGCCACCGTCATGTGGGCGAACAACGAGATCGGCACCATCCTCCCGGTCCGTGAACTCGCCGCCGTGGCCGCCGAGTTCGGCGTCCCGCTGCACTCCGACGCGGTGCAGGCCTTCGGTCAGACCCCGGTCGACTTCGCCGACTCCGGCCTGGCCGCGATGACGGTCTCCGGCCACAAGATCGGCGGCCCCTACGGCATCGGCGCGCTGCTCCTCGGCCGTGAGTACACCCCCGTACCCGTGCTGCACGGCGGCGGCCAGGAGCGCCATGTCCGCTCCGGCACCCTGGACGTCCCCGCCATCGCCTCCTTCGCCGTCGCCGGACGGCTCGCCGCCGAGCAGCGCGAGTGGTTCGCCCGGGAGATCGGCGCGCTGCGCGACCAGTTGACCGACGCGGTCCGCAAGGCCGTGCCGGACGCGATCCTGGGCGGCGACCCGGCCCCCGGGGGCAGGCTCCCGGCCAACGCGCACTTCACCTTCCCCGGCTGCGAGGGCGACTCCCTGCTGCTCCTGCTGGACGCGCAGGGCATCGAGTGCTCCACGGGCTCCGCCTGCACCGCGGGCGTCGCCCAGCCCAGCCACGTCCTGCTCGCCACCGGCACCGACCCGGACCTGGCCCGCGGCACCCTGCGCTTCTCCCTCGGCCACACCTCCACCGAGGCCGATGTCGAGGCGGTGGCGAAGGCGATCGGCCCGGCGGTGGAACGCGCCCGCGCGGCGGGACTCACCTGAGCCAGCTGAGGGAGCCCTGAGTCAGCTCGGTGTCGGCGTCGGCGTGGACGTCGGCGCCGTGGACGCCCTCCGCACCAGCCGCATGTACCGCTCCCAGTCCCAGTGCGGCCCGGGGTCGGTGTGGTCGGTGCCCGGCACCTCCACATGGCCGATGATGTGCTCGCGGTCGACGGGTATCTCGTAGCGACGGCATATCCCGGCCGTGAGCCGCGCCGAGGCGGCGTACATGGCGTCGGTGAAGTCCTGGGGCCGGTCGACGAAACCGGCGTGCTCGATGCCCACGCTCCGTTCGTTGTAGGCGCGGTTGCCCGCGTGGAACGCCACGTCCAGCTCGCGGATCATCTGGGTGACGTGGCCGTCGTCGCGGACGATGTAGTGCGAGGCGGCGCCGTGCCCCGGGTCCTGGAAGACCTGCACCGCGCTGTCGAAGCTGCCCTGGGTGACATGGATGATCACCATGTCTATGGAGTAGTCGTCCGGCCGGTCCGCGCGCCGCCAGTTCGCCGAGGAGGCCGCCACCCAGCGCGCGCCCCGGTAGTCCACCGCGCCCTCGACCCGGGACTTCTCCACCCCGGGCACCCGCCACCACAGGCTCGCCAGCTCGTCGCGCGCCAGCACCCCGGCGGTGCCGATACCGGCGGCCGCCGCGCCGCCGATGATCAGCGAGCGCCGCCCGATGCGGCGGCCCGGGCCGCCCGTCGTCTGCTCCATGTGATCCAGAACGGATACTCGCGGGCTTCGGTTCCCGGGCGGCCGTACCCTGGATGCGTTATGACTGACACCCCGCAGCGCCCCCGCCCCCTTCGCGTCCTCGCCGCCATGTCCGGCGGGGTCGACTCCGCCGTCGCCGCCGCCCGCGCGGCCGAGGCGGGCCACGACGTGACCGGAGTCCACCTCGCGCTCTCCGCGAACCCGCAGTCGTTCCGTACGGGCGCGCGGGGCTGTTGCACCATCGAGGACTCCCGCGACGCCCGCCGCGCCGCGGACGTCATCGGCATCCCGTTCTACGTGTGGGACCTCGCCGACCGCTTCCGTGAGGACGTCGTCGAGGACTTCGTCGCCGAGTACGAGGCCGGGCGCACCCCGAACCCCTGTCTGCGCTGCAACGAGAAGATCAAGTTCGCGGCGCTGCTGGACAAGGCGCTGGCCCTCGGCTTCGACGCCGTGTGCACCGGCCACTACGCGAAGGTGATCGTCGGAGCGGACGGCACGCGCGAGCTGCACCGCGCCTCCGACCTGGCGAAGGACCAGTCGTACGTCCTCGGCGTCCTGGACGACCGCCAGCTCGCCCACGCGATGTTCCCGCTGGGCGACACGGTGACGACGAAGGACGAGATCCGCGCGGAGGCCGAGCGCCGGGGCCTCGCGGTCGCCAAGAAGCCCGACTCCCACGACATCTGCTTCATCGCCGACGGCGACACCCAGGGCTTCCTCGCCCAGCGCCTCGGCCGCGCCGAGGGCGACATCGTCGACGAGGCGGGCAACAAGCTGGGCACCCACGAGGGCGCCTACGGCTACACGATCGGCCAGCGCAAGGGCCTGAGGATCGGCACCCCCGCCCCCGACGGCAAGCCGCGCTACGTCCTGGACATCTCCCCGGTGACCAACACGGTCACGGTCGGCCCGGTCTCCGCCCTGGACGTCACCGCCCTGCGCGCCATCAAGCCCCGCTGGTGCGGCGCCGCGCCCACCGGCCCCGGCACCTACACCGCCCAGCTGCGCGCCCACGGCGACGAGACGCCGGTGACCGCCGAGGTCGTCGACGGCCACCTGGAGGTCACCTTCACCGAGCCGGTCCGCGGCGTCGCCCCCGGCCAGGCGATCGTCCTGTACGACGGCACACGCGTGGTGGGCTCGGCGACGATCGCGTCGACGGTGCGGGCGACGGCGGGCGTGGCCTGACCCAGAGGTGACGCGGCGGGCGCTCAGGCCGTGAAGAACTCCGCGAGCACCGGCGCCAGCACCGCCGGTTCCACCAGGTGGTTCTGGTCCGCAAGGACGCGGTACGCGCCCTCCGGCGCCGCCTCCGCGACCGCCCGCGCGGCCTGCCGCATCCACTCCGCGCTGGCGCCGCCCGCGAGGGCCAGCACCGGGCAGGTGACCGAGGTGAGGAGGGCGTGCGGTACGCGGCCGTCGCCCATCACCTGGTCGTCGTAGGCGAGCGTGGGCGCGATGGCCTCCATCTCGCTCCACATGGGGGACTGGCGGGCGCCCTCGATGAGCTGGGGGGCCAGCCCGGTGAGGGACAGGAACAGCGCCACCGCGTCACCGCGGCGGCCCTCCCCGAGCGCCGCCGTCAGCCTTTCGGTGTACTCGGCGCGTGCCCGCGCGTCCGCGTCCTCCAGGGCGAACGGGGCCTCGTAGACCGCCACCTGACGCACCGGCAGTCCGCTGGCCGCCGCGTGCAGGGCCAGCGCGCCGCCCGAGGAGACGCCGTACAGGGCCGCCTCGCCGCCCGCCGCCTCGATCAGCGCCGCCAGGTCCTCGACCTCACGGGCCACCTCGTAGGGCGCCGTGTCACCGCTCCCGCCGCGGCCCCGGCGGTCGTACGCCAAGACCGTGCAGTGGTCCGACAGGGCCCCGGCCAGGGGCGCCACCGTGGCCCCGGTCGACATAGCGCCGCTGACCAGGATCACGGCGGGTCCCTGCCCGGAGCGTTCGTACGCGATCGGCGTGCCGTCGCGCGACATGGTCTGCTTGTCCATGCCGTGGAGACTGCCACGCCGTGCGGAACTCAATCGCTCACAACACGTCGACGTCGTAGAAGCAGAGGTGGTCCTTGATCTCGGCGACGTCCGGCTTCGGCTCCGGGTAGGACCAGACGAGGTCGGGGGCGTCGGGGAGCGACCAGTAGGAGGCGTCGCCCTTGAAGGGGCAGTGGGTACGGGTGTCGGAGGGAGTCAGGAGGTCGAGTCGTACGTCCTCCGGAGGGATGTAGTAGCGGACGGGACAGCCCGTCTCGCGGAGGACCAGGGGGCGGTGGCTTTCCGCCAGGATCTGTCCGTCCCGGACGACCCTGACGTGCTGCGTGCCCTGCTCGACGGTGATCGTGTGTCCTTCGGCCATACCGGGACAGCGCGTCCGCGGCGGCGATTGTTCCCGACTACGGTTGCCCCATGAACATCTGCGTCTTCCTCTCCGCCGCCGACCTGCACGAGCGTTACACGCGCCCCGCGCGGGAGTTCGCGAAACTGATCGGCAAGGGCGGGCACGCGCTCGTGTGGGGCGGCTCCGACGTCGGTCTGATGAAGGTGGTGGCCGACGGCGTGCAGGAGGCGGGCGGACGGCTCATCGGCGTCTCGGTGGACTTCCTGTCCGCCAGGGCCCGGCCGGGTGCCGACGAGATGGTGGTCGCGCGGGACCTCGCCGAGCGCAAGAGGCTGCTGCTGGAGAAGGCCGACGCCGTGGTCATCATGGTCGGCGGCACCGGAACGCTGGACGAGGCCACGGACATCCTGGAGCTGAAGAAGCACGGGCACACCGGGAAGCCGGTGGTCCTGCTGAACACCGCGGGCTTCTACGACGGCCTGAAGGAGCAGTTCCGGCGGATGGAGGAGGAGGGCTTCCTGCCCCGTCCGCTGACCGACCTGGTGTTCTTCGCGGAGGAGCCGGTGGGCGCGATGGCGTACCTGGAGGAGAGCCTGGGCGTGGCCTGAGCACGCGGTGATGCGAGCATGGCGGGCATGGCTACACATGTGATCACCGGGGCCGGTTCCGGCATCGGCGCGGCCGTCGCCCGCCGTCTGCACGCGCGCGGGGACGAACTCGTGCTGCACGCGCGCGACGCGGGCCGCGCGAAGGAGCTGGCGGCCGAGTTCCCCGGCGCGCGCACCCTCGTCGGCGACCTGGCCGACCCGGACCGGCTCAGCTGGGCGTTCTCCCACCAGACCCTCCCGGACCGGATCGACTCGCTGCTGCACATCGCGGGCGTGGTCGACCTCGGCCCGGTCGGCGAGCTGACCCCGAAGACCTGGCGGCACCAGCTCAACGTCAACCTGATCGCCCCCGCCGAGCTGACCCGCCACTTCCTGCCCCAGCTGCGCACGGCCCGCGGTCACGTCCTGTTCGTCAACTCCGGCGCGGGCCTCGCCGCCCACGCGGACTGGGCGGCGTACGCGGCCTCCAAGCACGGTCTGAAGGCCCTCGCCGACTCGCTGCGCCACGAGGAGTACGGCAACGGCGTCCGCGTCACCTCGGTCTACCCGGGCCGCACCGCCAGCCCCATGCAGGCCAAGGTCCACCAGCAGGAGGGCAAGGAGTACGACCCCACCCGCTGGATCGACCCCGAGTCCGTCGCCACCACCATCCTGATGGCCCTGGACCTGCCCGCGGACGCGGAGGTCAACGACCTGACGGTGCGTCCGGGGCGGTGACACGCCGGGTGGCGGGCGCCAAGGAGGTAGGGGCCCGGCTCGACGGCGTCCGGGCGCTCACGGAGACGGCGGTGGTCCTGCGCGGCGGGACGACGCCGGGCAGGACCACCGCCGTGCCGCCCCGGCGGAGATCCACGACGACGCCCTCGCGCAGCCGCGGACGCCGACGACGTCCGGCGACTTCCCGGACGGCAGGTGCCGCTGTCTTCGGGAACAGCCTCCGCTCGGCAGACCCGGCCGGTCCGCTGGCCTTCCCGGCGAAGTGGTGCGCGCCCGGGCGGTGAAGGTCCCCGGCAGGGTTCCGTAGGCTGCTCCGGTGAGCGAAATCAGCCAGATCAGCTTCGGTGCCGCGACCGGCGTCGGGTCCATGCCGGGGACGGACGCCCGGGAGGCCGCCAAGTCCGTCACCGGTTCCTTCGAGGACTTCCCGTACCTCGCCGAGCTGCCCGCGCGGGGGCCCGGGGCCGACATGCTCGGGCGGACCGCGGGGCTGCTCGTCGAGCTGTACGCGCGCGTGGAGCCCAGTGGATGGCGGCTCGGGGACCGGCCGGGACGGGACACGCGGCGGGCCCGGTCCTGGCTCGGGGAGGATCTCGACGCGCTGGAGGAGTACACCCAGGGCTACGAGGGGCCGCTGAAGGTGCAGGCGGTGGGGCCCTGGACGCTCGCCGCCGCGCTGGAGCTGAAGAACGGCGAGGTGGTCCTCTCTGACGCGGGGGCCACCCGCGACCTCGCCGCCTCCCTCGCCGAGGGGCTGCGGCTGCACCTCGACGAGGTACGGCGCCGAGTCCCCGGCGCGCGCGTCGTCCTGCAACTCGACGAGCCGTCCCTGACCGCCGTACTGCTCGGGCAGGTGAAGTCCGCCAGCGGCTACCGCACCCACCGTGCCGTGGACCGGCAGCTCGTGGAGGCCGCGCTCCGGGACGTCATGCGGGTGCAGGAGGGCGGCCCCGTGGTCGTCCACTCGTGCGCGCCGGACGTCCCGTTCGCGCTGCTGCGCCGCGCCGGTGCGGCGGGGATCTCCTTCGACTTCTCACTTCTCACCGAGCGTGACGACGAGGCGATCGGTGAGGCCGTGGAAGCGGGCACCCGACTGCTCACCGGTGTGGTGCCGGGCACGGACGGCCCATTGTCAGACCCTGCCGGTAGCGTCATGGGTGTCAGGACGTTGTGGCGCAGGCTGGGGCTGCATCCGGACCTTCTCACGGATGCCGTCACGGTCACTCCGACGTGTGGACTCGCGGGCGCGTCCCCCGAGTACGCGCGCCGGGCCCTCGCCCACTGCGTCCGGGCGGCGAGATCCCTCGCGGACAACCCAGAGTAACGGGAGGACAACACGGTGGCCGGCGACAAGCAAGCGGAGACGACGGTGCCCGCCGAGGCACGGGACAGGCACGCGCAGCTCGCCCAGCAGATCGAGGAGCACCGCTTCCGGTACTACGTCAAGGACGCTCCCGTCATCAGCGACGCGCAGTTCGACGAGCTGATGCGTGGCCTGGAGGCGCTGGAGGAGGAGCATCCCGAGCTGCGCACGCCCGACTCGCCGACCCAGAAGGTCGCGGTGGCGTACGAGACGGACCTCGCCGAGGTCGTGCACCGCCAGCGCATGCTCTCCCTCGACAATGTCTTCGACGACGAGGGGCTCGCCGCCTGGGCCGAGCGCGTCGCCAAGGACGTCGGCACCCCCGACCACCACCTGCTGTGCGAGCTGAAGGTCGACGGCCTCGCGGTCAACCTGACCTACGAGGACGGCAGGCTGGTCCGCGCGGCCACCCGTGGTGACGGCCGGGTTGGCGAGGACATCACGCCCAACGTGATGACGATCGGTGAGATCCCGCACCGGCTGAACGGCGACCGCGTCCCCCGGCTCGTGGAGATCCGCGGTGAGGTCTACTTCCCGATGGAGGCATTCCAGGGCCTCAACGCCCGCCGGTTGGCGGCCGGTGAGAAGCCGTACGCCAACCCCCGCAACTCCGCCTCCGGTTCGCTGCGCCAGAAGGACCCCAAGGTGACCGCGACGCTGCCGCTGCACATGGTCGTCCACGGCATCGGCGCCCTGGAGGGCTTCGAGGGCCTGACCCGCCTCTCCCAGGCCTACGACCTGCTCAAGGAGTGGGGGCTGCCTACCTCCCCGCACAACCGTGTCGTCGACGACCTCGACGGCGTGCGCGAGTTCATCGCGTACTACGGCGAGAACCGGCACTCGGTGGCGCACGAGATCGACGGGGTGGTCGTCAAGCTCGACGAGATCCCCCTCCAGGGCCGCCTCGGCTCCACCTCCCGCGCCCCGCGCTGGGCCATCGCGTACAAGTACGCGCCGGAGGAGGTCAACACCAAGCTCGTCAACATCCGCGTGGGCGTCGGCCGCACCGGCCGGGTCACCCCGTACGCGCAGGTCGAGCCGGTCACGGTCGCGGGCTCCGAGGTGGAGTTCGCCACCCTGCACAACCAGGACGTCGTCAAGGCCAAGGGCGTCCTCATCGGCGACACCGTGGTGCTGCGCAAGGCCGGTGACGTGATCCCGGAGATCCTCGGCCCGGTCGTCGACCTGCGCGACGGCAGCGAGCGCGAGTTCGTGATGCCCGCCGAGTGCCCCGAGTGCGGTACGGCGCTGAAGGCCATGAAGGAGGGCGACGTCGACCTGCGCTGCCCGAACGCCCGGACCTGCCCGGCCCAGCTGCGCGAGCGGCTGTTCTACCTCGCGGGCCGCAAGGCGCTGGACATCGAGCACTTCGGCTATGTCGCCGCCGCCGCGCTCACCAAGCCGCTGGAGCCCGGGACCCCGCCGCTGACGGACGAGGGCGACCTGTTCGACCTCACCGTGGAGCAGTTGCTGCCCATCAAGGCGTACGTCCTGGACCAGAACAGCGGCCTGCCCAAGCGCGACCCCAAGACCGGCGAGGAGAAGGTCGTCACCGTCTTCGCCAACCAGGAGGGCCAGCCGAGGAAGAACGCGTTGGCGATGCTGGAGAACATCGCGGCGGCCAAGGAGCGCCCGCTCGACCGGATCCTGACCGGGCTGTCGATCCGTCATGTCGGACCGGTCGCGGCCGAGGCGCTGGCCCGGGAGTTCCGCTCAATCGACCGGATCGAGCAGGCCAGCGAGGAGGAGCTGGCGGGCACCGAAGGCGTCGGCCCGATCATCGCCGCCTCGCTGAAGGAGTGGTTCGCCGAGGAGTGGCACCAGGAGATCCTCCGCAAGTGGAAGGCCGCCGGGGTGCGGATGGAGGAGGAGGGCTCCGGGGAGGACCAGGGCCCGCGTCCGCTGGAAGGGCTTACGGTCGTCGTCACCGGCACGCTGGAGCACTTCACGCGCGACGGCGCCAAGGAGGCGCTGCAGAGCAGAGGCGCCAAGGTGACCGGTTCGGTGTCGAAGAAGACGTCATTCGTCGTTGTGGGTGACAACCCCGGATCGAAATATGACAAGGCGATGCAGCTGAAGGTGCCGGTTCTGAACGAGGACGGGTTCAACGTCCTACTCGAACAAGGCCCGGAGGCCGCCACGGAAGCCGCACTTCCGGCCGAGGAGTAGCGGTTGAAGGCCACCCGATCGGCGCATATCAGATGCATAAGGGTGGCCTGGGCGCAATCGGGCAACCACCGACGACCGCTGCCCGTGGAAGGCTTCCGCGGCCTACTGTTGAGGTGTGCGCCTGCCGTGCCCAACTGCGGTTGGGGCATCCCCGTGCTCTCGAGGAGCCTTGCAGGGCGCGGGGAAGGGTTTTCCAAACGCGGCGCCAAGGATGGTTGTCGGGCATCGGGCCGCGTGGCGTGGGCACCGCCGGCTGTGAGAGGGACGGGAATGGAACCGACCGAGAGCGCCGCCCCGGACTCACGGCTGCGCCGGATGGCCGGCGCCTGGCGGGCGGGCCGCCGCCCGCCGTGGCGGACCGGCACGGGCGGACGCGACGGCCTCGCCGCGCAGGCACCCGGACCCACGGGCCCCGGACCCACGGGACCCGGGCACGTCCGGCCGCCCGGACACGGCGGCTCCCTGCACGTCGGGTCCGCACGCCTGGGCCACGGGCACGGGCACGGGCACGGCGGGCATGTCTCCGGGCACCACGGCGTCGGGCACACCGCCGGACTGCCGGGGACCGGACCGGGCCCCGACGCCAACCAGCAGCTGTCCTGGCCCGCGCTGCCCGCGGCCGTCGTGGCCGCCGCCGCGTTCGTCCTCGGCGCCGGGTTCCTGCGGGCCTTCACCGGCAACCACGCGCTCTTCCCGTCCGGCACGGTCGGCTGGTCGCTGGCCGTCCTCACCGGCATCATCGTCGGCCACCTGGTCGCCCTCGGCCGCGCCCGCTGGTGGGGCGGCCCCGGCTCCGGCGCCGCGCTCACCCTCGCCGTACTGCTGCTGTACGGCTGGGTGCCCGCCGGGATGGTCTCCCTCACCGTCGTCGTGCTGGTCGGCATAGCCCGCCGCCACCGCTGGCGGCAGGGCGTGCTGCACGGCGCGGTGGACATCCTCGGCATAGGCGCCGGCGCCCTGGTCCTGGCCGCCTTCGGACGGGTGCCGTCCGTCGAGAAGCCCTGGCCCCCGGACACCTGGACCCTTTACACCGCCCCCGGCGTCGTGCTGGTCGCGGTCGCCTACCTCGC
This sequence comes from Streptomyces sp. NPDC057877, assembly GCF_042796855.1. Taxonomy (NCBI): domain Bacteria; kingdom Bacillati; phylum Actinomycetota; class Actinomycetes; order Kitasatosporales; family Streptomycetaceae; genus Streptomyces; species Streptomyces sp. NPDC057877. Next base: position 62,484 of record NZ_JBHVMS010000011.1, read on the forward strand.
GGTCACCCGCACCCTGCTGTGGTACCTCCACGCGCCACCCCGCAGCCGCGGGCTGGCCACCATCGCCCGCACCGCCCTGGTCAGACAGGGCCTGGTCGCCGTCGCGCTGCTCGGTATCGCGCCCCTGGTCTGCGTGGTCGCCATCGCCGAGCCGATCCTGCTGCCGCTGTTCGCCATCCCGCTCATCGCCCTCGACTCCACCCTGTGGATGGCCCGCGCCCGTGCCGAGGAACAGTTGCGCGACCCGCTGACCGGGCTGCCCAACCGGCAGTGGCTGCTCGAACGCATCTGGACCGCGCTGGACGACGCCGAACGCATCGGTGCCCGCTCGGCGCTGATGCTGATCGACCTCGACCGTTTCCGGTCGGTCAATGACACCCTCGGTCATCTCGCCGGTGACCGGCTGCTGCTCCAGACCGCCGACCGGCTGCGGCTGGCGCTGCCGCGTGGTGCGGAGGCCGCGCGGCTCGGCGGGGACGAGTTCGCCGTCTTACTGCCCGTCGCCGACTCCACCACGTCCGCGACCCGGGTCGCCCGCGGTCTGGTCGCCGAACTCAGCGCCCCGCTCGACCTCGACGGGCTCACCCTCGTGCTGGAAGCCAGCGCGGGGGTCGCCGTCTTCCCCGACCACGCGCTGGACGCGGAGGGCATGCTGCGGCGCGCGGACGTGGCGATGTACCAGGCCAAGCGGGACCGTACGGGCGTGGAGGTCTACGAGTCCAAGCGGGACTCCAACACCCCGGACCGCCTCGGCCTCCTGGCCGACCTGCGGCGGGCACTGGACGCGCACGAGGTGCAGCTGCACTACCAGCCCAAGGTCCGTTTCGACGGGCAGGTGGCCGGGCTCGAGGCGCTGGTGCGGTGGGTGCACCCGGAGCGGGGGAAGGTGCCGCCGGACGAGTTCATAGCGATCGCCGAGTCCTCCGGGCTGATGCCGCACCTGACGGAGTACGTCCTGGATACCGCCCTCGGGCAGGTCGCCAAGTGGCGTGCGCAGGGGCTGCTGGTGCCGGTCGCGGTGAACGTCTCCCCGCGCGACGTGCACACGCCGGGCTTCGCGGGCTCGGTCGCCGCGCGCCTGGCCCGGCACGGGGTCCCCGCGGGGGCGCTGCAGCTGGAGATAACCGAGCATGTGCTGCTCGAGGACCCGCAGCGGGCCGCGGACACCCTCGCCGGGCTCACCGGGCACGGCGTGAAGATGTCCCTGGACGACTTCGGCACCGGGTACTCGTCGCTGGTGCATCTGCGGCGGCTGCCGGTGAGCGAGCTGAAGATCGACCGGTCCTTCGTGGCGCGGCTGGCCGTGGACAACGAGGACGCGGAGATCGTGCGCTGCACGGTCGATCTCGCGCATTCCCTCGGGCTGCTGGTCGTCGCGGAGGGCGTCGAGGACGACGAGACGTGGGAGCGGCTGCGGGACCTCGGCTGTGACGCCGTACAGGGGTGGCTGGTCGCCGCCGCGATGCCGCCGGACGAGACGACGGCGTGGCTGCGGGCGCGGGGGTCTCGGGGGTGGCAGCGGCCCGCGGCGGCGTTGCCCGCGGCGGCGTCCGACGAGTGAGGGGCTGATCACCGGTTCGCGGGTGCGGGTGCGTGGGCTTGAACCGCCGCTTCCCACCCGCTCGCCCGCCTGCCCGCCCGTGCGGGCCCGCTGAGGGGTGGCCCTCGCCCGTGGGGGCCGGTCGCCGGGTGCGTGGGCGGGCGCGGGCGCGTGGGGCGGGCTGCCTTTTCTCACCCGCTCGCCCTGGGCGGCTACGGGTGTGTCGCTGCCCGGGGATGCGGGCCATCGTGCCGCTGGGGTCGTCCCAACGAAACCGTTTAACGGCCAGCGCCCCCCGCCCCATAGGATTGGCCCCAAATCCAACACACTCACCCCAGAGGATCGCTGCATGCCTGGCATCACGCGCGAGGAGGTCGCCCACCTCGCCCGGCTGGCGCGTCTGGAGCTGAAGCCCGAAGAGCTTGATCACTTCGCTGGCCAGCTGGACGACATCATCGGCGCGGTCGCCCGCGTCAGCGAGGTCGCCGACCAAGACGTACCGCCGACCTCGCACCCGCTCCCGCTGACGAACGTCATGCGCCCGGACGAGGTCCGCCCGTCGCTCACCCCCGAGCAGGCGCTCTCCGGCGCCCCGGCCCAGGAGCAGCAGCGTTTCAAGGTGCCGCAGATCCTGGGGGAGGAGTAACCCGCCATGACGGACAGTTCCATCATCAAGCTCACCGCGGCCCAGACCGCCGAGAGGATCGCCTCCGGCGAGCTGACGGCCGTCGAGGTCACGGAGGCCCACCTCGCCCGTATCGAGGCCGTCGACGAGAAGGTGCACGCCTTCCTGCACGTCGACCGCGAGGGCGCCCTCGCCCAGGCCCGTGCCGTGGACGCCAAGCGTGAGCGCGGCGAGAAGCTCGGCCCGCTCGCCGGTGTCCCGCTGGCGCTGAAGGACATCTTCACCACCGAGGGCATCCCGACGACCGTCGGCTCCAAGATCCTGGAGGGGTGGATCCCGCCGTACGACGCCACCCTCACCAAGCGGCTGAAGGCGGCCGACGTCGTCATCCTCGGCAAGACCAACATGGACGAGTTCGCCATGGGGTCCTCCACCGAGAACAGCGCGTACGGGCCGACCGGGAACCCCTGGGACCTCACCCGCATCCCGGGCGGCTCCGGCGGTGGCTCCTCCGCCGCGCTCGCCGCGCACATGGCCCCGCTCGCCATCGGCACCGACACCGGCGGCTCCATCCGCCAGCCCGCCGCCGTCACCGGCACGGTCGGCGTGAAGCCGACGTACGGCGCGGTGTCGCGGTACGGCATGGTGGCGTTCTCCTCGTCCCTGGACCAGGGCGGGCCGTGCGCCCGTACGGTCCTGGACGCCGCGCTGCTGCACGAGGTGATCGCCGGGCACGACCCGATGGACTCCACCTCCATCGACGCCCCGATCCCGCCGGTCGTCGAGGCCGCCCGCAACGGCAGCGTGCAGGGCATGCGCGTCGGCGTCGTCAAGCAGTTCCGCGGCGAGGGCTACCAGGCCGGTGTCATCCAGCGCTTCGACGAGTCCGTGGCGCTGCTGAAGGAACTCGGCGCCGAGATCGTCGAGCTGGACTGCCCGTCCTTCGACCTGGCGCTCTCCGCGTACTACCTGATCGCGCCCTCCGAGTGCTCCTCCAACCTCGCCCGCTTCGACGGCCTGCGCTACGGCCTGCGGACCGGCGACGACGGCACGCACTCCGCCGAGGAGGTCACCTCCCTGACCCGCGAGGCCGGTTTCGGCCCCGAGGTCAAGCGCCGCGTCATGCTCGGCACCTACGCGCTGTCCAGCGGCTACTACGACGCCTACTACGGCAGCGCGCAGAAGGTCCGCACCCTCATCACCCGGGACTTCGAGAAGGCGTTCGAGCAGGTCGACGTGATCGTCTCGCCGACGACGCCGACCACCGCCTTCGCGATCGGCGAGCGCGCCGACGACCCGATGGCGATGTACCTCGCGGACCTGTGCACCATCCCGACCAACCTGGCGGGCAACGCCGCGATGTCCCTGCCCTGCGGTCTCGCGCCGGAGGACAACCTTCCGGTGGGCCTCCAGATCATCGCCCCCGCGATGCAGGACGACCGTCTGTACAAGGTCGGCGCCGCGGTCGAGGCCGCCTTCGTGGAAAAGTGGGGGCACCCGCTCCTGGAGGAGGCTCCGTCGCTGTGAGTGCACTGAACAAGGCCAAGGACTTCAAGAAGTCCAAGTCCGGTCTGTACATCTCCATGGCCACGTCGGCGTTCGGCGCCGTCGGGGTCTACAAGCAGATCAAGAAGGCCCGTGGCGAGAGCGACACGCTGCGGCTGCTGGACGCCGCGCTGACCGGCGCCGCCGTCGTGACCAACCTCGCCCTTCTCTACCGCGAGCTGAAGCGGCTGGGCGACGACGACGTCCTGATGGGCTGAGAGGGAAGTTTCACCGTGACCACCACGACCGACCTGGTGTCGTACGAGGACGCGCTGGCGTCGTACGACCCCGTCATGGGCCTTGAGGTCCATGTCGAACTCGGCACCGCCACCAAGATGTTCTGCGGCTGCTCGACATCCCTCGGCGCCGACCCGAACACCCAGACCTGCCCGGTCTGCCTCGGCCTGCCCGGCGCGCTCCCGGCCGTCAACGCGACCGGCGTCGAGTCCGCGATCAAGATCGGTCTCGCGTTGAACTGCGAGATCGCCGAATGGTGCCGTTTCGCCCGGAAGAACTACTTCTATCCGGACATGCCGAAGAACTTCCAGACCTCCCAGTACGACGAGCCGATCGCCTTCAACGGCTACCTCGACGTACAGCTGGAGGACGGCGAGACCTTCCGCGTGGAGATCGAGCGCGCCCACATGGAGGAGGACACCGGCAAGTCGACGCACGTCGGCGGTGCCACGGGCCGTATCCATGGCGCCTCGCACTCGCTGCTGGACTACAACCGCGCGGGCATCCCGCTCATCGAGATCGTCACCAAGCCGATCACCGGTGCCGGGGAGCGCGCTCCGGAGGTCGCGCGGGCGTACGTGCGTGAGCTGCGCGAGCTGATCCGTGCGCTCGGCGTCTCCGAGGCCCGTATGGAGATGGGCCAGATGCGCTGCGACGTGAACCTGTCGCTGATGCCGAAGGACGCCGACAAGTTCGGCACCCGCTCCGAGACGAAGAACGTGAACTCGCTGCGGTCCGTGGAGCGCGCGGCCCGCTACGAGATCCAGCGGCACGCCGCCGTGCTCTCCTCCGGCGGCACGATCGTCCAGGAGACCCGGCACTTCCACGAGGACACCGGGTCGACCACCTCGGGCCGGGTGAAGGAGGAGGCCGAGGACTACCGGTACTTCCCGGAGCCCGACCTCGTCCCGGTCGCCCCGTCGCGCGAGTGGGTCGAGGAGCTGCGCGCCACGCTCCCCGAGCTGCCGCTGGTGCGCCGCAACCGGCTCCGTGAGGAGTGGGGGATCTCCGGCACCGACATGCAGGCGATCCTCAACGCCGGTGCGCTGGACCCGATCGTCGCCACCATCGACGCCGGGGCCGACGCCGCGTCCGCCCGCAAGTGGTGGATGGGCGAACTGGCCCGCAGCGCCAACGAGTCCGGCCGGTCGCTGGACGAGCTGGCGATCACCCCGCAGCAGGTGGCCCGCGTCACCGAGCTGGTGGCCTCCGGCGACCTCAACGACAAGCTGGCCCGCCAGGTCATCGAGGGCGTCCTCGCGGGCGAGGGCACGCCGGACGAGGTCGTCGACAAGCGCGGTCTGAAGGTCGTCTCCGACGAGGGTGCCCTCGGCACCGCCGTGGACGAGGCCATCGCCGGGAACCCGGCCATCGCGGACAAGATCCGCGGCGGCAAGGTGGCCGCGGCCGGTGCGCTGGTCGGCGCGGTGATGAAGGCGACCCGCGGCCAGGCCGACGCGGCCCGTGTGAAGGAGCTGATCCTTCAGAAGCTGGGCGTCAGCGAGGGCTGACGGGCGTACGTACGGAGGGGGCCGCACCGGCATCGGTGCGGCCCCCTCCGCCTGTGCTCAGACGCGGCGTCCTGTCGCCTGTGCTCAGACGCGGCGTCCCACGACCCGCGCGAAGCCCAGGTTCTCGCCCTGGTCGACATGCAGCATCTTCGCCGACTCGCGCGCCATCCCGGCCATGAACTCGCTCGCACTCTCCTCGGCGCACACCTCGCTCCACAGCAGCCAGTCGCGCCAGCCGTCGGTCAGCCAGTCGGCCGCCTCGACCTCGACCGCGCCGCTGCGGGTCCAGTGCCGCCGCCACCAGGCGGGGGAGTGGAAGCACCAGAAGGCGGGCTCCCAGAAGGGCTTCAGCGGCTCGGGCGGCTCGGTGCCGTCGATCTCCTCGCGCAGCGCGGGGACGACCACCCCGATCCGCCCGCCGGGCTTGAGCAGCCGGGTCAGCGTGGGCAGATAGAGGTCGTCGGTGCCGAAGTACTGGTAGGCGTCGACGGAGACGATCGCGTCGAAGGTGCCCTCGCCGAAGGGCAGGTCGTGTGCCTCGACGGACACGGGCAGCACCCGGTCGGCGACCCCGGCCTCGGCGAGGCGTACGGCGTTGTCGTCGGGCTTGATCCACAGGTCGGCGGCGGTGACCTGGACGCCGTACTCCCTGGCCAGGAAGACGGAGGTCATGGCGCGTCCGCAGCCCAGGTCGAGCACCCGGGCGCCGGGGGGCAGGGTGTCGAGGCCGAGCGCCGGGGCCAGCCACTCCAGCTGCCAGAGCGCGTGCGGGCCCATCTGGTTCTCGATGGTCCAGCGGATGTCGTAGGTGTTGCTGCGGGGGTAGTGGGGATGGGTCAGGCGGTGGGTGAGATCGTCGGGCACGCGCGGACCGTAACAGGCGTCCAGTCGCCCCCGCACTCGGATTTCCGGGGTGGCCGATCGGTTCGATTGACCTACAAAGTTCACCTGATTGTCCTGTGAACTGCCTCCCACTCTTGTGAATCGGCCCACGAAAGACACAAACGATCATTTCCGGCTGCAAGAGTGGCAGGGCATTGCTCAAGCGTTCTTTGCGGGCTTTCAGTACATGCAGTACATGCTGCGCATGCACGACTGTTCGGCTGTTCCCGGTCAAAGATCCACAAGAGTCACCTTGGGAGCTGGCACGTGGCAGTCCTCGCACGCTGGTGTGTAAGGCACCGTATGGTCGCCATTCTGCTGTGGCTGCTCGCCTTCGGCGGAGTGACCGCCGCCGCCTCCGTCGCGGGATCGGCGTACTCCAACGACTACAAGGTGCCCGGCACCGAGTCCGGTCGCGCGGGCGAACTGCTCCAGCACGGCTTCCCGGGACTCGGCGGCGACAGCGACCACGTGGTCTGGCACACCGGCTCCGGCACCGTGCGTGCCCCCGACGTCGAACAGACGATGACCCGCACCCTGGACCGGATCGCCGACCTGCCCGGCGTCGCCGAGGTCGTCAGCCCCTACGACGACCAGGGCGCGGGCCAGATCAGCAGGGACGGCCACACCGCCTACGCCACGGTCACCTTCGAGGCCCCGGCCAAGGACATCGACGCGGGCCAGGCGCAGCAGGTGGTCGACACCGCGGAGGCCGCCCGGACCGACGGACTCCAGGTGGAGCTGGGCGGCAGCGCCATAGGGCTCACCATCTCCTCGGGCGGGCATCTCGCCGAGGTGGTCGGCGTGGTCGTCGCGGCCGTCGTGCTGTTCCTGGCCTTCGGCTCGCTCGCGGCCTCCCTGCTGCCCATCGCGACCGCGCTGGTCAGCGTCGGTACGGCGTACGCCGGGATAGTGCTCCTCGGGCACTTCATGACCGTCGCCGACTTCGCGCCCATGCTCGGCATGCTGATCGGGCTCGGCGTGGGCATCGACTACGCGCTGTTCATCGTCACCCGGCACAGACGCGGTCTGAAGCGCGGTCTGGACGTCGCGGAGTCGGTCACCAGCGCCGTCGCGACCACCGGACGCGCGGTGGTGTTCGCGGGTGCGACGGTGTGCATCGCCCTGCTGGGCATGCTGATACTGCGGCTGAGCTTCCTCAACGGGGTCGCCATCGCCGCCTCGCTGACCGTGATCCTCACCGTCGCGGCCTCCGTGACCCTGCTGCCCGCACTGCTGTCGGCCATCGGCATGCGGGCGCTCAGCCGCCGCGAACGCCGTCGGCTCGCCGAACACGGCCCGGAACCGGAGCTTCCCACCGGGTTCGCCGCCCGCTGGTCCGCCTTCGTCGAACGACACCCCAAGAAGCTCGGCGCCCTCGCGCTCGTCGTGATGGCACTGCTCGCGCTGCCCACCCTCTCGCTCCACCTGGGCACCTCCGACCAGGGCAACAACCCCGAGACCTCGACCACCCGGCAGGCCTACGACCTCCTCGCCGACGGCTTCGGACCCGGCGTGAACGGCCCGCTCACCCTCGTCACCGAGGTGCACGGCGGCTCCGACCGGCTCGCCCTCGACAACCTCGACCGCACCCTGCGCGCCACCGAGGGCGTCGCGTCGGTGACCCCGGTCACATACAACTCCGCCGGGGACACCGCGTACCTGACCGTCGTACCGGAGTCCTCCCCGCAGTCGAAGCAGACCAGCGATCTCGTCGAGCGGCTGCGCGAGGAAGTGCTGCCGCGTGCCGAGTCGGGCACCTCGCTCGACCTGCAGGTGGGCGGTGTGACGGCGGGCTACGACGACTTCGCGGATGTGATCGTCGGCAAGCTGCCGCTGTTCGTGGGGGTCGTCATCGGCCTCGGCTGTCTGCTGCTCCTGCTCGCCTTCCGGTCGGTCGGCATCCCGCTCAAGGCCGCCGCGATGAACGTCGCCGCCGTCGCCGCCGCCTTCGGGGTCGTCGTGGCGATCTTCCAGTGGGGCTGGGGCAGCGACCTGCTCGGCCTCGGCCGCGCGGGCCCCATCGAGCCCTTCCTGCCCGTGATCATGGTGTCGGTCCTCTTCGGGCTCTCCATGGACTACCAGGTCTTCCTGGTCAGCCGGATGTACGAGGAGTGGCTGGAGACCGGCGACAACCGGCGCGCGGTCCGCATCGGCCTCGCCGAGACCAGCCGGGTGATCAACTCCGCCGCCGTCATCATGATCTCCGTCTTCCTGGCCTTCGTGCTCAGCGGTGACCGGGTGATCGCGATGTTCGGCATCGCACTGGCCGCCGCCGTCGCCCTCGACGCCTTCGTGCTGCGCACCCTGCTGGTGCCCGCCCTGATGCACCTGCTGGGCGGCGCCAACTGGTGGCTGCCGGGCTGGCTGGACCGGCGGCTGCCGCGGATCAGCATCGAGCCGCCCGAGTGCCGTCCCGCCCTCGCCGATCATGAGAGGCTCACGGACGTCGTGGACGTACTCGAGAAGGAGCGGCAGCCGGATGTACGCGATATCCCTGGGCGCTGACGGAGCCGAACTGCGCCCGTTGGAGCCCTGGCACGCGGAGGAGTTCCTGGCCCACCTCGACCGTGGCCGGGAGTTCATCAACCAGCACATCCCGTTCGGGGCGAAGGCCACCGACGTCGACTCCGCGCGGGAGGTGATCAAGGCCTACGCCGACAAGCGCGCCGCCGACCGTGGCTCCATCCACGGGGTGTGGCTGGACGGCAAGCTCGTGGGCGGTGTCCTCTTCGTCTCCTTCGACGCCACCACCGGCAACTGCGAGATCGGCTGCTGGCTGGAGCCCTCGGCGGCCGGGCGGGGGCTCATCACGCGCGCGTCCCGCGTGCTGATCGACTGGGCCTTCGACGAGCGCGGGCTGCACCGCGTGGAGTGGCACGCCGCCTCCGAGAACACCCCCAGCATCAATGTCGCGCGGCGGCTCGGCATGACCCGGGAGGGCGTCCTGCGGCAGAGCTATCCGTGGCGCGACGGCCGTCAGGACTACGAGATCTGGGCCGTCCTCGCGCCCGAGTGGCACGACGCACGCGCGCGTGCCGCTCACAGGGATCATTAAGACACCTCTCAGACAGCGTCCGTACCGTGCGGGGCATGGGTACCAAGACTGAGGACCAGACCGGCACCGAGGACCAGACCGGCGCCGGGACGAACGCCACTGAGGAGGCGACCAGCGAGTCCACGGGCAGCACGGCGGCCGAGGAGACCGCAGCGGAGGAGACGGTCACGCAGGACGCGACCACCGGGGACGATGCGACGGAAGCCGTCGACGAGGAGGGCCCTGCCGCCCCCGCCGCCCCCGCCGCCTCCGGTGTCGGGCAGGGCGCGGGTGCCGTCGTCTCCGCCGCGCTCGGCATCGTCTCGCTCACCGGCGGCTGGATCGGCACCGTGGCCTCCGCCCGCCAGTCCCTCATCGGCCAGCTGGAGACCTCGCAGTCGTCCGACGTCGCCGAGATGGTCCAGCGGGGCTACGGCGACGCCTGGGCCGCCAACGCCCTGTGGGCGGGGCTGTTCGCGCTGGCCGCGCTGGTCGTCGGCGTCGTGGTCCTCGCCCGGCCCGCGTTCGGCGCGCCCAGCGCACCGCAGGCGCCGTGGATCAAGTCGGTCGCCTGGGCGGGCGTCGCGCTCGGCGTCATCGGCCTGCTGCTGGCCGTACTGAAGTACACCGACGTCCTGCTCGGACTGCCCGCCACCGGCTGAGCCACCCACCACCTCCTGAGGGGTCTTAGGTCCACGACCTGAGACCCCTCACCGCATCTAAGGCCCCACCCCCACCCAAGATGCGGAACTCTCCCGATGTGGCGCACCCACCTTGGAGACGAAGGTTGAGGCATCGCGGAACCGCGAAACCGAAACCGCCCTCCAGACCGGGAGAAGTCATGCACGAGTACGACCTCCATCACCTCCGCGCCGCCGAACTGCTCCGCCGCGCCGAGCAGGAGCGGCTGGCCCGCGAGGTCATCCGCGGCCGTCGCGCCCTGCGCCGCGAAGCCCTGCGACGCACCGCCGAGAGCGAGAGCCATACCGGCCGGACGAGACGCCTCCGCTTCCCGCGGGCTGCATGACCTCCGGCGGCGGCACACCGCGCCCGGGGAAAACCGGTGCCGCGTTGTCAGACCCCCGTGCGATGCTCTCGGCTGTGGAGACCAGGTCAGTCAGCCCCGTGTTCGTCGGACGCACCGCAGAGCTGAACACCTTGCAGGACGCGCTCGCCCGTGCCACCGCGGGCGAGCCGCAGGCATTGCTGGTCGGCGGTGAGGCGGGCGTCGGCAAGTCCCGGCTGATCGAGGAGTTCGCGGCCGCCGCCGCCCGCGAGGGCGCCGTCGTCGCGATCGGGGGCTGTGTCGAGATCGGCGCCGACGGGCTGCCGTTCGCCCCGTTCTCCACCGCGCTGCGCGCCCTGCGGCGGGAACTGCCCGCCGAGCTGGCAGCCGCGGCCGACGGCCAGGAAGGGGAGCTGTCCCGGCTGCTCCCGGAGCTGGGCGAGGCCCCCTCGGGACGCCATGACGAGGAGGGCATGGCCCGCCTCTTCGAACTGACCGCGCGACTGCTGGAGCGGGTCGCCGCCGACCGCACCGTCGTCGTCGCCCTGGAGGACCTGCACTGGGCCGACACCTCCACCCGCCACCTCCTCGCCTACCTCTTCCGCACCCTGCACACCGGCCGCCTCGTCGTCCTCGCCAGCTACCGCTCCGACGACATCCACCGCCGCCACCCGCTGCGCCCCCTCCTCGCCGAACTGGACCGGGTGCGCACGGTCCGCCGCATCGAACTCGCCCGCTTCAACCGTGCGGAAGTCGCCCGCCAGATCGCCGGGATCCTCGCGACGGAACCCGACCCCGCGCAGGTCGACGACATCTTCGAACGCTCCGACGGCAACGCCTTCTTCGTCGAGGAACTCGCCGTCGCCGCCCACGAGGGCTGCTGCACCGGCCTCACCGACTCCCTGCGCGACCTGCTGCTCGTCCGGGTGGAGGCGCTGCCCGAGAGCGCCCAGCGGGTCGCCCGCATCGTCGCCGAGGGCGGCTCCACCGTCGAGTACCGGCTGCTCGCCGCCGTCGCCCGGCTCGCCGAGGACGACCTCATCGAGGCGCTGCGGGCCGCCGTGGGCGCCAATCTGCTGCTCGCCGCGCCCGGCGGCGACGGCTACCGCTTCCGGCACTCACTGGTCCGCGAGGCGGTCAGCGACGACCTGCTGCCCGGCGAGCGCTCCCGCCTCAACCGGCGGTACGCCGAAGCGCTGGAGGCCGACCCCACGCTCGTCCCCGCCGACGAGCGCGTCATGCGCCTGGCCAGCTACTGGTACCACGCCCATGACCCCGCCAAGGCCCTCCCCGCCGTCCTGGACGCCTCCGCCGCCGCCCGCCGCCGCCACGCCTACGCCGAGCAACTCGGGCTCCTGGAACGCGCGATGGAGCTGTGGGACAGCACCCCCGAGGACGTCCGCGCCACCCTGCGCCCCGCCGACTACACCGAGGGCTACCCCCCGTGCGGCTGCGACCCGGCGACCACCCCGCTGCGCCATCTCGACCTGCTGGCGGAGGCCGCCGTCGCCGGACGGCTGTGCGGCGAACGGGAACGCGCCCTGAAGATCACCAAGCGCGCGCTACGGCTCCTGGAGGACGACGCCGACCCGCTGCGCGCCGCCTGGTTCTGGACCCAGCGCTCCCGGCTGGTGCAGGCACTGGCCCGCGGCGACGGCTGGCGCGAACTGGGCATCGCCCAGGACCTGGTGCGCGGCCTGCCGCCCTCCGAGGTGCACGCCGGTGTCCTCACCCTCGCCGCCAACTGGTCGATGCTGCACGAACCCGGCCCCGACGCCCTCGCCGCCGCCGAACGCGCCGTGGAGTACGCCCGGATGGTCGGCGCCCGTGAGATCGAGCTGAACGCCCGCGTCACCCTCGGCGGCCTCGTCGTCGACTCCGGCGACCACGAAGCCGGGCTCACCCAGACCCGGGAGGCGATGGACGAGGCCTTGGCCGAAGGCGTCACCCAGGTCGCGGGCCGCGCCTATGTGAACCTCCCCTCCGAACTCGAATCGGTCGGCCGCTCCAGGGAGGCCGTGGCGCTCCTGCGCGAAGGCGTCGCCTACACCCGCAAGTACGGCCAGCTGGACGCCGAGGCCTGGATCTGGGGCAACCTCTCCGACTCGCTGTACGCCCTGGGCGACTGGGAGGAGTCCGCCGAGGCCGCGGCGAACGCGCTGCGCCGGGGACAGAGCGCCAAGGCCCAGGGCATGGGCGCCATGTGTCTCGCCCATGTCGCCCTGTCCCGGGGGGACGTGGCCGAGGCGCACCGGCAACTGCGCGCCGCCCACGCCTACTTCGGCTCCCATGACCCGGTGGCCCAGGAGCGCCTCCCGCTCGCCCGCATCGCCGTGGGCGTCGCCGCCGCCGAGGGCCGCATCCTCGACCTGCGGGAGCAGGTCATCGAAGCGCTGGACGCGGGCGTGCCGCTCGGCACCCACCGCTACGGCTGGCCCCTGCTGCTGGCCGCCGCCACCGCCGAGGCCGACGCCCGCACCCTGCCCGCCGCCGCGCCCGGCCGCGAGGAGTTCCTCGAGCGCCTCTTCACCACGGTCAGGACACTCACCACCGACGCCCCCATCTGGCTCGCCCATGAACAGTGGGTCCGGGCCGAACTCCACCGCGCCGAGGGCACGGCCACCGCGGACACCTGGTCCCCGGTGGTCACCGCCTTCGAACAACTGGAGCGGCCCTACGACCTCGCCCGCGTCCGCCACCGCCTGGCCGAGGCCCTGCTCTGGGCCACCCCCGGCACCGACGACGACCGCGACCGCGCCACCGAGCTGCTGCGCCTGGCCCACGCCGTCGCCGAACACCTCGGCGCCCGCCCGCTCGCCGACGCCACCACCCGGCTCGCCCAGCGCGCCCGCCTCACCCTGCGCCACACCTCCGACCCCGCCCCGGCCCCCACCGACCCCGCCACCGCCCTCGGCCTCACCACCCGCGAACGCGACGTCCTGCGCCTGGTCTCCGCGGGCCGCACCAACCGCCAGATAGCCGAGGAACTCTTCATCTCCCCCAAGACCGCCAGCGTCCACGTCTCCAACATCCTCGCCAAGCTCAGCGTCTCGGGCCGGGGGGAGGCGGCGGCGGTGGCGCATCGGCTGGGGTTGTTCGCTTCGGGGTCGGACGGCCGGATGGCCACGCGCTAACGGGCTTTGGCAGTGGCGGAGGAGCCGTGTTGTCTTCAGGTCGCATGCACCGAGCGCGCCGCGGCTCAGCGTGACGCGCTTCCCGAGGACCGGCGCGAGCTTCTGGAGCGAGGGCCGCTGAAGCTCGCCGAAGATCCCTTCACGCCGGTGTCCCAGGCCGTCAGCGGTGAGGACATCCGCATGGTGTCGGTCGCGCCTGGACTGACCGCCGACCACATGAGTCACCGGGCCTTCCCGATCCTCCTCTCCGTGGCGATTCCCGACCAGTCGCTCATGACGACCAGGAGCAGCCGCCCTAGCTCACCCGCACCTCCAGAATCCGGTCGTCCCCGCCCTCCGGGGACCCCCGGCCGTCCGTCTCGCTGGTGATCAGCCACAGCTTGTCGCCGCCCGCGGAGGCCACCGTGCGCAGGCGGCCGTGGTCACCCTCCAGGAAGGACTGGGGGTCGGCGGAGGCCTCCGTGCCCTTCAGGGGGATGCGCCACAGGCGTTCGCCGCGCAGGCCCGCCATCCAGACGGAGCCCTCGGCGTAGGCGATGCCGCTGGGGGAGGCCTCGTCGGTGGACCACTGGGCTAGGGGGTTGTGGAAACCGGCCTCGTCGGATGTGCCCTCGGCCTCGGGCCAGCCGTAGTTGTCGCCCGGCTTGATCGCGTTCAGCTCGTCCCAGGTGTCCTGGCCGAACTCCGCGGCGAACAGGCGCTGTCTGGAATCCCAGGCGAGGCCCTGGACATTGCGGTGGCCGTACGAGTACACCGCGGAGTCGCCGAACGGGTTGCCCGGTGCCGGGTCGCCCTCCGGGGTCAGACGGAGGATCTTGCCACCCAGGGACTCCCTGTCCTGGGAGAGGCCCTCCTCGCCGCTCTCGCCCGTGCCCGCGTAGAGCATCTTGTCGGGGCCGAAGGCGATCCGGCCGCCGTTGTGGATGAAGCCCTTGGGGATGCCCCGGAATATCGTGTCCGGGGCGCCGAGCTGCTCGCCGGAGGGCTTGCCCGTGTCGTACAGCATCCGGACGATGCGGTTGTCCGAGGCCGAGGTGAAGTAGGCGTAGACCATCTGGTCCGAGGCGTAGTCGGGGGAGAGGGCCAGGCCCATCAGACCGCCCTCACCGGCCGGGGACACTCCCGGCACCTCGCCCACCTCGGTCTTCTTGCCGGTCTCGGTGTCGATCCGGGTGATCGTCCCCTCGTCGCGGGAGGAGACCAGGAGATCGCCGTCGGGCAGCGCCGCGAGGCCCCACGGCGTGTTCAGGCCCTCGGCGACGGTCCGCACGACCTTCGCCGAGCCCTTCGCGGGCGGCGTCTCCTCGGCCGCGGCCCCGCCGGACGGGGACGCCTCCGTCGCCGTACGGCTCGGGGCCGTGCTCTCACCGCCGGACGCTTCCCCTCCCTCGTCGCCACCGGAGCAGCCTGCCGTGAGCAGGAGAGAGGTCACGGCCACCGCGGCCGGTACAACTCGACGTAGCACGATCATGGTCCCTTCGACGCGGGCATCCAGCGGCAGGTTCTCCTTGTCATACACCGCCCGCGCCTCCCAGGTTCCCGATCACCACCATCCGAATCAGCGCAGGGGTCGCGCGGCGGCTGTCCGACGGGCCTGGGAACCCGGCGTCACGTGGATTCTGGGCTTTCGGTCTTGGGTGGTCGGGCGTCCCTGCTGCCTTGAGTGGTCGGGCGCCCCTACTCCCAAGACCCCTGCGCGCCCGGCAACTCCCCCACCACCGCCAACTCCTCGGGTGACAGCCGTACCCCCACCGCCCCCGCGTTCTCCGTCACCCAGCGCTCCCGCTTCGTCCCCGGCACCGGGACCACGTGGGAGCCCTGGGCCAGCACCCACGCCAGCGCCACCTGTGCCGGGGTGACGCCTTCGCCGTGCCGGGCGGCGATCCGGCGGAGTCCGGCCACTATCGGCTGGTTCGCGGCCATCATCTCGGCGGTGAAGCGGGGGTGACGGGCGCGCATGTCGTCCGGTTCGAAGCCCTCGCCCGGGGTCAGCGTGCCGGTCAGGAAGCCGTTGCCGAGGGGCATCGCGGCCAGGAAGCCGATGCCGCGGGCCGTGCACCACGGGAGCAGTGACTCCAGGGCCTCGGGTGACCAGACGGACAGCTCCGCCTGGACCGCGCTCACCGGGAAGACCTGCTGCACTCGCTCCAGTTGACGGATGGTCGTGTCGTACAGGCGCGCGCCGGAGCGCCGCCCGCCCCGGGCGCCGACCGCGCACAGGCCCAACGACCGTACCTTTCCGGCCTGTACCAGCTCCGCCATCGCGCCCCAGGTCTCCTCCACGGGTATCTCGGGGTCGGCGCGGTGCAGTTGGTAGAGGTCGATGACGTCGGTCTGGAGCCGTCGCAGGGACGCGTCGCAGGCCCGTTTCACGTACCCGGGGCGGCCGTTGGCGACGATGTGCTGCTCGCCCACCAGCAGCCCGACCTTCGTGGACACGAACGCGTCCTCGCGCCGCTCCTTCAACACCCGCCCCACCAGTAGCTCATTGGTGAAGGGGCCGTACATGTCGGCGGTGTCCAGCAGGCTCACGCCCAGGTCGAGGGCGCGGTGCACCGCGCGGAGCGACTCGTCGCCCCGCTGCCGTGACGTGCTGTACGCCCAGCTCATCGGCATGCACCCGAGTCCGACGGCCCCCACCGAGAGCGCCGCCGCGCCGATCGTCCTGCGCTCCACCTGGCCGTAACCCTCCCTCTGCTGGCCCCCCAACCTAACCTCTGCGCCCGCGCGGGCCTGACATAGCCTCCTGACCATGACTGCTGACGTGTGGCTGCCCATTCCGCCGGAGGACATCGAGGGGCTTCCGCAAGGGCCGAACTACCTGTTCTGGAACGGCGCCGAGGAGTTCCCCGGGGACCCCGCCGACTGCGTCTTCTACGTCGTGCCGTACATGAAGCCCGCCGGGGTCGGCGTACGGCCGTTGCCGGACATGCGCTCCGTCCAGGTCGTGCAGACGCTGTCCGCGGGGATCGACCATGTGCTGCCGGGGCTGAGGCACCTGGGCCCCGGGGTACGGCTGTGCAACGCGCGCGGGGTGCACGAGGCCAGCACCGCCGAGCTGACCCTGGCGCTGATCCTCGCCTCGCTGCGCGGCATCCCGGACTTCGTGCGGGCACAGGACCGCGGGGAGTGGCTAGGCGGTTTCCGGCCCGCGCTCGCGGACAAGAACGTCCTCATCGTGGGATACGGCTCCATCGGCGCCGCGATCGAGGACCGGCTCGCGCCCTTCGAACTCGCGCGGGTGGCGCGCGTGGCGCGCTCCGAGCGCACCACGGCGCGCGGTCCGGTGCATCCGCTCACCGATCTGTCCGGCCTGCTGCCCGAGGCGGACGTCGTCGTGCTCTCCACGCCGCTCACCGAGACCACCCGCCACCTCGTCGACGCCGACTTCCTGGCCCGGATGAAGGACGGAGCGCTGCTGGTCAACGTGGCCCGGGGCGCGGTCGTGGACACCAAGGCGCTGCTCGCCGAGCTGGAGACCGGGCGCCTCAGCGCCGCCCTGGACGTCACCGACCCCGAGCCGCTGCCCGCCGACCATCCGCTCTGGCGTGCGCCGGGCGCGCTGATCAGCCCGCATGTCGGAGGGCCCACGTCCGCGTTCCTGCCGCGCGCCGAGCGGCTCCTGGTGAATCAGTTGAGGCGTTTTCTGAACCGGGAGCCGCTGGGCAACGTGATCCTTACGACGGGCGCAACGGACGGCTGACCCACCGGCCGGGGCGTCGCGCCATCCGCTTCGGGCACGGTCCGCAACCCTTCGGGTGCGGTCCGTACTCGTATTCCCGCTGGTGGTCACGGAGCGTAGAGAAGCTATGTCCCTGAGTGACGAGACTGGTGTATCGTCCCGACAGGGGTTGCGCCGTGACCCGTTCGGCGCCGGGGATGGACATTTCAGACTGCGAGGGGGGCGACGGGCGATGCACGGCCTATGGACCAACGATCCGACGCGGCAGGACCGCCGACGGCGACCCTGGCGCACGGCCGCGAGCAGACGCGGCCCGCATCCGGCCCCCGGCGGCCTCCATGGCCTCCACCGGTACGGCCTGCACCACCACATCCACCACACCCAGCACCACAGCCAGCAGCACCGCGGACACGGTTGCCGCAGGAGGCACGCGCGCCCGGCCCGCCGGGACCAGCGCGACCGGACAGCGGTGCGGACCGGGAGGCCCCGGTGAACTCGCCGCCGACCGCCGTCACCCTGGACACGACACCACGCGCGCACCCGCACTCCGGCGCCCCGCTGCTGCGCCGTCCGACCGCCTCCAGCGCGGTGGGCGGCCGGACCGGCGACCGCACGAGAAGCGGGTCGAGCATGATCCACCAACTGCTGCTGGCCCTGGTCTGCGCGGGATACGCCGTCGGTTCCGCGCTCGGCTGGGGGTCCAGACAACTCGCGCTGATCATGGGCGACTTCGGGCTGAGCGCCGCCGCGGCCACCGCCGCGGTGTCCTGCCTGCTGTACGCCCGCAGCCGCCGGGTCCCCTTCCGCACCGCCTGGCTGCTGTTCGCCCTCTCCTCGGCGATGGCCGCCCTGGGCAACGCGGTCTGGGGCTGGTACGAGGTCGTGCTGGGCCGTGACATGCCCAGCCCGAGCTACGCCGACCTGTTCTTCCTGTGCTTCGCGCCGCCCGCCATCGTCGGCCTGCTGGTGCTCGCCAAACGGCCGGTGAGCAGGGCGGGCTGGGTCTGCCTGGCGCTGGACTCCTGGCTGATCGGCGGCTCGCTGCTGACCCTGTCCTGGAGCCTCGCGCTGGCCCAGGCGGCCCAGGTGGAGGGCGCCAGCGTCTCGCACGCCGCGCTGTCGCTGGCGTACCCGCTGCTGGACATCGCCCTGGTCAGCATGGTGCTCGCGCTGCACTTCCGGCGTTCCGGCACCAACCGCTCCGCCGTCAACACCGCCATCGGCGCCCTCGCCCTGACCGTGATGTGCGACGCCCTGTTCACCTCACCGCTGCTGCACGACACCTACAGCTCCGGCCAGTTGCTGGACGCGGGCTGGTTCGCCGGGTCCCTGCTGCTGGCGTACGCCCCCTGGGTCGCGCCCCGGCACGGCCACGGCGCGGACGAGGGGCACACGCGCGTGGTGCACGAGCACCTCCCGGGACAGCGCTCGGGTCACCCGGCGCACCACGGGACACCACCGCACCACGGGACGCCACCGCACCACGGGACGCCACCGCCACCGCCCCCGCCGGGCTCCGGGCAGGGCGAGCACAGCCGCTATCCGGCCAACCGGCCCCTCACCGGCTCCCTGGCCGCCCTCACGCCGTACCTCGCCGCGGCCGTCTGCACCCTGGGGATCCTCTACAACGTCCTCAACGGCCGCAGCGTCGACCGCGTGGTCCTCTTCACCGGCGGCACCGTCGTGCTGGCGCTCGTCGTCCGGCAGGGCATCATGCTGCTCGACAACATCACCCTCACCCAGGAACTGGCCCAGAAGGAGAACCACTTCCGCTCCCTGGTGCAGGGCTCCAGCGACGTCATCATGATCGCCGCCCCCAACGGCATCCTCCGGTACGTCTCCCCGGCCGCCGCCGGGGTCTACGGCCGCCCCGCGGAGGATCTGGTCGGCACCGAACTGGCCGATCTCATCCACCCGGAGGACCTGGGCTGTGTGGTGCACGAGGTGCGCCGCTTCCTCGCCGCCAGCCCACTGGAGGAGGCCACCACCCGTATCGAGTGCCGCTTCCGCTCCGGCGGTGGGGGCACCTCCCGCTCGGGCGAGGCCGAGAGCGGGGGAGGCTGGCTGAACGTCGAGTCCACCGTCAGTCGCCACCACGGTGGGCTGATCTTCAACAGCCGGGACGTCACCGAGAGAGTGCGCCTCCAGGCGCAGCTCCAGCACAACGCCGAGCACGATCCGCTCACCGACCTGCCCAACCGCGCCCTGTTCACCAAGCGGGTGCAGCAGGCGCTGTCCGGCCGTCGCGCCACCGACCGAGGGGCCGCCCTGCGCGGCACGGCGGTGCTTTTCATCGACCTGGACGGCTTCAAGGCGGTCAACGACACCATCGGGCACCAGGCCGGGGACGAACTCCTCGTGCACGCCGCCCGACGGCTCCAGGAGGCGGTCCGGCAGGGCGACACCGCCGCCCGGCTCGGCGGCGACGAGTTCGCGGCCCTGATCGTCTCGGACGGCGCCCGCGACCGCGCGGCCCGCGAACGGCACATCCTGGAACTGGCCGACCGCCTCCGGGTCACGCTGTCCCAGCCGTACGCCATCGGCGGCAACGATGTCCGTGTGGCCGCCTCCATCGGTGTCGCCTTCGCCGAACCCGGCCTCGGCGCGGGCGAACTGCTGCGCAACGCCGACCTGGCGATGTACCGCGCGAAATCGGCCGGAAAGGGCCGGGTCGAGCTGTACAAGCCGCAGATGCAACAGGACGTCGTACGCAAGGCGGAACTGGCCACCCGGCTGCGGGCCGCACTGCACGACGGCGAGTTCACGCTGCTGCACCAGCCGGTGGTGTCCCTCGCGGACG
Source organism: Streptomyces sp. NPDC057877 (assembly GCF_042796855.1). Classification (NCBI taxonomy): domain Bacteria; kingdom Bacillati; phylum Actinomycetota; class Actinomycetes; order Kitasatosporales; family Streptomycetaceae; genus Streptomyces; species Streptomyces sp. NPDC057877. Next base: position 82,483 of record NZ_JBHVMS010000011.1, read on the forward strand.
GCCGGATCACCTCGGTCGCCGCGCAGGCGCGCTGGCGGTCGTCCCAAGGGGTGCTGTTCACGCCCGCGGAGTTCCTGCGGGTCGCCGAGGACAGCGACAAGACCGCCGAACTGGGCCGCTGGCTGCTCCAGGAGGCCGTGGAACAGGCCGCGGAACGCACCGCGACCGGTCTCGCCGTACCCGTGGTGGTGCGGATGAGCGCCCGCCGCCTGCTGGACCGCTCCATGCCGCTCAGTTCCGTCGAGGCGCTGCTCACCCGGCACGGGCTGCCGTCGGGGTCACTCGTCATAGAGCTGTCCGACATCGACCCCCGGGTCAGCCTGGACGACCTGGAGCGCCGGTTGAGCGGCCTCCGGCGGCTCGGGGTGCGGATCGCGCTGGACGGCTTCGGCGGCGGCTGCGCGGTCCTCACGGCGCTGCGCAGGCTCCCCGTCGACGTGCTGAAGCTCGACCGCTCACTGGTCGAGGGCGTCGTCGAGTCCGCCCGGCTGCACAAGATCACCGCCGGACTGCTGCGGATCGCCGCCGACCTCGGACTCACCTCCGTGGCCGAGGGCGTGGACCTCCCCGAGCAGGTGGCCGTCCTGCGCGCGATGGGCTGCACGCACGGACAGGGCATGGCGTTCTCCGCCCCGCTGGACGAGTACCGGCTGCGCCGGGCGCTCACTTCCGGCCACTGCCCGGTCCCGCACGAACCGGCCGAACCCGCGTTCGCGGGAAGCGGTACGGGCGTGTACGGCAGCGGGATGAACGGAGGCATCAACAGCGGCATGAACGGAGGCATCAGCGGCTCCATGAGCGGCGGCATGACCAGCGTGCTCAGCGCCGGTCCGCCCCTGAGCGCACCCCTTCGTTCACATAATGAGACTCCCGTCCCACCCACTTGACAGTCGGTGCGTGCCGGGGGGAGGGTCTGTGCCATGCGCACCCGAATTCTCGTACTTGGAAAGCGCGTCGGCTGAAGCTGGTGACGTCCGGGCCGACCCGGAACTCCCAGCGACCTCTCCCGGCGCGCTCCCCTCGCTTGCCTTACGGCACGAGGGGTTTTTTGTTGCACAGGCACCTGCCGTGCGACAGCCGCAGACCGTACAAAACTCGCACAAACCCTCAGCATCGAGAAGAGAATGCCGATGACCGAGCAGGCCACCGCGGCTAATCATCCGCAGCCGCGGCCCCGATCCGGAGGACACCAGTCCGCCCCCGAGCGCGTCACGGGTGCGCAGTCCCTCATCCGCTCTCTCGAGGAGGTCGGCGCCGACACGGTATTCGGCATTCCAGGCGGTGCGATCCTTCCGGCGTACGACCCGCTGATGGACTCCACCCGCGTCCGCCACGTCCTGGTCCGGCACGAGCAGGGCGCCGGACACGCCGCCACCGGCTACGCCCAGGCCACCGGCAAGGTCGGCGTCTGCATGGCGACCTCGGGACCCGGCGCCACCAACCTGGTCACCCCGATCGCGGACGCCCACATGGACTCCGTGCCGCTGGTCGCGATCACCGGCCAGGTCGCCTCCCGGGCGATCGGCACCGACGCCTTCCAGGAGGCGGACATCGTCGGCATCACCATGCCGATCACCAAGCACAACTTCCTCGTCACCAAGGCCGAGGACATCCCGCGCGTCATCGCGCAGGCGTTCCACATCGCGTCCACCGGCCGCCCCGGCCCGGTGCTGGTCGACATCGCCAAGGACGCCCTCCAGGCGCAGACCACCTTCTCCTGGCCGCCCACCATGGACCTGCCCGGCTACCGGCCCGTCACCAAGCCGCACGCCAAGCAGATCCGCGAGGCCGCCAAGCTGATCACCGCCGCCCGCCGCCCGGTCCTCTACGTCGGCGGCGGCGTCCTCAAGGCGGGCGCCACCGCCGAGCTGAAGGTGCTCGCCGAACTCACCGGAGCGCCCGTCACCACCACCCTGATGGCGCTCGGCGCGTTCCCGGACAGCCACCCGCTGCACCTGGGAATGCCGGGCATGCACGGTTCGGTCGCCGCCGTCACCGCGCTGCAGAAGGCCGACCTGATCGTCGCCCTCGGCGCCCGCTTCGACGACCGCGTCACCGGCAAGCTGGACAGCTTCGCCCCGTACGCCAAGATCGTGCACGCCGACATCGACCCCGCCGAGATCGGCAAGAACCGGGCCGCGGACGTGCCGATCGTGGGCGACGCCCGCGAGGTCATCGCCGACCTGATCCAGGCCGTGCAGAAGGAGCACAGCGAGGGCCACCAGGGCGACTACAGCGCCTGGTGGAACGACCTGAGCCGCTGGCGCGAGACCTACCCGCTCGGCTACGACCAGCCCGACGACGGGTCGCTCTCCCCGCAGCAGGTCATCGAACGCGTCGGGCAGCTCGCCCCCGAGGGCACGATCTTCGCGGCGGGCGTCGGCCAGCACCAGATGTGGGCGGCGCACTTCATCCAGTACGAGAAGCCCGCGACCTGGCTCAACTCCGGTGGTGCCGGGACGATGGGCTACGCGGTCCCGGCCGCGATGGGCGCCAAGGCCGGGGCGCCGGAGCGCACGGTGTGGGCGATCGACGGCGACGGCTGCTTCCAGATGACCAACCAGGAGCTGACCACCTGCGCCCTGAACAACATCCCGATCAAGGTCGCCATCATCAACAACGGCGCCCTCGGGATGGTCCGCCAGTGGCAGACCCTGTTCTACAACCAGCGCTACTCCAACACCGTGCTGCACTCCGGCCCCCACGACGTCAACCCGGAGGCGCGCGGCACCCGGGTCCCCGACTTCGTGAAGCTGTCGGAGGCCATGGGCTGCTACGCGATCCGCTGCGAGGACCCGGCCGACCTCGACAAGGTCATCGAAGAGGCGAACTCGATCAACGACCGCCCCGTGGTCGTCGACTTCGTCGTCCACGAGGACGCCATGGTGTGGCCGATGGTCGCCGCCGGCACCTCCAACGACGAGATCATGGCCGCCCGTGACGTCCGCCCCGACTTCGGCGACAACGAAGACGACTGAGCGAGAGAGACGCAAAGAGACATGTCCAAGCACACGCTCTCCGTCCTGGTGGAGAACACCCCCGGCATCCTCGCCCGGATCGCCGCCCTGTTCTCCCGGCGCGGCTTCAACATCGACTCCCTCGCCGTCGGTGTCACCGAGCACCCCGACATCTCCCGCATCACCATCGTGGTGGGCGTCGAGGACCTGCCGCTGGAGCAGGTGACCAAGCAGCTCAACAAGCTCGTCAACGTGCTGAAGATCGTCGAGCTGGAACCCGGCTCGGCCGTGCAGCGCGAACTCGTTCTGGTGAAGGTGCGCGCCGACAACGAGACGCGCTCCCAGATCGTCGAGATCGTCCAGCTGTTCCGCGCCAAGACCGTCGACGTCTCCCCGGAGGCCGTGACCATCGAGGCCACCGGTTCCAGCGACAAGCTGGAGGCCATGCTGAAGATGCTGGAGCCGTTCGGCATCAAGGAGCTGGTCCAGTCCGGCACGATCGCGATCGGCCGCGGCGCCCGCTCGATCACCGACCGATCACTGCGCGCTCTCGACCGGTCGGCTTAACGCCAAGAACGGGCGGTCGCCCGTCTGCGACCGCCCGTATGCCGAGACCCCCGAACTTCCCCTCACCCCACCGTCATACGGTGGGACGCAACACCTGCACTCAAGGAGAGAACCCAAAGTGGCCGAGCTGTTCTACGACGCCGACGCCGACCTGTCCATCATCCAGGGCCGCAAGGTCGCGGTCATCGGCTACGGCAGCCAGGGCCACGCCCACGCCCTGTCGCTGCGCGACTCCGGCGTCGACGTGCGCGTGGGTCTGCACGAGGGCTCCAAGTCCAAGGCGAAGGCCGAGGAGCAGGGTCTGCGCGTGGTGAGCCCGGCGGAGGCCGCCGCCGAGGCCGACGTCATCATGATCCTGGTCCCGGACCCCATCCAGGCCCAGGTCTACGAGGAGCACATCGCCCCGAACCTGAAGGACGGCGACGCGCTGTTCTTCGGCCACGGCCTGAACATCCGCTACGGCTTCATCAAGCCCCCGGCCGGTGTGGACGTCTGCATGGTCGCCCCGAAGGGCCCGGGCCACCTGGTGCGCCGCCAGTACGAGGAAGGCCGCGGCGTGCCCTGCATCGCCGCCGTGGAGCAGGACGCCACGGGCAACGGCTTCGCGCTGGCCCTGTCGTACGCGAAGGGCATCGGCGGCACCCGCGCGGGCGTCATCAAGACCACCTTCACCGAGGAGACCGAGACCGACCTGTTCGGCGAGCAGGCCGTGCTGTGCGGCGGTACGGCCGCTCTCGTGAAGGCGGGCTTCGAGACGCTGACCGAGGCCGGTTACCAGCCGGAGATCGCCTACTTCGAGTGCCTGCACGAGCTGAAGCTGATCGTGGACCTGATGTACGAGGGCGGCCTGGAGAAGATGCGCTGGTCGATCTCCGAGACCGCCGAGTGGGGCGACTACGTCACCGGCCCGCGGATCATCACCGACGCCACCAAGGCGGAGATGAAGAAGGTCCTCGCCGAGATCCAGGACGGTTCGTTCGCGCAGGCGTGGATGGACGAGTACCACGGCGGTCTGAAGAAGTACAACGAGTACAAGAAGCAGGACTCCGAGCACCTGCTCGAGACCACCGGCAAGGAGCTGCGCAAGCTCATGAGCTGGGTCAACGAGGAGGCGTAGGCCTCACCGCGAGGGGCTGTCGCCGAGGGCGGCAGCCCCTTCGGGCAACCTGGGCAGCGCATGGTGAGGGGGGCGTTGTCCATCCCGTCCAGCCACGGACGGGTGATCCTTCCGCACAGGCGCATAACGCCCTACGCCGCGCCACTACACTGCCGTACTACATACGCGTCAGGCCCACAGCGTCGTGCGTCTTCCACGCGGCTAGCCAACCTCCTCCGCCTGCGGCCGTCGGGACGGCCGTCCGCATGCTTTGGACTTGTGAGGACTCACGTGAGCTCGAAACCTGTCGTACTCATCGCTGAAGAGCTGTCGCCCGCGACCGTGGACGCGCTTGGCCCGGACTTCGAGATCCGGCACTGCAACGGCGCGGACCGAGCCGAGCTGCTCCCCGCCATCGCCGACGTCGACGCCATCCTGATCCGCTCCGCCACCAAGGTGGACGCCGAGGCGATCGCCGCCGCGAACAAGCTGAAGGTCGTCGCACGCGCCGGCGTCGGCCTGGACAACGTGGACGTCTCCGCCGCCACCAAGGCCGGTGTGATGGTCGTCAACGCCCCCACCTCCAACATCGTGACCGCCGCCGAGCTGGCCTGCGGTCTGATCCTCGCCACCGCCCGCAACATCCCGCAGGCCAACGCCGCGCTGAAGAACGGCGAGTGGAAGCGCAGCAAGTACACCGGCGTCGAGCTGGCCGAGAAGACCCTCGGCGTCGTCGGCCTCGGCCGCATCGGCGCGCTGGTCGCCCAGCGGATGTCCGCCTTCGGCATGAAGGTCGTCGCCTACGACCCGTACGTGCAGCCCGCGCGGGCCGCGCAGATGGGCGTCAAGGTGCTGTCGCTGGACGAGCTGCTCGAGGTCTCCGACTTCATCACCGTCCACCTGCCCAAGACCCCCGAGACGGTCGGCCTGATCGGCGACGAGGCGCTGCGCAAGGTCAAGCCGAGCGTGCGGATCGTCAACGCCGCGCGCGGCGGCATCGTCGACGAGGAGGCGCTGTACTCCGCCCTCAAGGAGGGCCGGGTCGCCGGTGCCGGTCTCGACGTGTACGCGAAGGAGCCCTGCACGGACTCCCCGCTGTTCGAGTTCGACCAGGTCGTGGCCACCCCGCACCTCGGCGCCTCCACCGACGAGGCGCAGGAGAAGGCCGGTATCGCCGTCGCCCGCTCGGTCCGTCTCGCCCTCGCCGGTGAGCTGGTCCCGGACGCGGTGAACGTCCAGGGCGGTGTCATCGCCGAGGACGTCAAGCCGGGTCTGCCGCTCGCCGAGCGCCTCGGCCGCATCTTCACCGCGCTCGCCGGTGAGGTGGCCGTCCGTCTCGACGTCGAGGTGTACGGCGAGATCACCCAGCACGACGTGAAGGTGCTGGAGCTGAGCGCCCTCAAGGGTGTCTTCGAGGACGTCGTCGACGAGACGGTCTCGTACGTCAATGCCCCCCTGTTCGCCCAGGAGCGCGGTGTCGAGGTGCGGCTGACCACCAGCTCCGAGTCGGCCGACCACCGCAATGTCGTCACCGTGCGCGGCACCCTCGCGGGCGGCGAGGAGGTCTCGGTCTCCGGCACGCTGGCGGGTCCCAAGCACGTCCAGAAGATCGTCGCCGTCGGTGAGTACGACGTCGACCTCGCCCTCGCCGACCACATGGCCGTCCTGCGCTACGAGGACCGGCCGGGCGTCGTCGGCACCGTCGGCCGGGTCTTCGGCGAGGCGGGCATCAACATCGCCGGGATGCAGGTGTCCCGCGCGGTCGCCGGTGGCGAGGCCCTCGCCGTGCTGACCGTCGACGACACGGTGCCCGCCGGGGTGCTGGCCGAGGTCGCCGCCGAGATCGGCGCGACGTCGGCCCGCTCGGTCAACCTGGTCTGACGCTCCTTCTCAGGCGCCGGACGAGCTGAGTTCCCTCAGCTCGTCCGGCGCTTTGACGTGCGCCCGGCGCAGTGCCGCCGCCGCCAGCACCGCGGCGGCCAGCAGGACGGCGGCCCCGGCGACGGCCGCCAGCTGCATCCCGCTGGTGAACGCCTCCCGGGCCGCCGTCGCCAGGGCGTCTCCCGCGCGCCCCGGCAGCCGTTCGGCCACCGCCAGGGCGCCGCCGAGGGTCTCGCGGGCCGTGTCGGACGCCGTGTCCGGCATTTCCCGGCGGTAGACGGCCGTACCGACCGCCCCCAGGCCCGCCATGCTCAGCGCGCCGCCGAACTCCGTGGACGTCTCCATCAGCGAGGAGGCGGTGCCCGCGTTCCGCACCGGAGCCGCGCTGAGGGCCAGATCGGTCAGTTGGGACATGGCGGCGACGATCCCGGCGGCCATGACCCCGCAGGCCGCCAGCACCAGCCACAGCGAGTCCGTCCCCGCCGCCGACAGCAGCCCGTAGCCGAGCGCCGAGGTGAGGAACCCGGCCGCGACGACGTACGCGCGCGGGACGCCCCGCTGCACCAGCGTCACCGCGACCGGTCCCGCGACGCCGATCAGCACCGAGGGCGCCAGCGCCCACAGCGCGGCCTGGAGGGCGCTCTTGTCGAGGACGGACTGCAGGTACTGGGTGGTGAAGTAGGCCGAGCCCATCATCCCGAACGCGGCGAGCAGGTTGAGGACGACGGCCGGGGTGAAGCCGGGGGCGCGCAAGAGGTGGGGCGGGATCATGGGGGAGGCCGTGGTGCGCTGCCGGTGCACGAGGAGCGCGGCGAAGAGCAGGCCGACGGTCACGGACACCACGTACCCCACGTTCCAGCCGTCGGCGGCGATCTCCTTCAGGCCGTAGACGACCGGGAGTACGGCGGCCATCGACAGCGGCACGCTCAGCAGGTCGAAGCGGCCGGGTGCGGGGTGTTTCGCCTCGGGCAGCAGGACCGGCCCGAGGAGCAGCAGCAGGGCCATCGCGGGCAGGTTGACCAGGAAGACCGAGCCCCACCAGAAGTGTTCGACCAGCACGCCGCTGAGCACCGAGCCGAGGGCGACGCCCGCCGTCATCACACCGGACCACAGCCCGATCGCCTTGGCCCGCTGACCGGGGTCGGTGAACATCGTGCGGACCAGCCCGAGCGTCGACGGCATCAGGGTGGCCCCGCCGATGCCGAGGACCGCGCGGGCGGCGATGAGCGTCTCGGCGCTGGTGGCGTACGCAGCCACCAGGGAGGCGGCACCGAAGGCGGCGGCGCCGACCAGCAGCAGCCTGCGGCGGCCGACGCGGTCGCCGAGGGCGCCCATGGTCATCAGCAGCCCGGCGAGGACGAAGCCGTAGATGTCGAAGATCCACAGCTGCTGGGTGCCGGTCGGGGCCAGGTCGGCGCTGATCGCCGGGATGGCGAAGTAGAGCACCGAGACGTCCATCGAGACCAGCAGCAGCGGCAGCATCAGCACGCCGAGCGCGGTCCATTCACGGCGCCCCGCGGACGGGGGCGGGTTGGTTGTCATGCCGAGGACTGTACGAGCGTCTTATACGGTTGTCTAGAACGAGTGTGTAAGACGTGCGTCTGATACATGCGTATGGAACGGCGCTAAGGTGGCCCCATGGGACACCGCGAGGATCTGCTCGAAGGCGCCAAGCGCTGCCTGCTGCAGAAGGGCTTCGCGCGCACCACCGCGCGCGACATCGTCAGGGAGTCGGGGACCAACCTCGCCTCGATCGGCTACCACTACGGCTCGAAGGACGCCCTGCTCGCGCAGGCCTACGTGGCGCTGGTGGCGGGAATGGGCGACCGGTTCGAGGGCGACGGAAGCAGCACCACCGAGCCCGGTTCCGTCGAGCGGTTCCGGGAGGTGTGGTCGAACATCATCGAGACCATGCGCGAGCCCGGCTCCGTCTGGCGGCTGAGCATGGAGGTCCTCACCATGGGCGACCGCATGCCCGAGGTGCGCGACCATCTGGCACGCGCCCAGCGGGAGGCCGGGCGCGGTCTGGTGCCGCTGCTCATGGGCGGGCGCGAGGAGGACGTCACCGACGAGACGGCGGACACCCTCGGCGTGTTCTACGTGACCCTGATGACCGGCCTCATCGCCCAGTGGACGTTCGACCCCAAGAGCGCCCCCGAGGCCGGGCAGCTCGCGGAGGGACTGCGCCGGGTGATCGAGGGCGTCAAGGAGATCTAAGGAGAGCTGACGTCCGGCTCCGCTCGGGCCGCCGTGCCCATGAAGTGCTCGGTGAACAGCCGGGCGACCAGCTCCCCGCGGCTGGAGACGCGGGTCTTGGCGAAGACGCTCTTGAGGTGGTCGCGGACCGTGTGCGGGGAGATGACCAGGGTGGCGGCGATCCCCGCGGTCGGCATCCCGCGCGCCACGAGCCGGGTGATCTGCACTTCCCGCGCGGTGAGCCCGTACGCCTCGGCGACCAGGACCGCGAGGTCGGCGGGTGTCGCGGGCTCGATGACGAGGGCGACCGGGCCGGGACGGCCACCGGGGCCGGTGAGACCGGAGGCGTGGCAGACCAGCCAGCGGCCCCCGGTGGTCCGGATGCGTACCCGGGCGCTGCCGTGGTCGCGCCCGTCGGCGACGGCCCGCGCCCGCAGGGCCGTGCCGATCACCCAGATGGGCAGCCGCAGCCCCAGCGGTGACGGGACGGACGGTCCCTCGGGCAGCGAGGCGAGGTGCTGGCGGGCCTCGTCGTTGAGCGACACGGCGGTGCCGGACTCGTCGAAGAGGAGCAGGCCGGGCGCGGGCGAGTCCGTGCGGGGCGCCGATCCGGGCGGCCGGGCGAACCGGCGCAACCGCACGGCCAGCGGCTGGGACAGTGCCGCGAGCAGCGCGATCTCGTCCGGGCGGAAGGCGCCCGCGGTACGGAAGAGGCTCACCAGGCCCCAGGGGCGGTCACCGATCCGCAGGACGGCGCGCAACTCGTCGTGCACGCCCTGGCCGAGCAACAGGCGCCGGAACCGGGCGCTGCGGGCGGGCAGATCACCGGTGGCCGCGCGCAGACCGGCCACCGGCACGGGCGCGCGGGCCAGTTCGCGGAACGGGGCGACGTTCTCCTCCAGGAACTCGCTCTGCCAGTAGGCGCCGCAGTCCTCGCCGGAGCCGAGGTTCTCCACCAGCATCGGCGCCGTGATCAGACCGGTCTGCGGATCGGCGGCCGTCCACACGGCCGCGTGGAACGGCACCAGCCGTCGCAGCCCGGCCGAGGCCCGGCTGAACAACTCGGCCGCGTCGCCCGCCCGTTCGGCGGCCGACAGCACGCGCTCGTGCGGGTCGGTCATGTGCGTCCCCCTTCGCCGCTCAGCCTGCCGGTCCCTCCGCCCGGCACCAACCCCCCGTTTGAGGGGCCTGTTCCCCGTCGGGTCCCCATGCCCGGGGGATGGAGGGTCACCGCCAGGTGGGCGAGGGTCGAGGGCACCTGACGACCGGAGAGGAAGACCATGGACCTGGCGATCGTGGGCGCAGGCGCCGCAGCCGTCGCTCTGCTGGACGCGCTGGCCACCGGGCAGGACGCGGGCGGCACCGGCACGATCAGCGTCTTCGAGCCGTCCCCGAGGCTCTGGCGGGGACGGCCGTACGGCCCGGACCTGGAGGTGGTCCGGGTGAACGCGCCGCCCGCCCTGATGTCCGTCCGCCACGGCGACTTCGGCCACTACGCGAACTGGCTGGGAGGCCAGGGGGCCGGGCACCTGGACACGCTCCTCGGCCAACCGCTCGTCCCCCGCGCGCTGTACGGCGAGTACCTGGCGCACACCGCCGAGAAGGCGATGGCGGCGCTGGCCGAACGGGGCCGCCCGGTCCGCGTCGTGACCGCCCGCGTCACCGAGGCCGCCCGCGCGGGAGACCGGCTCGTCCTGCGCACCCACGACGGGCGAGCGCACGAGGCCACCCATGTGGCGCTGTGCGTGGGCGGCGGCACACCTCCCGACCCCTACGGCCTCACGGGCGCGCCGGGCTGCACGCCCGACCCCTATCCGCTGGCCGAGACGCTCGGACAGGTGCCGGTCGGCGGTGACGTGGCGGTCATCGGCAGCGGCCTGACCGCCGTGGACGTCGTCGTGGCGCTCGCCGCGCGCGGGCACCGAGGGCGGATCACGCTGCTGTCCCGGAGCGGAGTGCTGCCGTATGTCTGGCAGCGCCACGTCGCCCGGCGCCCGCGCCATGTGACGGCCGAGCGGGTGGCGTCGGGGCATGTCACGCTGGACGGCCTCGCCGGGCTGCTGCGCGCCGAACTGGCCGAGGCGGGCGAGGACTTCGACGCGCTCATGACGGAGTTGCTGGCGGCCGAGGACCCGGTGCGGCGGCTCCGGCGGCAGCTCGCCGCCGTCGAGGACCCCCGGATCGGCCGTCGTGTGGTGCAGGAGACGGCGCACACCGTCGGCCCGTACGCCTGGCCGCTGCTGCCCGAGTCCGACCGGGACCGGCTACGGCGCCACCAGCGCACGGCCGTCAGTGTGGCCTCGCCGATGGTCCCGGTGAACGCGGCCGTCCTGCTGCGGCTCCTGGACCGCGGGCAGCTCAGCCTCGTCTCCGGCGTGCGCGCCGTCGAGGCGGTGAACGGGCGGTTCCGGGTGCGGGCGGACGACGGTGAGCGCACCGCCGGAATCGTCGTCAACGCCGTGAACCCGGCGCCCCGGGCGGTCCCGTCCGCGGCCCGGCAACTGGCCGACTCCCTCACCGGCAGCGGCCTCACGGCGCTCCATCCGGCGGGCGGGCTGGTCCCCGCCGACCCGCGCGTGCACGTCGTCGGCGACCTGAGCGGCGGGGGTTCCTTCCTGACGTCCAGCATCCCCGGCACCGCCGCGGCGGCAGCCCGCGCCGCCCGCGCGCTCGGCGCCTGAGGGTCACAACCGCGCCCCCTTCAGCGCCATGTGCAGCAGCAGGCGGTCCTCGCCATCGTCCAGGTCGAGGCCGGTGAGCTGTTCCACGCGGGACAGGCGGTAGTAGAGGGTCTGGCGGTGGATGCCCAGTTCGGCGGCGGTGCGGGTGGCCTGGCCCGCACAGTCCAGGTAGGTCTCGGCGGTGCGGGCCAGCTCGCGGTGGGCGGGGGAGAGCAGCGACCGTACGACGGGGTCGTGGGCGACCTCCGGGGGCAGCGCGGTCAGCAGCCGGAACGGGCCGATGGACGCCCACTCGGCGACCGGTCCGAGCCGGGGCTCGGCCAGCGCGGCCCGGGCCGCCGCCGACGCCTCCCGCCAGGCCGCCCCCAGCTCCGCGAGCCCGCCACGGGCCGGGGCGATCCCGACGGCGGAGGGAGCCGCCCCGGGCGCGAGGCGTCGCGCCCGCTCCAGCAGCCGCCCCGCCGCCGCGGTCGCCGGGGTCGGTACGTCCGCCGAGCGCAGCCGGATCAGCAGGGCCAGCGCGGTGCCCGCCGCCCCCCACGGCACCGTGCACAGCGCCGTCGCCCCCGGCACCGTACGCACCGAGGGCGCGTCGTCCGGGTCGGCGGACGGCCAGGGGGCCACGCACACCACCGTGTGGGTGGCGTCGGCACGGGCGCCGAGGGCGCTGCGCAGCTCGGCGACGGCCATGTCCTGCTGCCAGCCGCGCTCCGCGCCGAGCACCGCCCGCAGCTCCCGGCTGAGGTCGGCCCCGTGCTGGGCCTCGTCGGCGAGCAGGGCGCCGATCCGGACCGTCACCTCCATCGCCGCCGCGAGCTGCGGCCCGGTCGGGCCCGGGTCGCTGTCCAGCAGCCAGACGTAGCCGAGGACGACGCCCCGGTGGCGGACCGGCAGACAGATCCGGCCCCGGTGCACGCCCGCCTCCGGGGTGCGCGGGATGCGGACCGGGCCGGTCGCGCGGGTGATGCCGAACCCCTCGAACCACGCGCGGACGGCGGCCGTGGAGCGCCGGGTGAGGATCGAGCGGGTGCGCACCGGGTCCAGGGCCGACGGATCGAGGTCGCCCTCACTGTCGTAGGCGCCGAAGGCGATCAGCTCGAAGTCGCGGTTCTCCAGGGTCGCCGGGGCGCCCAGCAGCTCGGAGATCTCGTCGACCAGCTCCTGGTAGTCAGCCCTGAAATCCGACGTCACCCGGGCATTCTCCCCCATGGAACGGCGGCCTTCATACATCTGTCTGAGATCCGTGGCACGGATGCGTGACAGCTGTCGATGGCCGACGATCGGAGTCATCCTTAGGTTTCACGGTGGTTCTCCGTGCCGTACCCGATTCGTGGGGAAACGGCCTTTTCGTGCCTGTGTAAGTGGAGGTGCCCCGTGCTGGGTCCCGTGATTCTCGCCGCCTCGCGCAGCGACCGGATGCGACGCCTGATCTCGGCGGCCCCGGGGACCAAGCAGGTCGTCGACCGCTTCATCCCCGGTGAGACGGTCGACGAGATCCTGCCGGTCGTCCAGGACCTCACCGGCGAGGGCCTGGAGCTGACGCTGGACGTCGTCGGTGAGGACATCACCACCCCCGCGCAGGCGGAGGCCGCCCGGGACGCCTATCTGGAGCTGATCGACCGGCTGAAGCCGCTGGACCTCGGCACCCGCGCCGAGATGTCGGTGAAGCTGTCCATGTTCGGGCAGGCACTGGACGGCGGCCACGAGCTGGCGCTGAACAACGTCCGCCCGGTCGTCGAGGCCGCCGCCGAGATCGGCACCACGGTCACCCTGGACGCCGAGGACCACACCACCCTCGACTCGATGTTCGCCATCCACGACGAGCTGCGCCGGGACGTCCCGCAGACCGGCTGCGTCATCCAGGCCTACCTCTTCCGCACCGAGGCCGACGCCCGCCGCCTGGCCGACAGCGGCAGCCGGGTGCGGCTGGTGAAGGGCGCGTACAAGGAGCCCGCCTCCGTCGCCTACCAGCAGAAGCACGAGATCGACAAGGCGTACGTCCGCGTGCTGAAGATCCTGATGGAGGGCGAGGGCTACCCGATGATCGGGTCCCACGACCCGCGCCTGATCTCCATCACCCAGGAACTGGCCCGGCGCGCCGGGCGCAAACTGGACGAGTACGAGTTCCAGATGCTGTACGGCATCCGCGGCGACGAGCACCTGCGGCTGGCCGCCGAGGGCCACCGCATGCGCGTCTACACCGCCTACGGAACCGACTGGTACGGCTACTTCATGCGCCGTCTCGCGGAGAAGCCCGCGAACCTGCGGTTCTTCGTCCGCTCGATGGTCAGCACCGGCTGAGCCCGCCCCACCCGCTCACGTACAAGGAGTTACGGATCTCATGGACGCTGTGACCCAGGTCCCCACCCCCGTCAACGAGCCGGTGCACGGCTACGCCCCCGGCTCGCCCGAGCGCGCCCGGCTGGAGGCCAAGCTGAAGGAGCTGGCCGACAACCCGATCGACCTGCCCTGCACCATCGGCGGTGAGAGGCGGATGGGCGGCGGCGAGCGGTTCGACGTCGTGCAGCCGCACAACCACAAGGCCCGCCTCGGCACCTACGCCAACGCCACCCAGCAGGACGCGCGGGACGCCGTCGACGCGGCGCTCGCCGCCGCCCCGGCCTGGCGCGCGATGTCCTTCGACGACCGCGCCGCGATCATCCTGCGCGCCGCCGAGCTGCTGTCCGGCCCGTGGCGCGAGACGCTGGCCGCCTCCACCATGCTCGGCCAGTCCAAGACCGTCCAGCAGGCCGAGATCGACACGCCCTGCGAGCTGGTCGACTTCTGGCGCTTCAACGTCGCCTACGCCCGCAAGATCCTCGCCGAGCAGCCCCCGGCCAACTCCCCGGGTGTGTGGAACCGCCTCGACCACCGCCCGCTGGAGGGCTTCGTCTACGCGATCACGCCGTTCAACTTCACGGCCATCGCGGGCAACCTGCCCACCGCCCCCGCCCTCATGGGCAACGTCGTGGTGTGGAAGCCGTCCCCGACGCAGACCCACGCCGCCGTGCTGCTGATGCGGCTGCTGGAGGAGGCCGGGCTGCCCAAGGGCGTCATCAACCTGGTCACCGGTGACGGCATCGAGGTCTCCAAGGTCGCCCTGGAGCACCGGGACCTCGCGGGCATCCACTTCACCGGCTCGACCAAGACCTTCCAGTACCTGTGGAAGACGGTCGGCACCAACATCGAGAAGTACCGCACCTACCCGCGCCTGGTCGGCGAGACCGGCGGCAAGGACTTCGTCGTCGCCCACCCGTCGGCCGACCGCGCGGTGCTGAAGACCGCGCTGACCCGCGGTGCCTTCGAGTACCAGGGCCAGAAGTGCTCCGCGACCTCCCGCGCGTACCTCCCCGCCTCGATCTGGAACTCCGGCTTCAAGGAGGAGTTCGCCGCCGAGGTCGACTACCTGACCATGGGTGACGTCACCGACCTGTCGAACTTCATCGGCGCCGTCATCGACGAGCGCGCGTTCGCCAAGAACAAGGCCGCCATCGACCGCGCCAAGGAGGACCCGACCTGCACGATCGTCGCGGGCGGCTCCTACGACGACTCGGTGGGCTACTTCGTCCGCCCGACCGTCGTCGAGTGCACCGACCCGGAGAACGAGGTCTTCACCACCGAGTACTTCGGCCCGTTCCTCGCCGTGTACGTCTACGACGACGAGAAGTACGACGAGATGCTGACGCAGATGGAGTCGGTGTCCGACTACGCGCTGACCGGCTCGGTCATCTCCGGTGACCGCGCGGCGGCGGCGTACACGATGGAGAAGCTGCGCTACGCCGCGGGCAACTTCTACATCAACGACAAGTCGACCGGCGCCGTCGTCGGCCAGCAGCCCTTCGGCGGCGGCCGTGCCTCCGGCACCAACGACAAGGCCGGTGCCCCGCAGAACCTCCTGCGCTGGACCCTGACCCGGGCCATCAAGGAGACCCTGGTCGCGCCGACCGACTACACCTACCCGCACATGGGCTGACCCCCTGGTGAGAGGGCCGGATCCCCCGGGATCCGGCCCTTTCGCATGCCCGCCGTCTCAGATAGTAGGAAGTCCGAGTAATTGTGGAGACAGACGCTCCGCACTCACTTACTTTTGTAGGAGCCGAACGTCTCGCTCGACCAAGCGAAGGGCGGTCGTGAGCCGGGCCCGTGCAGGCAACCCCTGTGGCCCCGTGGCTCCCCGCCCACTTCCGGCGTCTCGCACACCGCCTTTTCCCGGTTCCTCGAAGGAGTCGATTTCCCATGGCCGAGACGACCGTCCGCCGCCGAGTCCGCCACCTCTCCCGCACGAGCGACTCCGACCGCAAGAACGCCGCAGCGGCCCTCCAGCGAGCGCTGGACCGCCGTGACAACGGTGGGGCCACGGGGCACTAGCCGCCGCCGGGGTCTAGCCGCGCACCTCGAAGTAGTCGACCCGCTCCCCGCTCTGCGCCAGCGCCGACACCTTCAGCCGGGGTGACGTACCGGCCTCCGCCTCCACCGCGAGGAAGGAGAAGCCCCGGTAGCGCACCCGGGACCAGGCGACCGTCTCGTCCTTCCGGTGCCGTGACTTCGTCCAGCGGAAGGACGCGACCGGCTCGTCCCGCTCGGTGACGTGGCCCTCGTAGCTCTCCGGTACGCCCTCGGGGAAGCCGTAGAGCGACTTGCCGCCGCCGCCCGCGGTGACGTAGACGATGCCGTCGCGTGCCGGGTCGGTCGACGCGCCGATGGGTACGGGCCTGCCGACCTCGCTGTTCTTGATGGCGTCGGTGCGCTCGTAGACGTGGTTGTGGCCGTTGATCACCAGGTCCACCCGGTGCTGGGCGAACAGCGGCACCCACTCCGCGCGCACCCCGCCGTCGGAGGCGTGGGTGGAGGTCGAGTAGGCGCAGTGGTGGAAGAAGACGACGACGAAGTCCACCTCCGGCGCCGCGCGCAGTTCCCTCAGCTTGCGGTCCAGCCAGGCCGTCTGCCTGCCGTCGGTGTAGCCGTAGTTGGCGGGGATCTCGTACGACACGTCGTTGGCGTCCAGCGCGACGAAGCCGACGTTGCCGTAGGTGAAGGCGTACACGCCCGGCGCCCGGCGGGCGTCGAAGCCGCTGTCCGGCAGGGACCAGCGGGCGGCCTGGCCGCCGTAGCCGTCGGGGGAGTACCAGGCCTCCATGTCGTGGTTGCCGGTCGTCACCATCCAGGGCACGGACCGGGCGACGGGCTCGGTCTGCTTCAGGAACAGGTCCCAGGACGTGGGCTCGTAGGCGTCCGAGTCCCTGCCCCGCCCGCTCGGGTTGGCGTAGCAGATGTCGCCCGCGTGCAGATGGAAGGCCGGGTTCTGGCGGCGCAGGACACGGTCGTTGGCCTGCGCGTCCGCGCCCAGGCCCTGGTCGCCGAAGGCCGTGAAGACGAAGCTCTCCGGGCGGGCCGGTGCCGTGCGGAAGGACGTGACGGTGGCGCGGTGCGGTGCGGCGGCCGGGTCGAAGCCCTCGTGGCCGACGCCGTAGTAGTACGTCGTGCCCGGCAGCAGGTCGTCCAGGGCCGCGTGGACGTAGTACTGGTCGGCCGCGAAGCGCACCCCCGCCACGCCCGGGGTGTGCAGATGGCGCACCTCCGCCTCGATCCGCTCGCCCAGCGCGTCGGGACGGGCGCCGATACGGATGTACGGCCCGCGGACCACCGCCGGGACCTGCCAGGAGATCCGCATCTGGGTGCGCGGATCGGCGCCGAAGGCGAGATGGCGGCCGAAGGGGGTGACGGAGGAAGGGGCACGGGAGGTCGCGGGTGTGGTGCTCCTCGTCGGGGACGTGGCCGGTGCCGACGTATCCGAACAGCCCGTCAGCAGGCCGCCCGCCACCGCTCCCGCCGTCACCAGGGTGCGGCGCCGGGTGAGTTTCGCGCGCAGGTACTCGTGCTGCTCCGCCATGCTCATCCGGCGCGCGAGCCGCGGCGGGATGCCGAAGTCGGGGAGGTCCATGGCGGTGAACTTCCCACCGCGCCCCAACAGCGGCGCCACACAAGGGTGAACGGGTGGTGACGGGTTGACGCCGCGGGACACGGGTGCTGTCCGCATCGCGGACGGTGCGTGTCATCCCATGGGACGGGGGAGTAGGGTGCCCGTCATGTCTCGCAGCATCAATCTCGCAGTGATCCCCGGTGACGGCATCGGCCAGGAGGTCGTGACCGAAGGCCTCAAGGTCCTCTCCGCCGTCCTCCCGCAGGATGTGAAGCTGGAGACCCAGGAGTACGACTTCGGCGCCCGGCGCTACCACGCCACCGGTGAGACCCTCACCGACGCCGACCTCGACGCCCTCAAGCGGCACGACGCCATCCTGCTGGGCGCCATCGGCGACCCGGGCGTGCCCTCCGGCGTCCTGGAGCGCGGCTTCCTGCTCAAGCTCCGCTTCGCCTTCGACCACCACGTCAACCTGCGGCCGAGCAAGCTCCTCCCGGGTGTCGAGACGCCCCTGAAGGGCCAGCCGGAGATCGACTTCGTGGTGGTCCGCGAGGGCACCGAGGGCCCGTACACCGGCAACGGCGGCACCATCCGCAAGGGCACCGAGCACGAGGTCGCCACCGAGGTGTCCGTCAACACCGCCTTCGGCGTCGAGCGCGTCGTCCGGGACGCGTTCGCCCGCGCCCAGGCCCGCCCGCGCAAGAAGCTCACGCTGGTCCACAAGAACAACGTGCTGACCTTCGCGGGTCACCTGTGGACGAACATCTTCCACCAGGTGGCCGCCGAGTACCCCGAGGTCACCACCGAGTACATCCACGTCGACGCGGCGACGATCTACCTCGTCACCCAGCCCGAGCGGTTCGACGTCATCGTCACCGACAACCTCTTCGGCGACATCATCACCGACCTCGCCGCGGCCGTCTCCGGCGGCATCGGCGTCGCCGCGAGCGGGAACATCAACCCCTCCGGCGCGTTCCCGTCCATGTTCGAGCCCGTGCACGGCTCGGCCCCGGACATCGCCGGTCAGGGCAAGGCCGACCCCACGGCCACCGTCCTGTCCGTCGCCCTGCTCCTGCGCCACCTCGGCCTCGACGCCGAGGCGACCCGGATCGAGGACGCGGTCGCGGCCGACCTCGCCGAGCGCGTCGGCGGGCCCGCCCGCTCCACCGCCGAGATCGGCGACGCGCTCGCCGTACGAGTAACCGGCTGACCCGTCGGTTCCTCCTCAAGCCGCCGGGTCGCATCCGCACCCGGCGGCTTCCGCATGTCCCCGCCGGGTGCCACCATCAACCCCTGGGCCGCATTCACCCCCATTTCTTCCGTGTTTCTTCCACGGCGGGCCGCGCGCGATAATCGAACGCGGAGCCGCGGAATGAGGGAATGCTCGGACGTCCTAGCACTGGCCACTGGCAGTAACGGGCGTGAGCGCGGCCCGTCACTACAACCGGTGAAGGACAACCACTCATGACGACGCCCACGATCGAGCTGAAGCCCTCCGCGCACCCCCTCTCGGACGCCGAGCGGGAGGCCATACTGGCCAGTCCGGGGTTCGGCCGCCACTTCACCGACCACATGGTGACGATCAAGTGGACCGAGGGCCGCGGCTGGCACGAGGGCCAGCTCGTCCCGTACGCGCCGATCCCCCTCGACCCGGCCACCAACGTCCTGCACTACGCGCAGGAGATCTTCGAGGGCCTGAAGGCTTACCGCCGCCCGGACGGCTCGGTCGCCACCTTCCGCCCCGACCAGAACGCCCTGCGCTTCCAGCGCTCCGCCCGGCGCCTGGCGATGCCGGAGCTGCCGGTCGAGACGTTCATCGAGGCCTGTGACGCGCTGGTCCGCCAGGACCAGGCCTGGGTCCCGGCGCACGGCGGCGAGGAGTCCCTCTACCTGCGCCCCTTCATGATCGCCACCGAGGTCGGTCTCGGGGTGAAGCCCGCCAACGAGTACCTGTTCCTCGTCATCGCCTCCCCGGCGGGCGCCTACTTCCCCGGTGGCGTCAAGCCGGTCTCCATCTGGCTCTCCGAGGACCGCGTCCGCGCCGTCCCCGGCGGCATGGGCGACGCCAAGACCGGCGGCAACTACGCCGCCTCCCTGCTCGCCCAGGCCGAGGCCGCCGCCAAGGGCTGCGACCAGGTCTGCTACCTCGACGCGGTCGAGCACAAGTGGGTCGAGGAACTCGGCGGCATGAACCTGTACTTCGTGTACGGCAACAAGATCGTCACCCCCACCCTCACCGGCTCCATCCTGGAGGGCGTCACCCGCGACAGCCTCCTCACCGTCGCCCGCGACCTCGGCTACGAGGCCGAGGAGGGCCGCGTCTCCATCGACGACTGGCAGCGCGACGCCGAGAACGGCACCCTCACCGAGGTCTTCGCCTGCGGCACCGCCGCGGTGATCACGCCGGTGGGCACGGTCAAGCGCACGGGTGCGGAGTGGCAGCACTCGGGCGGTGAGCCGGGCGAGGCGACGATGCGGTTGCGCTCCGCGCTCCTTGACATCCAGCGGGGTACGGCCAAGGACACGCACGGCTGGATGCACCAGCTGGGCTGATCCCCGTCGGTCCCCTACGAGGCCCGCACCCGGTTCCGGGTGCGGGCCTCGGCGTTGTGCGCACCGGTTTTAGAGCGGCGTTCAAACCGGTTAGAGTGCTGCTCTAACACCGGAGGAGGTGCCCCCCTCATGCGACTGACCCCCACCGAACGCGACCGGCTGCTGCTGTTCGGCGCCGCCGAGCTGGCCCGCGCCCGCCGCGCCCGGGGACTGCGGCTGAACGTCCCCGAGGCCACCGCACTCATCGCGGACACCGTGTGCGAGGCCGCCCGGGACGGCAGACGGCTGGCCGAGGCCGTCGAGGCCGCCCGGTCGGTGCTCGGGCCCGACGACGTGCTGCCCGGCGTGGCGGACGTGGTCACCGAGGTGCACGTCGAGGCCGTCTTCGACGACGGCTCCCGGCTCGCGGTCGTCTCCGACCCCATCGGCGGCGGACAGGGCACCGACGCGCCGGGCGCCCTGCTGCCGGGGCCCGCGCACGAGGAGCCGGTGGCGGCGGTACGGCTCACGGTCACCAACACCGCGACCGTGCCGGTCTCCGTCACCTCCCACTTCCACTTCTTCGAGGCCAACCCGCGCCTGGACTTCGTGCGCGAACGCGCCTACGGGATGCGGCTGGCGGTGCCCGCCGGGTCCTCGGTGCGGTTCGGGCCGGGGGAGAGCGCCGAGGTCGGGCTCGTGCCCCTCGGGGGCGCGCGGGTCGCCATCGGGTTCGCCGGGCTCGTCGACGGGCCGCTGGACGCGCCCGGCGCCCGGCAGGAGGCCCTGCGCCGGGCCGCCGCCTGCGGATATCTGGGGGCCTGACATGGACCCGTACGAGTACGCGTCGGTGCACGGGCCGCGCGCCGGGGACCGGATCCGGCTGGGCGACTCCGGGCTGGTGATCCGCGTCGAGTCCGACGCGCAGCGCTACGGCGACGAGTTCCTGGCCGGTTTCGGCAAGACCGCCCGCGACGGACTGCACCTCAAGGCCGCCGCCGTGCGCGACACCTGTGACGTCGTCATCAGCAACGTCGTCGTGATCGACGCCGTGCAGGGCATCCGCAAGGTGTCCATCGGCATCCGCGAGGGGCGGATCCACGCGATCGGCCGGGCCGGGAACCCCGACACCCTCGACGGCGTGGACGTCGTGGTCGGCACCGGCACCTCCATCGTGTCCGGCGAGGGGCTCATCGCCACCGCCGGGGCGGTCGACACCCATGTCCACCTGCTGTCGCCGCGGATCATGGAGGCCTCGCTGGCGTCCGGGGTGACCACGATCATCGGGCAGGAGTTCGGTCCCGTCTGGGGCGTCGGCGTCAACTCGCCCTGGGCGCTGCGGCACGCGTTCAACGCCTTCGACGCCTGGCCGGTCAACATCGGCTTCCTGGGCCGGGGTTCGTCGTCCGACCCGGCGCCCCTGGTGGAGGCGCTGGCCGAGGGCGGCGCGTCCGGGTTCAAGGTGCACGAGGACATGGGCGCCCACACGCGCGCCCTGGACACCGCGCTGCGCGTCGCCGAGGAGCACGACGTCCAGGTGGCCCTGCACAGCGACGGCCTGAACGAGTGCCTGTCGGTGGAGGACACCCTGCGCGTCCTGGAGGGCCGCACCATCCACGCCTTCCACATCGAGGGCTGCGGCGGCGGACACGTCCCGAACGTGCTGAAGATGGCGGGCGTCCCCCACGTCATCGGCTCCTCCACCAACCCCACCCTGCCCTTCGGCCGGGACGCGGTCGCCGAGCACTACGGCATGATCGTCTCCGTCCACGACCTGAAGACCGACCTGCCGGGCGACGCCGCCATGGCCCGCGACCGCATCCGCGCCGGGACCATGGGCGCCGAGGACGTGCTGCACGACCTGGGCGCGATCGGCATCACCTCGTCCGACGCGCAGGGCATGGGCCGGGCGGGGGAGACCGTCCGCCGTACGTTCGCCATGGCCGGGAAGATGAAGGCCGAGTTCGGTGCCCCCGGCGACCACGACAACGATCGCGTCCTGCGCTACATCGCCAAGCTGACCGTCAACCCGGCCCTCGCGCACGGGCTCTCCCACGAGGTGGGGTCGATCGAGGTCGGCAAGCTCGCCGACATCGTGCTGTGGCGGCCGGAGTACTTCGGCGCCAAGCCGCAGCTGGTGCTGAAGGCGGGCTTCCCGGCGTACGGCGTGGTCGGCGACCCCAACGCCGCCACCGACACCTGCGAACCCCTCGTCCTGGGCCCGCAGTTCGGAGCGCACGGCGCCGCCGCGGCGGACCTCTCCGTCGCCTTCGTGGCGCGGGCCGCCCTCGACCAGGGCCACGACACCATGCCGACCCGCCGCCGCCGGGTCGCCGTGCGCGGCACGCGGGGCATCGGACCTGCCGACCTGCGGCTGAACTCCCGTACCGGCTCCGTCGACGTGGACCAGCGCACCGGTCTGGTCACCCTCGACGGTGAGCCACTGCGCTCCGGGCCCGCCGACACGGTCTCCCTCAACCGCCTGTACTTCCTCTGAAGACCCGAAACTCCAAGGACCCGAGATGTCTGCTGCCTCCGACGGCTTCCGCATGCCCGCCGAGTGGGCCCCGCACGAACGCACCTGGATGGCCTGGCCGGGTGCCAACCCGACCTTCGACGACCCGCGGGAGCTGGCGGACGCCCGGGCCGCCTGGGCCTCGGTCGCCCGTGCCGTCCGCCGCTTCGAACCGGTGACGGTGGTGTGCGGGCCCGGTCAGTCGGCCGACGCCCGCGCGCTCCTCGGCGACGGCGTCGACACCGTCGAGCGGGAACTCGACGACGCCTGGATGCGGGACATCGGACCCACCTTCCTCACCGACGGCAAGGGACGACTGGCCGCCGTCGACTGGACGTTCAACGGCTGGGGCGCCCAGAGCTGGGCCCGCTGGGAGCACGACGCGAAGATCGCCGCGTACGTCTCCGACCTGGCCGGTTCCTCGCGGACGTACGCCTCCCGGCTCGTCAACGAGGGCGGGGCGATCCATGTCGACGGGGAGGGCACGGTCCTGCTCACGGAGACCGTGCAGCTCGGCCCGGAGCGCAATCCGCGCTGGACGCGCGAGGAGGTCGAGGCGGAGATCCACGGCATGCTGGGCACCCGCAAGGCGATCTGGCTGCCGCGCGGCCTCACCGCCGACTACCCCCCGTACGGCTACGGCACCCTCGGCCATGTCGACATCGTCGCCGCCTTCGCCCGCCCCGGTGTGGTCGTCGCCCACCACCAGCCGGACCCGGCGCACCCCGACCACGAGGTGACGCGGGAGGTCATCGGCCTGCTGCGGTCGCAGACCGACGCGCGGGGCCGCCGCATCGAGGTCGTCGAGGTGCCCGCCCCGACCGTCCTGGAGGCCGACGGCCACTGGGCCGACTACTCCTACATCAACCACTACCTCTGCAACGGCGGGGTCGTGCTGTGCGGCTTCGACGACCCGCGCGACGAGATCGCCGCGGGCGTCTTCCGGCGGCTGTTCCCCGAACGGACCGTGACCCTCGTCGACGCGCGTACGATCTTCGCCGGTGGAGGGGGCATCCACTGCGTCACCCAGCAGCAGCCGAGGAGCTAGGAGCCGTTCGATGGCCGGTGCCCAGCGCAGGCCCGCGCCGCCGCGCGAGGACGTCCTCGCCGCCGCCATGCAGATGATCGCCGAGCGCGGCCTGGAGAAGCTCACCATGGCGGCGCTCGGCCGCGAGGTGGGGATGAGCAGCGGCCACCTCCTGTACTACTTCCGCTCCAAGGACGAGTTGCTGCTGCGCACCCTGGAGTGGAGCGAGGGACGGCTCGGCGAGGAGCGCGGACGGCTGCTGGCCCGGACCGCGCCCGCCCGCGAACGGCTCGACGCCTACGTGGACCTGTACGTGCCCGACGGTCACCGCGATCCGCACTGGACGCTGTGGCTGGAGGTCTGGAACCGCTCGCAGAACGCCGACGACGCCGCCCGCGAGCGCCAGGCCGCCATCGAGGGGGCCTGGCACCGCGATCTGGTGGCGCTGCTCACCGAGGGCGTCTCGCGCGGCGAGTTCCGCCCGGTCGACCCCGACCGCTTCGCCGCCCGGCTGCGCGCCCTCCTCGACGGCTTCTCCATCCATGTCGCGATCGGGCTGCGGGGGACGGACCGGGGGCAGATCCTCTGGCATGTGCGGGAGTTCCTGGACGAAGGGCTGTGAGCGCCTGTCCTAACCCTGGAGCCACCACGGGCTGGAGTAGGCCACGCCCCAGTCGTTGCAGGGGTGGCCGTCCGGGCCCGGGGTGCCGTTGGCCTGGCTCGGGTCGGAGACGCGCAGGACGACCCAGTTCCCGTCGGCGGTGTTCAGCGGGACCGTGAACTCGGTGATCCGGCCGGACGTCGTCGGGATCACGTCGACGACCTCGGGCGCCCGGCTGCCCGGCCGCAGCACCTGGATGTGCAGCGGCTTGCCCACCCACTCCGCGCCCCGGTCCAGGTCGACCCGGAAGCGCACGTCACCGGCGGTGAAGGGCAGTTGCCCGCCCATCCGCACCCCGGCCGCGGTGGCGTCCAGGCGCAGCCCGGAGACCCGGGTGGCGAAGAAGCGGCGGGCGCGCATGGCCTCCAGCACCCCGGCCCGGGTGTTCTCCGTGACCCACAGCCCGCTGCGGCCCTTGCCCTCGGGGAAGCCCCAGTCGGTGCCGTGCTCGTCGGTCACGCCGGTCAGGCCGGTGCGCCAGCCCGCGTTCAGGCAGGCCACCAGCGGGGAGGTGGTGCCGGACGACCAGCCCTCGAAGAGGTAGTCGTCGGTGCGGTTGAACATCTCCAGGCTGACCATGCGGTCCCGGGCGGCGGCGTTGAAGCCGAAGTCGTTGAACCGCAGCGCCTCCCGGCCCGGGTGGTTGAAACCGGCCACCGCGTCCCGGGCGGTCAGCCAGCTGAAGAAGGCGCTCATGCCGGGCGCGGCGACGAGGTCCACGAAGCTGTCCGAGAACCAGACGTTGGCGTGGCCGAGCAGCGAGTGCGACCACTCGAAGCCGCGCAGGGCGGTGTAGACGCCGGGGACGTTGGCGGCGTCGGCGAGTTCGGCCGTGCGGCGCCACTCGGAGGAACTGAGGCCCTCGATGGCGAAGACGGTGCTGTGGTCGGTGAGCGCGGCGACGTCCAGGCCCGCGTTCCGCATGGAGCCGTAGGCCAGCGCCGGGTCGCCGTCGCCGTCCGACATCGCGGTGTGGTTGTGCAGGTCGGCGTGGACCAGGGTGGTGCCCTGGGTGATCAGCGAGGCACGGTCGGCGCCGGTGCGGGCGGCGACCGCGGTGCCGTCGAGGGCGGTACGGGTGGTGGCGGCCTGGGCGGTGCCGGGGGCGGCGGCGAGGAACAGCAGGCCCCCGGCGGCGGCGCCGAGCACGGTACGACGGCTGGGGGAGTGGTCGTGGTCGTGTGCGTGTCTGTCTGCCATGCCACCAGGGCACCGCGTTGGCAGGAACATGTCGAGACCATGGGCCGTGCCGGAGGTGAACTGCGCATGAGCACACCCGCATGCGACGTAAACGTGGGATTCCCGCCCGAATCCTGAGACAGCGGTGAACGCCGGTGACCGTCTGTGCCAGACTGCCCCCGTGCTCTCGTTCGCCATGATTATTGGCAGCAGGCGCGCCGGTCCGCAGTGACCGCCACGTACGACCAGGTACGGGCGGACACCGTCGTCCTCGACCCGCGCGCAGACCTCTCGCACCCGCGAGGGGTTTTTCTTTTGCCCGGACCATCCCATACCGGGCAAGGAGCGTAAGGGACCATAAGGGGGACGGTGGAGCCGGTCATTCCGGTAGACCGAGATCAACTCAGGAGCCTTCAGACCATGACCGAGACGGCAACCAGCGAGCTGGACGACTCATTCCACGTCTTCGACACCACCCTGCGCGACGGCGCGCAGCGGGAGGGCATCAACCTCACCGTCGCGGACAAGCTGACCATCGCACGGCACCTGGACGACTTCGGCGTGGGCTTCATCGAGGGCGGCTGGCCCGGCGCCAACCCGCGAGACACCGAGTTCTTCGCCCGCGCCCAGCAGGAGATCGAGTTCCGGCACGCCCAGCTCGTCGCCTTCGGCGCGACCCGCCGCGCGGGCGCCAAGGCATCCGAGGACCCGCAGGTCAGGGCGTTGCTGGAGTCCGGCGCCCCGGTGATCACGCTGGTCGCCAAGTCCCACGACCGGCATGTGGAGCTGGCCCTGCGCACCACCCTCGACGAGAACCTGGCGATGGTCCGCGACACCGTCTCCCACCTGAAGGAGCAGGGCCGCCGCGTCTTCGTCGACTGCGAGCACTTCTTCGACGGCTACCGCGCGAACCCCGAGTACGCCAAGGCGGTCGTGCGTACGGCGTCGCAGGCGGGCGCCGACGTGGTCGTCCTGTGCGACACCAACGGCGGCATGCTCCCGGCGCAGGTGCAGGCCGTCGTAGCGACGGTCCTGGCCGACACCGGCGCCCGGCTCGGCATCCACGCCCAGGACGACACCGGCTGCGCGGTCGCCAACACCCTCGCCGCGGTGGACGCGGGCGCCACGCACGTGCAGTGCACGGCCAACGGCTACGGCGAGCGCGTCGGCAACGCCAACCTCTTCCCGGTCGTCGCCGCCCTGGAGCTGAAGTACGGCAAGAAGGTCCTCCCCGAGGGCCGCCTGCGCGAGATGACCCGCATCTCGCACGCCATCGCCGAGGTCGTCAACCTCACCCCCTCCACCCACCAGCCCTACGTCGGCGTCTCCGCCTTCGCCCACAAGGCGGGCCTGCACGCCTCCGCCATCAAGGTCGACCCCGACCTCTACCAGCACATCGACCCCGAACAGGTCGGCAACACCATGCGGATGCTGGTCTCCGACATGGCGGGCCGCGCTTCCGTCGAGCTGAAGGGCAAGGAACTCGGCATCGACCTGGGCGGCGACCGGGAACTGGTCGGCCGGGTCGTCGAGCGGGTCAAGGAACGCGAACTCAAGGGCTACACCTACGAGGCCGCCGACGCCAGCTTCGAACTCCTGCTGCGCGCCGAGGCACAGGGCGGCAGTCCGCTGCGCTACTTCGCGTGCGAATCCTGGCGCGCCATCGTCGAGGACCGCCCCGACGGCACCCACGCCAACGAGGCCACCGTCAAGCTCTGGGCCAAGGGCGAGCGCATCGTCGCCACCGCCGAGGGCAACGGCCCGGTCAACGCCCTCGACCGCGCCCTGCGCGTCGCCCTGGAGAAGATCTACCCCCAGCTCGCCAAGCTGGACCTCGTCGACTACAAGGTCCGCATCCTCGAAGGCGTCCACGGCACCCAGTCCACCACCCGCGTCCTGATCTCCACGACCGACGGCACCGGCGAGTGGTCCACGGTGGGCGTCGCCGAGAACGTCATCGCCGCGTCCTGGCAGGCCCTGGAGGACGCGTACACCTACGGCTTGCTGAGGGCGGGGGTACAGCCCGCGGAGTAACCGGGGAACCGGCGGCAGGGCATCGCCTTGAGGGGCGCGGGGAACCGGCGGTAGGGCATCGCCCTGAGGGGCGCGGGGAACCGGCGGTAGGGCATCGCCTTGAGGGGCGCGGGGGACCGGTGGCAGGGCATCGCCCTGAGGGGCGCGGGGAACTGCGCGACCGGCCCCCACCACCCGCACCCGGCCACGGACCCCAAGCCCCCGGGACGGCCCCCGGCGCGAAGCGCAAAAACCCGCGCCGGGGCGCACACCCGTTTCCTGCCGAATTCGGGTAGCTTCGAAGATATGAAGGCCACCTTGGTGCGCACTTCCGCACGCTTGCTGCTCGTGCCCATCGCCGCCACCCTGGCGATACTGATGGCCGGCGCGCCGGCCACCCACGCCGCCACCGACCTCTCCACCGTCGCCGCGGCCCTCCGTGAGAGTCCGGTGTACGTCGACCCGGCCGCCTCCGACCTGCTCTCGGAGGCGGACGCCGAGGCGCTGGCCGACAAGATCGAGGACGCGGACAAGCCCGTCTTCGTGGCGGTCCTCCCCGGCGGCTTCCCCACCCAGAACCTCTTCCAGAACCTGCGCACCGAGACCGGGATCACCGGCCTGTACGGCGTCAGGCTGGGCGACGAGTTCGACGCCCGCGCCGACAGCGCCGTGATGAGCAACCAGGGCGTGTCCAACCTGGTCACCTCGGTGCAGGGCGCGGGAGACCCCAAGGCCCAGCTGAACGACTTCGTCGACGGCGCCCTGCGCAACGTCGGCGGCTCGGCGCCGAGCAGTTGGAGCGAGGGCGGCTCCGACGGCGTGTCCACGGGCGCGCTGATCACGGTCGGCACGGTGCTGGTGGCCGGTGGCGCGGGCGCGTACACGCTGGTCCGCCGCAACCGCCGCAGGCACGAGGAGGAGCAGCGGGCCGCGCTGGAGAAGCTGCGGGTGGTGGTCGACGAGGACATCACCGCCTTCGGCGAGGAGCTGGAGCGCCTCGACTTCCACCCCGGCGAGTCCGGCGCCACCGACGCGATGCGCGAGGACTACGAACGCGCCCTCGACGCCTACGACAAGGCGAAGACGCACATGGCGACCGCGGCGAAACCGGAGGATGTGCGCCCGGTCACCCAGTGCCTGGACGACGGCCGCTTCTTCCTGGCCCAGCTCGCCGCCCGCCGCGAGAGCCGCCCGCTGCCGCAGCGCCGCTCGCCCTGCTTCTTCGACCCCCGGCACGGCCTGTCGGTCGCGGACGCCGAGTGGGCCCCGGAGGGCGGCGCGCCGCGTGACGTCCCGGTGTGCGCGGCCGACCGCGCCCGGCTCGCCGAGGGCCGCGACCCGATGGTCCGCGAGGTCGCCACCGACTCCGGCGCCCGCCGCCCGTACTGGGAAGCGGGCCCCGCGTACGGCCCCTGGGCGGGCGGCTACTTCGGCGGCGGCCTGCTCCCGGCCCTGCTCGTCGGCACCCTGCTCGGCAACATGATGGCCACCTCGGCCTACGCCGCCGACTACGGCTCCGGTTACGGCGACTTCGGCGGCGCCGGGTACGAGGGCGGCGATGTCTCCGGCGCCGACTTCAGCGGCGGTGACTTCGGCGGTGACTTCGGCGGTGGCGGGGACTGGGGCGGCGGCCTCGGGGGCGGTGACTTCGGCGGCGGCTTCTGAGGCAGGGCTTGGACGGCGACGCGCCCGGCCTCCTGGTGGGAGGCCGGGCGCGTCGTCGGGTGTCAGGCGTTCTTGATCGCCGAGATGTCGAAGTTCAGCTTGATCTTGTCCGAGACCAGGAACCCGCCGGTCTCCAGCGTCGCGTTCCAGGTCAGGCCCCACTCGGAGCGCAGGATCGTGGCCTTGCCCTCGAAGCCGACGCGCTCGTTGCCGAACGGGTCCTTCGCGATGCCGTTGAACTCCAGGTCGATGGTGATCGGCTTGGTGACACCGAGCAGCGACAGGTCGCCGGTGATGCGGTAGTCGTCGCCGCCCAGCGCTTCGGCCGAGGTGGACCGGAAGGTCATGGTCGGGAACTCGTCGGTCTTGAAGAAGTCGGCGCTCTTGAGATGACCGTCGCGGTCGGCGTTGCCGGTGTCGATGCTGTCCATCTTCACGTCGAGGGACGCGGTGGATTTGCTCGGGTCCGTGCCGTCCAGGTGCAGCGAGCCGCTGAAGTCGAGGAACTTGCCCTTGACGTTGGTCACCATGGCGTGCCGGGCGACGAAGCCCAGGGTCGTGTGGGCCGGGTCGATGGTGTAGTCGCCGGTCAGCGCGGCAAGGTTCTGGTCGCTCATGACGCCCTCCTCTGTAAGTTGAATGTTCAACGAGTCCAACACGGTCGACGGTAGACCTATTCCTTTCAGGTTTCAACGTCAACGGAGGTGTGTCGTGATTGGGCCACCCGGCGCGGTGGTACCCAGTGATCGTGAACTCGGTCGCTGTTCTGGTCGAGCTGACGCGGAACCCCATGTCGGGCGGCCAGGTCAAGTGCTGGGAGCGGTTCGCGGAGGCAGCCGCGCGGCTCCCGGAGGAACTGCCGGACGGCCCGGTTCCGGACCTCACCGTGTACTTCCTGGGGGAGCGGGACCGGGTCGAGACCCTCTCACCGCACGTCCGGTTCGTCATGCTGCGGCCGGTGCTCAGCACCGCCGCGCTGATGTCGGCCGACGGGGCGGCGGACGCCTCCGACCTCGCGCCGTACCACCACCGGCTCGCCACGTTGCTGCCCCGGCACGACGTCTGGCACCTCACGCACAGCTTCGCCTACGCCACCACCGCCGTACGGCTGGCCCGCGCCGCGGCCCGCAGGGGCCCCCGGGTGCCGCGCCTGGTGGCCTCCGTGCACACCGACGTCCCCAAGCTGACCTCGGTCTACACCCGCTACTTCGCCGACCGCGGGCTGCCGCTGCCCGGCGACCTCCTCGCGGACCGCACGGAGCGCTGGCTGCGCCGCCGCCGCGACCGGCTGCTGAACGCCTGCGAACGCGTCCTCGTCCCCACCCCCGCCGGGCGGGCGGAGTTCGCCCCGCTGCTCGGCCCGCACCGGGTCTCCCTGCTGCGCCGCGGCACCGACCACGACCGCTTCCACCCCGACCCCACCGCCCGCGCCCGGCTGGCCCGGCGCTACGGCCTCCCGACCGACCGCCCGCTGGTGCTGTTCGCGGGCCGCCTCGACGCCTCCAAGGGACTGCCGCTGCTGGCGCGGAGCCTACGGCTGCTGCACGCCCGGGGCGGGCGCGCGCACCTCGTCATGGCGGGCTCGGGCGCGGAGGCCGACGCCGTCCACCGGCTGCTCGGCACCGACGCCACCCTGCTCGGCCCGCTCCCGCAGGAACGGCTCGCCCCGGTCTACGCGGGCTGCGACGTCTTCGCCTTCCCGTCCCGCACCGAGACCTGCGGCAACGTCGTCGCCGAGGCGATGGCCAGCGGCCTCGCCGTGCTGCTCCCGGAGGGCGCCGCGACCACCCAGTGGCTCACGGCCCCCGGCCGGGACGGCATCGTCGTCCCCGACGACGACCCGCACACCTGGGCCGACGCCCTCTCCACCCTCGTATCGCACCCCGGTCACCTGGCCACGGTCCGCACCCACGCGGCAGCCACGGCCCGCCACCATCACCCCACCTGGGACCGCGTCCTCACCGAGGATCTGCTGCCCCACTGGACACCCGTCAGCGCTTACGGCACGACCCACGTCCGCGCGGCGTGAGCGACGGGTCCCGGCCGACCCGCGTCGGCTGGAGCGTCGCGCGGTCGGTGTCCGGTCGCCGTGGGCCCGCCCTCGAACCTCCGCCGATACCGAGTCCCCGGTGCCCGGGCCGCAAGGCAGCCCGCCGGAGCGGCTGCGCACGCGGGACCGTCACGCCCGGCCCCCCGACTCACCCCCGTCCCTCGGCTCCCTCCCCGGCCGCCGCCCGTGCAGCGCCGCGATGAGCGGCGACGTGTCCAGGCTGACGATCCCCGCGCCCACGCACACCAGCCCCGCCACCGTGACCGCCGTGACCGGCCACCCCGCGCTCACCGTCTCGCCGAACAGCGTCGTGCCCACGGTGACGGCGACCACCGGCTCGGTCGCGTCGATGACCGTCACGCTCGCCGCCAGCGGCCCCTGCTGGAACGCGCTCTGGATCAGCAGCAGCCCGCCGACGCTGGCGATCACCAGCACATACGTCTGCCAGGCGGCGAGCGCCGAGAGCAGCCCATGACGAAGCCGGTCCACGGTCGCGGCCAGCAGGACCGACTGGGTGCCCATCACCGCCCCCGCCGCCAGCGCGGTCGCCGACGCCCGCCACGGTCCCGTCAGCACCCGCCCCACGGCGAGCGCGGCGCACACCAGCGCCGCGGTGGCGCCGAGGACCAGCAGCCAGGACCCCAGCCCGGCCGCCTCCGGACGACCACCCCGGGGCCGCGCCGAGGCCAGAGCCAGCCCCAGCCCCACGGCCACCGCCAGCGTGCCGAACCACTCCCGCCGCCCCAGCCGCATCCGGTACAGCCGCGCCGACAACGGCACCGCGAACACCAACTCCGCCACGATCAACGGCTGTACGAGGCTCAGCGGCCCGAACGCGAGAGCCAGCGACTGGAAGCCGTACGCGAGCACCGCGAGAGCGATGCCGCACAGCCAGAGCCGGTCCCGCGCCAGATGGCGCAGGAGCCGCAGGGAGAGCGCCTCGGTGTCCGGGCGGGAGGCGGCGGCCCACTGCTGCAGCACCCCCGCGACGGCGAAGCAGCCGCCCGCGGCGAGCGAGGCCGGGACGGCGATCGCCAGGACGCTTCCGTCCGCCACGGCACACCGCCCCCGCGCCCGGCGGCGCTACTCGGCGACCCGGCGGGTCGGCGCGCCCTGCGTCGCCCCGCGCGTGTGGACGTACAGCTGCCGCCGGTCGCCGACGTCGAGGCGCTTGGGCAGGGGCAGCTCGTAGCGGACCGGCATGCGGTGGTCGGCGAGCTGGCGCTCGGGGTTGTAGACCTTGTTGAACTTCCACAGCATGCGGGCGAAGTTGGTCTGCCCGTGCAGCAGGTTGCGGCCGAGGATCCGCGCCGCGCCGAAGGCGGTGCGCAGGCCCAGGTGCTTGCGGTTGATCACCGCCTGGGTGCGCACGAGTTCCTCGTAGAAGCGCTCCAGCGGGAGCGTCGTGGGGACCACGGCGTGCTGGATGTCGAAGAGGCGGTAGTCGCGGGTGGTCAGGCGGCGCGACTCGGTGTGCCAGATCTCGGTGCCGGGGTACGGCGTCATCACCGTGAAGTGCACGATCTCCGGTACGGCCAGCGCGAACTCCCGTACGACACGGAACTGTTCCTCGTCCCAGGCCGGGTCGACGATGAGGTTGATCGCCACGGTGATGCCGATCTTGCGGGCCGTCTCCAGGGCCCGGATGTTGTCGTCGGGGCTGACGCGCTTGCGGTACAGGTCCAGGCCCTCGGCGTCGATCGCCTCCATGCCGAGGAACATGTAGCGCAGCCCCAGGCGGGCCCAGCGTTCGAAGACCTCCGGGTGGCGCAGCAGCACATCGCTACGGGTCTCCAGGTAGTAGTGCTTGCGGATCCGGCGCCGCTCCACCTCGGCGGCGATGGCGTCCCCGTGCTCGGGCCGGATGAACGCCACGTCGTCGACGATGAACACGTTCGGCTCCCGGATGCTCGCCAGCTCGGCGGCGGCCGACTCCGGGGACGCCTTGCGGTAGCTGCGGCCGTAGAACGTCCACGCCGAGCAGAAGGAGCAGTCCCACGGGCAGCCGCGGGTGAACTCGATGGACGCGCAGGGGTCCAGTTCGCCGATGAAGTAGCGGCGGCGGTTGCGCATCAGGTCCCGGGCCGGGAGCGGCGAGTCGATGCTGTGCAGCATCAGCGGCGCGGGCCCCCGCCCGGCCGCGGTGACGACACCGGGCACCCCCTCCACGCCCCCGTCGCGCACCGCCTCCAGCAGCGGCGCGATCGCGGGCTCGCCCTCGCCGCGCACCACGGCGTCCACCGCGCCGTGCGCCTGCTGGAGCACCTCCTCGGCGACGAAGGACACGCTGTGGCCGCCGAGGAAGACGAAGCAGCCCGGCACCACCCGCTTGACCCGGGTGGCCAGTTCGATGGCCTCCGGGATGTTGGCCAGGTAGTTCAGCGAGATGCCGAGCGCTTCGGGCCGGAAGGACATCACCTCACGGCGCAGCCGTTCCTCGCCGAGCACCTGCCGGTCCACGACCCGCACCTCGTGCCCGGCGTCGCGGGCGGCGCCCGCCACCCGTTCCAGGCCGAGGGGTTCGAGCCGCAGGAAGATCTCGGAGTACATCAGGGCGCTGGGGTGGACGAGCAGCACGCGCATGGTCACCTCGCCACGTAAGCCGACGGAACCGGAACGCGGAAGCTTCCGGGGTTTCCCCTTCGTATCCCGGCAAACCCCCGCCGCGTACCGCCCGTACCGCCGCCTGGCGGCACGGCGCGGCCCGCAGGAGTGGTCCCGGCCCGTGGGGTACCGGTATTCACACGAACGGCTCCACCACTGGCGCGGCCCGCCCGGGTGGCGGTGTCCTGGAAGCCGGGAGGGACCCGCATCCGGGACACATCGGGCACGACCCCACCGTCCAGCCCCACCGGACCGAACAGCCCAGGGAGACCGCCAAGTGACCCACACCGGCTCCGGCTCCACCCAGGAACCGACGACCAGCACCACCCAGAACCCCGACGCCAACCCGGGCGTCGTGCGGGGCCCCGCCACCCCTAAGCCGGGCACCCCAGCCCCCGAACCCCCCACACCCCCGCCCCCCGACCGGCCCGTGGCCCTCGTCACCGGGGCCTCCTCCGGCATCGGCGCCGCGACCGCGCGCCGGTTCGCGGAGGGTGGCTGGCATCTGCTGCTCACCGGCCGGGACCGGGGGCGGCTGGCGGAGACGGCCGTCGGGATCCCGGCCGTCGTGCTGCCCGCCGACCTCACCGAGCCGGAGGGCCCGCGGCTGCTCGCGCAGGCCGCGCTGCGGGCCGTCGGACGGATCGACGTGCTGGTCGCGGGGGCCGGGATCGGGTGGGCGGGACCGTTCCTGACCATGCGGCACGCGGACATCGACCAGGTGCTGAACGTCGACCTCAACGCCACCCTCCACCTGGTCCGCGAGGTGCTCCCGGCGATGGTCGCCGCCGGACGCGGCCGGGTCGTCCTGGTCGGGTCGGTCGCGGGCTGCGTGGGCGTCCGCGACGAGGCGGTGTACTCCGCGGCCAAGGCGGGCATGGCCGCGTTCGCCGAGGCCCTGCGCCAGGAGCTGCGCGGCACCGGCGTCGGGGTCACGCTCGTCGTGCCCGGCCCGGTGGACACCGCCTTCTTCGACCGCCGGGGCACCCCCTACCGGCGCTCCCGCCCCCGCCCCACCTCGGCGGGCCGGGTCGCGGGCGCCGTCTGGGACGCCGTACGGCACGGCCGTGACGACGTCTACGTCCCGGGCTGGCTGACCCTGCCCGGCAGGGTGCGCGGTGTCGCCCCGTCCCTGTACCGTCGGCTGCTGCACCGGTTCGGCTGACCGGGCGACGCCCGCCGCCGAGCCGTCCCTTGTACGGCTCCTACAACGGCCACGCCCTCTGAGCAGTCGGAACGGCTGCATGCCGGTGTGGTTCTGTTCAGTCGTACCAGGAAAACACGCTGGAGACTGTACGGAGTCGACGGCCCGGATTCCTCGGTCTCCTTCGTAAGGTCGCTACATGACCGTTTTGGATGAGGCACCGGGTGAGCCCACGGACGCACGCGGACGCGTCGCCGAGCTGCACGAGATCCGCGCGCAGGCCCTGGCCGGTCCCGGCGAGAAGGCGACGGCGGCACAGCACGCCAAGGGCAAGCTGACCGCCCGGGAGCGCATCGAGCTGCTGCTTGACCCCGGTTCCTTCCACGAGGTCGAGCAGCTCCGGCGGCACCGGGCGACCGGGTTCGGCCTGGAGGCCAAGAAGCCGTACACCGACGGTGTCATCACCGGCTGGGGCACGGTCGAGGGCCGCACGGTCTTCGTCTACGCCCATGACTTCCGCATCTTCGGCGGCGCGCTGGGCGAGGCCCACGCCAAGAAGATCCACAAGATCATGGACATGGCCATCGCGGCCGGGGCGCCGCTGGTGTCCCTCAACGACGGCGCGGGCGCCCGCATCCAGGAGGGCGTGGTCGCCCTCGCCGGGTACGGCGGCATCTTCCAGCGCAACACCAAGGCCTCCGGAGTCATCCCGCAGATCAGCGTGATGCTCGGCCCCTGCGCGGGCGGCGCGGCCTACAGCCCCGCCCTCACCGACTTCGTGTTCATGGTCCGCGAGACCTCGCAGATGTTCATCACCGGCCCCGACGTGGTCAAGGCGGTGACCGGCGAGGAGATCACCCAGAACGGCCTCGGCGGCGCCGACGTGCACGCCGAGACCTCCGGCGTCTGCCACTTCGCCTACGACGACGAGGAGACCTGCATCGCCGAGGTGCGGTACCTCCTCTCGCTGCTCCCGCAGAACAACCGCGAGAACCCGCCCCGCGTGGAGTCCTCCGACGCCCCCGACCGCCGCTCCGACGTCCTCCTCGACCTCGTCCCGGCGGACGGGAACCGGCCGTACGACATGGCCAAGGTCATCGAGGAGATCGTCGACGACGGCGACTACCTGGAGGTCCACGAGCGCTGGGCCCGCAACATCATCTGCGCGCTGGCCCGCCTGGACGGTCAGGTCGTCGGCATCATCGCCAACCAGCCGCAGGTCCTCGCGGGCGTCCTGGACATCGAGGCTTCGGAAAAAGCTGCACGCTTTGTCCAGATGTGTGACGCTTTTAACATCCCGATCGTCACGTTCCTGGACGTGCCCGGCTTCCTGCCCGGCGTCGACCAGGAGCACGGCGGAATCATCCGGCACGGCGCGAAGCTGCTGTACGCCTACTGCAACGCCACCGTGCCGCGCATTTCGCTGATCCTGCGCAAGGCGTACGGAGGTGCGTACATCGTCATGGACAGCCAGTCCATCGGTGCGGACCTGACCTTCGCCTGGCCGACGAACGAGATCGCCGTGATGGGCGCCGAGGGCGCCGCGAACGTCATCTTCCGGCGGCAGATCGCCGACGCCGAGGACCCCGAGGTCATGCGGCAGAAGATGGTCAAGGAGTACAAGTCCGAGCTGATGCACCCGTACTACGCGGCGGAGCGCGGCCTGGTGGACGACGTCATCGACCCGGCCGAGACCCGCGAGGTGCTCATCAGGTCGCTCGCGATGCTGCACACCAAGCACGCCGACCTGCCCTCCCGTAAGCACGGCAACCCCCCGCAGTAACCGGACGGACCCCGCACGGCAACCCCGTAGACCACTTCCTGACGGAGACTGAGAACTATGAAAGCCCCTGACATCCGCGTCGAGAAGGGCCACGCCGAGCCCGAGGAAGTCGCCGCCATCACGGCGATCCTCCTGGCCCGTGCCGCCGCCCACAGCGCCACCCCCGCCCCCCACGCCCACGGAGGCCGGGTGAGAGCGGGCTGGCGCCGCCTGGAACGCGAACCGGGCTTCCGCGCCCCCCACAGCTGGCGCTGACAACAGCAGACAGAAAAGGGCCCCTCTCCCGGAGAGGGGCCCTTCTGCTGTCGGGGGCGCGAGGAACCGCGCGACAAACCACAGACTGCCCGCGGACGGCCAGAAACCGCCGGGGGCAGCCCGGTAGCCGCGGATCCCTACCGCAGCCGCGCCATGAGCGCATGCTCGACAAGCGTGATCAACGTCGACTTCGCATCGGCCCGGTGCCGCGCATCCGTCGTGATGATCGGCGTATCAGGCCCGATCTGCAGCGCTTCCCGCACTTCCTCCGGCTGATACGGCTGCTGCCCGTCGAACCCGTTCAGCGCGATCACGAACGGCAGCCCACTGTTCTCGAAGTAGTCCACCGCGGGGAAGCAGTCGGCAAGGCGCCTGGTGTCCACTAGGACCACCGCGCCGATCGCGCCGCGCACCAGGTCGTCCCACATGAACCAGAACCGGTCCTGGCCGGGCGTACCGAAGAGGTACAGGATCAGGTCCTGGTCCAGGGTGATACGCCCGAAGTCCATGGCGACCGTCGTGGTCGTCTTGTCCCCGGTGTGGGTGAGGTCGTCGATGCCTGCCGAAGCAGACGTCATGACGGCCTCCGTGCGCAGCGGATTGATCTCCGAGACGGCGCCGACGAACGTGGTCTTGCCCACGCCGAAGCCGCCAGCCACCACGATTTTCGCGGACGTGGTGGAGCGGGAAGGCCCTCCGCTAGAGCTTGCGAAGTCCACTGAGCACCCTTTCGAGCAGTGTCACGTCTGGCTGGCCGCCGGCGCTCTCGTCGCCGCCGGGCTGATGGATGGCGACCAGTCCCGCCTCCGCCAAGTCGGCGACGAGGATCCTGGCCACGCCGAGAGGGATCGTCAGGAGGGCGGAGATTTCCGCCACCGACTTGATCTCGCGGCAGAGGTTGCAGATCCGCTGATGCTCGGGCAGCTGGCCCTGCATCTGGTGCGGCTGCGCTGTGGTGTGCACCAGTGCCTCGATGGCGAGCTGGTACCGCGGCCTGGTGCGACCGCCCGTCATGGCGTACGGGCGCACCAGGGGGTTGTTCGACGCCCCGGCGGGCGCCGGCTCAGGGGTGCGGCGCTGCGGCTGCACGGGCTGGATGCGCGGTGCCTGCGGCTGGTCGTACGGGCCGGGGCCCTGTGGAGCGTACGGCTGCCGGTGGCTCGGGGTGGAGGGGAAGTTGTACCGGTTCTGGGAACCGTCGTTCTGGCCCTGGGCAGGGCCGTACGACCAGTTGCCCGATGATGAACCGCCTGGGGGTGTTGCCACTTTCTCTCCTCCTCCTACTGCGCCGGGCACCCATCCCTGTGGAGCCGCGTCCCGAAACCTTACGGCCCCGGGACGCGAAAACGCACCGTCTGTCTGTTAGTTGAGAAGGCTCCCCTGGAGCTCCGCACGGAGATCCGGGGTCAGAACCGTGCCCGCTCGGTCCACCAGAAGGGCCATCTCGTACCCAATGAGACCGATGTCCGCTTCGGGGTGTGCCAGAACCGCGAGCGACGAACCGTCGGAGATGGACATGATGAAGAGGAATCCCCGCTCCATCTCCACAACCGTCTGGTTCACGCTGCCGCCCTCGAAGATGCGCGAGGCACCGGCGGTCAGCGAGGTCAGACCGGAGGCGACGGCCGCGAGCTGGTCGGCGCGGTCGCGGGGAAAGCCTTCGGACATCGCCAGAAGGAGTCCGTCGGCGGAGACCACCACCGTGTGGGACACACCGGGGGTGTTGTCCACGAAGTTGGTGATCAACCAGTTCAGGTTCTGTGCCGCCTGGCTCATCGGGCTCACACTAACGCTCCTGGTTGTAGGTGCTGTCAGGACCGAAGCCCTGGCCGTTCGTTTCACTTCCTGCGCTGCGTCCCCGCTGGACGCCCCGGCGCAGGTTGCTCAGCCTGCCCCGGACGTCCTCGGGAGCGCGGGAGACCTGTGGGCCGCCCTGCGGGGTCGACTCCGCGGCGCCCTCGACCAGATTGGCCTTGGGCACCCGCCGCGGCAGGCCGGAGGCTGTCACTCCGCCCGCCTTGGGCTTCTTCAGGCGCGAGGCCTGCTGCCAGC
This sequence comes from Streptomyces sp. NPDC057877, assembly GCF_042796855.1. Classification (NCBI taxonomy): domain Bacteria; kingdom Bacillati; phylum Actinomycetota; class Actinomycetes; order Kitasatosporales; family Streptomycetaceae; genus Streptomyces; species Streptomyces sp. NPDC057877. Next base: position 121,261 of record NZ_JBHVMS010000011.1, read on the forward strand.
GCTCGTCGTTGGCCGAGCGCCAGTTGTCGTCGCTGCTCGCCGAGGGGGAGGCCGGTGCCGCCTGGGCCGCATGCCGCTCCGTGCCCGCGCCGCTCGCGGTGGATCCGCGGCGGGGGAGCCCGGCGTCGGTCAGCTCGTGGCCCGTGGGCTGGTCCGCTCCCGGACGGTCGAAGCCTACGCCGTTCCGGTCACTCGCGTCAGCGGCCTGGGTAGATTCCGCTTCCGGAGCGTACCCGGCCGGGTAGCCGTTCTGGTAACCGTCCGTCCGCTGCCAGTCCTGCTGGTAGGACTGCTCGTCAAAGCCACCGAAGGAGTCCGCCGAGGTACCGGGCGCGGCCTGTGCGTCGGCCTGCGCGGGCTCCCCGAAGCTGGGTTCCGGATAGCCGCCGTTCGCCGGGAATCCGTTGGTCGAGCCGAATCCGTCGTTCTGCGGCGCACCGTCGTTCGACGCGTAGTACTGCTCGTCGTACGACTGCTGCTGCGGCTCCTCGTACGAGGACTGCTGCCCGTACGCCGACTGCTCGGGGTAGCCGGTACCTCCGTTGTCGTAGGCCTGCTGAGCCTGCTGGCTCTGCTGGCCCTCCGGGAAGCCGTCGTCGTAGGCGGTGCCTTCCGGCGTCTGGTGGGTCTGGGCCTCCAGGGCCGCCCGGCGCTCCTCGCGCATCAGGGAGCGGCCGACCGGGTCCAGCTCGCGGATGTCGTCCGGGATCTCGGCGTAGCGGCTGTCGTCGAAGCCGAGTTCCGCGGCCGTGCGCATCGGCTGCTGCGGCTGCTGCGGTACGCCGAAGTTCTCACCCTGGAAGTTCTGCTCCGGGATGATCTGCGAGACGGTGAACTCCTCGCGGTCCAGCGGCTGTTCGCCACCGCCGCCGTGGGTGATCGCGTCCGGCAGCATGACCAGCGAGGTGGTGCCCGCCTGCTCGCCCGAGGGGCGCAGCTGGACCCGGATGCCGTGCCGGTCGGAGAGGCGGCCGACCACGAACAGGCCCATGCGCTGGGAGATCGCGACGTCCACGGTCGGCGGGTTGGCCAGCTTGTGGTTGATGTCCGCGAAGTCCTCGGCGGTCAGGCCGATGCCCTTGTCGTGGATCTCGACCATGACACGGCCGTCGGGGAGCCGGGTCGCGGTGACGCGGACCTTGGTCTGCGGCGAGGAGAACGTGGTGGCGTTCTCCAGCAGCTCGGCCAGCAGGTGCACGAGGTCGGTCACGGCACGGCCGTGGATGTCCGCCTCGGGCACGCCGGACAGCTCGATGCGCTCGTACTGCTCCACCTCGGAGGAGGCGGCGCGCAACACGTCGACCAGCGGGACCGGCTGGTCCCAGCGGCGGCCGGGCTCCTCGCCCGCGAGGACGAGGAGGTTCTCGCCGTTGCGGCGCATACGGGTCGCCAGGTGGTCCAGGCGGAAGAGGTTCTCCAGCTGGTCCGGGTCGGCCTCGTTGTTCTCCAGGTCGGTGATCAGGGTCAGCTGGCCCTCGATCAGCGACTGGTTGCGGCGCGAGAGGTTGGTGAAGATCGCGTTGATGTTGCCCCGCAGCAGGGCCTGCTCGGCGGCGAGCCGGACGGCCTCGCGGTGGACCTGGTCGAAGGCGCGGGCGACCTCGCCGATCTCGTCCCGGGTGCTGATCGGGATCGGCTGGACACGGGTGTCCACCCGGCCCGGGTCGGTCCGGGAGAGCTGGTCGACCAGCATCGGCAGGCGCTGCTCGGCGATGCCGAAGGCGGCGTTGCGCAGCTGGCGCATGGAGCGGCTCATCTGGCGGGCCACCATGCCGGCCAGGATGAACGCGGCGAGCAGCGCGATCACGACGGCGGCACCGGTGATGAAGGCGTCCCGCTTGGCGTCGTCGGCGATGGTCGAGGCCTCGCTCACCGCGGCGTCGGACATGTCCGACTCGATCGTGCGGTAGGCGTCGTACTTGAGGGTGTTGACCGCCCACCAGTTCTCCGGCGTGATGCCCTGCTGGGCGAGGGCGGCACGCTCGGCCGGGTCGGTCGACTCCAGGCCCGCGACGGCCGCGACCATCTTGGCCGGGTCGGACGGCGGCGCCTGGTAGTCGGGGTTCTGGGCGAGCGCTTCCTTCGCCTGCTCCTTGGCGTCGGCCGTGATCTGCTCCTGGAGGTCCTCCAGCTTGCGCTGGTCGGCCTCGGTGCCACCGCCGATGTACTCCTCGATGGCGATGCGCTCCAGGTAGGCGTACGAGGAGAGCGACACCTTCTGGGTGGCCAGGCTGCCCTCGCCGGGACCCGGCTTGACCAGCAGGTGCATACCGATGGAGCGCTCCAGCGACAGCGCCGACTTGGTCAGTGAGATCGCGTAGACCGTACGGCCGTAAGCGGTGATGTTTCCGGTGCCGAGGCCGAGTTCGTTGGCGAACTCCAGCAGCGGGTGGGCCACCTGGAGGTAGCCCTCCTCGCTCTGCACACCGGTGAGCTTGGAGGAGACGTAGGCGCCCTGGCGCAGCGTCGGGAGGGTGGTCTCCGCCTCCCGGAACAGCCGGAGCCGACGCTCGAGGCCGGGCTTGCCCGGCATGCTCTGCGCGGCCTGGTCGAAGGCGTCGGCGGCCTTGTCGGTCTTCTCGCGGGCCTGCGTGACGGTGGCCTGGTCCTCGTTGCTCTTGCTCTGCAGTAGCAGCGGGGCGGCGGTGATGTCACGTTCGTTGTAGAGCGCGTCGGCGTAGACCAGCGCGGCCTGCACCAGCCGGGCGGTCTTCTCCGCGTCCTCGGCCTCCTGCCAGGTGTCGATGGAACTCTTCACCTGGAAGCCGCCCATGACCAGGCCGACCAGCACGGGTATGAGCAGGATCGCGTTCAGCCGGGTCGGCACCCGCCAGTTGCGCGGCGAGAACCGGCCGCCGCTGGGCGCGGGCGCGGCCGTCGGCTCCGGGCCGGGCACGGGGGCGGGCGCCGCTCCGCGCGGCGGCGGGGTGAAGTTGCCCCGCGCGGGCGGCTCGGGACCGTTCTTGCTTCGCCTCACTCGACCAACAACCTCTCGGCGGCGGGCACCAACGTTGTGCCGCAGTGTCTCAGAGCCCAGTACGCCATCGACCATGAAGTACGTCTTTGACTATTGGGCAGTTCAGGCATTCCAGCACGTCAACCAGCGCTCATCCAAACATGGGAAAGCGCTGGTTCTTGACGATGTAAGCACCAGATAAAACGGTCATAAAGAACGAGCCCCGGCAAAAGACGGGGCCTTCGTGCGCGCAGCGACACCATATGACCGCGACGCGTGGTGGCATCACCCGATTCCTCTGCCGAAACGTTATGAACAGCGGAGCCGGCCGTGTCAAAGGCCACAGCCGGCTCCGGAAGGTCTACGACAACTGCCGTAGGTGACTGATCACTTGGGTGAGGTCACCGCAGGCGCGCCATCAGCGCGTGCTCCACCAGCGTGATCAGGGCGGACTTGGCGTCCGACCGGTGCCGGGCGTCCGTGGTGATGATCGGGGCGTCCGGTCCGATCTGAAGTGCCTCGCGCACCTCTTCCGGGGTGTACGGCTGGTGGCCGTCGAAGCCGTTGAGGGCGACCACGAACGGCAGGCCGCTGTTCTCGAAGTAGTCGACCGCGGGGAAGCAGTCGGCGAGCCTGCGGGTGTCCACCAGCACGACGGCGCCGATCGCGCCGCGCACCAGGTCGTCCCACATGAACCAGAACCGGTCCTGGCCGGGCGTACCGAAGAGGTACAGGATCAGGTCCTGGTCCAGGGTGATACGGCCGAAGTCCATGGCCACCGTGGTGGTGGTCTTGTCCCCGGTGTGGGTCAGGTCGTCGATGCCCGCGCTGGCGGACGTCATGACGGCCTCCGTGCGCAGCGGGTTGATCTCCGAGACGGCGCCGACGAACGTGGTCTTGCCCACGCCGAAGCCGCCCGCCACCACGATCTTCGCGGAGGTGGTGGAGCGGGAGGCGGCAACCTGCCCGCCGCTAGAGCTTGCGAAGTCCACTGAGCACCCTTTCGAGCAGTGTCACGTCCGGCGCACCGGTGGTTTCGTCGCCGCCTGGCTGGTGGATGGCGACCAGTCCGGCCTCCGCCAGGTCGGCGACCAGAATCCTGGCCACGCCCAGCGGCATGGCCAGCAGTGCCGACACCTCGGCCACTGACTTCACCTCACGGCACAGGTGGCAGATGCGCTGGTGCTCCGGGAGGAGTCCCATCAGCGCTGCCGGGTCGGCCGTGGTGCTGATCAGTGCCTCGATGGCGAGCTGGTAGCGCGGCCGGGTCCGGCCGCCGGTCATCGCGTAGGGACGGACCAGCGGCTGGTCGCCCTCGTCCCCGTACGGATCTGAGTACGGATCATGAGAGGCGGTGGGCGGGGTCATGAATCCTCCGGGCGGGACAGCAAGTCGGTCAGTCGAGCCGTCGGACGGGGCCGGTGGGGGGATTGTGGCGGCCGGACGGTGATTTGGTGAGACGGGTGGATCCGGGGCCGATCAGTGGAGCAGACTGCCTTGTAGTTCGGCACGCAGGTCGGGGGTGAGTACCGCGCCCGCACGGTCGACGAGCAGAGCCATCTCGTAGCCGACCAGGCCGATGTCGCACTCGGGGTGCGAGAGGACGGCGAGGGACGAGCCGTCCGAGATGGACATGAGGAAGAGGAAACCTCGCTCCATCTCGACCACGGTCTGCGCCACCGTGCCGCCTTCGAAGATGCGGGACGCCCCGGCCGTCAGCGAGGTCAGTCCGGACGCGACGGCCGCCAGCTGGTCGGCGCGGTCGCGGGGGAAACCCTCGGACAACGCCAGCAGAAGGCCGTCGGCGGACACGACGACGGTGTGGGACACCCCGGGGGTGTTGTCCACGAAATTCGTGATCAACCAGTTCAGGTTCTGTGCCGCCTGGCTCATCGGGCTCAACTAACGCTCCTGCTGGTGAGTGGGGCTGGGGAAGCTGCCCGTCTGGCCGGATCCGGCCTGGCGTCCCTGGGCGATGCCCCGACGGAGATTGGTCAACCGGCCGCGTACGTCCTGAGGAGCGCGCGAGACCTGCGGACCACTCTGGTGCTGTTGCTGCTGAGCCGTGCCCGGGACGAGGTTGGCCCTGGGCACCCGGCGCGGCAGGCCGGAGGTGGTGACACCGCCCGCGGCGGGCTGCCGTACGCGCTCGGCCTGCCGGACGAGATCGTCGTTCGGCGAGCTGCGCCAGGCGGCGGTGGAACGCTGGGGGGCCGCCGGGGTCTGCGGCTGCTGTTGCGGGGCGGGAGCCGAGCCGTTGCTCTGCTGACCGCCGTCGCGCTGGCCGTGGAACCAGTTGGTCTCCAGCGTGTCGTACAGGGGGGTACGTCCGTCACCGCCGCCCGGCGCCGGGGGCAGGGCCTCCGGCTCGGGACGGTGGGGACGCTGCGGCTGGGGACGCTGGGGGGCCGACGGGCGCTGTGCACCGAAGTCGGACCCGGCGCCGCCCTGCTGCGGCCGCTCGAACTGTCCGGTGGGGGCGGGGTTCGAGGGGGTCTGGCGGTCGGGCAGCCGGTGCTGCCCGGTGGAACCGTTGTCGTAGCCCTGGGGGGCCTGCGGCATCTGCGGGGCCTGGAACTGGCCCGTGGAGCCGTTGTCGTAACCCTGCGGCGTCTGCGGCATCGCGAACTGGCCGGTGCCGGACGAGTCCTGCTGCCCGGAGCCGAAGAGGTCGGCGCGCCGGAACGGGTCGTTGCCGTCCTGGCCGCCCGGGCGCTGTCCGCCCATGTCGGACGGGCGCGGGAACTGGCCCGAGTCCTGCCCGCCGTTGACCCCCGGACGCGGGGCGTCGAAGTCGGGGCGCGCGAACTCGGAGGTCGAGCCGGGGCCCTGGCGGTCGTCGACGCGCGGGAACTCGGAGGTGGACGCCGGGTTCTGGCGGCTGTCGTAACCGGGGAAGCCGGAGGGGGATCCGGGGCCCTGGCGGTTGTCGAAGCCGGGGAAGTCGGAAGGGGAAGCGGAACCCTGGCGGTCGTCGAAGCCGGGGAAGTCGGAAGGGGAAGCGGAACCCTGGCGGTCGTCGATCCGCGGGAACTCCGAGGTGGCCGCGGTGGAGCCGGGGCCCTGCCGGTCGTCGACGCGCGGCATCCGGGAGGTCTGCGAGACATCCGGCTCGTCATGGCCGCGCGGCGCGTCCAGCGAGGCGCGCGGCACCGGCGGCTGCGCGTTCTCGTCGCTCCAGCTCGGCCGGGACTGCTGGTTGCCGCCCGGCAGCTCGGCCCGGGCCCCGCCGCGCGGCGGCAGCTGGGGCTGCTCGCCCTGCTGCTGACCACGACGGCCGCGCCCACCGCCCGCGTTGCCGCGCTGCGGAGGCACCCCACCGCGGGTGTCCTGGCCCTGCGGCGCACCCGGGCCGGAGGACTGGAAGCCCTGCGGCGCCGCCTGCGACGGCTGACCGAACCCGGCACCCGCGCCCGCGGGAGCCGGACGACCCTGCTGCGGGCCCCGCGCGCCACCCGGCGCACCCGGACCCGGACGGCCGCCCGCACCGGGCAGCGCGGCCCGCGGACCCTGACCGGCGCCGAGCAGACCACCGCCCGCTCCGGCCCCGGCGCCCACGGCACCGCCACCGCGGCGCGCGGCGGCGACACCGGCCGCGGCCTGCGCGGCGGCGGAACCGCCACCGGGGCCACCGGCGCCCTGACCCTGCTTGGGCTGCGGCTTGGCGCCACCCTGGGCGACGTCGACGGGCAGCATGACCAGCGCGGTCGTACCACCGGAGTCGGACGGGCGCAGCTGGATGCGGATGCCGTGGCGCTGCGACAGACGGCCGACCACGAACAGACCCATGCGGCGGGAGACGGAGACGTCCACGGTGGGCGGCGAGGCGAGCCGCTCGTTGATCGCGGCCAGGTCCTCCGGCGACAGGCCGATGCCGGTGTCGTGGATCTCGATCAGCACCCGGCCGTCGGGCAGGGCGTGACCGGTGACCTTGACCTTGGTCTGCGGCGAGGAGAACGAGGTCGCGTTCTCCAGCAGCTCGGCGAGCAGGTGCACGAGGTCGTTGACGACGCGTCCGGCGACCTGGGTGGTCGGCACGGCGGCCAGTTCGATGCGCTCGTACTGCTCCACCTCGGACGCGGCGGCGCGGAGCACGTCGACCAGCGGGACCGGGCGGGTCCAGCGGCGGCCGGGCTCCTCACCGGCGAGGACGAGGAGGTTCTCGCCGTTCCGGCGCATACGGGTCGCGAGGTGGTCCAGCTTGAACAGCGAGGCCAGCTGGTCCGGGTCGGCCTCACGGGACTCGAGTTCGGAGATCAGCGACAGCTGGCGCTGGATCAGACCCTGGGAGCGGCGCGAGAGGTTGGTGAACATCGCGTTGACGTTGCCCCGCAGCAGGGCCTGCTCGGCGGCGAGGCGGACCGCCTCGCGGTGCACGTCGTCGAAGGCCGCGGCCACTCGGCCGATCTCGTCCCGGGAGTGCACGCCGACCGACTCCACCGAGGTGTCGACGTCCTGCGGGTCGGTCTCCGAGAGCTGCTTGACCAGCTCGGGCAGGCGTTCCTGGGCGACCTTGGTGGCGGTGTCCTCGAGGCGGCGCAGCGAGCGGATCATGGACCGGGCCACGACGAACGCGCCGACCAGCGACACACCGAGCACGATCAGGATCAGCGCACCGGAGATGATGGCCTCTTGCTCCGACTCGTTGCGCAGCTCGCGGGCCTTCTGCTCCATCTCCTCCAGCAGGCGGCGCTCGATGTTCTTCATCTGCTGGATCTTGGTGGAGCTGTCGTCCAGCCAGTCCCGGTAGGAGCGCTTCTCCAGACCCTGCAGACCGTCCTCACCGCTCAGCGCGCGCTTGGCGTAGAGGTCGGTGGCCTCGATGATGGCGTTGCCCTGGTCGATGGGCCGGAGCAGTTCCTCGGTGCCGTTGCCGTAGATGCTGCTGAAGCTGCGCAGTTCGGAGGCCTGGCTCTGCAGGGCCGCCTCGGCGTACAGCCGGTCGTTGTCGGACAGGTTGCCGAACGTGGTGTTGCTCGCGGGCAGGGCCGCGGCGAGCACCGCGCGCTGGACGGACGCGTACTCCTTGGCGGAGGAGAACGCCGACAGCGAGCGGGTGCGCTGGATCATGTCGGGGTTGCTGGTGGCCTCGGCCATGTCCTGGGAGAGGTCCAGCAGGTGGGTGATCAGCCGGTGGTAGGCCTCCACCGTCTGGGTGGAGTTGTCCTTGGCCTCGTACGCGGTGTTGCGGATCTTGTTGAGGCCGTTCAGGTCGCTCGCGAGGCCCACCAGGCTGTCGCGGACGCCCTGGAGGTTGCCTTCCTTGCTCGCGGCGTCGACCTCTTCGGAGGCGGTGAGGAAGTTGTCCAGGGCCCGGTCGGTCTTGTCCCGGTAGCCCTTGACCAGGACGGCGCTGGTGGTCGAGCCGTGCGCCAGCGGGCCCGCCGAGTTGTCGCGCTCCTCCTGGAGGGCGGCGGCCAGCTCGGTGGCCTGCTTGGTCATGTCCGTCAGCAGCTTCATGTTGTCGAGCTGCTGGATGTCGTCCATGGACTGGTTGATACGCAGGGCGCCCAGCGAGGTGGCGGCGACCACCGGGAGCGCCAGCAGCGACACCAGTCGGGTCGAGATGCGCCAGTTGCGCAGGGCTATTCGCGGGCCGGGGCCCACCGGACCCTGCGGTGGCTTCACGTCGGGGGTCGGGGGCGTGGGCGACGCGGGCGCGCCGGGGCGCCCGGAGCGGGCACCGCCGTCACCGGTCGGGGCCGGGCCCTGGTTCTGGGCGTGCTGGGGCGAGGAGCTGCCGGCCATGGAGCCAGTCCCGCCGTGCGGCTCCGGCTCCGCCGAAGCACTGCCATCCCTCTTGAAACGTCCCTGCACTAGCGTCGCAACCTCTGGACCAGGCGCCCCTCCGCGTGAACGGAAGGACGGTGTCGGCGTCGTCGGGAACGCCCTGAATACGTTCCCGGGTGGTCGTGAGTGACCGGCGCTGGTTCCCCCTATCTCGCCGCCACTCGGCGCTGCTTCGCGCCCCCTGCGCGCCGGCTCGATCCTGCGGCGGTCCGTGGAATTCCAGCACAGTGCAGGATCTCCAACAAGGCCAGTTGGTCAGGCTGTGACCTACGTGACTGCTCGTGAGTGGCGGACTACCACCGGTAGACAGAGGTTGCGCTTATACCGGGCGTATCGCCGCGAGTCGCCGGTGTGGGCCACCTGTCCCAGTCGCCATGATCAGGAGCGGAATGTTGGGTTCAGGCGGCTATTGTCCTTTTCGCCGGTATAGCAGTCGCGCCCGAATTGACCGGTTTGATCTCGCCACCGTGAGCAAACTCACATCGAAATCAGGGGAGCTTCCTGTCCTCGCTGGGGAACGCGATGTTTAGCCTGACGCTTTACAAGAGACGTCATTCTGTAAACCGGCGCCGCAGGCGCCCCGTACCGACAGGGTCCGTACAACCGTGAAGACGACGACGCTGTTCCGCCCGACGGCCGGCACCGCCAACCCGCGACGCACCACGCTGGCGCATCTGAAGGACGCCGACGAACTGCGGGCGCCGGTCCAGCAGGAGCACTCCGTCGAACTGCCCGCCCAGACCGCCAACCCCCGGCGCACCGTCCTCGTCGACGCCCCGGAGCCGGCCGCCGCGGCGCGGTAGCAGCAGGCAGTAGTAGCACACGGCCCCCCGGGTGGGCCGACCGGGCGCCCCGCGTGAAGTGCGCGAGGCGCCCGCCCTTTACGGGCGTTAGCCTGGAGCGTCAGACTCCAGCCGCTTCAGTCAAGGGGCCAAGCAACCCGTGCGTATCGCCAGGTTCTCCATCGACGGGAACGTCGCCTTCGGCGCGGTCGAGGGCGACAAGCCGGACGAGCTAGTACTCGACATCATCAAGGGCATCCCGTTCGCGGACTTCGAACTCTCCGGTACGAAGGTGCCGCTGAGCAAGGTCCGGCTGCTGCCCCCGGTGCTCCCCAACAAGGTCGTCGCCTTCGGCCGCAACTACGCCGACCACGCCCGCGAACTGGGCAACGAGGTGCCCGAGGCGCCGTTCGCCTTCTTCAAGCCGTCCACCTCGGTGATCGGCCCCGGCGACGAGATCCAGTACCCGTCCTTCTCGTCGGAACTGCACCACGAGGCCGAGCTGGCCGTCGTCATCGGCCGGATGTGCCGCGAGGTCCCCCGCGAGCGCGTCAAGGACGTCATCCTCGGCTACACCTGCGCCAACGACATCACCGCCCGCGACGTCCAGAAGCGCGAGAAGCAGTGGGCGCGGGCCAAGGGCTTCGACACCTCCTGCCCGCTGGGCCCCTGGGTGGAGACCGACCTCGACCCGGCGGACCTGACCATCCAGCTCACGGTCAACGGCCAGCAGCGCCAGCTCGGCCGGACCAGCGAGATGACGCACTCCGTCGAGGACCTGATCGTCAACATCACCGAGGCCATGACGCTGCTCCCCGGCGACGTGATCCTCACGGGCACCCCCGCGGGCGTCGGCCCGCTCGCAGTCGGCGACGAGGTCGCCGTCAGCATCGAAGGCATCGGCACTCTCACCAACAAGGTTGTCAAGCGTGGCTAGCGCACCCTCCCCCAAGCTCTCGACCCCGCTCGAGCAGGGGGTACCCCCCCGCGTCCGTTTCTGCCCGTCGCCCACCGGCAACCCCCACGTGGGCCTGGTCCGCACCGCCCTGTTCAACTGGGCGTTCGCCCGCCACCACCAGGGCACGCTGGTCTTCCGCATCGAGGACACCGACGCGGCCCGCGACTCCGAGGAGTCCTACGAGCAGCTCCTGGACTCGATGCGCTGGCTGGGCTTCGACTGGGACGAGGGCCCCGAGATCGGCGGCCCGCACGCGCCGTACCGCCAGTCGCAGCGCATGCACCTCTACAAGGAGGTCGCGTCCAAGCTGCTGGAGGCCGGGCACGCCTACTACTGCTACTGCTCGCAGGCCGAGCTGGACACCCGCCGCGAGGCCGCCCGCGCCGCCGGAAAGCCCTCCGGCTACGACGGCCACTGCCGCGACCTGAGCGCCCAGCAGGTCGCCGAGTACCAGGCCCAGGGCCGCACCCCGATCGTCCGCTTCCGGATGCCCGACGAGACGATCACCTTCACCGACCTGGTCCGCGGCGAGCTGACCTTCACCCCGGAGAACGTCCCGGACTACGGCATCGTCCGCGCCAACGGGGCCCCGCTCTACACGCTGGTCAACCCGGTCGACGACGCCCTGATGGAGATCACCCACGTCCTGCGCGGCGAGGACCTGCTCTCCTCCACCCCGCGCCAGATCGCCCTGTACAAGGCGCTGATCGAGCTGGGCGTCGCCAAGGAGATCCCCGCCTTCGGGCATCTGCCGTACGTGATGGGCGAGGGCAACAAGAAGCTGTCCAAGCGCGACCCGCAGGCCTCGCTCAACCTCTACCGCGAGCGCGGCTTCCTGCCCGAGGGCCTGCTCAACTACCTCTCCCTGCTCGGCTGGTCCCTCTCCGCCGACCAGGACATCTTCACCACCGCCGAACTGGTCGCGGCCTTCGACATCGCGGACGTCAACCCCAACCCGGCCCGCTTCGACCTCAAGAAGTGCGAGGCCATCAACGGCGACCACATCCGCATGCTCGACGTGAAGGACTTCACCGCCCGCTGCGAGCCGTGGCTGAAGGCCCCGTTCGCCCCCTGGGCGCCGGAGGACTTCGACCAGGCCAAGTGGCACGCCATCGCCCCGCACGCGCAGACCCGGCTGAAGGTCCTCTCCGAGATCACGGACAACGTCGACTTCCTGTTCCTGCCGGAGCCGGTCTCCGACGAGCCGAGCTGGACCAAGGCGATGAAGGAGGGCTCCGAGGCTCTGCTGCGCACGGCCCGCGAGAAGCTCGAGGCGGCCGACTGGACCTCGGCGGAGTCCCTGAAGGAGGCCGTCCTCGCCGCCGGTGAGGCCCACGGCCTCAAGCTGGGCAAGGCCCAGGCCCCGGTCCGGGTCGCCGTCACCGGCCGCACGGTCGGCCTGCCGCTGTTCGAGTCCCTGGAGATCCTGGGCAAGGACAGCACCCTGGCCCGGATCGACGCGGCCCTGGCGAAGCTCACGGGCTGACACACGGGGGAGTCGACGCGCTACCTTCGGTGGCATGGCCATCCACGCCGTCGTCTGGGACGTCGACGACACCCTCTTCGACTACAGCACCGCCGACCGCGAGGGCATGCGGGCGCACCTCGTCACCGAGGGCCTGCTCGACGGACACGGATCCGTGGAGCGGGCCCTCGTGCGTTGGCGGGAGATCACCGACGCCCAGTGGGCCCGGTTCGCGGCCGGTGAGGTCGACTTCGAGACCCAGCGCAGGGACCGCACCCGGGTCTTCCTGGGCCGTGACCTGACGGACGCCGAGGCCGACGACTGGTTCGACCGCTACCTCGCGCACTACGAGGCCGCCTGGGCGCTCTTTCCCGACGTCCTGCCGGTCCTCGACGCCCTCGCCGCCAGCCACCGGCACGCGGTGCTCTCCAACTCCAGCCTCACCGTCCAGGACCGCAAGCTGCGCGTCCTCGGCGTCCACGAGCGCTTCGAGTCCATCCTGTGCGCCGCCGAACTCGGCGTCTCCAAGCCGGAGGCCGCCGCCTTCCTCGCCGCCTGCGACGCCCTCGGCCTGGCCCCGCACGAGGTGGCGTACGTCGGCGACCACCCGGAGATAGACGGGCGGGGCGCCGCGGACGCCGGATTGCTGTCGGTGTGGATCGACCGGCCCGGCGGGTACGCCACCGCCGTACCTCCGACGGGTCCGCATCGCATCGCGTCCCTGGCCGAACTGCCCTCCCTGCTCGGCGCGGATACTCGTTTTGGAGCCCCGTCCACCTTCGGGTAATGTTCTTCCTGCGCCGCGGGGAGCGGGCCGGAAGGCCGGAACCCTCCAGCGCAAAGCTAGAACAAGAACCCCTTTGGGGCTTGCGTTCCAGTGGCCTATGGTGTAATTGGCAGCACGACTGATTCTGGTTCAGTTAGTCTTGGTTCGAGTCCAGGTAGGCCAGCTCGCAGAGCTTGATCTGCGCCGCGGATCCCAGTCCGCAAGCCCCCGTTGTGTAGCGGCCTAGCACGCTGCCCTCTCAAGGCAGTAGCGCCGGTTCGAATCCGGTCGGGGGTACGGTGATGTCTCACGAGATGATCGCGGGACGATCGCTAGGGCCCCCGTTGTGTAGCGGCCTAGCACGCCGCCCTCTCAAGGCGGTAGCGCCGGTTCGAATCCGGTCGGGGGTACTGACTGGTCTAAACCACATTGGTCTATGGTGTAATTGGCAGCACGACTGATTCTGGTTCAGTTAGTCTTGGTTCGAGTCCAGGTAGACCAGCTCGGACCTGCGGAAACGCAGTGTCCACGCCCCCGTTGTGTAGCGGCCTAGCACGCCGCCCTCTCAAGGCGGTAGCGCCGGTTCGAATCCGGTCGGGGGTACGAGTCCCAAGGGCCTTCGCTTCGGCGGAGGCCCTTCGGCGTGTCCGGTACGGCGATCGATCCCGGTGCCCCGCCGGTGAGTTCGGGACCTGCCGCGGCGTTGAGGCAGGTCCCTTGTCCGTTCCGGCGGGGCGGGCGGTCAGCCCGTACGGCGAAGGGCCTCCGAGAGGCGGCCCGCGGCGTCGATGACCGCCTGGGCGTGCATCCGGCCGGGGTGGCGGGTGAGGCGCTCGATGGGGCCGGAGACCGAGACGGCGGCGACCACGCGGTTCGAGGGGCCGCGCACCGGCGCGGAGACGGAGGCGACGCCGGGCTCGCGCTCGCCGATCGACTGGGCCCAGCCCCGGCGCCGTACGCCGGACAGGGCCGTGGCTGTGAAGCGGGCGCCCTGGAGGCCGCGGTGCAGGCGCTCGGGCTCCTCCCAGGCCAGCAGGATCTGCGCGGACGAGCCCGCCTTCATCGTGAGGGTCGAGCCGACCGGGACCGTGTCCCGCAGACCGGACAGGCGTTCCGCAGCGGCGACGCAGATGCGCATGTCGCCCTGGCGGCGGTAGAGCTGGGCGCTCTCGCCCGTCACGTCACGCAGGTGCGTGAGCACCGGCCCCGCGGTCGCGAGCAGGCGGTCCTCGCCCGCCGCCGCGGCCAGCTCGGATAGGCGCGGGCCGAGGATGAAACGGCCCTGCATGTCGCGTGCCACCATGCGGTGGTGTTCCAAGGCCACGGCCAGGCGGTGAGCCGTGGGTCGAGCCAGTCCGGTGGCACCGACCAGACCCGCGAGGGTGGCCGGACCGGACTCCAGAGCGCTCAGGACGAGGGCCGCCTTGTCCAGAACGCCGACGCCGCTACTGTTGTCCATGCAACGATACTCGCGTCTCACTCTGTGAAACGCAAGTTCAATTTTCCGTGGAACACGCCACCCTGGATGGACACAGCGGCCCGCCGAGCAGCGGGCCAGGCGGCGGATGCCCGGACCGGGGCACGGGCGCCGTCACCGCACAGTCTCTAGTTGGGCCGGCGCACCATGGCCGGCCGGAGGGAAAGCGATGGGTAGGACACTCGCGGAGAAGGTCTGGGACGACCATGTCGTCCGGCGCGCCGAGGGCGAGCCCGACCTCCTCTACATCGATCTGCACCTGCTGCACGAGGTGACCAGCCCACAGGCCTTCGACGGGCTCCGCAAGAGCGGCCGCACGGTGCGCCGCCTCGATCTGACCATCGCCACCGAGGACCACAACACCCCGACCCTCGACATCGACAAGCCGATCGCCGACCCGGTCTCCCGCGCCCAGCTGGAGACCCTGCGCCGCAACTGCGCCGAGTTCGGCGTACGGCTGCACCCGCTCGGCGACGTCGAGCAGGGCGTCGTCCACGTGGTGGGCCCGCAGCTGGGTCTGACCCAGCCGGGCACGACCGTGGTGTGCGGCGACTCGCACACCTCCACGCACGGCGCGTTCGGCGCGCTGGCGTTCGGCATCGGCACCTCGCAGGTCGAGCACGTACTGGCCACCCAGACGCTGCCGCTGGCCCGCCCGAAGACCATGGCCATCACCGTCGACGGCGAGCTGCCCGACGGTGTGACCGCCAAGGACCTGATCCTGGCGATCATCGCGAAGATCGGCACCGGCGGCGGCCAGGGCTACGTCCTGGAGTACCGCGGCCCGGCCATCGAGAAGCTGTCGATGGAAGCCCGGATGACCATCTGCAACATGTCGATCGAGGCCGGTGCCCGCGCGGGCATGATCGCCCCCGACGACACCACCTTCGCGTACCTCAAGGACCGCCCGCACGCCCCCGAGGGCGCCGACTGGGACGCCGCGGTGGAGTACTGGAAGACGCTGCGCACCGACGACGACGCGGTCTTCGACGCCGAGGTGTTCATCGACGCCGCCGCGCTGTCGCCGTTCGTCACCTGGGGCACCAACCCCGGCCAGGGCGCGCCGCTTTCGGCCGCCGTCCCCGACCCGGCTTCGTACGAAGACGCTTCGGAGCGCCTGGCCGCCGAAAAGGCCCTGGAGTACATGGGGTTGAGCGCCGGGCAGCCGCTGCGCTCCATCGACGTCGACACGGTCTTCGTAGGTTCCTGCACCAACGGCCGCATCGAGGACCTGCGCTCCGCCGCCGAGATCCTGCGCGGCCGCAAAGTCGCCGACGGCGTACGGATGCTGGTCGTCCCGGGCTCCGCGCGGGTCGGTCTGCAGGCCGTCTCCGAGGGTCTGGACGTGGTCTTCAAGGAGGCCGGGGCCGAATGGCGGCACGCGGGCTGCTCGATGTGCCTGGGCATGAACCCCGACCAACTCGCCCCTGGCGAGCGCTCGGCGTCCACCTCAAACCGCAACTTCGAGGGACGGCAGGGCAAGGGCGGCCGTACGCACCTGGTGTCGCCGCAGGTCGCCGCGGCCACCGCGGTCCTCGGCCACCTGGCCTCCCCGGCCGACCTGTCCGAAGCCGCCGACCGTACGCCCGCTGGAGTCTGATCAAGCATGGAAGCCTTCACCACCCACACCGGCCGGGCCGTTCCGCTGCGCCGCAGCAATGTCGACACCGACCAGATCATCCCCGCCCACTGGCTCAAGAAGGTGACGCGGGACGGGTTCGAGGACGGGCTGTTCGAGGCCTGGCGCAAGGACCCGGAGTTCGTGCTCAACCGTCCGGAGCGCGAGGGCGCGTCGGTGCTGGTCGCCGGGCCCGACTTCGGCACCGGCTCCTCGCGCGAGCACGCCGTCTGGGCGCTGCAGAACTACGGCTTCAAGACGGTCATCTCGTCCCGCTTCGCCGATATCTTCCGCGGCAACTCGCTCAAGAACGGCCTGCTCACGGTCGTACTGGAGCAGAAGACCGTGGACGCGCTGTGGGAGCTGACCGAGCGCGACCCGCAGGCCGAGATCACCGTCGACCTGGAGAGCCGGGAGGTGCGCGCCGAGGGCGTCACCGCCTCCTTCGAGCTGGACGAGAACTCCCGCTGGCGGCTGCTGAACGGGCTGGACGACATCTCCATCACCCTCCAGAACGAGGCGGACATCGCCGCGTACGAGGCGGAGCGTCCCGCCTACAAGCCGCGGACCCTCCCGGTCTGATCCACCGGGCGCGCGGACCGGCCGAACCGGAGGCCGCGCAAGGTCGAGTTTCGGCCACCCGAGATCCACGCCGTACCCCCGATCGGCCCGATCGGGGGTACAGCCGTGTCTGGGGTCGGGCGGGTTGACGGGCCGGGCCGACGGCTTGCAACTTCCCACGTTAGAGCGGTGGTTGACGGGGTACGCGAGCCCTGACCCGGTGGTCGCGGTGCGGTCCGGGAGGGCCCGTCGAGGCGGCAGTTGCACCCCGAGCAGGCGACAACTCGCCCCAGATGGCACAATCTGTGCATGGAACACGACGGCCAACTCGAGCTGTATGCGGCGGTCGCGGGCCAACTCAAGGAAGCGCACGCAAGGGTGCGCGCACTGCAAGTCCCGGAGGGCGTACGGATGGCGCTGACCCGGAAGCTGCTGGTCATTACGGCCGCGGCCAAGCACGATCTCGCCGACGCGACAAGGCGGCTGGAACGGTTCATCGCGGACCTCGACGCGGGGCGATTCCCCGAAGAGGACGGCTGAACAAGTCCAAAGCGACCGAGTCGGTTGCGGCACAAGGGTGATTAGCCCGTTTCGTGTTTGATTTGCGGTATATATCTGCCTAACGTGCGAAAAAGCTTGAACAGTTTCGTTCTGGCGATGTCTCCGAAGGGGAAGACGTGAACAAGGCGCAGCTCGTAGAAGCGATTGCCGACAAGATGGGTGGCCGCCAGCAGGCCGCCGATGCTGTCGACGCGGTACTGGACGCCATCGTCCGCGCGGTCGTCGCGGGTGACCGGGTCTCGGTCACCGGCTTCGGTTCCTTCGAGAAGGTGGACCGTCCGGCCCGTTACGCCCGCAACCCCCAGACCGGGGAGCGGGTTCGGGTCAAGAAGACCTCGGTGCCGAGGTTCCGCGCGGGCCAGGGGTTCAAGGACCTGGTCAGCGGGTCGAAGAAGCTCCCGAAGGGCGACATCGCCGTCAAGAAGGCGCCGAAGGGCAGCCTGACCGGCGGTGCTGCCGCGACGGTCAAGAAGGCCGCCGCGAAGAAGACCACCAAGGCGGCCGCGGCGAAGAAGGCCACGGCCAAGAAGGCGCCCGCCAAGAAGACCACGGCGACCGCCAAGAAGGCGACGGCCAAGAAGGCCCCGGCCAAGAAGACCACGGCCACCGCCAAGACCGCCGCCGCGAAGAAGACCACCGCCAAGAAGGCCCCGGCGAAGAAGGCGACCGCCAAGAAGGCGCCCGCCAAGAAGTCGACGGCCCGCAAGACCACCGCCAAGAAGGCCACCGCCCGCAAGAAGTAAGCGGCAAGCACGCGCGGGCACGGGCACAGGGGCACTCACACGCCGGGCCGGACTCCCTCGGGAGCCCGGCCCGCGGCCTGTTTAGCAGTACGTCCCCTGGTCACAGGGTCTGGAGCGTCACCAGCGTGATCCGGCGGGCCTCGCCCTCGCCCTGCGTCTCGATGCGCACCCGCTGACCGGGCCGCAGCAGCCGCAGCCCGCCCGCGTCGAACGCGGCGGCGTCGAAGGGGACGGGTGTGCCGTCGTCGAGCAGCACCTGTCCGCTGCGCGTCCCGGCGTCGTACGTGTATGCGGTGGCGTGCATGACGGCAGCCTACTGCCCGGGAATGAGCAGCCGCGCGCTCACCGCCGCCGTATGGGACCCGACGCCCAGCGCGAGCGCGGCGCGCAGATCTTCGCCGGTGTCCACGTCCTGGCGTACGGAATCCACCGCGGTCAGCCTGAGTTCCACCGCTCCCGAGGCGCGATGGCGGGCCCGGGAATCCGTGCCGAATGCCGGGCGCAATTCCTGGCCGGGGGCGGCGGCCAGCAGAGTCGTACCGATTGCGGCCGCATCGGGGAGAAAAGCACGCGGAAATTCGGCGGCGGCGTCGAGGACCCGGGACAATTCCGTCGGGCGCAGCGCGGGAAGATCGGCATTGAGGGCGGCGACGGCGCTTTCCGGACGGGACACGCGTACGGTCGTCGCGGCGTACGCCAGTGCGGCGTTGAGGCCGCCCGCGGGCTCGTCCGGCACGATCCGGGCGCCCAGCGCGGCCAGCTCCCGGCCCGCCAGGGCGTCGTCCGTGACGACTGCCACATCACGCACCGCCGCCGCGGCCAGCGCCGCCGCCACGGTGTCCTGCGCGAACGCGAGGGCGAGGCCCGGGCGCAGCCCGTCCGCCGCGGTGTCCGCGAGCCTGCTCTTGGCCCGCGCCAAAGGCTTCAGGGGTATCACCAAGGTCCACTGCACGAGCGTTCCGTCCCTCTCTTGTCGCGGCCATTGTCACCCGGCCCATCCGGCGGTCCGCGATTCGGGAGGGGTGCGAAGCTCCTTGCAAGGGTGGGGGTGGGAGACGGGCGGGCGTACGGTGTTCTCGACAGACCGGCGGCCTGGGGCGACACTTGTGCGGCCCCCCAGGCCCTAGAGGAAGGTGTTCGCGTGCCCCGCCGCAGAATCGGCTTCTGGTACCGCTTCGCCGCGGTGATCTGCAAACCGCCGCTGGTGGTTCTGCTCAAGCGGGACTGGCGTGGAATGGAGCACATTCCGGC
The DNA here is from genome assembly GCF_042796855.1 of Streptomyces sp. NPDC057877. Taxonomy (NCBI): domain Bacteria; kingdom Bacillati; phylum Actinomycetota; class Actinomycetes; order Kitasatosporales; family Streptomycetaceae; genus Streptomyces; species Streptomyces sp. NPDC057877. Next base: position 140,189 of record NZ_JBHVMS010000011.1, read on the forward strand.
CGCGGGCGGATTTATCACCGCGGTGAACCACAATTCTCACGTCGACCCCTTCGCGTACGCGCACTTCCAGTACAACACCGGACGGGTTCCGCGATTCCTGGCGAAGAGCGGGCTTTTCCGGAAGGGGTTCGTCGGCGCCGCGATGCGCGGTACCGGGCAGATCCCCGTCTACCGCGAGAGCACCGACGCGCTCAGCGCCTTCCGGGCCGCGATCGCCGCGGTGGAGCGCGGCGAGTGCGTCGCCTTCTACCCGGAGGGCACCCTCACCCGCGACCCCGACGGCTGGCCCATGACCGGCAAGACCGGTGCCGCGCGCGTCGCCCTGCAGACCAGGTGCCCGGTCATCCCGGTCGCCCAGTGGGGCTGCAACGAACTGCTGCCGCCGTACGCCAAGAAGCCGCGTCCGCTGCCCCGCAAGACCTCCTACGTGCTGGCGGGCCCGCCCGTGGACCTCTCCCGCTTCTACGGCAAGGAGATGACCGCCGAGGTGCTGAAGGAGGCCACCGAGGTCATCATGGCCGCCGTCACCCGCCAGCTGGAGGAGATCCGCGGCGAGAAGGCGCCGGACCAGGTGTACGACCCGCGCGAGGTGCGGATCCAGCAGCGGCGCAGGACCCAGGCGCAGTCCGGCCGGGGCAGTGGAAGCGGTCGCAACGGTGACAGCGGCCGGGAGAGCACGAGCGGTCGGGAAATGGAGAGCGGCAAGTGAGCAAGCCCGTCAAGGCGGCGGTGTTCAGCGCGGGTTCGTGGGGCACGGCGTTCGGCATGGTGCTCGCCGACGCGGGCTGCGAGGTCACCCTGTGGGCACGCCGCCCGGAGGTCGCCGACGCGATCAACTCCACCCGGACGAACCCCGACTACTTCCCCGGTGTGGAACTCCCGCAGAACCTGCGCGCGACCACCGACCCGGCCGAGGCCGCCGCCGGAGCCGACTGGACCGTGCTGTCGGTGCCCTCGCAGACCCTGCGCGCCAACCTCGCCGAGTGGACGCCGCTGCTGGCGCCCGACACCGTGCTCGTCTCCCTGATGAAGGGTGTCGAACTCGGCACCACCATGCGGATGAGCGAGGTCGTCCAGGACGTCACCGGCGTCGGACCCGACCGGGTCGCCGTGGTCACCGGGCCCAACCTCGCCCGGGAGATCGCCGCGCGCATGCCCGCCGCCGCGGTGGTCGCCTGCACCGACGAGAGCGTGGCCCAGCGGCTCCAGGCCGTCTGCCACACGCCGTACTTCCGCCCGTACACCAACACCGACGTCGTCGGCTGTGAACTCGGCGGCGCGGTCAAGAACGTCATCGGCCTCGCCGTCGGCATCGCGGACGGCATGGGGCTCGGCGACAACGCCAAGGGCTCGCTCATCACGCGCGGGCTCGCCGAGACCACCCGGCTCGGGCTCGCCATGGGCGCCGACCCGCTGACGTTCTCCGGACTCGCGGGGCTGGGCGACCTGGTGGCCACCTGCTCCTCACCGCTGTCGCGCAACCACACCTTCGGCACCAACCTCGGCAAGGGCATGACCCTCAAGGAGACCATCGCGGTCACCAAGCAGACCGCCGAGGGCGTCAAGTCCTGTGAGTCCGTGCTGGATCTGGCCCGGAGCCACGGCGTCGACATGCCGATCACCGAGACGGTCGTCGCCATCGTGCACGAGGGCAAGTCCCCCGTGGTCGCGGTGAAGGAGCTGATGTCGCGCAGCGCGAAGCCGGAACGACACTGAGCGACCCCGCCGACGCGTGCGCCGCGCACGCTGTATCACCGCACTACCAACGGGTACCCTCATCGCGATATGAGCACCGAGAACCTCCCCCAGAGCCCCGAGCAGCCGTCCCGCAAGCCGCGTGTGGCCGTCGTGTTCGGCGGTCGCAGCTCCGAACACGGGATCTCCGTGGTCACCGCCGGCGCCGTCCTGCGGGCCATCGACCGCACCAGGTACGAGGTGCTGCCGATCGGCATCACCCAGGACGGCCGCTGGGCGCTCACCGCCGACGAACCGGAGCGGATGGCGATCACCGACCGCCGTACGCCCAGCGTCGACGAACTCGCCGAGTCCAGCGAGGGCGGCGTGGTGCTCCCCGTCGACCCGGCCAGCCGCGAGGTCGTCTACGCCGAACCGGGCTCGGTGCCCAAGGCGCTCGGCGAGGTCGACGTGGTCTTCCCGGTGCTGCACGGCCCCTACGGCGAGGACGGCACCCTTCAGGGGCTGCTGGAGCTGTCCGGGGTGCCGTACGTGGGTTCGGGCGTGCTGTCCTCGGCCGTCGGCCAGGACAAGGAGTACATGAAGCGGGTGTTCACCTCCTTCGGGCTCAAGGTCGGCCCGTACGTGGTGGTCCGCCCGCGCGAGTGGGAGCGGGACGAGTCCGCGGCCCGCAAGAAGATCGTCGACTTCGCCGGTGAGCACGGCTGGCCGCTGTTCGTGAAGCCCGCGCGCGCGGGTTCGTCGATCGGCATCACCAAGGTCGACGACATCGCCGGTCTGGACGAGGCCATCGCCGAGGCCCAGCGGCACGACCCGAAGATCCTCGTCGAGGCCGCGCTGCGCGGCCGGGAGATCGAGTGCGGGGTGCTGGAGTTCGAGGACGGCCCGCGCGCCTCCGTACCCGCCGAGATCCCGCCGCCGGACGCGCACGCCTACTACGACTTCGAGGCCAAGTACATCGACTCCACCCCCGGCATCGTGCCCGCCCCGCTCACCGAGGTGGAGACCGCCGAGGTGCGCGCGCTCGCCGTCGAGGCGTTCGAGGCGGCGTCCTGCGAAGGCCTCGTCCGGGCGGACTTCTTCCTCACCGAGGACGGCGAGTTCGTCATCAACGAGATCAACACGATGCCCGGCTTCACCCCGATCTCGATGTACCCGCAGATGTGGCAGGCGACGGGCGTGAGCTACCCGGAACTGGTGGACCGCCTGATCCAGGCGGCACTTCGGCGGTCCACGGGCCTGCGCTGACCCTAGTCGGCGATCCCCGCGGGGATCGCCTGCTTGACGGCCGGGGCCAGATCCACCAGTGCCCCGGAACTGTCGCTCCCCTCGGCCACGGTGACCTCGACATACGCGACCCGGTTCGCCGTGGTGAACCGGAACGCCCCGTCGTCCGCGGCCTCCTGGAGCCAGTCCACCCCGTTCACCCCACCGGCGACCGCCTTCGGGTCGGTCATCATCGGCGGCCGTACGACACCGCAGCGCAGTATGATCGCCGGGTTTCCCCAGCCCGCCGTGAGCGCGGAGGGGGGCTCGGGATCACGGCGTTCCAGACCGGCGACCTCGCGCGGCAGCGCCTTGTCCAGGTTCTGGCACACCTTGGTGACCTCGGCGCCCGGGCTGGGAACCGCGGTGACGGCGCTGTCGTCGCTTGAGGAGCAGCCCGCGACGCCGATCAACGCGGCGAGCGCGGGCGGCCCGATGACAAGGGGGCGCCGGTGACGGAAGAACTTCACCGGCCAAGCGTAGACGGGGGCTACAGATGGACGACCGGGCAGGTCAGGGTACGGGTGATGCCGTCCACCTGCTGGATCTTGGCGACCACCATGCGGCCCAGGTCGTCGACGGTGTCGGCCTGGGCGCGCACGATGACGTCATAGGGTCCTGTCACGTCCTCGGCCTGGATCACCCCAGGGATCTTGCTGATCGTCTCGGCGACGGTCGACGCCTTGCCGACCTCCGTCTGGATCAGGATGTACGCCTGTACCACGGAACCTCCAGGGCGGCCACGAGGATCATGTGGGGAAAAGGAACGCCACGGTATCGCGTCGCCGCTCGCCGCGGGGAGACCTGCGGAAACCGGGGCATGCGCGCCGGGGTGCGGGCGCCACGGAAGTTGACGGTCGCGACGGGTGTCACCCGGACGTGACACCGACCGTGGCCTCGACCGTGAACGAGGACACTGATGACGCGCGAACGGGGTTGGAGCTGGATGACTGGCATAGAAGGGGCGAAAGGGCGATGAAGGGCACTGTTGGTGAGCTGGGGGAATTCGGGCTCATCAGGGAGCTGACCTCCCGTCTCACCACCACCCCGGCGGTCCGGGTGGGCCCCGGCGACGACGCCGCGGTGGTGGCCGCGCCCGACCGCAGGGTGGTGGCCAGCACCGACATCCTGGTGGAGGGGCGGCACTTCCGCCGTGACTGGTCCACCGCCTACGACGTGGGGCGCAAGGCCGCCGCGCAGAACCTCGCGGACATCGCGGCCATGGGCGCCGTACCGACCGCGCTGCTGCTCGGTCTGGTCGTGCCCTCCGAACTGCCGGTGACCTGGCCGACCGAGCTGATGGACGGGCTGCGCGACGAGTGCCAGGTCGCCGGTGCCTCGGTGGTCGGCGGGGACGTCGTCGGCGGCGACACCATCATGATCTCGATCACCGCGCTCGGCGATCTGCGCAACCAGGAGCCGGTCACCCGGGCCGGGGCCCAGCCCGGCGACCTGGTCGCCGTGACCGGCTGGCTGGGCTGGTCCGCCGCCGGGTACGCGGTGCTGTCGCGCGGCTTCCGCTCCCCGCGCGCCTTCGTCGAGGCGCACCGGCGACCGGAACCGCCGTACCACGCGGGTCCCGCCGCGGCCGGGCTCGGCGCGACCGCCATGTGCGACGTGAGCGACGGGCTGATCGCCGACCTCGGGCACATCGCCGAGGCCAGCAAGGTGCGGATCGACGTCCGGTCCGCCGCGATCGACATCCCGTCGCAGATGAACGACATCGGCCAGGCCGTCGGCGTCGACCCCATGCAGTGGGTGCTGACCGGGGGAGAGGACCACGCGATCGTGGCGACCTTCCCGCCGGACGTGAAGCTGCCCGCCCGCTGGAAGGTCATCGGCGAGGTCCTCAACCCCTCCGCGCTGCCCCAGGTGACCGTCGACGGGGCGCCCTGGACCCGTAAGGGCGGCTGGGACCACTTCGGGGACATCGAGTCATGAGCGGCCCGCCCAGGGTGCTCACCGTCGCCGGGTCCGACTCCGGCGGCGGGGCCGGGATCCAGGCCGACCTGAAGACGATGCTCGCGCTCGGCACCCACGGCATGAGCGTGATCACGGCGGTGACGGCGCAGAACTCGCTCGGGGTGCAGGGCGCCTGGCCGCTGCCCGTGGACGCGGTGCGGGCCCAGTACCGCAGCGTCGTCGACGACATCGGCGTCCAGGCCGTCAAGACCGGGATGCTCGCCTCGGCGGAACTCGTCGAGGCGGTCGCCGAACTGGTCGGCGGGACGGACGCGCCCACCGTCGTGGACCCGGTGGGGGTCTCCAAGCACGGGGACTCCCTGCTGGCCGCCTCCGCGCTGGACTCCGTACGCGCCAAGCTGCTGCCCGTCGCCACCGTGGCCACCCCCAACCTCGACGAGGTGGCCCAGCTGACCGGCGTCCGGGTCGAGTCCGAGGAGCAACTGCGGGAGGCCGCCGCCGCCATGCTGGCGTACGGGCCCCGGTGGGTGCTGATCAAGGGCGGGCATCTGCCCGGGGACGCCGTGGACCTGCTCACCGACGGCTCCGAGGAGCACTGGCTACGGGCGCCGCGCCACGACAACCGGCACACCCACGGCACCGGCTGCACCCTCGCCTCCGCGATCGCCGCGCACCTGGCCAGGGGGGAGTCCGTGCCGGAGGCGGTCACGGCGGCGAAGGAGTACGTCACCGGGGCGATCGCGGCCGGGTTCGCGCTGGGGGGCGGGATCGGGCCGGTGGATCACGGGTGGCGGTTCCGGTAGCCGGACACAGCAAGAAGCCGGTCCACGCTCGGTGGACCGGCTACTCACAGCGAACCGACGGTGGCCGCGCGCTTAACTGGGCGTCAGCGCGAGACCTTGCCGGCCTTGATGCACGAGGTGCAAGCGTTCACGCGCTTCGGCGTCCCGCCGACCACGGTACGCACACGCTGGATGTTCGGGTTCCAGCGGCGGGACGTACGGCGGTGCGAGTGCGAGATGTTGTTGCCGAAGCCCGGCCCCTTGCCGCAGACGTCGCAGTTGGCAGCCACGGGTCACTCCAAAGACTTCAGATGCACTTACGGTTGATCCCGGCATGCCGGAATCAAGATCACGGACTCTACGAGCCCACTGCGATCTGAGTGGCGTTGCCAGGGGGAATGGCCCGATCGGGATCGGGCAACCGGAGCAGCATACAACGGCTGCGCCCGTACAACGAAACTACCATGGCGGGCTACGCTGCGTGCCACGTCCAGCCAGCTCAAGGAGGCGCAGGTGGCGCAGGTGCCGCAGACGTTCTTCGATGCTCTCGCGGTGCGCACCTGGTGCGGGCTCGCGCTCGCGGCGCTCGGCCGCTCGCGCGAGGAGATCGACGCGATCAACGTCTACCCCGTGGCGGACGGGGACACCGGCACCAACCTGTATCTGACCGTCGAGTCGGCCGCCGCCGCGGTGGAGGCGGTGTTCGCCGCCCATGAGGTCGCCGGTGGCCGGGACGACGCTGCCGGGAAGCCCTCCGTGGCCGAGGCCGCGCGGGCGATGGCGCACGGGGCGCTCATAGGGGCCCGCGGCAACTCCGGGACGATCCTCGCGCAGCTGCTGCGCGGCATGGCCCAGGTGCTCGCCGCCGACGACGAGACCCCGCACACCGACGGCCAGGGGCTGCGGCTCGCGTTGCGGCACGCCGCCGAGTCCGCCCGGCAGGCGGTGGCCCACCCGGTGGAGGGCACCGTCCTGACCGTGGCGTCCGCCGCCGCTGACGCCGCCGAGACGGTCGCCGCCGCCGTGGCCGACTGCGGGGCCGTCGCGCGGGCTGCCTACCGGGGCGCGCGGACCGCGCTCGCCGCGACGCCGGGGCAGCTGGCCGTACTCGCGCGGGCGGGGGTGGTCGACGCCGGGGGGCGGGGGCTGGTGGCGGTCCTGGGGGCGCTGGTGGAGACGTTCACGGGGGAGACGCCGGGGGAGGTGTCGCGGGGCGCCGGGGTGGCCGTGGAGACGCCTCACGAGGCGGGTGACTGCGCGGAGGCCGGTGGGCCCGCGTTCGAGGTGATCTACCTCCTGGAGGCCGACGACGCGGCCGTGGCCCGGCTGCGGGAGCGGCTCGACGCGCTCGGCGACTCGCTCGTGGTGGTCGGCGGCGACGGGCTGTGGAACGTCCATGTGCACGTCGACGACGCGGGCGCCGCCGTGGAGGCGGGCGTCGAGGCCGGACGGCCGTACCGGATCCGGATCACGCACTTCGGCGCCGGGGACGTGCACACCGCGCGGGGTGATCGCCCGCCCCAGGAGCGGGCACAGCGGGCCGTGGTGGCCGTGGTGCCCGGCGAGGGGCTGGCGGGGCTGTACGCCGACGCGGGCGCCACGACCGTGCTCGCCCGGCCCGGGGAGCCGCCCGCGAGCGGGGAACTGGTCCAGGCCGTACGACGGGCCCACGCGCGCGAGGTGGTGCTGCTGCCCAACGACGCCGAACTGCGCCACACCGCCGCCGCGGCGGCCGAGCAGGCCCGCGAGGAGGGCGTCCGGGTGGCGCTGATCCCGACCCGCTCCGCGGTGCAGGGCATCGCCGCGCTCGCCGTGCACGAGCCGGGGCGCCGGTTCGACGAGGACGTGGTGGCGATGACCTCCGCGGCGGGCGCCACCCGCTACGCCGAGGTCGCCCTCGCCGAACGGCAGTCCTGGACCACGGCCGGGATCTGCCAGGCCGGGGACGTGCTCGGGCTCGTCGACGGGGACGTGGCCGTGATCGGTGCCGACGTCACCGCCACCGCGGAGACCGTCCTCGACCGGATGCTCGCCGCGGGGGGCGAGCTGGTCACCATCGTGCTCGGCGACGGGGTCCCCGAATCCGTCGCCGAGCGTCTGGAGAGCCGGGTCCGGGACGCGTATCTCGCCGTGGACACGGTGGTGTACCGGGGTGGACGGCAGGGGTCGCTGGTGCTCATCGGGGTGGAGTGAACACCGCTGCCCCGCTCACGTGTCCTGTTCGGCCGTGAGCTGGAGTATCTGCTCCGCCTCCGCGCGCCGGGACCGTGCCGTCTCGTCGTCCTCGGGGGCGTCGGCGTAGGCGTCGAGGACCGCACGCGCGCGTGCCGTCGCCCGCGCGGGGCGGCCCAGGTCGGCCTCCAGCCAGCCCGCGGCGAGTTCGGCCGCCGTACGGCCGTGCAGACCGTCCGGGCCGAGCGCCCCGAACGCCTCCATGGCCCGCGCCATCTGCGCCAGCGCCGCCTCGAACGCCTCCTGGATGGAGCCGTCCTCCGCGTCCTCGGCGGACGAGCGGGCCAGCAGGTCGCCGAACTGGCGGTGGGTGTGGCCCAGCTCCGCGGTGAGCTGCTGCCGGGTCTCCTCGTCGGCCGCCTCCGCCAGCGCCGTCGCGCACTCCCCGAGGGCGTCGCCCATCAACTGCCGGGCGCCGTCCGTCCCGTCCTCGGTGCGCAGGGCGAGCCAGGCGCGGGCGCGCAGCGAGCGCACCAGGCCGGGCGCGTTGCCGAGGGTGCGCCACAGCTCGCCCGCGCGCGCGTACGCCCGGTCCGCTTCGGCGGGCAGCCCGGCCTGTCCGAGGGACTCGGCGGCCAGGTGCGCGAGGGTGGCGTGGTCCTGCTGTTCCGGCCAGTGCCGGGCGGTCTCGGCGGCCTGGAGCCGCCGCTCGGCCGCCGCGTGGTGCTCGCCCAGCTCGCTCAGGCAGTCGCCGAGCCACCACCGCGTCTGGACGACCGCGCCGTCCCCGTGCGTCTCGGCGGTCAGGTCGGGCAGCGCCGACTCCAGCACCTCGGCGGCCTCGGCCCAGCGGCCCTGCCGCAGCAGGAACCCGCCCAGCAGGTGCCGCGCCCAGGCCCCGAGCGCCGGGCCGCCGTCCGCCTCGTCGGCCCAGTGCGCGGCCTCCAGGGCGTGCTCCGCGGCCTCCTCGGGCCGTCCCGTGGCGCCGAGCACCTCGGCGAGCTGGAGGTGCAGCTGGGCCCGGCCAGGCGCCTCCACGTACGGCCCGCCGTGCTCCAGGGCCGCCCGCAGCGCCCGCTCGGTCCGGTCCAGGTCGCCCAGGCGGTGGGCGAGGGCGGCCAGCTGTGCCTCGTACTCCACGGCGAACCAGGGCAGTCCCGCGGCCACGAAGTCCGCCGCCGCGCGGGTGAGCCGCTCCACGGCCGCCGGTGCGTCGCCGGTGTGCGCCGCCAGCTCGCCCAGCATGGCCCGCGCCTCGGCGGCCCGCGCCGCGAGCCGCACATCGTCGCCGCCGTACCCGTCGACGAGGGCCAGCACCTCGCGTACGGCCGCCTCGGCGTCGGCCACGGCCCCGGAGCCGCCGCCCGCGTGCACCGCCCGCAGCAGGATGCGGGCGCGCCCCATGAGGACGGACGCGGTCTGCCGCAGGCCCGTGCCGCCCTCGGCGTACAGGCCGAGGATCCGCTCGTACGGCTCGGCGACGGCGGTGAGCGCGGCGTCGATGTCGCCGGACAGGGCCCGCAGGTACGCCCCACGCGCGCGTGCCGACAGCGCCTCGCCCGGGTCGCCCGCCTCGGCGTACAGGCGGGCCGCCCGCTCGAACAGCTCGATGCCGTCGGGGCCCGCGTCCATCGCCCGGTGGTCGGTGATCTCCGCGCGGGTGTGGGCGTCCAGCTCGGCGCCCTCGGCCGCCCGCGCGACCGCCGCCCACGCCTCTACGGCGTGCGGTCGCAGGTTCTCCGACAGCTCCCGGGCCTCGGCCAGCAGGGCGGTCAGGTCGCGTACGGCGGGCTCCGGCGCGGTGGGCGGTGCCGCGACCGGGGCCACGGCCGCCGGACGCGGCGCGCGCACCCCGAGCGGCAGCCGGTCGGCCAGCGGGCGCCGGTCCATCCGCGCGCGTGTCTGCTCGCCCACGTAGGGCGTGCCGTTGCGCCGGTCGAACCGGGCCGCCAGTTCCAGGGCCTCCTCGCGCGCGTGGACGGCGAGTTCACCGGCCGTCCAGTCACGGCCGGGCGGCCCCGGCACCTGCCGGTCGGCGAGCCCCAGCTCCGTCAGCCGGTCCATGAGCAGCGTCACGACGCTCAGGAACTCCATCCGGCTGCGCGGATTGCCGGTGTCCGTGAAGTAGGCCGGTCGCTCCGCGAGCAGTTCGAGCCCGCGCGCCTCGTTGCCGGTGAGCGCGCAGAACTCCACGTGGTCCGCGTACGCGCCCCGCATGCTCTCCATGGTCCGTACCAGCCGGAAGCCCCGCAGGTGGTGGGTGCGCGCCTCCTCCGTGCGGCCCAGCCGCAACAGCGGCACCAGCGAGGACGCGAGCGCCGCGTGCGGCTCGTGGGCGCACGTGAACTCGCCCTCCAGGACCGGCGCCCACAGCCGCAGCGCCTCCTCGTCGCGGGCCAGCTCCGCCTGCCACCAGCCCTGCGAGTGCAGTTCGCAGGCGTGGCAGTCGGCCATGCTGTCCCGGTCGGCGGCCAGCCACGCGGCGTACGCGCGCCGCGCGCGCGGGATGTCGCCCACATGCGCGGCCACGCTGAACTCCGCGCTGCGCACGGCCCGTTCGGAGTGCCCCGCCAGCCGGTAGCGGTGCTCCATCTCGCCGAGCCACTTCTCGATGGACGCCAGCGGGATGTGCGGCTGGCCCAGCATGCCCGCCGTCATCCACTTGAAGACCCAGTGCAGGGAGTGCGTCTCGTACTCGTCGAAGTCCTCGGGGTTCTCGTCCCACATGCGCAGCAGGCGCGCGAAGGGGACGAACATCTTGTCCTTCTCGGAGCTGTAGTTGTAGACCTGCAACTGGTGCCCGAGCGCCTCGATCACGGCGAGCGGGATGTCCAGCTTCTCGGCCTCCGCGAGGAGTTGCTCCGCGCGCGCGTTGCGTGCCGGTCCCTCCGGCTGCTCGGAGTTCTCCGCCATCGCCGTGCGCAGCGCGTCGAAGTCCGTGATCTCACTCATGCCTGACCGCCCCCCGTGGAGTCAGAGTCGTTGCCGCTGTGGGTGGCCCACTCCAGCAGGCCGATGAAGGCCCGGTTCAGCAGGGCCGAGTCCGCGGGCCTGAGCGGGCGTTGCGCCATCAGCAGGGCCTGCCCGTACAGCGACTCCGTGGCGGTGCCGATCAGCTCCCGGTCGCCGAGCGAGCTGATCCTGCGGATCAGCGGGTTGAGGTGGTTGAGCACCAGCCGCGCGCGCGGGGCGCTGCCCCGCAGCGAGCCCAGGATGCCCGCCCACAGGTCGTCTGCCTGCTCCTCGGCCGCCGCCCGCGCCTGCTCGTGCCGGGCCGCCCGGTCGTCCAGATGCAGCGCGGGCACGGACAGCGGGTGGAAGGCGCGCAGGACGACATCGCAGCCCAGCGGGTCGAGCGCGGCCCGCGCGGCAGCCAGGAAGCCGGACAGGGCCAGTTCCTCGGCCGGGTCGACGGCGTCCAGGTGCGCGGTCACGGTGTCGGCGTCCAGCTCGGCCACCGCCGTCCCCGGGCGCACCGAGGGCAGCGCCTCGACCAGCTCGGTGTCGTAGGTGTAGCCGCCGTTCACGACACCGATGCCCTGCGCGGAGGCGATCGGCGCGACCTGCCGGAACTCCTCGACGGTCCGTGTGAAGTGCACCACCGGGTGCCGCTGCGCGAACTCCTCCAGGGACAGCCGCCCGTCGGTCGTCTCGAACGGCAGCCACGGCAGCATCACCCGCAGCATGTCCCTGTCGTGCCGCGCGAGCGACTTCACGCCCAGGTGGTGCACGGCGAGGAAGGCCGCCAGCCGTTCCGGGTCACCGGCGGCGAGGCCCGTCAGCCACGAGCGGATCCTTTCTCCGAGCGCCTCCCGCACGGCGGCGAGGGTCTCGTCCTCGTACAGCGACTCGCGCGAGGCGGTCGGCCGCAGGCTGTCCGTGTCCAGCACACAGCGCACGAAGAACGCCCAGTCGGGCAGCAGTTGCTCGGCCCGCTCGGTCAGCAGCATGCCCTTGAGGTGCACCCGGTGCCGGGCCCGCTGCGCCGGACTGACCGCGGACGGCAGCACGTACGCGACCCCGCGGATCCCGGCGAGCGGCACGTCCAGCTCGATCGAGTCCAGCGGGGTGAAGCCGAACAGCTCGTGGCAGTGCCGGGCGAGGGCCACCCTGCGGGTCGCGGGGGAGGGGTACGGACGGTCCCAGGGCGCGGGCAGATCGGTGACCGCCTCCTCGCCCACCCGGACGTCGTACGGCAGCAGCGACCCGAAGTCGCGGGCCAGGCCGAGGACACGCTCCTCGGTGAGCCACTCCCCGGCACCGGCACGCGCCCGCAGGTGCACGGTCGTGCCCGGTTCCGGCCGGGCGTCGTCCGGCAGGGTGCGCACGGTGTACGAGCCGTCGTCCGTCGCCGTCCACTCCACGGGCCGGGCGTCCGGCGTACGGGCGCTGCGGCTGACGACGCGGATCCGCTCGGCGACCACGAAACAGGCCAGCAGCCCGATGCCGAACTGCCCGAGGAAGTCGGCGCGGGCCTCCTGGAGCCCGTCGGCCGCGTCGGCGCGCTTGGAGCTGCGGCCGATCGTCGCCAGCAGGTTGTGCACGTCGTCCTCGGTGAGCCCGACCCCGGAGTCCTCCACCCGCAGGGCGCCGCCCTCGGCGGTCAGCCGCACCCGGGCCGGGGCGTCGGGCTGTACGGCCCGCCGGGCCGTGATGGCGTCCACGGCGTTCTGGAGCAGCTCGCGCAGGTAGACCCTGGGACTGGAGTACAGGTGATGGGACAGCAGGTCCACCAGACCGCGCAGGTCGACCTGGAACGTATGAGGTGACTGGGATGCCTGGGATGGCTGTGAGGTCTGGGAGTCCATCGTCGCTGCGCCGGTGGGGGGACTGGCGACGGCGCGGGGTCGGGCGGCCCCGGTGAGGCGGTGACCGCGGAAGGATGGCCGGAGCGCGTCATCCTAAGGCCGCAACCAGCCGCCTGACCAGGGGTTTCCCGAGACGTATACGGCATTGTCAGTGGCGTGGTGTGCAATGGATCTCGTGCCCGCACTGAATGAACCGCTGCGACAACCGCTGAAGTCGGTGCTCGGCCCCGCCACCGCGAAGGTGATGGCCGAGCACCTCGGCCTGCACACCGTCGGCGACCTCCTCCACCACTACCCGCGCAGATACGAGGAGCGCGGCCAGCTCACCCACCTCGCCGACCTCCCCATGGACGAGCACGTCACGGTGGTCGCGATGGTCGCCGACGCCCGGCTGCACACCTTCGCCTCCAGCAAGGCCCCCCGCGGCAAGGGCCAGCGCCTGGAGGTCACCATCACCGACGGCAGCGGACGCCTCCAGCTGGTCTTCTTCGGCAACGGCGTGCACAAGCCCCACAAGGAACTCCTGCCGGGCACCCGAGCGATGTTCGCGGGCAAGGTCTCCGTCTTCAACCGCCGCCTCCAGCTCGCCCACCCGGCCTACGAACTCCTGCGCGGCGACACGGAGGAGGCCGTGGACACCTGGGCGGGCGCCCTCATCCCGCTCTACCCCGCCACCGCCAAGCTGGAGTCCTGGAAGATCGGCAAGGCGATCCAGACGGTTCTGCCGACCGCCCAGGAAGCCGTCGACCCCCTGCCCGACGCCCTCCGCGCGGGCCGGGGCCTGCTCCCCCTCCCCGAGGCCCTCCTCAAGATCCACCGCCCCCACACCAAGGCCGACATCGCCGACGCCCGCGCCCGCCTCAAGTGGGACGAGGCCTTCGTCCTCCAGATCGCCCTCGCCCGCCGCCGCCACACCGACGCCCAACTCCCGGCCGTGGCGCGCCGCCCCCGCCCCGACGGCCTTCTCGCCGCCTTCGACGACCGCCTTCCCTTCACCCTCACCGACGGCCAGCGCAAGGTCTCCGAGGAGATCTTCACCGACCTGGCGACGGAGCATCCGATGCACCGGCTGCTCCAGGGAGAGGTGGGCAGCGGAAAGACGATGGTCGCCCTGCGCGCCATGCTCGCCGTCGTCGACGCGGGCGGGCAGGCCGCGATGCTCGCGCCGACCGAGGTGCTCGCGCAGCAGCACCACCGGTCGGTGGTGGAGATGATGGGGGAGCTGGCCGAGGGCGGGATGCTCGGGGGAACCGAGCACGCCACCAAGGTGGTGCTGCTCACCGGCTCGATGGGGGCGGCGGCCCGGCGGCAGGCGCTGCTCGACCTCGTCACCGGGGAGGCCGGGATCGTCATCGGCACGCACGCGCTGATCGAGGACAAGGTGCAGTTCCATGACCTCGGGCTGGTCGTCGTCGACGAGCAGCACCGGTTCGGCGTGGAGCAGCGCGACGCCCTGCGCGGCAAGGGCAAGCAGACCCCGCATCTGCTGGTCATGACCGCCACGCCCATTCCCCGTACGGTCGCGATGACCGTCTTCGGTGATCTGGAGACGTCCGTCCTCGACCAGCTCCCCGCCGGGCGCTCCCCGATCGCCAGCCATGTCGTCCCGGCCGCGGACAAGCCCCACTTCCTGTCCCGGGCCTGGGAACGGGTGCGTGAGGAGGTCGGCAAGGGCCACCAGGCGTACGTCGTCTGTCCCCGGATCGGGGACGAGGACGACACGCCGGGCGCCAAGAAGAAGGCCCCCCAGGACGACGCCGAGAAGCGTCCGCCGCTCGCCGTCCTCGACATCGCCGACCAGCTCGCCAAGGGCCCCCTCCAGGGACTCGGCGTCGAGGTGCTGCACGGCAGGATGCCGCCCGACGACAAGGACGCCGTGATGCGCCGCTTCGCCGCGGGCGACACCGACGTCCTGGTGGCCACGACCGTCATCGAGGTCGGGGTGAACGTGCCCAACGCGACCGTCATGGTGATCATGGACGCCGACCGCTTCGGCGTCTCCCAGCTCCACCAGTTGCGCGGCCGGGTGGGCCGTGGCTCGGCGCCGGGCCTGTGCCTGCTGGTCACCGAGATGCCGGAGGCGAGCGCCGCCCGGCAGCGGCTGAACGCGGTCGCCGCCACCCTCGACGGCTTCGAGCTGTCCCGTATCGACCTCGAACAGCGCCGCGAGGGCGACGTCCTCGGCCAGGCCCAGTCCGGCGCCCGCACCAGCCTGCGGATGCTCGCGGTCATCGAGGACGAGGAGATCATCGCCGAGGCCAGGGAGGAGGCCACGGCAGTCGTCGCCGCCGACCCGGAGCTGACCGGGCTCCCCGGCCTGCGGACGGCCCTGGACGCCCTGTTGGACGAGGAGAGGGAGCAGTACCTGGAAAAGGGGTGAGCAGGCCACCCCAGGGGCGCGGGGAACCGCGCGACCAGCCACACTGAACGTGAAGCCGCCCACGACCAAGGACTACAGATGACCCGCGTGATCGCCGGCGCAGCCGGCGGCCGTCTCCTGGCCGTCCCACCGGGCACCCGCACCCGCCCCACCTCCGACCGCGCACGCGAGGGCCTCTTCTCCACCTGGCAGTCCCTGCTCGGCGGCCCCCTGGACGGCGAACGCGTCCTCGACCTGTACGCCGGCTCCGGCGCCGTGGGCCTGGAGGCCCTCTCCCGTGGCGCCGGTCACGCCCTGCTCGTCGAGGCCGACGCCCGGGCCGTCCGCGTCGTCCGGGAGAACGTCAAGTCGCTGGGCCTGCCCGGCGCCGAGGTCAGAGCGGGCAAAGCGGAACAGATCATCCGTACCGCCCCACCGCGGCAGCCGTACGACCTGGTCTTCCTCGATCCGCCGTATGCCGTCACCGACGACGATCTTCGGGAGATCCTGCTCACACTCCGCACGGAAGGGTGGCTCGCGGCCGACGCGCTCGTCACCGTGGAGCGCAGCACCAGAGGCGGTGAATTCCGGTGGCCCGACGGCTTTGAGCCGATCCGGGCCCGTCGCTACGGCGAGGGAACGTTTTGGTACGGTCGCGCCGCCTCTACGTGCGAAGACGCACGATGACCGGACCGGAGAGCGAGGGATCACAAGTGCGCCGCGCCGTCTGCCCCGGGTCGTTCGACCCGATCACCAACGGACACCTCGACATCATCGCCCGCGCCTCGCGTCTGTATGACGAGGTCTATGTCGCGGTGATGATCAACAAGTCCAAGAAGGGCCTGTTCGAGATCGACGAGCGGATCGACCTCATCCGCCAGGTCACCGCCGAGTACGGCAACGTCCGCGTGGAGGCCTTCCACGGTCTGCTGGTCGACTTCTGCAAGCAGCGCGACATCCCCGCCATCGTCAAGGGCCTGCGCGCGGTCAGCGACTTCGACTACGAACTCCAGATGGCCCAGATGAACAACGGCCTCACCGGCGTCGAGACGCTTTTCGTGCCCACCAACCCCACCTACAGCTTCCTGTCGTCCTCCCTGGTCAAGGAGGTCGCGCAGTGGGGCGGCGACGTCTCCCACCTGGTGCCGCCGCAGGTGCTGTCCGCCCTCGCCGAACGGCTCCGGCAGGACTGAACGGCTGACGGCTCATCACCCGGTGTCCCCCGGGCGCCCCATGGCCGTACAGTCGTCCCGTCCGTCTCCATCACAGCTGTAGAGAGTGGCGAGCACACGGTGGACGTGCAGAAGAAGCTCGACGAGATCGTCTCCTCGGTCTCCAGTGCCCGGTCGATGCCCATGTCGGCGTCGTGCGTGGTCAACCGCGCCGAACTGCTCTCGATGCTCGAGGAGCTGCGCGCGGCCCTGCCCGGCTCCCTCGCCGAGGCCCGTGAGCTGATCGGCGGCCGGGAGCAGCTGGTCGAGCAGGCCCGCCAGGAGGCCGAGCGGATCATCGCCGGGGCGCACGCCGAGCGCGGCTCGCTGATCTCCGACACCGAGATCGCCCGCCGCTCCCAGGCCGAGGCCGACCGGATCCTCGCCGAGGCCCGCAAGGAGGCCGAGGAGGTCCGCGCCGAGGCCGACGAGTACGTGGACTCCAAGCTCGCCAACTTCGAGGTCGTCCTCACCAAGACCCTGGGCTCCGTCGGCCGTGGCCGCGAGAAGCTCCTCGGCACCGGCCCGGGCCTCGACGAGCAGGGCTACGAGGACGAGGACGCCCCCGAGCGCAGCCACGACCCGGAGACCCTGCGCCGTACCGCCGACGAGTACGTGGACGTCAAGCTGGGCGCCTTCGAGGCGGTCCTCGCCAAGACGTTGGACGCGGTCGGCCGTGGCCGCCAGAAGCTGCACGGCCGGATCGCCAGCGACGACCTCGGCGCCCTCGCCGACGACACCAGCACGGTCCAGCACAGCAGCGACGCCGACTACCTCGCCGACCTCGCCGCCCTGGCCGAGCAGGACGCCTCGGCCCGCTCCCCGCAGCAGCCCGCCGCCGTCCCCGCCCAGCCGTCGTACACCCCCCAGGACGACTCCTACGCCGCCCGGCCCCAGGAGGAGTCCTACGGCACCCAGGACGCCTACGCCTACCAGCAGCAGCCCCAGAGCGACCCGTACGGCTACCAGCAGCAGTACGCCCAGCAGGACCCCTACGGCTACCAGCAGGTCGACCCCTACGCGGCCTACCCGCAGCAGCCCGCGTACCCGCCGCACGAGCCGCAGCAGGGCTACGCGTCGCCGGACCCGCAGGCGCTCGACGAGACCAGCCTCTTCGACACCAGCATGATCAGCGCGGAGCAGCTGCGGGCGTACGAGCAGGGCCGCGGCAACGGCTGACGCGGCCGATTGGGCCGTATGGGAAAGGTCCAGTATCCTGGCTGTTCGGTCGCGCGTGCGCTCACCCTCTTTTGCGGGTTCGCAGGCGTCCGCGATCAGCGCTGCCCGGAAGGCAAGGAAGGGCGGCGTCCTCCCCAGCTCACAGATCGAAAGCAGGAATGGCCTCCAACGCCCGCCTCGACCACCGCAACCCCCTCGTGTTCGACACGCACGAGCTGGGCCGGCGGCCCGGCGCGCTGCAACGGCTGTCCCGCACGGTCGACGCACCGAAGGACCTCGGTCTGAAGGACGTCATCGGAGTGCCGGAAGGCGCCCCGGTGGAGCTGGAACTCCGTCTCGAGTCGGTCATGGAAGGTGTGCTCGTCACAGGCACCGCCCGTGCACAGGCCGAGGGGGAGTGCGTAAGGTGTCTGGAGCCGCTCCACCAGGAGCTGGAAGCGGGGTTCCAGGAGATGTTCTCGTACCCTGACGCCGACGACCGGGGCCGTGTGAAGGCGGAACCGGCCGACGACGCCGAGGAAGACGAGGACAGGCTCCTCATCGAGGACGGCATGTTCGACCTCGAACCCGTGCTGCGTGATGCGGTGGTGCTCGCACTGCCGATGCAGCCGGTGTGCCGGGAGGACTGCCCGGGTCTGTGTGCCGAGTGCGGCGCGCGGCTCGCGGAGGACCCGGACCACCACCACGACGCCGTCGACATCCGTTGGGCGGCATTGCAGGGACTCGCCGGTTCGCTCGAACCCGGCGACAAGGACGACACGAGCGGCGCCGCAACGGGCGTCGACGAGAAGCAGGAGAAGTAGCCGTGGCTGTTCCGAAGCGGAAGATGTCGCGCAGCAACACGCGCCACCGCCGGTCGCAGTGGAAGGCTGCGGTCCCCACCCTGGTCGCGTGCGAGCGCTGCCACGAGCCCAAGCAGCAGCACATCGCGTGCCCGTCGTGCGGCACCTACAACAAGCGCCAGGTCCTCGAGGTCTGAGCGGCTGGTGAGAGGCACTGTGTCCACGCCGAAGAAAAACTCTGGCGACAACCAGGCCTCGTCCCACACGCTTCTGGAAGGGCGGCTCGGCTACAAGGTCGAGTCCGCCCTTCTGGTGCGAGCGCTGACCCACCGTTCCTACGCGTACGAGAACGGCGGTCTGCCGACGAACGAGCGGCTGGAGTTCCTCGGGGACTCCGTCCTCGGCCTCGTCGTCACCGACACGCTGTACCGCACCCACCCCGACCTGCCCGAGGGCCAGCTGGCCAAGCTCCGGGCCGCGGTGGTCAATTCACGTGCGCTGGCACAGGTGGGGCGCTCGCTCGACCTCGGTTCCTTCATCCGGCTCGGCCGGGGTGAAGAGGGCACCGGGGGCCGGGACAAGGCGTCCATCCTCGCCGACACCCTCGAAGCGGTGATCGGCGCGGTCTATCTCGACCAGGGCCTGGACTCGGCGGCGGAGCTGGTGCACCGCCTGTTCGACCCGCTGATCGAGAAGTCCTCCAATCTCGGAGCCGGCCTGGACTGGAAGACCAGTCTCCAGGAGCTGACCGCGACCGAAGGGCTCGGCGTGCCCGAGTACCTGGTCACGGAGACCGGCCCCGACCACGAGAAGACCTTCACTGCTGCCGCCCGCGTCGGAGGCGTCTCGTACGGCACCGGCACCGGCCGCAGCAAGAAGGAGGCGGAGCAGCAGGCCGCCGAGTCCGCCTGGCGCGCGATCCGCGCCGCGGCGGACGAGCGCGCCCAGCGGGCTGCCGCGGACGGCTCACCGGTCACGGGAGCCACCGACGACACCAAGCCCGACGAGAACGACGAGAACGACGAGGACGGGGACGCCACCCCCGAGCCGCCGGTCCCCTCCGTCTGACACCACCGCACCCCTGCGCTGAGCGCCCGTCCCCGTACCGGGGCGGGCGCTCGGCTCATCCACCTCCGGAGAGCGCCATGCCCGAGTTGCCCGAGGTCGAGGTCGTCCGCCGGGGCCTGGACCGGTGGGCCGCCCACCGCACCGTCGCCGACGTGGAGGTGCTGCACCCGCGCGCGGTACGCCGTCACACCGCCGGGGCCGAGGACTTCGCGCACCGCCTCCAGGGCCACCGGATCGGCACCCCGCGCCGCCGCGGCAAGTACCTGTGGCTGCCGCTGGAGGACACCGACCAGTCCGTCCTCGCCCACCTCGGCATGAGCGGCCAGCTCCTGGTGCAGCCGCACACGGCGCCCGACGAGAAGCACCTGCGCATCCGCGTCCGCTTCACCGACGGCCTCGGCACCGAACTCCGCTTCGTCGACCAGCGCACCTTCGGCGGTCTGTCGCTGCACGACAACACCCCGGACGGCCTGCCCGACGTCATCGCGCACATCGCCCGCGACCCCCTCGACCCGCTTTTCGACGAGGAGGCCTTCCACCAGGCCCTGCGCCGCAAGCGCAGCACCATCAAACGCGCCCTGCTCGACCAGTCCCTGATCAGCGGCGTCGGCAACATCTACGCCGACGAGGCCCTGGAACGCGCCCGCCTGCACTACGACCGCCCGACGTCGACCTTCACCCGCCCCCGCACCCAGGAACTCCTCGGCCACATCAGGGACGTCATGAACGCGGCCCTCGCGGTCGGCGGCACCAGCTTCGACAGCCTCTACGTCAACGTCAACGGCGAGTCGGGCTACTTCGACCGGTCCCTGGACGCGTACGGCCGCGAGGGCGAGCCCTGCCGCCGCTGCGGCACACCGATGCGCCGCCGCCCCTGGATGAACCGCTCCAGCTACTACTGCCCGCGCTGTCAGCGCCCGCCGCGCGTCTCGTCGTAGCGCCCGCGGGCCGCGAGGACGTCGTCCATGCGGTCCTCCACGAACTGGATGAGCCCCACCAGCCGCCCGGCGACCTCGCGCCCCAGCGGCGTCAGTTCATAGTCCACGCGCGGCGGATTGACCGGCTGCGCCTCACGGTGCACCAGCCCGTCGCGCTCCAGCGCGTGCAACGTCTGCGACAGCAT
The DNA here is from genome assembly GCF_042796855.1 of Streptomyces sp. NPDC057877. Classification (NCBI taxonomy): domain Bacteria; kingdom Bacillati; phylum Actinomycetota; class Actinomycetes; order Kitasatosporales; family Streptomycetaceae; genus Streptomyces; species Streptomyces sp. NPDC057877. Next base: position 160,557 of record NZ_JBHVMS010000011.1, read on the forward strand.
CTTCTCGCTCACGCCGTCGACCCGGCGCCGCAGCTCGTTGAACCGGAACGAGCCCTCGTACAGCGCGCCCAGCGTCAGCGCGCCCCAGCGCCCGGTGACATGCTCCAGCGTGCCCCGCGACGGGCAGGCCCGGGAGAACACGTCATACGGAAGATCCTGCTCCGCGGTGCGCTCCGGCATGGTCGTCATCCCTCAAGCGTACGGGAGCACAGCGCTCTCCAGCGGGGTGCGCCGACGGAGGGGCAGCGCACCCCGTGGGGTGGTCAGTAGCCGAAGTTCTGCGTCCACCAAGGCCCGCCGGACCCGAAGTGCACTCCCACGCCCAGCGTGGTGAAGTCGCAGTTCAGGATGTTGGCGCGGTGGCCGGGGCTGTTCATCCAGGCGTCCATGACGGCAGCCGCGTCGGCCTGGCCGCGGGCTATGTTCTCGCCGCCGAGGTTGGCTATCCCGGCCTTGTCCGCACGGTCCCAGGGGGTGGCCCCGTTGGGGTCGGTGTGGTCGAAGAAGTCGCGGACGGCCATGTCCTCGCTGAAGGCTCCGGCCAGGGCGGCCAGGGCGCTGTTCGCGGCGACGGGGCTGCATCCGGCCTTCGCGCGCTCGTCGTTGACGAGCCTGAGCACCTCGGCCTCGGCGGCGGTCTCGCGCGAGACGGTCACCGGAGGGTCGGCCTGCTCGGGTGCCTTCGTCTCCGCGTTGGACGGCGGGGTGACCGGCTTCGGCTTCTTGGTCTTCGAGGGGGGAGCCGCCTCCGGCTCCTTCGACGGGGTCTTCGTCGGCGCGGCCGACGACTCCGAGGGGGACGGCTTGGGGGAGGCGGACTCGGCAGACCCGGAAGCGGAGCCGGAGCGCTCGGCGTCACGGCTCGTGGAGGTGTCCTCACGGCTCTCGGCGCTGCCCGAGGTGCCGCCCTGCTGGGTCGCGGTGTTGCCCGGGGTCTCGGCGGACTGCACGTTGTCCCCGCCGCCACCGCCCAGCTGGTAGTTCTCGGTGCCGGGCACCACGCCGGTGGCGACCGCGACGGTGCCGAGGGCGACCGCGGCGGAGACGCCGAGCAGGCCGTTGCGGACCGGCGCCCCGGCCTTCTTCTTGCGGCGGCGGTGCGCTCCCGCGCGCCGGGTGCCCTCGTCGGGCGTGAACCCGTCGGCCGGGAAACCGACCGTCTCGGAGGCACGGGGGTAGCCGTCGTCCGTCGGGTACTCGTCCGGCGCGAACAGATAGGCGTCGCTCCGGGTGCGGACCTCGGTGTATGCCTCGGGGTTGAGATACGGGGCGATGCCGGTGGTGCCGTAATCGCCCGCGTAGGGGTCCCGCGGGTCGTACTCCGGTGTGGACGAGCCGTGCGTCGGTGCGACCCCCCTGGCGCGGCCCGTGGCGGCGCGGCCGGCGGCAATGCGTCGGTGGCGTCCCATGTCCTGGCCTTCCTCGTCCTTGCGGCCGACGCGTCCCCACACGGTCGACCAGACTCGCACTCACTCGATCGAGTGAGTTTCATATGAGATTCATTGGGTGGGGACGGTACCGCATGGCGCCCGGGGAGGAAGTGCTCCGAGTGACATTGGCCGGTTAGGTTGCACCCATGAGCGAGGATGTACGGCTGGTGGCCTGGGTGCGGGGAAGCGTCCAAGGTGTGGGTTTCCGCTGGTTCACGCGTGCCAAGGCACTGGAGATCGGCGGCCTGAGTGGCTTTGCTCTCAATTTGGCGGACGGTCGCGTCCAAGTGGTCGCCGAGGGCCCGCGCAAGGCCTGCGAGGGGCTCCTCGACTGGCTCCGGGAGGGCGACACGCCCGGGCGCGTGGACGGCGTCACCGAGATCTGGGACACACCCCGCGGCGGCTACGACGGCTTCGCGATCCGCTGATCCACCAGCACCCGGTACGCCCCGGCGCGACCGCCGGGGCACACCACCGGCAGCCGCCCGGGATGAAAACCGCTGGTGGTTGCCGAGAACCGCTTGCGCCGACGGAGTTCGCACGCCAGGATGATCGCCACGCCCCAGGGCCCCGCAGGAGTCGCAGCGCCGCCGTTCGAAGGCCGCGCGCCCCCGGTTCGCCCGCCAATACGGGGCGTGATCGTGTTGACCGTCAAACTTTTTGGTGAGACTCTGAAAGCCCCGCGCACCTTAGCTGTTTGGCATGGATGAACGGCAGCACAACTCCACAGTGCCAAGCACCGCGGGTGCGAATCCCTCACGACCCACACCGCATCGGTCGGTCACTCATTGTGGAGGACCATCCATCATGGCAAAGGCGCTTCTCGGTTACGTCGGCGGCTCCGACCCTCGACTCCTCGCCGAGATGCGACGGCTCCAGCAGCGCGTCCAGGACCTGGAATCCGAACTCGTACGGATCCAGGCGGAGAACGACGCACTGACGGCTGCCGCTTCTCACGACAGGATCATGGAGAGCGTTGACGCACACCAGGCGGAGCCTGCGCTCACCTGATCACTGCATCGCACCACGACAGCAGTGGTTGGGCCGCCCGTAATCAACCGCTCAGTTGTCAGAAACTGCAAGGGACGCCTCGGCGTCCCTTCTTTCTTCCCCCAGGGTCCCCGGTTCCCGGCGTCTTCCTGACCCGCGCATCCTTTCACCCTCTTTAACGTTTGGTGTGCCCTGCGCCTCCCCGGGCGAAACCGTGGGTTCATGGAGTGAGACAACCCCGGAAGGTAGAGTCCAGCGGCGTGCACCTCAAGGCCCTGACCCTCCGTGGGTTCAAGTCGTTCGCCTCAGCGACCACACTCCGGTTCGAACCGGGCATCACGTGCGTCGTCGGACCGAACGGCTCGGGCAAGTCCAACGTCGTCGACGCGCTCAGCTGGGTCATGGGCGAGCAGGGCGCCAAGTCGCTGCGCGGCGGCAAGATGGAGGACGTCATCTTCGCGGGCACCACCGGCCGCCCACCGCTGGGCCGCGCCGAGGTGTCGCTGACCATCGACAACTCCGACGGGGCCCTGCCCATCGAGTACGCCGAGGTCACCATCACGCGGATCATGTTCCGCAACGGCGGCAGCGAGTACCAGATCAACGGCGACACCTGCCGTCTGCTCGACATCCAGGAACTGCTCTCCGACTCCGGCATCGGCCGTGAGATGCACGTCATCGTCGGCCAGGGCCAGCTCGACTCCGTCCTGCACGCCGACCCCATGGGCCGCCGCGCCTTCATCGAGGAGGCCGCGGGCGTCCTCAAGCACCGCAAGCGCAAGGAGAAGGCGCTGCGGAAGCTCGACGCCATGCAGGCCAACCTCGCGCGCGTGCAGGACCTCACGGACGAGCTGCGCCGCCAGCTCAAGCCGCTGGGCCGCCAGGCGGCCGTCGCGCGCCGGGCCGCCGTCATCCAGGCCGACCTGCGCGACGCCCGCCTCAGGCTCCTCGCCGACGACCTCGTACGGCTGCGGGAGGCTCTGAAAACCGAGATCGCCGACGAGGCCGCCCTGAAGGAGCGCAAGGAGGCCGCCGAGCAGGAGCTGAGGAAGGCGCTCCAGCGCGAGGCCCTCCTGGAGGACGAGGTACGGCGCCTCACCCCGCGCCTCCAGCGCGCCCAGCAGACCTGGTACGAGCTGTCCCAGCTCGCCGAGCGGGTGCGCGGCACCGTGTCGCTGGCCGACGCCCGGGTCAAGAGCGCCACCTCCGCCCCGCCCGACGAGCGGCGTGGTCGCGACCCCGAGGACCTGGAGCGCGAGGCCGCCCGCATCCGTGAGCAGGAGGCCGAGCTGGAGGCCGCCCTGGAGGCGGCGCAGCGCGCCCTGGACGACACGGTCTCCCACCGTGCCGAACTGGAGCGCGAACTCGCCGCCGAGGAGCGGCGGTTGAAGGACGCCGCCCGCGCCATCGCCGACCGCCGCGAGGGGCTCGCCCGCCTGAGCGGCCAGGTCGGTGCCGCCCGCTCACGTGCCGCCTCCGCACAGGCCGAGATCGACCGGCTGGCCGCCGCCCGCGACGAGGCCCAGCAGCGCGCGGTCGCCGCACAGGAGGAGTACGAGACCCTGAAGGCCGAGGTCGACGGCCTCGACGCCGGGGACGCGGAACTGGCCGACCTGCACCAGACCGCCAAGCAGGCGCTCACCGAGGCCGAGGCCGCCCTGACCGCCGCCCGCGAGGCCGCCACCGCGGCGGAACGCGCGCGTGCCGCCACCCAGGCCCGCCACGAGGCCCTCTCCCTGGGCCTGCGCCGCAAGGACGGCACCGGCGCCCTCCTCACCGCGCAGGATCGTCTCTCCGGCCTGCTGGGCCCGGCGGCGGAACTCCTGACGGTGACACCCGGCTACGAGATCCCCCTGGCGGCGGCCTTCGGCGCGGCGGCGGACGCGTTGGCGGTGACGTCCCCCTCCGCCGCGGCGGAGGCCATCCGCCTCCTGCGCAAGCAGGACGGTGGGCGGGCGTCCCTCCTGCTGGCGGGTGCACCGGACGACACCGGTGGGGCAGCCAACCCAAGGGGCGCGGGGAACTGCGCGACCAGCCACAGCGACGCCGCGGACGCCCGACAGCCCGACGGGGCTCGTCCTGCGGCGGCTTTGGTCCGCGGCCCCGCCGAGCTGATGCCATCCGTACGGCGCCTCCTGCACGGCATCGTCGTCGTCGGCACCCTCGAGGACGCCGAGAACCTTGTCTACACCCACCCTGACCTGACCGCTGTCACCGCCGAAGGCGACCTGCTGGGCGCGCACTTCGCCCACGGTGGCTCCGCCGGTGCGCCCAGCCTGCTGGAAGTACAGGCCTCCGTCGACGAGGCCGCCGCCGAGCTGGAGGATCTGGCCGTACGGTGCGAGGAACTGACCCAGGCGCAGCGCGCGGCGACCGAGCGGCGCAGGGAGTGTGCCGCGCGGGTCGATGAGCTGAGCGAGCGGCGCCGGGCCGCCGACCGGGAGAAGTCCTCCGTCGCCCAGCAGCTCGGGCGGCTCGCCGGGCAGGCGAGGGGCGCGGCCGGGGAGGCCGAGCGGAGCGTCGCCGCCGCCGCGCGGGCGCAGGAGGCGCTCGACAAGGCGCTGGAGGAGGTCGAGGTACTCGCCGAACGGCTGGCCGTCGCCGAGGAGATGCCGGTCGAGGAGGAGCCGGACACCTCGGTACGGGACCGGCTCGCCGCCGACGGTGCCAACGCGCGGCAGACCGAGATGGAGGCCCGCCTCCAGGTCCGTACGCACGAGGAGCGGGTGAAGGGACTGGCGGGACGGGCCGACTCGCTCGACCGGGCCGCCCGTTCGGAACGTGAGGCACGCGCGCGTGCCGAGCAGCGGCGCGCCCGGCTGCGGCACGAGGCGGCCGTCGCCGGAGCCGTCGCCTCCGGTGCCCGGCAGCTGCTCGCGCATGTCGAGGTGTCCCTCGCGCGCGCGGAGGACGAGCGCACCGCGGCCGAGGCGGCCAAGGCGCTGCGGGAGCGGGAGCTGGCCCAGGCCCGCGCGGCGGGGCGCGACCTCAAGGCGGAACTCGACAAGTTGACGGATTCGGTGCACCGCGGGGAGGTACTCGGCGCCGAGAAGCGGCTGCGGATCGAGCAGCTGGAGACCAAGGCGCTGGAGGAACTCGGTGTGGAACCGTCGGGGCTTGTGGCCGAGTACGGACCGCACCAGCCGGTGCCCCCCGCGCCCCCCGCCGAGGGCGAGGAGCTGCCCGAGGACCCGGAGCACCCGCGCAACCGGCCCCGGACCTTCCACCGCGCCGAGCAGGAGAGGCGGCTGAAGGCGGCCGAGCGGGCGTACCAGCAGCTCGGCAAGGTGAATCCGCTCGCGCTGGAGGAGTTCGCGGCGCTGGAGGAGCGCCACAAGTTCCTCAGTGAGCAGCTGGAGGACCTGAAGAAGACCCGCACGGATCTGCTCCAGGTCGTCAAGGAGGTCGACGAGCGGGTCGAGCAGGTCTTCACGGAGGCCTACCGGGACACGGCCCGGGAGTTCGAGGGCGTGTTCGGCAGGCTGTTCCCGGGCGGTGAGGGGCGGCTGCTGCTCACCGACCCCGACAACATGCTCACCACCGGTGTCGACGTGGAGGCCCGGCCGCCGGGCAAGAAGGTCAAGCGGCTGTCGCTGCTGTCCGGCGGGGAGCGGTCGCTGACCGCCGTCGCGCTGCTGGTGTCGATCTTCAAGGCGCGGCCCAGCCCGTTCTACGTCATGGACGAGGTCGAGGCGGCGCTGGACGACACCAACCTCCAGCGGCTGATCCGGATCATGCAGGAGCTGCAGGAGGCCTCGCAGCTGATCGTCATCACGCACCAGAAGCGCACGATGGAGGTCGCCGACGCGCTCTACGGCGTCTCCATGCAGGGCGACGGTGTGTCGAAGGTCATCAGCCAGCGGCTGCGCTAGATCTACGTGCCGTCTACACCTGTTCCGACCTGCGCTTTCGTCTGACGATATTCACATTTGCTTCAAGTCTTGAAGTCATGCGCCGCATTCCTCCCCCCAACTTCACGACCATCGCCCTATTGACTTCGAAACTTGAAGGCATAGTCTCTGCAACGTTGCTTTTACCTTCAGGACCAAGCGCCTCGAAGGGCTGACCCCCACGCCGGCAGTGACGCCGGCGGCCCGAGGAGTACTACGTGACCAGCACCGCGCAGGCACCCAAGCCCGGAGCCAGGACGGCTCAGCCCGAACATCTCGGGCACGTCATCTTCATCGCGGCGGCGGCCGCGATGGGCGGCTTCCTCTTCGGCTACGACAGCTCCGTGATCAACGGCGCCGTCGAGGCCATCCGGGACCGCTACGACATCGGCTCCGCGGCGCTGGCGCAGGTCATCGCCATCGCCCTGATCGGCTGTGCCATCGGCGCCGCCACGGCGGGCCGGATAGCCGACCGCATCGGCCGGATCCGATGCATGCAGATCGCCGCCGTGCTGTTCACCATCAGCGCCGTCGGCTCCGCGCTGCCGTTCTCGCTGTGGGACCTCGCCTTCTGGCGGGTCGTCGGCGGCTTCGCCATCGGCATGGCCTCCGTGATCGGCCCGGCCTACATCGCCGAGGTCGCCCCGCCCGCGTACCGCGGCAGGCTCGGCTCCTTCCAGCAGGCCGCGATCGTCGTCGGCATCGCCATCTCCCAACTGGTCAACTGGGGCATCCTGAACGCCGCCGACGGCGACCAGCGCGGCGAACTGCTCGGCCTGGAGGCCTGGCAGCTGATGCTCGGCGTCATGGTCGTCCCGGCCGTCCTCTACGGCCTGCTCTCCTTCGCCATCCCCGAGTCCCCCCGCTTCCTGCTCTCCGTCGGCAAGCGTGAGCGCGCCCGCGAGATCCTCGCCGAGGTCGAGGGCCAGGACATCGACCTGGACGCCCGTGTCGCCGAGATCGAGCAGGGCATGCGGAGCGAGCACAGGTCCAGCTTCCGGGACCTGCTCGGCGGCAGCTTCTTCTTCAAGCCGATCGTCTGGATCGGCATCGGCCTGTCGGTCTTCCAGCAGTTCGTCGGCATCAACGTCGCGTTCTACTACTCCGCCACCCTGTGGCAGTCGGTCGGCGTCGACCCGTCGGACTCGTTCTTCTACTCCTTCACCACGTCGATCATCAACATCATCGGCACCGTGATCGCGATGATCTTCGTCGACCGCATCGGCCGCCGCCCGCTGGCCATCATCGGCTCGGTCGGCATGGTGATCGGCCTCGCGCTGGAGGCCTGGGCGTTCTCCGCCGACCTGGTCGACGGCCAGCTGCCCGCCACCCAGGGCTGGGTCGCCCTGATCGCCGCCCACCTGTTCGTGCTGTTCTTCGCCCTGAGCTGGGGCGTGGTCGTCTGGGTCATGCTCGGCGAGATGTTCCCCAACCGGATCCGCGCCGCCGCGCTCGGTGTGGCCGCCGCCGCGCAGTGGGTCGCCAACTGGGCCATCACCGCGAGCTTCCCGTCGCTGGCCGACTGGAACCTGTCCTTCACCTACGTGATCTACACGGTGTTCGCCGCGCTCTCCATCCCGTTCGTCCTGAAGTTCGTCAAGGAGACGAAGGGCAAGCGACTGGAAGAGATGGGCTGACCCACCCCCGAGCCCGAACCCCGGGCCCGCGAGCCGAGGAGAAGGGCCAAGTCCCCGCTGCCCCTCTCCTCGTACCCCCCACAGGTACTGCCCCGGATCACCCGTTGATCCGGGGCAGTACGTCTTCGCAGAACAGCCGCAGACTGCGCCATCCCTCCGCCACCGGCAGCCCGCCGCACAGCGGATGCAGCACCAGGTTGTCGAGCCCGCGCGTGACGCACTCGTCCGGCGTGAGCACCCGGTACACGCCCTCCGCGCGCAGCTCGTCGACCGTGCTGGCCGCCGACCGGACCGCCGAGCGGACGCCGCCCGACTGCCAGGAGGCGTAGGTCAGGGCCTCGTGCAGGAAGTGCCGCCCGTGCTCGGACCAGGTCCGCTCCGGGTCCTCGGACAGGTGCAGCAGCGGGGTCTCGGCGCCCGGCATCATCGTCCAGCCCTCGGTGCCGTACTCGATGAGCCGTTCCTTGTAGTAGGCCTCCAGCTCCGGCAGGTGCGCGCTGGGGAAGAACGGCAGCCCGAGGCGGGCGGCCCGGCGGGCGGCGGCTTTCGAGGAGCCGCCGACCAGAAGCAGGGGGTGCGGGTCGGTGTACGGGCGCGGGGTGATCCGTACCGTGCGCCCCCGGTACTCGAACTCCTCGCCGGTCCATGCCCTCAGTACGGTCTCCAGCAGCTCGTCCTGGAGCCGCCCGCGCCGCTTCCACTCGGCCCCGAACAGCGCGTACTCCTCCGGCCGGTACCCGATCCCGGCGACCGTCACCAGCCGTCCGCCGCTCAGCAGATCCAGTACGGCGATGTCCTCGGCCAGCCGCAGCGGGTCGTGCAGCGGGCCGATCACCGCGGAGACGGTCACCGCGAGCCGCTCGGTGGCGCCGAGGACGGCACCCGCGAAGACGAACGGTGACGGCAGCCAGTTGTTCGCGGCGCCGTGGTGCTCCTCGGTCTGGACGGTGGTGATGCCGTGCCCGTCGGCGTACCGCGCCATCTCCAGGGCGGCCTGGTAGCGGGTCGCGAGGGACTCGGGGGTGGCGCCGGGGGCGACGAGGTTGAAGCGTACGACCGTGACGGGCATGGGGGTCCCCTTCGGCGGCGGGCGGTGTGGGCGGTGTGGGCAGTGCGCGCGGGGACCGTAGCTGACGGGCCGTCAGATCACCAGATGTGCCGAGGGGCACCCGTAAGGAAACCCGGAGGAACAAGCGGAAGAACAAGCGGAAGAACACGCAGAGGAACAAGCAGAGGAACACGCGGAAGAACACTTGGAGGAACACACAAACTGGGTCCGGGCCAGCCCCATGGCTGATACTGGACGGGTTATGGACATCGTCATCCTTGCTGTAGTCATCGCCGTGGTCGTGCTCGGCGCGATCGGCGGGCTCGTCGTCGGCACCCGGCGGAAGAAGGCCCTGCCCCCGCCGCCGCCCGCGACCCCCGACATCACCGCCCCTCCGGCCGAGCCGCACGTCGGCGACGAGGCCGAGACCCCGCGTGAGGAACCGCGCCGCACCATAGAGGAGGTGGACCTCCCGGACGGTGGCGTGCCGGTCACCGTGGAGGAACCGCCCGTCCAAGAGCTTCCGGTCCCCGTCATCGAGGTACCGGAGCCCACCGCGGGGCGGCTGATCCGCCTCCGCGCCCGTCTCTCCCGCTCGCAGAACGCCCTCGGCAAGGGCCTGCTCACGCTGCTCTCGCGCGAGCACCTGGACGAGGAGACCTGGGAAGAGGTCGAGGACACCCTGCTCACCGCCGACGTCGGTGTGCAGCCCACCCAGGAGCTGGTCGAGCGGCTGCGCGAGCGGGTGAAGGTGCTCGGCACCCGCACCCCGCAGGAGCTGCGCGGTCTGCTGCGCGAGGAGTTGCTGACGCTGGTCGGCACCGACTTCGACCGCACGGTGAAGACCGAGCCGGAGGGCCGCAAGCCCGGCATCGTGATGGTCGTCGGCGTCAACGGCACCGGCAAGACCACCACTACCGGCAAGCTCGCGCGGGTCCTGGTGGCCGACGGCCGCACCGTCGTTCTCGGCGCCGCCGACACCTTCCGTGCCGCCGCCGCCGACCAGCTCCAGACCTGGGGCGAGCGGGTCGGCGCCCACACCGTGCGCGGGCCCGAGGCGGGCGACCCCGCGTCGGTCGCCTTCGACGCGGTCAAGGAGGGCAAGGAGCTGGGCACCGACGTGGTGCTCATCGACACCGCGGGACGGCTGCACACCAAGACCGGCCTCATGGACGAGCTGGGCAAGGTCAAGCGCGTCGTCGAGAAGCACGCCCCGCTGGACGAGGTGCTGCTCGTCCTGGACGCCACCACCGGCCAGAACGGCCTCGTCCAGGCCCGTGTCTTCGCCGAGGTCGTCGACATCACCGGCATCGTGCTGACCAAGCTGGACGGCACCGCCAAGGGCGGCATCGTGGTCGCCGTCCAGCGTGAGCTGGGCGTTCCCGTCAAGCTGGTCGGCCTCGGAGAGGGCGCGGACGATCTCGCGCCGTTCGAGCCGGAGGCGTTCGTGGATGCCCTGATCGGCGACTGAGCGCGCGGGCGAGATGGCCGTACCCAAGAGCGAGAGCCCCACCCCATGCTGCAGATGGAGTGGGGCTCTTTCGTGTGCGTACGGGGTCGGGCCGGGGTGCGTGGGGCGTGAGGCGTGGGGCGGGGGCGTGCGGAGGTTATGCCTGTGGCCGGGGTGCGTGGTGCGTGGGGCGTGGGGCGTGGGGAGGTTACGCCTGGGGCCGGGGTGCCTGGGGCGCGCGGGGACTACGCCTGCGGCCGGGGTGCCTGGGGCGCGCGGGAACTACGCCTGTGCCCGGGGCGCGTGAGGCCTACGCCCGCGACCGATGCGCCACATACGCCAGCGTCCCCAGCAACAGCCGCGCCTCCGGCGGCTTGGTCGCCGCGTCCAGGGCGGGTGGGCGGAGCCAGCGGACCGGGCCGAGGCCCGCGCGGTCGGAGGGCGGGGCGGTGACGTGGGCGCCGGGGCCGAGGGCGCGCAGGTCGAGGGACGGGTCGTCCCAGCCCATGCGGTACAGCAGGGTGGGCAGCTCGGCGGCGGCGCCGGGGGCGACCAGGAAGTGGGCGCGGCCCTCGGGGGTGACGGTGACCGGGCCGAGGGGCAGGCCCATGCGCTCCAAGCGGACCAGGGCGCGCCGCCCGGCGGCCTCGGCGACCTCGATGACGTCGAACGCGCGGCCGACCGGCAGCATCACGGCGGCGCCGGGGGTCTCGCCCCAGGCCCGGGTCACCTCGCCCAGCGTCGCCCCGGCGCGCACCTCGGCGGCGAACTCCAGGGGGTGCGCGCCCGGCGCCCGGCAGTCGGGGCGGCCACAGGAGCAGACGCCCGCGGCGGCCCTGGCGCCCGGCACCACGTCCCAGCCCCACAGCCCGGTGTACTCCGCCACCGCGGTGCACTCCGAGGTGCGACCGCGGCGGCGCGAGGTGGACCGGATGTCGCGGATGCCCCGACTGCTGCCGATCGTGAAGCCCATGCCCCCTCCAACGGGTCCAACGCACCGGTGGTTACGAGACGGATGCGGAACGTGACGCTGTGCTCCCGCCTTCCCGGTGGCGGTCGGTCCAGGCGGCCGATCCGGGCGGCGCGTTGAAGCGCCCCAGGTGGCGTGCCCGGCCATGCGCGCCCCTTCGTGCACCGCTCCGCTCACTTACGGCCGTCCTGTGTCAAGTGAATCGTGCGGAGGCCACCGTGAGTTCATTCGAAGGGGTGGCGAATGGTGGCGATTCGGCGTTCGCCATGGCTGGACGGGTGATCGTAGGATTACTTTGAGTGCACGGCTCCTGGAGGCACATGCTCACGCGGGTATGCCGGAGGCAAGTCGGCTCCCCGTTCGAAGTGTGACAAGTGGCATACGGGAGACCGGGTTGACGGGCATTCTGATAGGGCTTGGCGCATTCGGCGACAAGCGGTCTACACAGGGGATGGGGGCGTTCCAGTGGGCGGCAACGGCGGCAGCGGGGCGAACGCTGACAAGCGCCCGAACGAGCTGCTGGGCTCATGGTTCGTGCGCAGCGGCTGGTCCAAGGGCGAGCTGGCCCGTCAGGTGAACCGCAGAGCACGCCAGTTGGGCGCCAACCACATCTCCACCGACACCTCCCGGGTACGGCGCTGGCTGGACGGCGAGAACCCGCGCGAGCCGATCCCCAGGATCCTCTCGGAGCTGTTCTCCGAGCGGTTCGGCTGTGTCGTCTCCATCGAGGACCTCGGCCTGCGCACCTCGCGACCCTCCCCGTCGGCGACCGGCGTCGACCTCCCCTGGACGGGCCCGCAGACAGTGGCCCTGCTCAGCGAGTTCTCGCGCAGCGACCTGATGCTGGCGCGGCGCGGCTTCCTCGGAACCTCGCTGGCCCTGTCCGCGGGCCCGGCCCTCATCGAGCCCATGCAGCGCTGGCTGGTGCCCGCGCCGCCGTCGCCGACCCGGTCCGACCCCGAGCCGGTGCCCACCACCCGCGCGCGCGGGCGGCTGTCCAAGCCCGAGCTGGACCTGCTGGAGTCCACCACCGTGATGTTCCGGCAGTGGGACGCCCAGTGCGGCGGCGGCCTGCGCCGCAAGGCCGTCGTGGGCCAGCTGCACGAGGTCACCGACCTCCTCCAGGAACCCCAGCCCGAGGCCACCACCCGCAAGCTGTTCAAGGTCGCCGCCGAACTCGCCGAGCTGGCCGGGTGGATGAGCTACGACATCGGCCTCCAGCCCACCGCCCAGAAGTACTTCGTCCTCGCCCTGCACGCCGCGAAGGAGGCCGGGGACCGCCCCCTCGGCTCCTACGTCCTGTCCAGCATGAGCCGTCAGATGATCCACCTCGGACGGCCCGACGACGCCCTGGAACTGATCCATCTCGCCCAGTACGGCAGCCGGGACTGCGCCGGCCCGCGCACCCAGTCGATGCTGTATGCGATGGAGGCCCGCGCGTACGCCAACATGGGCCAGCCCGGCAAGTGCAAACGGGCGGTGCGGATGGCCGAGGACACCTTCGCCGACGCCGACGAGTGGGACGAGCCGGACCCCGACTGGATCCGCTTCTTCAACGAGGCCGAGCTGTACGGCGAGAACAGCCACTCCTTCCGCGACCTCGCCTATGTCGCCGGTCGCAGCCCCGCCTACGCCTCCCTCGCGGAGCCGTTGATGCGGCGGGCCGTGGAGCTGTTCGCCCAGGACGGTGAGCACCAGCGGTCGTATGCGCTCAACCTCATCGGAGTGGCCTCCGTCAACCTGCTGCAGCGTGAGCCCGAGCAGAGCGCGGTCTTCGCCGAGCAGGCCATGCGGGTGGCCAAGAAGGTCCGTTCCGAGCGCGTGAACACCCGTATCCGAAAGACCGTCGACACCGCCGCCCGGGACTTCGGTGATCTCGCCGAAGTCGTGGACCTCACCGAGAAACTCGCTGTCGAGCTGCCCGAGACCGCCGAAGCGGTCTGACCCCGTCACCGAGAACCCCGGCCGCGGCCGGCCCTCCCGAACCGCCCGACTCGGCTCCCCCGCGCCAGGTCAGCGGAGGGCCGCCCGCGGCCGGTCTGTGTGCTGTCGAAGGCGCTCTATCCCCGAAGGTTGCGCCACGATAACGATCCAGTGGCCGAACATCAGGCAGTTCATCGACGCGTAACACGCCATGCGCCCTTGTCACGCCCGCGAAACAACGCGGGGCTTCCATCGAAACGGCGCTGCGCCAATCTCGTGCCGCATAACCGGCCCGCCCCCCTCAATCCGCTCAGGCTTCGCCCGCACGGGGCCGTACCAAGACGAGGAGATACCGGCATTGAACGGCACAGATACCGGATTCGTATTGATCAGCGCGGCGCTCGTCATGGTGATGACGCCCGGCCTGGCCCTTTTCTACGGCGGCATGGTCCGGTCCAAGAGCGTACTCAACATGCTGATGATGTCCTTCATCTCACTGGGCCTCGTCAGCGTCCTGTGGGTGCTCTACGGACACTCCCTGGCCTTCAGCGGTGACTCCGGCGGGTTCATCGGCGACCTGGAGATGATCGGGCTCAAGGGCGTCGACGCCGACTCCACGATGGAGAGCTTCACCGGCAACGACATCTCGCTGTTCGCCTTCTCGCTCTTCCAGATGCTGTTCGCGGTCATCACCGCGGCCCTGATCAGCGGCGCGCTCGCCGACCGGGTGAAGTTCGGCGCCTGGATGGTCTTCATCGGCGTCTGGGTCACCGTGGTCTACTTCCCGGTCGCCCACTGGGTCTGGGGCGGCGGCTGGCTCTCCCAGCTCGACCCGGCCGTGATCGACTTCGCCGGTGGTACGGCGGTCCACATCAACGCCGGTGTCGCCGCGCTCGCCGCCGTCCTGGTGGTCGGCAAGCGCATCGGCTTCAAGAAGGACCCGATGCGGCCGCACAACCTGCCGCTGGTCCTGCTCGGCACCGCCCTGCTGTGGTTCGGCTGGTTCGGCTTCAACGCCGGCTCCGAGCTGGGCGTCGACGGCACCACCGCGCAGATGGCCCTCAACACCCAGGTCGCGACCGGTGCGGCCATGCTCGGCTGGCTGATCTACGAGCGCATCCGGCACGGCGCGTTCACCACGCTGGGCGCCTGCTCCGGCGCGGTCGCCGGTCTGGTCGCCATCACCCCGTCCGGCGGCAACGTCAACATCTTCGGCGCGCTGCTCATCGGTGTCGTCGCCGGTGCGGTCTGCTCCTGGGCCGTCAGCCTCAAGTACAAGCTGGGCTACGACGACTCCCTCGACGTCGTCGGCGTCCACCTGGTCGGCGGTCTCCTCGGCACCCTGATGGTCGGCTTCCTCGCCACCGACGGCACCGGCGGCTGGGACCAGTTCCTGTCGCAGGCCATCGGCGCCTTCTCGGTGATGGGCTACACCTTCGTGGTGACGTTCATCCTCGCCTTCGTGATCCAGAAGACGATCGGCTTCCGCGCCTCCGAGGACGACGAGGTCACCGGCATCGACCAGAGCGCCCACGCCGAGACTGCATACGACTTCAGCAGCGCCGCCGCCTCGCACATCACCGCCGCCGCGGCCCCCGCCCCGAGCAGCAACTCTGCTGAGAGCAAGAAGGTTGAGGCATGAAGCTCATCACCGCCGTCGTCAAGCCCCACCGGCTCGACGAGATCAAGGAGGCCCTGCAGGCCTTCGGAGTCCATGGACTGACGGTCACCGAGGCAAGCGGTTACGGTCGACAGCGAGGCCACACCGAGGTCTACCGCGGTGCCGAGTACACCGTCGACCTGGTGCCCAAGATCCGCATCGAGGTGCTGGCCGAGGACGACGACGCCGAACAGCTGATCGACGTCATCGTCAAGGCCGCCCGCACCGGCAAGATCGGTGACGGCAAGGTCTGGTCCCTCCCGGTCGAGACGGCCGTACGGGTCCGGACCGGTGAGCGCGGCCCGGACGCGCTCTGACACGGAACAGGAGTCGCTGGGTGACGAGTACGGATGTTCGCAACGAAGCAGAGGACTCGGGACCCAGCGGCTACGCGGCGGCCCGGCTGCGCCTCCTCACCGAGGGGGCGCGGTCCGGGCCGCCGCGCCGTACCGCCCTCTCCGAGCTGACCGACGAGTGGCTGTCGGGGCTGTTCACCGCCGCCGCCGAGGGACTGCGCGGGGCCTCCCTGGTCGCCGTCGGCGGCTACGGCCGCGGCGAGCTGTCCCCCCGTAGCGACCTCGATCTCCTCCTCCTGCACGACGGCTCCGACCCCAAGGCCGTCGCCGCCCTCGCCGACCGCCTCTGGTACCCCGTGTGGGACCTCGGCCTCGCCCTCGACCACTCCGTGCGCACCCCGGCCGAGGCCCGCAAGACCGCCGGAGAGGATTTGAAAGTCCAACTCGGTCTGCTCGACGCCCGGCACCTGGCGGGCGACCTCGGACTGACCGCAGGCCTGCGCACCGCCGTGCTCGCCGACTGGCGCAACCAGGCGCCGAAACGTCTCCCCGAACTCCAGGAACTCTGCGCCGAGCGCGCCGAACGCCAGGGTGAGCTGCAGTACCTCCTCGAACCCGACCTCAAGGAAGCCCGCGGCGGACTGCGCGACGCCACCGCCCTGCGCGCCGTCGCCGCCTCCTGGCTCGCCGACGCCCCGCGCGAGGGCCTCGACGACGCCCGCCGCCGCCTCCTCGACGTCCGCGACGCGCTCCACCTGACCACCGGCCGTGCCACCGACCGGCTCGCCCTCCAGGAACAGGACCAGGTCGCCGCCCAGCTGGGTCTCCTCGACGCCGACACCCTGCTGCGGCAGGTCTACGAGGCCGCCCGCGTCATCTCCTACGCCAGCGATGTCACCTGGCGTGAAGTGGGGCGCGTACTGCGATCGCGCGCCGTGCGGCCCCGGCTGCGCGCCATGCTCGGCGGCGGCAAGCCAGCCACCGACCGCTCCCCGCTCGCCGAGGGCGTGGTCGAACAGGACGGCGAGGTGGTGCTCGCCCGCGCCGCCCGCCCCGACCGCGACCCCGTCCTGCCGCTGCGCGCCGCTGCCGCCGCCGCACAGGCCGGACTCCCGCTCTCCCTGCACGCCGTACGCCGTCTGGCCGCCACCACGCGCCCGCTGCCCACGCCCTGGCCCGCCGAGGCCCGCGAACAGCTCGTGACCCTCCTCGGCTCCGGCCACCCCACCATCGAGGTCTGGGAGGCCCTGGAGGCGGAGGGCCTGATCACCCGCCTGCTGCCCGACTGGGAGCGGGTCCGCTGCCGCCCGCAGCGCAACGCCGTGCACATCTGGACCGTCGACCGGCACCTCATCGAGACGGCCGTGCGCGCCTCCGAGTTCACCCGCCGCGTCAGCCGCCCCGACCTGCTGCTGGTCGCCGCGCTGCTGCACGACATCGGCAAGGGCTGGCCCGGCGACCACTCCGTGGCCGGGGAGATCATCGCCAAGGACGTCGCCGCGCGCATCGGCTTCGACCGCGAGGACGTCACCGTGCTCGCCACGCTCGTACGCCACCACCTGCTGCTCATCGACACCGCCACCCGGCGCGACCTGGAGGACCCGGCCACCGTGCGGTCGGTCGCGGAGGCGGTCGGCAGCGAGAGCACGCTGGAACTGCTGCACGCCCTCACCGAGGCCGACGCGCTGGCCACCGGCCCGGCCGCCTGGTCGTCCTGGCGCGGCTCCCTGGTCGCCGACCTGGTCAAACGCGTCGCCGCCGTGCTCGCCGGGGACGACCCGGACGAACCCGAGGCCGCAGCCCCCACCGCCGAACAGGAACGGCTCGCCATCGAGGCCGTCGCCACCGGCGGACCCGTGCTGGCGCTGCGGGCGCAGACCGAGCCGCCGACGGAGGAGCAGCCGCCCGCCTCCGACGCACCCGAACCCCTCGGCGTCGAGCTGCTGATCGCCGTACCCGACCAGTCGGGTGTCCTGCCCGCGGTGGCCGGGGTGCTGGCCATGCACCGGCTGACCGTCCGCACGGCCGAGCTGCGCGCGCTGGACCTGCCGGACGGCGTCGACGGCTCCGTCCTCCTGCTGAACTGGCGGGTCGCCGCCGAATACGGCTCCCTGCCGCAGGCCGCCCGGCTCCGCGCCGACCTCGTACGCGCCCTGGACGGCTCCCTGGACATCGCGGGGCGCCTGGCGGAGCGGGACGCGGCCTACCCCCGGCGCCGGGGCGTCATCGCACCACCCGCGCGTGTGACCGTCCACCCGACCGCCTCCCGTCTGGCCACGGTCATCGAGGTCCGCGCCCAGGACGCCCCGGGCCTGCTGTTCCGGATCGGCCGGGCACTGGAGGACGCGGGCGTGCGGGTGCGCAGCGCGCATGTGAGCACGCTGGGGGCGAACGCGGTGGACGCGTTCTATGTCACCAGTGGGGAGGGCGTGCCGTTGCCGGGGGAGGAGGCCGGGGCGGTGGCGCGGAAGCTGGAGGAGACTTTGCGGGGCTGAGCGGATCCGGCGACGTAGGGAGCCGGGATACCCTGGAAGACGCTTCAGCCTGCCCCCGACTCCCGAGGACCGACGCCGCCGTGTTCGATACTCTCTCCGATCGCCTTTCAGCCACTTTCAAGAACCTGCGCGGCAAGGGGCGTTTGAGCGAGGCGGACATCGACGCCACCGCGCGCGAGATCCGTATCGCCCTTCTCGAAGCGGACGTGGCCCTCCCTGTCGTCCGCACGTTCATCAAGAACGTCAAGGAGCGGGCCCTCGGTGCCGAGGTCTCCAAGGCGCTGAACCCCGCCCAGCAGGTCCTGAAGATCGTCAACGACGAGCTGGTCACCATCCTCGGTGGTGAGACCCGCCGCCTCCGGTTCGCCAAGAACCCGCCGACGGTGATCATGCTCGCCGGTCTCCAGGGTGCCGGTAAGACCACCCTCGCGGGCAAGCTCGGCAAGTGGCTCAAGGACCAGGGGCACTCCCCGGTGCTGGTCGCCGCCGACCTCCAGCGGCCGAACGCCGTGAACCAGCTCAGCGTGGTCGCCGAGCGCGCCGGGATCGCGGTCTACGCGCCCGAGCCGGGCAACGGCGTCGGTGACCCGGTCAAGGTCGCCAAGGACTCCATCGAGCACGCGAAGACCCGCGTCCACGACATCGTCATCGTCGACACCGCCGGTCGTCTCGGCATCGACCAGGAGATGATGCAGCAGGCCGCGGACATCCGCGACGCCGTGTCGCCCGACGAGATCCTCTTCGTCGTGGACGCCATGATCGGTCAGGACGCCGTCAACACCGCCGAGGCCTTCCGCGACGGCGTCGGCTTCGACGGCGTGGTGCTCTCCAAGCTCGACGGTGACGCGCGCGGTGGTGCCGCCCTGTCGATCCGGCAGATCACCGGCAAGCCGATCATGTTCGCCTCGAACGGCGAGAAGCTCGACGACTTCGACGCCTTCCACCCGGACCGGATGGCCTCCCGCATCCTCGACATGGGTGACCTGCTCACCCTGATCGAGCAGGCGGAGAAGACGTTCAGCCAGGAAGAGGCCGAGAAGATGGCCTCCAAGCTGGCGTCCAAGAAGGGCCAGGACTTCACCCTGGACGACTTCCTGGCCCAGATGGAGCAGGTCAGGAAGATGGGCAGCATCAGCAAGCTGCTCGGGATGCTGCCCGGCATGGGGCAGATCAAGGACCAGATCAACAACCTCGACGAGCGGGACGTCGACCGCACCGCCGCGATCATCAAGTCGATGACCCCGGGTGAGCGCCAGGACCCGACGATCATCAACGGCTCGCGCCGCGCCCGTATCGCCAAGGGCTCCGGCGTCGAGGTCAGCGCGGTGAAGGGCTTGGTCGAGCGGTTCTTCGAGGCGCGCAAGATGATGTCCCGGATGGCTCAGGGCGGCGGCATGCCCGGGATGCCGGGGATGCCGGGCATGGGCGGCGGTCCCGGCCGCAGCAAGAAGCAGCCGAAGAAGGCCAAGGGCAAGCAGCGCTCCGGCAACCCGATGAAGCGCAAGCAGCAGGAGCAGGAGGAGGCCGCCCGCCGCGCCGCCGCCGCTCAGGGCAACGCCTTCGGGGTGCCGGGCCAGCAGGCCGGTCAGGACTTCGAACTGCCGGACGAGTTCAAGAAGTTCATGGGCTGACGATCCGGACGATCCGGTCGGTGCTACGACGCCGGGGCACCCCGGCGCCGTAGGCGTCTTCCGGGCGCGTGCCTCAGCGCACCCGGGCGATCAGATACCGGAACACGTTCGGCATCCACACCGTCCCGTCGGGACGCTGGTGCGGGTGCAGTGACTCGGTGAGTTCCTTGTCGACCTGCTCCTGGTCCGTCGCCGCGATCGCCGCGTCGAACAGGCCGGTCGACAGCAGGCCCCGCACCGCGCTGTCGAGGTCCGCGTAGCCGAACGGGCAGGCGACCCGTCCTGAGCCGTCGGGGGCCAGTCCGGCCCGCTGGGCGACCTCCTCCAGGTCGTCACGGAGCGCCGGGCGCCAGCGGCCCGCGTCGTGCACCGGGTCCGCCAGCTTCGCGGCCACCCCCAGCACGGAGACGGTGGCACACCGCTCGGGCGGCCCCCACCCGGCCAGCACCACCGGGCTGCCGCGCCCGGCGAGCGGCACGGCGGCGGCCAGCAGTTCGCCGAGCCCCTCGGAGTCGCCCGCGAGACAGCCGATCGGCTCGAAGGCGGTCACGAGGTTGTACGGCGGCTGCGCGTCGTCGGCCACCGGGGCCCGCGGCAGTCCGTCGACGAGCTGGACGCGTGCCTCACGCGCGCGCGTGCCCGGCGCCGCGGGGGCCGTCTGGGCGACGGGGGCCAGCCGCTCGCGGGCGAGGGTCAGCCGCTCGGGGGAGGAAGGTTCGACGCCGGTGAGCGCGGCACCGCGGGAGGCCGCCAGCAGCAGGGCGAGCCCGCTGCCGCAGCCGAGCCCCAACAGCCGGGTGCCGGGGTCCACTTCCAGTCGCTCGTAGACGGCCTCGTAGAGCGGGACCAGCATCCGCTCCTGGATTTCCGACCAGTCACGCGCGCGTGCACGCGGATCCACGGGGGACGCCGGTCCCGCGTGATGCAGGTGCTGCCGCACGAGCGTAGGTGTCATCGATAGCGCCCCAATCCGCCGATGTTGCCGTCGTGCCTGTTTCCCTGGCCCCCGTGACGTGCGCTCGCAACTCCCCCCGTATGCCAGGAAACTCCGGGCTCGCGGTGGCGTCCAGTGCTGAAGGGCCCCGGTTTGGGGGTTCCGTTCCTGTGTGGCGAGATTTCACATTCCGGCAACGTGGGCCCGTACGATCGCGCCATGGCCAAGGCACCCGTTCTGACGCCGCGGGCGGACGACTTCCCGCGCTGGTACCAGGATCTGATCAACAAGGCCGAGCTGGCCGACAACGGGCCGGTGCGCGGCACCATGGTGATCAGGCCGTACGGGTACGGCCTGTGGGAGCGGATGCAGCAGGAGATGGACGCCCGGATCAAGCGGGCGGGCGCCGAGAACGCCTACTTCCCGCTGTTCATCCCGCAGTCCTACCTCACGCGGGAGGCCGAGCACGTCGAGGGGTTCGCGCCGGAGCTGGCGGTCGTCACGCACGGCGGCGGCAAGGAGCTGGAGGAGCCCGTCGTCGTGCGGCCCACCTCCGAGACGATCGTCAACGACTACTTCGCCAAGTGGGTGCAGAGCTACCGCGATCTGCCGCTGCTGATCAACCAGTGGGCGAACGTGGTGCGCTGGGAGATGCGCCCGCGCGTGTTCCTGCGGACGACGGAGTTCCTGTGGCAGGAGGGCCACACCGCGCACGCCACCTACGAGGACGCGCGGGACTACGCGGCGCACATCCACCGGGAGGTGTACGCCGACTTCATGGTGAACGTCCTCGGGATCGACGTGGTGCTGGGCCGCAAGACCGCGAGCGAGCGGTTCGCCGGGGCCGTCAACACCCTCACGCTGGAGGGGATGATGGGCGACGGCAAGGCCCTCCAGATGGGCACCAGTCAT
The DNA here is from genome assembly GCF_042796855.1 of Streptomyces sp. NPDC057877. Classification (NCBI taxonomy): domain Bacteria; kingdom Bacillati; phylum Actinomycetota; class Actinomycetes; order Kitasatosporales; family Streptomycetaceae; genus Streptomyces; species Streptomyces sp. NPDC057877. Next base: position 181,823 of record NZ_JBHVMS010000011.1, read on the forward strand.
GAGCTGGGGCAGAACTTCGCCAAGGCGTTCGGCACCCGGTACCTGTCGAGGGACGGCCGTCAGGAGCACGTCTGGCAGACGTCCTGGGGGTCGTCCACGCGCATGGTGGGTGGCCTGATCATGTCGCATGGTGATGACAGCGGGTTGCGGGTGCCGCCGCGGCTGGCGCCCGTGCAGGTCGTCGTTCTCGCGATCAAGGGGGACGAGGCGGTTCTGGCCAAGGTCCGCGAGGTGGGCGACCGGCTGGCCGCGGCCGGTCTGCGGGTGCGCGTGGACGACCGTACCGACACGCCGTTCGGACGCCGGGCCGTCGACTGGGAGCTGAAGGGCGTGCCCGTAAGGATCGAGATCGGGCCCCGTGACCTGGAAGGCGGCACCGCGACGCTGGTCCGGCGGATCCCGGGCGGCAAGGAGCCGGTGGCCGTCGACGCGCTCGCCGCGCTGCTGCCCGGGGTGCTGGAGGAGGACCAGGCGCTGCTGCTGCGGCAGTCCCGGGAGCGGCGTGCGGCGCGGACGGCCGACGTGGCGACCGTCGAGGAGGCGGTCGAGGCGGCCGTGGCTGGTGGCTGGGCGCGGATTCCGTGGGCGGTGCTCGGCGAGGAGGGCGAGGCCAGGCTGGCGGAGCACGCCGTGACCGTACGGTGTCTGGTCGCCGAGGACGGGGCGGTGCCGGACGCCGACGACGCGCCCGGTAACGTCGCGGTTGTCGCACGCGCTTATTGAGGCACCACCGTGGGGAGAGCGCGGCCGAAACGCCCCTTGCGCCCGCGCGGGCCACAGGCTTCACGGCGTGAGTACGCCGTCTGCGCGCCGGTTCGTACGTCAGGCTACGTACCACCTTGGGGGGAGCTGTGCGGCTTCTCCGCAGATCAGCGCACCCGCCCTCGTCGGGACGCATCAGCGGCAACTGACGGGTACGTGCAAATTATTTGGGATGCCCCGGAATAGGAACACAGCGGCACCCCGGCTCGTTGTCATTACGTGAGCACGACACCACCTGTTCTCGCCGCAGAGCTGGCGCAGGCGTGGGCCGACATTCAGCGGTACCACCCCGAGCTGCCCGATCTTGCCGCGCCCGAGTCACTGATCGGAGAGTCGTCGTCCGCCTGCGGCCACGAACTCTCCTTCGAGCGACTGCTCCATGAGGCAGTCCATGGCATCGCCGCCGCCCGCGGAATCCGCGACACCTCCCGGGCGGGCCGGTACCACAACCGCAGATTCCTCGCGATCGCCGAGGAGCTGGGCCTCGACCACCCCGAGGAGCCGCACCCCAGCAGCGGCTTCTCGCTGGTCACGCTCAACCCCGAGGCGAGGCGGCGCTACCGCCCGACGATCGAGCGCCTCCAGCGCGCGCTGAAGGCGCACACCGCGGCCACCTCCGCCGACACGGCCCGCAGCTTCCGCGGCCCGGCGGCCCGGCACGGCTCCTCCGGGGGCGGCGTCCGGGTCAAGGCGGTGTGCGACTGCGGCCGCAACGTGCGGGTCGTACCCTCGGTGCTGGCGCAGGCGCCGATCATGTGCGGGGGCTGCGGGAAGCCGTTCCGGATCCCGGAGGTCGTGGGCGCCGCGGCGGGCTGAGGGCGCGGCTGCTCGTGGCAGCCGCGCCGGCTCGACCCCGGACGCCAGGCCGCGCACGCGGCGCCGGTTCAGGCGGCGCCGCGTGCTGGTCAGGCGTGCCCGCCCGCACCCTCCGTTCGGAAACGCACCTGGGCGTGTGGCAGAATGGGCGGCTGTACTCGACAGCCGCACAGGACCCCTCTCTCCTCCGGCTGACGCGTCCATCGGGCACTCGGGTACCGCAACCCCACGCGGCTCATCCGCCGTGCCCAACCACGTCAAACCAGGAGAACCCACTCCCGTGGCAGTCAAGATCAAGCTGAAGCGTCTGGGCAAGATCCGTTCGCCTCACTACCGCATCGTCGTCGCCGACTCCCGTACCCGCCGTGACGGCCGGGCCATCGAGGAGATCGGCAAGTACCACCCGACGTACAACCCGTCGGTGATGGAGGTCGACGCCGAGCGCGTGGCGTACTGGCTCTCCGTCGGCGCCCAGCCGACCGAGCCCGTGCTCGCCATCCTGAAGAAGACCGGCGACTGGCAGAAGTTCAAGGGCGAGCCCGCCCCGGCGCCGCTGCTCGTCGCCGAGCCGAAGTCCACGCGTCCGTCGTTCGAGGCTCTCGGCGGCGACGACGAGGGCAAGGGTGAGGCCATCACCCAGAAGAAGAAGGCCGACAAGAAGGACGAGGCTGCGGCTGAGTCCGAGTCGACCGAGGCCTGAGCATGCTCGAGGAGGCTCTCGAGCACCTCGTGAAGGGCATCGTCGACAACCCTGACGATGTGCAGGTCGCCTCGCGCAACCTGCGTCGCGGGCGGGTGCTGGAGGTCCGGGTCCACCCGGACGACCTCGGCAAGGTGATCGGCCGCAACGGCCGCACCGCACGCGCCCTGCGCACCGTCGTGGGCGCCATCGGCGGCCGCGGTGTCCGTGTCGACCTCGTCGACGTGGACCAAGTCCGCTGACGCACGAACGCAGCAGCACCGGCTCGGGCCGGGGACGGCCACTGGGCCGTCCCCGGCCCGTGGTCGTCAGTGCCCGTAGTCGCAGGAGCCCGACGTCGAGCGCGATGTCGTAGGACAGGAGATCAAGGACAGTGCAGCTGGTAGTCGCACGGATCGGCCGTGCCCATGGGATCAAGGGCGAGGTCACCGTCGAGGTCCGCACCGACGAGCCCGAACTGCGGCTCGCCCCCGGCGCGGTCCTCGCCACCGACCCCGCCTCCACCGGGCCGCTCACCATCGAGACGGGTCGCGTCCACAGCGGCCGTCTGCTGCTGCGCTTCGCGGGCGTGAGCGACCGCACCGGCGCCGAGGCGCTGCGCAACACCCTGCTGATCGCCGACGTCGACCCGGAGGAACTGCCCGAGGGCGAGGACGAGTACTACGACCACCAGCTGATGGACCTCGACGTGGTCACCAAGGACGGGGTGGAGGTCGGGCGGATCACCGAGATCTCGCACCTGCCCTCGCAGGACCTGTTCATCGTCGAGCGGCCCGACGGCAGCGAGGTGCTCATCCCCTTCGTCGAGGAGATCGTCACCGAGATCGACCTGGCGGAGCAGCGCGCCGTGATCGACCCGCCGCCGGGACTGATCGACGACCGCGCGGAGATCGCCTCCTCCCGGGACGAGGCGTAATGCGGCTCGACGTCGTCACGATCTTCCCCGAGTACCTGGAACCGCTGAACGTCTCCCTCGTCGGCAAGGCACGCGCGCGTGGCCAGCTGAACGTGCACGTCCACGACCTGCGCGACTGGACCTACGACCGGCACAACACCGTCGACGACACGCCCTACGGCGGCGGCCCCGGCATGGTCATGAAGACCGAGCCCTGGGGCGACGCCCTCGACGACATCCTCGCGCGGGGCTACGAGAGCGGCGCCCGGGAGCCCGTCCTGGTCGTCCCCACGCCCAGCGGCCGCCCCTTCACCCAGGAACTCGCCGTCGAGCTGTCCGAGCGGCCCTGGCTGGTCTTCACACCCGCCCGCTACGAGGGCATCGACCGACGGGTCATCGACGAGTACGCCACCCGGATGCCGGTCTACGAGGTGTCCATCGGTGACTACGTCCTCGCCGGGGGCGAGGCGGCCGTACTCGTCGTCACCGAGGCCGTGGCACGGCTGCTGCCGGGCGTCCTGGGCAACGCCGAGTCCCACCGGGACGACTCCTTCGCGCCCGGTGCCATGGCGAACCTCCTGGAGGGGCCCGTCTACACCAAGCCGCCGCTGTGGCGCGGGCGCGAGATCCCGGACGTGCTGCTCAGCGGCCACCACGGGAAGATCGCCCGCTGGCGGCGCGACGAGGCGCTGCGGCGGACCACCGTCCACCGGCCCGACCTGATCGAGCGGTGCGACCCCAAGGCCTTCGACAAGAAGGACCGCGAGATGCTCTCCGTCCTGGGCTGGGCCCCGGACCCGGAGGGCGAGCCGCACGGCCGATTTTGGCGCCGGGTGGATGACGTGGAAGAATAGGCCGCTGTTGTGCGCCGTCCGGCGTGCGCCCCTGCCACAGGGGGACACGACGCCCGCCCCGACGCGCACGGCCCACCTTCCGAAACACCTAGTTTCCGTTGATGACCTGTGGCATCAGCGAGGAAAGCAGACGAAATGTCTCACCTGCTCGACTCCGTCGACACCGCGTCGCTGCGCAGCGACGTCCCGGCCTTCCGCCCGGGTGACACCGTCAACGTCCACGTCCGCGTCATCGAGGGCAACCGCTCCCGTGTGCAGCAGTTCAAGGGCGTTGTGATCCGCCGCCAGGGCTCCGGTGTCCGCGAGACCTTCACGGTCCGCAAGGTCTCCTTCTCCGTCGGCGTCGAGCGCACCTTCCCGGTGCACACCCCGATCGTCGAGAAGATCGAGCTGGTCACCAAGGGTGACGTCCGCCGCGCCAAGCTGTACTACCTGCGCGAGCTGCGCGGCAAGGCCGCGAAGATCAAGGAGAAGCGCGAGAACTGAGCGCGCGGCAGGGCCCGAGGGGTTCATACCGGGGCCGGATAGCATCTGGCCTCGATGGACACCGAAGCACAGCCAACGGAGCGCGACCGCTCCTCCCGCCCCCGCGGACCCGAGCAGGACTCGGAGCCGGAGGGGCCGGAGGGCCGGTCGCGCTTCGCGTTGCCGCGAGGGATCGGCGACTGGCTCCCCGGCGGGCGGATCACCCTGACCGTACTGGTCTGCCTGATCTTCCTGCTGCTCCTCAACGCGTTTGTGGTGCAGCCGTTCCAGATCCCCAGCGGATCCATGGAACGCGGATTGAGGATCGGGGACCGCGTTCTCGTAAATAAGTTGGCGTACCGTTTCGGTGCCGATCCGCGGCGCGGGGAGGTCGTCGTGTTCGACGGCACGGGGTACTTCGGGAACGCGGACTACATCAAACGCGTCGTGGGCGTAGGGGGAGACCACGTGGTGTGCTGCGACCGGAAGGGGAGGATCGAGGTGAACGGGCGGCCCGTCGACGAGTCGGCGTTCCTGTATCCCGGTGACAGTCCCTCCACGGTCCGCTTCGACGTCGTCGTGCCGGACGGCACCCTGTTCGTCCTCGGCGACCACCGCAGCGCCTCCCGCGACTCCCGCGACCACCTCGGCTCACCGGGCGGTGGCATGGTCCCCGTCGACGAGGTGATCGGCCGGGCCGAGGGGGTCGTCTGGCCCGTCGGCCACCTCTCCCGCCTGGAGCGTCCCGGCGCCTACGCGCGCGTGCCCGCGGCGGACGGCACCCATGGGTAACCGTGGGAGGCCGCGCGGATCCGGGAGTGCCGCCGACAACCTGCTGCCCACCGGCACCCGCCGGGCGGCGGCCCCGTCCAGCGGTCGCAGTCGCGCGGAGCGGCGCAAGCTCCAGCGCAAGGTCAAGCGGCGCAGACGCCGCTCGGCGATCAAGGAGATCCCGCTCCTCGTCGGTGTCGCGGTTCTCATAGCTCTCGTCCTGAAGACCTTCCTGGTGCAGGCCTTCGTGATCCCGTCGGGCTCCATGGAGCAGACCATCCAGATCGGCGACCGGGTCCTCGTCGACAAGCTCACGCCCTGGTTCGGGGCCGAGCCGGAGCGCGGGGACGTCGTCGTGTTCAAGGACCCCGGCGGCTGGCTGAAGGACGAGCAGCCCACCCAGAAGGAGGACGACCCCGTCGTCGTCGCGCAGATCAAGAGCGGGCTCACCTTCATCGGACTGCTGCCGTCCGACAACGAGAAGGACCTGATCAAGCGGGTCGTCGGCGTCGGCGGCGACCGCGTCAAGTGCTGTGACCCACAAGGGCGGGTCACCGTCAACGGCGTTCCCCTGAACGAGGACTACCTCTTCCCCGGCAACGCGCCCTCCAAGACGGAGTTCGACATCACCGTCCCGGAGGGACGGCTGTGGGTGATGGGTGACCACCGGGCCAACTCCGCGGACTCCCGCGCGCACCAGGACACCGACTACGGCGGCACCGTCTCCGAGGACGAGGTGGTGGGCCGGGCCGTCGTCATCGCCTGGCCGCTCGGCCGCTGGAGCACGCTCGAAGAACCGAACACCTATGCATCGGTGTCCGACGCGGCTCCGGGGGCGACCGCGGCCCCCCGGCCGTCGCATAGGGTTGCCTCCGACGGCCCGGGACCGACCCCGGGTGGAATGATGCAGCTCCCGAGCCCTGCGGAACTCCCGCTCGTTATGGGAGTGGTGGGCCTGCGCCGCGCATGGGGCGGCAGGCGGTGGCAGAGAGTGAGGAGTTGGCGTGGGGGATGCGGCGGTTGGCGCACGGTCCGGGCACGACGGCGAGGAGCACCGCGGACATCCCGTGGCAGCGGCTTCGGCCGCGGACGGCGCCAGGACCCCCGGGAGTGACGCCCCGGCGACCGAGGACGGCAAGGTGACGGACGAACAGGGCCAGGCCCCGGAGCAGGGCCAGGCCGGGGAGCGGCGGGAGCCGGAAGGCTCGGCGGCCGCTCAGCAGGCGGAGCGGAAGCAGCGCTCCTTCTGGAAGGAACTGCCCATCCTGATCGGTATCGCGCTGGTGCTGGCGCTGCTGATCAAGACGTTCCTGGTGCAGGCGTTCTCCATCCCCTCCGACTCGATGCAGAACACCCTCCAGGAGGGCGACCGCGTCCTGGTGGACAAGCTCACCCCCTGGTTCGGCTCCGAGCCCGAGCGCGGCGAGGTCGTCGTCTTCCACGACCCGGCCAACTGGCTGGCCGGTGAGCCCACCCTCGACCCGAACGCCCTGCAGACGTTCCTCAGCTGGATCGGCCTGATGCCGTCCGCGGAGGAGAAGGACCTGATCAAGCGGGTCATCGGGGTCGGCGGCGACACGGTCGAGTGCAAGGGCACCGGCCCGCTGAAGGTCAACGGCAAGGCCCTCAACGAGCCGTATGTGTACCCCGGCAACACGCCGTGCAGCGTCGACGACAACGGCGGCCAGTTCAAGGTGAAGGTCCCCGAGGGCCATGTCTGGGTGATGGGCGACCACCGCCAGAACTCCCGCGACTCGCGCTACAACCAGGCCGACAAGAACAAGGGCCTGGTTCCGGTGGACGAGGTCGTCGGCCGCGCCATCGTCAAGGCCTGGCCGATCAACCGCTGGGGCACGCTGCCCGTCCCGGACACCTTCGACCAGCCGAACCTGGGCAACCAGCCGTCGTCGGCCGCGGCGGTGACCAACGCGCCGAACGCCCTCGCCCTCGTCGGTGTGGTGCCGGTGGCGCTGTGGCGACGCAAGCGGAGCCAGGTGGTCCGCACTCGCTGATCATCGCCGCCCGGGGTCGGCGGCCCAAGGGCTGACCGGCTCCGGTACTGCCGGGTAGGGTGCGGATCCATGGGTGGCGAGAGCGCGACGACGACGGCCCCGCGTAGCGGTGGCACAGGCAACACGGGCCCGGCGGGCGGCCGGACCGGACAGGTGCTGTCCGGACTGGCGGTCGCGCTGGGCCTGGTGCTTTTCCTCGGCGGCTTCGCCTGGGGAGCGGTGGTCTACCGGCCGTACACCGTCCCCACCACCTCGATGGCGCCGACCATCGGCGCGGGCGACCGGGTGCTGGCGGAGCGCGTCGACGGCAGCGAGGTGCGCCGTGGGGACGTCGTCGTCTTCAAGGACGAGACCTGGGCCAACGCGCCCGTGCTGAAGCGGGTGGTCGCCGTCGGCGGTGACACCGTCGCCTGCTGCACGGACGGCAAGCTGACCGTCAACGGCAAGCAGGTGGACGAGTCCTACCTCCCCGCGGGGCAGGCGGCCGAGGCGGGGAGGTTCCCGGCCGTCACCGTGCCCAAGGGGCGGCTGTTCCTGCTCGGTGACGAGCGGCACGGCTCGCTGGACTCCACCGCCCACCTCACCGAGGCCGCCCAGGGCACCGTGTCGCGCGACACCGTGACCGCGAGGGTCGACGCCGTGGTCTGGCCCATGGACGGCATGCTGCAGCCCGCGAGCGGCTTCGAGGCGCTGGGCCCGGTCTCCGAGCCGGGGCCGCTGCGCACGATCGGCGTCATGGTCGTCGCGGGCGCCGTCCTGGTGCTCGGCGGGGCCGCCTATGGACCGGTGGCCAAGCGGATGGGAGCCCGCAGGCGGGTGCGGACGGAGGCCGCCGGTGTCCGCTGAGGCCACGGAGGGCGCCGAACTGCCCGACGGCAGGCCGCTGCGCAGGGTCGCCCGGGTCGTGCTGCTCGATCCCGAGGACCGCATCCTGCTGCTGCACGGGCATGAGCCGGACGATCCGGCCGACGACTGGTGGTTCACCCCGGGCGGTGGTCTGGAGGGCGACGAGACCCATCAGGAGGCCGCGCTGCGGGAACTCGCGGAGGAGACCGGGATCACCGACGTCGAGCTGGGCCCGGTGCTGTGGCGGCGGATGTGCTCGTTCCCGTTCGCGGGGCGGCGCTGGGACCAGGACGAGTGGTACTACCTGGCCCGGACCACCCAGACGGTGACCGGGGCCGTGGCCCTGACCGAGCTGGAGCGGCGCAGCGTCGTGGGAGCGCGGTGGTGGACCTGTGAGGAACTGACGCGGGCGCATGAGACGGTGTATCCGACCAGACTCGCCGGGCTGCTGCGCAGGCTGCTCGACGAAGGTCCCCCCGCCGGTCCGGAGATCCTTGACACGGAAATCGTCTAGGGGCGCACGGTACTGGCGCACAATGGTGGGATCGCACGGCTGAAGGGGAACATGCCATGAGCGCCGAGGACCTCGAGAAGTACGAGACCGAGATGGAGCTGAAGCTCTACCGGGAGTACCGCGATGTCGTCGGTCTGTTCAAATACGTGATCGAGACCGAGCGGCGTTTCTATCTGACCAATGACTACGAGATGCAGGTGCACTCGGTTCAGGGTGAGGTGTTCTTCGAGGTCTCGATGGCGGATGCGTGGGTGTGGGACATGTATCGGCCGGCGCGCTTCGTGAAGCAGGTCAGGGTCTTGACGTTCAAGGACGTGAACATCGAGGAGCTGAACAAGAGCGATCTGGAACTGCCGGGCGGCTGAGTGCTGGCCGACTGACAGGTGTGTCACTCGTGTGGGTGACGGGTTTATCCACATTCTCCGGGCCGTCCACCAAGATCCAATAGCTCGCTGAGCTGCCGTCATCGTTGGCGCCGGAGGTGGTGCCGACATGAACACGCATCTGGCACGCAGCGCACTCGGCAGGTACGGCGAGACGCTGGCCGCACGGCGGCTGGCCGAGGCCGGGATGACGGTCCTGGAGCGCAACTGGCGCTGTGGCCGGTCCGGAGAGATCGACATCGTGGCGCGGGACGGGGACGTCCTGGTCGTCTGCGAGGTGAAGACCCGCAGGGGCGGCCACTTCGAGCATCCGATGGCCGCGGTGACCCCCGAGAAGGCCGGGCGGCTGCGCGACCTCGCCGCCCGCTGGATCCAGACCCACGGCGGCGCGCCACCCGGCGGCGTCCGTATCGACCTGGTCGGAGTGGTCCTCTCACCGCGCGGCGCCCCCGTGGTGGAGCACGCCCGGGGGGTGGCGTGATGGCCTTCGCGCGTACGTGCTCCGTGGCCCTGGTCGGCGTCGAGGGGGTGGTCGTCGAGGTACAGGCCGACCTCGAACCCGGCGTCGCCGCGTTCACCCTGGTCGGACTGCCCGACAAGAGCCTCACCGAGAGCCGGGACCGGGTGCGGGCGGCGGTGGTGAACTCCGGCGCCGAGTGGCCGCAGAAGAAACTCACCGTCGGGCTCAGCCCCGCCTCGGTTCCCAAGGCGGGCAGCGGCTTCGACCTCGCCGTCGCCTGCGCCGTGCTCGGCGCGGGGGAGCGGATCGATCCGCGGGTGCTCGCCGACCTCATGATGATCGGAGAGCTGGGCCTCGACGGCCGGGTGCGGCCGGTGCGGGGCATCCTGCCCGCGGTGCTCGCCGCGGCGGACGCGGGCTACGACCACGTGGTGGTGCCGGAGTGCGCCGCCGCCGAGGCCGCCCTGGTGCCCGGCGTGTCCGTGCTCGGGGTGCGTAGCCTGCGGCAGCTGATCGCCGTACTGGCGGACGAACCCGTGCCCGACGAGGAACCGGACGAGCCCGGCCGCCCCGACCCGCTCCTCGCCGGGCTGCGCGTCCCTGGCACGGGCGCCGCCACCGGCATGCACGGTGTCGGGGCGGCCCAGCTGGAACAGGGCCATGACCTCGCCGACGTCGTGGGCCAGCTCGCCGCGCGGACCGCCGTGGAGGTCGCCGCGGCCGGGGGACACCACCTGTTCCTCGAAGGGCCGCCAGGCGCGGGCAAGACCATGCTCGCCGAGCGGCTGCCCGCCCTGCTGCCCCCGCTCACCCGGCAGGAGTCCCTGGAGGTCACCGCGGTGCACTCGGTGGCGGGCCTGCTGCCAGCGGGCAAACCACTGATCGACACCGCGCCCTACTGCGCCCCGCACCACTCGGCCACCATGCAGGCCCTGGTCGGAGGCGGCCAGGGCATCGCCCGGCCGGGAGCCGTGTCGCTGTCTCACCGGGGTGTGCTCTTTCTGGACGAAAGCCCGGAATTCCGCACCCAGGCGCTCGACGCACTGCGGCAGCCGCTGGAGGCGGGGCATGTGGTGATCGCGCGCAGTGCCGGGGTGGTGCGGTTCCCGGCGCGGTTCCTGATGGTGCTCGCGGCCAACCCCTGTCCCTGCGGTCGCTTCTCCCGGACGGACGACTTCTGCGAGTGCCCGCCCGCGACCATCCGCCGCTACCAGGCCAGGCTCTCCGGGCCGCTGCTCGACCGGGTCGACCTGCGGGTGGAGGTGGACCGAGTCACCCGCGCGGAACTGACCGACCGCGGCGCGCGGGGTGAGTCCACCGCGACCGTCGCCGACCGGGTGCGCGCGGCCCGGGAGCGAGCGGCGGCACGCTTCCGCGGCACCCCCTGGCAGACGAACAGCGAAGTGCCGGGGCGGGAGCTGCGCACCCGCTGGAACGCCGCGAGCGGGGCCATGGACGAGGCCGAGCTGGGGCTGGAGCGGGGGGTGCTGACCGCGCGGGGGCTCGACCGGGTTCTGCGGGTGGCCTGGACGGTCGCCGACCTCGTCGGCCATGACCGGCCCGATGCCACGGATGTGGCCTTGGCGCTGCAGTTGCGGACGGGGGTGCCGCGTGGGGTGCCGGTGGCTATTGGGGCGTTGACGTGAATCGGTGGGGTGGGGACGTGGAGCGGGGTGATGGGGATGTGGACGGGCAGGGCCGCGACGTGGACCAACGCGGCGGGGTACCGAACCAGCACGGCCGGGGGATGGACCAGCGCGGCCTGGACGCGACCCAGCGCGGCCGGGGCGTGGACCAGCCCGGCTTGGACGCGACCCAGCGCGGCCGGGACGGAGATCGCGACGGCTGCGGCGTAGACGACCACGGCAGCGACGCGGACCAGTCCAGCGCCGACATGAACCACCTCACCGCAGACGACGAACTGCTCGACCGTGTGCTGCTCACCCGCGTCATCGAGCCGGGAGACGAGATCGGTGGGCGGTGGGTGCGGGAGTACGGGGCCGGGGAGGTGGTACGGCGGCTGCGGGGGACACGTGGCCACGCCCTGCCGGGGGTGGGTGAGAAGCGGTGGGGTGGGCTGCGGGCGCGGGCCCGGCGGGCCGAGCCGGAGCGGGATCTCGCGGTCGCGGCGGCGGCCGGGGTGCGGTTCCTGCGGCCCGGGACGGGGGAGTGGCCGGGGCAGCTCGACGACCTCGGGGACGCGCGGCCGATCGGGCTGTGGGTGCGGGGGCGGCCGAGTCTGCGCACCTGGGCGCTCAGATCGGTGGCGGTCGTGGGCGCGCGGGCCTGCACCGAGTACGGCGCCCAGGTGGCGGTCGGTCTCGCCGCCGGGCTGGCCGAACGCGGCTGGGTCGTGGTGTCCGGCGGCGCCTACGGCATCGACGGCGCCGCGCACCGGGGCGCCCTGGGCGCGGGCGGTGCCACCGTCGCCGTGCTCGCCTGCGGTCTCGACCGGCCCTACCCGCGCGGACACACCCAGTTGATCACCAGAATCTCCGAACAGGGATTGGTGGTGGGGGAGTTGCCACCCGGCGACCACCCGACGCCGAGCCGGTTCGTGCTGCGCAACAGGGTGATCGCGGCGCTCACCCGCGGCACCGTGGTCGTCGAGGCCGCCTACCGCAGTGGCTCACTGGTCACGGCGCGGGCGGCGCGGCGGCTGGGCCGTCACACCATGGGCGTGCCGGGGCCGGTCACCAGCAGTCTGTCGGGAGGGGTGCACGAACTCCTGCGTCAGGACGCGGTGCTGGTCACCGACGCGGCGGAGGTGGTGGAACTGGTCGGGGAGATGGGCGACCTGGCCCCCGACCGGCGCGGGCCGGTGCTGCCACGGGATCTGCTGGAACCGGCCGCCCAGCAGGTCCTGGCCGCGCTGCCCGGGCGTGGCGCCGCGGCCGTGCCGGAGATCGCGTGCGGCGCGCGGACCACCGAGGACGACGCGATCGCGAGACTGTACGAACTCCGAGCACTTGGTTACGTCGAACGACACGGCGATGTCTGGAAGTTGACACGCCAGTCGATGATCTCCGCGCGGAGTGACGGGAGGCCATGTTGACCCACTGTGTTCGGCCGTCCGGGGGAACGCCGAAACCCTTGGGAAATCTGGCAGTTGACAGCGGCCGGTGGTCACTCAGAGCGACGGGTGTGACCCGGTGGGGCGGTCGGCGGAACGTATCTGCGCACGAGGCGAGGCACGTTCTTCGCACACTGCGACACCGCAGTCACGCTACGCTCACGAGATCCAGACGCGGACAGGCAACTCCACAGCACCCCGACAGCCCACCGACAGCCCACCCAGGAACCATCCTTCACTGCAGAACGGCACAAGGCGACGAATGCCCCAGCACACCTCCGGGTCCGACCGGGCGGCGATCCCCCCAGCCGCCCGCGACGGTGGCAGCGTACGGCCGCAGGCTCCTTCGACGCTCGACGAGCTGTGGCGGTCATACAAGGCGACAGGAGACGACCGGCTGCGCGAGCAGCTGATCCTGCACTACTCGCCGCTGGTGAAATACGTGGCGGGGCGGGTGAGCGTGGGGCTGCCGCCCAATGTGGAGCAGGCCGACTTCGTCTCCTCGGGTGTCTTCGGGCTGATCGACGCGATCGAGAAGTTCGACGTCGACCGGGAGATCAAGTTCGAGACGTACGCGATCACCCGGATCCGCGGCGCGATGATCGACGAGCTGCGGGCGCTGGACTGGATCCCGAGGTCGGTGCGGCAGAAGGCGCGCAATGTCGAGCGGGCCTACGCCACGCTGGAGGCCCGGCTGCGGCGGACGCCGTCGGAGGGCGAGGTGGCCACCGAGCTGGGCATCGCGGTGGACGAACTGCACGCGGTGTTCAGTCAGTTGTCGCTGGCGAACGTGGTGGCGCTGGAGGAGCTGCTGCATGTCGGCGGCGAGGGCGGGGACCGGCTGAGCCTGATGGACACGCTGGAGGACACCGCCGCGGACAACCCGGTGGAGGTGGCCGAGGACCGGGAGCTGCGGAGGTTCCTGGCGCGGGCGATCAACACACTGCCCGAGCGCGAGAAGACGGTGGTGACGCTGTACTACTACGAAGGGCTCACGCTCGCGGAGATCGGCAATGTGCTCGGGGTGACCGAGAGCCGGGTCAGCCAGATCCACACCAAGTCGGTGCTGCAGCTGAGGGCGAAGCTGGCGAGTTTCGGGCGCTGAGGAGGCGGCCCGGAGACGACGGGGCGACCAGAGCCACTCCCGTCGGGGGTGATGCGTCCGTAGAGTGGTTGACGTGCCAAGGATTCGAGCGGCCTCCGTGGCCGAGCACCGGTCGATGCAGCGAGCCGCCCTGCTGGACGCGGCTCGTTCCCTGCTGTCCGAGGGCGGGACGGAGGCGCTGACCTTCCCGGCCCTCGCCGAACGGACCGGGCTGGCCCGGTCGTCCGTCTATGAGTACTTCCGGTCGCGTGCCGCGGTCGTGGAGGAGCTGTGCGAGGTCGACTTCCCGGTCTGGGCGGCCGAGGTCGAGGCCGCGATGTCGCGGGCCGACACCCCCGAGGGCAAGGTCGAGGCGTATGTGCGCCAGCAGCTCGCGCTGGTCGGGGACCGGCGGCACCGGGCCGTGGTCGCCATCTCCGCGAGCGAGCTGGACGCGGGCGCCCGGGAGAAGATCCGGGCCGCGCACGGCGGGCTCGTGGCGATGATCGTCGAGGCGTTGGGACAGATGGGGCACGGGGAGCCACGGCTCGCCGCGATGCTGCTCCAGGGCGTGGTGGACGCGGCCGTGCGGCGGATCGAGCTGGGGGCGGCGGAGCCGCCGGAGGCGATCACCGAGGCGGCGGTCGGGATGGCGCTGCGAGGGGTGCGGGGCAGCGGGCACTGACGTGACCGCGCCCACCCAAGGGCGCGGGCCCGCGCGACCAGCCACCGACACCGCCCGCGCCTAGGGCCGTACCGGCAAGAGCCTCGACGTGCCCCTGCGCAGCAGATGCGGGGGCAGCAAGGTCAGCGGGTTCAGGTACTCCCGAGCCCTGCGCAGGCCCCAGTGCAGGCAAGGCGTGGCGCAGTGGGAGCCCGTAGGGGAGAGGGTGCCCAGCTGCTGCCCCGGGGCCACCTCGTCGCCCTTCCGCACCGTCGGGATCACCGGCTCGTACGTCGTGCGCAGGGGCGGGTGGCCCGTGTCCCGGAGTTCCACGCTGATCACGCCTCTGCCCGCCACCAGCCCCGCGTAGGCGACCCGCCCCGGCGCCACCGCGCGCACGGGGGTGCCCGGTGCCGCCCGGAGGTCGACGCCGCGGTGGCCGCGGGCGTACGGGGTGGGCGGTGGCTCCCAGCCGCGCAGGACCGGAGGGCGGGGCGTCACCGGCCAGGTGGTGGCGATCGGGACCAGGGGCAGCAGCAGGGCCAGGGTCAGGATCAGTCGTACGTGCATGTCGGCAGCGTCCCGCAGCCCCGCCCGGCACCGCCGCGGGCTGTGGAGTACCGCCCGGTTGTGGACAACGGCGTCACCCGGCTGGGGAAAGTGACGTCACCCCGGCTGCGGACAGTCACGTCACGACGCGGCTGGGGAAAGTCGCGTCACTCCGGTTGTGGACAGCGGCGTCACCCGGTGCTCCGCCGGTCCCGTACACTTCTGATGGCGACCCGGGCCACCGGGTCGACTTCGCACGCCCCGACATCGAAAGATCGACAGTGCTCGGTCCTTCGGAGTCAGCGCCCCTCGGTCCCTTGCGGCACGGCGCATCGCGGGCGTCAGGCGCGGATGCCGTCCGGTGTCCGCGGCACAACCGAGAAACACGAGGAGAACGGCCATGGCCGTCGTCACGATGCGGGAGCTGCTGGAAAGCGGCGTCCACTTCGGTCACCAGACCCGTCGCTGGAACCCGAAGATGAAGCGCTTCATCTTCACCGAGCGCAACGGCATCTACATCATCGACCTGCTCCAGTCGCTGTCGTACATCGACCGCGCCTACGAGTTCGTCAAGGAGACCGTCGCCCACGGCGGCACGGTCATGTTCGTCGGCACGAAGAAGCAGGCGCAGGAGGCCATCGCCGAGCAGGCCACCCGCGTCGGCATGCCCTACGTCAACCAGCGCTGGCTGGGCGGCATGCTCACCAACTTCTCGACCGTCTACAAGCGTCTTCAGCGCCTGAAGGAGCTTGAGCAGATCGACTTCGAGGACGTCGCCGCCTCCGGTCTGACCAAGAAGGAGCTGCTGGTCCTCTCGCGCGAGAAGGCCAAGCTGGAGAAGACCCTCGGTGGTATCCGCGAGATGCAGAAGGTGCCCAGCGCCGTCTGGATCGTGGACACCAAGAAGGAGCACATCGCCGTTGGTGAGGCCCGGAAGCTGAACATTCCGGTGGTCGCCATCCTCGACACCAACTGCGACCCCGACGAGGTCGACTACAAGATCCCGGGCAACGACGACGCCATCCGCTCCGTCACCCTGCTCACCCGTGTGATCGCCGACGCCGTCGCCGAGGGCCTCATCGCCCGCTCCGGTGGCGCCGGTGAGGGCAAGGGCGAGAAGGCCGAGGGTGAGCCGCTCGCCGAGTGGGAGCGCGACCTGCTCGAGGGCGAGAAGAAGGCCGAGGAGGCCCCCGCCGCCGAGGCCGCCCCCGAGGCCGAGAAGCCCGCCGAGGCTCCGGCCGCCGAGGCCGCCGAGGCCGCCGCCCCCGAGGCTCCGGCCGAGGCCCCGGCTGCCGCCGAGGGCGAGCAGGCCTGACCCGTCAGCGTCAGAGGTGACGGCGGGAGCGGTGACATGCACTCCGCTCCCGCCGTTCACCCGTAGGTCAGCGGCAGGACAGCGGCCTCCGTCCACATGGAGGCCGTACCCGCAGATCTTCGATCTTCCAGACTTCGAGAAAGATTCACAGACTCATGGCGAACTACACCGCCGCCGACGTCAAGAAGCTCCGCGAGCTGACCGGCGCCGGCATGATGGACTGCAAGAAGGCGCTGGACGAGGCCGAGGGCAACGTCGAAAAGGCCGTCGAGGCGCTCCGCATCAAGGGCCAGAAGGGCGTCGCCAAGCGCGAGGGCCGCTCCGCCGAGAACGGCGCCGTGGTCTCGATCATCGCTGACGACAACTCCTCCGGCGTCCTGGTCGAGCTGAAGTGCGAGACGGACTTCGTCGCCAAGGGCGACAAGTTCCAGGCCGTGGCCAAGACCATCGCCGAGCACGTCGCGAAGACCGCCCCGGCCGACCTGGAGGCCCTGCTCGCCTCCGAGATCGAGGCTGGCAAGACCGTCCAGGCGTACGTCGACGAGGCCAACGCCAACCTCGGTGAGAAGATCGTCCTGGACCGCTTCGCGCAGTTCGCCGACGGCTACGTCACCGCGTACATGCACCGCACGATGCCCGACCTGCCCCCGCAGATCGGTGTCCTCGTCGAGTTCGACAAGCCGAACGCCGAGGTGGCCAAGGGTGTCGCGCAGCACATCGCCGCGTTCGCGCCGAAGTACCTCTCCAAGGACGACGTCCCGGCCGACGTGGTCGAGGCCGAGCGCCGTATCGCCGAGGAGACCACCCGCGCCGAGGGCAAGCCCGAGGCCGCCCTGCCGAAGATTGTCGAGGGTCGCCTCAACGGCTTCTTCAAGGACGCCACGCTGCTGGGCCAGCCGTACGCGCTGGACAACAAGAAGTCGGTCCAGAAGGTGCTGGACGAGGCCGGTGTCACCCTGAAGCGCTTCACGCGCATCAAGGTCGGCATCTGAGTCCGTACCGCGATGGACGCGCGACCCTCGGAGGAAACCCGCTAGGGTCGAACGCAGTCGGCCGCCCACCCGACGCACGCCATGACCGAGGCGTACGCGCGCGTGGCGGACGACAGCAGATCTGACGAGGAGGCCATTGCCGAGCATGGGATGCGAACCACGCCCCACCGGCAATGGCCTTCTTCGCATGTGCAACACGTAACAGAGGCGGGATTCCCATGACCAAGGCCGAGAAGAGCGACGACGGCAAAGTACACGGCCGGTTTCTGCTGAAGCTGTCCGGAGAGGCCTTCTCCGGCGGCGGCGGACTGGGCGTCGACCCCGACGTGGTGCACGCCATCGCCCGTGAGATCGCCGCCGTCGTCCGGGACGGCGCCCAGATCGCGATCGTCATCGGCGGCGGCAACTTCTTCCGTGGCGCGGAACTCCAGGTGCGCGGCATGGACCGGGCCCGCTCCGACTACATGGGCATGCTCGGCACCGTGATGAACTGCCTCGCCCTCCAGGACTTCCTGGAGAAGGAGGGCGTGGACTGCCGCGTGCAGACCGCGATCACCATGGGGCAGGTCGCCGAGCCGTACATCCCGCTGCGCGCCGTGCGCCACCTGGAGAAGGGCCGCGTGGTCATCTTCGGTGCCGGTATGGGCATGCCGTACTTCTCCACCGACACCACCGCCGCCCAGCGCGCCCTGGAGATCGACGCCGAGGCGCTGCTGATGGGCAAGAACGGCGTGGACGGGGTCTACGACTCCGACCCGAAGACCAACCCCGACGCCGTGAAGTTCGACGCGCTCGGCTACGGCGAGGTCATCACCCGGGACCTGAAGGTCGCCGACGCCACCGCCGTCACCCTGTGCCGCGACAACAAGCTGCCGATCGTGGTCTTCGAACTCCTGAAGGAGGGCAATATCGCCCGCGCCGTCAAGGGTGAGAAGATCGGCACGCTGGTGGGCGACCAAGCCGGTCGCAGCTGACCGGGGGATGGACAATGTCCTGCCGGTCGGGAACCGTGCAGGAAGAAGACGCGACGCAGCCGGCCGCCGACCGCAGCCACGAGACGCAGCCGGGCCTACTCAAGACACGCAGGAGCAAGTGGTGATCGAAGAGACCCTCCTCGAGGCCGAGGAGAAGATGGAGAAGGCCGTCGTGGTCGCCAAGGAGGACTTCGCCGCGATCCGCACCGGCCGTGCGCACCCGGCGATGTTCAACAAGATCGTGGCCGACTACTACGGCGCGCCGACGCCGATCAACCAGCTGGCCTCGTTCTCCGTGCCCGAGCCGCGCATGGCCGTGGTGACCCCGTTCGACAAGAGCGCGCTGCGCAACATCGAGCAGGCGATCCGCGACTCCGACCTGGGCGTCAACCCGAGCAACGACGGCAACATCATCCGGGTGGTGTTCCCCGAGCTGACCGAGGAGCGCCGCCGCGAGTACATCAAGGTGGCCCGCGGCAAGGGCGAGGACGCCAAGATCTCGATCCGCTCCGTGCGCCGCAAGGCCAAGGACGCCATCGACAAGCTGATCAAGGACGGCGAGGTCGGCGAGGACGAGGGCCGCCGCGCGGAGAAGGAGCTGGACGACACCACGGCGAAGTACGTCGCCCAGGTGGACGAGCTGCTCAAGCACAAGGAGTCGGAGCTGCTCGAGGTCTGATGAACGACTCTTCCTGGGGGACGCCGCCACCAGCCGGGTACTGGGGGCCGTCCGGACAGGGGCCTGTTCCGGGAGCCGTCCCGGCGGGACCCACGTACGATGCGCATGACGCGCAGCAGACTCGCCCCATGCCCTTCGTGCCCGACGTGTCCGCAGTAGGCGGAGACCAGGATGACGACCGGGACCGGGGGGCCGCTCGGCTGGGCGGCCCCTTGTTCCGCGACGAAACACCAGCGGCACAGCCCTACGCGACACACGGGACAGTGCCGCAGAATCCGGAGCCCATGTCCGACGCCCCGCAGCCGGTCTCCCGGCAGAAGAAGAGCGCGGGGCGCGACCTGGGCGCCGCGATAGGGGTCGGCGTCGGCCTCGGTGTGGTGATCATCGCCTCGCTGTTCGTCGTCAAGGCCGTCTTCGTCGGCGTCGTCGCGGTCGCCGTCGTCGTGGGCCTGTGGGAGCTGACCAAGCGGCTGGACGAGCGCAAGGGCATCCGGGCACCGCTGGTGCCGTTGGCGCTCGGCGGCGCCGCGATGGTCGTGGCCGGGTACGTCCGGGGCGCCGAGGGCGCCTGGGTCGCGATGGCGCTCACCGCGCTCGCGGTGCTGGTCTGGCGGATGACGGAACCGCCCGAGGGCTACCTCAAGGACGTCACGGCGGGCGTCTTCGCCGCGTTCTACGTGCCGTTCCTGGCGACGTTCGTGGCGATGATGCTGACCGCGGACGACGGGCCGTACCGGGTGCTGACGTTCCTGCTGCTGACGGTCGTCAGCGACACCGGGGCGTACGCCGTCGGGTGGCGGTTCGGCAAGCACAAGCTGGCGCCGCGGATCAGCCCCGGCAAGACCCGCGAGGGCCTGCTCGGCGCGGTGAGCTTCGCCATGGTGGCGGGCGCGCTGTGCATGCAGTTCCTGGTCGACGACGGCGTCTGGTGGCAGGGGCTGCTGCTCGGCCTCGCGGTCGCGGCCAGCGCCACGCTCGGCGACCTCGGCGAGTCCATGATCAAGCGCGACCTCGGCATCAAGGACATGGGCACGCTGCTGCCGGGCCACGGCGGCATCATGGACCGTCTTGACTCCCTGCTGCCGACGGCGCCGGTCGCCTGGCTCCTGATGGTGATCTTCGTCGGCTCCACCTGACCCGCCCACGCGCGCGGCCCCCGTCCCACCCCGGGACGGGGGCTTCGTCGTCGATGGCGGCCCCGGCACGCCGGTGAGACGATTTCGGTGTACGGCCGGAAGAGGGGGCCACCATGCACACCATCCGCGAACAGATCGACGTCGACCGCAGCCCCGAGGACGTCTACGCCTACGCCGTCGACCCCGACCACCTGCCCGACTGGCAGCTGAGCGCCCTGGCGGCCGAGCGGCTCGACGAGGGCCCACTGCACACCGGCTCCCGCGTCCGCGTCACCCGCCGGGTCGGCAGCCGCGAGGTGCCGATGACCATGGAGCTGACCGAGCACGAGCCCCCGTACAGCTGGCGGGTGCAGGGCATCGACGGCCCCGTCCGCGCCTTCTTCCACGGGGAGATCGAGCCCCTCGAGGGCGGCCGGCGCTCCCGCGTCACCCTGGAACTGGACTTCGTGGGCCACGGCATCGGCAGGGCCCTGGTCCCCTTCGTCGTCCGCCCCCAGGTCCGCAGGGAACTGCCCCGCAACGAGCAGCGCCTCAAGGAGCGGCTGGAGGGCATGGCCGTCTAGCGGGACGGCCGGAGAGCCGGTCAACCGGGCGGGCCGGGTCACACCAGTGGATCTGCGACACTGGTTGAACCATGCCCAAGCCCGGAGAACTCACTTTCGTAGCCCCCCGCGGAGCCAAGAAGCCGCCGCGGCATCTCGCCGATCTCTCGCCCGCCGAGCGCAAGGAGGCGGTGGTTGCGGTCGGGGAGAAGCCGTTTCGTGCCAAGCAGCTCTCGCAGCACTACTTCGCGCGGTACGCGCACGCGCCGCAGGAGTGGACCGACATTCCCGCCGCGTCGCGCGAGAAGCTGAGGGACGCGCTGCTGCCGGAGCTGATGACCGTCGTACGGCATCTGTCGACGGACGCGGACACCACCCGTAAGACGCTGTGGCGGCTGTTCGACGGGACGCTGGTGGAGTCGGTGCTGATGCGGTACCCGGACCGGGTGACCATGTGCATCAGCTCGCAGGCGGGGTGCGGGATGAACTGCCCGTTCTGCGCGACCGGGCAGGCGGGGCTCGACCGGAACCTGTCGACCGCGGAGATCGTGCACCAGATCGTGGACGGGATGCGGGCGCTGCGGGACGGGGAGATTCCCGGGGGTCCGGCGCGGCTGTCGAACATCGTGTTCATGGGGATGGGGGAGCCGCTCGCCAACTACAAGCGGGTCGTCGGTGCCATCCGCGCGCTCACCGATCCCGAGCCGGACGGGCTCGGTCTCTCGCAGCGGGGGATCACCGTGTCGACGGTGGGGCTGGTGCCCGCCATCCACCGGTTCGCCGACGAGGGGTTCAAGTGTCGGCTGGCCATTTCGCTGCACGCGCCGGATGACGAGTTGCGGGACACCCTCGTACCCGTGAACACGCGGTGGAAGGTGCGGGAGGTGCTGGACGCCGGGTGGGAGTACGCCGAGAAGTCCGGGCGGCGGCTGTCCATCGAGTACGCGCTGATCCGGGACATCAACGACCAGGCCTGGCGTGGGGACCGGCTCGGGCGGCTGCTGCGGGGCAGGCCCGTGCACGTGAATCTCATCCCGCTGAACCCGACGCCGGGGTCGAAGTGGACCGCGTCGCGGCCCGAGGACGAGAAGGCCTTCGTCGAGGCGATCGCCGCGCACGGTGTGCCGGTGACGATCAGGGACACCCGGGGCCAGGAGATCGACGGGGCGTGTGGACAGCTCGCGGCCACCGAACGGTAGTCTGAGCGCCGTAGGAACACATCTTCATATTCCGACAGGGGAGCGCCACAGCGCTGAGAGTGCGGCAACCGGCCGCAGACCCTCCGAACCTGGCCCAGGTCATTCTGGGTAGGGAGATCGGTCATCACTCGAGCTGTTGCGCCCTGCCCGGGAACCGCGGAAGGTCCCGGGCGGGGCCGCGTCTTCTCCTGGTCCATCCCAGGAGGAATCCAGTGCACATCAACAGGTACGCCGCCGCCGTGGCCGCCGGGCTCGGGGTCGTCGCGCTGTCCGGGTGCGGGGGGTCGTCGTCCGGCGGCGACTCCGCGGCCGACAGCAAGACCGTCACGCTCGTCAGCCACAACTCGTGGGCCGTCTCCGAGGACGTCCTCGCGGCCTTCGAGGAGGAGTCCGGCTACCAGGTGAAGGTCCTCACCGACGGCGACGCCGGGCAGGCCGTCAACAAGGCGATCCTGACCAAGGACAACCCGCAGGGCGACGTCCTCTTCGGCGTCGACAACACCCTGCTGTCGCGTGCTCTCGACAACGAGCTGTTCCAGTCGTACGAGCCCAAGGGTGCCGACGAGATCCGGCCCGAGTACCGGGGCGACGAGGGTGAGGGGCGCGTCACGCCCGTCGACACCGGTGACATCTGCGTCAACTACGACAAGGCGTACTTCGAGGAGCACGACCTGAAGCCGCCGCGGTCGTACGACGATCTCGTCAAGCCCGAGTACAAGGACCTCCTCGTCACCGAGAACGCCGCCTCCTCCTCGCCGGGGCTCGGGTTCCTGCTCGGTACGGCCGCGGAGTACGGGGACGACGGCTGGCAGGACTACTGGGAGAAGCTCAAGGGCAACGGCGTGAAGGTCGTCGAGGGCTGGGAGCAGGCCTACAACGAGGAGTTCTCCGGGTCCGCGGGCGGCAAGCAGGCGGGCGGCGACCGGCCGCTGGTCGTGTCGTACGCCTCCTCGCCGCCCGCCGAGGTCGTCTTCGCCGACCCGCGCCCCGAGACCGCCCCGACCGGCGTGGCGATGGGCACCTGTTTCCGGCAGGTCGAGTACGCGGGCCTGCTGAGCAACGCCCGCAACAGCGAGGGCGGCAAGGCGCTCATCGACTTCCTCGTCGGCAAGCGGTTCCAGGAGGACATGCCGCTGAACATGTTCGTCTACCCGGTGCGGGAGGGCGCCCAGGTGCCCGAGGAGTTCACGCAGTACGGTCCGCAGGCCGACGACCCCCACACCATGGCACCGGCGAAGATCGCCGAGAACCGTGACGAGTGGGTCAAGTCGTGGAACTCGCTCGTGCTGAAGTGACGCAGGTGACGCAGGTGACCTCCCGCGTGCGGAGCGGCGCGGCGCGGCTGGGGCTGCTCGCCCTGCCCGTCGCGTTCTTCGGCGTCTTCTTCGCCTACCCCGTCACCGCGATCGTCGCGCGCGGGCTGCGCGTCGGCGACGGCTGGCGGTTCGGGCGGCTGTGGGAGGTCCTCGGGGACTCCGGGATCCGGCAGGTGCTGTGGTTCACCACCTGGCAGGCGCTGGTCTCCACCGCGCTGACCCTGCTGATCGCGCTGCCCGGCGCCTATGTCCTGGCCCGGCTGGACTTCCCCGGCCGCCAGGTGCTGCGGGCGGTCGTCACGGTGCCGTTCGTGCTGCCGACCGTCGTCGTCGGTACGGCGTTCCTGGCGCTGGTCGGGCGCGGCGGACTGCTGGACGAGCTGTGGGGCGTACGCCTGGACACCACCGTCTGGGCGATCCTGCTGGCGCACGTCTTCTTCAACTACGCGGTCGTCGTGCGGACCGTCGGCGGGCTGTGGGCGCAGTTGGACCCCCGGCAGGAGGAGGCGGCGCGGATGCTCGGGGCGTCCCCGCTGCGGGCCTGGCGGCAGGTGACGCTGCCCGCGCTGGCGCCCGCGGTGGCCGCCGCCTCGCTGATGGTGTTCCTGTTCACCTTCACCTCCTTCGGTGTGGTGCAGATCCTCGGCGGGCCGACGTTCTCGACGCTGGAGGTCGAGATCTACCGGCAGACCTCCGAGATCTTCGACCTGTCCACCGCCGCCGTGCTGACGCTCGTCCAGTTCGCGGCGGTCGGCGGCGTCCTCGCCGTGCACGCCTGGACCGTACGGCGGCGGGAGACCGCCCTGCGGCTGGTGGACGCCGCCACCACGGCGCGCCGCCCGCGTGGTGCCGGGCAGTGGGCGCTGCTCGGCGGGGTGCTGTGCTCGGTCGCCGTGCTGCTGGTGCTGCCGCCCGCGGTGCTCGTCCAGCGGTCGCTGGACGCGCCCGGCTTCGGCTACTACCGGGCGCTGACGGAGGCGGAGGGCGGGATCTTCCTCGTGCCGCCCATCGAGGCGGTCGGCAACTCACTGACGTACGCCCTCGCCGCCACCGCCATCGCGGTGCTGGTCGGCGGGCTCGCGGCGGTGGCGCTGACCCGGCGGGACGCGGGGCGGTTCGTGCGCGGGTTCGACGCGCTGCTGATGCTGCCGCTGGGGGTGTCGGCGGTGACGGTCGGGTTCGGGTTCCTGATCGCGCTCGACGAGCCGCCGCTCGATCTGCGGGCCACCTGGATCCTGGTGCCGCTGGCGCAGGCGCTGGTGGGGGTGCCCTTCGTGGTACGGACCATGCTGCCGGTGCTGCGGGCGGTGGACGCGCGGCTGCGGGAGGCGGCGGCCGTGCTCGGGGCGTCGCCGTGGCGGGCCTGGCGCGAGGTGGACCTGCCGATGGTGCGGCGGGCGCTGCTGGTCGCGGCCGGGTTCGCCTTCGCGGTGTCGCTCGGGGAGTTCGGGGCGACGGTCTTCATCGCCCGCCCCGACAACCCGACGCTGCCGGTGGCCGTGGCCCGGCTGCTCGGGCGGCCCGGTGACCTCAACTACGGGCAGGCAATGGCCCTGTCCACGATCCTGATGGTGGTGTGTGCGGTGGCCCTGCTGGTACTGGAGAGGCTGCGGGTGCCGAACCGGACGGGGGAGTTCTGATGCTGCTGAGCCTTCAGTCCGCGACCGTCCGTTTCGACGGGCGGGCCGTGCTCGACGCCGTCGACCTGGCGGTGGCCGAGCACGAGATCGTGTGTGTGCTCGGGCCCAGCGGCAGCGGCAAGTCGACGCTGCTGCGGGCGGTGGCCGGGCTCCAGCCGCTGGCCGCGGGGCGGGTGCTGCTCGACGGCCGCGACCAGAGCGGGCTGCCCGCGCACCGGCGCGGGGTGGGGCTGATGTTCCAGGACCATCAGCTGTTCCCGCAGCGCGACGTCGGCGGCAATGTCGCCTTCGGGCTGCGGATGCACGGGGCTTCGCGTGCGGAACAGCGGGACCGCGTACGGGAGTTGCTCGACCTCGTCGGACTGCCGGGGGCCGCCCCGCGCGCCGTGGCCGCGCTGTCCGGCGGTGAGCAGCAGCGCGTGGCCCTCGCCCGGGCGCTCGCGCCCCGGCCCCGGCTGCTGATGCTGGACGAGCCGCTCGGCCAGCTCGACCGCTCGCTGCGGGAGCGGCTCGTGGTGGAACTGCGGGAACTGTTCGGGGCGTTGGGGACGACCGTGCTCGCGGTCACCCATGACCAGGGCGAGGCGTTCGCGCTCGCCGACCGGGTCGTGGTGATGCGGGACGGGCGGATCGCCCAGTCGGGGACGCCTCTTGAGGTCTGGCAGCGGCCCGCCGACGAGTTCGTGGCCCGTTTCCTCGGCTTCGACAACGTGGCCGGGGTGACGGTCACCGGTCAGGCCGCGGACACGCCGTGGGGCAAGCTGCCCGTCCCCGAGGGTGCCCCGCAAGGGGTGCGCACCCTGCTCGTCCGGCCTGCCGGGGTCCGCCTCGCGTCCGCCGACGCGGGCCTGCGCTGCACGGTCGTCGCCCGCGCCTTCAAGGGCACCCATGTCGCCGTACACCTGCAGCCGGAGGGCGACGCGCCCCGTCTTGAGGCGGCCTGCGCGCTGCGGGACGCGCCCGGGGTGGGGGACGTGGTCGGGGTGGGGTTCGACGCGGCGGAGACCGTGGTGCTGGGCTGAGCGGCGGCAAGGGAACGGAACGGCCGGGTGGCGTGAGCCACCCGGCCGTCGTGCGCACCGTGTCGTACGGGTCAGCGGTTGCTGTTGCGGCGGCGCATGCCGAAGAACACCGCTCCGCCACCGGCGAGCACCAGCGCACCGGCGATCCCGGCGATCATGCCGGTGTTGGAGTTGGCGCCGGTCTCGGCGAGGTTGGACTTTCCGGCCGCGGGGGAGGGCGCGTTGCTCGCCGTGTCCGCGGGGGCGGTGGTGGTCTCCTCCGCCGGGGACGACGGGGTCGGGGTCGACGGGCTGCTCTCCGAGGGGGTCTCGGAAGGCGTGCCGGACGGCTCCGGGGAGGACTCCGAGGGGGTCGGCGTCGGGGTGTCGTCGTCGGCGCAGCCCGTGGCCGGGGTGGTGAGGTGCGGCTTGATGTCCTCGTCGACCTGGTTACCGGCCTTGACGTGGACGCGGTAGGTGGCGCCGGGCTTCCAGTCTTCCTCGAAGGTGATGGTGACGCCTTCGCGGGAGCCCTTGACCACCTGGCTGCCCACCATGCGCTCGTCGGCGCCGTTGTTCTCCAGGTAGACGGTGACGGTCGCCGGGACGCCGGTCGGGTCCTTGTCGGTGACCGTGATGACGCCCTTGGCGCCGTCGCACTCGGCCGCGGCGGAGAACTCGCTGATGTCACAGGCGAGGGCACTGCCCGTGACACCGAGCACCAGCGCGGTGGAGGCGGCGGCGACCCCGAGGGCGCGCACGGAACGGCCGGTGAACCGGCGGGCGTTACTGCGTGCGTTGTGGCGGATTATGGACACGTTTGTCCTTTACGAGTTGCAAATGCGGGGGGTTGAGGGGGAAACGGGGCGCCACTGAGGTGCGCGTCCATCGCCCCCGGGAACACACAGGTCTATAAGCGCTCCATAAGCAGTGTCAATCCACGGACGCAACAGCGCAGTTGGCTTTGCCCTCTCATTAACCACCGAGACGTTTCAACGTCTCCGGAACCTCCTCGATCCGGTCGACCAGCGCGATCCGCGCCGCCATCGACCGCTCCCGGGCCAGCGACCGCAACAGCGGCCAGGCGGGCAGCCGCTCCGTCCAGTGCGCCCGGTCCACCAGGACCATGGGGGTGGGCTCGCCGCGCGACTCGTAGTAGTTCGGGGTCGCGTTGTCGAAGATCTCCTGTACGGTCCCGGCGGCACCGGGCAGATAGATCACGCCCGCGTTGCAGCGGGCCAGCAGGCCGTCCTCGCGGGTGGCGTTGGCGAAGTACTTGGCGATGTGCGCGGCGAAGGGGTTCGGCGGCTCGTGGCCGTAGAACCAGGTGGGAATGCCGACCGAGGTGCCGCCGCGCGGCCAGCGGGCGCGCACCTCGAAGGCCGCGCGGGCCCACTCGGTGATGGACGGGGTGAACTTCGGGGCCTTGGCGAGCAGGTGGAGGGCGTCCGGGAGCATCGCGTCGTCGTGCGGCGCGGCGTACGCGCCCAGGTTCGCCGCCTCCATCGCGCCGGGGCCGCCGCCGGTCGCCACGGTGAGCCCGGCGCGGGCGAGGTCCCGGCCGAGGTGGGCGGCACCGGCGTACGCCTCGGTGCCGCGCGCCATGGCGTGGCCGCCCATGACGCCCACGACGCGGGCGCCGACGAGGAGTTCGTCGAGGGCGTCGGAGATCGCGTCGTCGTGGACGGCGCGCAGGGTGGAGGCGAAGATGTCCCGGTCCGCCTTCGTCCGCTGGAACCAGGTGTACGCGCGGGCGTCGGGCGTGGCCTCGTAGCCGCCGTCCGACAGGGACGTGAACAGTTCGTCGGGTGAGTAGACCAGGCCGCGGTACGGGTTGAACGGCAGGTCCGGGATCGGCGGGAACACCATCGCGCCGTCCCCGCGGACCTTCGCGGCGGCGTTCTCGCGCATCGGGCAGCCGAGGAAGACGGCGCCCGACGTGTCCGTGGTGAGCAACTCGCGGGTACGGTCCGTCAGGTCGACGGCCTGGACGCGGAATCCGGCGAGCGAGCCACGGGCGGCGACGGTCGCGTCGAACTCCTCCAGGCTCTCTATCTCACGGTCGTTGTGGTGGGCCGCATGGGCGGGCATCGTCTGCACGCGCCCATGCTAGGCACGCACGGGTCAGCCCTCGATGGCCGACGGGTCCATCCACGTGATCTCCCAGGTGTGGCCGTCGAGGTCGTCGAAGGCGCGGCCGTACATGAACCCGTGGTCCTGGGTCTCACCGGTCGCCTTGCCGCCCGCCGCGATGGCCTTGTCCACCAGCTCGTCGACCTTCTCGCGGGACTCGGCGCTCAGCGCGATGAGGACCTCGCTGGTGGTCGTGGCGTCGGCGATCTGCTTCTTGGTGAAGGTCGCGTAGAACGGCTTGGTCAGGAGCATGGCGACGATGGTGTCGCTGATCACGACGGAGGCCGCGTTCTCGTCACTGAACTGGGCGTTGATCGAGTAGCCCAGCTCCGTGAAGAACTTCTTCGAGGCGTCGAGGTCGGTCACGGGGAGGTTGACGAAGATCATCTGCTGGTACATGGGGGGTCTCCCGGGGTTCGTGTGTCCTGCGGTGTCGTTCGAAGGGTTAGACGCCCAGGGTCGCCGTAACTCATCGGTCGTCCGGAGGTTTTCTCGAGGAACCCGAGAACTTCTTCTACGCGCTCAGCGGTCGCGTGGCCAACTCGGCCACCAGCAGGGTCAGCGGGGCGAAGACGGCCAGCAGGGCGGTGGCGCGCAGGGCGGCGGCGCTGCGGAGCACGGTGGCCGGGGCGCCCAGGCGGAGCAGGGCCGCGGTGGTGTCGGTGCGGGCCTGTTTCGTCTCCACGGCGGCGGTGAGGAGGGTGGCGACCGTGCAGCCCGCGACGACGAGGGCGCCGAGGGTGGTGAGCGGGCCGAGGGACGGGGCGGAGGAGTCGTGCAGGGCGGTCGTGGCGTAGGCGGCGGACGCCACCGCGCACACCAGGCCCAGGGGGCGGCCGATCCGGGGGGCTTCCGCCATGAGGACCCGGCCCGCGAGCAGGCGCAGGGCGCCGGGGCGGGCGGACTGGAGCAGGCGGCCGGTGAGGTGCGTGAGGCCCGGGCCGGTGAGGGCCAGGCCCACGGCCGTGAGGATCCAGCCGGTGAGGAGGCCGGTGGGGCTGGCGGCCAGACCGCCGGGGAGGGGCACCGGGGTGGGGTCCTCGGCGCGGCTCGCGTACGTCTCCACGGCCAGGCCCGCGGCGAGGGTGGCGATGCCCCAGGGGAGGGCGGCGAGGGGGTTGGCCTTGTCGGCGGCGGGGGTGGGCGCGGGCGGGTGGTCCGGCGCCGGCGGGGAACTGACCCATGCCGCCCTGGCCGGACGAACGCCCGCGGACCAACGACCGGGCGGGGAGGCGTCGGCGTCCGTGGCCCCATGGCGAGGTCGGGCCGCGTCGGCGGTGCGCGGGCGCAGTACCCACGCCGTCGCCGCGGTGGCCGTCGTCGGGACGATCGCCAGCAGGGTCAGGGTGCCCGGGACCGGGAGGGGCCGGGCCGCCGCCAGGTAGTCCGCGCCCGTGCCGTCGAAGGGGAGGCCCGTGAGGTCGCCCCGGAGGTAGAGGAAGAGGAGGAGGGCGACGGTGGAGCCGAGGGTGGTGGCGAGGGCCGTGGTGGTGGCGGAGACGAGCATCAGGCGGGCCGGGCCCAGGCCGACGGCCGAGAGGCCGGGGCGCGGGGTGGTCGCCGGGTCGGTGCGGGCGACCGCGGTGGAGAAGTAGACCGTGGCGGCCAGCGGGGGCGTGCACCAGGCCAGCCGCAGGAGGGACGCGGTCGGGTCCGCCGGGTGGCTCATGGCGTGGCCCAGCGCGCACAGGAGCAAAAAGCCCGTGCCCGCCGAGGCCGCCGCCACCAGCAGGCGGCGCAGCTGTACGGCGGTCCGGGCGCCACGGGTCAGGCGGAGAGCGAGCACGCGGCCCGGCCTTCCGTCTCGGCGACCGGGGGCAGATGGACGGTCTTCACCCGGCGTCCGTCGAGCAGCGACACCGTGCGGTCCGCCAGCGCCGCCGTCTCCGCGTCGTGGGTGGCCAGGACCACCGTGATGCCGTGCGAGCGCGCGGCCGTGGTGAGCGTGCGCAGGACGTGGGCGCGGTCCGCGCGGTGCAGCGGGGCCGTGGGCTCGTCGGCGAAGAGGACCGTGGGCGCGGGCGCCAGGGCGCGGGCCAGGCAGACCCGCTGGCGGGCGGCGAGCGGCAGTTCGTGCGGGCGCCGGTGCGCGGCGTCGCCCACGTCGAGGCGCTCCAGCCACTCCAGCGCGGCGGCCCTGGCGCGGCGGCGGCCGGTGCCGGACAGCATCAGGGGCAGGGCGGTGTTCTCCCAGACGTTCAGCTCGGGGACCAGCACGGGCACGGGGTCGATCCAGCCGAAGCGGTCGCGGCGCAGCCGTTCCCGGGCGAACTGGCCCATGGTGTGCACGGGGACGCTGTTGAACCAGACCTCGCCGCGCTGGGCCCGCACCAGGCCGGACAGACATCCCAGGAGGGTGCTCTTGCCGCTGCCGCGCGGCCCCCCGACGGCGAGGATCTCGCCCTCGCGTACGCCGAGCGAGACGCCGCTGAGGCCGGGCGAGCCGTCGGCGTGGGTGTGGTGCAGGGAACGTGCCCAGAGCACGTCGTTGTCCGGCGGAGCCTCCATGGGCGTACACCTCGGTTCAGATCCGTAGTTCCCGTGCCGTTCCCCCGTGCGGGGGAACGAAGGCAGGGCCGATCGGTCACTGGCACGCTAGGCAGTGCGCGAGGGGAGCCCGGACAGCACACGGCCCCGGACCGCCGTTTCTCACTCGAACGGCGGTCCGGGGCCGGGATCTGATCACACGGTCAGATGATCACAGCTTCGTCCACGCCTCCGACAGCGTGGCCCGCAGGATCTGCTCGATCTCGTCGAAGGTCTCCTGGTTGGAGATCAGCGGCGGCGCGAGCTGGACGACCGGGTCACCACGGTCGTCGGCGCGGCAGTACAGGCCGTTGTCGAACAGCGCCTTGGAGAGGAAGCCGTACAGGACGCGCTCCGTCTCCTCCTCGTTGAAGGACTCCTTGGTCGCCTTGTCCTTGACCAGCTCGATGCCGTAGAAGAAGCCGTTGCCGCGGACGTCGCCGACGATCGGCAGGTCGTGCAGCTTCTCCAGGGTGGCCCGGAAGGCGCCCTCGTTGTCGAGGACGTGCTGGTTGAGGCCCTCGCGCTCGAACAGGTCGAGGTTGGCGAGGCCGACGGCCGCGGAGACCGGGTGGCCGCCGAAGGTGTAGCCGTGCAGGAAGGTGTTGTCGCCCTTGTAGAACGGCTCGGCCAGCCGGTCGGAGATGACGCACGCGCCGATCGGGGAGTAGCCCGAGGTCATGCCCTTGGCGCAGGTGATCATGTCCGGGACGTAGCCGAACTTGTCGCAGGCGAACGTCGTGCCGAGGCGGCCGAAGGCGCAGATGACCTCGTCGGAGACCAGCAGGACGTCGTACTGGTCGCAGATCTCGCGGACCCGCTGGAAGTAGCCGGGCGGGGGCGGGAAGCAGCCGCCCGCGTTCTGCACCGGCTCCAGGAAGACCGCGGCGACCGTGTCCGGGCCCTCGAAGAGGATCTGCTGCTCGATCTGGTCGGCGGCCCAGCGGCCGAACGCCTCGGGGTCGTCGCCGAAGATCGGGGCGCGGTAGATGTTGGTGTTCGGGACCTTGTGGGCGCCGGGGACCAGCGGCTCGAAGGGGGCCTTCAGGCCGGGCAGGCCGGTGATGGACAGCGCGCCCTGCGGGGTGCCGTGGTAGGCGACCGCGCGGGAGATCACCTTGTACTTGTTGGGCTTGCCGACGAGCTTGAAGTACTGCTTGGCCAGCTTCCACGCGGTCTCGACGGCCTCGCCGCCGCCGGTGGTGAAGAAGACCTTGTTCAGGTCGCCGGGCGCCTCGTGCGCGAGCCGCTCGGCCAGCTCCACCGCCTTGGGGTGGGCGTACGACCAGACCGGGAAGAACGCCAGCTCCTGGGCCTGCTTGGCGGCGGTCTCGGCGAGTTCCGAGCGGCCGTGACCGGCCTGGACCACGAACAGGCCCGCGAGACCGTCGAGGTAGCGCTTGCCCTTGTCGTCGTAGATGTGGGTGCCCTCGCCCCGGACGATGGTGGGCACGGGCGCGTTCTCGTACGAGGACATGCGGGTGAAGTGCATCCACAGGTGGTCGTACGCGGTGCGGCTGAGGTCCTTGCTGCTCACGGTTATCGGGTCCTCACGGGTTATCGGGTTCCCCACATGTAGGTCTGCTTCTTGAGCTTGAGGTAGACGAAGCTCTCGGTGGAGCGCACGCCGGGCAGGGCCCGGATGCGTTTGTTGATGACGTCCAGCAGGTGGTCGTCGTCCTCGCAGACGATCTCGGCGAGGACGTCGAACGAGCCCGCCGTCATCACCACGTACTCGACCTCCGCCATGGCGGTCAGCGCGTCGGCCACGGACTCCGTGTCGCCCTCGACGTTGATCCCGACCATCGCCTGCCGCCGGAAGCCCACGGTCAGCGGGTCGGTGACGGCGACGATCTGCATCACGCCCTGGTCGAGCAGCTTCTGCACCCGTTGGCGCACGGCCGCCTCGGAGAGGCCGACGGCCTTGCCGATGGCGGCGTACGGCCTGCGGCCGTCCTCCTGGAGCTGTTCGATGATGGCGAGGGAGACGGCGTCCAGCTGGGGACCGCCGTTCCTGGACTCGCGAGAGGACTCACGGGAGGACTCGCGAAGGTCCCGCGGGTTCCTCTGGTCTGCGCTTCGACTGGCCACGACCTCACTGTGCACGAGGACTCGACAGTTTTGCAAGGCCGGATCGATGAAATTCGTTGTCTACGAGATTGCAGTTTGCGGATTTCGCAGATCTGACGCGTTGGGGGGTGTTGAAACCGTCGGCGGACCGTTTAGGGTGGGCATCTCAGAGAATGGACATCCGACAGGAGGGCCGGGCAGTGACCACCGAACTGCGTCGTCTGCGCAACTACATCGACGGAGAGTTCCGGGACGCCGCCGACGGGCGGACCACGGAGGTGGTGAACCCCGCCACCGGTGCGGCGTACGCGACCGCGCCGCTGTCCGGGCAGGCCGACGTCGACGCCGCCATGGCGGCCGCCGAGGCCGCGTTCCCCGCGTGGCGCGACACCACCCCCGCCGAGCGGCAGAAGGCCCTCCTGAAGATCGCGGACGCGTTCGAGGAGCGCGCCGAGGACCTGATCGCCGCCGAGGTGGAGAACACCGGCAAGCCGGTCGGGCTCACCCGCTCGGAGGAGATCCCTCCGATGGTCGACCAGATCCGCTTCTTCGCGGGCGCCGCGCGGATGCTGGAGGGCCGCTCCGCCGGTGAGTACATGGAGGGGATGACCTCGATCATCCGCCGTGAGCCGGTCGGCGTCTGCGCCCAGGTCGCCCCGTGGAACTACCCGATGATGATGGCGGTGTGGAAGTTCGCCCCGGCCATCGCCGCGGGCAACACGGTCGTGCTGAAGCCGTCCGACACCACCCCCGCCTCGACGGTCCTGATCGCCGAGATCCTCGGGGAGATCCTGCCCAAGGGCGTCTTCAACGTGATCTGCGGCGACCGCGACACCGGCCGTCTGATGGTCGAGCACCCGGTCCCGGCGATGGCCTCCATCACCGGCTCGGTGCGCGCGGGCATGTCCGTCGCCGAGTCCGCCGCCAAGGACGTCAAGCGCGTCCACCTGGAGCTGGGCGGCAAGGCGCCGGTCGTGGTCTTCGAGGACACCGACATCGCCAAGGCCGTCGAGGACATCTCCGTCGCGGGCTACTTCAACGCCGGGCAGGACTGCACCGCCGCCACCCGCGTGCTGGTCCAGGAGTCCATCCACGACGAGTTCGTGGCCGCGCTCGCCAAGGCCGCCGCCGAGACCAAGACCGGCCAGCCCGACGACGAGGACGTCCTGTACGGCCCGCTGAACAACCCCAACCAGCTCAAGCAGGTCGCGGGCTTCATCGAGCGCCTCCCCGCGCACGCCAAGGTCGAGGCGGGCGGCCAGCGGGTCGGCGACAAGGGCTACTTCTACGCCCCGACCGTCGTCTCCGGCCTCAAGCAGGACGACGAGATCATCCAGAACGAGGTCTTCGGCCCGGTCATCACCGTCCAGTCCTTCGACGACGAGGACCAGGCGGTCCAGTGGGCCAACGGCGTCGAGTACGCCCTCGCCTCCTCGGTGTGGACCAAGGACCACTCCCGCGCCATGCGGATGTCCAAGAAGCTCGACTTCGGCTGTGTGTGGATCAACACCCACATCCCGCTGGTCGCCGAGATGCCGCACGGCGGCTTCAAGAAGTCCGGCTACGGCAAGGACCTCTCCGGCTACGGCTTCGACGACTACACCCGCATCAAGCACGTCATGACGTCCCTGGACGGCTGAGTCCTCCTCACAGGTCCAGGACCAGCCGTCGCCCCCGGCAGCGGGAGACACAGATCATCATCGTGTCGCCCGCTGCCCGCTCGTCGGGGGTGAGCACCGAGTCCCGGTGGTCCACGGCGCCCTCGACGACGTCCGTCTCACAGGTGCCGCAGGTGCCCTCCGCGCAGGAGTACAGCACCGCCACGCCCACCGCCCGCACGGCGTCCAGGACGGAGACGTCCGCCGGGACGGTGACCGTGCGGCCGGTGCGGGCGAGGACGACCTCGAACTCACCGCCGTGGCCCTCCTGTCGCCGTGCCGGATGGAAGCGCTCCACGCGGAGTGCCCCGGGCGGGCAGCGCTCCGCCATCGCGTCCAGCAGTCCGCCCGGGCCGCAGCAGTACACCAGGGTGCCCTCGGGGAGGCCGGTGGTGACCGGGCCCAGGTCGAGGGGACCGGCCTGGTCCCGGGGCCGGAGGGCGACCCTCTCCCCGTACCGGCTCAGTTCCTCCGTGAACGCCATCGACGCGCGCGTGCGACCGCCGTACAGCAGCGTCCACTCCGCCCCCGCCCGCTCGGCCGCCGTCAGCATCGGCAGGATCGGGGTGATGCCGATGCCGCCCGCGACGAAGCGGTAGCGGGGGGCCGGTTCCAGGGCGAAGTGGTTGCGCGGGCCCCGGACGCGGAGCCGGGTGCCCTGCCGCACCTTCGTGTGCGCGTACGCCGATCCGCCGCGCCCGTCCGGCTCCCGCAGCACGGCGATCCGCCAGCGGTACCGGTCGGCCGGGTCCCCGCACAGCGAGAACTGCCGCTCCAGACCGGGCGCGAGCAGCACGTCGATGTGCGCGCCCGGCTCCCAGCCGGGCAGCGGCCCGCCGCCCGGCTGGCGCAGTACGAGGGCGAGCACGCCGTCGGCCACCGGCTCCCGCCGCTCGACGACCAGTTCGTACGTCGTCATGGGGCCGCGATCCGCTCCACGGGCTTCTCCCCCTCCTCCACCAGCCGCGCCAGGATCCGGCGCGCCGCGAGGCCGCCCGCGTCGATGCCGATGCTCAGTTCCTGGTACCCGGCGCGCTCGGTGCCCAGCGCCCGCTGGAGCAGGTTCAGCGCGTCGACGTCCTGCCTGACGACGGCGTGGTTGTTGGCCCGCAGGAACTCGGTGACCTCCGGGTCGTCGGTCGCCCAGTCGCGCGAGACCGCCCAGAAGTCGTACACCTGGCCGTCGGCGGCCGGGGTGATGCAGTACGTGATCTCGGTGTGGAAGGCGTTCGGGTCACCTCCGTCCGGCTCGGGCAGTACCCCGACCGGCGCGACCCTGCTGTGCAGCAGGTACAGACAGGGGGCGAAGTACTCGATGTCCTGCCAGCGCATGATCCGCCCGTCGATGCCGGTGGAACGGGCGTAGAACGGCGGGCACTCGGCGTCGTCCATGTGCCTGCTCACGCGCACGATCCCGGCGTCCTCGTCGGCCTCGGTGGTGATCGGCGTCTCGGCGACCTCGGGGGTGCCGATGGAGCCGCCGTGCAGATAGGTCTCGTGGGAGAGGTCGAGGAGGTTGTCGACGAGGAGCCCGTAGTCGCAGTCGATGGGCTCCATGCCGCGCACGGTCACCCAGCCGGGGCCGTCCAGGTGCCGGGCGCGCGGGATGGTCCGCGGGTCGGCGAGCGCGGGGTCGCCGATCCACACCCAGACCAGCGAGTCCCGCTCGACGACCGGGTAGGCGGCGACCCGGGCCGTGCGCGGGATGCGCCGCTGGCCCGGTACGAAGACACAGGCGCCGGTCGTGTCGTAGGTGAAGCCGTGGTAGCCGCACACGATCCGGTCCCCGTCGAGACCGCTCGCGGAGAGCGGATAGCGCCGGTGCACACAGCGGTCGGCGAGGGCGACGGGCGTGCCGTCGGACTCGGTGCGGTACAGGACGAGGGGTTCGCCGAGGATCGTACGGCCGAGGAGTTCCCGGCCCACCTCGTGCGCGAAGGCGGCGACGTACCACTGATCGCGGGCGAAGGCGGTCATGTGCGGCATGGGTGCGGCTCCCGTCTGTCTGCGGTGGCGACATCGTCGGGAGGGGCGTGACGGCGGGGCAAGCGGGCTTCCGTCTCACGGAAGGGGAGGTCCTCGCCTATGTCTCCGGCCGCCAGCCCAGCCTGCGCGAGATGCCGCGCGCCGCCAGTCGTACGGCCGGGGCCAGGGCCGGGACCTGGCCGTCGCCGACCGGTACCACCACGGAGACGGCCGCCACGACCGTGCCGCCGGGGCCGTGCACCGGGGCCGCCACCGACAGGGCGTCGTCGGTGATCTGGCGGGGGCTCACCGCGCAGCCGGTGCGGCGGACCTCGGCGAGGATGCGGCGCAGGCGGGCGGGGTCGGTGACGGTGTGGGCGGTGAAGGCGGTGAGGGGCCCGGCGCAGTACGCCGACTGGAAGGCCGGGTCGGTGTGGGCGAGCAGGGCGAGGCCGACGCCGGTGGCGTGCAGGGGCCAGCGGGCGCCGACCTGGATGCGGACGCCGACCGCCGAGCGGCCCGAGATCCACTCGATGTAGACGACCTCGGTGCCGTCCCGGACGGCCAACTGCACGTTCTCGTGAGTGGCTTCGTACAGGTCCTCCAGGAACGGCAGCGCCGCCTGGCGGAGCGCGAGGCCACGCGGGGCCAGGGCCGACACCTCCCACAGCCGTAACCCGATGTGGTAGACGCCGGACGCGTCGCGCTCCAGCGCGCCCCACGCGGTGAGCGCGCCGACCAGCCGGTGGGCGGTGGTCAGGGGCAGTGCCGTGCGGCGGCTGATGTCCGTCAGGGACAGCGCCGGGTGGTCGTGGTCGAAGGCACCGAGCACCGCCAGCAGCCGGTCGGGCGCGGAACGTGGGGGCATGGGGGAAGCGTCACCCGGGGCTAGTGGCCGTGGGTAGACCCGGGAGCGTCCTCGTGGGCCTCCGGCTGGGCAGGGCTGCCCTCCGGGCGCACCGTGAAGGCCGCCGTGTGGACCTCGCCGTCCGCCTTGAAGTCCAGGAAGAGCCGGTAGCTCCCGGTGCTGGGCGCCGTGGTGGTGAAGGCGACCCGGGGGCCGGAGGTGGCGTTGCCCTTCGCCTCCTGGTGCGGGTGGACGTGCAGATAGGCGAGGTCGCCGGAGCGCAGGGCGACGAGGTGGCCGTAGGCGCCGAGGTAGGGCTGGAGGGTGGTGACCGGGCGGCCGTCGCGGCGGACGGTGAAGGTCAGGTCGCTCTCCCGGCCCGTGGCGAGGTCGCCGCTCAGCTCGACGGTGTAGCCGTCCACGGTGGCGGTCCGGGAGGTGGCGGGCAGCGCCGACGGCTCGGACGTCCCGGCCACGGCCAGGTCGGCGCCCAGCGTCAGGCCCTCCTCCTCGGCGGCCGGGGTGAAGTCGGCGAGGACGCGGTAGCCACCGGCGGCGGGCAGCGTGGTGCTGGTGGACCAGGTGCCGTCCTTGGCGCGTACGGGGTGCAGGTGGCGGTAGGTGGTGAGGTCGCGGGAGGCGACGATCAGGTGCAGCTCCTTCTCGTGCTCCACCCGGTAGTCGGTGACCGGGCGCCCGTTCTCGTCCCGGATCACGAACCGCAGGCCGCTCCTCTCGCCCGCCTGCACGCGGGGGGTCCTCAGGTCGAGGGCGTAGCCGTCGGCGGCGACCTGGAGGCCGCCGGGGGCGGGGGCGGCGGCCGG
Organism: Streptomyces sp. NPDC057877; assembly: GCF_042796855.1. Taxonomy (NCBI): domain Bacteria; kingdom Bacillati; phylum Actinomycetota; class Actinomycetes; order Kitasatosporales; family Streptomycetaceae; genus Streptomyces; species Streptomyces sp. NPDC057877. Next base: position 219,488 of record NZ_JBHVMS010000011.1, read on the forward strand.
TTCGCCTTCCGGCGCGTGCCCGGCGGACTCGTGGGCGGCCTTCTCCGGGGCGGTGTCGACGGGGGAGACCGCGTTGCCGATGCCGTAGGCGGCGGCGAAGGTCGCGGCGAGTGCGGTGCCGAAGGCGCCGATCTTCGTGAGGGAGTTCATCGCGGGCTCCTGGGTGCTGGTGGTCACTCTTCGTCACTTGCCTTGGATACCTACTGGGGGTATACATGACGCAGCTTATACCCCCCAGGGGTATGAAGTGAAGTGAGAGCGCGAAGAGAGAGCGCCCAGAAGGAGTGATGAGGCCGTGACCAGCACCACCGCCCCCGGCACCGCCGAGGTCGAACTCGCCATCGGCGGCATGACCTGCGCCTCCTGCGCGGCACGCATCGAGAAGAAGCTCAACCGCATGGACGGCGTCACCGCCACCGTCAACTACGCGACGGAGAAGGCGAAGGTGTCGTACGCCGCGGACGTGTCCGTGCCCGACCTCATCGCCACCGTCGAGGCCACCGGGTACACGGCCCACGAGCCGCTGCCCCCGCGGACGGACGCCCCGGCCGCCGCCGAACCCGACGAGCTGAAGCCGCTGCGCGAGCGGCTGGTCACCGCCGTCGTCCTGGCCGTCCCGGTGATCGCCATGGCGATGATTCCGGCGCTGCAGTTCGAGTACTGGCAGTGGCTGTCCCTCACCCTGGCCGCGCCCGTCGTGACCTACGCCGCCTGGCCGTTCCACCGCGCCGCCTGGACCAACGCCCGGCACGGCGCCGCCACCATGGACACGCTGATCTCGGTCGGCACCTCGGCGGCGTTCGTCTGGTCGCTGTGGGCGCTGTTCCTCGGCACCGCGGGCACGCCCGGCATGACCCACCCGTTCGAGCTGACCATCGCCCGCGGCGACGGCGCCGCCAACATCTATCTGGAGGCCGCCGCCGGGGTCACCGCGTTCATCCTGGCCGGGCGCTACTTCGAGGCCCGCTCCAAGCGCCGGGCGGGCGCGGCCCTGCGGGCGCTGATGGAGCTGGGCGCCAAGGACGTCACCGTGCTGCGGGACGGCGGCGAGGCGCGCGTACCCATCGGTGAGCTGAAGGTCGGGGACCGCTTCCTGGTGCGGCCCGGCGAGAAGATCGCCACCGACGGGACGGTGGTCGAGGGCTCGTCCGCCGTGGACGCCGCCACGCTCACCGGCGAGTCCGTGCCCGTCGAGGTCGGCGTCGGGGACCCGGTGACCGGGGCGACCGTGAACGCCGGGGGCCGCCTGGTCGTCGAGGCCACCCGGGTCGGCGCGGACACCCAGCTGGCGCGGATGGCCAGGCTGGTCGAGGACGCGCAGAACGGCAAGGCGGCGGCCCAGCGGCTCGCCGACCGGATCTCCGGTGTGTTCGTGCCGGTCGTCATCGCGCTCGCCCTCGGCACCCTCGGCTTCTGGCTCGGCAACGGCGCCGGGCTGACCGCGGCCTTCACCGCCGCCGTCGCCGTACTGATCATCGCCTGCCCGTGCGCCCTGGGTCTCGCGACGCCGACCGCGCTGATGGTGGGCACCGGCCGCGGCGCGCAGCTCGGCATCCTGATCAAGGGCCCGGAGGTGCTGGAGTCCACCCGGCGCGTCGACACCGTCGTCCTCGACAAGACCGGCACCGTCACCACCGGCCGGATGACCCTGCTGGCCGTGCACACCGCCGACGGCGAGGACGAGACCGAGGTGCTGCGGCTGGCCGGGGCGCTGGAGCACGCCTCCGAGCACCCCGTCGCGCGGGCCGTCGCCACCGGCGCGCTGGAGCGGACGGGAGCCGCGCTGCCGGTGCCGGAGGACTTCGCGAACGTACCCGGACTCGGTGTGCAGGGCATCGTCGAGGGCCACGCGGTCCTCGTCGGCCGGGAGAAGCTGCTGGGTGAGTGGGCGATCGAGCTGCCCGCGGACCTCGCGGCGGCGAAGGCGGCGGCCGAGCGCTCAGGGCGCACGGCCATCGCGGTGGCCTGGGACGGCGGCGCGCGGGCCGTCCTCGAGGTCGCCGACGCGGTCAAGGACACCAGCGCCGAGGCCATCACCCGGCTGCGGGCGCTCGGGCTGCGGCCCGTCCTGCTCACCGGCGACAACAGGACGGTCGCGGAGGCGGTCGCCGCCGAGGTCGGCATCGACGAGGTGATCGCCGAGGTGCTGCCCGAGGACAAGGCCGCCGTGGTGAAGGGGCTGCAGGCACAGGGCCGTTCGGTGGCGATGGTTGGGGACGGGGTCAACGACGCCGCCGCGCTCGCCCAGGCCGACCTCGGGCTCGCGATGGGCACCGGCACGGACGCCGCGATCGAGGCGGGCGACCTGACCCTGGTCCGCGGCGACCTGCGGGCGGCGGCGGACGCGATCCGGCTGGCCCGGCGGACCCTCTCCACGATCAGGTCCAACCTGTTCTGGGCCTTCGCCTACAACGTCGCCGCCCTGCCGCTCGCCGCGGCGGGACTGCTCAACCCGATGATCGCCGGGGCGGCCATGGCCTTCTCCTCGGTCTTCGTGGTCGGCAACTCGCTGCGGCTGCGGCGGTTCAGGGCCGGGGCGTGAGGCGGTCCCGCAGCGCGCACAGGGCGTCGACCCGGTTCGTGGTGATCGAGTCGACGCCCGCGGCGATCAGCCGCCGCATGGCACGCCGGGTGTCCGGCGTCCATACGGAGACCAGATAGCCGTCGCCGTGGATCCGGTCGGCGACGGCCCGGTCCACCAGAGGGAAGCGGTAGTTGAGCCAGCGGGGCCGCACCGCGGCCAGCAGCGCCGGGCGCGGCGGGGCCAGCGTCGTCCAGGTCAGGGCGATCTCGGCGGCGGGGTCGGCGGCGCGGACCGCGAGCATCGCCGGGGCGCCCGCGCAGTAGTAGACGCGGTCCCGCGCCCCGGCCCCGCGTACGGCGTCCACGACCCGGCGAGCCGCCCGCACGCCCGGGGTCCCGGGCAGGTCGAGCATCACCCGGTGCCCGTCGGTCGCCGCCAGCGCCTCCACCAGCGTCGGCACCCGGCCCGCCGTCAGGCCGCGCACCTCCGCCGCGGACAGCGCCAGCAGCGGCCGGTCGTGCTCCCACAGCCGCTTCAGCGTCTCGTCGTGCAGCAGCAGCGGGACGCCGTCCCGGGTGAGCCGTACGTCGATCTCGACGGCGTCCGCGCCCAGCCGGATCGCGGAGGTCAGCGAGTCGAGCGTGTTCTCCCGGAAGCGGTAGGGGTCACCCCGGTGGGCGACCGCGGTGACGGTGCGCGCGGGGTGCGCGGGTCGCGCGGGGTGCGCGGGGTGCGCGGGTCGCTCGGGTCGCACGGGTCGCTCGGGTCGTGGACGGTCGGTCATCGGGCGGCGAGCCAGTCCGTGGTGTACGAGTCGATCTCGGCGGCGAGCTTCGCCTTGCCCGCCGGGTCGAGGAAGGACACGGTCACGGCGTTCTTCGCCAGCTCGGCGAGTCCGCGCTCGTCGAGGCCGAGGAGCCGGGCGGCGACGGCGTACTCGTTGTTCAGATCGGTGCCGAACATCGGCGGGTCGTCGGAGTTGACCGTGACGGTGATCCCGGCCTCCACGAACTGCCTTATCGGGTGCTCCTCCAGCGTGCGGACCGCGCGGGTGGCGATGTTCGAGGTCGGGCAGACCTCCAGGGCGATCCCGTGCTCGGCGAGGTGCGCCAGCAGCTTCGGGTCCCGCGCGGAGCTGGTGCCGTGCCCGATGCGCTCGGCGCGCAGATGCGTGAGCGCGTCCCACACCGTCTCAGGCCCGGTGGTCTCACCGGCGTGCGGCACCGACCGCAGCCCGGCGGCGATCGCCCGGTCGAAGTAGGGCTTGAACTGCGGCCTGGGCACACCGATCTCCGGCCCGCCGAGCCCGAAGGACACCAGGCCCTCCGGGCGCAGCCGGTCGTCGGTGGCCAGCCGCACCGTCTCCTCCGCCGACTCCAGACCGGCCTCGCCGGGAATGTCGAAGCACCAGCGCAGTACGGTCCCGAACTCGGCCTCCGCCGCCTTGCGGGCGTCCTCGATCGCGTCCATGAAGGACGCCTCGTCGATCCCGCGCCGGGTCGAGGAGTACGGCGTGATGGTCAGCTCGGCGTAGCGCACCTGCTGCCGGGCCAGCTCCCGCGCCACCTCGTACGTCAGCAGGCGGACGTCCTCCGGGGTGCGGATGAGGTCGACCACCGACAGGTACACGTCGATGAAGTGGGCGAAGTCCGTGAAGGTGAAGAAGTCCGCCAGCGCCTCGGGGTCGGTGGGCACCTTGGAGTCGGGGTGGCGGGCGGCCAGTGCGGAGACGATGCGCGGGGAGGCGGAACCCACGTGGTGCACGTGCAGTTCGGCCTTGGGCAGTCCGGCGATGAAGGCGTGCAGATCGCGCGGGACGCGCGGCTCGACGAGACGGTCGGTCAAGGTTCCTCCCCGGGAACGGCGCCCCGGCCTCTTCTCCTGTGGGGTGGCGGGGCGCGGTGATCGGCTGATCGGTGACTCGGGATCATCGTAGGCCGCACCCGAACCGTGGCGTGCCCCGCCGTAGCATGGCGGCACCTACGACAGAGGGGGCCACGCATGTCCGACGACCCGCGGCCGTCCGCCGACGGCGGCACGGGCGAAGGCGGCCCTGCGGGGGACGGTGCCGCGCGGGTGCCGCTGGGCAAGCCGGGCGACACGCCCCCGCCCCGGCAGGACCGGGACCCCTGGGCCCCGCCCGCCGACGACCTGCGCCCCGGACCGCCGCCGCCCTCCGTCCACGACCAGCAGACGATCACGTCGCTGCCCGGGGAGGGAGCGGGCTACCCGCCCCCGCCGCAGCAGTGGACCGGCCCCGCCCACCCGTTCGCGCCCCAGCCGCAGCAGTGGACCGGCCCCGCCAACCCGTTCGCGCCCCCGGCGCAGGACTCACCGGTCCCGCCGCCGCCCCTCGCCCCCGGCGGCCCGGGCGCTCCCGGCTACGGCTACGGCTACGGCTACCCCGGCGGGTACGGCCACCCGGCCCCGTACCCGCCCGGCGCCCACCTCGGCTGGCACCGTCCGCCCCCGCAGACCAGCAACGGCATGGGCACGGCGGGCCTGGTGCTCGGCATCGTCGCCACCGTGCTGTTCTGCCTGTGGCCGCTGGCCTTCATCCTCGGCCTGCTCGGCGTCGTCTTCGGCGCGATCGGCCGCCGGAAGGCGACCCGGGGCGAGGCCGACAACGGTGGCCAGGCCCTCGCCGGGATCATCTGCGGCGCGGTGGCCATGGTGCTGGCGGTGGGCATGGGGGCGCTGGTGATCTTCGTGCCCTGAGCGGCGCGCACCGCTCCGGTTCGTCTGAGTACGCCTACTCATGACGCCTCCCGCCGGGCCGGAGACGATGGGCCCTGCCTAGGCACGTGTGGACGGGACCGGATCCGGAGGTGGGGACGTGGGCAGATTCCTGGCAGCGGTGGTGGCCGTGGTCGCGGCGGGAGCCGCACTGCTCCTCGCACACGCGGCGGGGGCGCCGCCCGCGGTGGTGTTCGCCGTCGGCGCGGGCGTACTGAGCCTGTTGTGGCTGCTGTTCCTGCTCACCCTGCCCTGGAACCTCTACTTCCGTGCGCACTCCGTGCTAGCCGAGATCGCCGTGAGCCGGGAGAAGGGCATGGAGGTCCCGACGGCCCGGGACGCCGAGGCCGCGCGCATCGCCCGCACGATGCTGCGGGCGGCGGTCGCGGGCCATGTCCTGACGGCGGCGGTCGTCTTCGCGGTGACCTGGGCGTCGGGCGAGTTCACCGGCTACTGGTTCGTCGCGTTCTTCCTGCTGAGCACCTTCTTCCGCCCGGCCGCCGCGTACTTCGGCCAGCTCCGCCGACGCCTCGGCACCCTTCTGAAGGACGTCACCTATCCCCGGGACGACGTCGTGGAGCTGCACGCCCGGCTGGACCGCACCGAGGCCGGGGCGCGGGTCCTGGAGGAGAAGGCCGAGGACCACTACCGGGCCCTCGCCGAGCTGCGCCGCACCGTGGACGCGCTGGCCATGAGCGCTTACGAACGCGCCGAGGAGGCGGACCGCAGGATCGCCGCGCTGGGCCGCGAGTTCGAGTCCACGGTCAACCGCCTCACCGACAACCAGGAGATCATCGCGGGCGTCAAGGCGTTCCTACGCCTGCTGCGCACCACGGACGCGACGGGCGGGGCCCCGGCGTCTAACTGACCCCGTCCCCCCGCAGCCGCTCCCGCGCCTCCATCAGCGCGAACCCCAGCAGGTTCAGCCCCCGCCACCGCTCCGGGTCCGACGCTCCCCCGTCCGTGGCCGTGAGGCCGATTCCCCACACCCGGTCCATGGGACTCGCCTCCACCAGGACGCGCTCACCCGTCCCGAGCAGGAACCCCCGCAGCTCCTCCCGGGCCGCGAACTTGTGGACGCTGCCCGTCACGACGATCCCGAAGCGCTCGCGCGCCCATACGGCCTCGTCGAAGCCGCGCACCAGCCGCCCCGCCTTCTTGGCCTCGGCGGGATGGTCCGCGGCGAGCACCCGCCGCTCCGCCTCCGTGTCGTCGAAGAGGCGGGCCTTCGCGGCCATCATCCAGTGCTCGGCCGTCGCGTACTCCACGCCGCCCACCGTGAACGGCGACGGCCACCACTGGCTCAGACAGCTCGCGCCCACCCGCCCGTCGGCCCGCGGCCGGTGTCCCCAGAAGTGCAGGTACCTGATCCCCGCCCCCGCGCGGACCGCCCTGACCAGGGCTTCCCGAGAATCGATCGTCTCCATGCAGCCGAGTCTGGCAGGCACCACTGACACTCCGTCCCCCATTTCCCCGCCCCACTCGACACCTGGTCGACAGATTCCGTCGCTTAACCAAAAGGCAACAACGGAATCCCTTGTTGGAGTGCGGTTCCTCTGTCAGGATCGGCACTCAAATCGAGCCGGAGCTACGCCACCCGCCTCCGAACAGGGGCGATGGCGGAGGAGAGCGACATGCACAACCCGGGCACCGCAACCCCGGAACGATTTCCCGCGCAGGAACGCTTCGCCGAGGGCGCGCAGTACATCGCCGGACGCCTGACGAAGGGCACCTCCGGCCGCACTCACGCCGTGGTCGACCCCGCCACGGGCGAGGAGGTGTACGTCTACGAACTCGCCGGTCCCGCCGACGTGGACGCGGCCGTCACCGCCGCCCGCGCGGCGTTCCCGGGCTGGTCCGGGGCCACCCCGGGCGAGCGCTCCGACGCGCTGCACCGCTTCGCCGCCGTCCTCGCCGACCGCGCCGAGGACTTCGCCCGCGCCGAGTCCCTCCAGTGCGGCAAGCCGCTGAAGCTGACCCGCGAGTTCGACGTCCCGGGCACCATCGACAACACCGCCTTCTTCGCGGGCGCCGCCCGGCACCTCCAGGGGCAGTCGGCCGGTGAGTACTCCGGCGACCACACCTCGTACGTCCGCCGCGAACCCATCGGCGTCGTCGGCTCCATCGCGCCCTGGAACTACCCCCTCCAGATGGCCGCCTGGAAGATCCTCCCGGCGGTCGCCGCGGGCAACACCATCGTCCTGAAGCCCGCCGAGCTGACCCCGCTCACCTCCCTCCTCTTCGCCCAGGCCGCCACCGCGGCGGGCATCCCCGACGGCGTGATCAACATCGTCACCGGCACCGGCAAGGAAGCGGGCGAGCACCTCGTCGGCCACCCCGACGTCGCCATGACCTCCTTCACCGGCTCCACCGCCGTCGGCAAGCGCGTCGCCGAGATCGCCACCGCCACCGTCAAGCGCCTGCACCTGGAGCTGGGCGGCAAGGCCCCCTTCGTGGTCTTCGACGACGCCGACCTGGAGGCCGCCGTGCACGGCGCGGTCGCGGGCGCGCTCATCAACACCGGGCAGGACTGCACGGCCGCCACGCGCGCGTACGTACAGCGTCCGCTGTACGAGGCGTTCGTCGAGCGGACCGCCGCCCTGATGCAGAGCGTCCGCCTCGGTGACCCCTTCGCGCCCGGCACCGACCTCGGCCCGCTGATCTCGCACACCCAGCGCGACCGTGTCGCCGCCTTCGTCGACCGGGCACGCGGGTACGCGCGCGTGGTCACCGGCGGCGAGGCCCCGCGGGGCGGGCTGGAGGACGGCGCCTACTACCGGCCCACCCTCGTCGCCGACGCCGCGCAGGACAGCGAGATCGTCCAGTCGGAGATCTTCGGCCCGGTCCTCGTCGTGCTTCCCTTCGACACCGACGACGAGGGCCTGGCGCTCGCCAACGACACCCCGTACGGCCTCGCCGCCTCCGCCTGGACCCGGGACGTCTACCGCGCGGGCCGCGCCACGCGCGAGATCAAGGCGGGGTGTGTGTGGGTCAACGACCACATTCCGATCATCAGTGAGATGCCGCACGGCGGCTACCAGGCATCCGGCTTCGGAAAGGACATGTCCGTGTACTCCTTCGAGGAGTACACGCAGCTCAAGCACGTCATGTACGACAACACGGCGGTCGCCAGGAAGGACTGGCACCGCACGATCTTCGGGGACCGATAGCAACCAGGCCGTCCGACCCACGGCCGCCTACCCTCCCGAAAGGGCACCACGCGCATGGAGCAGTTCGAGCCCGACCGCCTGTCCCCGGCCCAAGTGGCCGCCATGCGGCGCAGTTTCCGACGCGGCAGGGCCTCCCTGACCCGCCGTTCGCTGCTGCGCGCCTCCGCGGGCGGCGCGCTCACGGTCGGCGGCCTGGGCGCGCTCAGCGCCTGCGGCATCCCGCCCGCGGGCCAGTCCGAGGGCGGCGTCTCCGCCGAGGACCACTCGGAGAAGGAGAAGACCGTCAGCTTCTCCAACTGGACCGAGTACATGGACGTCGACGAGAGCGAGAAGCACCACCCCACGCTCGACGCGTTCAAGAAGCGGACCGGCATCACGGTCAAGTACACCGAGGACATCAACGACAACGTCGAGTTCTTCGGCAAGATCAAGCCCCAGCTCGCCGCCGGTCAGGAGACCGGACGCGACCTGATCTGCGTCACCGACTGGCTCGCCGCCCGCCTGATCCGCTTCGGATGGGTCCAGAAACTGGACCCGGCCAACCTGCCGACCGCCTACGCCAACCTCTCCCAGCAGTTCCGCAGCCCCGACTGGGACCCCGGGCGGGCGTACTCGTACCCCTGGACCGGTATCTCCACGGTCATCGCCTACAACAGGAAGGCGCTGGACGGCCAGGAGGTGCGCTCGGTCTCCGACCTGCTCGACAACCCCAAGCTCAAAGGCAAGGTCGGCTTCCTGTCCGAGATGCGCGACAGCATCGGGATGACCCTGCTCGACATGGGCAAGGACCCCGGCAGGTTCAGCGACGACGACTACGACGCGGCCGTGGCACGGCTCCAGAAGGCCGTCGACAAGGGCCAGATCCGCCGCTTCACCGGCAACGACTACACCGCCGACCTCACCAAGGGCGACTTCGCCGCCTGTCTCGCGTGGGCCGGTGACGTCGTACAGCTCAAGGCGGACAGCCCCGACGTGGACTTCCTGATCCCCGACAGCGGCTACATGACGTCCACGGACAACCTGCTGGTCCCCAACAAGGCCCGCCACAAGACCAACGCCGAACGCCTCATCGACTACTACTACGAGCCCGGCCCGGCCGCGCAGCTCGCCGCGTACATCAACTACGTGTGTCCCGTCGACGGGGTGAAGGCGGAGCTGGCGAAGATCGACGAGGACGCGGCCAACAACCCGCTGATCCTCCCCGACAAGGACATGGCCGCCAAGTCTCGCGCCTTCCGCTCCCTGAGCGCGAAGGAAGAGACGGCGTACGAAGAGAAGTTCGCGAAGCTCACAGGGGCGTGACGAGATGACGACGACAGACGCTACGGCGGGCAGCGGCGACGTCCGCCTCTCCGGCATCAGCAAGACCTACGGCGCCTTCACCGCCGTGCACCCGCTCGACCTGACCGTCCCGCAGGGCTCGTTCTTCGCCCTGCTCGGCGCCTCCGGCTGCGGCAAGACCACCACCCTGCGCATGATCGCGGGCCTGGAGGAGCCCAGCTCGGGCACCGTCCACCTCGGCGACCAGGACGTGACGAGGCTGCCGCCGTACAAGCGGCCGGTGAACACCGTCTTCCAGTCCTACGCGCTCTTCCCGCACCTCGACATCTTCGAGAACGTCGCCTTCGGGCTGCGCCGCCGCGGCATCAAGAGCGTGAAGAAGCAGGTCGAGGAGATGCTCGACCTGGTGCAGCTCGGCGAGCAGGCCCGCAAGAAGCCGCACCAGCTCTCCGGCGGCCAGCAGCAGCGCGTCGCGGTGGCCCGCGCGCTGATCAACCACCCCAAGGTGCTGCTCCTCGACGAGCCGCTCGGCGCCCTCGACCTGAAGCTGCGCCGCCAGATGCAGCTGGAGCTGAAGCGCATCCAGACCGAGGTCGGCATCACCTTCATCCATGTCACGCACGACCAGGAGGAGGCCATGACCATGGCCGACACGGTCGCCGTGATGAACGCGGGCCGCGTCGAACAGCTCGGCGCCCCCGCCGACCTCTACGAGAACCCGCGCACCACGTTCGTCGCCAACTTCCTCGGCACCTCCAACCTGATCGAGGCCGAGGTCGACACCACCAGCGGCGACGAGATCGTCCTCAAGGCGGGCGGCGGCAAGCTCACCCTGCCCACCGGGCGCTGCTCCGCGCCCGCGACGACCGGCGGCAAGGTCCTGGTCGGCGTGCGCCCGGAGAAGATCTCCCTCACCCACGCCGACGACGCGGGCGAGATCCCGGCCGGGCGCAACCGCGTCACCGGCAAGATCGCCGACGCCAGCTTCATCGGGGTGTCGACCCAGTACGTCGTCGACAGCCCGGCCGGTGCCGAACTCGCCGTCTACGTCCAGAACGTCGACCGCGACACCCGCCTCGTCCCCGGCGCCGACGTCGTCCTGCACTGGAGCCCCGCCCACACCTTCGGCCTGGACGCCTCCCAGGACATCGAGGCCGGAGTGGAAGAGGCCGTGTGATGACGACGACCCTCACCGAGGCGCCGCCGCCTCTCAGCCCCACCGCGCCGGACCGCAAGCCACCCCGCAAGCGCGGGCGCTGGACGCCGTATCTGCTCCTGCTCCCCGGCATCCTCTGGCTGCTGGTCTTCTTCGCGCTGCCGGTGATCTACCAGGCCTCCACGTCCGTGCAGACGGGCTCCCTGGAGGAGGGCTACGAGGTCACCTGGCACTTCGCCACCTACTGGGACGCGCTGACCGACTACTGGCCGCAGTTCCTGCGCTCGGTGCTGTACGCCGGGACCGCCACCTTCCTGTGCCTGCTGCTCGGCTACCCGCTGGCGTATCTGATCGCCTTCCGCGCGGGCCGCTGGCGGAACCTGATCATGATCCTGGTGATCGCGCCGTTCTTCACCAGCTTCCTGATCCGCACCCTGGCCTGGAAGACGATCCTCGCGGACGGCGGCCCGGTCGTCGGTGCCCTGAACAGCCTGCACGTCCTCGATGTCACCAGCTGGCTCGGCATGACCGCGGGCGACCGGGTGCTGGCCACCCCGCTGGCGGTGGTGTGCGGTCTGACGTACAACTTCCTGCCGTTCATGATCCTGCCGCTGTACACCTCGCTGGAGCGCATCGACCCCCGGCTGCACGAGGCGGCGAACGACCTGTACGCGCGCCCGTCGACGACCTTCCGCCGGGTCACCTTCCCGCTGTCGATGCCGGGTGTCGTCTCCGGCACGCTGCTGACCTTCATCCCGGCCACCGGTGACTACGTCAACGCCGATCTGCTCGGCTCCACCGACACCAGAATGATCGGCAATGTCATCCAGTCGCAGTTCCTGCGGATTCTCGACTATCCGACGGCCGCCGCGCTGTCCTTCATCCTGATGTTCGCGATCCTCATCATGGTCACGCTCTACATCCGCAGGTCGGGGACGGAGGACCTGGTCTAAATGGCCTTCGCTAACTGGCTCAAGCGCCATCTCGTCGTCATCGCGGGACTGCTGACGCTCGGATACCTGCTGCTTCCGAACGTCGTCGTCACGGTCTTCTCCTTCAACAACCCCAAGGGCCGCTTCAACTACGAGTGGCAGCAGTTCTCCCTGGACGCCTGGCAGGACCCGTGCGGCGTCTCGGGGCTGTGCGACTCGCTCACCCTCAGCCTCCAGATCGCCTTCTGGGCGACCCTGGGCGCCACCGTCCTCGGCACGATGATCGCCTTCGCGCTGGTCCGCTACCGCTTCCGCGCGCGCGGGCCGATCAACTCGCTGATCTTCCTGCCGATGGCGATGCCCGAGGTGGTGATGGCGGCCTCGCTGCTCACCCTCTTCCTCAACATGGGCGCGCAGCTCGGCTTCTGGACGATTCTGATCGCCCACATCATGTTCTGCCTGAGTTTCGTCGTCGTCGCGGTCAAGGCGCGGGTGATGTCCATGGACCCCCGGCTGGAACAGGCCGCGCAGGACCTGTACGCCGGTCCCGTGCAGACCTTCCTGCGGGTCACCCTGCCGATCGCGGCCCCCGGAATCGCGGCGGGCGCGCTGCTCGCCTTCGCGCTCTCCTTCGACGACTTCATCATCACCAATTTCAACTCGGGCGCGACGGTCACCTTCCCCATGTTCGTCTGGGGCTCGGCACAGCGCGGAACGCCCGTACAGATCAATGTCGTCGGTACGGCCATGTTCCTGATCGCCGTACTGCTGGTGGTGGCCTCCATGGTCATCAGCAGCCGCCGTACCAAGCAAAAGGCGTAAGGTCCCGTTCCGGGACTTCCTCGTAGGGAGTTGAAATCATGGCCCCGAGCGCCATGAGCCGTGACAACGAAAAGCACCACTGGACGACATCCCTCTCCGAGGCCCAGCCGGTCCCGTACTGGCTGGACGACCCCGGCAGGCCCCGTCCCGAGCCCGCGCTCACCGGCGTCGAGACCTGCGACCTGCTGGTCGTCGGCGGCGGCTACAGCGGACTGTGGACCGCGCTGGGCGCCAAGGAGCGCGATCCGCGGCGGGACGTGGTCCTGGTCGAAGGCCGTGAGGTGGGCTGGGCCGCCTCCGGCCGCAACGGCGGCTTCTGCGCCGCCTCCCTCACCCACGGCCTGCCCAACGGGCTCACCCGCTGGCCGAAGGAGATCCACCGACTGGAGGAGTTGGGCGCCCGCAACCTCGACGGGATCGAGGCGGCGGTCGCCCGGCACGGCATCGACTGCGACTTCGAACGCACCGGCGAGATCGATGTCGCCACCGAGCCCTACCAGGCCCGCGAACTGCGCGACTGGCACGCCGAACTGCGCCGCCACGGCCTCGCCGACGGCATCGAGTACCTGGACGCCGACGCGGTCCGCGAACAGGTCGCGTCCCCCACCTTCCAGGCGGGCCTGCACGACCCCCGGGGCGTCGCCCTGGTCAACCCCGCGAAACTCGCCTGGGGCCTGAAGCGGGCGTGCCTGCGCCTCGGCGTCCGCCTCTACGAGCACACCCCCGCGCTCACCCTGAAGCAGCACGGTGGTGGGATGGCCGTGTCCACCCCCTACGGCCGGATCCGCGCCCGCCGCGTGGCCCTCGGCACGAACGTCTTCCCGAACCTGGTCCGGCGCGTCCGGGCGTACACGGTCCCGGTCTACGACTACGCCCTGATGACCGAACCCCTGACGCCGGGGCAACTGGCCTCGATCGGCTGGCAGAACCGCCAGGGCCTCGGCGACAGCGCCAACCAGTTCCACTACTTCCGGCTCTCCGCCGACAACCGGATCCTGTGGGGCGGCTACGACGCGATCTACCCGTACGGCGGCAGGGTGCGCGCCGAGTACGACGACCGCCCGGAGACCTACGCCAAGCTCGCCGGGCACTTCTTCACCTGCTTCCCGCAGTTGGAGGGCGTCCGCTTCACGCACGCGTGGGGCGGCGCGATCGACACCTGCTCGCGCTTCTCGGCGTTCTTCGGCACGGCCCACGGCGGCCGGGTCGCGTACGCGGCGGGCTATACGGGCCTCGGGGTCGGCGCCAGCCGCTTCGGCGCGGACGTGATGCTGGACCTGCTGGCGGGGGAGCGCACCGAGCGCACCGAACTGGAGATGGTCCGCAGCAAGCCGTTGCCCTTCCCGCCGGAGCCGTTCGCCTGGACGGGCATCGCGCTCACCAAGTGGTCGCTGGCGCGGGCGGACGCCCGGCAGGGGCAGCGCAACCTGTGGCTGCGGACGATGGACAGGCTGGGCCTGGGCTTCGACAGCTGAGGGCCGCACGGTCCGGGCCGGTGTGACCCGCATCACTCCAACGGGTCGCCGGAACCCGCGTAATGCACACCGAGGAACCTCCCTCTCCCTCCCGACGCGACCGCCGCGTCCACGAAGAGACAGGGAGGTCCCGCATGAGTGGGGCAAAGACGGCAGTCGAATGGCTGGCATCCGTCGCACCGGACCCCGAGGCCTGCCGCTGGGAATGGGAGCGCAACCCCCTGGGGGTGGTGCTCCTGCCCGCGGGCAAGGCGTGGGACGTACTGATCCTGCCGGGCGAACTCGGCTATCCGACCCTCGACGTCCTTACCCGCATCCTCGACCAGCCCGGCCCGGTACTGGTCGACTTCGGGGACGCCCGCATGGGCTTCTTCGTCCCGCCGGGCACCGCGGCCCGCTGGCTGGGCACGGGCATCCGCACGGCGGGGGCGGGCACCTGGATCGTCGTACCGTACCCGGGCCGCGCGACGGGCGGGGTGCGCTGGCTGGTGCCTCCGGACGGCTCCGGCACCCTCACCGACCCCGCGCTGCTGGAGCTGGCGATGCACGAGGCGGCGGCGGGTCTGGCGACCGAGGGGGACGGCTAGGGACCGAGGTCCGGGCCTGTCGCCGGAGGCCTTGACCCCTCAATTGGTCTGGACCAAGCTGTGCAGTGTTCGCCCGACGTGTTTGTTCCACGTGTTCGTCCCCCTCCAATTCCCCCACTCCCGGAGGCACTTGTGGACCGCAGACCCCTGGTCGCCCTGCTCACGGCCGCCGTCCTGACCGTGCCCGGCCTCACCGCGCTCTCGTCGGCCGCCCGTGCGGCCGACGCGGACCTGATCCGCAACGGCGGCTTCGAGGCGGGCCTCGACAACTGGACCTGTACGGCCGCCACGGCGGTCGGCTCACCTGTGCGCAGCGGAAGTTCGGCGCTGCGGGCCACCCCCGCCGGCAGCGACAACGCCCGGTGCGCGCAGACCGTGACGGTACGCCCGGACTCCCAGTACACGCTGACGGCCCACGTCCAGGGCTCGTACGTCTACGCGGGCGCGACCGGCACGGGCACCACCGACGTCTCCACCTGGACCCAGTCGGCCCCGTCCTGGCAGCCACTGACGACGACCTTCCGCACCGGCCCGGCCACCACCCGCGTCACCGTCTACACCCACGGCTGGTACGGCACCGGCGCCTACCACGCCGACGACATATCCCTGATGGGCCCCTCCGCCGACCCGGGCCAGCCCCCCGCCCCGCCCACCGGCTTGGCGACCGGCACCGTCACCTCCTCCAGCGTCGCCCTGACCTGGTCCCCGGTCCCGGGCGCGACGGGCTACGCGGTCTACCGCGACGGCACACGCCTGCGCACGGTCACCGGCACGTCGACGACGGTGACGGGCCTGACCCCGCAGACCTCCTACGCGTTCCAGGTGGCGGCGCTGAACGACGCAGGCGAGTCGGCGCGCTCGGCGACGGTCACCGCCACGACGCCCCCCGGCCCGGGCGGCGGCACCGGGGACCTCCCGCCCCACGCCCTGGTCGGCTACCTGCACGCCAGCTTCGCCAACGGCTCCGGCTACACCCGCCTGGCCGACGTCCCCGACAGCTGGGACGTCATCGACCTCGCCTTCGGCGAACCGACCTCGGTCACCTCGGGCGACATCCGCTTCAACCGCTGCCCGGCGACGGAGTGCCCGAACGTCGAGAGCGACGCGGAGTTCAAGTCGGCGATCCGCGCGAAGCAGGCCGCGGGCAAGAAGGTGCTGATCTCCATAGGCGGGCAGAACGGCCAGGTACGCCTGACGACGACGGCGGCGAGGGACACGTTCGTCGCCTCGGTCTCGAAGATCATCGACGAGTACGGACTGGACGGCCTCGACATCGACTTCGAGGGCCACTCCCTCTCCCTGGACGCCACCGACACGGACTTCAAGAACCCGAAGACCCCGGTGATCGTGAACCTGATCTCCGCCCTGAAGACCCTGAAGGCGAGGTACGGCGACGACTTCGTCCTGACGATGGCCCCGGAGACCTTCTTCGTCCAACTCGGCTACCAGTACTACGGCACCGGCCAGTGGGGCGGCCAGGACCCGCGAGCGGGCGCCTACCTCCCGGTCATCCACGCGATGCGCGACGACCTGACCCTGCTCCACGTCCAGGACTACAACTCCGGCCCCGTCATGGGCCTGGACAACCAGTACCACTCCATGGGCGGCGCCGACTTCCACATAGCCATGACGGACATGCTCCTCACCGGCTTCCCGGTCGCGGGCAACGCCAACAACGTCTTCCCGCCCCTGCGCCCCGACCAGATAGCCATCGGCATGCCCGCGACGACGAACGCGGGCAACGGCCACGTACCGCCGTCGGAGGTGGTGAAGACCCTGGACTGCCTGACGAGGAAGCAGAACTGCGGCTCGTACGCCACCCACGGCACCTGGCCGTCCCTGCGGGGCCTGATGACGTGGTCGATCAACTGGGACCGCTTCGGGGGCTGGGAGTTCCAGCGGACGTTCGACGACTACTTCGGCTGACCAGCCCGGTGAAGGCGGCCAGCATCACGACCGCCAGACACCAACTGCCGACGACATCCAGCGGCCAGTGGTACCCCTGCCGCACCAGCCCGGCCCCCACCCCGAGGTTGAGCAGCACACACCCGCCCACCAGCACCCTCCGCCCCCGCGCGGTGCGCACCCACGGAAGGACGAGCAAGGCCGCACAGCCATAGCCGACGGCGGCGGTGGCGGTGTGCCCGGACGGATAGAACCCGCTCCCGGGCGTGACGGCGGTACCGCCCCGGTCGATCAGCTCCTTGAGCGGTACGACGACCACGGGCACGAGCGCCATCACCGCCACCGCCACCGCCCCGGGCACCCACCACCGTGCCCCACCCCGCGCCCGGCCCCACCAGGCGGTGCCCACCGCGACGACCACCAGCACGGGCACCGCCACCGCCACCCCGCCCAGATCGGCGAACAGCTCCGCGAGCCAGCCCCGCTCCACCAAGTCCCGCCCGACCCGCTCGTCCACGCCGATGAGGGGGCCGTCGGTGGCGACCTGCCAGGTGAGCAGGGCGAAGAGGGCCACGGCGGCGGCGACGAGGGCGGGGAGGCTTCGGCTCGGGGGCGCAAAGGGCATGGGGACAGCTTGTCAGGCGTGATCAACGCGCTGAAGGGCCAGCGCAAGGGGGGGTTTGCGCTGGCCCTTCAGTGGGCGGCGCCGAAGCGGCCGTCCGGATCGGAGCGTCGCGCGCCCCGGGGGGTCTGGGGCGGGCGACTGTCCGATCGGTGAGGAGACCCGGAGCCGAGGGCCCCGGTTGTGTGCGCGAGGCACGACCAGGTCGAAGCTGGGGAGGCCCCGGCCTGATACCGCTCACGGTGCCCCGTGAGCGGGTGTATCTCTCATCTGGGTAGAACCTACGGCAGGGGGTGGACGCTGGACAGCCGGAACGGCGTCCTGCCATCCACCCCGCACACGTTCTTCACATGGTCCGCAAGGGTCGCGGCCCAGCTCAGATGCGCGCCAGCGCCTGCTCCAGGATGTCGAGGCCCTCGTTCAGCAGGTCGTCGCCGATCACCAGCGGGGGCAGGAAGCGCAGGACGTTGCCGTAGGTGCCACAGGTCAGGACCAGCAGGCCCTCGGCGTGGCACGCCTTGGCGAGGGCGGCCGTCGCCTCGGGGTTCGGCTCCTTGGTCCCGCGGTCCTTGACCAGCTCGATGGCGATCATCGCGCCCCGGCCCCGGACGTCGCCGATGACGTCGTACTTCTCGGCCATGGCGGAGAGGCGGGACTTCATCGTCGCCTCGATGGACTTGGCCTTCGCGTTGAGGTCCAGCTCCTTCATCGTCTCGATGGAGCCGAGCGCACCGGCGCAGGCGACCGGGTTGCCGCCGTAGGTGCCGCCGAGGCCGCCCGCGTGCGCGGCGTCCATGATCTCGGCGCGGCCGGTGACCGCGGCCAGCGGCAGGCCGCCCGCGATGCCCTTGGCGGTGGTGATCAGGTCGGGGACGATGCCCTCGTCCTCGCAGGCGAACCACTGGCCGGTGCGGCAGAAGCCGGACTGGATCTCGTCGGCGACGAAGACGATGCCGTGGGCGGACGCGAACTCGCGGATCGCCGGGAGGAAGCCCTTGGCGGGCTCGATGAAGCCGCCCTCACCGAGCACCGGCTCGATGATGATCGCGGCGACGTTCTCCGGGCCGACCTGCTTGGTGATCTGGTCGACGGCCTGCGCGGCGGCCTCCGGACCGGCGTTCTCCGGGCCGGTGGGCCAGCGGTAGCCGTAGGCGACGGGGACGCGGTAGACCTCGGGCGCGAACGGGCCGAAGCCGTGCTTGTACGGCATGTTCTTCGCCGTCAGCGCCATCGTGAGGTTGGTGCGGCCGTGGTAGCCGTGGTCGAAGACCACGACGGCCTGGCGCTTGGTGTACGCGCGGGCGATCTTCACCGCGTTCTCGACGGCCTCGGCGCCGCTGTTGAACAGCGCCGACTTCTTGGCGTGGTCGCCCGGCGTCAGCTCCGCCAGCGCCTCGGCGACGGCGACGTAGCCCTCGTACGGCGTGACCATGAAGCAGGTGTGGGTGAAGTCGGCGAGCTGCGCGGAGGCGCGGCGCACGACGGCCTCGGCGGACGCGCCGACGCTCGTCACGGCGATGCCGGAGCCGAAGTCGATCAGCCGGTTGCCGTCGACGTCCTCGATGATGCCGCCGCCCGCGCGCGCGGTGAACACCGGCAGCACGGAACCCACGCCCTGGGCGACCGCGGCGGTACGGCGGGCCTGAAGCTCCTGCGACTTCGGGCCGGGAATGGCGGTGACGACGCGGCGCTCCTGCGGAAGTGCGGTCATGCGGGGCTCCTGGGGGTGTAACGGGACGCTTGCTTCCTTTTTTCGCAGGCTAGGGCGGGCGGCGGGGGGTGGGCATGCTCCATCTGGGCGTTGTCCGGGGGGTCGGTTGTCCGTGGTGGACATAGCCGTACGGGACATGTCCACCACGGACCGGCCACGTAAGCGGTGAACTCCCCTTCGGACGGCGTTAGATTGACTCGCTGATGGGTCACGCACGGCAGGGAACGGCTGGTCAGGGGGCAAGCGCAATGGACAGCGACGGGAACCGGGACGCACGGGGCACGCACGCGAACCCTGTGCCGCGCCCGGCGGGGCCGCCTCGGATGCCCGCGATGCCGCCCCGTCCGCCGTCCGCGCCACCGCCGCCGGACGGCTCGGCCTTCCTGTCCTGGCTGCGCACCCCGCGCCCGGACGCCGCGCCCGGCGTCTGGCGGTTCGGCTACCGGCCGCGGCCGGACGAGGAGCCCGAGACGATCCCGGGCCGCCAACTGCTCAGCGGGGCGGTGATCGCCTTCCTCGTGGGCTGGCTGATCTGGTCGCTGCTGTGGAACGGCTACCTCGGCGGCTGGTGGCTGCTGCCGCTCTACGCGATGATCCCCGAGTCCTGGGTGGACCCGCACAGCTTCACCGCCGTCGTGGTCGTGTACGCCTACTACACCCTCGTCGCCGGCACCATCATGGTCGGCGTCGGCCGCCTCGGCCGCTGGAGCGAGATCTGGCGCCGCTACGGCCCGCCCGCCTGGCGCCCCCGCCCGGCGGCGGCCGGTGAGCGTGCGCCCGCCCCCGAGGAGGACCCCGCCGCCTGGCCCGCGCTGCGCGCCGCCGGGGCCGCCGACGCCGCCGAGCGGCTCGCCGCGGACGCCCGCGCCGGGCTGATGCGCGACGTCGACCACGCCCGCATCGTCCGCGCCTGGCAGGGCGTGCGCACCGGCCGCCACAGCCTCGCCACGTTCACCGGCGCCGTGCTCAAGGACGGCGCCGCCGCCTGTCCGCACCCCTCCGGCGCCCGTGACCTGCCCGGCAGGCAGGCCCGGCACGACCTGGTCACCGGTCAGGTTCGGCTCGGCACCACCGCCGACGACCCCCGCAACCCCTACGCCTACCGCGGCACCGGCCTCGCCCTCGGCCCCGAGCTGCTCGGCACCTCCCTGCTCGCCGTCGGCCCCGCCGGGTCCGGCAAGACCGGCACCGTCGTCCGCCCGCTCGCCGAGTCGCTGTGCCTGCACGCCCTCGCCGGACGCGCCGCGGTCGTCGCCGTCGGCGCGGCGGGCGCCGGGATCGGCCCGGCCGACTCCTACGACGTCGTCGTACGCATCGGCAACCCGGACTCCGTCTACGACCTCGACCTCTACGGCGGCACCACCGACCCCGACGAGGCCGCCGCCGTCCTCGCCGAGGCCCTCGTCGGTGATCTGACCGACCCGCAGCCGGGCAACGACAGCCGCCGCGCCACCACCGTGCTGGCCCAGCTGCTCGGCCCCTTCCGGGCGGTGCACGACCGGTTCCCGTCCGTCCCCGAGCTGCGGCAGTTGCTCGACGGCGCGCCCGAACCGCTGGCCGCGCTGCGGGCGGCGCTGCGGCGGGCCGGACAGGAGTCGCTGCTGCGGGAACTGGACGCCCGCGAGCGGCAGCTCGCGCACCCGGGCGATGTCGCCGGGGTGCTCGCCGACCGGGTCGCGCTGCTCGACCGGCCCGCGTTCGCCGGGTTCTTCGACACCTCCGGGCAGTCGCGGCCCTTCTCGCTCAAGGCCCTCGACCACCCGGTGCGCGTCCGCGTCGACCTGCCCGCGCGCGGCCACGCCGACGCCTCCCGCATCCTGGCCCGGCTGGTGCTCGCCCAGTTCACGGCGAGCGTGGCGGTACGGGAGGACCGGTCGCTGTTCGCCTGCCTGCTGCTGGACGACGCCACCGGGGTGGTGACGCCGGAGGCGGTGCGCGGCATCCAGCGGCTGCGGTCGGGCAACGCGGGCGCCGTGCTCACCCTGCGCAGCCTGGACGACGTACCGCGTCCGCTGCGCGGCCCGCTGCTCGGGGCCACCGGCTGCCGGATGGCGCTGGCCGGGCTCACCCCGTGGGACGGGCAGGACTTCGCCGAGGTCTGGGGCAAGGAGTGGACCGAGGCCCGGGACGTCACCGACCGCCAGATCATCGCCGACAGCCCGGCGGGCAAGGCGTGGCACGCGGTACGCCGGGTGATCACCGGCAAGGCGGCGACCGCGCGGGCGGTGACCGTACGGCAGGTCGAGCGGGAGCGCTGGTCCGCCTCCGATCTGGCGCACGCGGTGCCGCCGGGGCACGCGGTGCTGTCGCTGACCAGCG
Source organism: Streptomyces sp. NPDC057877 (assembly GCF_042796855.1). Taxonomy (NCBI): domain Bacteria; kingdom Bacillati; phylum Actinomycetota; class Actinomycetes; order Kitasatosporales; family Streptomycetaceae; genus Streptomyces; species Streptomyces sp. NPDC057877. The sequence continues at coordinate 240,728 of NZ_JBHVMS010000011.1, forward strand.
TGCGGGGGGAGCACGCGCCGCCGCTGCTGGTCGACCTGCGGGAGAACCAGGCGTGACCTTGGCCGATAAGTGACGGTCGGGTGGGTTCGTGGTCTCCCGCGGACCGTACGGTGAGGCAGAATCGAGGGAGGTCGTTCATACACGGCGGCCAAAGGATCACCGGGATCGCCCACCGCCCCGCTCAGCCACCGACCTGAAGGCCCCATGCCTCCCACGCTCGCCTCGCTCGTCCACCACTCCGCGCTCAAACTGGCCGTGCGCGCGGGCGAGGACCGCCTCGACGTGCCGGTGCGCTGGGCGCACGTCAGTGAACTGGCCGATCCGGTGCCCTACATGGAGGGCGGGGAGCTGCTGCTGATCACCGCGCTGAAGCTGGACGCGGAGAACCCCGAGTCGATGCGGCGGTATGTGAAGCGGCTGGTGGGGGCGGGGGTGGTCGGCCTCGGGTTCGCGGTCGGCGTCAACTACGAGGACATCCCCGGGGCCCTCGTCGACGCGGCCCGCGAGGAGGGGCTGCCGCTGCTGGAGGTGCCGCGCCGCACGCCCTTCCTCGCCATCAGCAAGGCCGTGTCGGCGGCCATCGCGGCCGACCAGTACCGGGCGGTGACGGCGGGCTTCGCCGCCCAGCGCGAGCTGACCAAGCAGGCGCTGGCGGAGGGCCCGGAGGGGCTGCTCACCGCGCTCGCCGCGCAGGTCGACGGCTGGGCGGCGCTCTACGACGCCTCGGGCGCCGTGGTCGCCACCGCACCGGAGTGGGCGGTGCGCCGGGCGGCCCGCCTCACCGCGGACGTGGAGCGGCTGCGCGAACGCCCCGCGCCCGCCTCCTCCGTCGTCGGCGGCCCCGAGCACGAGGACCGCGTGGAACTGCACTCCCTCGGCACCGGCCGCCGCCCCCGCGCCGCGCTCGCCGTCGGCACGGCCGCCGCCCTCGGCACCGCCGAGCGCTACGCCGTCCACTCGGCCATCGCCCTGCTCACCCTGACCACGGAACGCTCCCGCTCCCTGCACGCCGCCGAACAGCGCATCGGCGCGGCGGTCCTGCGCATGCTGCTGGCCGGACAGCCCGACCACGCCCGTGCCGTCGCCGGGGACCTGTACGGCGGGCTGCTCGACGCCCCCTTCCGGACCATGGTCGCCGAGAGCGACGCCGGGCAGGCCGGTCTCGCCGGGCTCACGGAGACGGTGGAGGCGGCAGCCGCCCGCGCCGGTGAGGCGGTGCTGGTGGTGCCCGAGGGGGAGCGGCTCGTGGTGCTGGCGGCGGACGGGGGCGCGGCGGTGGCGGCCTGCGGGGAGTACGCGGCCGAGCGGGAAGCGGCCCGCAAGGCGACCACCGAGGAGGACGACATCGTCCTCGGCCTCTCCGCCCCGGCGGGCCCGATCGCCGCCGCTGCCGCCTACAAGCAGGCCGAACAGTCGCTGTCGGTGGCCCGCCGCCGGGGCCGGGTCATGGTCGAGCACGAGCAGCTCGCGGCGGGCTCGGTCCTGCCGCTCCTCGCCGACGACGCGGTCCGCGCCTTCGCCGACGGTCTCCTGCGCGCCCTGCACGAGCACGACGCCACCGGCCGCGGCGACCTCGTCGCCTCCCTGCGCGCCTGGCTCTCCCGGCACGGCCAGTGGGACGCTGCCGCCGCCGACCTGGGCGTCCACCGGCACACCCTGCGCTATCGCATGCGGCGGGTGGAGGAGATCCTCGGGCGGTCGCTGGACGACCCGGACGTGCGGATGGAGCTGTGGCTGGCGCTGAAGGCGACCAGCTCGGAGTAACCCTGGTCGAGGGCGCCAATCCGGTGTACCCCCGCCCGCCACTGCTACGAATCGGACAACCGACGCCCCAGCCCCGCGCCCCTACCGTGGGACCAGGAAAGCAGCACCCCTACAACGCGGAAGGGCCGGGACTCCCATGACCTCCACCCACGCCTTCTGGCTCGCCGGCCGTCAGGCCACCGGCGAGGACACCCTCGACGTCACCTCCCCGTGGGACGGACGGCTGGTCGGCACGGTCAGCGTGCCGACGGACGCCCAGGTCGAGGAGGCCGTGGCCGCCGCGTACGCCGTGCGGGACGAGTTCGCCGCGACGCCCGCGCATGTGCGCGCCGCCGCCCTCGACCACGTCAGCCGCAGGCTGGTGGAGCGCACCGAGGAGATCGCGCGGCTGATCTCCGCGGAGAACGGCAAGCCGGTCAAGTGGGCGCGCGGCGAGGTCGGCCGGGCCGTGTCCGTGTTCCGCTTCGCGGCGGAGGAGGCCCGCCGCTTTAACGGCGGCGAGGCACAGCGGCTGGACACCGACCTCGGCGGTCAGGGACGGCTCGCCCTCACCCGGCGCTTCCCGAAGGGCGTCGTCCTCGGCATCGCGCCCTTCAACTTCCCGCTCAACCTCTGCGCGCACAAGGTCGCCCCGGCCATCGCCGCCGGTGCCCCGATCATCCTGAAGCCCGCGCCCGCCACCCCGCTGTCCGGCCTGGTCATCGGTGAACTGCTCGCCGAGACCGAGTTGCCCGCCGGGTCCTGGAGCATCCTGCCGGTCTCCAACGACCGGATGCCCGCCCTCGTCCAGGACGAGCGCCTGCCGGTGATCTCCTTCACCGGCTCCGAGAAGGTCGGTTACGCGATCATGGACTCGGTGCCGCGCAAGCACTGCACCCTGGAACTGGGCGGCAACGGCGCGGCCGTCGTCCTCGGCGACTACGCGAGCGACGCCGACCTGGACTGGGCGGCCCAGCGCATCGCCACCTTCTCCAACTACCAGGGCGGCCAGTCCTGCATCTCCGTGCAGCGCGTCATCGCCGACGCGTCCGTGTACGACCGGCTGCTGCCGCGCATCGTCGCCGCCGTCGAGGCCCAGGTCACCGGCGACCCGGGCGACGACGCCACCGACGTCGGCCCGCTGGTCAGCGAGGACGCCGCCCAGCGCGTCGAGGCGTGGGTCCAGGAGGCCGTGGACGCGGGCGCCACCCTGCTCACCGGCGGCAAGCGCGACGGCGCCTCGTACGCCCCGACCGTCCTGACCGACCTGCCCGCCGATGTCACCCTCGCCTGCGAGGAGGTCTTCGGACCGGTCCTCAGCGTCCAGAAGGTGGACGGCGAGGAAGCGGCCTTCGCCGCCGCCAACGACTCCAAGTACGGCCTCCAGGCGGGCGTGTTCACCCACGACCTCCAGGCCGCCTTCCGCGCCCACCGCGCCCTCGAGGTCGGCGGCGTCGTCATCGGCGACGTCCCCTCCTACCGCGCCGACCAGATGCCGTACGGCGGCGCCAAGCAGTCCGGCGTCGGCCGCGAGGGCGTGAAGTTCGCGATGGACGACTACACCTACGAGCGGGTGCTGGTGCTCACCGGCCTCGCGCTCTGAGCCTTCGGCGACAGCCCACAAGGGGCCCGGCACCGCGGTGCCGGGCCCCTCGCCGTCGTCGGCCCACGTCCGGACCCTCAACCGGAGAAGCCGACGTGCGCGAGCCGCAGGGGGCCGCGCAGTCTGAGGTGGACGTCGTGCACGCCCTCGGCGGAGACGGGGGTGGTGAGGGTGGTGTAGGCGTACGGGCCGGAGGTGGGGGTGGGCGGGGTGAGGGTCGCCCACGGAGCGGTGTCGCCGTCGAGGGAGATCTCCACCGTGCCCCCGCCCGCCACCGTCACCGACAGCCCGGTGACGCCCGTGCCGAAGTCGCAGTCGCGGTAGACCAGTTCGCCGGTGCCGCCCGTCGCCGGGGTCACCGCGTCGCCGGAGACCTTCGTGCGGTCGACGATCTCGATGCCGCTGTGGTCGTCGAAGTCGGCGGCGGGCAGGCCCCGTTCCAGGACCGGGCGGGGGGCGCCGGGCGTGCCGTCCAGGGTCACCGTCGTACGGAGGCGGATGTCCTCGCTGGAGGCGCCGATCAGGAGGTCGTACGGGCCCGGGGTCAGGTGCCAGCGGCCGTGGGCGACGTCCCAGGACTCCAGGGCGGTGAACGGGACTTCGAAGGTGACCCGCTCCGTCGCGCCCGGGGCGACCGTGACCCGCTCGTGGGCGAGCAGCTCGCGGCGCGGGCGGGGGGTCACCGACGGTGCCGCGGACCGGGCGTAGAGCTGGGCCACCTCCGCCGCCGGGCGGTCGCCGGTGTTCGTGAGCGTGCAGGTCACCCGTAGGGAGTCGGCGTCCACCTCGGCCGTCGCGTCGCCGTATGCGAAGGGCACGTACGACAGGCCGTGGCCGAAGGGATGGAGCGGGGTGCCCTCGAAGTACAGGTACGTCTGGCGGGTGCCGATGACGTCGTAGTCGAGCAGGTCGGGAAGGTCGGCGTCGGAGGCGTACCAGGTCTGCGGGAGGCGGCCGGACGGGGAGACGTCACCGGCCAGGACGCGGGCCAGGGCGGTGCCCGCGGACTGGCCGCCGTGCGCCGTCCACAGGAGCGCGGGGAGCGCGGACGCGTCCACCGCGTAGGGGTAGGCGGAGGTCAGCGCCAGGACCGTGTGCGGGTTGGCGGCACGGGCGGCGTCCAGGAGGCGCCGCTGATGCGCGGGGAGGCGCAGGGTCGTACGGTCCTCGGTCTCGCGGCCGTTGATGTGCGGGTCGTTGCCCGCGACCACCACGACCACGTCGGCGCCCGCCGCGGCCCGGGCGACCGCGTCCTCGCCGCGTTCGGCGACGACCAGCTCGAAGACCGACGGGTTCTCCTCGGCAACCTTCACACCGTCGGCGGCGACCTGGACGTGGCGACCTGTGCCGAGATGCCGGAGGAGGTGACCGTCCCCATGGGGTTCCAGGCTGAACGTCTCCTGGACCACCCAGCCGCCGGGCTGGTCGGCGGACGCCCGTACGTACCCGTCCTCGGCGACCGAGAGATAGCGGCCGTCGGGCGCGCGCAGGGTCAGGACGCCCTCGTCCCAGTCGACGAGGGCGAGTTCCGTGCCCACGGGGTCACCGGTCAGCGGGGGCAGGTCGGTGCGGCCCGCGAGCAGGGCCGGGTCGAGGGCGCCCTCGGCGGCGCGGGTGGTGGCGGTGGTCTCCGGGGCCGGGGGGACGCGCAGGAAGGTGCCGTCGGAGGTGCGCAGGCGGACGCGGTCGACGCCCTCCGCGAAGGTGACCCGCTCGGCGCCGAAGCGCTCGTACAGGCCCTCCAGCGGGGTGGAGCGGTGCAGGAGCGTGCCGCTGTACCAGTCGAGCTTGCACTCGTCGGCGAGCAGGCCGACCACCGCGATCCGGGTGCCCGGGGCCAACGGCAGCAGGCCGTCGTTCTTGAGCAGGACGACCGCCTGCTCCGCGGCCTCCTGGGCGAGCGCGCGGTGTTCGGGGGTGTCGAAGGCGCCGGGCTCGTCGTAACCGTCGAACTCGCCGAGGCGGTAGCGGACCGAGAGCTGGCGGCGGACGGCGGTGTCCACGTCCGCCTCGGTGAGCAGGCCGCGCTCCAGCGCCCCGCGCACCCGGGCGACGATCTGGGAGCTGTCCGTGCCGTGGTCGGTGAAGCTGTCGACGCCCGCGCGCAGGGCGGCGGCGGTCGCCTCCTCGTGGGTGTCGAAGTACTGCTCGGAGTCCACCAGGTTGGAGGGCGCCCCCGCGTCCGAGCAGACCAGCAGGTCCTCGTCGGTCCAGGTGCGCAGGTGCTCGCGCAGGTAGGGGGAGAGGTGGTTGGGGCGGCCGTTCACCAGGTTGTACGCGGGCATCACCCCGGCCACCGCGCCCGCCTCGACCGTCTCGCGGAACGCGCGCAGGTCGTACTCGTGCAGGACACGGGGGCGGACCGAGGCGGAGGAGGTGTCGCGGTCGGTCTCGTTGTTGTGGGCGAGCCAGTGCTTCAGGACGGGCGCGGTGCGCCAGTACGTCGGATGACTGCCGCGCAGGCCCCGGGTGTACGCCGTGGCGATCGCCGAGGTGAGCCGGGGGTCCTCGGAGTAGCCCTCCTCGTTGCGGCCCCACAGTGGGTGGCGCAGCAGGTTGACGGTCGGGGACCAGACGTTGAGGCCGACGCGGTCGTCCCGGGCGCGCATGGCGCGGACCTCCTTCGACACCGCGTCCCCCACCCGGCGCACCAGGTCCGGGTTCCAGGTCGCCGCCAGGCCCACGGCCTGCGGGAACACCGTCGCCGGGCCCATCCACGCCACCCCGTGCAGGGCCTCCTGGCCGGTGCGGAACGCGGCCACGCCAAGGCGCTCGACGGCGGGCGCGAACTGGTGCAGGAAGGACACCTTCTCCTCGAGCGTGAGCCGCGACAGCAGGTCGTCGATGCGCTTCGCGAACGGCAGCTGCGGATCGCGGAACGGCGGCGTGGGCGGCGGATGAGCGGTCACGTGGGATTCCCCTTGCGATGGAGCGGCGAGGCTCTTTCGAAGCGCTTCGATGCTGGTTCGACGGGCGGGTGGGTGTCAAGACGTACCACCGCACCAACTCCGTGTCCCCAGCGTCATTTCAAGGCACATACGAGTGAGATCCGATCCGCCGCGGGACCGCCACACATCGGAGGAATCTTGGAATCGACCCTTGTGCGCCCCTCCGTGTTCACTTAACCTCGCAGCAACATCGAAGCGCTTCGACGAACCAGGAGTGCCGCCAGGAGGTGCGTAGTCCTCCGACGTTCCTCCGACGTTCCTCCGAGGGCCGCTTCGGCCTGGCCCGTTCCAATCGAGACACCTCAGCCGACGGCTCCACCGCCGGGTGTCCTGGTGCGCCACGAAGGGTTGACGCAATGACGCCGAACGCCGCTTCCGCCTCCTCCGCTCCCAGCCGGAGAAGCTTCCTCGCCTCCACGGCGGTCGCCGCCGTCGCGGTGGGCGGAGGAGTACCGCTGCTCACCGCCTGCGGCGGTTCGGACAGCGGCTCGCGCGAGGGGACCACCGCGGGCAAGGACGCGAAGAAGCTCCTGCCCGCCTTCGTGGCGCAGAGCGTGGTGACGCCGGACGTCCCGGCGAAGAACGGCTCCGCCGCCGGGTTCACCGGCAAGCTCGACCTGGCCGGGCTGAAGACCTCGGTGCCCAAGAAGCTCGGCAAGGGCGGCAGCGTCAAGATCATGTCGCCGTTCTGGGGCTCCCCGCCCAAGAGCGACAACGCCTACTACCAGGCGATGAACGACCTGATCGGCGTCGACGTCGGCTGGCAGAACCAGGACGGCAACACCTACGACGAGAAGCTCGGCGCGGTCCTCGCCTCCAGCAGCATCCCGGACGTCGTGGTCGTCCCCGGCTGGAACATGGGCGGCAAGATACCCAGCGCCATCATCAGCAAGTTCGCCGACCTCGGCCCGTACCTCTCCGGCGACAAGGTCAAGGAGTACCCGAACCTCGCCGCGATCCCCACCGAGTCCTGGCAGCGCTCCATCTTCGGCGGCAAGCTGCTCGGCCTGCCCATGCCCGCCCCGTACGTGCCCAACATCGTGCCCTTCTACCGCAAGGACGTCTTCGACGCGGAAGGGTACGAGATCCCCACCTCCGCCGACGAGTTCCTCGCCCTCGCCAAGGAGATCACCAACGCCCGGGCGAAGGTGTGGGCCTGCGAGGACATGAAGTGGACGGCGTTCAACAGCTTCGGTGTGCTCTCCGGCGAGGAGAAGCCGCTCGGCTGGGGCCAGGCCGACGGCAAGCTGGTCTACCGGGTGGAGACCGACGCCTACCTCGAGGCCCTGGAGTGGACGCGCAAGCTCTACGCGGCCGGGGTCGTGCACCCCGACGCCAAGGCCTCCACCAACACCGACCCCGCGGTCCGCTTCGGGTCCGGGCAGAGCCTGATCTACAACCAGGACATCTCCCAGTGGTACGGCCGCGCCGCCGAACAGGCCGCCCAGAACCCGGACTTCGAGATCGGCGGCATGGACATCTTCGGCCACGACGGCGGCGACCCGGTGCTGTGGGCCAAGCAGCCCGCGGGCATCTGGGCGTTCGTCAACAAGAAGGCGTCCGAGGCGGTCATCCGTGACGTGCTCGCCGTCGCCAACGTCACCGCCGCCCCGTACGGCACCAAGGAGTACATGCTCACCAACTACGGCGTGGAGGGCACCCACTACACCCTGGAGAACGGCACGCCGGTCAAGAACGACAAGGGCAACACCGAGGTCCTCAACGCCTACGTCATGATCGCCAGCCCCGCCCCCACCATCGCCCACCCCGACCTCCCCGAGATCGCCAGGGCGCAGGTCGAGTGGCAGCAGCGGATGGGCGCCTTCACCCGGAAGAGTCCGTTCTGGGGCCTGCAGATCACCGAGCCCGCCCGCTACACCAACCTCTCCAACGACTTCGAGCAGTTGGAGGACGACATCGTCCGCGGTCGCAAGAAGGTCGGCGACATGCAGCAGGCCGTCTCCGACTGGAAGAAGCAGGGCGGCGACAAGCTGCGCGACTGGTACCAGAAGCTGCTGGACGACAACGGCCCGGCCAACTGACCGCCATCCGAGGCAAGGAGTAGGCCGTGTCCCACAGCACGGTGGACCGCAGCAGGGCCGAGGCGAAGACGGCGACGGAGACCCCGGCGGGGTCCGACGGCCCGGCCGGGTCCGGCAAGCGGCGCCGGGAGGCCAAGCTGGGCCTGCGGCCCCGCTTCCGGCGCGACCGCACGCTCGTCCTGATGACGCTCCCGGCGCTGCTGCTGGTGCTCGTCTTCAACTACGTCCCGATCCTGGGCAACGTCGTCGCCTTCCAGGAGTACGACCCGTACGTCAGCGAGAACGGGTTCGTCGCGATCTTCCACAGCCCCTGGGTCGGCTTCGAGCAGTTCGCGCGGATCTTCGAGGACTCCGCGTTCTGGGACGCGGTGAGCAATACGCTGGTGCTGTTCTTCCTCCAGCTCGTGCTGTTCTTCCCCATCCCCATCGTGCTCGCGCTGCTCATCAACAGCGTGATCAGGCCCCGGGTGCGGGCGGTCGCGCAGGCCATCCTGTACCTGCCGCACTTCTTCTCCTGGGTGCTGGTCATCACCGTCTTCCAGCAGATCTTCGGCGGCGCGGGCATCATCGCCCAGACCCTGCGGCAGCACGGCTACGAGGGCTTCGACCTGATGACCGACCCCGGGATCTTCAAGTTCCTGGTGACGGCGGAGGGCGTCTGGAAGGACGCGGGCTGGGGCATCATCGTCTTCCTCGCCGCGCTCGCCTCGGTCAGCCCCGACCTGTACGAGGCCGCCGCGATGGACGGCGCCGGGCGCTGGCGCAGGATGTGGCACGTGACCCTGCCCGCGCTGCGGCCGGTGATCGCGCTGCTGCTGGTGCTGCGGGTCGGCGACGCGCTGACCGTCGGCTTCGAGCAGATCCTGCTGCAACGGGACGCGGTCGGACCGGGCGCCGCGGAAGTCCTCGACACCTATGTGTGGTGGAACGGCGTCCGCAACCAGGACTTCAGCTATGCCGCCGCCGCGGGCCTGGTCAAGGGCGTGGTCAGCCTCGGTCTGGTCCTCGCGGCGAACAAGGTGGCCCATCTCATGGGCGAGCAGGGGGTGTACAAGAAGTGAGCGCCGTGAGCGGGAGGTCACCGGTACGGAAGGCCAGCGGCTGGGCCGCGCCACCCCGTCCGGTGTGGGAGGAGCCGCCGAGCCGGGCCGGGCTCGCGGGCAAGGGCATCGTCATCGGGGGTGCCTGCCTCGCGGTGCTGTTCCCGCTGTGGATCGTCATCGTCACCAGTCTGTCCACCAAGCAGACCATCACCGAGGCGGGCGGTCTCGTGGTGATCCCCCGGGATCTCACCTTCATCGCCTACGAGGAACTGCTGAGCGGGGGCCAGGTGACGCGGGCGGCCATCGTCAGCGTCGGGGTGACGCTCGTCGGCACGCTGTTCTCCATGACGGTGTCCGTGCTCGCCGCGTACGGGCTGTCGCGGACCGGGTCGGTGGGGCACCGGTGGATGCTGATGACGCTGCTCGCGACCATGTTCTTCGGCGCGGGGCTCATCCCCACCTATCTGCTGGTGCAGTCGCTGGGGCTGACGGACACGTATCTCGCGCTGATCCTGCCCAGCGCGGTGAGTGTGTTCAACATTCTGGTGCTGCGCGGGTTCTTCATGGGCATCTCGCCCGAACTCATCGACAGCGCGCGGATCGACGGGGCGGGGGACTGGCGGATCCTGTGGCGGATCGTCCTGCCCCTGTCGCGGGCCGTGATCGCCGTGATCACGCTGTTCTACGCCGTCGGGTACTGGAGCGCGTGGTTCAACGCGTCCATCTACCTGACGGACCAGGACATGATGCCGTTGCAGAACGTGATGATCCAGCTGGTGCAGAAGCAGGAGGCGCCGGTCGGTCTGGGGCAGGCCATCAAGACGGGGGAGTTGTCCTCGCTGGCCGTGCAGATGGCCGTGATGGTGATGGCGTTGTTGCCGGTGGCGGTCATCTCGCCGTTCGTGCAGCGGCATTTCAAGAAGGGGATGCTGACGGGGGCGGTCAAGGGCTGAGGCCCGGGTGCGGTTCGAACTCTCCCATTCTTCAAGACGAGGTGTGTCATGCCCATGTCCTACGACCCCGGTCGGCGAACCGTCCTTGCCGGAGCCGCCGCCGTCTCCGCCCTGCCGCTCCTCGGAGCCGCACCGGCGCACGCCGCGCGGGCCGAGGGCGGTTACCGCTGGCGCAACGTCGCCATCGGCGGCACCGGATTCATCACCGGCGTGCTGTTCCACCCCTCCGTACGCGGGCTCGCGTACGCCCGTACCGACATCGGCGGCGCCTACCGGTGGGACGACCGGCGAGCGCGCTGGACACCGCTGACCGACCACATCGGGTGGGACGACTGGAACCTGCTCGGCGTGGAGGCGATGGCGGTCGACTCCGCCCACCCCGACCGGCTGTATCTCGCGGTCGGCACCTACGCCCAGCCCTGGGCCGGGAACGGCGCCGTCCTGCGCTCCGAGGACCGGGGAGCGACCTGGACCCGGACCGACCTGACCGTGAAGCTCGGGGCCAACGAGGACGGACGCGGCACCGGCGAGCGGCTGCTCGTCGACCCGCGCGACAGCGACACCCTCTGGCTCGGCACCCGCCACGACGGCCTGCTGAAGTCGACGGACCGCGGCGCCACCTGGGCCCCCGCCACCGGCTTCCCGCCCACCCCCGGTGACCCCGGCCAGGGCGTCACCCTCCTCGTCGCCGCCGGACGGACCGTGTACGCCGGGTGGGGCGACGGCGCCCCCCACCTCTACCGCACCCTCGACGGCACCACCTGGACGCCCGTCCCCGGGCAGCCCACCGGCACCGCCGCCAGGGTCCCCGTCCGCGCCGCCCACGACCGCCACACCCGCGCCCTCTACGTCACCTACGCCGACGCCCCCGGCCCCAACGGCCAGTCCGACGGCAGCGTGCACCGGCTCGACACCGCCCGCGACCAGTGGACCGAGGTCACCCCGGCCGCACCCGGCGAGGGCGACACCTTCGGGTACGGCGGAGTGGCCGTCGACGCCCGGCGCCCCGGCACGGTGGTCGTCTCCACCAACAACCGCTGGGCGGCCGTCGACACCCTGTACCGCTCCACCGACGGCGGTCGCACCTGGACGTCCCTGAAGGAATCGGCCGTCCTCGACGTCTCCGAGACGCCGTACCTCAAGTGGGGCGGCGACGCGCCCAAGTTCGGCTGGTGGATCCAGGCGCTCGCCCTGGACCCGTACGACTCGAAGCACCTCGTGTACGGCACCGGCGCCACCCTCTACGGCACCCGGGACCTCGTGCACTGGGCCCCGTGGATCCGGGGGCTGGAGGAAGCGTCCGTGCGGCAGCTGGTCTCACCGCCGACCGGTCGCGCCCACCTGCTCAGCGGGCTCGGGGACATCGGGGTCATGTACCACGAGAGCCTGACGTCGTCCCCGGCCCAGGGCATGGCCGCCAACCCCGTCTTCGGCACCGCCACCGGGCTCGCGCAGGCCGCCGCCGAGCCGTCGTACGTCGTGCGCACGGGCTGGGGTGACGGCGGGAACGGCGCGTACTCGCGTGACGGCGGGCGGACCTGGGCGCCCTTCGCCGCGCAGCCCGCCCTCGCCAGGGACGCCCCGGGCCCGATCGCCGTCAGCGCCGACGGGGCCGTGCTGCTGTGGACCTTCGTGCACTGGGACGGCACGAAGTACGCCGCCCACCGCAGCGACGACAACGGCGTGACCTGGGCGGAGGTGCCGTCCTTCCCCAAGGGCGCCACACCCGTCGCCGACCCGGTCGATCCGGCGCGCTTCTACGCCTACGACACCGACGCCGGGACGCTGTACGCCAGCACGGACGGCGGGCGCACCTTCGCCGCGGGGGCCGCCGGGCTGCCCGCCGGGGACAGCCAGTTCAAGGTGGTGGCGGCGCCCGGGCGAGTCGGCGACCTGTGGCTCAGCACGAAAGGGAACGGGCTGTACCGGTCGGTCGACGGCGGGGGCGCCTTCGCCAAGGCCGACAGCTGCCGGGCGTCGTACACCCTCGGCTTCGGCAAGGGACTCGGCGACTACCCGGCCGTCTACCAGGTGGGCGCCACCGACGCCGTCACCGCCGTGCTGCGCTCCGACGACGAGGGGCTCAGCTGGACGCGGATCAACGACGACCGGCACCAGTGGGGGTGGACCGGCGAGGTCATCACCGGTGATCCGCGCGTCTACGGCCGGGTCTACCTCGGCACCAACGGGCGCGGCATCCAGTACGGGGAGCCGGTCTGATGCCCGCGCTCGGCGACACCACCCGTGGCCGCATCCTCTTCGGCGGGGACTACAACCCCGAGCAGTGGCCCGAGGAGACCTGGCCGGAGGACGTCCGGCTGATGAAGGACGCCGGGGTCAACTCCGTCACCGTAGGCGTGTTCTCCTGGGCCCGCCTCGAACCCCGGCCGGGGGCACGGGAGTTCGGCTGGCTGGACCGGCTGATGGACCTGCTGCACGCGCACGGCATCGGGGTCGTCCTCGCCACGCCCACCGCCTCGCCCCCGCCGTGGCTCGGACGGCTGCACCCGGAGACGCTGCCCCGGGACGCCGACGGCCGCGTGGAGTGGTGGGGCGGGCGCCAGCACTTCTCGCACTCCAGCGCCGTCTACCGCCGGTACGCCGCCGCCATCACCGAGGACCTGGCCGCCCGTTACGCGGGCCACCCCGCCCTCACCCTGTGGCACATCAACAACGAGTACTGCACGGCCGACCACGGCGACGAGGCCGCCGCCCGCTTCCGCGGCTGGCTGCGGGCGAAGTACCGGACCATCGACGCCCTCAACACGGCCTGGGGAACGGCCTTCTGGAGCCAGGGCTACGACGACTGGACCGAGGTGCTGCCCGCCCGGCACACCCACTACCTGAAGAACCCCGCCCAGGTGCTCGACTTCCGGCGCTTCACCTCCGACATGCTCCTGGAGTGCTTCACCGCCGAACGGGACATCGTCCGTCGGCACACCCCGCACCTGCCGGTCACCACCAACTTCATGCCGCTGTTCTTCGGCCAGGACGCCTGGCGCTGGGCCGAGGAGGAGGACGTCGTCTCCGTCGACCTCTACCCCGACCCGCGCGATCCGCTCGGCGCCCAGCACGGCGCCCTGGTGCAGGACCTCACCCGGTCCCAGGCCGGGGGCCCGTGGATGCTGATGGAGCAGGCGGCCGGAGCGGTCAACTGGCGGGGCGTGAACCACCCCAGGCCACGCGGCCTGAACCGGCTGTGGTCCCTGCAGGCCGTGGCCCGGGGCGCCGACGCCGTCTGCTACTTCCAGTGGCGGCAGTCCCGGCAGGGCGCGGAGAAGTTCCACTCCGGGATGGTCAGCCACGCGGGGGAGCGGGGCCGGACGTACCAGGAGGTCAGACAGCTCGGTGCCGAGCTGGCGCGGATCGGCGGCGAGGTCGCGGGCCGGGACGTCACCGCCGAGGTCGCCGTCCTGCACGACTGGCACGCCTGGTGGGCCGCCGAGCAGGACGGCCGTCTCTCCCGCCGGGCCGACCAGCCGACCCTGCTGACCGCCTGGCACCGGGCGCTCTGGGAGGAGGGGATCACCACCGACTTCGCGCACCCCGAGCACGATCTGTCCGGGCGGAAGCTGGTCGTCGTACCGCAGCTCTACCTCCTCACGGACGCCGCCATCGACAACCTCCGCGCCTATGTCGACGGCGGCGGCACCCTCGTCTGCGGTTTCCTCACCGGGGTCGCCGACGAGGACGACCGGATACGGCCCGGTGGCGTCGACGCCCGGCTGCGCGAGCTGTTCGGCATCCGCACGTTGCACGAGTGGTGGCCGCTGGACGAGGGGGAGACCGTCGGGTGCGACGGCTTCGACGGCACCCTGTGGTCGGAGGAGATCGAGCCCGTCGATGACCTCGACGAGCGCATCGACTACCTCGGCGGCGAGCTGGACGGGCTGCCCGCCGTGCTGCGCCAGGGGCGGGCCTGGTACGTCTCCACCCTGCCCGAGCCCGCCGCGCTGCGGGCGCTGCTCGGGCGGATCGCCGCGCGGGCGGGGGTGCGGCCCGTGCTCGACGGGCTGCCCGCGGGCGTGGAGGCGGTACGGCGGGGTGAGGTGCTGTTCGTCCTCCACCACGGGCGGGAGCCGGTCACCGTCGCCGTGCCCGGTGTCCACCGGGACCTGCTGACGGGCGCCGTCGTCCGGGACGAGGTCCGGCTCGGACGCTTCGGAGTGGCGGTGCTGACCCCATGACCTCCGCACCCGTGCACGGCACCTGGGAGCCGCACCCCGCCGCCCGCTGGGAGGACGCCTTCCTGAGCGGCAACGGCCACCATGGCGCCCTCGTGTTCGGTGACCCGAACGCTGACCGTGTCATCGTCACGCATCACAGCCTCGTACGCCCGAACGGCGCGCATCCGCGCCCACCGCGCCTCGCCGCCCGACTCCCCGCCCTGCGACACCGGTTGCTGGCCGGGGACGCGAGGGCCGCCGAGGAGTTCACGGACGGGCGGGACCTGCAGTGGGTGCGGGCCTTCCACCCCGCCTTCCAGATCCGCCTTGACCGGTCCGACGAGGAGCCCCGCGACTACCGCCGGGCCGTCGACTTCACCACCGGCGAGGTGACCGCCCGCACCGGGGACTGGAGCAGCCGGGTCTTCGTCTCCCGCGCGGACGACGTGATCGTCCAGGAGGTGGCGGGACCCGGACTGGCCGTCCGTGTCCGGCTGGACCACCATCTCAGCGGTGCGCCCCTGGCGTTGAGCGTCGGAAGCGGGGTCCTGCGCACCCCCGAGGGTGCCGTCCTGAGCCTGCGTGCCGGGTACCCGGACAGCGGCCTCGCCTACACCGGCGTCACCCTCGCCCGGGTCACCGGCGGCCGGACCAGCCTCACGCCGCCCGGTGTGCGCGTCACCGGCGCCGAGTCGGTGCTGCTGCTCACCCGGGTGCGCCGGCACACCGGCGAGCTGGACGTGGTCGCCGAGACCCGCGCCCTGCGTGAGCTGTCGGCGTCGTACGACGACCTCCTCGCCCGGCACCTGACCGCGCACCGCACCGCCTACACCCGCGTCACCCTGGACCTCGCCGCCGACCCGGCCGAACGCGCCCTGCCCGGCTCCGAGCTGCTCAAGCGCCCGCAGAGCCCGGCCCTCCTCGAACGCCTCTTCGCCGCCGGGCGCTACCACCTGCTCTCCGCCAGCGGCCTGAACCCGCCCCGGCTGACCGGCCTGTGGACCGGCGAGTGGAACACGGCGTGGTCCGGCGCCTTCACCTACGACGCCAACCTCAACCTCCAGACCGCCTCCGCCGCCGCGGCCCACCTCCCCGAGGTGACCGAGGCACACGCCGCGCTCGTCCAGCGCCAGCTGCCGGACTGGCGGGACAACGCCCGTGAGGTCTTCGGCACCCGGGGCGTCGTCGCCCCCGGGCACAGCGACGGCGAGTCAGGACACTCGTACCACTTCAGCCGGGAGTACCCGCTGCACCTGTGGACCGCGGGCGCCGACTGGCTGCTCAAGCCGCTCGTCGACCACGACGAGACCCAGGGCGAACGCGACCCGCGCACCGCCGCCGCGCTCGCCGAGGTCGCGCACTTCTACGAGGACTTCCTCACCCGCGCCGACCGCGACGGCCGTCTCGTCGTCGTCCCCTCCTACTCGCCCGAGAACCGCCCGGCGAACGCCAGTTGGGGCACGGTCAACGCGGCGATGGACCTGTCCGCCGCGCGGCACGCCCTGCGCACCGCCGCCGCGTACCACCCCGGGCACGCCGACCGCTGGCTGGCCCTCGCCGACCGCCTCCCCCCGCACCGGGTCAACGAGGACGGCGCCCTCGCGGAGTGGGCGTGGCCCGGCCTCGACGACTCCTACGACCACCGCCACCTCAGCCACCTCTACGGCGTCTGGCCGCTGGACGAGATCAACCCCTACGACACCCCGGACCTCGCCACCGCCGCCCACCGTGCCCTCGCCCTGCGCGGCCCCGAGAACGACTCCGCGCACGGCCACCTGCACCACGCCCTGATCGCGGCCCGGCTCCGCGACCGCGACCGGGTGACCGCCGCGCTCGCCCGCGTCCTGGAGGGCGACTTCTTCCACACCTCCCTGATGAGCGCCCACTACCCCCACCGCGACGTCTACAACGCGGACGCCGCCCACACGCTCCCGGCCGTACTGATCGAGGGGCTGGTCCAGTCGACCCCGGACCGGCTGGTGCTGCTGCCCGCGCCACCGTGCCCGCGCGGGGCGGTACGCGGGATCCGCACCCGGTTCGGCGCGGGGGTCGACCTCACCTGGCGCCCGGACGGCGCCACGGCGGTCGTACGGCCCGACCGCACCCACCGCGTCGAACTCAGGACTTCCTCCGGCGCCGAGCCGCTCGACCTCGTCGCCGGGGAGGACCGCGTCCTCACTCTCGGGGCGTGGTAACCCCCCGCACCATCCCCCCACCCATGGAAGGGACACCATGGCAACCAGCACCCTGAGCAAGGTCACCAAGGCCCTGCTGGCCCCGGCGCTCGCCCTCGGCGCCACCGTCGGCCTCGCCTCCGCCCCCGCGCACGCCGCGATCTGGAACAGCTGCGACCAGTGGGGCAACACCAGCCTGAACGGCTACACCCTCTACAACAACATCTGGGGCTCCGGCGCGGGCAGCCAGTGCGTCTGGGCCAACTCCGGGATCAACTGGGGCGTGTGGGCCAACCACCCCAACACCGGCGGCATCAAGTCCTACCCGAACTCCAAGAAGGTGATCAACAAGCCCATCACCTCCATCACGTCCCTCACCAGCAGCTACAACGTCACGGTCCCGGCGGCGGGCGCGTACAACACCTCGTACGACATCTGGGACACGGACTACGACTACGAGATCATGCTGTGGGTCAACTACCACGGCGCGGTCGGCCCGCTCGGCACCTCGCAGGGCAGCGTCAGCCTGGGCGGCCACACCTGGAACGTGTACAAGGGCAGCAACGGCCACAACGAGGTGTTCTCGTTCCTGCGCACCTCGGACTCCACCTCCGGCACGGTCAACATCCTGCCGGTCCTGAAGTGGATCAAGGACACCAAGGGCTGGATGGGCAACGAGACCATCGGTGACGTCCAGTTCGGCTACGAGATCACCTCGTCGTCGGGCGGCCTGGACTTCGTCACCAACAACCTGACGGTCAGCGGCGGCTGAGCCGCTCAGGCCCGCTCGACCTCGGCCCGCAGGGCGTTGTAGTCGGCGAACACCGACTCGACCCCGGCGCGGTCGAGGCCGTACCGGGTCAGCTCGTACCGGTGCGGTCGCGAGCCCCTGGGGCGCGCCGCGACCTCCGGCAGCCGCGCGGCGTCCGCGTCCGTCCAGCGGGCGCCGACGGCGGCGTACAGCTTCGGGGCGCCCGCGGCCGGGTCGGTGCCCAGCCAGGAGTACGGCACGTCCACCAGCTGCTCCGGGGGTATCGCGGCCCGGGCGTCCAGGGCCCGGCGCATCGCCCGGCCCAGCAGCTCCAGCCAGGTGGCGCCGATGCCGTGCGGGTCCACGGGGTGGGTGCTGACGGCCATGCCGTGCTCGATCAGCGAACAGAACGACGCCACGACGGTGACCGGGTCGCGGTGCGTCCACACGATCGTCGCGTCCGGGAAGACCGTGCGCAGCGCGTCCAGGTTCTCCAGGTGCATCGGCGACTTCAGGATCCAGCGGCGGCGCGGACGCCCGTACTGGAGCACCTGGAACACCCGCTTCAGATGCCGGTAGTCGTCGGTGAAGTCCCGCCCGCAGTGCCATTCCTGGTACGCCGGTATGCGGGCCTGGGACAGCGGCATCAGGGCGTGCGGCAGGGCGAAGGTGCATTCCTCGGGGCCCTCGGCGACCATCGGGTGGATGTCCCGGAAGCGCGGTACGAACAGGTCCGTGCCCCGCACCATCCGGCGGGCCGCCGCGATCGCCCTGCGCTGCTGCACCGGCGTGGTGTGCAGGGCCGGGGTGAGCAGCTCCCACAGCAGTGGGCTGCGGTGTCCGTCCGCCAGCGACAGCAGGCCGTGGGTGAGCGTCGTCGCGGTGCGCGGCAGGCCCACCACGAACACCGGCCGCTCGATCGGCTCCCGCTCGATCGCCGGGTGCTCGGCGGTCAGCCGCCGGATGCGGGCCCGGTTGGTGAGGTGCCTGCGCACGTGCACCTGCGCGGACTGCCAGCCGACGGGGGTGAGGTCCTCGGCCGCGGCCCAGTGCCGCAGCAGCAGCCGGAACCCGTCGGCGAACTCCTCGTCCCCGCCCAGGTCGTCGCCCAGGGTCCGCCCGGACTCCTTCCGCACCGCCCGCCCGGCCTCCGCGAGCAGCCGGTCGAAGACCTGGTCGGGGTCCCGGCGGGACCGGGACATCGGCCTCGCCAGCACATTGGCCAGGGCGAGGGGGCGCGAGACGGTGGTCACGGGGCGGCTCCTTTCCACCTGACGACCTTAACGGGCGCCACTGACAGGCGAGTTGTGCCGCCCCACCCGGTGGCTACTCCGCCACCGGCAGCCGTGCCCCGTCCCGCAGGAACAGCGGGATGCGGTCCAGCGGCGCCTCGACCGTGACCGTCTCGCCGCCCTCGTACGTCGCACCGGTCCACGCGTCCGTCCAGCGGGCCCCCGCCGGGAGGTAGGCCGTCCGGGCCGTCGCGCCCGCCGTCAGGACCGGGGCCACCAGCAGGTCGGGGCCGAGGAGGTAGGCGTCGTCCACCTGCCAGGCGGCCGGGTCGTCCGGGAACTCCAGGAACAGCGGGCGCATGACCGGGAGCCCCTGCTCGTGGGCCTCCCGCATGACCTCCAGGACGTAGGGCCTGAGGCGTTCGCGCAGGCGCAGGTACTTCTCCAGGACCGGGTACGCCTCCTCCCCGTACGACCACACCTCGTTCGGGCCGCCCGTCATCTCCGGGCCCAGCGGCATGCCCGGGTCGCGGAAGCCGTGCAGGCGCATCAGCGGGGACAGCGCGCCGAACTGGAACCAGCGGACCAGCACTTCGCGGTACGACGCGTCGTCCGGGTCGCCGCCGTGGAAGCCGCCGATGTCCGTGTTCCACCAGGGGATGCCGGACAGGGCGGTGTTCAGACCGGCGGCGATCTGGCGGCGCAGGGTGGCGAAGTCGGTGCCGATGTCGCCGGACCACAGCGCGGCGCCGTGGCGCTGACTGCCCGCCCACGCCGAGCGGTTGAGGGTGATCACCTCGTCGACGCCCGCCGCGCGCAGGCCCTCGTCGAAGGTGCGGGCGTTGTCGGCCGGGTAGAGGTTGCCGACCTCCAGGCCGGGGCCCGCCCAGTAGCGCAGGTTCTCCGGGAAGCCCGGCTTCAGCTCCGGTTCGCAGGCGTCCAGCCAGAAGGCGGTGATGCCGTACGGGTCGAGGTAGTTCTCCTTCACCTTCGACCACACGAACGCGCGGGCCTCCGGGTTGGTGGCGTCGTAGAAGGCCACCTGCACCGTGGACGCCACCTCCTTGTCCGGCCAGTCGGCGTGGGCCAGGGGGCCGTACTGGGTGCCGATGAAGTAGCCGCGCTGTTCCATCACCGGGTGGTTCTCGGAGAGCGGGGAGACGGACGGCCAGACCGAGACGACGAGCTTGATGCCCAGCTCGTCCAGCTCACGGACCATCGCCGCCGGGTCGGGCCACTCCTTCGGGTCGAACCTCCACTCACCCAGGTGGGTCCAGTGGAAGAAGTCGCAGACGATCGCGGAGATCGGCAGCCCGCGCCGCTTGTACTCGCGGGCCACGGCGAGCAGTTCGTCCTGGGTGCGGTAGCGCAGCTTGCACTGCCAGAAGCCCGCCGCCCACTCCGGCAGCATCGGGGCGCGGCCGGTCACCGCGCTGTAGCGGCGCTGGGTGTCGGCGGGGGTGCCCGCGGTGATCCAGTAGTCGATCTGGCGCGCCGAGTCCGCCACCCAGCGGGTGCCGTTGTGGGCCAGCTCCACGCGGCCGATCGCCGGGTTGTTCCACAGCAGGGTGTAGCCGCGGCTGGAGGTGAGCACCGGGACGGAGACCTCGGCGTTGCGCTGCACCAGGTCGACGACCAGGCCCTTCTGGTCGAGGCGCCCGTGCTGGTGCTGGCCCAGGCCGTACAGCCTCTCGTCGTCGTAGGCGGCGAACCGCTGCTCCAGGCGGTGGTGGCCGTTGCCGACGGCCGTGTACAGGCGCGGGCCGGGCCACCAGAAGTGGGCGCGCTCCTCGGCGAGGAGTTCGGTGCCGTCGTCCGTGCGCAGGAAGCGGACCAGGCCCCCGGCGTCGACCGTGACGGTCAGCGCGCCGACGGTGAGCTGGGCCTGGCCGTCCTCGGTCTTGACGGTGGACCCGGTCGGCGGGGCCTCGGCGAGCAGCGCGCCCGGCAGCCCGTCCAGCAGCGGGCCGCCGAGCCGGGCCCGCACCCGGACCGCGTCCGGGCCCCAGGGCTCGACGCGTACGGTCTCCTGACGGCCGCTCCACTCCAGCGCGCCGTCCCGCTCGCGGAACGTGCCGAGGGTGGGGGAGGACTGGGCGAGGCTGACCTTGGGCTGGTTCACGTGGGTACTCCTGAGGGCGGGCAGGGGTGGGCTCGGGAGGCCGTACGGGGAGGTGAGGGCGGGTCAGGAGGCGGTCGGCGCCGGGCCCGAGCTGGCCCGGACGGTCAGCTCGGGGGCGATCAGCACGACGTCGTCGGCGCCGTGGCCGTCGAGCTTGGCGACCAGTTGCTCCACGGCGTTGCGGCCCATCTCCTGCGCGGGGATGGCGACCGAGGTCAGCCGCACCGAGGCCTGGGTGGCGACCTGGTCGGGGCAGATCGCGACGACGGAGACGTCCTCCGGCACGGCCCGGCCCTGCTGGCGCAGCAGGGCGAGCAGCGGCTCGACCGCCGACTCGTTCTGCACCACGAACCCGGTGGTGCCGGGGCGTTCGTCGAGGATGCGGGCGAGGGTCACGGCCATCGCGTCGTACCCGCCCTCGCAGGGGCGGTGCAGCAGCCGCAGCCCCAGCTCGCGCGCCTGGGTGCGCAGGCCGTCGAGGGTGCGTTCGGCGAAGCCGGTGTGGCGTTCGTAGACGGCCGGGGCCTCGCCGATGACCGCGATGTCGCGGTGCCCGAGCCGGGCCAGGTGCGTCACGCACAGCGCGCCCGTCGCCGACCAGTCCAGGTCGACGCAGGTCAGTCCGGCGGTGTCGGCGGGCAGGCCGATCAGGACCGAGGGGTCGTCGGTGGCGCGCAGCAGCGGCAGCCGCTCGTCGTCGAGTTCGACGTCCATCAGGATCATCGCGTCGGCGAGCCCGCTGCCGGTGACCCGGCGCACGGCGTCCGGGCCCTCCTCGCCGGTGAGCAGCAGGACGTCGTACCCATGGGTGCGGGCGGTGGTGGCGACCGCGATGGCGATCTCCATCATCACGGGTACGTACATGTCCGTGCGCAGCGGGATCATCAGCGCGATGATGTTCGACCTGTTGCTGGCCAGGGCGCGGGCACCGGCGTTCGGGTGGTAGCCCAGCTCCCGGATGCTCTGCTCGACCCGCAGCCGGGTGGTCGCGGAGATGGACCGCTTGCCGCTGAGGACATAGCTCACCGTGCTCGCCGAGACTCCGGCGTGCTGGGCGACCTCGGCGAGGGTGACCATCCGGCTCTCCAAGCTTTGTGAAGCGCTTCGATTGTGGCGCGTTGCCGACTAGGGGCGGTGAGGGTGGTTCGACAGTAGCTTCAGTGGGAGTGGGTGTCCATAGTTGTCGAAGCGCTTCGATGACTTTCTCTCCACCGTTGCCTTCACGGTAGGCGGACGGCTGGACACGGGCGCGTGTTCCGTCCACATCGGCCGAACGGCCGCACGAAGGGTGGTGGCCCCGCCCGGGATCGGGTACATACGATCGGGTAGCACCCGTCGGTAACCATTACGGTCCATGATCCCGATTCGCGGCGAGGTGAGCCTCATGTCCGCAGCTCCCACCACCCGACCCACCGTCACCGAACGTGAGGCCCGCCAGGTGGCGGAGGCGGCCCGGGAACAGCAGTGGCGCAAGCCCAGCTTCGCCAAGGAACTGTTCCTCGGCCGCCTCCGGCTCGACCTCATCCACCCCCACCCACTGCCGCCCGACGAGGACGTCCAGCGCGGCGAGGAGTTCCTCGCCAAACTGCGCGACTTCTGCGAGACGAAGATCGACTCGGCCCGTATCGAGCGGGACGCGCGCATCCCCGACGAGGTCATCGGCGGCCTCAAGGAACTCGGCGCCCTGGGCATGAAGATCGACACCAAGTACGGCGGCCTGGGCCTCACGCAGGTCTACTACAACAAGGCCCTCGCCCTGGTCGGCTCCGCCAGCCCCGCGATCGGCGCGCTGCTGAGCGCCCATCAGTCGATCGGCGTGCCGCAACCGCTGAAGCTGTTCGGCACCCAGGAGCAGAAGGACACCTTCCTGCCGCGCTGCGCCCGTACCGACATCACCGCCTTCCTGCTCACCGAGCCGGACGTCGGCTCCGACCCGGCCCGGCTCGCCACCGCCGCCGTGCCCGACGGCGACGACTACGTCCTCGACGGCGTGAAGCTGTGGACGACCAACGGTGTCGTGGCGGACCTGCTGGTCGTCATGGCCCGGGTGCCGAAGTCCGAGGGGCACAAGGGCGGCATCACCGCGTTCGTGGTGGAGGCGGCCTCCGAGGGCATCACGGTCGAGAACCGCAACGCCTTCATGGGCCTGCGCGGCCTGGAGAACGGCGTCACCCGCTTCCACCAGGTCCGGGTGCCCGCCGCGAACCGCATCGGCCCCGAGGGCGCGGGCCTCAAGATCGCCCTCACCACCCTCAACACCGGACGCCTCTCGCTGCCCGCGATGTGCGTCGGCGCCGGGAAGTGGTGTCTGAAGATCGCCCGGGAGTGGTCGGGCGCCCGCGAGCAGTGGGGCAAGCCGGTCGCGCTGCACGAGGCGGTCGGCTCGAAGATCTCCTTCATCGCGGCCACCACCTTCGCCCTGGAGGCCGTCCTTGACCTGTCCTCCCAGATGGCCGACGAGGACCGCAACGACATCCGCATCGAGGCCGCCCTCGCCAAGCTGTACGGCTCCGAGATGGCCTGGCTGATGGCCGACGAGCTGGTCCAGATCCGGGGTGGCCGCGGCTTCGAGACGGCCGCCTCCCTCGCCGCCCGCGGCGAACGCGCGGTGCCCGCCGAGCAGATCCTGCGCGACCTGCGCATCAACCGCATCTTCGAGGGCTCCACCGAGATCATGCACCTGCTGATCGCCCGCGAGGCGGTCGACGCCCACCTCTCCGTCGCCGGGGACCTCATCGACCCCGACAAGTCCCTCCAGGACAAGGCGAAGGCGGGCGCCCAAGCGGGCGTCTTCTACGCCAAGTGGCTGCCGAAACTGGTCGCCGGTCCCGGCCAGCTGCCCGGCTCGTACAGCGCCTTCAAGCGGGAGGCCGACCTCTCCGCACACCTCCGCTACGTCGAGCGGACCGCCCGCAAGCTGGCCCGCTCCACCTTCTACGCCATGTCCCGCTGGCAGGGCCGCATGGAGACCAAGCAGGGCTTCCTCGGCCGGGTCGTGGACATCGGCGCCGAACTGTTCGCGATGAGCGCCGCCTGCGTCCGCGCCGAGCTGCTCCGCAGCCAGGGCGACCACGGCCGCGAGGCCTACCAACTGGCCGACGTCTTCTGCCGCCAGGCCCGCATCCGCGTCGACGAACTCTTCAACCGCCTGTGGACCAACACCGACGACGTCGACCGCAAGGTGGTCAAGGCCGTCCTCGCGGGCCGCTACGAGTGGCTGGAGCACGGCGTCGTCGACCCCTCGGACGACGGTCCGTGGATCGCGGCGGCCACGCCGGGGGCGTCGGAGAAGGAGAACGTGCACCGGCCGATCAGGTAGGGGGCCGGGCCGGGGTGGGCGTGGTGCGTCCTCGTGCCACCCGCCCCGGCGCCCGCACCCCCACAGGCACGCCTTGGAGGGGGGTGAGGCGCTCGCGTGCAGCGCGTGGTGGTGAGCGGCGCACCCGGGGGAGGGACGCGCTGTCCTTCCCGGGGGCTCGTGCGGCCACAATGGGGGGCATGAGTGACAGTCCAGCTCCCCTCGCCGATCCGCACCTCGTCCATGACCCGGTGACCGCGGACGGTCCGAAGGACGTGGTGATCCTCGGCTCGACCGGGTCGATCGGCACCCAGGCGATCGACCTCGTGCTGCGCAACAAGGACCGGTTCCGGGTCACCGGGCTCTCCGCCAACGGCGGCCGGGTCGCCCTCCTCGCCGAGCAGGCGCACCGGCTGCGGGTGCGGACCGTGGCGGTCGCCCGGGAGGACGTCGTACCGGCGCTGCGGGAGGCGCTGCGGGCCGAGTACGGGGCGGGGGAGCCGTACCCCGAGATCCTCGCCGGGCCGGACGCGGCCACCCAGCTCGCCGCCTCCGACTGCCACACCGTCCTCAACGGCATCACCGGCTCCATCGGCCTCGCCCCCACCCTCGCCGCCCTGGAGGCGGGCCGCACCCTCGCGCTGGCCAACAAGGAGTCGCTCATCGTCGGTGGCCCCCTGGTCAAGGCGCTCGCCAAGCCCGGCCAGATCATCCCGGTCGACTCCGAGCACGCCGCCCTCTTCCAGGCGCTCGCCGCCGGAACCCGTGCCGACGTCCGCAAGCTGGTCGTCACCGCGTCCGGCGGCCCCTTCCGAGGGCGCACCAAGGCCGAGCTGGCGGACGTCACCGTCGAGGACGCCCTCGCCCACCCCACCTGGGCCATGGGCCCGGTGATCACCATCAACTCCGCGACCCTCGTCAACAAGGGCCTGGAGGTCATCGAGGCGCACCTGCTGTACGACATTCCCTTCGATCGCATTGAGGTCGTCGTACACCCGCAGTCGTATGTCCACTCGATGGTTGAGTACACCGACGGGTCCACCCTCGCCCAGGCGACGCCCCCCGACATGGGCGGGCCGATCGCCATCGGCCTGGGCTGGCCGGAGCGCGTCCCCGATGCCGCGCCCGCCTTCGACTGGTCCACCGCCTCGACCTGGGAGTTCTTCCCGCTCGACAACGAGGCGTTCCCCTCGGTGAACCTCGCCCGACACGTCGGTACGCTCGCGGGCACCGCCCCGGCGGTGTTCAATGCCGCCAACGAGGAGTGCGTGGACGCGTTCCGGCGCGGCGCGCTGCCCTTCAACGGGATCATGGAGACGGTGACCCGGGTGGTCGAGGAGCACGGCACCCCGCGCACGGGAACCTCACTGACCGTGTCGGACGTCCTCGAAGCGGAGACCTGGGCCCGCACCCGGTCCCGGGAACTGACGGCACTGACGGCGGAGGCCCGTGCATGACGACCCTGATGATGATCCTCGGCATAGTCGTCTTCGCGGTCGGCCTGCTGTTCTCGATCGCCTGGCACGAGCTGGGGCATCTGTCCACGGCCAAGATGTTCGGCATCCGCGTGCCCCAGTACATGGTCGGCTTCGGCCCGACCATCTGGTCCCGCAGGAAGGGCGAGACCGAGTACGGCGTCAAGGCCATCCCCCTCGGCGGCTACATCCGCATGATCGGCATGTTCCCGCCCGGCCCCGACGGCAAGATCGAGGCCCGCTCCACCTCCCCGTGGCGCGGCATGATCGAGGACGCCCGCTCGGCGGCCTTCGAGGAGCTGCGGCCCGGCGACGAGACCCGCCTCTTCTACACCCGCAAGCCGTGGAAACGGGTCATCGTGATGTTCGCGGGCCCGTTCATGAACCTGATCCTCGCGGTGGTGCTCTTCCTCACCGTGCTGATGGGCTTCGGCATCTCCCAGCAGACCACCACCGTCGGCTCGGTCTCCCAGTGCGTCATCTCCCAGACCGAGAACCGCGACAAGTGCCGGGACAGCGACCCCGACTCCCCGGCCGCCGCCGCGGGCCTCGAGGCGGGGGACAAGATCGTCGCCTTCGACGGCGTCCGCACCGACGACTGGAACGAACTCTCCGACCTGATCCGCGCCAACCCCGGCGAGCAGGTGCCGATCATCGTCGACCGCGACGGCCGCGAGGTGACCCTGGAGGCGACCATCGCCACCAACCAGGTCGCCAAGAAGGACTCCCACGGCCAGATCGTCGAGGGCGAGTTCGTCACCGCGGGCTTCCTCGGCTTCAGCGCCGCCACCGGCGTCGTCAAGCAGGACCTCGGCGACTCCGTGACCTGGATGGGAGACCGCGTCGGCGAGGCCGTCGACGCCCTCGCCGCCCTCCCCAGCAAGATCCCCGCCCTGTGGAACGCCGCCTTCGACGGCGCCGAACGCGAACCGGACTCCCCGATGGGCGTGGTCGGCGCGGCCCGCGTCGGCGGTGAGATCTTCACCCTCGACATCCCGCCCACCCAGCAGCTGGCCATGGCCCTGATGCTGGTCGCCGGGTTCAACCTCTCCCTGTTCCTGTTCAACATGCTCCCGCTGCTCCCGCTCGACGGCGGGCACATCGCGGGCGCGCTGTGGGAGTCGCTGCGCCGCAATGTCGCCAGGGTGCTGCGCCGCCCGGACCCCGGTCCGTTCGACGTGGCGAAGCTGATGCCGGTCGCCTATGTGGTCGCCGGGATCTTCGTCTGCTTCACCATCCTGGTCCTCATCGCGGACGTGGTTAACCCGGTGAGAATCTCCTAGCCACACGGTGTTCGAAGCGGCCCGGCACCCTCGGTGCCGGGCCGCCTTCCATCGGGTGGGTTTCGCGGGGCTTGATGTGCCCGGCGCGCCGCCCGTGCCGTAATCTCGGACTCCGGAGCCCGCCGCTGACGGGACCGGACCTTGATCCACGACTTGGGGTTGCACAGCAGATGACTGCGATTTCTCTCGGCATGCCGTCCGTTCCGACCAAGCTCGCCGAGCGCCGCAAGAGCCGGCAGATCCAGGTCGGGTCCGTGGCGGTGGGCGGCGACGCCCCGGTCTCCGTGCAGTCGATGACGACGACGCGTACGTCGGACATCGGTGCCACCCTCCAGCAGATCGCGGAACTCACCGCGTCGGGCTGCCAGATCGTGCGCGTGGCGTGTCCGACGCAGGACGACGCGGACGCGCTGGCGACCATCGCCCGCAAGTCGCAGATCCCGGTGATCGCGGACATCCACTTCCAGCCGAAGTACGTGTTCGCCGCGATCGAGGCCGGGTGTGCGGCCGTACGCGTCAATCCGGGCAACATCAAGCAGTTCGACGACAAGGTCAAGGAGATCGCGCGGGCCGCGAAGGACCACGGCACCCCGATCCGGATCGGCGTGAACGCGGGCTCCCTGGACCGGCGTCTGCTCCAGAAGTACGGCAAGGCGACCCCGGAGGCGCTCGTCGAGTCGGCGCTGTGGGAGGCGTCGCTGTTCGAGGAACACGACTTCCGGGACATCAAGATCTCGGTCAAGCACAACGACCCGGTGGTGATGATCGAGGCCTACCGCCAGCTCGCCGCCCAGTGCGACTACCCCCTCCACCTCGGCGTGACCGAGGCGGGCCCCGCCTTCCAGGGCACGATCAAGTCGGCCGTGGCCTTCGGCGCGCTGCTCTCGCAGGGCATCGGCGACACCATCCGGGTCTCCCTGTCGGCACCGCCCGCCGAGGAGGTCAAGGTCGGCATCCAGATCCTGGAGTCGCTGAACCTCAAGGAGCGCGGCCTGGAGATCGTCTCCTGCCCGTCCTGCGGCCGGGCCCAGGTCGACGTCTACAAGCTGGCCGAGGAGGTCACGGCGGGCCTGACCGGCATGGAGGTCCCGCTGCGCGTCGCCGTCATGGGCTGTGTCGTCAACGGTCCCGGCGAGGCCCGCGAGGCCGACCTCGGCGTGGCCTCCGGCAACGGCAAGGGCCAGATCTTCGTCAAGGGCGAGGTCATCAAGACCGTCCCCGAGTCCAAGATCGTCGAGACGCTCATCGAAGAGGCCATGAAGCTCGCCGAGCAGATGGAGGACGCCGGGGTCGCCTCGGGCGAGCCGTCGGTGTCGGTCGCGGGCTGAGCCACTCACCGGGCGGGACCACTCACCGGGCTGAGCCACTCACCGGGCTGAACCACTCACCGGGCGGGACCGCCCCACGGACGGGGTGGCACAGGCAACAACGCGAGCCGCCCTCGGGGGACGACGCCGCACAAATTCGGCAGGTACAGTGCGGAGATCGGCAGATCCCCCTGTGAGGCCCCGCACGTGTTGACGCAGACGACCTCCCGGGTCCTCGAACCGGGAGACCTGGACGCCGCGCTCGCCGTCCTCGACCGCGAGCCGGTGGCGAACGCCTTCGTGGCCTCCCGGGTCCAGATCGCCGGTCTCGACCCGTGGCGCCTCGGCGGCGAGATGTGGGGCTTCTACGAGCACGGCATGCTCACGTCCCTGTGCTACGCGGGCGCCAACCTGGTCCCGATCTGCGCCGGACCGCGCGCCGTGCGCGCCTTCGCCGACCGGGCCCGCCGCGCCGGACGCCGCTGCTCCTCCATCGTCGGCCCCGCCGAGTCCACCGCCCTGCTGTGGCGGCTGCTGGAGCCGCACTGGGGTCCGGCCCGCGAGGTCCGCGCCCACCAGCCGCTGATGGTCACCGACCGGCTGCCGTCCGACACCGTCCCGGACCCGTACGTCCGTCGCGTCCGCAAGGACGAGATGGAGACGATCATGCCCGCCTGTGTGGCGATGTTCACCGAGGAGGTCGGCGTCTCCCCGCTCGCCGGGGACGGCGGCCTCCTCTACCAGGCCCGCGTCGCCGAACTCGTCGGCTCCGGCCGCTCCTTCGCCCGCTTCGACGAGCACGGCAAGGTCGTCTTCAAGGCGGAGATCGGCGCCGCCACCGACCGCGCCTGCCAGATCCAGGGCGTCTGGGTGGCCCCGGAACACCGGGGCCGGGGCCTCGCGGGCCCCGGCATGGCGGCGGTCCTGCGCTACGCCCTCGCGGACGTGGCCCCCGTGGCGAGCCTGTACGTCAACGACTACAACACGGCCGCGAGAAGGACGTACCGGAGGGTGGGCTTCAAAGAGGTGGGCGCGTTCATGAGCGTCCTCTTCTGACGTCACCCCGGTGCGCGGGCGACCACACCCGGCCCGCACCCCGCGGACCACACGCACCCCCTGTAAGCTCCCCGCATGCTTCGCGACACCGTGATCAGCAGCCTCGATCTCCCGTCCCACGTCGACGAAGCCCTCACCGTGCAGGCCCTGGCCTTCGGCCTCGGCGCCGACGAGATCGCCGTCCGCCGCCAGATCGTCCTGCGCCACATGACCTACCCGGGCGCCAGGGCCTACGGCGCCACGACCGCCGACGGCGTCCTCGTCGGCTTCGTCTACGGCATGCCCAACAGCCGCACCCACTGGTGGTCCACGGTCGTGGAGCCGTATCTGCGCGCCGAGGGGCACCAGGCCTGGCTGGACGACTCCTTCGTCATCACCGAGCTGCACGTCCACCCGCACTACCAGAACCGCGGCATCGGCCGGGCACTGATCACCACCATCACGGACACCGCCACCGAGCCCCGCTCGATCCTCTCCGCGATCGACACCGACAGCCCGGCCCGTGGCCTCTACCACTCCCTCGGCTACCAGGACCTGGCCCGCCGCGTGCTGTTCCCCAGCGCCCCCAAGCCGTACGCCGTCATGGGCGCCCCGCTGCCCCTGCGTCGCCGTTAGGGCCCCGCACCGGGCCTTAACCGATTTCCGCCGCCCCGTACCCCCCGGCTAACCTCCTGCCATCACCCTTCCCCCAAGCTCTCGACTTCGCTCGGGCAGGGGGGACCTTCATCAGCAGGAGATACGAGAGCCATGGCGAACGCACCGGTCCAGCGCATGTCCCAGTTGATGGCGAAGACGCTGCGCGACGACCCGGCGGACGCCGAGGTGCTCAGCCACAAGCTCCTGGTCCGCGCGGGTTACGTGCGCCGTACCGCCGCCGGGATCTGGAGCTGGCTGCCGCTCGGCAAGAAGGTCCTCGCCAACGTGGAGCGGATCGTCCGCGAGGAGATGGACGCGATCGGCGCCCAGGAGGTGCTGCTCCCGGCCATCCTGCCCCGCGAGCCCTACGAGGCGACCGGCCGCTGGGAGGAGTACGGCCCCGAGCTGTTCCGCCTCCAGGACCGCAAGGGCGGCGACTACCTCCTCGGCCCCACCCACGAGGAGATCTTCACCCTGCTGGTGAAGGACCAGGCGTCCTCCTACAAGGACCTGCCGGTGATCCTCTACCAGATCCAGACCAAGTTCCGGGACGAGGCCCGGCCCCGCGCGGGCATCCTGCGCGGCCGGGAGTTCCTGATGAAGGACTCGTACTCCTTCGACACCGCCGACGAGGGCCTCGCCGCGTCGTACGCCCTGCACCGCCAGGCCTACCAGCGGATCTTCGAGCGTCTCGGCCTGGACTACCGCATCTGCGCCGCCACCGCGGGCGCGATGGGCGGTTCGAAGTCGGAGGAGTTCCTGGCCCCGGCCGAGGCGGGCGAGGACGTCTTCGCCGACTGCCCCCACTGCGACTTCGCGGCCAACACCGAGGCGATCTCGTACGCCCTCCAGCCGGTGGACGCCGCCGGTGTCCCCGCCGCCGAGGACATCGACACCCCCGACACCCCGACCATCGAGACCCTCGCCGCCTCCCTCGGCGTCCCGGCCTCCGCCACGCTGAAGAACCTGCTGGTCAAGGTGGACGGCGAGATCGTCGCCGTCGGTGTGCCCGGGGACCGTGAGGTCGACCTGGGCAAGGTCGAGGCGCACTTCGCCCCGGCGGCCGTCGAGATGGTCACCGAGGCGGACTTCGCGGTCCGGCCCGACCTGGTACGCGGCTATGTGGGCCCGCAGGGCCTGGAGAAGGTCCGGTACCTCGCCGACCCGCGCGTGGC
Source organism: Streptomyces sp. NPDC057877 (assembly GCF_042796855.1). Taxonomy (NCBI): domain Bacteria; kingdom Bacillati; phylum Actinomycetota; class Actinomycetes; order Kitasatosporales; family Streptomycetaceae; genus Streptomyces; species Streptomyces sp. NPDC057877. The sequence goes on from NZ_JBHVMS010000011.1 coordinate 271,735, forward strand.
ACCGGGTACCGCCTGGATCACCGGCGCCAACAAGCCGGACACGCACGCCAGGAACGTGGTCGCGGGCCGTGACTTCGAGGTGGACGAGTACGTCGACGTGGTGGTGGTCGAGGAGGGCGACCCCTGCCCGAAGTGCGGCACCGGTCTGAAGCTGGACCGCGCCATCGAGATCGGCCACATCTTCCAGCTCGGGCGCAAGTACGCCGACGCCCTCAAGCTCGACGTCCTCGGCCAGAACGGCAAGCCGGTCCGCGTCACCATGGGCTCCTACGGCGTCGGTGTCTCCCGCGCGGTCGCCGCGCTCGCCGAGCAGAGCGCCGACGACAAGGGCCTGTGCTGGCCCAAGGAGGTCGCCCCGGCCGACGTCCACGTGGTCGCCGCGGGCAAGGCCCTCCAGACCGAGCTGGCCCTCGACGTCTCCACCAGGCTCGCCGCCGCGGGCGTCCGCGTCCTCGTCGACGACCGCGCGGGCGTCTCCCCGGGCGTGAAGTTCACCGACGCGGAACTGATCGGCGTGCCGCAGATCCTGGTGGCCGGTCGCCGGGCCGCGGAGGGCGTACTGGAACTGAAGGACCGGCGCACCGGCGAGCGCGAGGAACTGCCCGTCGACGAGGCGATCGCCCGCCTGACGGCCTGACGGGGGTGGGCGCTCCGGTTGCCCCGGGGCGCCCTTCGAGGACCGCGGCCCAGGCTCGGCCCCGCCCTACAACCACCCCGCGAACTCCAGCAGCAGCTCCGCGTCCCGCGGGCGCCCCACACGACGGGCCCGTACCCCCGACTCGACCGCGCGGAAGAGGGTCCAGCCGCGCAGGCGGTCCTGGTCCACCTCCAGGGACTCGGCGAGGCGCTTGACGCGGCGGCGGGTCGTGGACGGGCCGGACGGGGCGGCGATCAGGTCCTCCACGCGGTCGCGGACCAGGCGGGCCAGGTCGAAGGCGCACTCGCCGACGACCGGGTCCGGGCCGACCGCCAGCCAGGGCACCCGGTCCGCGCCGAGGACCTTGCTCTGGCGGAAGGTGCCGTGCAGGAGCCGGTGCTCCGGCGGGGCGGTCAGCAGGTCGTCGCGGGCGGTGAGCGCCGCGTCGACGAGGGGCCGGAGTTCGGGGTACGCGTCGGCGTCCGCGCGCATCGCCGCCGCCTGCCGCCCGGTGCGCCCGGCGACCGTCTCGAAGACCTGGCCCTGCGGCGGCTCGACCCACAGCCGCCGCAGCGTGCCCGCCGCCTCCAGCAGTGCCTTCGCCTCCGGCAGCGACCGCACCGAGACATCCGGGTGCAGCCGCTCGAGCAGCAGCGCACCGTCCGTCGAGCCGGGCTCGAGGAGCAGTACGGCGCCCCGGCCGCCCCAGTGCGCCAGCGCCGCCCGCTCGCTCTCCGGGCGGGCCCGCGGCGGGGCCAGCTTCAGCACGGCGGGCGTGCCGTCCGGCTGCCGCACCAGCACCACCAGGCTGCTCCGCCCGCCCGGCGCCTGCACCCGCTCGACGGTCAACCCGCGTAGCGCGACGGCCTGTTGGAACGCCTCGGGCAGCTTCCCCAACCAGTCGTCACCGTCCGGTGCCGTCTCACCGAGCGCCCTGACCAGACGCCGCGGCGGTTCGAAAGCCATGCGCGAGTCGTTCCCTTCCCAAGAGGCCGTGCGGGCCATGTGTGCCGTACGGGCCGTGCGTGCCGTTGCGGGCCATGCGTGCCGTGCGGGCCGTGCGTGCCGTGCGGGCGTGTACGGACTTCAGCCGGTCGGTGCCGCCGAAGTGGACGCGCTGGGTGCCCCCGCCGACCCCGTGGCCTCGGACCGCTCGGCGAGACCAGGGAAGGCTACGCTCCCGCCCCGCCAGCGCGCCGCCCGCACCGCCGACTCCCGCAGCGCCTCCGCCGCCGTGGCCCGGTGGCGGCCCGTCGCCGCCCGCACCAGGTCGGAGTAGACCCCGGCGACGCGTTCCTCCAACCGCACGGCGAGCCGGACGGCCGCGGCGGAGTCCGTCACCGGGAACGGCAGCGCGTATCCCGCGGACGCCGCGACCGGCTCCGCGTCCGCGTCGCGCAGCTCACGCACCAGCGCGTCCCGGCGTGCCCGATGGGCGTCGTAGGCGGCCTGCGCCTCGGTGTGGCGCGCCTCCTCGATCCGGCCGCCGACCACGCCGTAGCCGTACACGGCCGCGTGCTCGGCCGCCAGTGCCGCCTGCAGGGCCGTCAGCTCCCCGTCCTTCGTCCCGCTCATGCGCCGCCCTCCGACGTCGTCCCGGTCAGCAGATACGCGTGCGCCGCCCCGGCCGCCGCCACGGAGGCCAGCAGCCGCGCCGTCTCGCCCGGCAGCTCCAGCAGCTCCTTCGCCCGCCGGTCCGCCAGCTCCCGCTCGGCGGCGGCCAGCTCGGCGAGGGCCTCCTTCTCGCCGGTCGGGACGGCGGAGGGGGAGGGGGAGGAGTGGGAGGGACTCGTCGTGGCGGACGTGGCACCGAACGCCTTCGCGTGCCGCCCCACCTCGTCGCGCAACGGCCCCAACCGCTCGGCCAGCCCTGGATGCGCCGCCAGGACCGCGTCGTACCGTCCGGCCAGCGCCCGGCTCTCCCGGGCCGCACGCGCGCGTGCCCGGTCGGCGGCCGAGGGGCCGCTGCCGCCCGTGCCGTCGGGGTCCTCGGGTCCGTCGGAGCAGCCGACGAGGAGGGCGGCGCCCGCCACAGAGGCGAGCAGGCTCCTTCTGCGCGGCCCGGAGGGGCGGCGCGGCGGTGGGGAAAACGGCACGGCGGACGTCCTCGGAGGGCTCGTACGGATCAGGGGTCGGGCTCCACGCCCGTGATCACGGTACCCGCGCCCCCGTCCGCCGCACCCCACCGGCGGCCGTCGGGTGGACGGCAACACCCCCTGGGACCGGATACCCTTTGAGCCAGACACACGACCCATCCCACAACAGCACACGCGGCCGAGGAGTCACCCGGATGAGCACCACCCAGAGCGAGAGGCTGCGAGAACTGCTGGAACCGCTCGTCGCCGCTCAAGGCCTGGATCTCGAAGAGATCGCGGTGGACTCCGTAGGACGCAAGCGGGTGCTGCGCGTCGTCGTCGACTCCGACAGCGGAGCCGACCTGGACCAGATCGCCGATGTGAGCCGCGCGCTCTCGGCGAAGCTCGACGAGACGGACGCGATGGGCGAGGGCGAGTACACCCTCGAGGTCGGAACCCCGGGCGCGGAGCGCCTCCTCACCGAGCGGCGGCACTATGTGCGCGCCACCGGGCGGCTGGTCAAGTTTCAGCTGGCGGAGGGTGGAGAGCTGATCGCCAGGATCCTCACCGTCGACGACGAGGGCCTCGACATCGAGGTACCCGGGGTGAAGGGGCGCAGGCCCACGGCCCGCAGGATCGCCTTCGGCGACATCGCCAAGGCGCGCGTCCAGGTCGAGTTCGGCCGCAAGGACGACAAGAGCAGCAAGAACAGCAAGAGCAGCGAGAACGACAAGGAAGAGGAGGAGGCGTAGCCGTGGACATCGACATGAGCGCCCTGCGGGGCCTGGTGCGGGAGAAGGAGATCTCCTTCGACCTGCTGGTCGAGGCGATCGAATCGGCCCTCCTCATCGCCTACCACCGCACCGAGGGAAGCCGCCGCCACGCGCGCGTGGAGCTGAACCGGGAGACCGGCCATGTGACCGTGTGGGCGAAGGAGGACCCCGAGGACATCGAGGAGGGCCAGGAGGCCCGGGAGTTCGACGACACCCCCTCCGGCTTCGGCCGGATCGCCGCCACCACCGCCAAGCAGGTCATCCTCCAGCGGCTGCGCGACGCCGAGGACGACGCGACCCTCGGTGAGTACGCGGGCCGAGAGGGCGACATCGTCACCGGAGTGGTCCAGCAGGGCCGCGACCCGAAGAACGTGCTCGTCGACATCGGCAAGCTGGAGGCCATCCTGCCGGTGCAGGAGCAGGTGCCCGGCGAGGCCTATCCGCACGGCATGCGGCTGCGCTCGTACGTCGTTCGGGTGGCGAAGGGTGTGCGCGGTCCCTCGGTCACCCTTTCCCGTACCCACCCCAATCTGGTGAAGAAGCTGTTCGCCCTGGAGGTGCCGGAGATCGCCGACGGGTCGGTGGAGATCGCCGCCATCGCGCGTGAGGCCGGTCACCGTACGAAGATCGCCGTCCGCTCGACCCGCTCCGGACTGAACGCCAAGGGCGCCTGCATCGGCCCCATGGGCGGCCGAGTACGCAATGTCATGGGCGAACTGAACGGAGAGAAGATCGACATCGTCGACTGGTCGGACGACCCGGCCGAGATGGTGGCGAACGCGCTCTCCCCGGCCCGGGTCTCCAAGGTGGAGGTCGTGGACATGGCGGCGCGGTCCGCGCGGGTGACGGTCCCCGACTACCAGCTGTCGCTGGCGATCGGCAAGGAAGGGCAGAACGCCCGGCTCGCGGCCCGGCTCACGGGCTGGCGGATCGACATCCGCCCGGACACCGAACCGGCCGGTGAGAGGACCGGCGACCGGCCCGGGGAATAGATCCAGGCCGTCGGTGGCTTAGATCACGACAACCGCATCACGACAGCCGTTTGATTTCTGCCCCAAAGGGGTGAGGTCGGTGCGGGGAGGTAGACTTAGAAGTGTCTGGCCGGACGCGGGCCCGCGCATGCCCAGAGCGCACCTGTGTGGGGTGCCGGGAGCGAGCGGCCAAGACTGATCTGCTGCGGATCGTGGCGATCAAGGACAGTTGCGTCCCTGATCCTCGCGGTACGCTGCCCGGCCGGGGTGCCTATGTACACCCCGCCCTGGTCTGTCTCGATCAGGCCGTACGCCGCCGGGCGTTCTCGCGGGCACTGCGCGCCCCGGGAGCGCTCGACACAAAGGCGTTGCGCCAGTACGTCGAGCGGACAACAGTTGCCGAGCAGGCAACACGGTAGGAAAGACGTGCCGTACGGAACCCCGTGCGGCCTGGTACCTCGCGAGTCGAAAGCAGGTCGAGATTGCGATGAGCACTCGATGAGTACGCGATGAGTACGCCCATGAACTAGCGACGGTCCGGCCGCAACCCGGACCTCAAAGGAGCGAAGTGGCTAAGGTCCGGGTCTACGAACTCGCCAAGGAGTTCGGTGTCGAGAGCAAGGTCGTCATGGCCAAGCTCCAGGAACTCGGTGAATTCGTCCGATCGGCGTCTTCGACGATCGAGGCGCCCGTAGTACGCAAACTGACCGACGCCTTCCAGGCGGGCAGCGGCAACGGCAAGTCCGGTGCGAAGCCCGCCCCCAGGAAGGCCTCCCCCAGGCCCGCCGCGCCCTCTCCGGCGCAGGCTGGGGGCCCCTCCCGCGCCGTTCAGGCAGCGGGGGACCGTCCGGCTGCTCCCAAGCCGGGCGCCCCCAAGCCCGCGGCGGCGCAGCCTCCGGTGGCCCAGCAGCCCGCGGCCCCGGCCGCCCCCGCGCAGGCCTCCGGCCCCCGTCCGACGCCGGGCCCGAAGCCCGCGCCGCGTCCGGCTCCGGCCGCGCCGACCACCCCCGAGTTCACGGCTCCGCCGTCGGCTCCGTCCTCCGCCCCGTCCCCGGCCGCGCCGCGTCCCGGCGCGCGTCCCGGTGCCCCCAAGCCCGGTGGCCGTCCCGGCCAGGGCCAGCAGGGCGGCGGTCAGGGCCGTGGCCAGGGCGGTGCCCGTCCCGGCGGCGCCCCCGCGTCGCGCTCCGGTGCCCGTCCGGCCGGTCCGCGTCCGGGTAACAACCCCTTCACCTCCGGTGGCTCCACCGGTATGGCCCGCCCCCAGGCACCGCGTCCGCAGGGCGCCCCGCGTCCGGGCGGCCCCGGTGCCCCCGGCGGTCCCCGTCCGCAGGCTCCCGGCGCCCAGGGTGGCGGCGGTCCGCGTCCGCAGGCTCCGGGCGGCAACCGTCCGAGCCCGGGCTCGATGCCGCGTCCGCAGGGCGGCGGCCCGCGTCCCGGCGGTGGTCCCGCCGGTCCCCGTCCGAACCCGGGCATGATGCCGCAGCGTCCCGCCGCGGGTCCGCGTCCCGGTCCCGGCGGTGGCCGTGGTCCGGCCGGTGCCGGTCGTCCCGGTGGCGGTCGTCCCGGTGGTGGCGGCGGCTTCGCCGGTCGTCCCGGTGGCGGTGGCGGCGGTGCCCGTCCGGGTGGCGGCGGCGGTTTCGCCGGTCGTCCCGGCGGTCCCGGTGGCGGTGGCGGCTTCGGCGGTGGCGGCGGTGGCCGTCCCGGCTTCGGCGGTCGTCCCGGTGGTCCGGGTGGCCGTGGTGGCACGCAGGGCGCCTTCGGCCGTCCCGGCGGTCCCGCGCGCCGTGGCCGCAAGTCGAAGCGGCAGCGGCGCCAGGAGTACGAGGCCATGCAGGCCCCGAGCGTCGGCGGCGTGATGCTGCCGCGCGGCAACGGCGAGACCATCCGTCTCTCCCGCGGCGCGTCGCTCACGGACTTCGCGGAGAAGATCAACGCCAACCCGGCGTCGCTCGTCGCGGTCATGATGAACCTCGGCGAGATGGTCACGGCCACGCAGTCGGTCTCCGACGAGACGCTCCAGCTCCTCGCCGACGAGATGAACTACACGGTTCAGATCGTCAGCCCGGAGGAGGAGGACCGCGAGCTGCTCGAGTCCTTCGACATCGAGTTCGGCGAGGACGAGGGCGACGAGGAGGACCTGGTGGTCCGCCCGCCGGTCGTCACCGTCATGGGTCACGTCGACCACGGTAAGACCCGCCTGCTCGACGCCATCCGCAAGACGAACGTCATCGCGGGCGAGGCCGGTGGCATCACCCAGCACATCGGTGCCTACCAGGTCGCGACCGAGGTCAACGACGAAGAGCGCAAGATCACCTTCATCGACACCCCGGGTCACGAGGCGTTCACCGCCATGCGTGCCCGTGGTGCGAAGTCGACCGACATCGCGATCCTGGTCGTCGCGGCCAACGACGGCGTCATGCCGCAGACGGTCGAGGCGCTCAACCACGCCAAGGCGGCCGACGTCCCGATCGTCGTCGCGGTCAACAAGATCGACGTCGAGGGCGCGGACCCGACCAAGGTGCGCGGTCAGCTGACCGAGTACGGCCTGGTGGCCGAGGAGTACGGCGGCGACACCATGTTCGTCGACATCTCCGCCAAGCAGGGGCTGCACATCGACGCGCTGCTGGAAGCGGTCATCCTGACCGCCGACGCCTCGCTCGACCTGCGGGCCAACCCCCACCAGGACGCGCAGGGCATCTCCATCGAGTCCCGTCTCGACCGCGGCCGTGGTGCCGTGGCGACGGTCCTCGTGCAGCGAGGCACCCTGCGGGTCGGCGACACGATGGTGGTCGGCGACGCCTACGGCCGTGTCCGTGCCATGCACGACGACCTCGGCAACAACGTCGCCGAGGCCGGTCCGTCCACCCCGGTCCAGGTGCTGGGTCTCACCAACGTCCCCGGCGCCGGTGACAACTTCATCGTGGTCGACGAGGACCGTACGGCCCGCCAGATCGCGGAGAAGCGTGCCGCCCGTGAGCGCAACGCGGCCTTCGCGAAGCGCACGCGCCGTGTGTCCCTTGAGGACCTGGACAAGGTGCTGAAGGCCGGCGAGGTCCAGCAGCTGAACCTGATCATCAAGGGTGACGCTTCTGGTTCGGTCGAGGCCCTGGAGTCCTCCCTGCTCCAGCTGGACGTCGGCGAAGAGGTCGACATCCGCGTCCTGCACCGCGGCGTCGGTGCGGTCACGGAGTCCGACATCGACCTGGCGATGGGCTCGGACGCCATCGTGATCGGCTTCAACGTGCGCGCCGCCGGGCGTGCCGCGCAGATGGCCGAGCGCGAGGGCGTGGACGTCCGCTACTACTCGGTCATCTACCAGGCGATCGAGGAGATCGAGGCGGCCCTCAAGGGCATGCTCAAGCCGGAGTTCGAGGAAGTCGAGCTGGGCACGGCGGAGATCCGCGAGGTCTTCCGCTCCTCCAAGCTGGGCAACATCGCGGGTGTGCTCATCCGCTCCGGCGAGGTCCGCCGCAACACCAAGGCGCGCCTCATCCGCGACGGCAAGGTCATCGCGGAGAACCTCACCATCGAGGGCCTGCGTCGCTTCAAGGACGACGTGACCGAGATCCGCGAAGGGTTCGAGGGCGGTATCAACCTCGGCAACTTCAACGACATCAAGGTCGACGACGTCATCGCGACGTACGAGATGCGCGAGAAGCCGCGCGCGTGACCTGACACGCGACCGGGGCCGGTCGGCGGAGGATATTTCCGTCGATCGGCCCCGGCCGTTGCGTGTACGGTTCCCGTATCGGCGTCCAAGCGCGGCGCCCGTACCCCGAACCGGCGGGACATCCGGATACACACATGTATGTGGGGACTCTGTCCTTCGACCTGCTCCTCGGCGATGTCCACTCGCTGAAGGAGAAGCGCTCCCTCGTCCGTCCGATCGTCGCCGAACTCCAGCGCAAGTACCCGGTGAGCGTGGCGGAGACGGGACATCAGAACCTCCACCGCAGGGCCGAGATCGGCCTCGCGGTGGTCTCCGGGGACACGGGCCACCTCAGCGACGTACTGGACCGCTGCGAGCGGCTGGTCGCCGGGCGGCCCGAGGTGGAACTGCTCTCCGTTCGACGCAGGCTCCACAGCGACGAAGACTGAAGCAAGACATAAGCACTTAAGGAGACGGACCAGTGGCCGACAACGCGCGGGCTAAGAGGCTGGCGGACCTCATCCGAGAGGTGGTGGCCCAGAAGCTGCAGCGCGGGATCAAGGACCCGCGGCTCGGCACGCACGTCACCATCACGGACACCCGGGTGACGGGCGACCTGCGGGAGGCGACCGTCTTCTACACGGTGTACGGCGACGACGAGGAGCGCGCCGCCGCCGCGGCGGGCCTGGAGAGCGCCAAGGGCATCCTGCGCTCCGAGGTCGGCCGGGCGGCCGGGGTGAAGTTCACCCCCACGCTCACCTTCGTCGCCGACGCCCTGCCGGACACCGCCCGGACCATCGAGGACCTCCTCGACAAGGCGCGCCAGTCCGACGAGAAGGTGCGCGAGGCGTCCGCGGGCGCCCGCTACGCCGGTGAGGCGGACCCGTACCGCAAGCCGGGCGCCGAGGACGGCACCGACGACGCCGACGAGACGGACGACAGCACCGAATGACCCAGCAGCACACGCCCGACGGCCTCGTCATCGTCGACAAGCCGTCGGGCTTCACCTCGCACGACGTGGTCGCCAAGATGCGCGGCATCGCCCGCACCCGCCGCGTCGGCCACGCGGGCACCCTGGACCCGATGGCGACCGGCGTCCTCGTCCTCGGCGTGGAGAGGGCGACCAAGCTCCTCGGGCACCTCGCCCTCACCGAGAAGGAGTACCTCGGCACGGTCCGGCTCGGCCAGACCACGCTCACCGACGACGCCGAGGGCGAGGTCACCACCTCCACCGACGCCTCCCGGATCACCCGGGACGCCATCGACGCCGGGATCGCCAAGCTGAGCGGCGACATCATGCAGGTGCCGTCCAAGGTCAGCGCCATCAAGATCAACGGCGTGCGGTCGTACAAGCGGGCCCGGGACGGCGAGGACTTCGACATCCCCGCCCGGCCGGTCACGGTCTCGGCCTTCGCGGTGTACGACATCAGGGACGCCGTCGCCGACGACGGCACTCCCGTGCTCGACCTGGTGGTGTCGGTGGTCTGCTCCTCCGGCACCTACATCCGCGCCCTCGCCCGCGACCTCGGCGCGGACCTCGGCGTCGGCGGCCACCTCACCGCGCTGCGCCGCACGCGCGTGGGGCCGTACAAGCTGGACTCCGCGCGCACCCTCGACCAGCTCCAGGAGGAGCTGGAGGTCATGCCCGTCGCGGAGGCGGCCACGGCCGCGTTCCGGCGCTGGGACGTCGACGAGCGGCGGGCCCGGCTGCTGACCAACGGCGTCCGGCTGGAGATGCCCGACGAGTACGCGAGCGCCGGACCGGTGGCCGTCTTCGGCCCCGACGGCCGGTTCCTCGCCCTGGTCGAGGAGCACCGCGGCAAGGCCAAGAGCCTCGCGGTCTTCGCCTGAGGGTTCCGTCAGCCCGTGGAGCGGCGAACACGGGGCTTGCCTGTCGCCGCTCCACGGTCCCCCCTCGGTTCCCCCACTCCTAAGCTGTATCCACCGCTCCCTGTTCATTCACCCTTCCGGGCAGGCGCTCGGAGTGATCCGAGGGAGCGGAAGGGGGCGCGTTCATCCGGCACCCTGTCCTCCTGATCACGCCGCGCCTAACGTCGATGACGAGACACGGCACGGGCGTACGGGCGCACGGCAGGGGGTTCGACCATGGTGGGCGACGCGGCCCTCGTACACATCCAGGATCCGGCCGGGCGCCCGCGCGGCACCGGCTTCGCCGCGGACCACCACGGCACCGTCCTCACCAGCCACGAGACCGTCCACGGCCTGTCCCGGCTGCTGCTGCGCACCGCCGCGGGCCGCGGCTGCGCCGTCACCGCCGACGCGGTCACCGCGCTGCCCCACCTGGACCTCGCCCTCGTCCACACCGAGGGCCTCGGCCTCGACCCGCTCCCCGTCACCGTGCGCGAGGGCGCCGAGCCCGGACGGTACGTGCGGATCGCCGCGGGCTGCTGGCGCGAGGCGCGCGTACTGGACACGGCCGCGGCGACCTACCCGGTCGGGGACCGCCGCCACCGCCTCGACGCCGTCCTCGAACTGGCGATGGGCACCGCCGCGCGCGACGCGCTGCGGCCGGGCGGCGGAGCGACCGGGGGACCGGTGGTCGACGCCACGACCGGCGCGGTGATCGGCGTCCTGGGCACCGCGCTGCGCTCGGGCCCGCGCGAGACCGGCTTCGCCGTCCCCCTGCCGGGCCCCGCCACGGGCCCGCTCGCCGAGCTGCTCGCCCGCAACGCCGCGACCGTCCCCGCGTACGGCGCCGATCTCAACCTCGCCGGAGTGCTGGAACTGACCGCCACCTCCCTGGGCTGCGACGGCGCGGCGGACCCCGGGGCGGTGCCGCCGGTCGAACGGGCGGACACGGCGGCGGAGTTCACCGCGTTCACCGAGGGGGCCACCGCGGGACCGGCCGTGGTGCTGGGCCTCGTCGGGCCGCCCGGCAGCGGCCGTACGACCGAACTCGCGGCCCTCGCCGCCCGCCGCGCCCGGGGCGCACGGCCCGCACCGACGCTGTGGCTGCGCGGCGCCGACCTGCGCGACGGCGACACCTCCGTGGCCGACGCCGTCCGCCGTGCGCTGCACCGCGCGGCCCGGGTCCTGGCCGCGTCACCTGGCCCCGCGCCAGCGCCCGGCGACCTCGCCCCGGAACGCGTCGCGCACCTCGCGCGCGCCGTCGGCCGTCCCCTGCTGCTCCTCCTCGACGGCCCCGAGGAGATGCCGCCGCTGCTCGCCCACCGGCTGGCCGACTGGTCCGACAGCACGGTGGGGTGGCTGCGGGAGACGGGCACGCGGATGGTGGTGGCATGCCGGGGGGAGTACTGGGAGGGGGCGGAGTTCCCGGCGGGGGTGGTGTTCGGCGGGGGGTGTGGTGACAGGGCTGGTGACGCGCTGAGGGGGTCCAGTGGCGGGCGTGTGCCCGCTTGTGTGCGGCTCGGTGATCTGAGCGGGGCCGAAGCCCGTGAGGCACGCGCGCGGTACGGGCTCAGCGAGCGGGACCTCGACCCGCGCGACGCCCGCCACCCGCTCACCCTGCGGCTCGCCTCGGAGGTGCGGGCCGCGCTGCCCGACACCCCGGACGGCGCCCGCCCCGACCGGTACGAGGTCTTCTCGGCGCACCTGGACCTGATGTGCCTGCGGATCGCGGTCCGCCTCGCCGCCGAGAACGGACTGCGCGGCACCGCCGTACGCCGACTCGCCGCGAAGGTCGCCGGGCAGGTCCACGAGGCGGCCCGGCGCAGCCTCGGCCCCGGACAGGGCGAGCTGGACCGGGCGGCGTTCGAGGCGGTGTTCCCCTGGGGTCCCGCCCCGGCCCGGCTCGGCGGCGGCACCGGCTGGGCGTCCGCCGTCCTCACCGAAGGTCTCCTCGTCCCCGCGGGCGACGGCTACCGCTTCGCCCACGAGGAGCTGGCCGACTGGCTCCAGGGCACCCACCTCGACCTCGACGAGGCCCTGCGCGCCCTGGTCCACCGCCCCAGCGGCCCGCTCGGCGCCCACCCCCTGCCGGTCCCGCACCACCGCGTCGGCCCCGTCGTGCAGGCCCTCCTGCTGCTCGCCCGGCCCCCGCACGGCGGCCCCGACCGGCTCGCCGCCCGGCTCACCGAGCTGGTGCGGGCCCTGGAGGCCGACCCGGACTCCTGGTGGGCGGCGCGGCTGCTGACCGGCACCCTGCTGGGGCTGGCGGACGTGACGCCGTACACGGACGTGCTGTGGCTGCTCGCCGACGTCATCGGTGAACGGGGGCGCCCGGCGGGGGAGTTCGGCGCCGACTTCTGGACCGGCCTCGCGCTGCCCGCCGCCGACCGCTGGGCGCTGCTCGGGCGGCTGGTCGTCACCGACGGGCCGCCGCACGAGCCCGGCCCCCGCTACCTGGACGCCGCCGCCCGGCTGCTGGACGCCGACCCCACCGCCGTACAACCGCACCTGATCCGCTGGTTCCACGACGAACGCCCGCTGCCCGCGACCCCGCACGCGACCGTCGCCACGGCCGCGCAGGCGCTGCTGCACACCCATCGGCACCGGGCCGTGGACGACCTGACGGAGGCCCTGGTCGAGGGCGCGCACCGGCGCGCCGACGAGCTGCTGGCCACCCTCGCGGAGGAGGAGCCGTCCGCCGTGTGCCGGGCCGTCGACCGGTGGGCGCACGACGAGCGGCCCGCGCGGCGGGTGGCGGCGGTCGTCCACGGGCTGCGGGCCGCGCCGCACGCCCGCGCCGAGGCCGACCGTGAACTGCTGCGGTACGCGGCCCTCGCGCTGCTCGCCCGCCCCACCGACGCCAGCCTGCACGGCGGCGCGCTCGCCCTGCTCGTCCGGGACCCGCTGACCCGCGCCCGCTTCCTGCCGCGCGCCCTCGCGCACTTCGCCGCGGGCGATCCGCAGCTGGCGCCGGGTGCGCTGGTCACCGCCCTCGACACCCATCCGGGGCCGGTCCTGGACGCCCTGCGGGTCCGGCTGTCCTCGGGGGACCCCGCGGACCTGGGCGGCGTGCTGGCCGCGCTCGTGCCCGGTGCGGAGTCGCGGGCGGTCGCGCTGGTGCGGGAGGCCGTGGGGGTGCGGCCGGAGATCGCGGGGGAGGTGGCCGCGTATGTCGACCGGCGCCTCGACGACGGGCCCGCGGCCGGGGTCTTCCCGCTGGTCAGCGGGTTGCTGGACGGGGGTGGTCCGGAGTCGGTGCGGTGTGCGCTGGCCGGGGTGCTGGTGGCGCCGGGGGCGGTGGGGGTGGCGGGCTCGTGGCCGTTGCGGCGTGAACTGTGCGCGTATCTGCTGGCGCGGGAGGAGTCCCCGGCGGTTCTGGAGACCGTGCTGCGGGCGGCCGTTGGGTACGACGGTGCCGCGGACGGTGAGCCCTTGCGCGACCTCGTCCGCCGTACCGGTCTCCTGCTCGTCCGCACGCCGCAGGGCGCCACCCGCTACGACCGCGCCCTCGTCGAGCTGGCCCGCGAGGACCCCGGATTCGCCGTCCGGCTGGCGGGGTGGCTGGCGCGGGAGCCGCGGGAGTGGGCCGCGGTGGTCGGGCCCAGCGCGCGTCGGATGATCGAGAACCTGGCGGGTGTGCGGGTGCCCGCGTGAGCGGTGGGGCACTCTTGGCCGTGGGCGTCGCGTGCGCCAGGTCACAGGTCAGGATGCCGGTGCGGGGCCAAGGCACCCGGCATGGCACCCTTAGTCCTGCACAAGAGGCAGACAGCAAGTACCGACACGGGTTCGAGGAGCGGTCACAGTGCAGCGCTGGCGTGGCTTGGAGGACATCCCCGAGGACTGGGGGCGCAGCGTCGTCACCATCGGCTCCTACGACGGAGTCCACCGCGGACACCAGCTGATCATCCGGCACGCGGTGGACCGCGCCCGTGAGCTGGGCGTCCCCACCGTCGTCGTCACCTTCGACCCGCACCCCAGCGAGGTCGTCCGCCCCGGCAGCCACCCGCCGCTGCTCGCCCCGCACCACCGCCGCGCCGAGCTGATGGCGGAGCTGGGCGTGGACGCCGTACTGATCCTGCCCTTCACCACCGAGTTCTCGAAGCTGTCCCCGGCCGAGTTCGTCGGCAAGGTGCTGGTCGACAAGCTGCACGCCAAGGCGGTCGTCGAGGGCCCCAACTTCCGCTTCGGCCACCGGGCCGCGGGGAACGTGGAGTTCCTCGTCGAGCAGGGCAGGGTCTACGACTTCGAGGTCGAGGTCGTCGACCTGTATGTGACCGGCGAGGCGGGCGGCGGCGAGCCCTTCTCCTCGACCCTGACCCGGCGTCTGGTCGGGGAAGGCGACGTCGCGGGTGCCGCCGAGATCCTCGGCCGTCCGCACCGGGTCGAGGGTGTGGTCGTGCGCGGCGCACAGCGGGGGCGTGAACTCGGTTTTCCCACGGCCAACGTGGAGACGCTGCCGCACACCGCGATCCCGGCGGACGGCGTTTACGCGGGGTGGCTGCACGCGGCCGGTGAGGCGATGCCCGCCGCGATCTCCGTCGGCACCAACCCGCAGTTCGACGGGACCGAGCGCACGGTGGAGGCGTACGCCATCGACCGGGTGGGCCTCGATCTGTACGGGCTGCATGTCGCCGTCGACTTCCTCGCCTTCGTGCGGGGGCAGGCGAAGTTCGAGACGCTTCAGGCGCTGCTGGAGCAGATGGGCGAGGACGTGCGCAAGTGCCGGGAGTTGGTGGCGGCGGCGGACTGACGCGCCTGAGGGAGTGACGACGGCGCGGCCGGTGCCCGGGGGCATCGGCCGCGCCGTGTTCTGTCCTGGTTACGGTCCTACTGCTGCGGGGGCTGGGGGTAGGGCTGGGCGCCGGGCTGCTGCGGGTAGGGCTGGGGCGGCTGGCCCTGCTGGGGGTACGGCTGTCCGGGATGCGGTTGCCCGTACGGGCCCGGCTGTGGGGCCGGGGGCTGGCCTTGGGGCGGCTGGCCGGGTGGGTACTGGCCGGGCGGGTACTGGTCGGGGGCGGGCGGCTGACCGGGCATCGGCTGGCCCGGGTACGGCTGGCCCGGCAGCGGCGGGGCGGCGACCGGGGGCGGGTTGCCGTCGGAGGTCCACAGCCCGTGCGACTGCTGGTGCCGGACGAAGTCCTCGGCGACCAGCGCGGCGAGGTTGAAGTACGCCTCCCGCACCTTCGGACGCATCATGTCGAGGTCGACCTCGGCGCCCGCCGCCAGATGCTCGTCGAACGGGACGACGATCACACCCCGGCAGCGCGTCTGGAAGTGCGCCACGATGTCGTCGACCTTGATCATCTTGCCGGTCTCACGGACCCCGGAGATCACGGTGAGGGAGCGCGAGACGAGGTCCGCGTACCCGTGCGCCGACAGCCAGTCCAGCGTCGTACTGGCGCTGCTCGCGCCGTCCACCGACGGCGTCGAGATGATGATGAGCTGGTCGGCGAGGTCCAGCACCCCGCGCATGGCGCTGTAGAGCAGACCGGTGCCGGAGTCGGTGAGGATGATCGGGTACTGCTTGCCGAGCACGTCGATCGCGCGCCGGTAGTCCTCGTCGTTGAAGGTCGTCGAGACGGCCGGGTCGACGTCGTTGGCGATGATCTCCAGACCGGAGGAGGCCTGCGAGGTGAACCGCCGGATGTCCATGTACGAGTTCAGGTACGGGATCGCCTGGACGAGGTCGCGGATGGTCGCCCCGGTCTCGCGGCGCACCCGGCGGCCGAGCGTACCGGCGTCCGGGTTGGCGTCGATCGCGAGGATCTTGTCCTGGCGCTCGCTGGCCAGGGTGGAGCCGAGGGCGGTGGTCGTCGTGGTCTTGCCGACGCCGCCCTTGAGGCTGATGACGGCGATGCGGTAGCAGGACAGCACCGGGGTGCGGATCAGCTCCAGCTTCCGCAGCCGCTCGGCCTCCTCCTTCTTCCCGCCCAGCTTGAAACGGGAGGACGCGGCGGCGGGCCGTCCGCTCTTGGCCTTCTGCTTCTTGTTGTTGAGCAGCCGGTCCGAGGACAGCTCCACGGCCGCCGTGTAACCGAGCGGCGCGGCACCGGGGTTGGTCGGCTGCCGCTGGTCGTGCTGGATGGGCTGCGGCCAGGCGGCACCGGCTCGGGGGTCCACGGGTGGCTGCTGCGGGTGCTGTTGCGGCTGGGGTGTGGGCGCCTGGGGGTGCGGTTGCTGCGGTTGCTGCGGTTGCTGTGGCGGTTGGGGCTGAGGCTGTGGCTGGCCCTGGGGTGCCGAGGGCTGCGGGAAGCCGTAGCCGCCTGCGGGCGGCCCGGGGGGCGTGGGCGGCTGCGGGAAGCCGTAGCCCGGCTCGGGGTTGGGGGTCGCCGGGGGTGGTGGGGTGGCGCCCTGCTGCGGGAAGCCGTAGCCGCCGGGCTGGGGCTGCTGCGCGGGCGGAGTCTGGTCCGGCACAGCGGACGGCGGCTGCTGCTGCCACGCCGCCGGGGCGGGCTGCGGTGTCTGCGGCTGGAAGGGCGGCTGCTGCGCGGGCATGGGCGGCTGCACCGGCGCGGCGGTGGGCTGCGGTGGTGCAGCGGTCGGGTGCGATGGTGCGGGTGCGGGTGCGGGTGCGGGTGCGGGTGCGGGTGCTGCGGGCTGCGCGGGCCACTGGGTCGCCGGTGCCGGGGCCACGGGCTGATACGACGGCGGCAGCGGCGGCACCCCGGCCTGCGGCTGCGGCTGCGGCTGCGGTGGGGGCTGCTGCGGAGAAGTCCAGTCGGACGGCGGGTCCTGCGGCTCACTGTCCGCAGCGGCCACGGCGTCGCTCGGCGCCGGATCCGTGGGCTCGGCCTCGTCGGTGCCTTCGTCCTCCGCGGGCTCGGCCTCGCCGGACACGCTGTCCTCCGGCTCTACGGCGTCATCGGCGCCATCGGCGGCCTCAGCGACATCCTCGGCCTCGTCGACCTCCGCGGCCTCAGGCTCGGTGTCCGCCGCCTCCGCTTGCTCCGGGGCATCCGCGGCCTCGGTGTCGGTGTCGGCCTCCGTCTCGGGCTCAGCCGCGGCCGTACGCTCCTCGATCTCCCGCTTCAGGGCGACGGCGGAGAACCGCATGGTCGCGCCGCTCTCCAGATCCCCGGACCCGGAGATCTCGAAGTCACCGCCGTTGTCGCCGTTGTCGCCGCTGTCATCGCTGTTGCCGGTGTGCAGTTGGCTCACCGGTGCGGAGGTCTCACCGGAGGGAGCGTCCCCCGCCCCGCCACCGCCCGTGGGCTGGGGCTCGAACCCGCTCCCCACCGGCAGGCCCGGCACGGCGACCGGAGGACCCACCGGCGGGGCGGGCGGAGTGAGCGGGGCGCTCGGCCCGGCACCGGCGCCCGCGTCGGCGCTCGGCTCCGCCCCGCCCGAGGCGTTCTGCGTGTACCAGGCGGGCGGCGCGTAGTCGATGGTGAACTCGCCCGTCGCCTCGACGGAGGACTCCGCGTCGGGCTGGTCATCGCCGGGCGTCGCCCAGCCCCCGCGGATCCCGTCCCGATCGCTGCTCACAGTTCCTCCTGGTGTGGTCGAACACCCTCATGCCGTGCCGGGGCGACCATGTGTTGTCTTCCGAAGTCGTTCGAGGTCGTTCCGAGAGCGCTGTGAGGCCGTCCGACCACGGTCGTCCGATTCCCCGGCTCCCCCTTGGGACGCCGACGCCCGGTCCACGGGTTCTGGCGTCGCGCCCGGTCCCAGCCTAATCACCACCACCGGCACCCCGGCAGGCCCGTCCACCGCTCGGTGCACGTCCGCTCCGTCACAGCCTGCCCCACCGCGCTGCCGCCACTCCCCGGCACACCGGACAAAGGCCAGCAGACCCCCCACGACACCGCCAGCGAAAAGCCACGAAAAGGAACCTACGGCTCAATTACCGCCGCACGCCCACGGCTTCAGCCAGCTTCCGTCGGCTTCCGTCAGTCCATCCGCCGCGGCGTCCCCAGCAACCCGATCTCCGCGTCCGTCGGCTGCGTCATCACGTACTGGCGGTCCCGGTCGGCGCACCACAGCGTGACGCCGTCGGCGAGCGTCGGCAGCGAGTCCATGTCGGCCCGCGGCAACGCCATCGCGCGGCTCAGCTCCCCGGCCTCGTCCGGCGATATCCGCTGCACGCCGACGAGCCGCGCCTGCCGTATCAACCGGGGCGCCACGGGGCTGAGATACGGCAGCAGCGTCAGCACCGCCTGCCAGGGCCCGGACACCACACGCCCGCGCGGGGGCCGCATTCCGCAGTCCCGCACCACGAGCACCGGCGTGCCCGCGGAGGCGCCCTGCGGCGGCACGCGCCCCACGTCGTACACCGAGAGCCCGTTCTGCCCGCCGCCCATGGCGTGCACCATCTGCGTCCAGGCCTGCGCCCGGCCCGTCTCCACGGCCACCCGCGCCCCGGTCGCCGCGGCCCGCAGCGCGAGCACCTGGGCCGTCCACAGGCCGCCGATGAGCACGACGTCGTACGGCGTGGGCCGGTTCAGTCCCAGCACGGCGGGCTGTCCCTCGGCGTCCACCCCGATGACGACGCCGTCGTCCCCGATGGGCAGCGCCAGGGTGTCCAACTCGGCCGCGGACAGGGTGTGTCGCCCGTGGCGCGGGCCGAGCAGACCGAAGCCGGTGCGCAGCAGGTCGGCCGCGCGGCGGGCCGCCGAGTCCGGAGCGCCGCCCGCGGCTCCCGGGCGCCCGGCGCCCGCCGGTGTGCCGTACCCGGGGCCGTATCCGCCGCCCGGTCCGTCCGCCGTACGCGTCGTCGTGGCCGTCACCGAACACCTCCGAGGGGCAGAGTGGCGAGCACGCCCGGCAGTTGCTCCCGGTCGAGGCGGGCCAGCGCCGCGCCCGCCTGCCGGGCGGCGGCCTCCAGCGCGCGCCGGGCCGCGGTCAGTTCCTCGGCGCTGCGCCCGGTGACCCGGAGGTGGCCGCACAGGGACATCTCCCGCCGGTCGGCGTGCGCGAGGGTGAGGCTGATGGTGGTCGCGAGCGCGGGTATCGCCGTGACCAGCGCGGCGAACTGCGGCAGTGAGGGACCCCGGTCGCCGCCCAGCGGGGGCCACTTGCGGATCCAGTACGTGGTGTGCCTGCGGTTGTCGCAGCGCCAGCTGCGGCTGGACTCCTCGGTGCGCCGCTCCTGCCGGTCGGTGCGTCCGGCCTCCGCGGTCACCAGCGGGTTGGCGCAGGCGGAGGTGGCGATGGCGGAGGTCAGCTCCTCCTCGTCGAGCACCGTGGTCCGGAACCCGGCGCCGGTCAGCCTGCTGGCGAGATGGTCGGCGGCGCGGACCACGCACTTCTGGGCGCCCACCAGACCACCGCCGCGCGCCGCCACCGCCTCCGGGCACAGCTCCGGATCCAGCTTCAGCGCGATCCAGGTGATGCGGACCGCCGGGGCGCCGGTCTGCTCCTGCAGCGGCGCGTAGTTGGTGACCGCCACGGACTGCCGCGGCAGGTGCAGCGCGGGGGCGGGCTGGGTGTGCAGCACGATCTGCGCCGACTCCAGGCGGATCCCGTCCACTTCGAGGGCGTCGCGCACCAGGGCCAGCGGCAGCGGTCGTCTGCCGCGCTCGGCGCGCAGGGCGGTGGCGTCGGCCTCCACCTGCACCACCGCGGTGACGAAGGTGCCGTCGCCGACGAGTCCGACGGGACGCCGCTCCCGGCCGCCGTAGGCGTAGGTGCGCAGGCTCGGGTCGCACTCCACGGCCGGGGCGAGCCCCGGTTCCGTACCCGGCGGCACCACCAGGTCCGCGGCGCGCTTGCGCCGGGCGCGCAGGGCGCGGGCGGTGCCGATCCATTCGGGCAGGGAGCGGCCCCGGCGTCGTACGAAGGCCAGCAGGACCAGGACGAGGGCCACCACGGCGGCGGGCACCAGCGCGAGGGTGCCGATCACCCAGCCCATGAGGACGACGGCGGCGGCCAGTTCCACCAGGACGACGCGTTGCAGCCGGAACGAACCGGGCCGCCCCGCGCGCACCTTGAGATGGAGACCGCCCCGCGCGGACGGCTGTCGGGGCGCACGCGCGCCGGGCTCGGCGGAGCCGCGCGCCCGGGTCCGGCCACGGCCCGAGGTCCGCGTCGCGGAAGCCATCACTCCATCCCCCCAATTCGCTCACAACTCACCGGAACCCACTGGAATTCCAGCACCGCACCGGGCCCTAGAGGGCCCAGGCACCCTACCCGCTCCCCGAGCCACTCCCCACACCAGGCATAGTAGGGGCCCGGTCTGACAACGGCAGGCGGGGGACGACGATCCCCGGCCCCGCACGGGCGGACCGCGGGCGCACCACGGGCGGACAACGGGGAGAGACACGCACCCATGGCATCTCGGCGGGACCAGCTCAACGCCTACACCTTCGCGAAGCGCCGCTTGCTCGCGGCCTTCGTGCTGTCGTCCCCGTCCGGCTCGGAGGAGGGCGCGCCGCGGCCCCTGCGGGGCATCCTGCCGGGGCTCATCATCGGCGTGATCATCATGGCCGTCTTCGGCGCGTGGGGCATGTTCAAGCCGACCGCGCCGTCCGGCTGGGACACCCCGAACGAGAAGGTGATCGTCGCCAACAAGTCGACCACCCGGTACGTCGTCCTGAAGACCGGCGAAGAGGTCCAGTTGCACCCGGTGCTCAACATGGCCTCCGCCAAGCTGCTGCTCGCCCCCGGCAAGGGCGACGTGGTCACCGTCAGCGAGTCGCTCCTCGACAGCGGCAAGATCCCGCACGGCGTCACCATCGGCATCCCCTACGCCCCCGACCGCCTGCCCTCCCCGGAGGAGGCGGGCGCCGCCAAGCGGTGGGCCGTGTGCGAACGCCCGGGCGCGGGCGGCCGGTCCATCCAGAAGGCCGCGCTGGTCCTCGCCGACCGCGAGAAGGACCTGACCGACGGCAAGGAGAAGCTGACCGGCGGCGAACTGCTGTACGTCGTGGACCCCGACGGCAAGCGTTTCATCGTGGACGTGGGCGGGACGGCGTACCGGATCGACAAGCTGGACACCGGCGACGACCTCGAACTGCTGCTGCGTACGGTCGTGGGCTCCGGCCGTGAGCCGCAGCGGGTGTCGCGGGAGTGGCTGGCGACCCTCCACCAGGGCGACCCGATCACCTTCCCCGAGTTCGGGGACACCCCGGGCGCGCCCGCCAACGCCCCCGGTCAGCTCGGCGAGTCCGCCGACAGGGTGGGCACGGTCCTGAAGGCCTTCGACAACAACGAGGAGCAGTACTACGTCGTCCTGCCCGGCCGCGTCGCGCCGGTCTCCGCCTTCGTCGCCCAACTGCTGCTGTTCAGCAAGGACCTGGCCCAGGTCGGCCAGGCCGGCCAGGCGCTGGAGATGAGCCCCGGCGCGATCGTCCCGGGCAAGCCCTTCGGCACCGAGCACGACTGGCCCACCGGCACCCCCGAGGCGGTCAACGCGGCGCCGGACGGCCAGAGCACCCGTACGACGATCTGCAACGTCCTGCACGGCGTCGGCGCGAACGGCACCACCACCCTGAGCACCTGGGCGGGCACCGACTTCCCGGCCGCCCTGCCCGCCGGGTCCTCCAGCGCCTACGTCACCCCCGGTTCCGGCCAGCTCTACCGCCAGTTCCAGGGCAAGGAGACCCAGGCGGGCCCCGTCTTCCTGGTCACCGACACCGGCCTGCGCTACGTCCTGCAGTCCAACGCGGACAGCGCCACCGACGACGCCGGGATCGGCATGTCGGAGGAGGAGCGCAAGCAACTCGAACAGGAGGCCCAGCAGGCGCAGTCCCGCCTCGGCTACGCCGACCTGGACCCGGCACCGATCCCCGCGGCCTGGTCGGCGTTCCTGCCCACGGGTCCCCGACTGTCGACGGCGGCGGCACGCCAGCCGCAGGGTTCGTAGGGGAGCGGCGAGAATGGGACGACACGCGCGCGTGCTGACGCTGGCCGTCGCCTTGCTGACGGCGCCGGTGGTCCTCGCACCTCCCGCCGCCGCGGAGGACTTCTCCGGCCAGTGCGAGTACCCCAACGCGAGCTACCCCGGCCGCCCCTGGTCCCTGCAACGCGTGCTCCTGGACGAACTGTGGAGCCAGTCCAAGGGCAAGGGCGTCCGCGTCGCCGTCATCGACACGGGCGTCGACGTGAAGAACCCGCAGCTCAAGGACGCGGTGGACGTCAAGAGCGGCCGCAACTTCCTGCCCAAGGGCCTCAAGGACGAGAACGGCGACCCCATCGAACGGGGCAGCGAGAAGGGCACCACGGACACGGTCGGCCACGGCACCAAGGTCGCGGGCATCATCGCGGCGCGCCCGGCCAAGGACACCGGCTTCGTGGGCCTGGCCCCCGAGGCCACGATCATCCCGATCCAGCAGAACGACGCCGACGGCCACGGCAACACGGACACCCTCGCCGACTCGATCCGCTACGCCGTCGACGCGGGCGCGGACGTCATCAACATCTCCCAGGACACCTCGGACGCGGTCGAGCCCGACCCCGCCCTGAAGGCGGCGGTGGACGAGGCCCTGGCCGCGGAGGTCGTGGTGGTGGCCTCGGCGGGCAACGACGGCCTGGGCGGCAACGTCAAGGAGACCTACCCGGCGTCGTACGAGGGCGTCCTGGCCGTGGCCGCCTCCGACCGCAACAACGAACGGGCGTCGTTCTCCCAGTCCGGCGACTTCGTCGACGTGGCGGCGCCCGGCGTCGACATGATCTCCACGGTCCCGAGCGGAGGCCACTGCTCGGACAACGGCACGAGCTTCTCGGCGCCGTACGTGGCGGGTGTGGCGGCCCTCATCAAGGCCGAGCACCCCACCTGGACGCAGCGTCAGATAGTCGCCCAGATCGAACAGACGGCGGAGCGCACCATCGCCGGTCATGACCGCCTGGTCGGCTGGGGGGTGGTCGACCCGGTGCGCGCCCTGACGGAGGACGCGGAACCGATCGAGTCACCGAGCCCGCGGGAGGGCCTGGGCGAGGTCGAGGCACCGGCCGCCGCAGCGCTGCCCCTGGGGGAGACGCCCGATGAGCGCAACGCCCGCCTGGGGACGTATGTGGCCGTGGGGGCGGCGATCCTCGTGGCGGGTCTGGGCGGTACGGCGGTAACCATCAGGGACGCGCGCAGACGGCGTCGGGCGGGGGACGTTCGCAGTGGCCACGCTGCAACGTGACCGGAACGCGAGGCGTGTGACCAAGACCGCTCGACGGCCGTCGGGGCGGCGGGAACCCAGGTGGCGCCCGTGTCGTCCAGTGAAGAAGGGATGAAGATCGGCCACTTGCGGAGGGCTGGTCGCGCATATGGCAGTTGGGACTGTCGGTGTAAGTCATTAGAGTGGTTGCGGTTGCGGTCATGAGCGCCTCAGGGCGCGACCGGCGGCACGTACGGGGACAACGGGGAGGGATGGCTTCGTGCTTCCTGCGGACATGGGCGGAGGCGCCACGGCGGCGGATGTGCGGCGTGGCGTGATGGCGCTGTCGACCTTCAAGAAGCGCGTGGACGACCTGCTGGCCGCGTTCGAGAAATCGGCGGGCGGCGCGTCCAAGGTGGGGACCCACAGTTTGCCGGAGTCCGCCTTCGGCAGCGGCGCGTTCCCGGAGGGCAAGCAGCTCCACCTGGAGTACGAGCGCGTGCACGAACGCATCACGGCACTCTCGAAGTCCCTGGGACTCCAACTGGAGGCCATGCAGATCGCGGTGCACGGCGTGGACGTCACCTTCGACAACCTCGAGGACGAACAGCGCTACCGGTTCCACGAGATCCGGGCCGAGGTCAACCAGACGCGTGACGAGATGCTGAACGAGCACAACAAGCGCGACAACCGAGCCTCCGACACGGACGCGGGGTACTGATGAGCGGCGACGGCGACAAGCACAACGGGGAGCGCCACCAGCAGGAGTACCAGGAGGCCCTGAACCAGAACGGCACGCTGGACGCGGTCATGACCATGACCCGCCTGATCAGCCCGTTCGGTTCGTCCAGGGGCATCCACTTCGGCTCGACGAACTTCGAGGGCTACGACCTCAACGACATGATCGACATCGTCGAGTCCGCCAACCCGGAACTCCTCGAGTCCGCGGGCACGGCCCTCGTCGACGCCCGCGACGCCATCACCGACGCGGCCGAGGAACTGAGCAAGAACCTCGGCAAGATCGACTGGCAGGGCGAGGCCCACAAGGCGTTCTCCGACTGGGGCGACAGCCTCATCAAGACCGCCCAGGGCATCGCCACCTACGCCGACACCATCGGCACCCAGGTCATGGCCGCGGGCTCCGGCCTCGCCTCCGTACGCAAGTCCATGCCACCCCGCGACAACCGCACCGACCGCAAGTCCGTCGACGACATCCCCGAGGCCAAGCGGGACGACTCCAACGAGGAGTACACGGCAGCGGTCAAGGCGGAAGCGCACCGCCAGGAGGCCATCAACCAGATGTACCGGCTGGCGTCGTTCTACACGGTGTCGGCGGGGGCGATGGGGGCGGCTGAGGAGCCGGTGTTTCCTAAGATGCCGGATGTGGGGGTGCCGGAGCCGCCGCCGGGCTTCGGTCCGGTTGAGCCGTCCAGGCCCACGGCCCCGCTTTCGCCAGCGAGTGAGCCAACGACCGCTCAGCAGGTCTCGGCAGCGGCTGGCGCGGAGCGGCAGAGTCCGGCTGAAGTGCTGTCGCCCCGCACGGGCGTCGACGGGGTTGTTGCGACGCCGCGGCAGTCGGTCGGCACAGAGATCGACAGCGTCGGTACGTTGCCGCCCCAGGAGGTCGTGAAGCCGACCCCTGGCGTGCCACCGTCACCGACCGGGACCACTCCTTCCACGGGCCCCGTTCCGCCCATGGCGCCCACTGCGATCCCGCCCACCGCGCGCGGGCCGGTCGGGCGCGCCACCAAAACCGGCGGTGTGCCGCCGACCCGGATTCCTCCTGCGGCGCAGGGGCGCGTCAACACTTCCCCACCGCCTCGTGGACCTGTCCCGCCGGGGCCTATGGGACGTACGGGCACAGGACCTGTCCCTGGGGGGCCCACAGGACGTACTCCGACGGCAGGGCCAGTGGTAGGACGCGGGGTTGGCCCAACGGGTCCCATGGGGCCAACGGGACGTGGCACTACGCCTGCACCCGCCGGGACGCGCGGAGCGGCTCCTGTGCAGCGAGGCATCGTCGGTGGGAAGCCACAGGCGATGGGCCCGGGGATCGGGCATGTTGGTGCCGCCCGTGGACCGGTGGGTCCCATGGGTCCCACGGGTGCCCCGCCTTCCGGCCGCAGCAGTGCTGGGCGCCCCAGGGACGGCGTGGTCGGCGGTCGTCCCGTGACTTCTGGCACCTCCGGCGGCGGCTCCAAGCTGCCGCGTGGCACGGTCATCGGGGGAGAACGAACACAGGGCTCGGCCTCGACCACACAGAAGCCTGGCCAGCGGGGGGTGATCGGGGCACCCCCTGCCCCTGCGAACTCGGGCCAGACGTCCCGTCGAACCACCGGTCGTCAAGACGGCGTGATCGGCACCCCGAACGGACGAACTCCTGGAACAAGGAACAGCGGACGCGCCCCGGACCGTGATGAGCGACGCGGTGACGCGCCGAGGACCGACTGACCGGACAGAAGCGAGGACGAGCACAGCATGGTGTCAGGGAACAGGCGACGCTACAGGTCGGGGACGCCCACAAGGCGGCTCGGGAGAAGGATTGCCAACCTTTGCACGGCACTTGGTGCTGCGTCCGTCCTGTCGACAGGCCTGGTTCCTGAGGCAGTCGCTGCCGACACCCAATCGCAGCAGTGGTACCTGTCGGCGATGCGGGCCGAAGAGATGTGGAAGGTGAGCACTGGCGCGGGTGTCAAGGTCGCTGTCGTCGATTCCGGAGTCAACCCCGACACCCAGTCACTGAAGGGCCGGGTGACCACCGATGGCGTGTCGCAGGCCCTCGGCTACAAGGCGACCGAGGACTACGACAGTCACGGAACCTCCATGGCGGAGCTGATCGCGGGCAGCGGGGCCGGTGGCACGCTGAAGGGCCTTGCCCCCGATGCCACGATCGTTCCCTACCGGATCGCACTGACCACTCTGAAGGACAAGACCGAGCGACAGAAGGCTCCCGATCTGCCAGCTGTCATCAGAGAGATCGCCGACAGTGACATCGAGATCATCAGTATGTCCTTCACCTCGAGTATCGACCACCAAGAGGTGCGCGAGGCGGTCGAGTACGCACACAGCAAGGGCAAGCTGATGTTCGCCGGTACCGGCAATGAGGCCGAGACCAAGAACTTCATCGGCTACCCCGCTGCCTATCCCTACGTGGTGGGCATCGCCGCCTCGGACGAGTCGGGAACCGTGGGCGAGTTCTCCGAACATGGCAACTACGTCGATCTGGCCTCTCCCGGCCTGGATGTGCCTACTTGGTGCGACGCCACATTCCGTTCGTACTGTACGGGCCAGGGCACAAGCCAGGCCACCGCCATCGCCTCCGCCTCCGCCGCCCTCATCTGGTCCGCCCACCCCGACTGGACCGCCAACCAGGTCCTCGCCAGCCTCATCGACACCGCAGGCCGCGACTGGGCGAGGGACGACCCGAGTACGTACCTCGGCTACGGCCTGATCCGCCCCCGCAAGGTGCTGGAGAACGCCGACTACAACCCCGTCTCGGCGAACACGGACCCCCTCGCCACGGAGAACGCCACCGGCGTCCTGGATGAAGAGGGCGAGCCGGTGGCCGCCACCAGCTCGCCGTCCCCGGGGGCGTCTAAGGACACCTCCGGCGGTCAGACCTCCGCAGCGGCCCCCAAGTCGGACACCTCCGACGACACCACCCTCTGGGTGACCCTCGGCGCCGCCGCCGCGGTGCTGGTGATCGGGGGCGGCGCCGTCGCTGTGGCCCGTTCCAGGCGACGCGCGTGAACCCCCGGTACAACACAACCCCGCGGTGACACCCCACCGCCCACACGAAAGGGACTGCCGACATGGCTGATGGCCGCAAGCTTTACGAGGCCCAGGTACAGAAGCTCCAGACGAACGTCATCGACCGATACGACTCGATCCGGCAGTCTCTCGCCCGCCTCCAGGGCACGATCGACATGATCGAGAAGAGCTGGACGGGCCAGGGCGCCCTCGCCTTCGACAAGAAGCAGACGGAGATCAACAGCCACATGGCCGCGATCGGCCGCATGCTCGACGACTTCCTCCAGGGCATCGACCTCAACAGGAAGGACAAGCAGAACCTCGAGGGCCAGATCGACGCCGACATCACCAAGATCTCGGTGGAGGACCTCGGCGGCAAGACCTCGGCGCTCAGCAGCTACTGAGCCAGCCGGGCCCAACCGAGCCCCGACCCCCACCATCTGACCTTCAAGAAACGAGGCACACATGTCCGGAGCCCACTACGACGAGCTGGCCGTCACCTACGGCACCATGGACGCCCTCGCCACCGAACTCGGCGACCAGGCCAAGAAGCTCGAAGAGGACCTCGAGGCACTCAAGAAGGCCGTACTCGACGCCGCCGCGGGCTGGGGCGGCGAGGCCTACGAGGAATTCACCAAGAAGAGCAAGGAGTGGGACCGTCACGCCACGGGCATCCACCAGGCCCTGGTCAACATCTCCCAGCGCGTCCAGCTCGCGGGCGGCGACTACCGCGGCGGCGACCTGAAGGGCGCGAGCTACTTCATGTAAGGCACGGCGCGCTACGGAGAACAGAGAACAGATACGGAGAAGAGGGTGGACACGCGCGGGAGGTGTCCACCCTCTTCGTACCGCACCCCGTCCGCTACCGGACCCGCACCTGCTCCGCGAGCGCCCGCGCAAGCCCTTCCACCTGCTGACGCTCCAACGACGCGGACCCGCCCTCCCCGGCACCCACCAACAGCGCGGCGTCACCGGACCCGTCCAGCTTCAGCCGTACGGTCGCCACGTTGCCGCTGTCCGCCACGAGTACCTCCCCGGCATCGGCCTTCGCGGCCGTGTTGACGTAGTCAACCGCGTCATCCGTGGACATGCCGGTCAACGGCGAGATCGTCGGCGCCAGGACGGTGATCGCGCTCGGGTCACGGGTGGCGACGGTGTGCACCTGGACGTCGTCCGCACCGATACGGAAGGTGCAGCTCACCAGGGCGCCGGGATTCTCGGCCAGCGGCTCCCCGGCCTCGGCACGCTCGCCACCCTCGGCCGTGGCGGCCGGGGTGTCGCCGTCGGCCCCCACCGGCCCGGCCTCCCCGTCCACCCCCGCGGCCTTCGCCGCGGCGCCGATGTCATACGACAACGGGCAGGTGTCCGCCCCGTCCTTTGGCACGTCGTCGGCGATCGCGGTCAGCCCGCTCAGACTCAACGCCGCAGCCTCGTCCCCACCCCCACCACCGCTGTCACTGTCCTCGCTCTGGCAGCCGGTCGTCATCAGTGCCGCCGCCGTCAGGGCAGCCGCGGCGATCGCCAGCCGGTGTCGTGCGTGTGTCACGTGTCGTGTCCTTGGTGCTCTCGGGGTCAGTGCGCGGGGCAGTCGAACCGCTTGCTGGCGACGTCGACGAAGTTCTCGAACATGTCTCGCTGGCGCGGGGCGGCCTCAAACTCCTCGACGGCCGAGAGGTAGTCCTTCCCCACCGCCATGGAGAAGTACGTGGGAGAGCCCCCGCAGTCGGCGACCACCTGCAGGTCGTCCAGCCCGGACACCCGGTGCCCGGCGACCCGCGGCTGCTCCTCGTACCCGGGGGTGGCGCGGACGCCCGCGACGATGTGCGGGTCCCGGCTCACGGCGTACGTGGCGTAGTCCCCGACCCGGCACGCCCAGGTGGGCCTGTCCCGGTCCGTCACCGTCTCCCGTACCCCCGCTCCTGCCTCCGGGCCGGGGAACTCCAGCCCCGCGAGCCCGCACACGGCACCGTCGTCGACCCGGTGCGGGTCGGGGGCGTCGGTGAGGGAGGCGGGCGCGGTGAGGGGCTGGCTCCCCGCGCAGTCCGCGCGCCGGGCAGCCCTGTCGGCGACCTCGGTGAGCAGCCGTACGACCTTGACCGGGTCGGAGCCCTCGGGCGCGTACCCCTCGACGATGGCGGGTCCGTCGGCCGTCATACAGGCGTCGGGCAGCAGCACCCAGCCGTGGTCGGCGCCGATCGCGCCGGTGGCACCGCCGGAGAAGAAGGACATGGCGGTCGGGTCCGGCCAGCGGCCGTCGCCGGTGAAGGGGAAGTCACCGGACTCGCGCGTACCCGAGAGACGGATGTGCGCGTCGTCCGACCCGGGGAGGAAGGACGAGGTCTCCACCATGCAGGTGAAGTCGAGCGGGTCGTCCGCCCGCTCGTCCAGCCCGTCCCGGTCGGAGATGCGGCCGGAGGAGGAGAAGACGTCCCCGGCCGCGTCGGTGGACACCAGTCCCCCGCACACGTCGTCGCGCCCGAAGAGTTGGGTGTTCAGCCACAGGTGGGCACCTACGGCCAGTACGACGACCGCCAGTACCGGCGCGATGACCTTCCGGCCGAGACGGGCCCGGTCGCTTGCGTTCGCCATGTCACTTCCTCGTACGCAGCGCCGAGTACGCGTCCTCGCGCCCGGTGATGAAGCTCTGCTTGGCCTCACCCTTGGCGTGGTCGTGCGCCTCGCTGCCGCTGATGCCGCGCTCGTTCCCCCAGGCGTCCAGGAGGGCGTTGGTGCCGCCGATGCCGGAGGACGTGGCGGTGCTGTCCTGGGAGCGGGCCACGTCCTCGGCCTCGGCCGCCACGTCCTTGGAGTACTCGTAGGTGGCCGCGTCGACCATGCGCTGGATCGGGTCGCCCACCACGGGGATCTGGGTGAAGAGACCGCCGACGCCGTGGTACGTGTAGCGCATCTGGTCGTTGAGGGTGCCGACCTTGGTGTCCCGGTCGTCGAGGATCATGTCGGAGCCGATGGCGGTCATGGAGCCGTACACCTCGCCGACGTGGCGGGCCCTGTTGTCCCAGTCGCCGACGACGTTGGCCTGCTGGTCGGCGGAGGCGTCCCTGGCCGTGCCCAGGTACTCGGCGGAGTACAGCTTCTGGTTCTCGTAGAGCATGTCGTAGACGAGAACGGGTTTGCCGTCCGGAGTGGTTCCGTACGCCGCGTCGGACACCCCGCGCATGACCCGCAGCAGGCTGTCCTTGCTGTTGGCGAGGGACGAGTCGTCGCCGTTGGCGTTGATGCCGGGGAGCCCCTGGGGGCTGCTCGGCTCGGTGCCGCTGAGGATGGCGTGCGTGTCGACGGTGTAGTCGGCGAGGGCGCGGCCGAGGGGCACCTTCAGGTTCTCCGGGATGGCGTCGCCCTTGCCGTCCTTGTCCAGCTGGGTGATGGTCTCCTGCATCACCCGGGTCTGGGCCTCGGTGTGGTGGTCGAAGGCGGCGCCGGGGGAGTTCGGCTCCCGTCCGGTGGCCGCCGCCTCCAGAGCCGCGCCGAATCCGGTGCGGTTGAGGGGGTCGTCCATCGTGACGATCGTCGGACCGGCGACCGTGCTGTGCTGAGGCCACTCACGCTCGTGGAGCAGGTACTTGAGGTGGTCGTTGCCGACGTGGTGGGAGCCCGAGCCGTTGCCCGCCGGGTCGAAGAAGGCGGTGGCGGCGTCGGGGTTCTTGCTCATCACGCCGAGGAGCCCGTCGAGGGCGTCGGCCCGGACGCCGTCGTGCCCCGCACCCCACTCGGTGAAGATGCCGGGCTGCCCCTTCTCGGCGGCGATGAGGTCATCGCCCAGTTCGTAGAGGAACTGATCGTCGTACTTGGCGTCGCCGTGCTGCATCATGCTGACGAAGGACTGGTAGCCGTAGAGCGGCTGGGTGTTCGACCCGTAGTTCTTGGTGCCGGCCTTGTCCAGGCTCTCCGTCCACTGCCGGTAGAACC
Organism: Streptomyces sp. NPDC057877; assembly: GCF_042796855.1. NCBI lineage: Bacteria > Bacillati > Actinomycetota > Actinomycetes > Kitasatosporales > Streptomycetaceae > Streptomyces > Streptomyces sp. NPDC057877. The sequence continues at coordinate 302,411 of NZ_JBHVMS010000011.1, forward strand.
GCCCGTCGTCACTGGCGAGCCAGTCCTTGAACTTCTGCGACCCCGGCGGCATGTCGGCGACGGAACCGGGCACCTGCGTGGCGTTGGCGACGGTGTTGGCGAGCCCGCCCTGAAGCTCCAGATACTGCGCCTTGTTCTTCTTGTCGTCGTCGTACGCGAGCTGGTTCAGCTCGTTGGTGAGCTTGATGGTGCCGTCGGGACCGAGGCCCGTCAGCAGGCTCTGGCTGAACACCTTGTTGCCGGAGTTGTCGCGGAACGCCCGGTCCAGCTCGGCCAGTTCCGCCTTGGAGACGTCCTTGCCGTCGGCGAGCCGGGACGCGATGTCCTCGGCGTTCTCCGCCTCGTACTTCTCGATGTCGCCCTGGGCCTTGCCGTTGAAGCCGTTGCTGGTGCCGTCGGTGAGGTCGGAGTCGACGACGACGGCCTCGAAGGCGATCTCGACGCCCTTGTCCGCGTCGGTGACGGCCTTGACGAGCTGGTCGATCCGGTCCTGCCAGGAGTTGACGCTCTTGCGCACGCTTTCCTGGTAGTCGGGGTCGTGGTGGTAGGCGGTGCGGGTGCCCTCGCTGAGCCGCTGGGTGTCGAACGAGACCCGGCCCTGCTCGGACACGGCCATCCCGGCCTCGACGGCCTCCTGCCGGGCGGTCTTGAGCTTGCCGCGCAGATCGACGAACTGCGTGTGCGCGTCACGCAGCAGCGAGGCGATGGCCTTCGCCTCGGTCTGGGCGCTCTGGTACTCCTTGAGCGTCACGTCGAACCGCCGGTTGGCGGCGCTGGCGCTCAGTCCGAGCCAGAGCGGCCCTATGGATATCCCGTGCACATCCCGCTTGTACGCGGTCTCCTGCTTCTGGAACTCCTTGGCCATGTCGTCCCAGGCGTCGGCTGCCGTGGTGAGCGTGGCCAGATCGGTCGTCATGATCTCGTGGTACGTCGGCATGGGTCCCCGTGGTGCGCGTCGGCGTGAACAGTGGCGGGCGGGCGTCGGCTCAGTAGCCGTCGAGGTTGGACGACTTGCGTACGCCGATCCCCACGCCGAGGTCGGTGTTCTGGAACAGGATGTTCGTGCTGCGCAGGGCCGCCTTCTCCGAACCCAGCCGGTTCATCAGGTTCTGCACCTGCTCACCCCATGTCTTGTGCGCCTTCTTCAGCGCCCCCGAGGTGACCCACCCGTGCCCGTCCTTCGCGGCGAACGCCTTCACGGCCGCGTCCGACTCCTCATCCGCGACGTCACCGGCCTTCTTGGTGTCGGGTTCGATGTGCTCCTCGATGGCTTTGGCGGCTGCCTTCTTCTGCGCGGGGCTGGAACCGAAGTCCGGTTGCCCGCCCAGACCAGGTCCAGTGGGTCCACCGGGTGAGCCACCGGGATCGGCCGGATACTGATTGAGCTGCGTCCCGACCGGCCCCCCGGCCTCGGTCACGGTCCGCTCACCGACAGGCTCCGTCATGCCTTCCTGCCCCCGTCCACTTGATTGGCGTGCACCCGCCAGGCTAACAACCTGGCCGGTTCTCGGGGGTCGTAGGGTCTGACATCCACATCGCTCTCACCCACAGCGTGGTGTCCGCCGGGGGATGCACGTGCCTCTTCGTGGCCGGGTCACCCAGTGCAGTCAGCCGACTTCTCCACCTCTTCGGTGTAGTCGATGACAAGGTGCTTCATGGCATCGGCATCCTGGTGGTCCGAGGACCAGACCTGGATGGAGGTGTACAACTCCTGTTTCGAGCCGATGCATCCTTCGGCCTTGCCGAATCCCTCACTGGCCGAGTAGTGAAATCTACCGCCCATGACTGAATGAGTGAGCGGCTCCTGCGCCAGTTCGGCCGCGTATTGGGCAACGGTTCGTCCTTGACTCAGCCATTCTTGTCTTGCGGACATGACGACTGCATCATCGATGATGAGGTCACACCATTGGCTGCTCGAATAGTCTTTCTCGCTCACTGTCGCTTCTCGTCCTGCTGGGAGAAAAGGGGCGAGATCGTTCGTGTCAATAGGGATTCCACAGAGCGTTTTTGGAAGTGCGTAACCGCGTCCGTCGTCGTCGGCGCATCCCGTGAACGTAAAGGTGAGGGTAATGGTCGCGATCGTGAGAAGCGCACGCGCAGGGGTCGAGGTCAGTGAAGCGCAGGTCATTTGTTTTCCTTCACTGAGTCAGAGATGATCAGTAATTTGTAAGACTTCCAGGTGCTTGGCCCTCAAGAATGGTGCGCGCATTGAAATATCCCTGCCTTGCAGCATCCTGCGCCACGAGTCCGACGTCCGTCGAGTTAATCAATCCATGTTTCTCCGCCGCAGTGCGGGCCGCATCCTCGGCGATGGCGATGTTGCGGACCTGGCCTTCACTCCAGAACTTCCCCCCGGTCACCTGTGCATCACTCAAGGCGTGGCCTTCGGCATCCTTGAAAACTGCTTCCAGCACCACGCTTGTCACGGTTCCAGCGCCACCCCCCACCGCGGCGCCGACCCAAGGGGTGGCGACAAATGACACGCCTACACCCGTGGCGGTGCCAATCCCACCGGAAATCCAGTTCTTGCGCTGGGCGACCGCGTGCTCGAACTGCTTGTCCCTGTCCGAGGCCTCTTCCCCAATGAATTCCTGTACTCCGAGACCCAGAGTTCCGGACACTTCACCGGATCGGCCCGCGATGTGTTGGACGAGGAGCTTGGGGTCCTCTGACACTCGAAGGTGCGCGGGCAGGTCGGGGTCAAGGTGATGGTCCATTAGTTTGCCCATGTAGGCTTTCTGCCCCACCTCCACGGCCGCATATCCCTCTTCATTCTGACCTACGGCGAAGAGAAGCTTCGTCACATCCGAGTGCTCCAGCTTCGCCTCGGCTCCGGCGACGGGGTAGAGCTTCTCGATGTCCTGCCATTTCTCGGAACCAGGTTCTCGTTCCACGTCGCTCATCGCGCGATTCAGGTCCGGAAGATATTCCGAAGTGATCTGGCCGATACTGTCGGTCATGTAGCCGTGCCGGGTCAGCCGTTCTGGATTGTCCGCGATCGACGCCACAAGATTCTCCATCAACCGGGCCTGTTCCCTGTTGTGCGGCGGTGTGTTCACTGTGGGCAATTCCCCCGCCGGATGCCCCGTCGTCGCAGCCTCCAACGCCAGCGCCAACGTGTTTCGCCCGGCAACACTGACCTCACCCTCACTGGTGAGGTCACGAGGCCAGTCGCGCTCCTCAAACAGATACTGGAAGTTGCTCAGCGAGACCTTCCCGTTCCGGCCGTTGCCGTCAGTGTCCCGCTCGAAGGGGTTGTTCTCGTCGTTCCGGTCGATGAACTCCTGGTTGAAGAACGTCGTCGCGGCGTCCGGGCTGTTCGACAGCGCCTTCAGGTATCCGGTCATCGGGTCCCAGCCCGAGTCGCTCCCGGTATGGCTGAGGAGGGGATCGGACCCCATCCGCCCCCACGCACCGTGCTCGCCGTTGCCCGTGTACTTCTTCTCCGTCTCCATCAGCTTCTCGCCGTAGCGAACAAGGAAGGTGTCGTCGAAGTCGCCCCAGCGCATCAGATTGCTCATGACCTGGGCACCGACCGGGAATCCGGCGTTGCGGCCGACCGGCTTGTCCACCAGGTCGACCATCTTGTCGCGCCAGTCGGACATGGCGACCGAGTCGCTCTGTGATGCGGTAGCGAGCGTGAGGCCGAGGTACCTCTGCAGGTCGTCGTACGAGTCACCGCGCCGCAGGCTCAGCTCCCGGCCCGCCTGGGGATCGTTGAGGGCGGCCCAGAAGTCCAGCGTCCCCCCGGCGCCCATCCTGGTCGCGAAGCGCTCGGCGAACAGTTCGTCGTCGCCGTACTTCTTCAGGCCCGCGGTCAGGCGGTCGAACTCCTCGGGGGTGAGGTCAGCCGGGTTCTTCTTCGCCAGGTGCGCCAACTGGTCGGCCTGCTCGATCGCCTCGGCCGCGGAGTCCCGGTCCCTGTAGTCGGCGTCGGAGAAGCCCAGCCTGCTCTGGTCGGCGATGGCCTTGAGGACCGTACTGGCCGAGGTGTCGCTCTCGGTGGCCTTCTGCAGGATGCCCTGGATCTCGTCACGCAGTGCCGTGATCTCGGCCTTGCTGTCCCTGTCCTGCGAGGCGCGGCCTTCCGGTGGGACGTTCGTCGTGACGGTGAAGCCACCCTCGTAGCCGATCACCTTCAGGTTCTTCTGCCGTCCGCGCTCAAGCGCGTCGGTCAGCTGGCCCTGGAATCCGACCAGTTCGTCCCAGGTGTCCTTGAGGATGCGGTGGATGCTCCTGGCCTGACCGTGGGCGTCCCCGAACTCACCGGCCGTCTTGCCGATGAACTCCCTGGACACGGTGGCGTTGACACCGGCCCAGTTGGCCTTGTTGGCGGCGCCGTGCAGGCCCTTCTCCGCGGCTTCCCTGAGGTCTTCCAGGTTGCCGACCACCGTGGACCAGTCGTCGACGGCGTCACTGAGCAGAGCGAAGTCGGCGTCCCTGAGATCCGCCAGATCCATCAGTTCCGGCCCTTCTGCTGGTCGGGCTGGCCGTAGATCCCGTTCTTCGGTCCGGCCTCACCGACACGTTCGTCGAAGCCCGTCTCCAGGAGGTCGATGCTGCTCATCTGGCGCCGGATGTAGTGATCGTCCTCCGCGTGCAGTCTCTTGGTGACCGTCATGTGGTTCGAGATGTGCGCGCACGCGTCCATGAGGGACGACAACTGCTCGTCCCAGCGGGTCGCGACATGCTGGAGGGCGCTGCCCAGGGCGAGACCGCCCGAGGTGAGTGTCCTCGCGGCCTTCTCGCTGCTGGGCACCGCCTTGCGGGCCTGGTCCCACAGGTCGTTGTAGAGGGCGAAGGCGTTGTTGCCGATCTTCGCCAGGTCCTGCTGGTTCACGTTCAGGTCGCCGTACTCGGCCGGAACGGAAAGGGAAGGCTGCCCCCCGCCCTCAGGAGCCAGCTGGTTCAGTCGCATGCCCGTGGGCTGGCGCTCGGCAGCCTGCGTCTTCAGACGCTCCCACTCGTCCCAAGCCAACGTCCGTCCCCTCCCGTCGCGGACTACGGCCGGTGAGCGGGGAACGCTTCACCGGACCGTCGGTCGCATCCGGTCATATCAGGTGGGGGGAACTGACTCCCGAGAGGCGGGCTGCGAGGGGCCTTTTTGCGTCAGTTCCCTGACGTCGGCCCACCCCTCTCCGCAACGCCTGCCCGTTCCTTCCACAACCCGCGCAGATCAGAGGTCAGCCTCCGCGACCAACCCCACCTGCACCAACGGCCGTCCCCTCCGCCGAGAAACAAACACCCCACGCCCCGCGGGCATCGCCCGAGGCCGCACGCCCCCCAGCACATCCCCCTCACTCGGATCACCCGCAAGGACGACCCCCTGCGCCCCCAACTCCTTGATCCGCTGCATGAACGCCTCGTACGACGCCCGGCTCGCCCCCGCCGTGGAGCGGGCGATGATGAAGCGGACGCCCACGTCCCGGGCGAAGGGGAGCAGTTCCGTCAGGCCGCTCAGCGGGTTTCCGCTCGACGTCGACACCAGGTCGAAGTCGTCGATGACGACGTACACCGTCGGGCCCCGCCACCAACTGCGGTCCCGGAGTTGCTGTGCGGTCACGTCGGCCGTAGGAGTCCGGCGCTTCATGAGGTCCGCCAGGGCGGCCATGTGGTGGTCCATGGCGTTGGACATGGGGATGTACTCGGCGAGGTGGGTGTCCGGGGTGACGCCCAGCAGGGAGCGCCGGTTGTCGACGACGAAGAGTTTGCACTCGTCGCCCGCGTAGCGCTGGGTCAGCTGCTTGATCAGCAGGCGCAGCAGGTTGGACTTGCCGGACTCGCTCTCGCCGAAGACGAGGAAGAACGGGTCCTGGTCGAAGTCGACGAAGACCGGCTCGAGGTTGTTCTCGTCGAGGGCGAAGGCGACGCCCTGCCGGGGGAAGCGGTCGCCCGGAGGGAGCTGGTCCGCCGGGAACTCGCGGGGCAGCAGCCGGACCCTGGGCGCGCCCGGCGCCTCCCAGTGCCGTGCGGCCTCGGTGGCCAGCGCGGTCGTCGCCTCCGCCAGGTCCGTGTCGGAGGTGAGGCCGTCGATGCGCGGCACCGCCGCCATGAAGTGCAGCTTCTGCGGGGCCTGGCCACGGCCGGGCACACCGGTGGGGACGTTCGCGGCGACCTTGCGGTCCAGCTCGGAGTCCATGGTGTCGCCGAGCCGCAGCTCCAGACGGTTCAGCAGGTTGTCCTTGAGGGCGGAGCGCACCTCCATCGCACGGGACGCCGAGATGACGAGGTGGATGCCGTAGCCGAGACCGCGGGTGGCGAGGTCGAGGACGACCTGGTCCAGGGCCTCGTAGTCGGCGCGGAAGTTGGCCCAGCCGTCGATGACCAGGAAGACGTCACCCCACGGCTGGTCGGTGACGGAGATGTCGCCGCGGGCGCGCCGGGTGCGGAACTCCGCGATGGACGAGATGCCCGACGCGCGGAAGTACTCCTCGCGGCGGTTCAGGACGCCGTAGACCTCCGCGACCGTACGCCGCACCTTCTCGGGGTCCAGGCGGGAGGCGATCCCGCCCACGTGCGGGAGTCCGGCGACCGCCGACATTCCGCCGCCGCCGAAGTCGAGGCCGTAGAACTGCACCTCGTGCGGGGTGTGCGTCAGCGCGAAGGAGCAGATCAGGGAGCGCAGGAGGGTGGACTTGCCGGACTGGGGGCCGCCGAGGATCTGCATGTGGCCCGCCGCGCCCGAGAAGTCCACCCACAGGGGGTCGCGGCGTTGCTCGTACGGCTTGTCGACGATGCCGACCGGGACGACCAGCCGTCCGGCGCCCTCGTAGCCGGGCTGGGTCAGGCCCCGGCCCGGCACGGCCGTCAGGCCCGGCAGCAGCGCGTCCAGCGACGGCGGGCTGTCCAGCGGCGGCAGCCACACCTGGTGCGCCGCCGGACCCTGGGCCTCCAGACGGCGTACGACGACGTCCAGCACGGTGTCCGCGAGCGCGTCGTCCACCTCGTCCGCACCGGAACCGGAGCCCTCCGGACGCGGCACCGGCACATACGTCACCGGCACCTCCGACGCCGTGAACAGCACCGGCCGCCGGTCCACCGGCAGCGGCCCGCCCGCCGACGCCGTGCGCTGGCCGCCGGAGCGGTAGACGCCCGAGACGTACGCCGCCTTGAACCGGACCATTTCGTCCGTGCCGTACTTCAGGAACCCCGAACCCGGCACGTTCGGCAGTTCGTACGCGTCCGGCACGCCCAGTGCCGCCCGTGACTCGGCGGCGGAGAAGGTGCGCAGACCGATGCGGTAGGAGAGGTAGGTCTCCAGGCCGCGCAGGCGGCCCTCCTCCAGGCGCTGCGAGGCCAGCAGCAGGTGCACGCCGAGCGACCGGCCGATGCGGCCGATCTGCACGAACATGTCGATGAAGTCGGGCTTGGCCGTGAGCAGTTCGCTGAACTCGTCGATGACCAGGAGCAGGGAGGGGATCGGCTGCAGCGGGGCGCCCGCCGCGCGTGCCTTCTCGTAGTCGTGGATGTTGGCGTAGTTGCCCGCGTCGCGCAGCAGCTCCTGGCGGCGGTTCAGCTCGCCGCGGATGGAGTCGCCCATGCGGTCGACCAGGGTGAGGTCGTCCGCCAGGTTGGTGATCACGGCCGCGACGTGCGGCATCTGCGCCATACCGGCGAAGGTGGCACCGCCCTTGAAGTCCGCGAGGACGAAGTTCAGGGTCTCGGAGGAGTGCGTGACCGCGAGGCCGAGGACCAGGGTGCGCAGCAGCTCCGACTTGCCGGAACCGGTGGCTCCGACGCACAGCCCGTGCGGGCCCATGCCCTCCTGCGCGGCCTCCTTGATGTCGAGCATCACCGGACGGCCGTCCTCACCGACGCCGATCGGCACCCGCAGCCGCTCCGCCTGTGACCGTGGCCGCCAGGTGCGCCGGGTGTCCACGGACGCCGCGTCGCCGAGGTTGAGCAGGTCGGTGAACTCCAGGTTCGCCAGCAGCGGTTCGTCGTCGTCCCCGCCCGACGCCATCCGCAGCGGCGCCAGCTGCCGGGCCAGCGCCTCCGCGGACTCGTAGGACAGGGCGTCCGGCGTGCCCTCGTACACGACGCCGTGCGCCGACTCCAGGTGCAGCGACCGCGGTCGTACGGCGATCGAGAGGTCACCGCGGGCCCCGGTCCGCTCGCCCTGGACGATCTCGACGAGCGTCACCCCCTGCAGGCCCTCCGGGCTCGCCAGCATCGATTCCGGGGACAGGGACACACCGTCGAGTACGACGACGATGTGCGCGGTGTCGGGCAGCGGCGCGGCGCTGGGGTGGAAGCGGGCGCGGCCGGTCAGCCGGGAGGACAGCAGGTCCTCGATCTCGCGGGGGTCACCGCTGATCAGACGGCGCGATCCGGCGCCGTCCGTGGCACCGGGCGCCTGCGCGTGCGGCAGCCACTTGGCCCACTCCCAGTGCGGCAGCGACTCCCGCCCCGCAGCGACCGCGACGATCAGGTCCTCGGGGGAGTGCAGCGCGGCGAGCGAACCGGTCAGGGCGCGCGCGGAGGACCGTACGGACTCCGCCTCGCCGCTGAGGGTGACGTGGTAGAAGGCGCGCAGCGACACCGCCATGGGCAGGTCGTCCAGGGTGTGGTGGGCGGCGAGGAAGCGCTGCATCGCGCTCGTCGTGAGCGGCTCCAGCTGCTCGACGGGGCCGGTATCGGGGGCGATCAGCGCGGTGGCCAGGGCCTGTGGGCCCAGTCCGATGCGCACCTGCGCGAAGTCCTCGTCGCCGGGCCGCCGTTCCCACACCCGGCTGCCCTCGGCGACCAGCGCCCACAGCTGTTCGGGGGCGGGGTGCAGGTAGTACTGGGCGTCACGCTGCGCCCGCGCGGTGTCCAGGGTGGCGCGGCGGGTCTGCGACAGATAGCTCAGGTAGTCGCGGCGCAGATCGGCGAGCTGGCCCTGGGAACCGCGGCGGAAGCGGATCACCATCGCGATGGACATGGCGATCGTCGACGCGATCATGATCATGCCCATGATCCTCATGAACGGCTGCCCGCTCGTGAAGAAGAAGACGACCGAGCCGCCCATGCCCAGCGTCGGCAGCAACTGCAACAGCACGCTGTCCTGGTGACCCCGTGGCAGCTCGGGCGGCGGCTGTACGACGACGTCGCCCGTGGGCACCTCCGGCGGCAGCGCCCGCGGCGGGCGCTTCACGACGATCTGGCTCACTGCTCACCAATTCCCTTGCCGGCCCGCGCCGTTTCCGTCCGCCACCCCGTGTCAGGCGGACGGGGGCCGCCGCGTGATCCTACTGATCCCATCCGACACCGGTGGGCGGTAGGGTGCCGGATGTTCGCGTGAGCACATGCGAACCCGACCGGAAATACCGGACATCGCGTGAGATGTGGCGCGGTGCGGAGGACCGGCCCCGGCCGGACGGCCGCCCTTTCCGCCCGCCCGACGGCGGGCGCCCGGAAAAGCGGCGCAGGACCTTCACATCCGCCGTCGCGGAAGCGGGGCCACCGGTACGACCGGCGCCACTACCGCGACAACGAGGACACAGCAGCAGCACTGAGGGGGAGCAGCAGGTGAGCATCACGGCCTCCACGGCGGCCACCGGCACGGGCGGGACCGGCGGACCGGGCCAGACGGCCCCGGCCGGGCCCGGGACGGTGACCGGGCTCGGTTTCTGCCGGGTCACCATCGTCGCGCCGGACAGCCGCATCGACGTCGCGCTGCCCGACGACATACCGGTCGCCGACGTCCTGCCCGAGATCCTCCGGCTCTCCCGGCAGACCGCCGCCGAGGGCGCCCCGGTGGGCTACCACCTCGTACGCCGCGACGGCGCCGTCCTGGACAGCTCCCGTTCCTTCGCGGCGCAGCGCATTCTCGACGGCGAACTCCTCACCCTGCGCCCCTTCTCCGAGTCGCTGCCGCCCGCGGTCTTCGACGACGTCTCCGAGGCGGTGGCCTCCGCGGTCACCCGCGACCGCTCCCTGTGGCACGGCGACCTCACGCGCGCGGCGGGCCTGATCGGCGGTGGCGTACTGCCCGCGCTGCTGGCCTTCGTCGCCTGGACCGCCGACCCGCGCCACGACATGCACAGCGTGCCCGGCATCCTCGCGGGCGTCACCGGGGTCCTCCTCGTCGTCATGGGCTGTGTCCGCGCGCGCGTGTACGACGACCGCGCCTCGGCCGTCGCGCTGGGCCTGGGCGCCCTGCCGAACGTGGGCGTGGCCGGTTCCGGGCTGCTGTCGCTGTCCGAGGGGCAGGGGATCGGCAAGCTCCAGTTCCTGCTGGCCTGCGCGGCGGTGCTGGTGGCCTCGGTGATCCTCACCCTGTGCTCACCCCGCGCGGACGGCCCGTTCGTCGCCTTCACGGTCGCCTCGGGCCTCGCCCTGATCGCCACCTTCGCGGCGCTCCTCAAGCACTGGACCCCGGCCGAGATCGCCGCCCTGTGCGCCCCCGTCGCCATCGGCGCCCTGGCCTTCCTGCCGGGCATGTCCATGCGCTTCGCCCGGCTGCCCATCGGCTTCGAGGCACCGGACACCGCCCCACGGAGCGTCTACGGCGCCGATCCCGAACCCCCCGAGCCGGTGGACGCCGAGCGCATCGAGGCCCAGGCGCGGCGCGGCCACGAACTGCTCGTCGGCCTCGTCGGCGGCTGCGCGCTGGTCGCGGTCGGCTCCGCCCTCGTCCTCGGCTTCACCGCCGACCTCTGGGCGCAGCTGCTCGCCCTGGCCACCGGAATCGCCCTGCTGATGCGCGCCCAGCTGTTCCGCTACACCGCGCAGGTCGCCGCCCTGCTGGCCGCCGGTCTCGGCTCCCTGGTCGCGCTCGGCCTCGGCCTGGCGCTCAACCCGCCCGGCGCGCTGGTCCGCGACGCGCTGGCGGGGGACCGCGCCGACCTCGACATGCGCACGATCTGGCTGATCGCGGCCATCGCGGCGACGGCCGCGCTCATCACCGCCATCGGCCTGGTGGTCCCGCGCAGCGGGCTGACGCCCTTCTGGGGCCGCTTCCTGGAGATCGCCGAGGGCTTCGTCCTGCTCACCCTGGTGCCGCTCGCGCTCGCCGTCTTCGACGTGTACGCGGCGGTACGGTCCATGACGGGTTGACGCGAACGACGGTCCGTGGCGGGTTGACGGGAACGACGGTCCGTGGCGGGTTGACGGGAACGACGGTTCGTGGCGGGTCGACGGGAACGACGGCCCATGGCGGGTCGAGGCGAACGACGGTCCATCACGGATTGACGGGAACGGGGGTGCACGCGCGCGTGCACCCCCGCTACGTCCTCACCGGTCGCTCAGTCCGCGCCCTGGGTCGGCTCCAGATCGAACTCCCCGTCCCGCGCGCCCAGCACGAACGCCCGCCACTCCGCCTCCGTGTACCGCAGCACGGTGTCGTGATCGAGGGACGACCGCATGGCCACCGCGCCGTCGGGCAGGTAGGCGATCTCCACCCGCTCCTCGTGCTCCTCGGTGCCCGGCGCGCTGTGCCACTCGACGCCGGAGATGTCGAGGGCGTACAGCTCGTCCCGCTCCCGCTCCTTGCGCGCCTTGATCTCGGCTTCCGTCTCCGCCATCGCTGGGCGACCCCTTCCAGACGTACGAACAGTCCAACCGGTCACCCTAGTCGCCGCACCCACGCCGCCCGGGCCGTTCCCGGCCCGCGGTCCGGGCGGCCCGAAGCTGCTGGTACTCTGGCTGACGGCCGTATGTGTACGCACCCCCGGAGCCGTCGCGCTCTGGAGGCCGCGCCCAGCGGATCCCCGCCTTCCGAGTCATGGAAGCTCCCCCGAGACGCAGACCGGGGGCACTCGGCGGCCCTTCACAGACCCATGAGGAGTACGCGTGTCGCTCGACGCCGCTACGAAGAAGCAGATCATGTCCGAGTTCGGTACCAAGGAGGGTGACACCGGCTCCCCCGAGGTCCAGGTCGCCCTGCTGTCGCGTCGGATCTCCGACCTGACCGAGCACCTGAAGGTCCACAAGCACGACCACCACTCCCGTCGGGGTCTGCTGATCCTGGTCGGCCAGCGTCGCCGCCTCCTTCAGTACCTCGCCAAGAAGGACATCCAGCGCTTCCGTGTGCTGGTTGACCGCCTGGGCATCCGCCGCGGTGCGGCGGGCGCCAAGTAAGACGCCGCGAAGGGAGCGGTTCCCGCAGTTCGGGGACCGCTCCCTTTGCTGTACGTGCGGAGTGTCACTGACGCTTTGTAGTGTGGTAGCACAACGCAATACGTACACAGCGTGATACGACGTACCCGTACGGGGTATGCCGCCACGCACCACGCACGAGGAGAAGCGCATCTCGCCGCCGCCGGTCCTCGGTAGTGGCCCCCGGGGGAAAGCGTCCCGGGTGCTTCGATCGAAGACCGGCTTGCACCAGGAGCGGCGCTTCTCCGCCACCGTCCCCCTGCCGCACGGGCAGCCGAGGGACGAAAGACGACAAGTAACGGAGAAAACGCTAGTGGAGAACGAGACCCACTACGCCGAGGCCGTCATCGACAACGGCTCCTTCGGCACCCGCACCATCCGCTTCGAGACGGGCCGCCTGGCCAAGCAGGCCGCCGGTTCCGCCGTGGCGTACCTGGACGACGACACCATGGTGCTGTCGGCCACCACCGCCTCCAAGAACCCCAAGGACCAGCTCGACTTCTTCCCCCTGACGGTGGACGTCGAGGAGCGCATGTACGCGGCCGGGAAGATCCCCGGTTCCTTCTTCCGCCGTGAGGGCCGCCCCTCCGAGGACGCGATCCTCACCTGCCGGCTGATCGACCGCCCGCTGCGCCCGTCCTTCAAGAAGGGCCTTCGCAACGAGATCCAGGTCGTCGCCACGATCATGGCCCTCAACCCCGACCACCTGTACGACGTCGTGGCGATCAACGCCGCCTCCGCGTCCACGCAGCTGGCCGGTCTGCCCTTCTCCGGCCCGATCGGCGGCGTCCGCGTCGCGCTGATCCGCGGCCAGTGGGTGGCGTTCCCGACGCACACCGAGCTTGAGGACGCCGTCTTCGACATGGTCGTCGCGGGCCGCACCCTGGAGGACGGCGACGTCGCGATCATGATGGTCGAGGCCGAGGCCACCGAGAAGACCATCAAGCTGGTCGAGGGCGGCGCCGAGGCGCCCACCGAGGAGGTCGTCGCGGCCGGTCTGGACGCCGCGAAGCCCTTCATCAAGGTGCTCTGCAAGGCCCAGGCCGACCTCGCCGCGAAGGCCGCCAAGCCGACCGGTGAGTTCCCGATCTTCCTGGACTACCAGGACGACGTGCTCGAGGCCCTGACCGCCGCCGTCCGCCCGGAGCTGGCCTCCGCGCTGACCATCGCGGGCAAGCAGGAGCGCGAGGCCGAGCTGGACCGCGTCAAGGCGCTCGCCGCCGAGAAGCTCCTGCCGGAGTTCGAGGGCCGCGAGAAGGAGATCTCCGCCGCTTACCGCTCGCTGACCAAGGCCCTGGTCCGGGAGCGCGTGATCAAGGAGAAGAAGCGCATCGACGGCCGCGGGCTGACGGACATCCGTACGCTCGCCGCCGAGGTCGAGGCCATCCCGCGGGTCCACGGCTCCGCCGTGTTCGAGCGTGGCGAGACGCAGATCCTGGGCGTCACCACCCTCAACATGCTCCGCATGGAGCAGCAGCTGGACACCCTCTCCCCGGTGACCCGCAAGCGCTACATGCACAACTACAACTTCCCGCCGTACTCCACCGGCGAGACCGGCCGCGTCGGCTCCCCGAAGCGCCGCGAGATCGGCCACGGCGCCCTCGCCGAGCGCGCCCTGGTGCCGGTGCTGCCGACGCGCGAGGAGTTCCCCTACGCGATCCGCCAGGTGTCCGAGGCGCTCAGCTCCAACGGCTCGACCTCCATGGGCTCGGTCTGCGCCTCCACCATGTCGCTGCTGAACGCCGGTGTGCCGCTGAAGGCCCCCGTCGCCGGTATCGCCATGGGCCTGATCTCCCAGGAGATCGAGGGCGAGACGCACTACGTCACCCTCACCGACATCCTCGGTGCGGAGGACGCCTTCGGCGACATGGACTTCAAGGTCGCCGGTACGAAGGAGTTCGTGACCGCCCTCCAGCTCGACACCAAGCTGGACGGCATCCCGGCCTCCGTCCTGGGCGCCGCCCTCAAGCAGGCCCGCGACGCGCGTCTCCACATCCTCGACGTGATGATGGAGGCCATCGACCGGCCCGACGAGATGTCCCCCAACGCGCCGCGGATCATCACCGTGAAGATCCCGGTCGACAAGATCGGTGAGGTCATCGGCCCCAAGGGCAAGATGATCAACCAGATCCAGGAGGACACCGGCGCCGAGATCACCATCGAGGACGACGGCACGATCTACATCGGCGCCGCCGACGGCCCCTCCGCCGAGGCCGCCCGTACGACGATCAACTCCATCGCCAACCCGACCATGCCGGAGGTCGGCGAGCGCTACCTGGGCACGGTCGTGAAGACGACCACCTTCGGCGCCTTCGTCTCCCTGCTGCCCGGCAAGGACGGCCTGCTGCACATCTCGCAGATCCGCAAGCTCGCCGGCGGCAAGCGCGTGGAGAACGTCGAGGACGTGCTCGGCGTGGGCCAGAAGGTCCAGGTCGAGATCGCCGAGATCGACTCGCGCGGCAAGCTCTCCCTGATCCCCGTGATCGAGGGCGAAGAGGCCGCCGAGGAGAAGAAGGACGACGCCGACCAGTGACGTCCCGTGGCTCCAAGGCGACGGCCCGCTCCTCTTCGGAGGCGCGGGCCGTCGCCCGTACCCAAACCCTCATCAAGGGCGAGAACGGCATCGGCACCGTCCGCAAGACCACCCTCCCCGGGGGCCTGCGCGTCGTCACCGAGACCCTCCCCTCCGTGCGCTCCGCCACCTTCGGCATCTGGGCCCACGTCGGCTCCCGCGACGAGACCCCGGCCCTGAACGGCGCCACGCACTACCTCGAACACCTCCTCTTCAAGGGCACCGAGCGCCGCAGCGCCCTCGACATCTCCTCGGCGCTGGACGCCGTGGGCGGCGAGATGAACGCCTTCACGGCCAAGGAGTACACGTGCTACTACGCGCGCGTGCTCGACGCCGACCTGCCGCTGGCCATCGACGTCGTCTGCGACATGCTGACCGGCTCCCTCATCCTCGAGGAGGACGTCGACGTCGAACGCGGCGCCATCCTCGAAGAGATCGCCATGACGGAGGACGACCCCGGCGACTGTGTGCACGACCTCTTCGCGCACACGATGTTCGGCGACAACCCCCTCGGCCGCCCCGTCCTCGGCACGGTCGACACCGTCAACGCCCTCACCGCCGACCGCATCCGCCGCTTCTACAAGAAGCACTACGACCCCACCCACCTGGTGGTCGCCTGCGCGGGCAACGTCGACCACAACAAGGTCGTACGGCAGGTGCGCGCCGCCTTCGAGCGGGCGGGCGCCCTGAAGGACCCCGTCGCCGCCCCCATCGCCCCGCGCGCGGGGCAGCGGGCCATCCGCACCGCGGGCCGCGTCGAGCTGATCGGCCGCAAGACCGAGCAGGCGCACGTCGTCCTCGGCATGCCCGGCCTGTCCCGCACCGACGACCGCCGCTGGGCGCTCGGCGTGCTGAACACCGCCCTCGGCGGCGGCATGTCCTCCCGACTGTTCCAGGAGGTCCGCGAGAAGCGCGGCATGGCCTACAGCGTGTACTCGTACACCTCCGGCTTCGCCGACTGCGGCCTCTTCGGCGTCTACGCGGGCTGCCGCCCCTCCCAGGTCCACGACGTGCTGAAGATCTGCCGCGACGAACTCGACCAGGTCGCCGAGCACGGCCTGTCCGACGAGGAGATCGACCGCGCCATCGGCCAGCTGCGCGGCTCCACCGTCCTCGGTCTGGAGGACACCGGGGCGCTGATGAACCGCATCGGCAAGAGCGAGCTGTGCTGGGGCGAGCAGATGTCCGTCGACGACATGCTGTCCCGGATAGCCTCGGTCACCCCGGACGACGTCCGCTCGGTCGCCCGCGACATCCTGGGCAGGCGGCCGTCCCTGTCGGTCATCGGCCCGCTGAAGGACCGCCAGGCGTCCCGGCTGCACGACGCCGTCGCCTAACCCCTCCCCCGAAGGAAGCAACAACATGAGCAAGCTGCGCGTGGCGGTCCTCGGCGCCAAGGGCCGGATCGGCTCCGAGGCGGTACGGGCGGTCGAGGCCGCCGAGGACATGGAGCTGGTGGCCGCCCTCGGCCGCGGCGACAAGCTGGAGACGCTGGCCGAGACCGGCGCCCAGGTCGCCGTCGAACTGACCACACCGGCCTCGGTGATGGGCAACCTCGACTTCTGCGTACGGCACGGCATCCACGCCGTCGTCGGTACGACGGGCTGGACCGACGACCGCCTCGCGCAGCTGAGGGGCTGGCTGGCCCAGTCCCCGGAGACCGGCGTGCTCATCGCCCCCAACTTCTCCATCGGCGCCGTACTGACCATGAAGTTCGCCCAGCTCGCCGCGCCGTACTTCGAGTCCGTCGAGGTCGTCGAGCTGCACCACCCGAACAAGGCTGACGCCCCCAGCGGCACCGCCACCCGCACCGCCCAGCTCATCGCCGAGGCCCGCGCCAAGGCGGGCAGCGCCCTGGCGCCGGACGCCACCGTCACGGCCCTGGACGGGGCCCGCGGCGCGAACGTCGACGGCGTGCCGGTGCACGCGGTCCGGCTGCGCGGCCTGCTCGCCCACCAGGAGGTCCTGCTGGGCGGCGAGGGCGAGACCCTGACCATCCGCCACGACTCCCTGCACCACAGCAGCTTCATGCCGGGCGTCCTGCTCGGCGTACGCCGGGTGGTGACCACTCCGGGCCTCACCTTCGGCCTGGAGCACTTCCTGGACCTCGACTGAGCCGGGAGCCCGTCACATGCGCGCGAAGATCACCTACCTCGTCACGGCCGCCGTCCTGGTCTTCTACTTCGCCCTGGTCGGAAGCCGTGGCCTGCTGCTGATCAGGACCGGCACGCTCCTCACCGTCACCTTCGGCGTCGCGGTGCTGATCCTGCCGGTGATCGGGCTGTGGTTCCTGTGGAAGAACACCCAGTTCGTCCGCAGGGCCAACCAGCTCGCCGCCGAACTCGAGGCCGAGGGCGGGCTGCCCGTCGACGAACTGCGGCGCCTGCCCAGCGGGCGGATCGACCGCGACTCCGCCGACGAGGTCTTCGCCCGCCGCAAGGCGGAGACGGAGGACGCCCCGGACGACTGGCGCACCTGGTTCCGCCTCGCCGTCGCCTACCACGACGCCCGCGACACCCCGCGCGCCCGCAAGGCGATGCAGCGCGCCATCGCCCTGCACGACGGCAAACCCGTCCAGGTCTGACACTGAGGGGGCCGGTCGGCAGTGCGTGCCGACCGGCCCCCTCAGCGGTGACTCAGCCGCGCCGGTACTCGGCGGCCCACGCCTCCACCGAGTCCGCCGCCCGGTCGAAGGACTCCGGCCGGGCCAGGAAGTCGGCGTTGTGGGTGGTCAGCAGCGGCGGCACGTCCTGCGCGGACCGGTCCTGGCGGACCAGGAGCAGCGCCTGCCCCTGCACCGTCCGCGGCAGCCCGAGCCAGCGCACCGGCTGCTGCACCGTCCGCACCGAGACGACGCGGTCCCAGGGCGTCGTCCGCGTGACCAGGAAGCCCGCGCGGCGCACTCCGTGGGCGCTCACCCACACGCCCATGCGCAGCATCCGCAGGGCCACGACGATCACCACCAGGGCGATGCCGAAGATCGCGCCCGCGGCCGACACGGTGTCCGTCAGGGCGATGATGACCCCCGCGAAGAGCACATACGAGGCGAGCAGCAACGCGATCGCCGCCGCGCCGACCCGCCAGGGACCGGGGCGGTAGGGGCGACGCCAGCGGTCACGGTCGTCGAACGGCAACGCGACGTCGTCCGCGGCGTCGAAAGCGCGGTCGGCCGTCAGGAAGGGCAGGGGCACGGCTGGTCCTCACTCGTTCCATCCATGGGCTGTGCCCGGTGAGGCTATCGACCCCGGTCCCCGCCTACCACCCTCGGGGGTCCGTACGAGTCAGCGCGGGCTCAGCGCCCGTCCGACGCCTGGGACTGCTGAGACCCCGTCGACGCGTGGTCGGTCTCCAGCGCGGGCATGCCCAGCACCAGCGACCCCACGAGCCCGGCCACGATCGTGAGCCCCAGCAGCCAGCGCCCGGCTATCTGCCCGACGGACGCCCTGTCCGGGGGCGGGGGAGTGACATTGCTGCGGAACCTGTCGGCTTCGGCGAGGAAGGCGAACGGCACGGGTTCACGCCGACGGAACATCGGGGTTACCGCTCCTCTCAGAGCTGCGGTGGAAGGGGCCTGCGCTGGCACAGAAGTGCCTTTCATAGGCACAGACGAGCGAGTGCCCCAAAAGGTGCCCACTTTCGCCGAATTCACAGGTCTTCACCGAAGTTGTCGGGTCCCGGCACCGAACGCCCCGATGTCAGAGCCGGGCCGTAGAGTGGGCGCCGCCCGAGGAAAGTGATGGAAGGACCCCGCACGCCGTGACCGACACCCCCGCAGACGACCTCAAGCCCAGCTTCCGCAGTGATGTCACCGTCGAGCTGGTCAAGCACAGCGCGGCCGACTCCGACGTCCTGTGGGCCGCGCGCGTCTCCACCGCCGGTGAGCAGTCCCTGGAGGAGCTGACGAAGGACCCGGAGCGCTCCAAGGGCCTGATCAACTACCTCATGCGGGACCGGCACGGCAGCCCCTTCGAGCACAACTCGATGACCTTCTTCATCAGCGCCCCGATCTTCGTCTTCCGCGAGTTCATGCGGCACCGTGTGGGCTGGTCGTACAACGAGGAGTCCGGCCGCTACCGCGAGCTGCAGCCGGTCTTCTACGTCCCCGACGAGTCCCGCAAGCTGGTCCAGGAGGGCCGCCCGGGCAAGTACCGCTTCGTCGAGGGCACCCAGGCCCAGCAGGAGCTGGTGGGTCGCGTCATGGAGGACTCCTACCGCCAGGCCTACGAGGCGTACCAGGAGATGCTGGCCGCGGGCGTCGCCCGCGAGGTCGCCCGCGCCGTCCTCCCCGTCGGCCTGTTCTCGTCGATGTACGCCACCTGCAACGCCCGCTCGCTGATGCACTTCCTCGGCCTGCGCACCCAGCACGAACTGGCCAAGGTCCCGTCCTTCCCGCAGCGGGAGATCGAGATGGTCGGCGAGAAGATGGAGCGGGAGTGGGCCCGGCTCATGCCCCTCACGCACGCCGCCTTCAACACCAACGGTCGCGTGGCGCCGTAGCGCACACCCGTTTCACCCCGCTGGGACGCATGTGCGGTTCAGCCTCATGAAGTGTCCGTATTGCGGCATTTAGCGAAGTTCATCTAGCCTGATCAAACGGGTCCGGCACTGCTTGAACCCCCGAGCAGGCAGTGCCGGGCTCCCCCTTTGTCAGGACTTTTCCCGCCCCCCGAGGGCAGACCCACGGATGAGCAACGAGTAGCGTGTAGCCCATGGCTCCGACCTCCACTCCGCAGACCCCCTTCGGGCGGGTCCTCACCGCCATGGTCACGCCCTTCACGGCGGACGGCGCACTTGACCTCGACGGCGCGCAGCGGCTCGCCGCCCACCTGGTGGACGCAGGCAACGACGGCCTGATCATCAACGGCACCACCGGCGAGTCGCCCACCACCAGCGACGTGGAGAAATCGGACCTGCTGCGCGCGGTACTGGAGGCCGTGGGCGACCGCGCCCATATCGTCGCCGGAGTCGGTACCAACGACACCCGGCACAGCATCAAGCTGGCGCACGCCGCCGCCCAGACCGGCGCACACGGCCTGCTGGTCGTCACGCCGTACTACAACAAGCCCCCGCAAGAGGGCCTCTACCGGCACTTCACGGCCATCGCCGACGCCACCGAGCTGCCGGTGATGCTCTACGACATCCCCGGCCGCAGCGGCGTCCCCATCAACACGGAGACGCTCGTCCGCCTCGCCGAGCACCCCCGGATCGTCGCCAACAAGGACGCCAAGGGCGACCTCGGCCGCGCCAGCTGGGCCATCGCCCGCTCCGGCCTCGCCTGGTACTCCGGCGACGACATGCTGAACCTGCCGCTGCTCTCCGTGGGCGCGGTCGGCTTCGTCTCGGTCGTCGGCCATGTCGTCACCCCCGAGCTGCGCTCCCTGGTCGAGGCGTACACCGCGGGCGACGTCCAGAAGGCCACCGAGATCCACCAGAAGCTGCTCCCGGTCTACACCGGGATGTTCCGCACCCAGGGCGTCATGACGACCAAGGCCGCCCTCGCCCTGAAGGGCCTCCCCGGCGGCCCGCTGCGCGCTCCCATGGTGGAGCTGACCGCGCAGGAGATCGAGCAACTCAAGATCGATCTTGCCGCCGGCGGGGTACAGATCTGACAACAGACTTCGCCCGCGGAGCCGGGCACGGACTTCACAACTGAATAGGCAGGCCACCGGTGCCTGCACCCACACGACAACTGCTTTGCACGAACGTCATGCGCGCCACGTGCCCTACCGGTACGTGGCGCGCGTGTTTGAGGAGAGTCTTTTGAGTCATCCGCATCCTGAACTGAGCCCGCCCCCGCCGCTCGCCGAGGGCGGCCTGCGTGTCACCCCGCTCGGTGGCCTCGGTGAAATCGGCCGGAACATGACGGTCTTCGAGTACGGCGGCCGTCTGCTGATCGTCGACTGCGGAGTGCTCTTTCCCGAGGAGGAGCAGCCCGGAATCGACCTGATCCTGCCGGACTTCTCGTCCATCCGGGACCGCCTCGACGACATCGAGGGCATCGTCCTCACCCACGGTCACGAGGACCACATCGGCGGCGTCCCCTTCCTCCTGCGGGAGAAGCCGGACATCCCCCTGATCGGCTCCAAGCTGACCCTCGCCCTCATCGAGGCCAAGCTCCAGGAACACCGCATCCGGCCGTACACCCTCGAGGTCGCCGAGGGTCACCGCGAGCGCATCGGCCCGTTCGACTGCGAGTTCGTCGCCGTCAACCACTCCATCCCGGACGCGCTGGCCGTGGCCATCCGCACCCCCGCGGGCATGGTGGTGCACACCGGCGACTTCAAGATGGACCAGCTCCCGCTGGACAACCGCCTCACCGACCTGCACGCGTTCGCACGTCTGAGCGAGGAAGGCATCGATCTCCTCCTCTCGGACTCCACGAACGCCGAGGTCCCCGGCTTCACGCCGCACGAGCGCGACATCTCCGGCGTCCTGCGCCAGGTCTTCGCGACCGCCCGCAAGCGGATCATCGTGGCCAGCTTCGCCAGCCACGTCCACCGCATCCAGCAGATCCTCGACGCCGCCCACGAATACGGCCGCCGGGTCGCCTTCGTCGGCCGCTCCATGGTCCGCAACATGGGCATCGCCCGGGACCTCGGCTACCTCAAGGTCCCCCCGGGCCTCGTCGTCGACGTCAAGACCCTCGACGACCTCCCCGACCACGAGGTGGTCCTGGTCTGCACCGGTTCCCAGGGCGAACCGATGGCCGCGCTGTCGCGGATGGCCAACCGCGACCATCAGATCCGCATCGTCGAGGGCGACACGGTGATCCTGGCGTCGTCCCTGATCCCCGGCAACGAGAACGCGGTCTACCGCGTCATCAACGGCCTGACCCGCTGGGGCGCCAACGTCGTCCACAAGGGCAACGCCAAGGTGCACGTCTCCGGCCACGCGTCAGCGGGCGAACTGCTGTACTTCTACAACATCTGTCGCCCGAAGAACCTGATGCCGGTCCACGGCGAATGGCGCCACCTGCGCGCCAACGCCGAACTGGGCGCCATGACCGGCGTCCCCCACGACCGCATCGTCATCGCCGAGGACGGCATCGCCGTCGACCTCGTCGAGGGCAAGGCGAAGATCTCGGGCAAGGTCCAGGCGGGATACGTCTACGTCGACGGCCTCTCCGTCGGCGACGTCGGCGAGCCCGCGCTCAAGGACCGCAAGATCCTCGGCGACGAGGGCATCATCTCGGTCTTCGTGGTCATCGACGCCACCACCGGCAAGATCAACGCGGGCCCGCACATCCAGGCCCGCGGCTCCGGCATCGAGGACTCCGCCTTCGACGCGGTGATCCCCAAGATCACCGAGTCCCTGGAGCGTTCGGCCCAGGACGGCATCGTCGAACCCCACCAACTCCAGCAGCTCGTCCGCCGCACGCTGGGCAAGTGGGTCTCCGACACCTACCGGCGCAGGCCCATGATCCTGCCGGTCGTCGTAGAGGTCTGACCACAGCGTGCGGCGCCTGCCTCACGCCAACTCCGGAGCGGGGCGCCTCGATTTGCATCCAGGCGCCCCGCTCCAGTACGTTTACGGCTCCGCCCAACCGGGAACCCGACTGCCTCGTGCACCGGGGACGAACCCGGAGCGGGGCTGGAAATTCCGACTCAGAACTTCTGATAAAGTCGGAGCCGCCGGAAAGGGAAACGCGAAAGCGGGAACCTGGAAAGCACCGAGGAAATCAGACCGAGAAAAAGATCT
>NZ_JBHVMS010000012.1:0-320887 GCF_042796855.1 Streptomyces sp. NPDC057877
CAGACGTCTGCGCTGCTCCGCACGACCACAGGCAGCCACCACACGATCCACCAACCCGGGCCGATACACCCAGGTCAGCAATCCCAGCCCCGATACCTCGCCGATATCCGCAGACACCCGCACCACCCCCGGGAAGCACTACGCAGCAGCGTACGCCCGCAGGCTAAAACAACGGCATTGCAGCTAAGGGGTGTCGCAAGTCGCGTGTGTCGGGTCCTTCCAGGGCGGACGCATGCCTACAGGCGACGGACTCCGAGGTCAGCGAGCCGCCGGGCTGTGAGCGGAGGTCCGGCACATGGCGGACACATCCTGTCCGCTATTCCTGGAACGGTGAGCGCCGAGCCCATCGAAGGAGTCCCACCATGACCGTCCTCGGCGTCCGCGCCCTCAACCGCGCGGCCCTCGCCCGCCAGTTCCTGCTCGCCCGCGGCGACGTACCGGTCCATGACGCGGTCGCGCGGTTGTGCGGGATGCAGGCGCAGGAGCCGCAGGAGCCGTTCGTCGGCCTGTGGTCGAGGCTGCGCGGCTTCGCACCGGGCGCTCTGGACGGTCTGCTGACCGGGCGGGAGGTGGTCCGCACCCATCTGATGCGCCGTACCGTCCATCTGGTCACGGCCGACGACGCGCTGGCCTGGCGCGCCCGTCATGACGCCATGCTGCGCCAGCGGGTGCTGGCCACCTACCGTCGGGAACTCGCCGGTCTGGACCTGGCGGAGGTCGCGGCGGCGGGCCTGGCGGTGATGGCCGACGGCGAGCCGCGCACCATGGCCGAACTGGTCCGGGCGCTCGACGGCCGCTGGCCCACGCCCCCGCCCCGGGCGCTGGGTGAGCTGCTCGTCGCCGCCCTGATCCCGATGGCCCAACTGCCGCCGCGCGGGCTGTGGCGGGCGCGGGCGGGCGTCCGCAATGTGCCCCTCGCCCGGTGGCTGGGCCGCGAGATCGCGCCACCGGCGCCCGAGGGCTCCGACCCGACGGGTCAGGCGCTCGTACGCCGCTACCTGGCCGCGTACGGCCCTGCCGCCACGGCCGATGTGCGCGCCTGGTCCGGCCTC
The DNA here is from genome assembly GCF_042796855.1 of Streptomyces sp. NPDC057877. NCBI lineage: Bacteria > Bacillati > Actinomycetota > Actinomycetes > Kitasatosporales > Streptomycetaceae > Streptomyces > Streptomyces sp. NPDC057877. The sequence continues at coordinate 1,053 of NZ_JBHVMS010000012.1, forward strand.
GCGGGGCTCCCCGCGGCGGTGAAGGCCCTGCGGGAGGAACTGGTCACCTTCCGCGACGAGCGGGGCCGCGAACTCCTTGACCTCCCCGACGCCCCGCGCCCCGACCCGGACACACCCGCGCCGGTCCGGTTCCTCCCGGCCTTCGACAACGCGATCCTCGGCTACGACGACCGGAGCCGCATCATCGACGACGCCCATCGCGGGCTGTCGGTCGCCGGTGAGCGGGTGGTCCTGGTGGACGGCCGGGTGTCGGCGACCTGGACCGTGCGGGAGGGCCTGCTCGACGTCACCCCGCTCCGCCCCTTCTCGGCGGCCGAGCGCGCCGACGTCCTGGAGGAGGGTCAGGCGTTGGCGGCGTTCCTGACCGAGGGTGGGAGTGACGTCGTACGGATCGAGGCCGTACTCCGCTGAACTGTCCAGGCCGTACTCCGCTGAGTCACCGCGCGCTGCGGGCGTCCGCCGCGGCGAGCAGCTCGTGGGCGAGCGCGTTCACGGGCTCGGCCGCGCCCTGGAGGTCGAAGCGGAAGAGGACCGTCCCGCTGGTCTGGGCCCAGGTGCGGGCCTGCGGGGTGTAACCGGCGAGGGAGAAGAAGACGCCCGTCTTGCCCTCGTTGACGGCGACACCGTGGAGCTGCTGCACCACGGGCCGACCGGTGGCCTTCGCCTCCATCTTCACCTGGGCCACCGCCCGCGCGCTGGTCACGTCGATGCCGCCGTCCGCGCCGACCGGGGTGGCCGCCGCGTCCTCGAAGCCGAGGTAGCGCATCCACTCGACGGCGACCAGCTCGCCGTCCCGGGCCTCGCGCAGCAGGCGCTCGGGGGGCCTGCCGGACGGCACGGCGACGGTACGGCGCTTGGCCGCGGCGAACTCACGGGCGGCGAGCGCCACGTCCAGGCCGTGGTTGTCGGAGAAGGTGAAGACGCGCGGACCGGAGCCGAGGAAACCGTATTCGCCGGGCTGGGTGTCCGGGGCCTCGTCGCGGTAGACGACATCGCGGTCCTTCACCACCACCGCACGGTCGGTGACGATGACCAAGGCCTGGCTCGCGTTGCCCGTGCCCCGCTCAGGGCCGGTGGCGACCCCGAGGATCCACTCGTCGGCGGCGACGTGGGCGCGCGCCAGCTTGGTGAACCGCACCTCCAGGGGCTTGGAGTCCCAGCGTCGCAGCCGGGCGACGCACGCGGCGATCGAGTCCTCGATCGTGGCGCCGAGCGGGGGCAGTTCGGCCAGCAGTTGTCGGGCTTCGCTCTCGATGTCCCGCGCGGGCGGTGTCACGGATGCCGCGCCTGCCGCCGCCCGCTCCACCACCTCGATCGCCCGGCGGTCCGCGGCGGCCACCCGGGCGGCGGGGCTGAAGCCCGCCTTCCACACGACCGCGCCCGAGGCGGCGGCGAGGCACACCCAGAACACCGTCCAGGACGTGGAGCCGATCCCGGCCACCACACTGGCGACGTAGGCGAGGCAGCCGAAGGCCGGAGTGTTCAGCCCGGCGGCTGCCTCCGGCGGGCACAAGGCGCCGTCCGCCCGCTGGTGGCGAGCCATTCCCTGCCGGGTCGCCGGGACCTGCTGACCGCACAGCGGACACGCCAGTGCGCTCATCCGCCCACCCCCCCGTTTGGCTTGGTCGTTTCCCCCGGCGCGGAGGATAACAGCCGGACATGCCGGGTTTCGCCCCAGCGGGCGGGGGCGGGCCCGGTCGGCGGGCGGTCCAGGTGCCGGGTTGCCGTCGGGGCGATACGGCTCCCGGTGGCGGCGTGGTGACCCCCGTGCCAGTCGCCGGTCACCGGTCGGCCGCCCCGTCGGGGTCGCCGTCCAGGGAGTGCAGGGTGATGCCGTGCTCGGCGGCGAGGGTGTCCGGCAAGTCGGCCAGGGCGGGGAGCTGTTCGATGTGGTGGACGCCGGGTGGCGGGCCGCCGGTGAGGAGATCGCGGGTGACGTACGCGGCGACCAGGCCGGTGACCCGGCTCTGTCCCCGGCCGGTGAGGGCGCGGGCCGCGTGCCGGTCGTCGCGGGTGGCGTCGGCGCGGATCGCGAAGGCGTCGCCACCCAGGTGGACGCCGCGGAAGGCGCCGGTCAGCAGTCGTTGCACGCGTGGGCGTCGGGCGGCCCGCAGCAGTCCGGTGCGGCGCAGGGCGAAGAGGGTGGCCGTCAGGGGCCGGGAGTCCAGGCAGAGCCGGGTGGTCACCTGCGGGACGCCGAGCGTGCCCGGCAGGGTGTGCTGGTCGGAGAAGGGGAAGGGGTGCGCCGTCCGTGTGCCGTGGCCGGGGAGCGGGGTGCGGCGGGGGCGGGCCGTGACCGGGTCGGCGAGATGCTCGACCGTCCAGCGCACCGCGTCGGCGCCGTGCCGTTCGCCGGAGCCGAGGAGCACCGTGAGGTCGAGGCGTGCCGCGCCGCCGACGGCTTCGTGGGCGCGACGGGCGAGCAGGTTCGTCAGGCCGGGGGCGACCCCGACGCTGAGCACGGCCGTGGCCCCGGCGTTCACGGCGGTGTCGTGCAACGCGGCGACGGCGTCGAGGAGTCGCGGGGTGGCGCCGATGTCGACGACATGGATGCCGCGTTCCAGGCAGGTCCGGGCGATCCCGGAGTCCGGGGGCTCGACGCACAGCACCACCACGGCCACGTCACCGAGCCCGTCGAGCACCTGCCCGAAGCCGTCGGCGTCCGTCACGTCGACCCGTACCCCGCCCCCGCGCCGCGCCCTCGCACCGTCCCGCCCACCGGGCAGCACTCGGCCCGGGAACCATCCGGCGAGCGTGGCGGTCACGACCTCGCCCACGGCGCCGTAGCCACCGACGACCAGGATCCGCCCGGCGATGCCCGACTCCCCTGTTTTCACTGTAGTCATACTACAGTGACTAACACTGTAGTCTCACTACAGTCAAAGGGCGTTGTGCACCAAGGAGGCTCCGTGGCCGCCCCCCTGACCCGCGCCGAGAAGGCCCGCCGCACCCGGCGCCGGATGCTCGACGCCGCCGCCGGACTCTTCACCGAACGCGGCTGGGCCGGTACGACGGTCGAGGACATCGCCCGGACCGCCGAAGTCGGCGTGCAGACGGTGTACTTCACGTTCGGCAACAAGCGCGCCCTGCTGAAGGAGGTCCTGGACACCGCGATCGCCGGAGACCTCGACCCGGTCGCGACCCTCGACCGCCCCTGGGCACGCGAGGTCCTCGACGAACCCGACCCCGCCACCCAGCTCGCCCTCCAGGCCGCGGGCGCCCGCCGGGTCCTGCGCCGTGCGGCACCGGTCCTGGACGTCGTACGTGGCGCGGCGGCGGCCGACGCGGAGCTGGCCGCGCTGTGGCGGACCAACCAGGAGCAGCGCCACACCGTCCAGCTCCGTTTCGCCGAGGCGCTGGTGGCCAAGACGGGCGGCGCCCTGCGGGACGGCCACGACGCCGCGTCCGCCGCCGACATCGCCCTGGCGGTCCTCGGTCCCGAGACCTACGGCCTGCTGGTCACCGGTCGCGGCTGGTCACCGGCGCGCTGGGAGACGTGGGCGGCGGACGCGCTCGTACGCCAACTGCTGCCGTGAGCACGACCGGACCTCGTACGCCAACTGCTGCCGTGAGCACGACCGGATCCCGTACACCAACCACTGCCGTAAGCACGACCGAATCCCGTACACCGACTACTGCCGTCAACGCGGACGTATCCCGTATGCCATAGGCGAAGGCCCATCAGGAACCGTCCGGCGCCGTAAGGAACGACAGGTGCGCCAGATCACCGGGTGGGGGCGTGCTCACCGACCAGAGCGGGGCTGCCGTGCCGTCGGCGACCGCGGCCGGGGCGTCGGTCAGTCGCATCCGGTCGCGCAGTCGGCCGTAGAAGTCCATCGGCCCCAGCCGTACGGCCCGCAGTCGGCGGCGGGCGGCGTACACGCCGATCCAGTCGCCCGGACCGAGGACGCCCCGCAGTTGGCCGTCGATGCTGACCGCGGCCCGCCCCGAGCGTTCCAGCACGCGCAGCCCGACGGGCTCGTCGGGGGCCGTGACGACGGAGCGGTTGAACGCCATGTGCGGGGCGACCGGGGTGAAGACCAGGGCCTCCGCGCGGGGCGAGACGACCGGTCCCCCGGCGGCGAAGCTGTAGGCGGTCGAGCCGGTCGGGGTGGCCACCAGCAGGGCGTCGGCGGAGTACGACGCCAGCAGGCGGCCCGAGACATAGACCCCGATGGACACCTGCCGGTCCCGGGAGAGCTTCTCCAGCACCACGTCGTTGAGGGCGGTGACGCGCAGCGGGATGCCCCACTCGTCGTCGACCTCGCAGTCCGTCCGCACCTGGGGAGGCGGCAGGAGCGGGCCGCGGCCGTACCGCATCAGCGCCTCCATGTCCTCCGGGACCTCCAGCCGACGGGAGGCGCGCAGGGTGAGCAGCATGCGGCTGTCGACCCTGATCCGCTCCTCGCGCACCGCCTCCAGCGCCGAACGCACCGCGTCGGCCGACACCTCCGTGAGGAATCCGACGCGGCCCAGGTCGACGCCGAGGAGCAGGGCGTCGTTCTCCGCCGCCAGCCGCGCGCCGCGCAGGAAGGTGCCGTCGCCGCCCAGGGTGACGACGAGGTCGGGGTCGCCCGCGGCGTCGACCTCCTCGCGGGCGCTGTGCCGTCCCCCGTCGCCCCACACGTCGATCTCCGCGCACCGCACGGCGTGCTCCGCGCACCACGCGCGGACCACGTCCGCCGCCTCCAGCGCCTCAGCGCGCCCACCGTGTACGACCAGTCCGAGCCGGTTCACTGTCATGTCTGCCTCCGGGCCATGCTCGTCGCCCGGCGGCGGGGACGGGGGGAGCGCGGCGCGGGTGTCACCTGTCCGGACGCGGGCGGCCGGTCGCCCCGGGAGCCCGCGCCCTCGCGTCAGTCCCCGCCCTTGGACTCGACGCGGCCCAGCGGGGCGGCGCCGTCCGCCAGCGTGCGCCGCACGTCCGTCCAGCCGGTGTCGTCGATGCCGAGGGCGTGACGCAGGTAGGCGAGGGTGGCCCGCTGGACCAGGGCGAGGCGCTCGGGGTGTTCGTCGGTGGTCTCCCTGACCTCGTATCCGGCGATCCCGCCGAGTGAGTGTTCCGCGCCGAACAGGGTGAGCAGGCTCTTGGGGCCGGGGCTCAGGTGGTACGGGTCGGTGAGCCACTCCGGGCCCCTGACGGTGAACGGCAGGTCGTCCTTGTCGCCGACGACGACCAGGGCCGGGGTCGTCATGTGGGTGAAGTCGGGGTTCATGAAGGGGAAGTTCTCGGCGGCGTACGGGGTCAGGCTGGAGCCGCCGGTTCCGGCCGTGGCCAGCAGGACGCCCGCCTTGACGCGCGGGTCGGACAGGTCCTCCCCCTCCCCGCTGACGGGATCGATGACGCGCAGGCCCAGCAGGTTGCCGACGGTCTGGCCGCCGAAGGAGTGTCCGGCCGCGGCGATCCGGCCGTGGTCGAGACGGCCCGCGAGACCGGGTACGGCGGCGGCCAGCAGGTCCAGGTTGTCGAGGACGCGCTTCAGATCCTCCACGCGGAACCGCCACACCCGCGAGTGGCGGGCATCGTCCTGGGGCAGGCCGACGGTCCTGGAGTCCAGATGTGTCGGCTGGATCACCACGAAGCCGTGCGCGGCCCAGTGGTCGGCGAGGGGGCCGTAGCCGTCGAGCGAGGAGCCGTGGCCGTGGGAGAGGAGCAGCACCGGCAGCTCACCGCCGGTCACCGGCGCGGAGACCCGCACCCTCAGGTCCTCACCGCGTCCCGGTGCCGCCAGCACGATCGGTTTCACCGAGACCACGGGGATGTGTGCGGACATGGGGAGACTTCCTTCCGGCTGTCTGTCATCATGCGTGCGGAGACGTAAACGAGACGACGTCCCGTTTACGTTGTCGCCGAATATACGGGACACTGTCCCGGTTAGCCAGGCCCGGCCGGGCCGACAGCGAAGGGAACGGTGCGGTGAGCGGCAGCGACCAGGGCACAGGACGCGCCCCCAGGCCCAAGCGGGCGGACGCGCGGCGCAACGAACAGGTGCTGCTCGACGCCGCCGCCGCGGTGTTCGTCGCGTCGGGCGTGGAGGCGCCGATCCGCGACATCGCGGCCCGGGCCGGGGTCGGGACGGCCACGATCTACCGCCACTTCCCGACCCGGGCGGACCTGATCGTCGCCGTCTACCGGCACCAGGTCGAGGCCCTCGCCGAGGCCGGTCCCGCGCTGCTGGCGTCCAGTACGACGCCGTATGCCGCCCTGGAGCGCTGGATCGACCTCTTCGTGGACTTCGTGGTCACCAAGCAGGGACTCGCCTCGGTGCTCCAGTCCGAGGACCCGTGCTTCGACCCGCTGCACTCCTACTTCCTGGAGCGCCTCGTGCCCGTGTGCTCCCAACTGCTGGACGCCGCCGCCGGGTCGGGAGAGATCCGCTCCGGTATGGACGCCTACGCGCTCATGCGCGGCGTGGGCGGCCTGTGCGCGGGCGCGGGCAACAACCCCCGCTACGACGCCCGCCGAATGGTCGGGATCCTCGTCGCCGGGCTGCGCCGGACGGACTGACCGTCGCCCGGGGGAAGCGGCCGACGGGCGATTGTCAGTGCCGGGTGTCACTCTGGGGGGCACACAGGATCTGCGGAAGGGCCAGCACCATGATCACCACAGATTTCGTCCCCGGTTCCCCCTGCTTCCTCGACCTCGGCGCCCCGGACGTCCGCGCCGCCGCGGCCTTCTACAGCGCCGTGCTCGGGTGGGACTACGAGTCCATGGGCGAGGAGGGGGAGATGGAAGGCGGCATGTTCCGCAAGGACGGCAAGATCGTCGCCGGACTCGGCAAGCTGACCGAACAGGGCGCGCGTTCGGCCTGGATGATCTACCACTCCGTGCCCGACGCCGATGCCACGACCCAGGCCGTTGAGCGCGGCGGCGGCACCGTGCGGGTGGCGCCGATGGACCTCGACGAGTGGGGCCGGATGGCGCAGTACACCGACCCGCTGGGCGGCCAGTTCGCCGTCTGGCAGCCGGGGACCAGCAAGGGCGCCGAGCTGGTCGACAAGCCGGGCTCGCTGTGCTGGACCGAGCTGCTCACCAGCGACGCGGCGGCCTCGAAGGACTTCTACGCCAGCGTCTTCGGCTGGCAGTTCGGCGACATGGAGCTGCCCGGCGGCGGGGGCACGTACTCCCTGATCACCCCCGCCGGACAACCGGAGGAGCGGATGCACGGCGGCGTGATGGAACTCCCCAAGGAGGACCTCGCCCTGACCGGCGGACAGCCGTACTGGCACCCGGTCTTCGCCGTCGACGACTGCGACGCCGCGGTCGCCCGGGTCACCGAGAACGGCGGCAGTGTGCAGATGGGCCCGGAGGACGCGGAGGGCGTGGGCCGACTGGCCGTCTGCCTCGACCCGGCGAACGCGGACTTCGTGGTGCTCGTCCCGGCGGAGGGCTGAGCCCGCCCGGGGAGCGGCCCGGGGAACGGTCCGGGGAACGGTCCGGGGAACGGCCCGGGGAGCGGCCTGGGGAACGGTCAGTGGCCGATGTCGTGTTCACCCGCCTCGACCAGGCCGCTCTCGTACGCGAAGATCACGATCTGGATCCGGTCGCGCAGCCCGAGTTTGGTGAGGACGCTCGACACATGTGACTTCACCGTGGCCGCGCCGATGACGAACCGTTCGGCGATCTCCGCGTTGCTCGCGCCCCGGGCCACCGCGGTCATGATCTCGCGTTCGCGGTCGGTGAGGCGTTCCAGGCGCTGCGTGGCGGCGGTGTTGACGACCCGGCGCCGCGCGAACCGGTCGATGAAGCGCCGGGTGATCGAGGGGGCCAGCAGCGTCCCGCCCTCGGCCACGGTGCGTACGGCGGTGGCCAGTTGCTCGGGCGGGATGTCCTTGAGGACGAAGGCGCTGGCGCCGGAGCGCAGCGCCTTGTAGACGTACTCGTCCGGGTCGAAGGTGGTCAGGATGAGTACCCGCGCGTCCCAGTCGGCCTCCGTCAGGATCCGGGAGGTCGCTTCGAGGCCGTCCATCTCCGGCATGCGGATGTCCATGAGGATCACGTCGGGGCGGTGCCGGTGGGCCGCCTCGACCGCCTCGACGCCGGTGCCCGCCTCGGCGACCACCTCGATGTCGGGGTGCACCCGCAGGATCATGGCGAAGCCCCGCCGGACCAGCGCCTGGTCGTCGGCCACGACGACGCGGATGGTCACGCGGGCTCCCCCTTGGTGGGCAGCCGGGCGGTGAGCCGGAAGCCGCCGCCCGCGCGTGGCCGGGCGTCGAGGGCGCCGCCGAGCAGGAGGGCGCGCTCCCGCATGCCGACGATGCCGTGCCCGGGAAGGCCCTCGTGCGCGGTGGCCACGGCCCGGACGGCGGCGCCGTGGCCGTCGTCGAGCACCTCGACGGTGATGCCGTCACCCTCGTCGCGCAGCCGCACCTCGGTGCGGGTGCCCGGCCCGCTGTGCTTGAGCACGTTGGTCAGCGCCTCCTGGACGATGCGGTACGCCGAGAGGTCCACGCGGGCCGGGAGCGGCCCCGGTACCGTGCCCGTCAGCGACACGTCCAGACCCGCCTCCCGCACCTCCGCCACCAGCCGGGGCAGATCGGCCAGGCCCGGTTGGGGTCCCAGTCCGTCGCGCTCGGCGTCCGGGCGCAACACTCCCAGCAGGTGGCGCAGTTCGTCCAGCGCCTGGCGTCCGGCCTCCTCCACCGCCGCCATCGCCTCCAGGGCGCCCCGCGGGTCCTCGGCGGCGACCATCCGCGCCGCACCGGCCTGCACCGTCATCATGCTCACCCGGTGGGCGACCACGTCGTGCAGTTCCCGGGCGATGTGGGTGCGCTCCTCGGTCACGATCCGCCGTGCCTCGGCGGCCTGTTCGCGGCGCTGCCGCGCCGCCCGCTCGGCGCGCAGCCGCAGTCGGCGGCCGAGGTACCAGATGCCGGACATGACGAGCGCGCCGAAGCCCACATCACCCCAGGCGGTGGAGTGGAAGAGGGCCTCGACGACGAGGGCGGCGACGGCGACGGCGACGCCCGGCGGGCCCCACCGGTTGTCGTCGGCGTACCGTCCGACGCTGTACAGCGCGACGATCACCAGGCCGCCCATGATGGAGTAGCGGGTGCCCAGTGTCGGCGCCCAGGCGGCGAGTATCACGCCCAGGACGGCGACCGGCCTGCGCCGACGCTGGCAGAGCGCGGCGGCGGCCACCACGAAGAGGAGCAGCGCCGGGTGGAGGATGTCCCGCATCGGGCGGACGGCCATCGTGTCCCCGGGGCCCTCCTCCAGGAACCCCGTCAGCAGGAACAGCACGGCGGCGAGGGTGGCGTCCGCGCTTCTCGGCCAGCGCCTGAACGGACCGCGGAGCCCACCCGGCGCGCGGCGGCCCGGTGTCTCGGCGTGCGGCACCGTGCGGTTCATCGTCGCTCCCACAGAGGCCTCCGGTGCCCTGGCGCGGGCCGTCGGGGCCGACCGGGCACGCCATCGTAAGTCCGGCCGCGCGCCATGGTCACCCGCCTGCGGGCGGATACGGCCCTCCCCCGCCGGACGGAGACCGCACCCGCTGCTCCCCGCCGGGGGCGGGAGGCCCGAACCCCCCGGGCGGCGGGAGACGGCACCGGTGGCCGACGCCCACGATGGAGCCGCTCAACTCCCGGCCACCGCAGGCCTCGTCGGCGCGTCCGACCCCTCTCAGAGGAGCCCCAGCCATGAACCGACTCACACGCCGGATCGGCGACGCGAGCGCCCGCCGACCATGGGCGGCCATAGCCGCCTGGATAGCCGCCCTGGCCCTGGTCCTGCCGCTGGCCGGGCTGGCCGGGAGCGCGTTCGTGGACGACCTCGTCGCCCCCGGCAGCCAGAGCGAGGAGGCGATGGAGCTACTGGAGGAACGGTTCCCCGAGGCGTCCGGCGGCAGTGCCATGGCGGTGTTCGCCGTCCCGCAGGGAGAGCGGATCGACCGGCATCGGACCGCCGTCGAGGCGGCGGTCGCCCGGATCGCCGACGTGGACCAGGTCGCCACGGCCACCGACCCGTTCGCCACGGGCTCGGTCTCCCCGGACGGCCGCATCGCCTACGCACAGATCGCCTTCGACGTACCGGCGATGGAGGTGGACCCGGAGCACATCGAGGCGCTGGACGGCGCGGTCGAACCCGCGCGCGGCGACGGTGTCGTGGCCGAGCTGGGCGGTGACGCCGTGTTCATCAACGGGGAGACGCCGACCTCGGGCGCGGAGGCGGCGGGGCTGCTGACGGCGCTGGTCATCCTGGTGGTCGTGTTCGGCACGGTCGTGGCCGCGCTGGTCCCGGTCGCGCTCGCGCTGGTCGCCGTCGCCCTGGGGCTGGGCGGCATCACCCTGTTGTCGCACGCCATGAACGTCTCCAGCGCCGCCCCCACGATCGGCGCGATGATCGGGCTGGGCGTGGGCATCGACTACGCCCTGTTCCTCGTGGCCCGTTGCCGGGAGAACCGTGCCGCGGGCCAGGACGACCGCACCGCGCTGTCGAACGCCATGGGGTCGTCGGGCGCGGCGGTGCTGTTCGCCGGGGGCACCGTGGTGGTGGCGATGAGCGCGCTGGCGCTGACCGGGCTGGGCTTTCTGACCTCGATCGGGCTGAGCACCTCACTGGTCGTGCTGTTCGCCGTGGCGACCGCGCTGACCCTGCTGCCCGCCCTGCTGGCGCTGCTGGGCGAGCGCGTCCACCGAAGCCGACGGCGTAGGGGCGTCTGGTCACGCCCGCGCCCGAAGCGGCCCGAGGACACGGCCTGGTGGCGGTTCGCGCACCGGGTCTCGGGCCGCCCCTGGCCGTATCTGCTCGCCGCGTCCGCCGCGCTGATCGCGCTGGCGCTCCCGTCGCTGCGGATGGAGACGGGTTTCCCCGACGCGGGCGACGACGCCACGACCACCACGCACCGCCGCGCCTACGATCTGCTGGCGGAGGGCTTCGGCCCCGGTTTCAACGCCCCGCTGCTGATCGTCGCCGACCTGCGCGCCCCCGGCGTGGACTCCGACGGCATCCCCGCGCTGTCCCGGCTCGTCGCCGAGGACCCGGGCATCGCGTCGGTCGGCGCACCACAGGTCTCCACGGCGGGCGACACCGTCGTACTCCCCACCCTGCCCACCACCGCCCCGGCGGACGCCGCGACCTCCGACACCCTCGCCCGGATCCGCGACTCCGTCCCCGACAACGTCGCCGTATCGGGCCTGACCGCCATGACGGACGACCTCACCCGGCAACTCTCCGACACCCTTCCGGTGTTCATCGCCGCGATCATCGTGGTGTCGTTCCTGCTGCTGATGCTGGTGTTCCGCTCCGTCGCGGTACCGCTGAAGGCGGCGGTGGTGAACCTGCTGTCCATCGGCGGCGCGTACGGCGTCGTCGTCGCCGTCTTCCAGTGGGGCTGGCTCGGGGGCCTGTTCAACCTGGACGAGACCCTGCCGATCGCCTCCCCCATGCCGACGATCTTCTTCGCGGTCCTCTTCGGGCTGTCCATGGACTACGAGGTGTTCCTGCTCTCCCGCGTCCGCGAGGAGTACGACGCCACCGGTGACCCCGCCGAGTCGGTGGCCCGCGGCATGGCGGTCACCGGCCGGGTGATCACCTCCGCGGCGCTGATCATGACGGTGGTCTTCCTCAGCTTCGTCGCCAACCCCTCACCGCTGGTCAAGATGATGGGCCTGGGCCTGGCCACGGCCGTCGTGCTGGACGCGACGATCGTCCGCATGGTGCTCGTACCCGCGACCATGGCCCTGCTGGGCCGCCGCGCCTGGTGGCTGCCCACCGCACTGGACCGGCGTCTGCCCCGCATGACGCTGGACGTCCCCTCGGAGCAGGCGCCTCTCGCATCCGACCCCCGGCCGACGGCCGCGAAGCGACCGGCAGCGCGATGACGGCGTTGCCGAGGAAGAGGGCACGCTCCCGCGCAGGGCCGTGCCGGGACCTCGGGCCCCGTGTCACACCGCCGGACCCGGTGTCGCTGGGCAGGGGGAACTGTCGGCGTTTCCGTGCGGTGACGAGGTGGGCTTGGCCATGCTGGGTCCCCTTGTACGACGGCAGTTGATGCCACCGGAGGAGAGAGCCGTGGGTCGTGCCCACGGTGGGGGGAACGGCGTGTCCGAGGCTGAGGTGGACGGCGACTCGACGAGCGGTGCGGTACCGCAGGTACGTGGCGGGGAGCGGGGGCGCCCGGCCAACGTGCGAAGGGATCAGGGGGAGTTCGCCCGGCTCGTGCGTGAGCAGATCTTCGAACCCCTGCGTGCCCGCGGATGGACGTATGCGCGGATCAGCGAACGGCTCGGGGCGGGGCCGTGGTTCGGCGCGGAGGCGCTGCGCCGTATCGCCGCCGGGGAGTGCCTGCCCGACGATCCGGCGCTGGAGGCGGTTCTGGACCTCGTGGGCGAGGTGTCCGGCGTGCCGGTGACCCGGGAGGCCAGGGATCATGTGCGCAGGGAGTATCTGCGGGCCCTCGAGGCGGTGCGGCCGAAACTGCACCAGGAGTACTTGTGGACCTTCGTCAACGAGCAACTCCGGGCGGACACCGCTCGCGTACGCCACCAGCACCAGGTGCAGCCCACTCACGACGAGGCCGAGCGGCCGGGACCGCACCCCGCGCTGGAGTTGCGCCGTGAGGTGGTCCGGCACGTGGACGAAGCCGTCCGCGGTGGTGTCGTCGTCCCCGTCCGGCTGCTGGGCCCGGAGCCGCCAGCCCCGGTCGATGTGACGGCGGTCCTCGATGAGATCGACGAGGCCCTCCAGCACATGGCCCGTGCGCTGCGCCGGGCCGTCGCGACGGAGGAGGCCGCCATGGCCGGGGCCGACGCCCACAGCCCCGAGCCCTCCTCGGCACCGCCGACGGTCCTCCCCCAACCGGACCCCGGCGACGACACCCTGCAGCGCGCGGGCCGTGCCGCCGCCTACACCGTCACGGCCGTACTGCTGGCCGCGGTCGTCCTGCTGGGCTACTTCTTCCTGCCGTCCCTACGGGACAAGATCGGCGGCGATGGAGCGGGGGCGGCCGGTCCGACCCCGTCCACCCTCACCGACGCCCCCGACGACGGCGACGCGGACGGCGGCGACTCCGATCACGGCTCGACTCCCGACCCCGCGACCCCATCCGACAAGGGCGATACGGACCGAGACGGCCCGGACGGCAACCAGAGCCCCGGCTCCACCACCCCCACCCCCGAGGACGAGGGCGCCAACGGCAACAACCGGCCCAGCCCCGACGTCACCGAGCAGCCGAGCCAGTTGGAGACCGACGAGGACACCGGACCGGTCCTCGGCGGCGCGGGCATCAACGCCTCGCCCCGGCTGGACAGCGCCGACTGCTCCCAGCCGGTCGTCTTCACCTTCTCCGCCGCCGCGCAGCGCCCCGGCACCATCGAGTACACCTGGCTTCCGGACGACCGGCTCCTCGCCCGCGGCGTCCAGGGCCGCACCGGCACGATGACGTTCACCGCCCCGAACGAACAGCACGACGAGTTCGCCGTCCAGCTGACCGGCGCCCAGCCCGGCGAGCGCGTCCAGGGCGGCATGAACCTGGAGGTGACCTCCCCGGAGGCGGACCGCACCGTCATCGGGGACGCCTTCGACATCACGTGCGCGTGACGGCGCTGGCGGACGAGACTCGAGGGCGACCACGGTCAGGACCACGAGCCCGCAGCCCGCCCTCTCGGCGGGGATGTCAGCGACCGGCCGCACCCCGCCCCGCAGTCCGACGGGCCTGCGGCGCGCTGGCCTGCGGTTACCAGCCCCCGGCGACATCGGCGCGGGGCCACTGTCAGTGCCGTGTGGCACGATCGGGAAATGACCAGCAAGACCGCCACGGCGCCCCAGCACCTGCGTGATCTCGCGTTGCTGCGCCGGGTCCGTGACCGGATCGACCGGGAGTACGCGCAGCCGCTGGACGTCACGGCGCTTGCTCGTGGCGTGAACATGTCGGCCGGGCATCTCAGCCGCCAGTTCCGGCTCGCCTACGGGGAGTCCCCGTACGCGTACCTCATGACCCGGCGCATAGAGCGCGCGATGGCGCTGCTGCGGCGGGGTGACCTCAGTGTCACCGAGGTGTGCTTCACGGTCGGGTGCTCCTCGCTGGGCACGTTCAGCACACGCTTCACGGAACTGGTCGGTATGCCGCCCAGCACCTACCGGCGTCTCGCGGCGAGCGCGACGGCGGGGCTGCCGTCGTGTCTGTCGAAGCAGGTCACGAGGCCGGTCAGGAATCGAGAAGCAGCCATCGGCCGGGCGCACTAGCGTGACCGGCATGAGCATCACGATTCACTCGAGCTTCCTCCCGCACGACGACCCGGGCGCCGCGCTGGGGTTCTACCGCGACACCCTCGGCTTCGAGGTCCGCAACGACGTCGGGTACGGCGGGATGCGCTGGATTACGGTCGGTCCCCCCGACCAGCCCGGCACGTCGATCGTGCTGACTCCCCCGGCCGCCGACCCCGGTGTCACCGACGACGAGCGGCGCACCATCGCCGAGATGATGGCCAAGGGCACCTACGCGGGCATCCTGCTCGCCACCGCCGACCTCGACGGCACCTTCGAGCGGGTGGAGGCCAGCGGCGCCGAGGTCGTCCAGGAGCCGACCGAGCAGCCGTACGGGGTGCGTGACTGCGCCTTCCGCGACCCCGCGGGCAACATGGTCCGCATCCAGGAACTGCGCTGACGAAGTAACCGACGCAGCCCGCGAGGGCGGACCGACCCCATCGGATGGAGAGACGAACAGCATGACCACGAGGACGGACACGCAGTCGACCGCGCCGCGGCACATCGCCGACAGCCACGAGATGATCCGCGTGCACGGCGCGCGCGTGAACAACCTCAAGGACGTCAGCGTCGAGATCCCGAAGCGCCGTCTGACGGTGTTCACCGGTGTGTCCGGATCGGGCAAGAGTTCGCTGGTGTTCGACACGATCGCCGCGGAGTCGCAGCGGCTGATCAACGAGACCTACAGCGCCTTCCTGCAGGGCTTCATGCCGACGCTGGCGCGCCCCGAGGTCGACGTGCTCGACGGCCTGACCACCGCGATAGCCGTCGACCAGCAGCGGATGGGCTCCGACCCGCGCTCCACCGTGGGCACCGCCACCGACGCCAACGCCATGCTGCGCATCCTCTTCAGCAGGCTCGGCAAGCCGCACATCGGCCCGCCCGGCGCGTACTCCTTCAATGTCGCCTCGGTCTCGGCGAGCGGCGGGTTCACGGTCGACCGCGGCGCCGAGAAGACCAAGACGGAGAAGGTGACCTTCAGCCGCACCGGCGGCATGTGCACGCACTGCGAGGGCCGGGGCACGGTCTCCGACATCGACCTCACCCAGCTCTACGACGACTCCAGGTCGCTCGCCGAGGACCCGTTCACCATCCCCACCTACACCGGGGACGGCTGGGTGGTGCGGGTCATCAGGGAGTCCGGTTTCTTCGACCCGGACAAGCCGATCCGCACGTACACCAAGCAGGAGCGGCACGACTTCCTCTACCGGGAGCCCACCAAGGTCAAGATCAACGGGATCAACCTGACCTACGAGGGTCTGATCCCCAAGCTCCAGAAGACGTTCCTGTCCAAGGACCGGGAGTCGATGCAGCCGCACGTGCGGGCGTTCGTGGACCGGGCGGTCACCTTCGCGCGGTGCCCCGGGTGCGACGGCACCCGGCTCAGTGAGCTGGCCCGGTCGTCGCGGATCGGTGACGTCAACATCGCCGACGCGTGTGCCATGGAGATCCGTGACCTGGCGGAGTGGGTGCGCGGGCTGAACGAGCCGACGGTGGCGCCGCTGCTGGCCGCGCTCCAGCACTCCCTGGACTCGTTCGTGGAGATCGGCCTCGGCTATCTCTCGCTGGAGCGGCCGTCGGGCACGCTGTCGGGCGGTGAGGCACAGCGCGTCAAGATGATCCGCCACCTGGGCTCCTCGCTCACCGATGTCACCTACGTCTTCGACGAGCCCACCATCGGTCTGCACCCGCATGACATCCAGCGCATGAACGACCTGCTGCTGCGCCTGCGGGACAAGGGCAACACGGTGCTCGTGGTGGAGCACAAGCCGGAGATGATGGCGATCGCCGACCATGTCGTGGACCTCGGCCCCGGCGCGGGCACGGCGGGCGGCACGGTCTGCTTCGAGGGCACCGTCGAGGGGCTGCGGGCCAGCGACACCGTCACCGGCCGCCATCTCGACGACCGGGCCGCGCTCAAGAAGTCGGTGCGCAAGCCCACCGGCACGCTGGAGATCCGGGGCGCGTCGGCGAACAACCTGCGGGACGTCGACGTCGACATTCCGCTCGGCGTGCTCACCGTGGTCACCGGCGTCGCCGGGTCCGGCAAGAGTTCGCTGATCCACGGCTCGATCCCGGCCAGCGAGGGCGTGATCTCGGTCGACCAGACCGGCATCCGCGGCTCGCGGCGCAGCAACCCGGCGACGTACACCGGGCTCCTGGACCCGATCCGCAAGGCGTTCGCCAAGGCCAACGGCGTGAAGCCCGCGCTGTTCAGCGCCAACTCCGAGGGCGCGTGCCCCACCTGCAACGGCGCCGGGGTGGTCTACAGCGACCTGGGGATCATGGCCGGTGTCTCCACCACGTGCGAGGAGTGCGACGGCAAGCGGTTCGAGGCGTCGGTCCTCGAGCACCGCTTCGGCGGGCGGGACATCAGCGAGGTGCTGGCGATGCCGGTGACCGAGGCCGAGGAGTTCTTCGGCGCGGGCGAGGCGCGTACGCCCGCCGCCCACAAGATCCTCCAGCGGCTGACGGACGTCGGGCTCGGCTATCTGACCCTCGGCCAGCCGCTCACCACGCTGTCCGGCGGTGAGCGGCAGCGGCTGAAGCTGGCCACGCACATGGCCGACAGGGGCGGCGTGTACGTCCTGGACGAGCCGACCGCGGGCCTGCACCTCGCCGATGTCGAGCAGTTGCTCGGCCTGCTGGACCGGCTCGTCGACGCGGGCAAGTCGGTGATCGTCGTCGAGCACCACCAGGCCGTCATGGCGCACGCCGACTGGATCATCGACCTCGGCCCCGGCGCCGGTCACGACGGCGGCCGGATCGTCTTCGAGGGCACCCCGGCCGACCTGGTCGCCGCCCGCTCCACCCTCACCGGCGAGCATCTGGCGGCGTACGTCGGGGCCTGACCCGGGGTCCCCGGAGTGCGGGGCTCGATGACGGTCGACTGCGCCAGGCGTCGGCGGCGGCCGTCCCGGCGGCTTCGCGCTCCATCCGGAACGCGGGGTGGAGGAGGCGAGGGCCGTCTGGCGGGAAGGGGAGAGATCACCCGGGCCATGAGCTGGTAGCGGGGTGCCCCTCGACGCCACCGGCCAACGGTCGAGCGGGACGGCCGTCCGGTGGGCGATCACGGGGTGCCGCCGCGTTGGGTCATGGTCCATGTGATCGAGGAGTACGCCCGTCACAGAGGAGTACGCCTGTCACAACGGCCACGCCGATCTGCTCCGTGAGCGCGTCGACGGAGTCACCGGGGCGTGAGCGGGCCTCAGCCGGGTGGTCGCACCGCCGTCAGCAGGGCGTAGCCGAGGACCCCGTCCGTGACGGCGGTGCGGGCGGCGGCCAGTACGGCCGGGGCCGCGTCGAGGTGCACGGCGGCGTCGGTGAGGCGGTCCGGTGCGGTGATGCGCAGCAGGTTCAGCCGGGCCTCGATCTGGTCGATCATGCGGAGCAGCGCCTGGTCGTGCCGCTCGGTGACCTGGGTGCGCAGCCCGGCCGCGGCGAGGATCCCGGCGTACTCCTCCAGCGGCCGGGCGTCGGCGACGCAGGCGATACGGGCGCTCAGGCCGCGCAGTTCGGGCGGGAGCCGGGCGGTGTCGGCGGTGACGTCGGTGATGCCGAGGCGTCCGCCGGGTCGCAGAACGCGGTGGAACTCGGCGGCGGCGCGGGGCTTGTCGGGGAAGGTGCACAGGGCGCACTCGCACACTACGGCGTCGAACACCCCGTCTCCGTAGGGCAGTTGCTCGGCGTCGCCGGTGGTGAAGGCGGCGCGGTCGGTCAGCCCGGCGGCTTCGGCGGCCCGCCGGGCGTGCGCGGTGGAGGCGGGGGCGTAGTCGACGCCGTCGGCCTGGACGCCGTAGCGGTCGGCGAGCAGGAGTGCGGTGGTGCCGCGGCCCGAGGCGACGTCGAGGACCCGCGTGCCGGGGGCGAGGGCGAGCCGGTCGGCGAGGCGGCGGGTCAGGGCGGTGCCGCCGGGGTGGTAGGAGTCGCCGAGCAGCAGCGCCACGATGTCCCGCGTGTAGGCGTCGGCGCAGCAGGACTTGATGTCCTCATCGGTCACGGCCGTCCGCTCCTGGTGTCTCGGTGCGGCTGGTCCTGGAGCCGTACGGGGTGGTCGTCAGCCGTCCGGTGAGGGGCAGGGCGTTGGGTACGACCGGGGCGACGGGCACGCCGGACTGCTCGGCGCGGACCTGTTCGCGGTAGCCGACGGAGTTGTAGGCGCAGAAGGGGATGAGCCGTCCGTCGGGGGTGATCTCCTCGACGCAGCACTTCATCAGTTGCCTGACGTTGAGGGTGTACGGGTCCTGGAAGTCCTGCACGACGACCATGAACGCCTTGTCGTCGAGGTCCTTCACCGCCTCGGGCAGGTCGATCCCGCAGGCATCGGCGCAGTCCAACGCCTCGGCGGCGGCCCGCAGTCGCTCCTCCGTGGTCGCCGTTCCCATGACCGCGGAGGCCGACCACAGCCGCTCCAGGGCCTCGCGGACCCCGGCGTCCGGCAGGACGCGGTTGGTGACGTAGTCGAGGTGGTCCTCGATGTTCAGCAGCCGTGGGATCGGTACGACGGTGCGGTTGCCCGGTTCGCCGTCCACCAGGAGGTAGGTGATGGAGCGGCAGGTTGGGAAGCAGCAGGGCACGGGGAAGAAGTCGCCCTTGCGGAACCAGTCCGGCCGCTGTTCGCCGATCAGCCGGATGACGTCGGGGTTGGTGAGCCGGTGCAGCGGGTCGAACTCCCGGTGCCGCCCGGAGTGGGTGACCGGCTGGAACGCCACGGAGCGTACGGCGGGATGGTCGATGCCGTACTCGATGATCGCGCCGAGTTCGTGCTCGTTGAGGCCGCGTTCGACGGCGGCGACCAGGGTGACGGTCAGGCCCGCCGCCGCGCAGTTGTCCAGGGCCCGCTGCTTGAAGGCGCGCAGGTCACGGCCGCGGATCTCGCGATGGGTGCGTTCGTCGAAGCCGTCGAACTGGAGGTAGACGTTCACGGACCGGCCCGGCACCCGGTTGCGTTTGCCGAGTTCGGTGACGAAGTCCCGGTCGGTGGCCAGGCGGATGCCGTTGGTGTTGAGGGTGACGTTCCTGATCGGGCGGGTCTGGGCGAGGTCGATGAAGTCGAGGATGTGCTGGTGGATGGTGGGCTCCCCGCCGGAGAACATCACCACCTCCGCCTCCCCCTCGGACGCCACGAACACGTCGAGCATCGCCGCGCACTGCTCGGCGGTGATGGAGTAACCGTCCGGCTGGTGGCCGGAGTCGGCGAAGCAGATCGGGCAGTCCAGGTTGCAGCCGGTGTTGACCTCGATGATCCCGAGGCAGGCGTGCTGTTTGTGCTCGGGGCACAGCCCGCAGTCGCTGGGGCAGCCGTCCCGCACCTCGGTCTGGAAGGTGAGCGGGAGGGTGCCGGGCTTGTTGAAGCGCGCAGAGCCGAGGTATTCCTCGGCGTCGCCGTACACCAGCGCCTCGAACTCACCGTGGTCGCGGCAGCGTTTGCGCAGGTAGACCTTGTTGTCGCGGATGTTCACCTGGGCGTCGACGGGGGTCTTGCACAGGGGGCAGACGGACTTGGTGAACTCCACGAACACCTCGTCCCGGTCCTTCTTGCGGCGCGGCGCGGGTGTCTGGGTCATGACGGGCTCCGTCCCGGGGGTCGCTGCTCTTGCGCCTTGTCCCTCTCTACGGCCTTCGTGGCAGGGACGAGCGCCGTTCCGCCTCCTGGCGGACCGCCACGAGGGACGCGGCGACGGTCGCCTCCCACCGCGGGGCGACCAGGTTGCCCCACCACTGCCCGGCCCGCCACAGGTCCGTGGCGAGTTCCCCCTCGTACACCAGCCGGGTGCCGGTTCCGTGCGGCGTCAGCGTGAACGACTCGGTGACGGCGGGCACGGGCCCGCGCACCAGACGGAAGTCGATCCGCTCCGGGCGGGTGAACCGCACCGTCTCCACCGTCGTCGCCGTCAACCGGCCGTCGGCGACGGGGGTGCGGTGGGCGGCGAGCACCATGTCGGTGCCGCGTTCCAGCACCCGCACCTTCTCCCGTACCGCCCGGGTGGCGCGGCCCAGATACGGCTGGGCGATGACGTCGAACACGACGTCCCGCGGCGCCGCGATGTCCATCGTCCGCGGCCCGAGCGGACGGCTGCGCCGCCCCACCCCCACATCCAGGGGCAGCGCCCCGGTCACCAGTCCCAGATACCCGGCGGCCGCGCTCCCGCCCGCCACGGCCACAGCCGTCACCGCACCGATCCGCACCATCGTCCGCCCTCCACGCGTGTACGTCGTCCCTCACCGACGCTAGACGGGTCGTACCCGGCGATCCGTGAGCGCGCTCCCGTGCGCCCGGCGCGCCCCGCCTACGCTGAACGCAGGAGGGGCCATCACCCGGCGAAGGACGGGAGGGCGAGGGAACGTGGAGTCCGTGTCCCGGCTGGCCGACAGCCGCGCCGCGACGGACGCGCTGCTGGCCGGTCCGCGCGCGGAGTCCTTCACCCTGGCGGCCGTCGCCCGCTTCCTGGGCCGCGCCACACACCGTTCGCTGGTGCAGGCCGCCCGGCGCCCACGGGCCCTGGCCGAGCTGACCGCCCTGCACGGCGGCTGCTGGGCGCTGGCCTCCGGCCGACGGCCCGGACGGCGCTGGGTGCTCGCCAGCTGGGCCCTCGCCGTCACTCACCTGGGGCTTTTGGAGCACCGCACGCGGCTCGCCCCCGCCGACGTCCTGACCCTGCTGCGCGCCAACCTGCCCGCGCTGCCCGCGGGAGCCGGGCGGATGTCCGGCGTACTGGCGATCGGCCTCGATCTCGCCGACGGCCGCCTGGCCCGCCGCCGGGGCACGGTGTCTCCCTTCGGTGACTACGCCGACACCTTCGCCGATGCCGCCTACTGGACGTGGCTCACCCTGCGCCATGAACGGAGCCGCGCCGTGCGGGCGGCGGCGGTGGCCGCCTGGGCGCTGCCCGTCGTCACCGTCACGGCCGTCGCCCTGCACCGTGGCACCATGCCGGAGCGGCCCCGCCCCGCCGTGCTGAGACCGGCCGCCGCGCTCCAGTGCGTCGTGGCGTTCCGCCACCTCCGCAGGCCTTAGGGCAGCGCGGCGAGTACGGCCCGGTGGACCGCCCGGGCCAGGCGGGCGCCCCACAGGGAACGGGGCCCGGCGAAGACGTGCGGCGGAGCGTCCGGGGTGGGGACGGGAGCGGCGACGCACACGGCGTCGGTGGGGGTGCCGGAGCAGTCCAGGCCCGCTTCCAGCAGCGCCTGCACCTTGGCCTCGGTGGCGGTGGTCACCGCGTTGACCAGGGCGGCGTCGGTGAGCGGCACGGGGAGGGCGACGAGGATGTTGATCGTGCCGGGCGCGGCGAGGGCGGCCGTGCCCTCGGCGTCGGAGGCGGCCCAGCCGCGTACGTTCACGCCCGCCGTGACGACGGCCTCCACGCCGCCGTCCCGTGCCTGGGCGTACGCCGACACGTCGGCCGCCGTCATCAGGCCGACGCCCGCCGAGCGCAGGCCGAGGCCGTCCGCCAGCTCGGCGAGGTGCCGGTCGGGGTCGGTGCGCCGGTAGCCGTGGGCGACCTGGGCGTTGAGCACCCAGGCGCGCTCGCCGATGCCGCCGCCCAGCACGGCGTTGCTGATCATCCGCCGTCCCGGCCCCGGGGACCACAGCAGGGTGTGCAGTTCCTCACCGTCCTCCCGGCGGGGCAGGCACCGCACGGACAGCGGGACGGGCGCGGACCGGGGCGGGGGGACGAGCGTGGACAACGGACGGGGCTCCTTCGCGGGCGTGGGACCCGGTGATCGTACGTGGGGCCGTCCGGGTGTCGGGAATGCGGCGGTGGGGGTGTGTGTTGACGGAGGCGTGGCTGGCATGCACGGGTCAGTGAACGAGGACCTGGAACCCGTGGTGCCGGTGGAAGGAGGAACCCATGGCCCGCAGCACAGTGCGGCCCGTCGTCACCCTGCGGTCGACGGCCGGGACGGGTGTCACCTACGTGACGCGCAAGAACCGGCTCAACGACCCCGACCGGCTGGTCCTGCGCAAGTACGACCCCGTGGCCGGGACGCACGTCCCGTTCCGCGAGAGCCGCTGAACCCAGCGTTCGCAAGGAGGTGCACGGTCATGAAGGTGCGCAAGTCGCTGCGCTCGCTGAAGTCCGTGCCGGGGGCGCAGGTGGTGCGTCGCCGGGGTGTGACCTACGTGATCAACAAGAAGAACCCGCGCTTCAAGGCCCGCCAGGGCTGACGCCTCGGGCTCCCGGTCGTACGGCCCGGCTCCACATCCCGTGGGGCCGGGCCGTTCGCGGTTCGGGGCTCCTTGCCTCAGGCGCAGCCCCAGGCGCCCATGCCCTGGATCCTGGCCAGCCGCTTCGCCACGGCGATCTGCTGTTTGCGGGTGGCCAGATCCGCGCGCGCGGCGAACCGGAGGCCTCCGGCCGCGACCCAGCTGCGCATGGTGAACTGCAGTCCGCCGTAGTAGCCGTTCCCGGTGTTGGCCCTCCAGTTGCCACTGGACTCGCAGGCGGCGATGGCGTCCCAGTCGGGGCCGAGGGGGGCGGACGGCTGGGCCGCCGCGCCGGTGGTGGTGAGGGTCACGGTGACGGCCAGTGCCGCCAGGGCGGTCCGCGGACCGCGGCGCGCACGGACTCGGGGGCGCGCTACGCGTTCATCGTTCGACATGATCATCACACCGGGACCGTGGCACATACTCACGCGCAGTCGCGGTATTGAGTGGGCGACGACCGGCCGGTAACCCTCCGACGGCCCAACGGGGGCCTCCGCCCGCCGCTAGGGCCTCGGCGTCAGCACGTCCTGGAGCAGCGCGCCGTAGCGGACGACGCGTTCCTTGCGGTCGGCGCGGTGCAGGCCCTCGCCCCTGGCCACCCACAGGGCGTAGCGCAGCCCACCGGCCAGGGCGCCCCGCCAGCCGGGCGCGGAGGTCGGCGTCGGGGCCGGTCAGCCGGGCGCGCAGGTCGGCGTCGGGGCCGGTCAGCCGGGCGCGCAGGGGTTCGGCGAAGAGGGTCTCGTGGGTGGCCCGCAGGCAGGTCCGCCGCCGCCTTGCCCCGCCCTTGACCCCGCCTTGAGAAGTTCCGTCAACAATGTTGACGTGCCGTTCGGGCGACCGCACATTACCTATGAGTAAAACCCCTCGGTAACCCCACACCGGACCACGGGCACCTTCCGCCGTGAGCCGCCCTGTCGACGACGAGAAGAGAGCACCCGCCGATGAAGTTGCCCCGCAGCATCCGCGATGTCCGTAGTGTCATGCTCGCGTCAATCACCGCGCTGAGTGCGGTGACCCTCGGCCTCACCGCCCCCACCGCCCAGGCCAACGCCAGCGCCACGGCCCTCGACTACGTCGCCCTCGGCGACAGTTACAGCGCCGGTAGCGGAGTGCTGCCCGTGGACCTCAGCTCACCGCTGTGCCTGCGGTCCCTCGCGAACTACCCGCGCGTCATCGCCTCCAGAACCGGCGCCCGGCTGACCGACGTCACCTGCGGCGCCGCCCAGACCAAGGACTTCACCGAGGCCCAGTACCCGGGCGTCCCGCCCCAGGTCGCGGCGCTCCGTGCGGACACCCAGCTGGTGACGCTGACGATCGGCGGCAACGACAACGGCACCTTCATCAACGCCCTGACCGCCTGCGGTACCGCGGGCCTGCTCAGCGGGGGCAAGGGCAGCCCCTGCAAGGACAGGCACGGCACCACCTTCGACGACCAGATCGAGGCGAACACCTATCCCGCGCTCAAGGCCGCCCTGCGCAGTGTCATGGCCAAGGCCCCGAACGCCCGTGTGGCGGCGCTGGGTTACCCCTGGATCATGCCGCCTGCCTTCGATCCGTCCTGCTTCGTCAAACTGCCGGTCGCCTCGGGCGACGTGTCCTACCTGCGCGGCATCCAGGCACATCTGAACGCGGTCGTCGAGCGGGCGGCCCGGGAGACCGGCGCCACCTTCGTGGACTTCGCACAGGTGTCAGAGGGCCATGACGCCTGCAAGCCCAGCGGCACCCGGTGGATCGAGCCGCTGCTGTTCGGCACCAGCCTCGTGCCCGTCCACCCCAACGCCCTGGGCGAGTCACGCATGGCCCAGCAGACCATGAGCACCCTCGGCCTCGGCTGACCGGCCGCGTCCCGCCCCTCACGCGGCCAGCGTCGCCGCCCGCCTGACCGTGACCGCGCCGGCCGGGCGGGCGGTCCGGACCCGGTAGGTGGTCTTGGCCGGATCGACGAGGGGCTCGCCGAGCACGATCCGGTGCGCGGCGTACAGCTCGTCGCACACGGCGGTGGGCAGGGCGACGTAACAGGCGCCCTGCCCAGGGGTGGAACCCAACGGCCGCCAGTAGCCGTATCTGCGGCGACCGCCCTCGTGGACCGTGACGAAGACCGGCGTGCCGGGGTCGGAGACGATGCGCAGGACGTCGGCGGCGGTCCGGCTGACCGGGGCGGAGGAGCGGGAGTTCACCAGCGGCCTTTCCACGAGGGATTTCGAGACCGCCTACCCGGTCCGGCCGGAGTTGATCTCGCTTGACCGCAGTCTTCACCATGGCACTGACATCGGCCCGCGCCTCCGCGCCCGGTCCTGACCTGCCGTCAGAAGGTCAGCTTCCAGCTGTCGATGTAACCCGTGTCCTGCGCCGCGACGTCCTGCACGCGCAGCCGCCAGGTGCCGCTCGCCGACTCGCTCGACGCGTCGACCGTGTACGTGGCGATGACGTTGTCAGCGGAGTCCGAACTGCTGGAGTTCTTCAGCCGGTAGGCCGTGCCGTCCGGCGCCAGCAGGTCGACGACGAGGTCACCGCGCCAGGTGTGCTTGATGTCCACCCCGACCCTGAGCGCCGCCGGGGCGTTGCCGGTGCGGCCGGAGACGGCGAGGGAGGAGGTGACGGCGGCGCCGTTGTCGGGGATGGCGACGTCGGCGGTGGTCTCGTACACCTCGCCCGGCGGCAGCGGATCGCCGGTGCCCAGGGTCCAGACGGCGTGCGCGAGGGCGTCGCTGTTGCGGTCCAGGGCGGTGTCGTTGATGTTCGAGGTGGTGTCGCAGGAGGAGTGGTAGCAGCGGTCGAAGGCCTGCCCGGCCGTGCCGCCCCACTTGGCCGCCTGCGCCGACGTCTTGGTGCGGCTGGCGCCGGTGAACAGGCCGCCGACCGGTATGCCGACGTTCTTGAAGGAGGCGTGGTCGGAGCGGCCGTCGCCCTCGGTCTCGATCTCGGTCGGCACCCCGATGCCGGTGTACCAGTCCTTGAAGACCTTCTCGATCGCCGGGTCGTCGTCGTAGACGAAGTAGCCGGGGTTCGGGGAGCCGACCATGTCCAGGTTGACGTAGCCGGAGATCTTCGCGCGCTCGGTGGCCGGGAGGTTGTTGACGTAGTACTTGGAGCCGACGAGCCCCAGCTCCTCCGCGCCCCACCAGGCGAAGCGCAGGTGCTTGGTGGGCTGGAGCTGGGCGCGGGAGACGGCGAGGGCGGTCTCGAGTACGGCGGCGGAGCCCGAGCCGTTGTCGTTGATGCCCGCGCCGGAGCTGACCGAGTCGAGGTGCGCACCGGCCATGAGCACCTGGTTCGGGTCGCCGCCGGGCCAGTCGGCGATGAGGTTGTAGCCGGTGCTGCCGGAGGAGGTGAACTGCTGGACGGTGGTGGTGAATCCGGCCGCGTCCAGCTTGGCCTTCACGTAGTCGAGGGAGGCCCGGTAGCCGGTGCGGCCGTGGGCGCGGTTGCCGCCGTTGGCGTTGGCTATCGACTGGAACTGGGTGAGGTGCGCCTTGACGTTGGCCAGCGGGATGTCCGGGGCCGCGAGCGCCGCCGGGGCGGCTGAGGAGGTGGCCGTCGGGGCCGCGAGCAGGCCCGCGAGGACCAGCACGGCCACGGCGGTGGCGCGTCTCGAGGTGGTTCGGGGCAGTCTTCGGGAGGTCGAAGAGGTCATGTGGGGGCCGCACTTTCTCGTCGGTGGGGATCTCGAACATGTGGGGTTCGAGCGGTGCCTGGAACGGTGGTGCCAGAGCGGTGCGAGTGCGGTACGCCGACTGCTGTGCGTCGGAGGTGCGAAGTGCGCGCCTGATGTTCAGCCAGATGTGGACGGATGGTCAAGAGCTGTATCCGGTCACGACCGTCCGCTTTGCGGACACCATCGGCTTCGACGAGTGGCGTTGCCCAGGACAGCGGGCTCTGATGATGTGGGGCGCATGGCTGATGCAACGATGAACGTCCTGTTGGTGCGCAACGCCCCGCGCAGCGGTCCCGGCCGACTGGTGCCCTGGCTGCGCGACGAGGGACTGGTCCCGACGGAGCTGCCCGGACGGTCGGCGCCCTCCGACCCGGCCGGTTTCGCCGCCGTGGTGCTGCTGGGCGGCGGCTTCCTGCCCGACGCCGACGCGGACGTGCCCTGGCTGCCCGCCCAGCGCGGCCTGGCCCGGCAATGCGCCGCTCACGGCGTGCCGTTGCTCGGCATCTGCCTCGGCGCCCAGGTGCTGGCGGTGGCCACCGGCGGCGCGGTGACCGGCGCGCACGGGCGGCCGGAACGCGGGTCCTGCACGGTCGTACGGCGTCCCGAGGCCGCGCGCGATCCCCTGCTGGCCGGGGTTCCGGAGTCGTTCCCCGTCATCCAGAACCACCGCGACCAGATCACCGCACTGCCGCCCGGCGCCGTCCATCTGGCGCGGAGCGCGGACTGCCCGGTGCAGGCGTTCCGGGTGGGCGAGCGGGCCTGGGGCGTGCAGTTCCACCCCGAGGTCGGTGCCGAACGGCTGGCCGACTGGGACGAGGCCGCGCTGGCCGAGTCGGGGGTCGACGCGGTCGCGCTGCGCACGGCCGCCACGGCCGCGGAGCCCACCGCGCGCCGGGTGGCGCGGCGCCTGGTGGCCAACTTCGCCCAGGTCGTGCGGGATTCGGTGCCGCTCGGCCGCTGACCCAGCGGGGAGCCACCGCCGCCCGGCTCACCGCCGGGCGGCCCGCAGTCCGTCCAGGAGCAGCCGCAGCCCGAACTCGAAGTGCGCCGTGAAGTCCGTACCGCTGAGCACCGGCAGGGCGGCGGCGAGATGCGGATACGCCCCTTCCGCCACCGCCTCGCGCAGGGCCTCCGCACCGGTGGGCCCCCCGTCACCGGGCCGCAGGGCGGCCTGTTCCTCCAGGGTGTGGCCCACGGTGAAGTTGGCCACCGCGTAGAGCGCCCGCGCCGCTTCGGCGCCACCGAAGCCCGCCGCGCGCAGCACGCCCATGAGGCTGTCCGCGAAGCCCAGGGTGTTCGGGCCGGTCGCGTGTGTACCGGCGAAGACGCGCGCGCCGTCGCGATGGGCGAGCAGGGCCGCCCGCAGCGCGCGGGCGAGGCGCGCCACCCGCTCGCTCCAGTCGCCGTCCCCCTCCGGCCCCGCCGCGTCGGCGACGCCGCCGACCATGCGCTCGGCCATCGCGGTGAGCAGGTCCTGCTTGGTCGCGAAGTAGCGGTACAGCGCACCGGCCTGCACCCCCATCGCATCGGCGAGCCTGCGCATGGTCAGCGCGTCGAGACCGGACTCGTTCAGCAGGTCTAGGGCGGTCTGGACGGTACGGGCCTGGTCGAGCCGGGCGGGTCGGCCCCTGGTCGGGCTTGACGGAGAACTCATGGGCCCCACTATAGTGAACAGCGTTCACGTGAACATCGTTCACTAAATAGAGGAGGTCATCTCCGATGAACACCGACGTCATCGTCGTGGGCGCGGGCCCGACCGGGCTGATGCTCGCCTGCGAGCTGGCACTGGCGGGCGTAGGGACCCGCATCCTGGAGCGCCGCACCGAACGGCAGCGCGATTCGCGGGCGCTGAGCCTGCACGCGCGCAGCGTGGAACTGATGGACCAGCGGGGGATCCTCGACCGGTTCCTCCCGCTCGGCCGCACCGTGCCGAGCTGGCACTTCGCGGGGCTGCCCACGCAACTGGACTTCGGCACCCTCGACTCCCGGCACGGCTACACCCTCTTCCTGGCCCAGGAGCGCACCGAGGCGGTCCTGGAAGCACGGGCGCACGAGCTGGGGGTGGAGATCAGCCGGGGACACGAGACCCTCGGCGTGAGCCAGGACGCCGACGGGGTCGAGGTGGAGGTGCGCACCCCCGAGGGCGGCACCGAAACCGTGCGCGCCCGTTACGCGGTCGGGTGCGACGGCGGGCGCAGTGTGGTGCGGCAGGCCGCGGGGATCGGCTTCCCCGGCACCGACGAAACCCTGACCGGGGTGCTCGGGGACTTCGGGGTCGTCGACCCGCAGCCCGGCGCGCTGGAGGCGGCACGGGCCCGTGGCGTGATCATCGCGCCGCTGGAGGGCGGGCTCACCCGGTTCGTCTGCCTGGATCCGGAGCGGATACGGGTACCGGCCGCGGAGCCCGTGACCCTGGAGGAGTTCCGTACGTCGCTCACCCGCGTCACCGGCTCCGACTGCGGGGTGGCCGAGCCCCGCTGGCTGTCGCGCTTCGGCAATGCCACCCGGCTCGCGGACAGCTACCGTTCGGGACGCGTCCTGCTGGCGGGCGACGCCGCCCACATCCACTTCCCCGCGGCGGGCCAGGGCCTCAACACCGGGCTCCAGGACGCCATGAACCTGGGATGGAAGCTGGCCGCCGTGGCCAACGGCTGGGCCCCGCCCGGACTGCTGGACAGCTACGACGGGGAGCGCCGCCCGGTCGGCCGGTCCGTGACCGGGAACACCGAGGTCCAGACCCTGCTGGTGGAGCTGACGCTCGTCGCGCGCTACGAGCGCCCGGCCGCGGCCCTGCGCGAACTCCTCGACGAGTTGCTGGGCATGGCGGAGGTCAACCGCCTGCTCGCCGGTCGGGTCTCCGCGCTCGGCACCTGCTATCCGCCGACGGCCCCCGGCGCCGATCCGCTGGTGGGGCGGCGTATGCCCGATGTCGGGCTGGTCGCCGCCGACGCGGAGGCCAAGCGGGTGTACGAACTGCTCGCCCCGGGCCGCTTCGTGCTGCTCTCGCTGGCGGGCGACCCGGCACTCCGGAAGGCCGTCGACGCGGGCTGGGGCTCGCGGGTCACGGCCGTCACCGTCGGCACCCACGACGAGCACCCGGACCTCGACGGGGTGACCGAGGTCCTCGTACGCCCCGACGGCCATGTCGCGTGGGCCACCCGTGCCACCGACGGCGGCACGCGCGGCGACGAGCGGGCCCGGGCACTGACCGCCTGGGCGGGCACGCCCTCCTGAAAGGAGCCGACCATGCCGGTGCACCGCCTCAGTCCACCGTCCGTGCACACCCCGTCCGACCAGATCAGCCAGGTCGTCACCGTCGAGGGCACCCGGCTCGCGCATCTCTCCGGGCAGGTCGCCTGGGACGCGCGGGGACGACCCGTGGGGCGCGGCGACCACGGGGCCCAGGCGGCACAGATCGCCCGTAACCTCGACGCCGTGCTCGCCGCGGTCGGCGCCACCCGCGACGACATCGTCGAGGAGACCGTCTACGTCGTCGACTACACCCCGCGGTTGTTGCCCGCGATCTTCGGACCGCTGCGGGCCGGTGTCTCGGCGGCGCCCGCGAGCACGCTGGTGGGCGTGTCCGCGCTGTTCGCGCCGGAGTACCTCCTCGAGGTCACGGTGGTCGCCGCGCTCCCCTGACGAGGGAGCCCTGGCCGGGGGCGCGCGTGACCCCCGGGGTGACGGAAGCGCGCTGTGCTACGTCGCCCCGCCCCCGAAGCGTCCCGGCGCCGCCGTACGCCCCACCGCCGCCGCCAGTTTGCGCAGTCGGCGCCAGTCCAGCCGGGGCGGCGGTTCGGGGATGCCGGGCCGGTCGCGGGGGAGGCGGACGCGCAGGGCGCGGCGTTCGATGCGGCAGCGGACGGGGGTGGGCAGGGTCACGGGCTCACCGTCGAGCCCCGCCTCCACCTCGGGCGCGTCGGCGTGGATGACCACCTCGTGGGAGGTGGTGGTGGCGAAGCCCCTCGGGTCCAGGAGGAGTTCGGCGGCGTCCACCGCGCTGTCGACCTTCACCGCGACGACGCCGAACCGTCCGGAGTCCAGGCGCGCCCGGCGGCCGAAGCCGAAGGGGTCGTCCATGCGGTAGGGGTTGTTGCTGACCAGGACGGCGTGCGGTTCGCTGAACGTGGCCCGGCCCACCCGGGCGGTGAGCCGTGGGCCGCGCTGCCGGGAGAGCAGGTCGGGCAGCAGTTCCAGGGCCGTGCCGACCTTGTCGGCGCGGTAGCCGGGGCTCTGCACCACCGCCCCGTACACCCCGAAGGAGGCGTTGTTGACGAAGGGGAGGTCACCGGCGAAGCACAGGTCCACGCGGACCTCGACCCCGTCGGTGAGCGCGTCCAGGCAGGCGGCGGGGTCGTCGCGGTCGAGGCCGAGGTCCATGGCGAAGTGGTTGCGGGTACCGGCCGAGATCACCATGAACGGCAGCCCGTGCTCGGCGGCGACGGCGGCGACCTGCGCCTGTGTCCCGTCGCCGCCGCCGACGCCGAGCAGGTCGGCGCCGTCCGCCACGGCGGCCCGGGCCAGCGCGACCACGTCCTGCGGCTCGCCCGGGTCGAGCAGCACGACGCGGGCGCCGAGCCGCTCGGCCTTCTCCCGGAGTGCGAACCGCTCCACCTTTCCGCCGCCGGAGAGCGGGTTGAGCAGGACGAAGGGGCGGCGCGGGGGCGGGGTGCGGTACTCCTTGGCGCGGCTGCGGCGCAGGCCGGTGGTGCGCAGCGCGTACCGGCCGCTCCACACCGCCGCGCACCACAGCAGCGCGGAGAGCATGACGACCCACAGGAGGTTGGCCCGCGCGAAGAGGGTGATCACGGTGACGGGGATGAGCAGGGCCAGGAAGGCCGCCGCCATGCGCACGGCGCCACGGTGGGACAGCGTCCACCACAGCGCGGCGAAGGTGACGGCGAGTCCCGCGAGGCCCAGCAGGAGCAGCAGCAGTCCGGCGATGCCGCCCTCGACCAGCGGCAGCAGGAGGGCCGCGGCGGCAGCCGCCAGCGCCGTCCGGGCCGCCCAGGCCTGACGGCGGTGCGTACGCACCTTGAGCATCGGTTCCCCCCTCTCCCCTCGCGGCGGCGTCCTCTTCCGACAACCTTCCCCGAAACCGCCCGGTCAGCCCAGTGCGGGGCCTCGGGTCAGCTCTGCCCCGCGTGCACGGGACTGTGCGACATGTCCTCGGGGCAGCGCCGCCGGGTGTCCCTGCGGTGCCTTCGCCAGTCCCGCACGGCGAGCCAGAGCGCGGCCAGCACCGGCAGGACACCGCACATCACGGCGACGGTGACCGCGGCCCGGTAGCCGTCGTGGTCCTCGGCGAGCACCAGGTAGAAGAGGCCGGGCAGGGCGGCCGTACCGATGGCGCCGCCGATGCGCTGCCCGGTCTGGAGCGCGCCGCCCGCGGCACCTGCCATGCGCACCGGCACATGGCGCAGGGTCATGGTGACGTTCGGCGAGATGACGCAGCCGCTGCCGACGCCGCCGAGGAACAGCAGGGGCGCGGGCAGCCAGGTCGCGAGGTCGGCGGGCGCCCAGTGCAGCACCAGCGCCGCCCCGCCGAGGCCGACGGCCACGGCGACCAGCCCGCACACCGTCAGCAGCCGCCCGAGCCGCTCCACCAGCCGTCCGGCCACGAACGCGGCCAGCGCCGAGCCCGCCGCGAACGGCGTCACCGCGAGGCCGGAGCGCAGCGGCGCATAGCCGAGGCCGTTCTGGAAGAAGAGGGCGAAGACGAGCCAGACCCCGCTGAACCCCACGAAGTACAGGGTGGCGATCGCGGCCCCGGTCGCGTATCCGCGCGTCTCGGTGAGCAGCCGCGGGTCGAGCAGCGGCTGTCCGTCGCGGGTGGCCACCCGGCGCTCCCAGCGGGCGAACGCCGCGAGCAGCGCCAGGCCGACGAGGAACAGCCACCACACCGTGCCCACCCCGCCGGACTCCGCGAGCACCAGGGGCAGCATGAGGGCGAGGACGCCGGTGCCGAGCAGGGCCACGCCGGGCAGGTCGAGGCGCTGTCCTCCGGCGGGGTGGGCGCGGGGCAGCAGGCGCAGGCCGAGGACCAGCGCGACCACGCCGACGGGGACATTGACGTAGAAGATCCAGCGCCAGCCCTCGGGACCGCTGGCCACGGCGAGGATCAGTCCGCCGGTGACGGGGCCGACCGCGCTGGAGATGCCGACGGTGGCGCCGAACAGCCCGAAGGCCCGGCCGCGCTCGCCGCCGCGGAACATCTGCTGGATGAGGGCGGAGTTCTGCGGGGCCAGGCAACCGGCGCACACCCCCTGGGCGATCCGCGCGGCGATGAGCGTGCCGATGCCGGGGGCCGCGCCCGCCGCCGCGCTGCACAGCACGAAGCCGCCCAGGGCCAGCAGGAAGATCCGGCGGCGGCCGATCGCGTCGCCGAGGCGGCCCGCGGTGACCAGGACCAGGGCGAAGGCGAGGGCGTAGCCGGAGACGACCCACTGGATGGCCGGTGCCGAGGCGTGCAGGTCCTTCTGCATCGTCGGCAGGGCGACGGCGACGATGGTGACGTCCAGCAGGCTCATGAAGCCCGCCACCAGCGTCACCCACAGCGCCTTCCAGCGCCGCGGGTCCGTCCCGTCCTGCGGCCGTTCGGGCTCGCTCCCCGCGCTCTGCGGCCGTGTCCGTGCTCGCACCGCGACTCCTCACTGTCAGCCGCCGAAGCGGTGTGCGCCGTACGGAGTACGACTGTCCGCCCCCGCCCGCCCCACTCCGCGCCCAACGAAGTACGACTCTCCGCCCCCGCCCGCCCCACTCCGCGCCCAACGAAGTACGACTCTCCGCCCCCGCCCACCCCACTCCGCGCCCAACGAAGCACGACTCTCCGCCCCCGCCCACCACACTCCCGACGGCGTTTTGCCGGATCGGCAAAGATGTTCGTCCTCGCCGGAACCCCCGCAGCATGATCGTCGGTGAGCAAGCCCGACCCACGCACTCGGAGGACCCATGCAAGCGCACGTCAAGGATTTCACCCACCGCCTGGTCACCTCGCCAGCGGGCCGGATCCATCTGGTGGAGCAGGGAACCGGGCCGCTGGTCCTGCTGGTGCACGGCTTCCCGGAGAGCTGGTACTCCTGGCGCCACCAACTGCCCGCGCTGGCCGCGGCCGGATACCGCGCGGTGGCCATCGACGTCCGCGGCTACGGACGTTCCTCCCGCCCCGACGACCCGGCCGCCTACCGGATGCTCGATCTGGTGGCGGACAACGCGCGGGTCGTGCACGCGCTGGGCGAGGAGTCCGCGGTGATCGTCGGCCATGACTGGGGCGCGACCATCGCCGCGAACTCCGCGCTGCTGCGGCCGGACGTCTTCCGCGCGGTGGGACTGCTCAGCGTCCCCTACACCCCGCGCGGCGGCCCCCGGCCCAGCGACATCTTCGCCGGGATGGGCGGCGACGAGGAGTTCTACGTCTCCTACTTCCAGCGTCCCGGCCGGGCCGAGGCCGAGATCGAACCCGACGTGCGCGGCTGGCTCGCCGGGTTCTACGCCGCCCTGTCCGGCGACACGATGCCCGCGCCGGGCGCCCCGGACCCGCACTTCGTCGGCCCCGGCGGCACGCTGCGCGACCGCTTCCCCACCGGGCCGTCGCCCGCCTGGCTCGGCGAGGACGATCTCGACGTCTACGCCGGGGAGTTCGAGCGGACCGGTCTGACGGGGGCGCTGAACCGGTACCGCAACATGGATCGCGACTGGGAGGACCTGGCCGCCCAGGACGGCGCCCCGATCACCCAGCCGTCACTCTTCGCGGGCGGCCTCCTGGACGCCTCCACCACCTGGCTGAAGGACGCCATCGACGCCTACCCCGTCACGCTCCCCGGGCTGGTCTCCTCCCACCTCCTGGAGGGCTGCGGCCACTGGATCCAGCAGGAGCGTCCCGCCGAGGTCAACCGGATCCTGACCAACTGGCTGGCGGCACTGCCCACTTGATGCGATGCCCTTCCGTTCCCCGCCGCCTCCCGCGGGTGGTATGGACCTGTCCGGTGCGGAGCGCTAGGCTCCGCACCAGCACGCTTGAGAGCGCTCTCAGTTCGCTGTTCCACCCCCACATGACAGGAACGACGAAGGGCAACTCCCCATGAGACGCACGCCCATGAGACGTGGCATCAGGCACTTCGGCCTGGCCACCCTCCTCGTCCTCGGCACCTGGGCCACGGCGGGCACGCTCCCCGCCTCGGCCGACAGCGGTACCCGGACCGCCAACGAATCCGCCTCCCCCGGCCTGCTGGCCGCCATGGAACGGGACCTCGGTCTCTCGCGGTCCGAGGCGGAGGCGCGGCTCGCCGCCGAACGCCGCGCCACCGACCTCGCGCCCACGGCCCGCAAGGCCGCCGGATCCGCCTACGCCGGTTCGTGGTTCGACGCCGGGAGCGGGAAACTGACCGTCGCCGTCACCCCGGACGCCACCGGCGCGACCGTCCGGGCCCTGCGCGACGCCGGGACGGCGGTCCGCACCGTCGAGCACAGCGCCCGGCAGCTCGACGCGGCCAAGAAGCACGCCGACGGGTTGCGCGCCCCCGAGGGCGTCAGCGGCTGGCACGTCGATCCGGCCGCCAACTCCCTGGTCGTGAGTGTCGTCGACGGCGAGCAGCGCGACAACGATGTCCAGCGGTTCGTCGAGCGGGCCCGCGAGGCCGGGCCGGTGACCGTGCGGACGGTACCGTCGGCTCCGCGGACCTTCGCGGCCGGAACGGTCGGCGGCGACCCGTACTACACGGGCAACGTCCGTTGCTCCATCGGCTTCTCGGTGCACGGCGGGTTCGTCACCGCGGGGCACTGCGGCCGGGCGGGCGCCGGGGTCAGCGGCTGGGACCGCTCCTACATAGGCACCTTTCAGGGCTCGTCGTTCCCGGACAACGACTACGCCTGGGTCAGCGTCGGCAGCGGCTGGTGGACGGTGCCGGTCGTCCTCGGCTGGGGCACCGTCCCGGACCGTCTGGTGCGCGGCTCGGCCGAGGCCCCGATCGGCGCCTCGATCTGCCGCTCCGGCTCCACCACGCGCTGGCACTGCGGCACCGTGCTGGCCAAGAACGAGACGGTCAACTACAGCCAGGGCGCGGTCCACCAGATGACCAAGACCAGCGTCTGCGCCGAACCCGGCGACTCCGGCGGCTCGTTCATCAGCGGCGACCAGGCACAGGGCGTCACCTCCGGCGGCTGGGGCAACTGCTCCACCGGCGGCCAGACCTGGTTCCAGCCGGTCAACGAGATCCTCAACCGGTACGGGCTGACCCTGCACACGGCCTGACCCCGCGCCGCCGCCCCGTGTGCTCGCGGGGCGGCGGCACCCCCGCCGAGTGCGGCGCGGGGACTCGGGGAAAGAGGCTCCGCATGAAGCCGACCACAGGGACGACTTCCCCGGCGCCCGCGACGCGGGTCACCCTGCTCACCGAAGGCACCTACCCGCACGGCCACGGCGGCGTGAGCGTCTGGTGCGACCAACTCGTCACCGGAATGCCGGACGTCGACTTCGACGTCATCGCCGTCACCGGCACCGGACGCGAACCCGTCCTCTGGAAGCTGCCGGACCATGTGTCGGGCGTCCGGTCCGTGCCGCTGTGGGGACCCGCGCCACCGGGCCGCCCACCGCGCGGCCGGTCCCGGCGCCGACTGGCCGACGCCTACGAACGCTTCCTGACCGCCCTGCTCGACCCCCGCGCCGAGAACGGCTTCGCCCCCGCCCTGTACGCGATGGCGCGGGCGGCGGCGGACGGAGCCCTGAGCCCCTTCCTCCGCGGCGATACGGCGGTCTCGGTCCTGACCTCCGTGTGGCGCCGCCCGGGGTTGGTGGTCCGGGAGGCCGGACCGACCCTGCACGACGCCCTCACCGCCACCACGCTGCTGGAACACGCCCTGCGCCCGCTGGCCACCCCGCCGCCCCGCTCCGGGATCGCCCACGCCGTCAGCGGCGGAACAGCCGTACTGCCGGGGCTCGCCGCCCTCGCGCGGTACGGGGTTCCGCTGCTGCTCACCGAGCACGGCGTGTATCTGCGGGAGCGCTACCTCGGCCACCGCACCGCCCCCTGCCGCTGGCCGGTGAAGGCCGTCGTCCTGGGGTTCTTCCGGCTGCTGGCGGAGGAGAGCTACCGGCGCGCCACGCTGATCACCCCCGGCAACCGGTACAACCGCCTGTGGGAGGAGCGGGGCGGCGCCGACCCCGCGTCGATCCGCACGGTCCACAACGGCGTCGACCCCGAGGCATTCCCACCCGCCGGGCCCGAGCCCGGGGCACCCACCCTCAGCTGGGCGGGCCGGGTCGACCCGGTCAAGGACCTGGAAACGCTGATCCGCGCCTTCGCCCTGGTCCGCGAGCAACTCCCGGACGCCCGGCTGCGGTTGTTCGGCGGCACGCCGCCGGGCGGTGCGGCCTACCGGGAACGCTGCGAAGCACTCGCGGCCGAGCTGGGGCATGCCACCGCGGTCACCTTCGAAGGACGCGTCGACGACATCAGGGACGCCTACGCGGCCGGGAACGTCGTGCTGCTGTCCAGCGTCAGCGAGGGCTTCCCGTTCACGCTCATCGAGGCGATGTCGTGCGCGCGGGCGACGGTCTCCACCGATGTCGGCGGGGTGCGGGAGGCCGTCGGGGACGCCGGTCTCGTCGTACCACCGCGCGATCCGGAGGCGATGGCCGCCGCCGCGCTGGAGCTGCTGGGCGATCCGGAGCGGCGGCGGACGATGGGAGAGGCGGCGCGGCTGCGGGTGGTCGAGCGGTTCACGCTCCGGCAGACCATCGACGCCTTCCGGTCCCTCTACCGGGAGCTGCCGGGCCTCGCCGCCCGGTGAGCGGGCCCATGGCGCTGGAGCCGGGTGGCGCGGAACAGGACACCCTCGCCCTGCGGCTCGCCCGGCCCCGGTGGGCGAAGGACGACACCCAGGGCCCCGGTGACGAGGACACGGTCGACCGGCTCGCCGCCGAACTCGCCGACCACATCGCCCCGGCCGTCCACCCCTACGAGGTGGCCGCGCTGCTGGAGGCGGAGGGCTGCACGGCCGACGTGGTCAGCGGTCGGTACGGACACCGGGACGTCTTCTCCCTCGCCTCGGCGCTGTACGAGCGGGTTCCGCGCGCCTTCCCCACGCCCGCCGCGACGGCCGACCTCTGGCGCCCGGACACGGTGCGCTCGCTTCCCGGCGGGCTGTTGGGGCTGGCCGCCGGTGTGCTGGTGGTGCTGGCGGGGCTGCGCGATCCGTACGCGGTGATCGTGCTGACGGTGAGCGTGGGACCGGCCGAGTGGCTGCTGTACCGCTGTCGCGGCTGGTCGGGTGTCGCGCTGCGGCACAGCGCGACGCCCGCGGGGTTCCGGTGGCGGTGGGCGGCGGTCCTCGGCCGGTGTCTGGGCGGCTACCTGCTCCTGTTGCTGGCAGCCGCGCTGCTGACCGGCTCGGGTCCCGCCGCGCTGCTGGCGCTCGCGGCCACGCTGTGGACGGCCCGGCTGTCGCAGGCGTTCGGGGCGGCCTGGCCGTCGGCCGGGATCTGCGCGGTCGCCGCCGCGACGGCGGCCACGCTCCCCCACCGCCTCCCCCTGGTCTGCGCCGTCGCCGCGCTCTGTCTCACGGGGTGCGCGATAGGCCTGCTCGGCCGCCCGTTCTCGCACTTCACGACGACGTAAGGAGACCGAGTTGACCTCCGCACCGCTCGCCGCGGTCACCGGCGCCGAAGGCTTCATCGGCTCGCATCTCACCGAGGCGCTGGTCGCCTCCGGTCACCGGGTCAGGGCCATGGCCCAGTACAACTCCTTCTCCTCCTACGGCTGGCTGGAGGCGCTGCCCGCCGACGTCCTCGACCAGGTGGAGGTCGTCCTCGGCGACATCCGCGACCCGGGCTCCGCGCACGGTCTGCTGGACGGCGCCGACTGCGCGTACCACCTGGCCGCGCTGATCGCGGTCCCGTACTCCTACCAGGCGCCGCGCAGTTACGTGGACACCAATGTCGTCGGCACCCTCAACGTGCTGGAGGCGGCCCGTGCCCTGGGCACGCCCCGGCTGGTGCACACCTCGACCAGCGAGACGTACGGCACCGCGCGGACGGTACCGGTCACCGAGGACCACCCCGTCAACACGCGGTCCCCGTACGCCGCTTCGAAGGCGGGCGGCGACCGGCTGGCCGACAGCTACCACGCCAGCTTCGGCACCCCGGTGGTCACGCTGCGGCCGTTCAACACCTTCGGGCCACGCCAGTCGATGCGCGCGGTGATCCCCACCGTCATCGGGCAGGTGGTCGCCGGGCAGCGCACCCTCGCCCTCGGGGACCTGCGTCCCACCCGCGACTTCACCTTCGTCGCCGACATCGCGGCGGCGTTCCTCGCGGTGGGCACCGCTCCCGCCGAGCGGGTGGTGGGCCGCACCTTCAACGCCGGTACCGGCGGCGAGATCTCCGTCGGCGATCTGGTCACGCTGATCGGGAAGGTCATGGCCACGCCGCTCGACGTCCGGGAGGACCCCGCCCGTCTCCGCCCCGCCGACTCCGAGGTGATGCGGCTGGTGGCGGACGCCTCCCGGCTCACCGCGGCGACGGGCTGGCGGCCCGCGCACACACTGGAGCAAGGGCTCGCGCACACCGTGGAGTTCTTCCGCGACCCGGCCCATCTCGCCCGCTACAAGACCGGCGTCTACACCATCTGACCCGGCTCAGGGAGGTGAACCGCGTATGCGTGTGCTCGTACTGGGTTCGACCGGCTGGCTAGGCGGTCATGTCTCGGCGGCGCTGCGTGCCGCGCCGGGTGTGCGGGTGCTGGTCGGCGGCCGGGCGGCGGGCGCCGGGTTCGCCGTCGACCTCGCCACCGTGGGCGCCCGGGAGCTGGCGCGGACCCTGGTGTCGGCGGCGCCCGACGCGGTGGTCAACTGCGCGGGCTCGACCGCGGGCGACGCCGTCACCCTCGCGGAGGTGAACGCCCGAGGCCCCGCCGTGCTGTGCGCGGCGCTGCTCGGGGCGGCGCCGAGGGCCCGGCTGGTGCACCTCGGGTCGGTCGCCGAGTACGGCCCGGCGGAACCCGGCAGCCGGGCGACGGAGTCGTCCGCCACCCGGCCGCTGGGCCCGTACGGTGCCACCAAGCTCGCGGGGACGGTGGCGGTGGCCGCGTCGGGGCTCGACGCGGTGGTGCTTCGGGTGGGCAACCCGGTGGGCCCGGGAGCGCCGCCGATCGGGCTGCCCGGCCGGGTCGCCGGGCTGCTGAGGTCGGCCGGACGGGACCCGGGCGCGGTGCTGCGGCTCGGGGACCTGTCCGCGTACCGGGACTTCGTGGACGTCCGGGACGTGGCCCGGGCGACGCTCCTCGCGGTGACCCGGCCCGGTCCGCTGCCGCCCGTGCTCAACGTCGGCGGCGGGGAGGCGGTGCGGGTGCGTGACGTGGTGGGCGTGCTCTCGGAGGTGGCCGGTTTCCGGGGGCGGATCGTGGAGGACGGGGCTGGTTCCGGCCGGTCGGGGCCGGTGTCGTGGCAGTGCTCCGACATCACCGCCGCGCGCGAGGCCCTCGGCTGGCGGCCGTCCCACGCCCTGGACGCCTCGCTGGCCGCGCTCTGGGCGGACGGGGGGCGGACGCCGTGAGTCTGCTGGTCCCGCTGTACGTGCATCCGGCCGAGGACCCCGGCGCCTGGCACCGGCTCATCGCCCGCGCCGACCGCGTCCACGCCGTCGTACTGAACCCGGCGAGCGGCCCGGGCCCGGCACCCGACCCGGCGTTCACGGCAGTGGCCGGGGCGCTGCGGGCGGCGGGGGCCCGGCTGCTCGGCTATGTCGACACGGACTACGGCGCCCGTGACGCCGCCCGGATCACCGCCGAACTGGGCAGGCACCGGCGGTGGTACGGCGTCCACGGCTGCTTCCTGGACCGGGTCACCGCCACCGCGCAGGCCCTGCCCGCCTGCCGCCGCCTGGTGCGCGCCGTGCGCCGGGCGGGGGCGGGGACGGTCGTGCTCAACCCCGGTGTCCATCCCGCGCGCGGCTACGCCCGGCTCGCCGACCTGACGGTCACGTTCGAGGGCCACTGGTCGACGTACGTGTCCGCGTTCAGCCGCCCGGGGTGGGCGGTTCGGCAGCCGCCGGAGCGGCTGTGCCATCTGGTGTACGGGGTGCCAAAGGCACTGGTGCCGCTCGCCGTCCTCACGGCGAGCGAGCGGGGCGCGGGCGTGTGCGGCCCGGTCACGGGGGAGCCGCCCAACCCGTGGTCCGGGCTGACGCCCGCGCTCCGCTAACGCCGGGTGCGGACCAGGAGGTACAGGAAGTACGGCGTCCCGATCACGGCCGTCATCACTCCGGCGCCCAGTTGGGCGGGGGCGATGGCGGTGCGTCCGATGAGGTCGGCGGCGCAGACCAGGGTGGCGCCCAGCAGCAGGGCCACGGGGACGACTCTGGTGTGCCGTCGGCCCACCAGGGCGCGGGCGGCGTGCGGGGCGATGAGGCCGACGAAGCCGATGGTGCCCGCGGCGGCCACGGCGGTGGCGCTGAGCAGCACGCCGACGACGAGGAAGCCGAACCGGGTGGCGGCGGGCCGCAGTCCGAGCAGCGCCGGGGTGTCGTCGTCGAGGCAGACGAGGTCGAGTTCGGCGCGCCGGATCACCGTCACGGCGATGCCGAGGACGAGCACGGCCGCGACCGGCAGGGCGTCGGGCAGGGTGCGGCCGTAGGTGGAGCCGGACAGCCAGGTGAGTGCCTTGGTCGCGTTGAACGGGTCGGTCAGGACGATGAACAGGCTGATGAGCGCGGTCGCCGCGGCGGACACGCCGACGCCGACGAGCACGAGCCGGTTCTGCTGGAAGCCGCCGCGGGCGGCGAGACCGAACACGATGAGCGCGCTGACGGCGGCCCCGGCGAGCGCGGCGCCCGCCACCGCCCACGATCCGGCGAGCGGTGCGGTGGTGACGAGCAGGACGGCGCCGAGGGCGGCCCCGCCGGAGACCCCGAGGATGCCGGGCTCGGCGAGCGGGTTGCGGGTGACGGCCTGCACGAGGGTGCCGGACAGGGCCAGCGCCGCGCCCGCGAGGAGCGCCGCGACGACCCGGGGCACGCGGGTGTCGAGGATGAAGGAGATCGACGGTGCGGCTTCCCCCCGCGCCCAGTTGACGACATCGCCGAGGAGCAGTTTGGCGTCGCCGAGCAGCACCCCGGCGATGGTCACCCCGACCACGGCGGCGACGAGTACGGCGGTGGTCGTGAGGAAGACGGCGCGGCTGGGGATGCGCAGCCGGTCCGGCGCGCTCGCGCCGCCGGTGTCCTTGGCCCGTACCGCCATGGTGACCAGGAACGCGGCGCCGAGCAGGCTGGTGACGACGCCGGTGGGCACGGCGACGGCGGACTGGGCCGTCACCAGCGCCCGCAGCAGGACGTCCGCGCCCAGCACCAGCCCCGCGCCGACCAGTCCGGCGATGGGCAGGGCGAGCCGGGTGCGGCGGTACGGCCCGAGGCGGCGGGCCAGCGGGCGGACCAGGGCGGGCGCGCACAGGCCCACGAAGCCGATGGGCCCGGTCAGGGTGACCGCCGCCGCCGAGAGCAGCGCGGCGAGCACGACGACCGTGATCCGGGTGGCCCGCACGGGCACGCCCAGGCCGCGGGCGGCGTCGTCGCCGAGCGCGAGGGCGTCGACGCGACGGGCCGTCAGCAGCAGTCCGGCGAGGGCGAGCACGGCGACGGGCGCCATCTGGAGGACGCCGTCGAAGCCGTTCTGGCTGATGCTGCCCTGGTTCCACTGGTAGAGGCCCTCGGTCTGCTCCGGGAACAGCAGGAGCAGTCCCTCGGTGACGGAGGACAGGCCGAGGGTGAGCGCGCTGCCCGCGAGGACGAGCCGTACGGTGCCCGCGCCGAGGCCGGACAGTGCCAGCACGACGGCCGCGGCGCCCAGTCCGCCGAGGAACGCCACGCCGGAGGAGGCCAGCAGCGGCAGGGAGACGCCGGTGGCGGCGATCACTCCGAGGGCCAGATAGGAACCGGCGTTGACGGCGAGGGTGTCGGGGGCGGCGAGCACGTTGCGGCTGACCGCCTGGAGGGCGGCGCCCGCTGTGCCCAGCGCGACGCCGACGAGGAGACCGGCGGCCATCCGGGGCAGCCGGGAGGCGATCACCACGGAGGCGTCGGCGGGGTCGGCCCGGCCGGTGAGGGCTTTCCACACCTCGGCCGGGCCGACCGCGGCGGTGCCCTGGGTGATGTCGACGACCGCGAGGGCGGCGACCAGCAGCACGAGCACGGCCGTCACCGCGACCGCGCCTGTCCTGGCGGTGCGTTCCTGCGGACGGACGGCGGGGGTCGTTGCGGTGACGGCCATGGTGTTACTTCGTCAGGGCGTCGACGACGGCGTCGATGTACGCCGACATGGACTGCGGGCCGCCGAACATCCAGATGCCGTCGGGCAGCCGGTGCACGTTCCCCTTCTTGACGAAGGTGAGCGACTTCCACACGGAGTTGTCGGCGAGTTCCTTGCCGAACGGGTCGCTGGCCTCGTCGCCGTCACTGCCGATGTAGGCGAACCGCACGTCGCCGAGTTCGGTGAGGCCCTCGACGTCGGTGGCGGCGAGGCCGTAGTCCTTGTCGCCCTCGAGGGTCCAGGCGTTCTTCAGGCCCAGTTCCTCGTTGACGGCGCCGATGAGGGAGCCGCTGGTGTAGGGGCGTATGGAGACCTGGTTGGACATGACGTAGCCGTCGGCGAAGGCGATGTCGGCGCCGTCGAGTCCGGCGTCGGCGAGGGCCTTCTTGCCTTCGGCCACCTTGGCGTCGAAGGCGTCCTTGGCCTTGGTGGCCTCGGCCTCGGTGCCGGTGGCCTCGGCGATCAGGTCGAGGTTCCTCTTCATCTGCCCGATCTGGTCGGCCGCGTCGGCCGGGCGGATCTGGAGGACCGGGGCGATCTTCTTGAGCTGCTTGACCGCGGCGGCCGGGAGGTCGGTGGTGGCGACCACGAGGTCCGGGCTGAGCGCGGCGATGGTGTCCATGCTGGGCTCGCCGCGGGTGCCGATGTCCTTGGGGTCGTTCTGCAGCGGGGCGGAGGTGTCCCAGGTCGTGTAGCCCTTGACGTCGGCGACGCCGACCGGGTCCACACCGAGGGTGACGAGGCTTTCGACGACGTTCCACTCGGTGCCGACGACCTTCTCGGCGGGCCCGTCGAGGGTGACCTTGGCACCGCTGGCGTCGGTGAGGGTGATGCTCTCGGTGCCCTTGTCGGAGGCGGTGCCGGAGTTCTCGGTGGTGCCGCAGGCGGTGAGGGCGAGGGCGGCGGCGCAGGCGGCGGCGGTGCCGATGAGGGAGCGTCTCATGAGGTGGTGCTGAGCCTTTCGGTGCGTGCGTGGTGGCGGCCGATGGCGCGGGTGCGCAGATGGCCGGTGAGGGGGTCGGTGCCGACCTCGATCCGGATGCCGTAGATCTCGGTGAGGCGGTCGGGGGTGAGGACGTCCTCGGGCGGGCCGTCGGCGACGACGCGTCCGGCGTGCAGCAGGGCGACGCGGTCGGCGACGGCGGCGGCCTGGTCGAGGTCGTGCAGGACGACGCCGACGGCGATGCCGTGCTCGTCCGCCAGGTCCCGCATCAGGTCGAGGAGTTCGACCTGGTAGCGCAGGTCCAGGTAGGTCGTGGGCTCGTCCAGCAGGAGTACGCCGGTCTCCTGGGCGAGGCAGCTCGCCAGCCAGACGCGCTGGAGCTGGCCGCCGGAGAGGTGGTCGGCGGCGCGGTCGGCGAGGTCCGCGACGCCGGTCATGGCGAGGGCGCGGGCCACGGCGACGGGGCCGTCCGGGTCGGGTCGGCCCCAGCGGCCACGGTGCGGGTACCGCCCGAATTCGACGACGTCCCGTACGGTCAGCCCGCTGGGGGTGGGGCGTTGCTGCGTCAGCATGGCGACACAGCGGGAGAACTCACGGGCCGTCAACGCCAGCCCGTCCGTCTCGCCGCCCTCGCCGTCCCCTACGGTGAGCGTGCCGCCGCGCGCCCGCTGGAGGCGGGCCAGGGTGCGCAGCAGGGTGGACTTGCCGCTGCCGTTGGGGCCCACCAGGGCGGTCACCTCGCCGGGCCGGAGCGCGATCGCCGCGTCATGGACGACGTCGACGCCGTCGTAGGCGACGGTCACGTCCCGGGCCGCCAGTTGGCGACCGCGCACGTAGGGGGCCTCGTAGGCCGTTTCACCTCTGCTCACGCGATGAGGTTAGCCTACCCTTATCTTTGGCGCGATCACGGGGGTCTGACTGAATTCATACTAAGGCTAGGCTAACCTCCCTGACCATGGCGACAACACGGCCGCTGATGCCGCAGAACCCCCAGCTGTTCCGGGCCGAGGTGCTCCGCTCCGAGCGGGTCTCCCCCTCCCTCCAGCGAGTGACCGTCTCGGGCCCGGACCTCACCGGCTTTTCCTGGCTCGGCTACGACCACTGGTTCCGCCTCTTCCTGCGCCTGCCCCACCAACGCGGGCTGCGGCTGCCGGAGTTCGAGGGCGGCCGGTGGTGGCAGCCCTACCTGGCCATCCCCGAGGACGAGCGCCCGCACTGCGCCAACTACACGGTCGCCGGCTTCCGTCCCGCCGCCGCGGAGATGGACATCGACTTCGTCGTCCACCACGGCCCGACCGGCGAACCCGAGGGCGGCGCGGCCATCTGGGCCTGCCGGGCCCGCCGCGGCGACGAACTCGCCCTGCTCGACCAGGGCCTGCTGTTCGACCGGCCCACGGGCGCCTCCGAGGTCCTGCTGGTGGCCGACGAGAGCGGACTGCCCGCGACCACCGGCATCCTGCGGTCCCTCCCCCGCGACACCGTCGGCCACCTCATCCAGGAGGTCCCCGCCCCCGGCGACCGGCGCACCCTGGACGCGCCCGCCGCGATGACCGTCACCTGGGTGGTCCGCGACTCCACGGCCACCGTCC
Organism: Streptomyces sp. NPDC057877; assembly: GCF_042796855.1. NCBI lineage: Bacteria > Bacillati > Actinomycetota > Actinomycetes > Kitasatosporales > Streptomycetaceae > Streptomyces > Streptomyces sp. NPDC057877. The sequence continues at coordinate 45,956 of NZ_JBHVMS010000012.1, forward strand.
CCGGCACCGCCGCCCTCACCGAACTCCGCCGCCACACCCGTGTCGACCCCGTCGGATACGCCTACGTCGTCGGCGAGTCGACCCTCGCCGCCGAGGGCCGCCGCCATCTGCACGCCTCGGGCCTGCCCAAGGACCGCATCACGTTCTCCGGCTACTGGAAGCACCGGCTGCACGAGGCGGCCTGAACCTCCCTCACCCGGACAGCGGCGGCAGCTGGCGGGCGCCCCACGCCGCGAGCACGTCCGCCACGAACTCCGCGTCGCGTGCCCGGGTCAGCAGATGGTCGGCGCCGTCGATGGCGACGAAGCTCTTGGGGTGCCGGGCGGCGTCGAAGATGCGGCGCGCGTTGTCGACGCCGACCAGTTCGTCCACGGGCGAGTGCAGCACCAGCAACGGGACCCCGAGCCCGGCGACGCGCTCGCGCTGGGGCTGTGCGGCGATGTCGTCGAGGAAGGCGCGGCGGATCCGGAAGGTCCGCCCGCCGAGCCGCACCGCCGCCTCGCCCGTCCGCTCGATCTCGGCCCGGCTGTCGGCCAGCAGCCGCAGTACATGGGTGGTCTCCGCGGGCGCGCCGATCGTCGCGACCGCCCGCACCTCCGGCACGCGCGGCGCCGCCGCGAGGACCGCCGCGCCGCCGAGCGAGTGGCCGACCAGGAGGGCGGGCGCCCTGTGCCGCTCCCGCAGATGTCCGGCCGCCCGCACCAGGTCGTCGACGTTGGAGGTGAAGTCGGTGGTGCCGAAGTCCCCGCCGGACTCGCCGAGTCCGGTGAAGTCCAGCCGCAGGACCGCCACCCCCCGTCCCGCCAGGCCGCGCGCCACCCGGGCCGCGGCCACGGAGTCCTTGCCGCAGGTGAAGCAGTGCGCGAACAGGGCGTAGGCGCGCGGCGGGGTACGCGGCCGGTCCAGCCGCGCGGCGAGGGGCTGGCCCCGCGAGCCGGTGAACTCCACCCGGGTCTCCGTGAGGGCGTCGCGCTCCGGCACGGTCCACCTCCTCGGCTGCGCTCCACCCGACCACTCTCGCGCACCGGCGGCCTCGTGACACCCGCGTCCATGCCGTCGGAGGGCCGACTGCGTGACCTGGACGACAGTCCTCCCGGGTGTGAAGGCAGAGGCCCTTGGGCAGTCAATGCCCGTGCGAAACGAACTGGTGTCGGTGCTGTGGGGGATACCGTGCGCGTGTGCGTGATCGGTGCAGGTCTGTCCGGGCTGGCTGTGGCACGTGCGCTCAAGGAGTACGGGATCGACTTCGTCTGCCTGGAGAAGGCTCCCGAGGTCGGCGGGATCTGGCGGCGGCCGGGTGCCGGGGAGCCGGGCCCGGGCTATCAGTCGCTGCATCTCAACACCGCCAAGCAGCTCACCGCCTACCGCGACTTCCCGATGCCGGACGCCTACCCCCTCTACCCCCGGCATGACGAAATGGCCGCGTACCTGCGGTCCTTCGCCGAGTGGGCGGGGGTGCTCGACCGGGTCGAGACGCGTACCGAGGTGGTCTCGGTGCGGGAGCGGTCGGATGGGATGTGGACGGTCGTCAGCCGGGACGCGCAGGGGAGCATGGCCGCGCGCCGGTTCGAGCGGGTGATCGTCGCCTCCGGGCACAACTCGGTGCCGTCGATGCCCACTCCGCTGCCGCCGGGGGCCGACACCTTTGCGGGAACGATCCTGCACTCCCTGGACTACCGCGACGGCAGCGACTTCGCGGGCCAGCGGGTAGTCGTCGTGGGCCTCGGCGCCTCCGCCGTGGACATCGCGGCCGACCTCTCCCGGCACGCCTCCCGGACCCTGCTGTCGGTCCGCCGGGGACTGCACATCCTGCCCAAGCAGCTTTTCGGCATGTCCCTGGACGAGATCGCCGAGGCGCCCTGGTGGACCGCGATGTCCTTCGACGAGCAGCGCCGGTTCGTGGCGCAGTCCCTGCTCGTGGCCCGGGGCAGGCTGGGCGACTACGGGCTGCCCGAGCCCGACCACCCGATCTTCTCCTCGGCCGTGACCATCTCCGACGAGATCCTCAGCCGGATCCGGCACGGCACGGTCACCCCGAAGCCGTCGATCGCCTCCTTCGAGAGGAACCGCGTCACCTTCACCGACGGCACCTCCGCCGAGGCGGACACCGTGGTCTACTGCACCGGCTTCCGCATGGACTTCCCCTTCCTGCCCGCCGGGTGCCCGGCCGGGACGGACGGCGCGGTCCGGCTCTACAAGCGGGCGGTCGCGCCGGAGCGGCCTGGGCTGTACTTCGTGGGGCTGGTCCGCCCGCTGGGTGCCATCACCCGCCTGGTGGAGGCCCAGGCCCACTGGCTCGCCCGGATCATCGCCGGTGAGACGGGGCTGCCGCCCGCCGAGGCGATGCGGGACGAGATCGACGCCTACCTCGACGGGGTCGTACGGCGTTACGGCCGTACCGAGGGCGCTTCCATCCAGGTCGACGTCGGCCCCTATCTCGGCGAACTGCGCGAGCTGCAGGCCGTCTAGCCGCCCGCGCCCGTACGACGACAGGCTCCCTGCGGTCCGTCCGCCGGGAGCCTCTCGTGTCAGCGGACCGCTTCCAGCGGGGCACTGGCCGTGCCGTTCGGCGGGCGGACGGCGTACGCCTCGCAGGAGAGGTACGCCGTCACCCGCGGCGGGCTGCCCTGCTGGTGGACGAGGGCCAGGTAGGAGATCAGTCCCACGCCGTCCTCGGGCCGCCGGTCGGTGACGGCGGCCAGGGCACGGGCCAGGGGTGCCGGGTCCATGCCGTGGCGGTGCAGGACCGCCGCCGCGCGGGTCAGGGACTCACCGTCGTGCCGGGCGTAGTCGCGGACCGGGATGTGCAGGGTGAAACCGGTCGGGCGGGCCGCCGCCGTGTCGGTGAGTGCATGACAGGTCAGGGCGGGGCGCCGGTTGAGGCTCCGCGCCCCGGCGCCCGCGACCGTGCGGAAGAACTCCTCGACGGTCGTGGGATCGGGGCCGCCGTCCATGCGGGACAGGCCCGGCGCCTCGACGGGCGAGAGGTTGTCGTGGCGGAGGTAGACCTTGACCCTGGGGGTGTCCCAGTCGCCGAGATCCAGGGCGAGGAAGGGGCGTCCGTCGGCTTCCGGCAGGGCCTCCACGGCCCGTCGGTGGCCGAGGCGGCGGAGGGCTTCGCGCACCGTGTCAGCGGAACGTTTCCGCCCCGACGCCGCCGGGTTCAGGTACACCTTCACGCCGGGTACTCCCCCATGCCGCAGCTCCAGCGCGATCCACAGGGCCAGGGGTCCCTTGGGCGACTCGGGCAGGAACAGGTCCTCGAGGTCGTCGAGGCGGTCGGTGCTGAAGTGCCAGCGCCTGGCCATGGCCCGGACGGTCCTGAGCCCGACGCGGCCGTTGCGGGCCAGGCTGCCTGCGCCGCAGCCTGGTTCCACCAGGACCCGCAGGGCGGGTGCCGTGCCGGGCCGGAAGGAGAGCGAGAACTCCACCGGGGTGTGGTCGTCGGACAGGAAGGTCGTGGCGGCCGGGGGCAGATCGAGCGGCCGGTCGGCCACCGCCCCCAGGGACTCGGTCAGGACGTCGGCGTAGGTGTCGGCGTCGGCCTCGGACAGGCCCGCCACGGCGCCGAGCCGGTGCAACTGCCCGGCGGTGCGGGCGCCGAGGGTCGCGAGGGCGGGCTCGTCGCGGTCACCGGCCCGCAGGCGGGTCACCGGGCCGCCCGCGACGGGTCGACGGGGGCAAAAAGATACCCGCCTGGCGGGGCGGGTACCGGGGGGTGGTCCGACGGTTGGGGGTGTGGTCTGCCGGGACGATAAGCGACATCGACAGATATGTGACGCATCACGCCTCCTTAGCCTCGTAAGCGTTCGGATGCCGCGTGCTCACTACCCGTACCGTTGAACCTTCATGCGGTGGGCGAAACTCGGTGCGATGTGGAGTGCGTCACCCCTTGAGCCAGGTGAGGAAGTTGCTCCACAGTCCGCGTTCGGGCTTGCGCTCCTCCGTCGCGGGGGCGGCGGCCGGGGTCTCCGTGCGGGACTGCGCGGCGGACTGGCGCAGCGGGCGGATCGGGGTGTAGCGGGCGGGGAGGGTGGCCAGGGCGCGGTTGAAGGGGCCCGGACGCCAGGTCAGGCTGTCCTCCGGCACGGCGAGTTCGACGTCCGGCAGGTGGTTCAGCAGGTTCTCGATGGCGGTCACCGTGATCTGCCGGGCCGGTTCCTTGGACGGGCAGGCGTGCGGGCCCGCGCTCCACGCCAGGTGGGCCCGGTTGGACCCGGCCTGCCGGGCGGCCGTCAGCGCCGGGCCGGTGTTGGCGGCGGCGAAGCCGACCAGCACCAGGTCGCCCGCGTGCAGGTGCTGTCCGGCGAACTCCATGTCCGAGGCCGGGTAGTGCGGCGCGTAGTTGGACATGGGAGGGTTCTCCCACAGCGTGTCGTCGATGGCCTCCTCGATCAGTCCGCCCTCGCGCGCGTACCGGTCATGGGTGAGGAGCCGGTGCAGGGTGTTGCCGATGAGGTTGCGCAGCGGTTCGGCGCCCGCGCCGAGCAGCAGGGCCAGCTGGTGGACCATCTCCTCGTCGCTCAGGGCCGCCTGGTGCTGCATCAGCCAGGAGGTGACGTCCTCGCCCGGCCGGGACCGCTTGATCGCGACCAGCTCGCCGACCGCCTGGTAGAGCACCCCGACGGCCTTCTCCGCGTTGACGCCGTCGAACATGCCGGAGATCCCGAACAGCACCCGGTCGCCGATGTCGGCGGGGCAGCCGAACAGCTCGTTGAAGACGAACAGCGGAAGCTGCTTGGCGTAGTCGCCGAGCAGGTCGGCCGAACCGCGGGTGCCGAACTGCGAGATGAGGTAGTCGGAGATCTGCTCGGTGGAGCGGGCCAGCCGCCTGCTGTCGACCCGGGCGAAGCTGTCGGTCACCGCCTGCCGCAGCCTGATGTGCTCGGCGCCGTCGGCGAACATGCAGTTGGGCCGGTAGGCCAGCAGCGGCGCGACCGGGCTGTCCGGGCTGATCTTGCCCTCGTTGAAGGCCCGCCAGCGGCGCGCGTCCTTGCGGAAGGAGGAGGAGTCCTGGAGCAGTTGCAGGGCGGAGGCGTAGTCCGTGACCAGGGTGGCCTCGACTCCGGGGGCGAGTTCCACGGGCGCGGCGGGGCCGTAGTGGCGCAGGAACTCGTAGTACGCCTGCGGGTCGGCCGCGAACTCCGGCCCGTACAGCGGCACTCTGCCGCCGGAGCCATGGGCCGGGCACCCCGGCGGGGGGACCGGGGTAGTGGGTTGAGCGTCCATATGTGCTCTCAGCTTCCTAGTGGGCACGGTCCAGCAGATAGCGGACGAGGGTGGTCAACGCGGCGGCCGACGACTTCTCGTCGCGGGCGTCGCAGGTGACGACGGGGGTGTCGTCGAGCAGGTCCAACGCCTCGCGCAGGGCCGCCTCGGTGCGCTCCGGCGACCCGTCGAAGTGGTTGACGGCGATGGCGTAGTCCAGGCCGTACTGCTCGATCAGGTCGATCACGGCGAAGGAGTCCGCCAGCCGCTCGGGGTCGACCAGCACCAGCGCGCCGAGAGCGCCGCGTGCCATGTCCTCCCACATCTGCACGAAGCGCAGCTGCCCGGGGGTGCCGAACAGGTACAGCACGACCCGGTCGCTGATGGTCAGCCGGCCGAAGTCCATGGCGACCGTGGTGGTGGTCTTGCCGTGCACGCCCTTGAGGTCGTCGACGGACTCGGCGGCCCGGGTCATCGTCTCCTCGGTGGACAGCGGCTCGATCTCCGAGATCGAACCGATGAACGTGGTCTTGCCCACCGCGAAGTGCCCGACGACCAGGATCTTCACCGCCGTCTGTGCCGCGCCGCCGCGCACATAGGCCTGCTCACCCAAACTTGGCGCGGAGCCCATTCAGCACCTCCTCCAGGATCTGCCGCTCGGCGAGCGGCGCCCGCTGCACCGGCGGGCGGGTGATGAGGTAGCCGCCCTCCGAGAGCGAGGCGAGCAGGATCCTCACCACGCCCAGCGGCAGCCGGGTGTGCCCGGCGACCTCGGCGACCGACAGATAGCCGGCCGAGCAGACGTCCAGCAGGCTCTGCTCCTCGGGGGACAGCCGGGTCGGCCGCTGCGCGTGGTCCTCCGCCGCGGTGACCAGGGTGATGAGGGAGAGCTGTTCCTCCTGGGGCAGCCCGCGCCCCTTGGTGATGACGTACGGACGCACTAATTCGGCGCCCTCGGGCTGCCACTCCTCCTGCCCCGTCATGAGCGGGCGCCGAGGTTCTCGCGCGGCGGCGTCGTCAGCTCCTTGCCCAGCCGCCCGACGAGCTGCTGCATCCGGAAGGTGATGTCCGCCATGTCCACGTCCGGCGACGCCGAGACCGCGAGGTAGGCGCCCTCACCGGCGGAGATCAGGAAGACCCAGCCGCCGTCGAACTCGACCAGCGTCTGCCGCCACCGCTGGCTGGGGTCCTCACAGAAGAACCCCAGGGACCGGCTGAGCGACTGCACCCCGCTCATCGCGGCGGCGACCCGGTCGGCATCGTCCTTGTCGAAGTCCTTCGTACGGGCCATCAGCAGACCGTCGGCGGATATCAGGACCGCATGCAGTGCGCCGGGAATCTCCAGGGCGCTGTCGAGCATCCACGACAGATCGTTCACGAGACCTCATGCCCTTCGCTGCTTGCTTCACGTGTGCGGCTCGTCTGCTCCCCCGATTCGGGTCGCGCCGCCCGTCCGGACTGCGTCCCCCGCTGGAAGGCGCCCATGATCGCCGCGGTCTCGGCGCCGGAGCGGGAGGCTCCGCCGGAGTCCGCCGGGGCGCTGGAGCCCGGCACGATGGCCATGGGCCGCTTGCGGCGTCGCCGGGGCAGTCCGTCGCTGGTCGAGCCGGTGGTCAGTCCGGGCTCGGGTCCGCCGTCGCGGGCGAGGGCGGCCGGGCTGGAGGCCGGTGACTTCTTCTCGGGCATGCCGGTGAGCAGGTCGTGCGGCAGCAGGACGACGGCGCGTACACCTCCGTAGGGAGAGGTGGAGTCCACGGCCACCTCGAAGCCGAACCGTTCGGCGAGCACACCGATCACCGAGAAACCGAACTGCGGCGGGTTGCCGAGGCCGGAGACGCCCGAGGCGCGCTCGCTGGAGAGCAGCCGCTGGGCGCGCACCCGCTCCTCGTCGCTCATGCCGACACCGGCGTCGTCGACGATGATGCAGATGCCCTTGGGCACGGGCCGGATGTTGATCTCCACCACGGTGTCCGGGCTGGAGTAGCTGGTGGCGTTGTCCAGCAGCTCGGCGAGGGCCAGCGCGACCGGCTCGACGGCCCGGCTGGTGATGCCGAAGTCGGCCTGGGAGAGGATCTCGACGCGGCGGAAGTGCCTGATGCGCCCCTGTGCGCTGCGCACCACGTCGTACACCGAGGCGACGTCGCGACGGCCGCCCAGCCAGCCGTCGCACAGCACCGCGATGGACTGCGCGCGCCGGCCGAACTGCGAGTTGGTGTGGTCGATCTCCAGCAGGTCCTCGAGGATGACCGAGTCGCCGTACTTGGTCTGGAGCCGGGACAGCACGAGCTGCTGTTCGGCGGCGAGACCCTGGAGGGTCCGCATCGCGGACTTCAGTACCGTCTTGGTGGCGTCCTCGGCCTGCTCCTGCGCCGTGCGGACGGATTGTGCGTAGTCGTTCTCCAGCTCCGTGTAGTGAGCCTTGAGGCCCTGGATCTCCTGCCGTAGATTCCGCGCCGCCCTGCGCTGGCGGACCACGAGGGTGACGGCGACAACGATGGCAGCGAGCAGCACCAAAAGCACTGCGATCACTATGTATTCCGTCATAAGACTCTCTTCAGGCGACTGACGGCCCGCTTGCTGAATTCCCGTGTCTTGTGCGGAAGCACCGGCGGACCGCCCGCACCGGGGTTGCCGCCCGGGCTGTCCCTGAAGTCGGAAGATGCCGTCGTGCACCCGTCCACCCGCTCCGCAAACGCGGTGATCGTATCACCGGACAAACACATGAATGGACGTCAACAGAGCTGGCTACGGCGGTCCTTGAGCACGCGCCGGGGCCCGACGGAACGACCGCCTCCGGCGGTGCGGGCAAGCCGCCAGGTCAGACCGCGTCAGTGCGCACCGGAACACTCACTCCAGATGTGAAAAGTCGCGGAATTACCGATTCACCCGGAACTTGCGGCGTGCCCTGAGACGTCTCCCCCTCAGTGGTGCGAGCCGCGCACCGCCTTTCAACGGGGACAACGGGGAGAACCGGGGGATTTCTATGAGTGACCGCCGTTTTGCCGCACGACAGCTGCGTGTACGCGCGGCCGAAGCGGAATTCCAGCGTCACGTACCGGTGCAGACGGCCAACGGAGAGGAGTCCGACTACGCGCCGCTGCCCTTCATCGCCAACTACTCCAAGGGCCTGCCGCACAACGACCAGGGCGAGGTGGACCCGGCGGCCTACAACCTGCTGCGCCGCGCCCTGCACACCGGACGGCCCGAGGACTTCGAGCGGATCCCGCTGGGCGGCCCGCGCAAGCTGGTCAACCCGCAGTGCGGGCTGGCCTTCGACACCCAGGGCCCGGACGCCCAGGCGCTGACCCTGCCGCCCGCACCGCGCATCGACAGCGCGCGGAACTCCGCCGAGGCGGTCGAGCTGTACTGGATGGCGCTCTGCCGTGACGTGCCCTTCAGCGACTTCACCACCCACCAGGACGCCACCGACGCGGCGGCCGAACTGTCCAGGATGCCCGCCCTCGGCGGCCCAGTCCTCGGCGGCGACGTCACCCCGCAGACCCTCTTCCGCGGGAACACCCCGGGCGACCTCGCCGGGCCGTACGTCTCGCAGTTCCTGCTCAAGGACATCCCGTTCGGCACCCTGCTGATCCAGCAGCGGCAGGACACCCTGGTCCGCCCGGTCGACCACCTGACGACCTGGGACGACTGGCTGGAGGTGCAGAACGGCGACACCACCGTCCCGGACAAGCGCGACCGCACCAACCGGCGCTACATCCAGACGCCGCGCGACCTCGCGCACTACGTCCACTTCGACGCGCTGTACGAGGCCTACCTCAACGCCGCGCTCATCCTGCTGGGCTCGAACGCCCCGGTGGACGCGGGCAACCCGTACCACTACTCCCACAACCAGGAGGGCTTCGGCACCTACGGCGGACCCCACATCCTGTCACTGGTGACCGAGGTCGCCACCCGTGCGCTGAAGGCCGTGTGGTACCAGAAGTGGTACGTCCACCGGCGGCTGCGGCCGGAGGAGTTCGGCGGCCGGGTCCACCAGCACCTGAGCAACGAGCGCGACTACCCGATCGACCCCGGCGTCCTCGGCTCCACCGCCGTCGACCGGGTCTTCAAGAAGTACGGCAGCTATCTGCTCCCGCAGGCGTTCCCCGAGGGCAGCCCGACCCACCCGTCCTACGGCGCCGGGCACGCCACCGTCGCGGGCGCCTGCGTGACCCTCCTGAAGGCCTGGTTCGACGAGACGCACCTCCTCGCCGACCCGGTCGTGCCCGCCAAGGACGGCAAGGGTCTCAAGCAGTACACCGGCCCGGACGCCGGGCGGCTGACCGTCGGCGGCGAACTCAACAAGGTCGCCGCCAACATCGCCATCGGCCGCAGCATGGGCGGGGTGCACTGGCGCTCCGACTACAGCGCCTCGGTCCGCCTCGGTGAGGAGATCGCGGTCGGCCTGCTGCGGGAGGCGAAGGAGGGCACGCTGGAGGACGCGTACTTCAGCCTCACCCGCTTCGACGGCACCACGATCTCCATCTAGTCGCGGGGCCCTGCGCACGCGGACGACCGTCCCGGCCGGTCAGGTCCCCCGGCCGGGACGGCCGTCCGCGCCCTGACGGGCAGTAAGGTGCCGGTGATTCCGGCGCACTTCGGGGGACGACATGGATCCACTCATCAGCTTCACCACCCTGGCCGCCTCCAGCCTGGCCTCGGCCGCGGGCAGCGACGCCTGGCGGGCGGCCGTCGAGCGGTTCCGCTCCCGCCAGTCGGAGGGGCAGCAGCCGGGTCAGACGGGGGAACCCGGTCAGGAAACCCCGATCGGCCTCCCCGGCACGCCTTCCGGCGCCTCCGCCGACCCCGCCGCGACGGCGGCGCCCAACCCCAGCCAGGCCGCCCTGTCGGACGTACTGGAGAAGTACTACAAGAAGGTCGGCCGACGCGCCGACATCAGCTTCTTCGCCGCGATCGCCGCGGCGGTCCTCGGCTATCTCATCATCGCCGCGGGCATTCTCGTCGGCGTCTACCACTCCGACGACCTGGCCCTGGCGGTGGTCATCACCGCGTCCGGCATCTTCTCCCAGGTGCTGTCGTTCTTCTTCTTCCGCAACCGGGCCGAGGAACGCAGGATGATGATCCAGGCTCTCGGGGACCTGCGCCAGGACGCCGAGCGCAACGCGCGCGCCACCCGCGCCCTGGACCTGATCTCCCAGGTCCAGCAGCCGCTGCTGCGGGACAACCTCGCCGCCGCCATCGCCCTGGAGCTGAGCGGTGTCGCCCCCGACCTGAAGAACCTGCACGGCTCGCTCCAGCTGTTCGCCACACCGACCGTGTCCCCGGCGCAGCGCAACGGAGAGCAGCCGGTCTGACGCCTCAGACGCCCTCGCCCATCAGCCCGGCGGCGAGCGTCGCCCCCAGCTCCCAGCACGCCTCCACATCGGACTTGGCCGGTTCACCCGTGACGGTCACGGGATCCGCCGCACGCCGCCAGCCGAGGCCCGTGGTGATCGACTCGATGGCCCGGACGGCGCCCGTGACGTCGTTGCCGCCGTGCACGTAGTAGCCGAACGGCCTGCCCCGGGTGGCGTCCAGGCAGGGGTAGTACACCTGGTCGAAGAAGTGCTTGAGGGCACCGGACACATAGCCCAGGTTCGCCGGGGTGCCCAGCAGGAACCCGTCGGCGGCGAGCACATCGGACGCCGTCGCGCCCAGCGCGGCCCGCCGCACCACCCGCACCCCCTCGATCTCCGGCGCGCTCGCCCCGGAGACGACGGCCTCGAGGAGCGTCTGACAGTTCGGCGAGGGCGTGTGATGCACGATCAGCAAGGTGGCCACGGTCGAACCCTGCCGCCTCGCCGCCACCGGTCGCAAGCCGCCTCCGCTGTGACAAAGCTGTGGCACGGGCGGAGCACAACGAAACCGGCCCACGGCGGGTCGTACGAGATGCAGGACCCAAACCCGCACCAACGCCCCAGGGGGATCACCATGAACGTCCGTACCCGAGGTGCCCGGCTCGCCGTCGCCGCGCTGGCCACCGGAGCCGCTGTCGCCGTGGCCGCGGCACCGGCCACCGCCTCCGCGCCCCGCTTCCTGAAGCCGGCCGAGCTGCCGCCGCACCCGTCCTCGCCCTGGTACGCCGGACCGGTCACCGCCGGTCAGCCGGACCCGCTCCCGATGTGCGTCGGCCAATCCCTGCCGTCGATCGCCAGTCACCGCGCCTACTGGACCGAGATGGACACCAACGCGCTCCAGGTGACGGTCGTCGAGCGGGACGCGCGCCGGGCCAAGACGTTCGCGGCACAGCTCCGCAAGGACCTCGCGACCTGCGCGCAGAAGCTGGAAAAGGAGTACCCCGACATCACCGCGTCCCAGAAGTACTACGGACGCCTCAAGGTCGAGGAGGGCGCCCATGTGTACGGCGTCCACACCGAGGCGTCCTGGGGTGCCTCCGACATCGCGCTGTTCTCGGTCGGCCGGGACGGCAGGACGGTGACCGTCGTGCGGTGGGCGCAGCTGGGCGACTTCCGGCACGCCCAGGTCGCCGACTTCAAGGCCACCACGGTGACGGCGGTCAACAAGCTGTACTGAGCCGGGGGCGCGCGGGTGTCATACGTGCGCCTCACCCGAGTGGCGCTGCCTCGGCGGGGGGCCTAGTAATGGGCAGGGAAAGCACCACGTGCCGCCTTCGGAGGGGCAGGGGGCGGCCGGACCACTCCCCCTGGAGCGCGCATGACCACGCCCTCGACACCCAACCCTTCGAACCCGACCGCCACGGCCCCCACGGAACCGGTCCCCGGCACGCAACCGGTAGCCAGCACGGAACCGGTGCCCACCATGGAACCGGTCCCCGCGGCCGAACCGCCGCCGCGCCCCGCCCACGCCCCGGCCATGGGCGAGGGCGAGGGCGGGGCGGAGCGGCCGGACAGCAGGGCGGCGGTACCGGAGAAACCCGTGGCGCCGCCGACCCTGGTCCCCCTCGAACCGCTGTCTCCCCAGCCCGAAGACCCGACGGCCAGGGCGACGGAGGCCGACTACGGCGGCGCGGTCGGCGAGTTGGTGCACGCGGCCGTCAGCGACCGGCCGCTGGAGGAGGTCGTACGGCTCGTCACCCTGCTGGAGGCGTCGCCCGAGCACGCGGCGGCCGTCGTCGACGTCCTGCGGGCGGTCGCGGTCGACCGGTCCGTGGACGACGTCGCCCTGCTGATCACCGAACTGACCCGCCCGCCCCGCAAGCCCGACAGCGCGGACGTCGCGATCCGTACGGCGGTCGAGACCCGCACGGTCGAGGAGGTGTCGCGGCTGATGGAGCTGCTGCACCAGACGCCCGTGCAGCCGCACTGCGGACAGGAGGCGGTGCACGCCGCCGCCACCGGCCGCCCCGTCGAGGAACTCGTGGAGCTGATCGGACGGCTGGCCCGGGAGAAGCACGCGGACACGACCGGAACGGACCAGGGACCCGGATCCTCCACCCCGGTCGGCATGCCGGACCTCACCGCGTCCCCGCCGACGGCCGGTCACCGACCGGTGCGGGTGCTGCGCGAACGCAACCGCGAGCGGACCGGCAGGCCCGCCTTCTGGCCGAGCTGGCTCGCCGCCGCGGCCCTGCTGGTGTGCGGCGCGGCGCACTTCCCGCTGCACAGGGCGGGCGTCTCCCTCAGCGTCTACACGGCGACCCTCGCGGTGTCGGGACTGTGCGTCGTACTGGCCGTCGTCGTGGCCTGCCGGGCCACCGCCACGGTGCTGCTGGCAGGCGTGCTCGTGCCCGCCGCGCTGGCCGCCGCGGTGATGTCCGAGGAGTGGTTCCGCGCACCCCAACTCACCCAGGCCCTCGGCATCATGGTCGCCCCGCCATGGAGCGCGGGCCTGACCGCGGTGTGCGCCTCGCTCGCCTCACTCGCCGCGCTGCTCCTGCTGCTGATGGTGCAGGTGGCGGACCGGCATCCGGGGGCACGACGGACGTACGAGGCGGGCCGGACGGCCGACTGAGCCGGTCCCGGCGCGGCGCCTCCCGTGGGGGCGGGGGCGCGGAGACCCTGGCCGGGAGTATTCGAACGGTCGACCAGAGGAACGCCCGGCGATCTTCGTGGACGGCCGCAGCCCCGGGGCCGGTTCGCACGTTAGGCGGGGCGACCGGCGGTCGTGGTGACCGCCGCCGGTCCGTTCCGCCGGGGTCCGGTCCCCGGTCCCCGGCGGGAGGTTCCCCTACGCGCCGAGGACGACCATGACCCCCCATTCCGCCGCCGTACGCGCCCGGTTCGCCGTCCGCTGTCGTACGGTCGTCGACGCCCGTCCCTTCTCGCTGGCCGTACTGGCCGTGATCCTGTTCAACGCCGTCCTGTTGGGCCTGGAGACGTACGACAGCCTCGCCCACTCGCTCACCGGCCCGTTGCGCTGGGCGGAGCACGGCTGTCTGGCCGTCTTCAGCGTGGAGCTGCTGCTCCGGCTGGGCGCGCACGCCGACCGCCCGGCCCGGTTCTGGCGCGACCCCTGGAACGTCTTCGACGTGCTGGTCGTCGTCAGCGCGCTGCTGCCGCTGGTCCGCGAGAACGCCACCGTGCTGCGGCTGCTGCGGCTGGCCCGGGTGCTGCGCACCGCGCGGTTCCTGCCGCAGCTGCGGATCCTGCTGCTCGCCGTCTCCCGCAGCCTGCCCGGCACTGCGAGCTTCCTGTTCGTCGGCGGGATCATCCTCTACGTCTACGCCATGGTCGGCTGGATGTGCTTCGCGGCCAGTGATCCCGGTCACTTCGGCTCGATCGGCCGGGCCATGCTCACCCTGTTCCTGCTGACGACCCTGGACGGGCTGGGCGAGACCGTGCACAGCGGTCTTGAGGTCTCCCGGCTGAGCATCGTCTACTACGGCTCGTATGTGCTGCTGGCCTCGTTCGTGCTGGTGAACGTGCTCATCGGGGTGGTGCTCAACAGCCTTGACGAGGCACGGGAGATGGAGGCGGCCGAGCGGGCCGGGGCCGTCCCCGCGCAACGCGGCGGCCCCGCGCGGCCCGAGGACGCGCACGGCGTCCACGACCGGATCACCGCGATGCGCGAGGCGTTGGACGCCCTGGAGCGGCAGTTGCCCGAGCGGACCGCCCGGCCGGGTCCACGCGGCCACTCATAAATCCCTCTTATGTGTCCATAGATCGAACCCGCGTACCGACTTAGGCTTGCCTCAGTTTAGGCTTCCCGATCGAGTCGCCTGTCACCGCTCGAAGGGAACCTGATCATGCCCCGCCCTCTGCGGGTAGCCATCGTCGGAGCCGGCCCCGCCGGGATCTACGCCGCCGACGCCCTGCTCAAGTCCGACGTGGCCGCCGACCCCGGTGTGTCCATCGACCTCTTCGAGCGGATGCCGGCGCCGTTCGGACTGATCCGCTACGGCGTCGCTCCCGACCACCCCCGGATCAAGGGCATCATCACGGCCCTGCACCAGGTGCTGGACAAACCGCAGGTCCGTCTCTTCGGCAATGTCGACTACGGCACCGACGTCCACCTGGACGACCTGCGCGAGTTCTACGACGCGGTGGTCTTCTCGACCGGTGCCATGGCCGACCGCGAGCTGCGCATCCCCGGCGTCGAACTCGACGGCTCCTACGGCGCCGCCGACTTCGCGTCCTGGTACGACGGCCACCCGGACGTGCCGCGCACCTGGCCGCTGCACGCGGAGAAGGTCGCCGTGCTGGGCGTGGGCAACGTGGCGCTCGACATCTCCCGGATCCTCGCGAAGACGGCGGACGAACTGCTGCCCACCGAGATCCCGCCGAACGTCTACGAGGGCCTGAAGGCCAACAAGGCCGTCGAGATCCACGTCTTCGGCCGCCGTGGCCCGGCGCAGGCGAAGTTCAGCCCGATGGAGCTGCGCGAGCTGGACCACTCCCCCACCATCGAGGTCATCGTCAACCCCGAGGACATCGACTACGACGAGGGCTCGATCGCCGACCGCCGGGGCAACAAGCAGACCGACATGGTCGCCAAGACCCTGGAGAACTGGGCGATCCGCGACATCGGCGACCGCCCGCACAAGCTCTACCTGCACTTCTTCGAGTCGCCGGTGGAGATCCTCGGCGCGGACGGCAAGGTCGTCGGCCTGCGCACCGAGCGCACGGAGCTGGACGGCACCGGCAACGTCAAGGGCACCGGCCAGTTCACCGACTGGGACGTGGACGCGGTCTACCGCGCGGTGGGCTACCTCTCCGACAAGCTGCCCAAGCTGCCCTGGGACATCGGCTCGGGCACCGTCCCCGACAAGGGCGGCCGGGTCATCCAGGAGTCCGGCGAGCACCTGCAGTCGACGTATGTCACCGGCTGGATCCGGCGTGGTCCGGTGGGCCTGATCGGGCACACCAAGGGCGACGCCAACGAGACGGTCGCGAACCTGCTGGACGACTTCGCGGGCGGGCGTCTCCAGACGCCCGCCTCGCCCGCGCCGGAGGCCGTCGAGGCGTTCCTCGCCGAGCGCGGGATCCGCTTCACCACCTGGGAGGGCTGGTACAGGCTGGACGCCGCGGAGAAGGCGCTCGGCGAGCCGCAGGGCCGCGAGCGGGTGAAGATCGTGGAGCGTGAGGACATGCTCCGCGAGAGCGGCGCGTAAGGACGGCGCACGATCCGGCGTGGGCTCCTCGGTGACGGGCCCGCGCCGGATCGCCTTGCGCCGGTGTCACACCTCCAGGTCGGCCTCGATCTTGCGGAGCTGGTGGCGGGCCATCGCCAGGTTGGCGCGGCCGGAGTCGAGCACGAGGTAGAGGAACAGGCCTTTGCCGCCGCGGCCCTTGATCAGGCGGATCAGGTGGTACTGGCTGCTGAGGGTGATGAGGATGTCCTCGATCTCCTCCTTGATGCCGAGGTGTTCCATCGTGCGCAGCTTGGACCGTACGACGTCGGTGTTCCCGGCCGCCGCGACGTCCAGGTCGAAGGTCTTGGTGCCGCCGAGGGTGCCGAGGGCCATGCCGCTCGTGTAGTCGACGAGCGCGGCGGCGGTCGCCCCCTCGATGGAGCTGAGGCATTCCTTGAGCGAGGTTTCCAGGTTGGCCATGGGTTCGCGTCCTTTCGGGCGGTGGTGATGGTCGGGCCGGTGCCCCGGCCCTTTCGGGCGGTGGTGATGGTCGGGCCGGTGCCCCGGGGATGGAGCCGTGCGGCCGGGAGAGAGGTCGTGAGCGGGGTTCAGCCGCCGGTGTCGGGCCGCGGCCGGGCCCGGGTGCTGGTCTGGGACGGGGACCGCCGTGGGGTGCGGACCGGGAGGGTGCCGATGGGGCGGCCGGGGTCCACGGCCGGGGCCGACCGCGGTGCCTCTTCGTGCGGGCCGATCCGGGCGGCGACCAGCTCACCGATGCGGGCACCGCTGCGACGCCCCTCCAGATGCAGCCGCCCCACGTTGACGCGGTCGTCGGCGAGCAGGGTGAGCACCGCGGTGGGGCCCGCCGTATAGGTGGCGACGTAGCCGTGCGCGCCGCGCAGGAGCAGTTCGCGGAAGGCGCCGCGGGCGGTGGCGTCGGCCATGCGCTGGGCGACTCCGAGGGCGGCGGCGGTGAGCGCCGCGAGTCCCTCCGGTTCGGTGTCCGGCGCGTCCTGGGCGAGGACGAGGCCGTCGACGCTGGCCGCCAGGGAGCCGGTGAGCTGGGGCAGGCGGGAGCGCAGTCGGCGCAGTTCGTCCAGGACGTCGGCCTCGACGGCCATGAGCAGTCTCCTTTCGGCACGCTGTCGGCGCGCGCGGATCACAGGGCCTCCAAGGCGTCTCGAAGCCGTCGCAGCAGCGCCGTGTCGGGGTCCTGCACCGGCGGCGCGAGCCAGTCGGCCGGGGGCGCGTCCGGCGCGGCCCGCGGCGGTGCCGGGATGACGAGGCCCTCGGCGGCCAGCCGTCGCAGCTCGACCAGGGTGTGGAAGGTGCGCCAGGCCAGGGCGGACGCGATCTGGGCCGCCGTACGCTCGCCGTCGATCTCGGCGAGGATCCGCTGACGGCGCGCGGGCAGCGCCCGGGGGTGGGCGCCGGTGACCCGGGCGAGCGGGGCGGTGTCGGTCTCCGGCCGGGGCCAGATCCGGTCCAGCAGCACGCGGCGGCGGGCGCACTCGCGGACCAGGACGTCCACCGGCACCGGGCGCACCGTGCCGATCCAGTGCGCGGCGCCCGTGCGGAACCGGGGCTCGTGGCCGTCGCCGGGCCCGAGGACGAAGTACGCGGCGTCGAAGAGGGCGCCGAGGTGGCACAGCTCCAGGGCACCGGCGGCGAGGCGGCCGGTGTCGACGAGGTGACGGCCGACGTGGCGGCGGGCGCCCGCCCGGTCCAGCGCGTCCTGCCAGCCCTCGGGGTCGACGGCGGCGCTGCGGGTGAGCAGGGCGCCGAGGTCGGGGGCGGACGGCGACTCGGCGTGCGCGACCCGGCCCGCCTCCAGGTAGACGGCGCCGGTGGCGCCGAGGAGGACGCCGGTGGCGTGCCGGTCGGCGAGTGCGGCGAGGGAGGCCACGGTCGTCGTGCGGAGGTCGGCGACGGTGGTCATCCGAGCACCAGCCGCTCGGCGAGTTCGGCGAGGCGGATCCGGGCCAGGGCGAGATTGCCCTCGGCGCGGCCCAGCCACAGGTGGAGCACGGCGCTGCTGTCGAACGTCGTGGTGACGAACCGCAGGACGTGGTAGTCGTCCGGGGTGGTGATGATCACGTCCTGGACGGGTGGTTCCTTGCCCGGTTCGGCGGCGTCGCCCGCGGCGGCCAGGCGGAAGGCGCCGCTCTCGGCGGCGAGCCGGGCCAGTTCGGCGGTCTCGGCGGCGGCGGTCTCCAAGTCGCCGCCGGGCGCCTCGCCCACGGCTCCCAGCGCGAGACCGCTGATCCAGTCGATGACCGAGGCGCCCCGCGCACCCGGCAGGCGCATGGCGTCCAGCAGACTCTCGTCGATTCCGGGCACGCTGGATCCCCTCCCCCTGTACGGCCGTACGGCGAACGTGGGAGCGACGCTACGGACCGTGTGGGCACCCCGGAGCGCTTCCGCACTTTCGTTCGGAATATGCCGAGGACTGACTCTTTCTGACCGGCGCGGGATCGATCACCGTACCCACGGGTGGCTCCCGCCGCACGGACCCCGGGTGATCTCCGGCCGCCCGGAGCGGCAATACTGGGCGATACCCGACGCCCCCGTTCCCAGCTGGAGCCATGCCGAGTTCCGCCACCGACCGACCCGCGACCTCCCCCACCCTGTGGCTGGCCCGTGGCCGCCACCGCGGTCCCGACGCGCCCGCCACGGTCCGGCGCACCCTGCGCTCACTGACCGACCGCGAGATCATCGACAGCCATCTGGAACCGTCCGAGCGGGTCTTCGAGGCCCGCTGGCGGGTGGCCGGGGAGGTGACGGTGCGCGCCCGGCTGGCGGTCGACGGCCAGGAGTGGGTGCTGGCGGCCGAGGCCGAGCGGCCCTGGGACCTGCGCTGGCCGTCCCCGGCGGCGATGTTCTGGCCGCAGGACGACGCCGAAGCGGACTGGGAGACGGTCCTGGGACTGCGGCTGCGGGACATCAACCCCCTGCCCTCCGACGAGAAGGACCTGCGGCGGCTGCTGCGGAGCGCGGCCCGCGACAGCTGGGCGGTCCACGTCGTCGTCCATGAGGCGATGACCCCGGACGAGCGGGGCCGCCGCCCGCTGGCCGCGCTGCTGCCGCCGGGCCTCGCCCACCGGGTGGTGGAGCACCGCGCCGCGCCCCACCAGCTGCGCCCGGTGAACTGGGCGCTGCGGGAGTCCGGTGTCCAGGTGCCGCGCGGTGGCGCCGTCGTGCTGCCGGGCGATCCCGCGCCGGACGGCTGGAACGCCGAGGACTTCGCCGTCCGTACGGTGTTCCTGGACGGCTCGGAGCCCACCGAACTGCTCGACGCCCTCACCCGCTTCGCCGCGCTGCCCCGGCCACTGCCCGAGGACGCCGACGCGGCGGTCACCGCCCTGCGCGAGGACTGGCATCTGCTCACCCTGGAGGAGGAGCTGGCCCGCGAGCGGCAATTGGTGGCCATGTACGCCGAGGCGCTGGAGGCGATGACGAAGTCCCGGGACCTGTACCGGGAGGCCGCCGAGCGCGCCAACGAGGCGCTCGCCGCCTACCGCGACGCCGTGCCCCCGCCCGATCCCGGGCAACAGGCCTCCCCCACGCCCCTCCAGCACCTCACCCGCACCTTCGAGCGCCTCAGGGGCGTGACCGGCAACCGGCGCCCCGCCCCTCACCCGGACGACGGACCGGCACCGGAATAGCACTCCACCCGTTCGGGTGTGTGGCCGCATTCCGTCGGCCATACCAGCGCCGTATCCGGGAATCCAGAAAGACGGGGCCCGCGTCGAGCGGTGCACCGGACTGAGGAGGGCCCGTGGATTCGACCACAGCAGTACTCGCCGTCGTCGCGCTGGTCCTCGCGGCGCTCGTGCTCGCGGCGGCCGTGGCACTCCTGGTGCGGCTGGTGCGGGCGCGGCGCGGGTTGCGGCGCGCCGGACTGCCGACCGGGCCGCGCTGGGTGTTCTGGGGGGCGGTCCTGTACTTCGTACTACCGGCGGACGTACTGCCGGACCCGGTCTATCTGGACGACGTCGGCGTACTGCTGCTGGCCCTGCGGAGCATGCGCGCCCCGTTGGCCGGGAAGCCCCGGCGTACCGTACGGGCGCCGTCGGCGGCCGGTCGGCCCACCGACGCCGTCTGAGCGCTCACCGCGCGCATGCGCGTGGCCACCACCCGTGCGCCCCCACCCCCAGCCACGCGCCCCCGCAGTGCTCCATGTCACAAACAGTCAACCGACAAGAGGGCTCAACCGTCTCAGGTTCAGGGTGGTTCAACTCGCCCATGACTACAGAGCGTAGGGAAACCATTCACCCGTTCGAATCGTATAAGTCCATGGAAAGCCTGGAGATCCAGCGGGCCAAGCGACAGCACGGCATGCCGTCGCCTTGACCGGGGGAGCACCGAAAAGGGAGAGACGATGCAACCGTTCGCGCTCAACTACGCACGCCCAGCGGCGGATTTGGACGTGACCACTCCGTACGCCTACGACCCCGGACTGCAGTTGAACGTACTCATGGACGGCCGGATCGCCGCCACCGACCACGCCCTGCTCAGGGAACTCGGCACCACCACCTCCACCGCCGGTTCGAAGACGCACTTCGACGACTGACCACGGACAGTCGACAATGACCGTACTGATCCTGACCTCCGAGCAGGATGTGACCGCGGACATGGTGGTCGTGCACCTGAACGCGTCCGGGGTCCCGGTGGTCCGGCTCGACCCCGCCGATCTCACCGGCGGGGTGGCGCTCTCGGGCGAGTACGTGCACGGCTCGTTCCGCGGTCACCTCTGGTCCGCGGGCCGTCTGTTGACCATGGACGGCCTGCGGTCGGTGTGGGTGCGCAGACCGGGGACCCCGGCCGCTCGCGTGCCCCGGCCGTCCCCGTGGCTGACGGAGGAGTCCGCCCAGGCGCTGTACGGCATGCTGCGCAGCTCGGGGGCGCGGTGGATGAACCACCCCGACGCCGCCCGCCGGGCCCGGCACAAACCGTGGCAGCTCCGCCTGGCCCAGCACAGCGGGCTGCCCGTCCCGGCCACCCTGATCACGACCTTCCCGCAGGCCGCCCGCGACTTCGCCGCACGCTTCCCGGACCTGGTGGTCAAGCCCGTCTCGGGCGCGCACCCCCAGGAACCGCCCCGGGCGGTGCCGACCAGCCGGGTGGCGCCGGACACCGACTTCGCGGCGGTGGCGTTCGGCCCCACGCTGCTGCAACGGCGCATCGCCAAGCGGGCCGACATCCGGCTCACCGTCGTCGGCGAGCGACTGCTGGCCGCCCGCAAGGACGCGACGGCGGGCGCCGACCCCGAGGAGGTGGACGTCCGTTTCGACCGCTCCGCGACCCCCTGGCGACCGGTCGAGGTACCCCCACGTATCGCCGAGTCCGTGCGCACGTACATGCGGGAGGCCGAACTGGCGTACGGCGCCTTCGACTTCGTGGCGGACGCCGACGACGTGTGGTGGTTCCTGGAGTGCAACCAGTCGGGCCAGTTCGGCTTCATCGAGGTGGACACCGGGCAGCCCATCGCCCGCGCCATCGCGGAGTGGCTGTCCGGCCCACCCGAACAGCGACCGCCATGGATCAAGGACGTGAACAGCAGGGTCCCTTGACCGGAACCGCCGAAGCCGGGAGCCCGCCCCCGCCCCGTCAGTGCGGGCGCGGGCCCGGCAGCATGCCCTGGCGTTGCCAGCCCGCGCCCGGGGCGGGCTGGCGATCGGGGCCTGGTGGATGGTGGCCCGGGGTGCGCAGGGGGCGCATGACCAGCTCCAGTTCCCTGCCGACGCGTTCGGCCTCGCTGCGTACGTGGGCGGGAACGTCTCCGCGCTCCGCCACGAGTCGGTCGTAGATCGGGGAATCCTGGAACACCCGGCAACGCGCCTTTCCTGTCGATGACCCATGAACATGGGCATGACTGCCGAGTGTAGGCGACCGGACACACCTCGGTGCGGATGACGTCAAACCGTCGGAGCCGCCCGGAGCCCGCACGGCTCCCCGCGCGCCCTCCCGCACGGCTCACACGGCTCACGCGGCTCACACGGCGAGCGACAGGTCGCCCTCCCCGTCGGACTCCTTCGACCGCCGCCCCTCGGCCAGCAGCAGGGCGTCCGCCCGGGCGATGGCCTCCTGGACGCTGGTGGTGCCCATCATCACGCACAACGTGTAGCTGACGTCCTCCAACTCCCGCGCCACCGCGGGCTCCTCCCGCTCCGACTGCGCGATCCGCAGCGATGCGTAGGTGGTGAGCAGACCTCTGACGACCTTCGGGTCAGGAACGATCACGACGCGCCCCTCTCTCGATCTTCGGCTGGCGTATGCCCGGGAAGCACCGGAACATTCCTGCCCTCCGGTCCATGTCTCCCAAGTGACCAGATACCGTGGGTCATTCGCGCCGGGAGCGCGACGCGCTGAGCCGACGGCGCGCTCCCCCGCCGACGGCCCACACCGGGGCGCGGTCGTGGCCCGTCAGACGGCCTGCCCGCTGTGCAGTTCCGTGTAGGCGCCACCGCGGCGCAGCAGCTCGTCGTGGGTGCCGGTCTCCAGGATCCGGCCGTCGCCCATCACCACGATCCGGTCCGCGCCCCGCACGGTGGACAGCCGGTGCGCCACCACGAACGTGGTCCGGCCGTGCAGCAGCCGCGCCAGCGCCTGCTGCACCAGCGCCTCGGACCGGGTGTCGAGCGCCGAGGTCGCCTCGTCCAGGATCAGCACCTTGGGGTCCCTGATCAGCGCCCGGGCGATGGCGAGCCGCTGCCGCTGGCCACCGGAGAGCCGGGCGCCCCGCTCGCCGACGAGGGTGTCCAGGCCCTGCGGCAGCCGGTCGACGAACTCGAGCGCGTTGGCGTCCCGCAGCGCGGCCCGTACGGCGTCCTCGTCGGCCTCGTCCATGCCGTAGGCGACGTTCTCCCGGATCGTGCCGTCGAAGAGGATCGACTCCTGCGGTACGACGGACACGAACCGCCGGTACGTGCGCAGGTCCAGGGTGTTCATGTCGGTGCCGTCGAGCAGCAGCCGCCCGGAGGTCGGCCGGATGAACCCGATGACCAGGTTGAGCACCGTGGACTTGCCCGCCCCCGAGGCGCCGACGAGCGCGACGGTCTCGCCCGGGGCGACGGAGAGGCTGAAGTCGCGTACGGCGGCCCGCCCGCCGTCGTACGCGTACCCCACGTCGTGGAAGGTGACCGCGCCGCGCAGGGCGGTGAGTTCCGCCTTGCCCTCGTTGTCCTCCAGTTCGGGCGCCTGGAGCACCTCGCCGACCGAGCGGACCGACTCGAGGCCCTTGGTGATCACCGGCGCCAGGCCCGCCAGCGTCGTGGTGGAGTTGGTGAGGGTGGTCAGGAAGGCGCTGAGCATGACGACGTCGCCCGCGGTGACGCCCCAGACGTCGTAGTACGAGATCAGCGCGGCGCCCGCGAGCACCAGCACGCCGACCACGTTGAGCACCACCCAGGCCAGCGAGCCGAACCGGCCGTTGACCAGGTCCAGGCGCATCCCGGAGGTGAGCAGCCGCCGCAGGGTGCCGTCCATGCGGTGCAGGGCCTTGCCCTCCAGGCCGTGGGCGCGGGTGACGGGTATCAGCCGGGTCATCTCCGTGACCCGCGAGGAGAGGGTCTCCACCTCGTGCCGGAAGTGTTCGTTGTGGGTGCGCAGCCGGGCCCGCAGACGGGCCACCACGAGGGCGGCGGCGGGCACGATGACGAGGAAGACGGGGAGGAACTCGGGGGTGCGGATCCCGATGATCACCAGGCCGCCGATCAGGACGGTGCCCGCGCCGAGGCCGGTCTCGGCGGTCTGCTGCACCATCTGCTCGACCGTCTCGACGTCGCGCACCACCTTGGCCTGGAGCACCCCGGCGCTGACCCGGGAGTGGTAGCCGATGGACAGCTGCTGCATCCGGGTGCAGAGCGCGGAGCGCAGGGCGGTGCCCATGCGGCGGACGCTGCCGTAGAGGAGACGGACGTAGAGCACGTGCAGGGGGTAGTTGACGAGCAGGATGAACATGATGACGCCGGTGCTCGTCCAGAGTCTGCTGATCGGCTGGTGCTGGACGACGGTGTCGATGATGGACGCGGTGATCAGCGGCAGCAGCCAGACGGGGCTGTGCTTGACGGTGAACACTCCCACGGCGGCGGCGAGTCGCCAGCGGTCGGCGCGGAACAGATAGGCGAGCGTGCGTATCGGGTGCTCGCCGCGGTAGCGGTGGTCGAGTGGTCTCTCCTGCGTCGGCGCCATCGGCGGTGTTCCTCCCAGTGCCCTGACGGAAGCGGATCGCCGTCCCTGCGGACAGCAAGCGCTTCCCTTCCCTTGCGGGCGAGGAGTACACCAGAGCGGGGGCCGACGGCCGGGGCGTCCAGGTGGTGGGACCGGCGCCCGCTCAGCCGTCGAGGCCGCGGGCCAGTTCGGTGGCGGCGCGACCGAGTTCGGTGTCGGTGTCGGTCGGCAGGTGGCACAGCAGCCCGCGGCGGTCGTGCACGGCCTGACGGGCGGCACGCTCCCAGGCGACCGGGTTCTCGCGGTGGTTGAGGAGCTTGGGGTAGGCGGACGCGGTGCGCTCCCACTGGCGGGCCTCGGCGATGTTCCCCAGCAGCCGGAGGAGCTGCGGGCGGCAGGTCACGTGCGGCAGCTGGGCGAGTTCCCAGAGGAAGGGGACCGTGGCCGCGGTGGCCTGCTCGACCACGAAGCCGTACTGGCAGATCCGGTCCCGGAGTTCGCCGACCGCCGCGGCGGCCGTCTGGGCGTTGCCCCAGGCGATCTTGTTGAGCAGCAGCGGGATCGCCGACGCGCTGCCGGTGGAGTCCTGGATGTCCGGCCAGGGCACCTCCCCCAGGCCGCGCAGCGGCTCCACCGGCGAGGTCTCACGATCGGCGCGCTGGCTGTGCTGGTTGCGCTCGGTGCTCGGCTGGTGCGTCGAAGCGGTGCGCATGGCATGGGGCCTTTCCGCGGCGGTCAGGTCAAGGAAGGGGGCGGCGGTGCCGCCGGGTGGGGGCGGGTTCGCCACCGGAGGTGGGGTGCTGGCGCTCGGTGCACACCGGTGCTGGCACGTCGTCTCCCTGATGCGACGTCAGGCGTCGGCGGAACCGTGGGGGGTTGACGCCGAGGCTATTATCCACCCCGACAGCGCCCGCGTGCAATTGCACGAGAAATTGCGCGAAATCGGGGTAGGAAGAGAGGGGCCCCGAGCAACATGAGTCCCCCGGGGCCCCGGTGGGCGCACAGTCCCCGGCAGAGCGCGAGAACAGCAAGGAGAGGCCAGTGTCACCAACACCCAACGGAGTGCGGGCCAGTTCGCTGGATGCCGCGTGGATCAAGAGCCTGCACAGCAACGCCGAGGGCAACTGCGTGGAGGTCGCCCACCTGACCGACGGGGGCGTCGCGATGCGCAACTCCCGCGATCCCGAAGGGCCCGCGCTCATCTACACGGCGTCCGAGATGGCGGCGTTCCTCGCCGGGGCGAAGGACGGGGAGTTCGACCACCTGGTGTGACCCCGCCGGGCACCCGGAGGCCGCTCGCGTGCGGGGCTGTCGGCCGCGCGGGAGGTGCGGTGCGGGCGGGCCGACTGCGATAACCTGGTTCCCACTTCTGCCGGTTTGCTGGGAGCCAGGATGTCCGCCGAGTCGCAGCGCATCTCCCGTCTCGAACCCTATCTACAGCGGACCGAGCCGGCGCCCACTTTGCTCAAGATGCTGGTCGGCGTCCAACTGGCCGGTTTCCGCGAGGACGCGGGCCTCGCCCAGGACCAGGCGGCCCGCGCCCTCGGCTTCAGCGCGGCGAAGCTGTCCCGCATCGAGTCGGGCAAAGGGCGCAGGCCGCCCTCGGAGGGCGATGTCCGCGCCCTGCTGACGTTGTACGGCACCGATGAGTACGAGGGCTCGGTGCTGCTGAAGCTGCTGCGGCGGGCCGGTGATCCGGGCTGGTGGCAGCGGTACGACAAGCGGCTGATGCCGGAGTGGTTCGACCGGCTGGTGGGCCTCCAGGAGGCCGCCGCCGCGATCCGTACCTTCGAGTTGCAGTACGTCCCGGGCCTGCTCCAGATCCCGCCGTACACCCAGGCCGTGGTGGAGCGCGGTCTGCCCGCGGCGCCCGCGCACGAGGTACGGCGCAGGGTCGAACTGCGCACCAAGCGCACCGAGTTGCTGCACCGGGCGGACCCGCCCCAGCTGTGGGCGATCATCGACGAGTCGGTCCTGCTGCGCGTCCTCGGCAGTACGGACATCATGCGGGACCAGTTGACGCATCTGCTGGAGATGGCCAGGCGCCCCCATGTCACCGTGCAGGTGGTGCCGTTGGACGTGACGAACGCGTCGGCGCCCTCGATCCCGGTCACCTATCTGCGCTTCGGCGGCCTCGACCTGCCCGACGTCGTCTATCTGGAGCACATCCGGAGCGCGCACTTCCTGGAGGACCAGGACGAGACCGAGGAGTACCGGCTCGTCCTGGACCGGCTGGCGGACGAGGCGCTGGAGCCGCAGGAGTCGCTGGAGCGGATACGGCAGACACTGAAGACGCGGTACGCGGCCGGGTGACCGCCGCCCCCGCTCGGGCGGCCCGAACGAAGAACGCGCGGTACGAGGTCAGGCCGCGTCCAGCTCCGCGAGTTCACCGGGCGTGAGCACGAGGTCCACCGCCGCCGCGGAGTCGCGGATCGTCTCCGGTCGGCTGGCACCCGGGATGGGCACGACCGTCTCCGACTTCGCGAGCATCCAGGCCAGACAGACGCGCTGCGGGCTCACTCCGTGCGCCTCGGCGATCCGGGCGAAGGGGGCGTGTGCGGAGCCCAGTTCACCGGCGCGGGAGATGCCGCCGAGCGGGCTCCAGGGCAGGAAGGCGATGCCGAGGTCGTGGCACAGGCGCAGCTCCGGCTCGCTGGAGCGGAAGGCGGGCGAGAACTGGTTCTGCACGGCGGCCAGGCGTCCGTCCAGGATGTCGTTGGCCAGCTTGATCTGCTCCGGGTCGGCGTTGGAGATCCCGGCCAGCCGGATCTTGCCCTCGTCCAGCAGGTCACGCAGCGCCCCGACGGACTCCTCGTACGGCACCCGGGGGTCGGGCCGGTGGAACTGGTACAGGCCGATGGCCTCCACCCCGAGCCTGCGCAGCGACGCCTCGCAGGCCTCCTTGAGGTGGCGGGCGCTGCCGTCCCGCGTCCAGCTGCCGTCGCCGGGCCGCAGATGGCCGCCCTTGGTGGCGACGAGGACGTCGGCGCCGCGCTCATGACCGGCGAGGGCCTTGGCGATCAGCGTCTCGTTGTGACCGACCTCGTCGGCACCGACGTGGTAGGCGTCGGCGGTGTCGATCAGGGTGAGGCCCGCGTCCAGCGCGGCATGGATCGTGGCGAGGGAACGCGCCTCGTCCGGACGTCCCTCGATCGACATGGGCATGGCACCCAGTCCGATGGCACTGACTTCGACGGCCCCGATACGGCGAGTGTGCATCTGCTCGTGACCTCTTTCGGCTGTCGCACGGACGATGGCTCCCGGCATGCCGTGGTCTCACGGTGGTGACCGTGTGTCCCGCCGCGGTGCCGGATGTGATCCAGCCTGACGGTCCTGTCGCCGCAGGTCCAATAGAAGAAGGTGAACGGATTCAGCAGCGCGGCAGCTCAATGCCCGCCCGCGTCACCGAGAGGACCAGCTCCCGCAGCATCTCGACGTACCGCCGCATGTTCTTGTAGGCGACGTCGGTGCTCGGATACCGGCTCGCGAACTGGAGCCCCTCGTGGACCCGGGTGACCCACACGCAGACCTGATCGCCGTACGACACCCTGATGAGCCCGTACGCCTTCAGCTCCTGCCACCGCTCCGAACCCGCGGTGCCCCGCGCGTCGACGTACGAGACGATCGAGTACAGGTCGGGGGACGTGGGCCGGAAGTCGGAGCCCAGCAGGCGCAGCACCCGGGCGATCGGCATCTGGGCCAGCGGCCGGTTCTCCCGCAGCGCGGCGCGCACCATCCGTACCGCGCTGTCGAAGTCCACCGCCCGGGCCACCGGGATCTCGATCGGCGCCCCGCCCACGTACCAGCCCACGGAGTCCGACCACCGGGACTTCATCCGGGTGTGGAACGGCACCACGGTGCGGTACACCGGCTCCCCGGTCAGCTCACCGACGATCAGCGCGGTGGCCGCGAGCACGCCGACCAGCGTGCCGCCGTGCGGACGGCAGTACGCCTCGAAGGCGGCGGCGTCGGCGGGGTCGACGAGCATCTCGTGCATGAGCTTCTGCGGCGGCAGGGGGCCGTCCGCGTCGAGCCCGAGGTCGACGGGGAAGTTGGGCAGCCTCCCGCCGCACCGCGCGACGAACTCCCGCCAGCGGCCGACGACCGCGTGCGTGCCGTCGATCCGGTCGGCGTCGGTGCGCTCGCTGGCACAGAAGTCGATGTAGCTGGCGGCCGGTGCGGCGGGCACCGTGCCGCCGCGGAGAGCGGCCTCGTAGAGTTCATGGATCTCGGCCGGGATGCGGTGCAGTGAGTAGGCGTCGACATTGCTGTGGTCGAAGGCCATGTACACACTCGCGCCGCCCTCCCGCACGACCGCCGTGTACAGGAAGTTCGGCCAGCCGAGGGCGTCGGCCGCCACGTCGAAGCGGTCCTGGAGGTACCGGCTCAGCGTCGTCGCGTCGGAGAAGTCGCCCCGGTCCTCGCGGTGCAGCCGGACCGCGCCCGGGTCCAGGGTGAACCGCCGCATGTCGTCGCCGACCCAGCGGAAACCACTGCGCAGCGTCTCGTGCCGCAGCGTCCACGCCCGCAGGGCGCGCTGCAGCACCTCGAGGTCGACCTCTCCGGGGATGTCGAACGCGGCCCCCAGCCAGGTCGGCACGAACAGGCCGTCCTCACGTACCGACCTGGCCGTTCGAAGATGGGACTCCTGTACGTACGCGGGTGGACGCGCGTCCTCCGCCAGACCGGTCGCCGTCTCGACGGTCGCCGGATGCAACGTCCATTCCACGAGCCGTCCGGGCCGGATCTCGCAACGCTGGAGGTCGGTCATTCGCACAGGGCACTCCATTCGCCTGCCCTCGAGGTGCGGGGCGGCAAGGGGTCGGCAAAGGCACAACCAGGCCAACGATTCGAATGATCCGAAGGAAACGCCCGACGCGACTGCCGCCCGGCCGGGAAGCGACTCCGGGCGGCAGTCAGTTCATGGGTACTGCCGGGTCGGGGCGGGCGTCAGGCGCCCTTGCCCTTCAGGTACTCCGCGACGCCCGGGGCCTCGTGCGCGTCCTCCACGCCGACGACCGCGCCCACGGCCTTGGCGTCCGGCTTGAGGATGTACGTCGAGAGGCTGGCGGGGCTGTTGACGTCGGAGAAGTTCTGCGGGGTGCCGAGGCCGGTGTCGGCCTTGGTCTGGGCCCGGTGCGCCTTCACCACGTCCTCACGGGCGAGGCTGCCCGCCTCGCAGGCGTTCTCCAGGTCCGCGCCGATGAGCTTGGCGGCGTTGTAGCCGGACAGGACGCCGGAGTCGACCTGGGAGCCGGGGTACTTCTTCTCGTAGGCGGCGACCATGCTCTTGACGCCGGGCAGGTTGGAGCTGACGGCCGGGGCGGCGCTGGCGATGTGGACCATGGCCTCCAGGGCCTTGGCCGCGGGGGTCTTCATCAGCTGCGGGGCGTAGCCGGGGGCGCTGGTGACGATCGGGACCTGAAGGCCCCGGGAGGCCGCGACGCCCGCGAGGGACGCCGTCTGGGCCGGGCCCGCGCTGATCAGGATGGCCTTGACGCCCGCCTTGCGCAGGGCCGAGACCTGGGCCGTGAGATCCGTGTCGGTGGCCTTGATCTTCTGGTCGACCACCTTGATGCCCGCCTGTTCGGCCGCCCACGTGGAGCCTTCCAGGGCGTTGGCGCCGTAGTCGCCCTCGAAGTAGACGTGGCCGATCGAGTCGCCCTTCTTCAGCTTCGCGGTGCGGGTGAGGAAGTCGACGGCGGCGATCATGTCGAGGTCGTAGGTGGTGCCGAGCACCTGGACGGCGTCCTTGCCGAGCAGGGAGGCCGCCCACGCCTGCGGGAAGGTCAGCATCTGGTCGCGTTCGATGTCGTCGATCAGGGCCGCCACCACCGGGGAGCCGATGACCTGGGGCAGTGCCACCACGTCCGAGGAGATGTCGGCGTAGGCCGTCACCGCCTTCTGGACGTCGTAGCCGTGGTCCTCGACGACGATCTGCACCTTGCGGTCGCAGATGCCGCCCTCGGCGTTGACCTCGTCGGCCCACATCTGCTGGGCCTGCACGATGGACTTGCCGAGGGTGGCGTACGGGCCGGTCAGGTCGGTGAGGGCGCCCAGCTTGATGGTCTTGTCGGTGACGCCCGGCCCGGCCTTCACGCCGTCCGCGCCGCTGCCCGCGTCGTCGTTGTCCGCCTTGGAGCTGCATGCGGTGCCCGCGAGCAGGAGCGCCGACACGGCCGAGGCGAGGAGGATTCTGGAGGTGGTGCGGTGCCTGCGGTGCTTGACGTTCACGGGGTGTGCTCCTTGGCTCGTGCGGCTGTGGCGGGTGGAGGAGTGGCAGTGGGGTTCGTGGTGTCCGGGGGCGTGTGCTTCCGGGAGCGGATCCGGGCCCGGACGCGGCGGGTCAGCCCGTGCAGGCCGTCCGGTGCGTACAGGAGGACCACGACGATGGCGGCGCCGTAGAGGTAGCGGGCGGCCTCTGTCGGGCCGACCCCGCCCTCGCCGGTGCCGGGTGCGGTGACCAGGGGAAGGTGGTCGGCGTAACGGGTCATCAGCAGGGGCAGCGCGGTGACGAACGCGGCTCCCGCGACGGCTCCGGCGACGGAGCCGAGGCCGCCGATGACGATCATGGCGAGGTAGTCGACGGAGAGGACCAGGCCGAAGTAGTCGGGGACGATGCGGCGGAAGCCCAGCGCCAGGAGGGCGCCCGCCAGGCCCGCGTACATGGACGAGACGATGAACGCCGCCGAGCGGTAGCGGGCCACGTTGACGCCCATCACCGAGGCCGCGGTCTCGCTGTCGCGCAGCGCCACCAGGGCGCGGCCGGGGCGGCCCCGGAGCATGCCGCGGGCGGTGAAGCAGGTGACGGCGAACAGCAGCAGGCCCAGGTACCACAGCCGTTCCTCGGTGCCGAACGGCACCCCGAGGACCGTCAGTTCGGTGTCGTCGCCGAAGCTGAAGCCGCCCACGGTCAGCGGGGGCACCGAGCGGCCGTTGAAGCCGCCGGTGATGGAGTCGGCGGTGAGCAGGACGTGGTGGCCGAGGAAGACCAGCGCGAGGGTGGCGACGCCGAGGTAGATGCCGCGCACCCGGCCCGCGACGGGGCTGAACAGGCCGCCCGCGGCTCCGGCGAGCAGTACCGCGAGGACCAGGGCGAGGACGGGCGGCAGTCCGGGGCCGGGTTCCCCGGCCAGCCAGGCGTAGCCGTAGGCGCCGACGGCGAGGAAGAAGGCGTGGCCCAGGGAGAGCTGGCCCGCGGTGCCCGACAGCAGGCTGAGGCCGACGGCGCCGATGGCGGCGGCCATGGCGAACAGGCCGATCCGCAGCCAGAAGGCGTCCAGGTAGAAGGGCAGGACGCACATCAGCAGGACGGGCAGACCCCAGCGGGCCCACTTGGCGAGGTCAGACACGTGCCGCTCCCTTCGCGCCGAACAGCCCGGTGGGCCGGACCAGGAGGACCAGCACCATCACGGCGTACGGGGCGACGTCGCCGAAGCCCTCGCCGAGGACGTGCAGTTCGGACTGGTAGCCCGCGACGAGCGCCTCGGTCAGGCCGATGAGCAGGCTGCCCGCGAGGGCGCCGGGCGGGGAGGCGAGGCCGCCGAGGATCGCGGCGGGGAAGGCCTTGAGGGCGATCTGGCCGGTGGTGCGCTCCAGGCCGGGCGCCGGGAAGGCGACCAGGAAGACGGCGGCGAGCGCGGCGAGGCCGCCCGCCAGGCACCAGGCGAGGGTGCGCACCCGGGTCAGCCGTACGCCCATCAGGGCCGCCGCCTCCACGTCCTCGGCCGCCGCGCGCAGCGACAGGCCCCAGGTGCTGAAGCGGAACAGGGCGAAGACCCCGGCGATGACGAGGGCGGACACGACGATCGCCGCGATCCGGCTGTCCGCGACCGTGACCGAGCCGACGCTGGTCACCGAGTCGCCCCACGGGTCGCCGAGGGTGAGCAGGTCGCCGCCGATGCGCCGGGCGAGGTCGGTGACCAGGACGATGTCGATGCCGATGGTGACGATGGTCTGGACGTGCGCGGCGTGCGCGTCCTGTCCGCCGGTGCGTTGCAGCACGAACCGGTCCAGCAGGCCCGCCACGGTCGCCGTGGCCAGGATGGCCAGGGCGAGCGCTCCGGCGAAGCCGAGGTCGTCGTGGAGTACGGCGGTGAGGTAGCCGCCGAGCAGCAGGAGTGAGCCGTGGGCGAAGTTGAGGACGCCGGACGCCTTGAAGATGATGACGAAGCCGAGGGCGACCAGGGCGTAGACCGAGCCGAGGGCGAGGCCGCTGAGGGCGTTGTCCAGGAAGGTGGTCATGCCGGGACCTCCTCGGTGCCGTCGGCGGCGCCCGTGGCGTCGTCCGCCTCGGTGCCGAGGTAGGCGCGCAGCACTTCGGGGTCGCGCTGGACCTCTTCGGGGGTGCCGTGGGCGATGGCCTTGCCGAAGTCGAGGACGGTGACCTCGTCGGCGAGGCGCATGACCAGGCCCATGTCGTGTTCGACGAGCAGCACGGAGAGTCCGAGTTCCTCTCGTACGGTGCGGATGACCTCGGCGGTCCGGGCGCGTTCGGCGGCGTTCATGCCGGCGACCGGTTCGTCGAGGAGCAGCACGCGTGGTTCCAGGCAGAGGGCGCGGGCGAACTCGACGCGCTTGCGGTCGCCGTAGGAGAGCGCGGCGACGGGGGCGTCGAAGTGTTCGGCCAGGCCGGTGAGTTCGGCGAGTTCGCGGGCGCGGGCGAGGTGGTCGCGCTGTTCGCGGCGGGCCTGCGGCAGGCGCAGGGCGCTGGCGGCGAAGCCCGCGTGGGACAGGGCGTGGCGGCCGAGCATGAGGTTGTCGGCGACGGTGCCCTGGGTGGTGACGATGTTCTGGAAGGTGCGGGCGACGCCCAGTGCGGCGATCTTGTGCGGGGCGAGCCGGGTCAGCTCGGTGTCACCGAGGCGGACCGTGCCGCTCGCGGGCCGGTACAGGCCCGACAGGACGTTGAAGCAGGTGGACTTGCCCGCCCCGTTGGGTCCGATCACGGCGTGCGCCGAGCCCGGCGCGACGGTGAAGGAGACGTCGTCGAGGGCGGTCAGACCGGCGAACCGGACGGTGACGCCGCGGACCTCCAGCGGGAGCGGCGGTGCGGTGGTGCGGGTGGTCACGCGGCCCCCTGACCGTCGGCGGCGGTCTCGCCCAGGTAGAGGCGGCGCACCGCGTCCGTGCGGGCGAGTTCGTCGGCGGGCCCGGACAGCCCGACCTCGCCGACCTCCAGGACGTACGCGTGGTCCGCGAGCGACAGCGCCATACCGGCGTTCTGTTCGACCAGCAGTACGGCGGTGCCCTGGGCGTTGATCTCCCGGATCACCTCGGCGATGCGGTGCACCATGCGCGGCGCGAGACCGAGGGAGGGTTCGTCGAGGAGGAGCAGCCGGGGGGCGGCCATCAGGGCGCGGCCGATGGCGAGCATCTGCTGCTCCCCGCCGGAGAGCAGCCCCGCGGCCTGCTGGGTGCGCTCGGCGAGCCGGGGAAAGAGCGCGAAGACACGGTCGCGGGCCTCCTTGACCTGGGCGGGCCTGCGGCGGCCGAGGCCGAGGCCGCCCGCGCGCAGGTTCTCCTCGACGCTGAGCCCGGCGAACACCCGTCGGCCCTCGGGAACCTGGACGACTCCGGCGCGGACGGCGACGACCGGGTCCTGGCCGTCGAGGACGGTGTCGCCGTAGCGGATCCGGCCCGCCGTGACGGCGCCGCGATGCAGTCGCAGCGTGCCCGAGACCGCGCGCAGCAGGGTCGTCTTCCCGGCGCCGTTGGCACCGAGGAGGGTGACGACACCGCCGGGCGGGACGGTCAGGGACACGGAACGGAGTGCGGACAGGGCGCGGCCGTACGTCACATCGAGGTTCTCGACGTGCAGGGCGGCCGCGTCGTCCGGTGGTGCTTCGGGCATCACGGCTCCTCGGGTCCGTGCCGAGGGGCACGGGCTGTCGTGGGAAGGGGCAGCTCACGACAGCACGCACGCCGTACACCGGTACAGGTTTCGGGGCCCGGACGCTGCGCCTTCCCAACCCGGGTGCGGTGCCCTTGTGCGGGTGCCCAGAGGTCCGTGAGCCGTGTCACAGGAGTGGTGTGACCTTCTTGTACGGTCTGCGTGGGGCACGGCGCCGCGTGCGAGAACGTTCCGGTGCGTTCGTTGGGCACGCTGAGGGACCACCTGGGCGTGGGGAGCGGCACGGACGCCGAGCGGGTGCGGGCCGTGTACGTCCGGCACGGGATCCTTGGACCGCGCGGCAGGGAGCGAGGCGTTGTTGCGGCGGGACCGCTGACGGGAGCTGGTCGCGCGGCTGGCCCGGGCCGACGAGGACGTGGCCCGGGCTGTCGCCGTGGAGGGGTGAGCGCCCCTCAGGGCCGGAGCAACCGCCGTGCCGTCAGGGCCAGGGTGATCTCGGCGAGGTCGGAGGGCTTCGCCAGGGAGCGGGCCGTGAGCTGTTCGAAGCGGCGGAGGCGGTTGAGGACGGTGTTGCGGTGGCAGTAGAGGCGGCGGGCCGCGCGCTGGGCGGAGCCGTCGCAGGCCAGCCAGGCGGCGAGGGTGTCCAGGAGGACCTCGCGGTCGGCGGGGTCCATCTGGGCCAGGGGGCCGAGCACGCGGTGGGAGAGGGCGGCGCCCAGTTCGGGTGAGGTGACGATCAGGGCGGCGGGCAGGTGGTCGGCGAGGCGGACGGCGCCGCCGTCCGGGGGGCAGATGGTCAGCGCGGTGTCGGCGAGGCGGCGGGCGTCGCCCACGGCGGCCAGCCCCTCGACGACGCCGCCGATGCCGATCCGCACGCCCGCGGTCGGACCGGTCGGCTCGATCACCGGCTCGGGCAGGTCGCCGTCGCCGACCAGGACGATGCCGTAGTCCGCGTCGGCGCCGGAGTACCAGTGCACGGGCAGGCCCGGCGGTACGGCCGCGGCGCGGGCGTCGGCGCACTGCGCGGGGTGCGCGCCCGCGACGGCCACGACCACGTACCGCCCGCTCTCCGGCAGGTCGAGCACCTCGGCGGCCTCGGGCAGGTCGGCGATGCGGCTGGTGCCGTCGAGCAGGGCGGCGGCCAGCAGCCGTACCCGGTTCTCTCTGCGCCAGGCCAGTTGCCGCTCCACCTGCCGGTAGGACTCGGCGACCAGGGAGCAGTGCTCGTCGACGAAGTTCCACACGTCGGACGCCACATGGACCAGCAGCCGGACGTCCTCGGGCGCGGCCCGGGAGGTCTCCTCGACCAGCCCCTGCCACACCAGGGAGCCGCCCAGCCGGAAGGCGTGCAGCAGGGCGTCGAGCGGTATGCCCTGTTCGGCGCGGCGGGCGCCGATCTTCCAGGTGCAGCGGCGGGCGCCGTCGCGGGCGCCGCGCGGGTCGAGCAGTGAGGCGATGCTGTGCCGCAGCGAGCGGTGCACCTCCTGCCAGGTGTCGACGGGCTCGGTCTCCATGGCGGACCGGTAGGACGGTTCCTCTTCCTGGAGGACCGCCACCAGCCGGTCCGTGAGGTCGGGCAGGCTGTCCTGCAGCACGCGGGCGGCGCGGTGCAGGACGCGGATGGCGTCGGCGTCGATCAGTGACCGGACGGGACGCCCGGCGCGCGGTGGCGGAACGGCGGTCGGTCGAAGGCGGGTCGCCGTTCGTGGCCGTAGTGCTTGTTGCATCGCGGTCCTCCCCCAGGGTCGGTTGCCCGGCGGTGCGGTCGCTCTGGGCCTCCGACCGGTTCCCGGTCGGCCGGGGTGCCCATCACGGTGGCCGGCATCTGACTCTTGCTGCCCCGAAGGATGGCATACCGTCCGGTCGGTCCCTAGGGTTGTGCACCGGTCTTTTCGGACTGCTCCACCAGCCGGGCCAACTCCACCCGGGAACGTACGCCCAGCGCGGCGAAGACATTGCGGAGGTGGTAGTCGACGGTTCGGGTGCTGACGGACAGGGTCCGGGCCACCTCCCGGTTGGTGGCGCCCTCGGCGACGCAGCGCGCGATGCGCCACTGCTGGGGGGTGAGCCGGGACAGTGATCCGCCGCCCGTCCCGCTGGGCGCGGCCCCGTTGGCGCGCAGCTCCTGGCGGGCCTGTTCGGCCCAGACCCCGGCGCCGCAGTGGTCGAAGCCCGCGAGGGCGGCGCCCAGCCGGTCGCGGGCCTCGCGCAGCCTGCGCCGCCGCCGCAGCCACTTGCCGTACAGCAGCTGGGTACGGGCCCGCTCGAAGTCACCGGTCGCCGTCTCGTGCAGGTCGAGGGCGCGCAGGTACAGCTCGTCGGCGTGCTCGGGGGCCGCGAGCAGGGCGTGGCAGCGGGCCAGCTGGGCGGGGGCCTGCGCGTCGGCGCCGAGGGCCGCCCAGAGCGCGAGGTCGGCGACCACGCCCCGGGCGTCGTCCGGGCGTCCGGCGAGCACGGCGGCCTCGACGAAGCAGGGCACGGCGAGCATCCACACCGCGAAGTGGCCGCGCCGGGGGCCGGGCCTGACCAGCGGCCCGAGCCGGTCGGCGGCCTCCAGCGGGCGGCCCCGGCCGAGGTCGGCGCGGGCGGCGGCCCAGTGCGCCAGGGTGGCGGCCTGTGCCAGGCCGTGTCGCCGGGCCGTCGCCAGCGCGGCCGACACATGCCCGGTGACGACGGCCGTCTCGTCCACGATCGACGCCGCCAGGGCGAGTACGGCGTGATGGTGGGCGGCCGTGTTGCGCTGCCCGGCGCGCTGGGCGGCGCGCAGCCCCTCCTCGGCGTGGGTACGGGCCAGGGCGTGGCGTCCGACGCGGAGTTCGGCGTAGGCGAGGTACTCCAGGGCGCGCGGCACGAGCACGTCGGAGCCCCGGGCACGGGCCACCGCCAGCGCCCGCGCCCCCGCCCGGACCGCCGCGGACATGTCACCCAACAGCAGCGCGGCCACCGCCGGTCGCAGCAGCGCCTCGGGCTCCCCGTCGACCGGCGCGAGCGCCACCACACGCCGCAGCGGGGCGGCGGCGAGGTCGAATCGGGCCTCGAGCACGGCACGCATGCCGAGGCGGTAGTCGGAGGCGAGGCTGGCCCCGTCCGCCGCGCCGGGCACGCGCCGCCCCTCACCGGGCGCTTCCGGGCGAGGCCCGGCGTCGGGCTGAGGATGCGGCCGGGCGGCGGTGACCGGCGAGCGCCGCCCCTCGCCAAGCGTCTCAGGACGGGCCTCCGCGCCGGACGCGGGACCAGATGC
This sequence comes from Streptomyces sp. NPDC057877, assembly GCF_042796855.1. Classification (NCBI taxonomy): domain Bacteria; kingdom Bacillati; phylum Actinomycetota; class Actinomycetes; order Kitasatosporales; family Streptomycetaceae; genus Streptomyces; species Streptomyces sp. NPDC057877. The sequence continues at coordinate 82,922 of NZ_JBHVMS010000012.1, forward strand.
CGCCACCACATCCGACCACTGCCGCCCCCCACCAAACGCCTCAGCACAGGCCTCCGCGCCGGACGCGGGACCAGACCCCGCCACCACATCCGACCCCTGCCGCCCCTCGCCAAGCGTCTCGGGACGGGCCGCTCCGCCCGGCGCGTGCCGCTCCTCCTCCAACGCCTCCGCACACCCCTCCGCGTCCCCCGCCGCCCAAGCCGCGTCCGCGGCGGACAGTGCGGCGGATGTGGCGAGGGCGGGGTCGGTGCGGGACAGGAGGTCCGCGGCGGACAGCAGGGACTCGCGGGCGTCGGCGACGGGGCCGTCGTAGCGTTCGGCCATGCCGCGGACCAGTTCGGCCCGGCCGCGGACGGCCGCGGGGGCGGCGCCGTGGGGGGCGTCGGCGAGGAGGCGCAGGGCCCAGCGGGGGCGGCCCGCGTGCAGGGCCTGTTCGGCGGCGGCCGTGCAGCTCGCCGCGCGGTGGGCGGCGTCCGCCGTGAGCTGGGCGGCGCGGGTGTGGGCGAGGGCGCGCAGCCGTGGGGAGGCCGGGTCGGCCGCGGCGGACGACAGCTCGGCGGCGATCAGCGGCGCGGGGCCGGTGGTGGCCCAGGCCCGGTGCAGCAGCGCCGGGAGCCGCTGGCCGTCGGCCTCCAGGACCTGGGCGAGCGCCCGGTGCGCGGCGCGCCGCCGGTCCGGCGCGGCCCCGGCCCAGGCGGCCCGGCGCAGCAGGGTCCCGGTGAACCGGAACCGGCCGTCGGCCAGGCCGATCGCGTCGGGCAGCGGGTCGGCGGGCGCGGAGGCGGCGGGCCGTAGGCGCCGTACCGCTCTGATGACCAGGTCGGCGTCCACGGACACGTCGTCGGACTGGTGCAGGGCCGCCGCCGCGGTCAGCAGCAGGTCGGCCGCGGCCGGGGGGAGGCCGCCCAGCACGTCTCCCGCCACCCCGGTCAGCACGGCCGCGTCGGCGAGCGGTCGGGGCAGCGGGCGCCCGCCCACCAGTTCGGCGGGGGCGAGGCGGCGGACCAGGGCCAGCAGCAGCGCGGGGTTGCCCTCGGCCGCCTCCAGGAGTTCCTCACGCACCACGGGATCGACGCCCCCGCCGGTCACCTCGTCCAGCAGCGCCCCGGCGTCCTGCGGTGCCAGCGGGTGCAGTCCCGTCACCGGCAGCCCGGCGAGGTCCCGCTCGGCCGCGCGGTGTCCGGCGATGCCGAGGAGCAGTCCGACCCGGCCCGCGAGGTGCAGTTGCCGGGCGGCGTGGCCGAGGGCGGCGCGTGAGGCGGCGTCCCACAGGTGCGCGTCGTCGACGCAGACCAGCAGCGGGGCGTCGGCGGCGGCGGACGCGAGCGTGTCGAGGAGCGCGCGCACCGGCCGGGCGCCCCCCGCCCCGGCCGCCCCGACCGCGGCCCCCGCGTCCGCCGCCAGGGCCGCCGCCGCGCGGCACAGGGCGTGGGCGGCGGCGTACGACGTGCGGGTGTCGGCCGGGTTCGCGCGGGCGGTGAGGACCCGGCCCGCGTCGAAGGTGCGGGCCGCGTGGTCGAGCAGTGCCGTGCGGCCGAGTCCCGGCTCGCCGGTCACCACGAGGACCGCGCTGTCCGTACGCAGCCGCTCCAACAGCGCGGCCACGGCCCGCCCTTGGGTGCCACGCCCGTACAGCCGGTGGGGCGCTTGCACGGTCGTCGATACGGTCATTCCCGGGAGGTTACGTACAAGTAACCGGGTCCGGAAGCGTCGCGTCCGGGCGCTCGGGCCGCTCATCCCCCGCCCCACCTGCCGTTTTGTACGGCGTCGGCGGAGCAGGTCTGTGCCGCTGCCCAGCCCGGTGGCGCCCCCGCCGGGCTCCGGCACAACGCCGACGGCGGTCGCGCACCGGGCGCGACCGCCGCCGAGGCGACACCGTGGCGGATGTCAGGAGGTGTGCGGGCAGTTGCCCCGGTACTCCTCGATGGTCAGGCTGGGCCGCGGCAGCGGGCACAGGAACTGCTCGTAGCGGGTGTCGTTGTCGATGAACCGCTTCAGCCACGAAATGCTGTACTTCGCGATCGTCGTGTTGTTCGAGTTCGGGGTGAAGTGCGTGGCGCTGTTCAGCTCCAGGTAGGCCTTGTCGAGGGACGACGGCAGGGAGCTGTAGAACGGCTCGGAGTGGCTGGACACCGGGGCGATGGTGTCACCGTCGGCGCCGATGATCAGGGTGGGGGTGCGCACCTCGGGCCAGGTCTTGTCGAGGTTCCACGGGGTGAGCGGGATCGCCGCCTGGAGCGACGGCCGGTCCTTCGCGGCCTCCAGGCTGCCGCCGCCGCCCATGGAGTGGCCCATCACGCCGAGCCTGCTGCTGTCGACGCGGGTGCGCACCGAGCTGCGCTGGGTGAGGTAGTCCAGCGCGGCGAGCAGCTGGTCCCCGCGGGAGTCGGGCTGGTCCACGGTGGTGTTGGTGTCGATGGTGAAGACCACGAAGCCCTGGGAGGCGAGGCGCGGGCCGAGCCATGCGATGGACGACTCGTAGGCGGTGAAGCCGGGCGAGATCACCACGGCGCCGAAGGTGCCGTCGGCGGTGCTGGTCGGGTAGTAGATCGTGCCCCCGCCGAAGCCGGTGACGAGCAGGGACGACACGCTGGTGTCGGAGACGGCGTACGGGCCGCGCAGGGCCTCGATGCTGGAGTTCGTCGGGGCCGGGCCGCGCTCGTAGGGGTTGTCCGCGGCGTGCGCCCCGGGGCTGGTGAGGGTGGAGAGCCCGACGACGGCGGCGATCGCCGCGGCGGCTCCCGCGAGACGGCCCGTCCTGCGGCGGGCGCGGCCGGTGCCGGTGGGGGGTGTGACGCTGGTGTGCGGGTGCTCCTGCACGACTGGTGGTCCTCTCGGTCATTGGCGGGTCGCCCTGCCGCGCGGTCCACTGGGCGTGGAGGGTGCGTGGACCGCGTCCGGCGGGCGCCGCCGACTGGCTGGCCGTGCCAGAGTCGGGGCGGACCGCTCGTGCGGGGACCGGCGAAATCACCGGTGTTGTGCGGGGAGGGTGGTTGCGGACGCGTCCGCCGTGTGTGACACGCTCGCGCTCGGCCGGTGCGGTGGGCGCCGGTGCGGGACCGTGGAGAGGCGACGGCATGCGTATCGGACTGCTGGGCACCGGACCGTGGGCACGGACGGCGCACGCACCGGCCCTGAGCGGGCACGACGGGGTGGAGTTCGCGGGGGTCTGGGGGCGCCGCCCGGAGGCCGCGCGGGAGCTGGCCGACCAGTACGGGGTGCGGGCGTACGACGACGTGGACGAGCTGATCGCCGGGGTGGACGCGGTCGCGGTGGCGCTGCCGCCGGAGGTGCAGGCGGACCTCGCGGCGCGGGCGGCGCGGGCGGGCCGTCATCTGCTGCTGGACAAGCCGCTGGCGCCGACGGTGGCCGAGGGGCGGGCGGTGGTGGAGGCCGTGCGGGAGGCCGGGGTCGCCTCGGTGGTCTTCTTCACCACGCGCTTCCAGCGGGAACCGCGGGCGTGGATCGACGAGCAGGCGGCGGCCGGGGGCTGGTTCACGGCCCGCGCGCAGTGGATGGGCGCGGTGTTCACCACCGACAGCCCCTTCGCCGCGTCGCCGTGGCGGCGGGAGAAGGGGGCGCTGTGGGACGTCGGGCCGCACGCGCTGAGCGTGCTGCTGCCGGTACTCGGCGAGGCCCGCCGCGTGACGGCCGCCGCCCGCGGCCCCCGGGACACCGTCCACCTGGTCCTCGACCACGAGAGCGGCGCCTCCAGCACCCTCACCCTCAGCCTGACCGCCCCGCCCGCCGCGGCGGGCGCCACCGTCGAACTCCGCGGCACGACCGGCGTGACCCAGCTCCCGACCGCCACCGAGTCCCCGGTGGACGCCCTGACCCACGCGGCCGACGCCCTGCGCACCGCCGCCGACACCGGCACCCCACACCCCTGCGACGCGGCGTTCGCACTGCGGGTGACCGAGATACTCGCTGAGGCGGAGAACCTGCTGGAGGAGGCGTCGGCCTAGTCAGGTGAGTCCTCCGTCAGGGACGGAAGTGCACCCTTTCCCGCACCACCGGGAACCCCGCCTTCGTGAAGTGCGCCGCCATCGGGAAGTTCCCCCGGTCGGTCGCCCCGGCGATGAAGGTCGCTCCGTGGTCGGCGAGGAAGTGGGTGCACTCGGCGAGGAGGTCGTAGGCGTAGCCGTGGCCGCGCTGTTCCGGGAGGACGCCGATGAAGCCGATGCAGGGGCCCGAGGGGTTGTGGGCGGGGATGTGGATGCCCACGGGTGCGCCGTCGGGGGTGCGGGCGACCTGCCACCACTCGCGCGGGGACGGGCACCAGTGGAAGAAGTCGAGTTCCTCCCGTGCCGCCAGGTCGACGCCGCCCTTCTCGATGGCGAGCAGGGCGTGGGCGTCGAGGGTGGCGGAGTGGATGCGGCGCAGGGCGTCGAGGAAGACCTCGTCGTCCGGTTCGGCCTCGTAGACGAGGCGGGTGGGCCGGGCGGGCAGGCCGTGCTCCGGTGTCCAGCGGTACAGGAAGCGTTCGACGAGGAGTTCGTACCCCGCCGACCGGGCGGCGGCGAAGCGGGTCTCGGCGGCGGCGCGGGTCTCGGGGCGCTCGCGCCAGCCGCTGGGCAGCGTCAGTTCCAGCTCGACCCGCCAGGGGACGCCGCGCAGCAGTTCCGCGCCCGCCTCCGCCTCGCCCTCGGCGACGTCGAACCAGTTGACGTTGACGGGCTCGGTGTCGTCGGGGCCGCCCCACCAGGCGGCGCGGGCGACCACCCGGCCGTCGCGCAGGGCGACGCGCCGCCAGTCGGGGCGGTACCGGGTCCTGCGGTGGGTCTCCTGGTGGCCCAGGGGGTCGGGAAGCGCGTCGAACAGGGTCGCGTCACTGTCGTCGAGTGCGCGGATGACCAGGTCGGTCATGGATCCTCCGGGATGCGGGGAGCGCTCCCGGGTCAGAGACGGTACGCCGGGGCAACGGGAAGGGAGCGCTGGGAAGGTGTCAAAGGCGTCAAGTGTGTTGCTCGCACGGCGCTGCCCTCCCTTCGTGATCTCGGGGCGTGGAGGGGACGTTACGCGGCGTCCCGTTGGCCGTCCAGCGGTTTTTTTCGGGCCCGCAGCGGTACTCCTGCCTGCACCGGAACCCGTCCCGGCGAGCGGCACCCCGGGGTGCGGGATTGCAGGGCGGGCTCACGGGGTGAATCGTGAGTTAACGGACCCGATGACAGCAGCGGGACCGAAGCAGCGACCCGGACCGAGGAGCACAGATCATGTCTACGTCACAGTCCGGCGCGTCCCAGCCCTCCCAGGACCGCGCCACCCCCGACGCCCTGCTCCACATCCGCCCCGGCACCGATGTGTCGGCCGAGGACGTGGTGCTCGCGTCCGGCAAGGACCTGACCCCGCGCACCCTGGAGTGGGCCGAGCGGAAGCTGGCGGCCGAAGGCCCCGCGGCGCTGGACAAGCTGCTGCCGTAGCGGCGTACACAAACCATGGGCCTGCCGCCGTAGCGGCGTACACCAAGCACGGGCCCGCCGCCGCACCGGCGTACACCGACCACGGGCCCGCCGCCGCAGCCGCGTACACCAACCACGGGCCCGCCGCCGCAGCCGCGTACACAAAGCAAGCGCGGGGACGCCGCACGGGCGGCGCCCCCGCGGCGGAGGGTGGTTCAGTCGCGCGGGGACGTCATGTCGTCGTCGGTGACGTGGACGGCGGCCTCCTCGGCGCCCGCCGCGCCCCCGTCGACACCCACGTCCTCGGCGACCTCTTCCTTGGTGGTGTCGGAGCGCAGGCCCTCGTCCGGGGCGACCAGGCGTCCGGCACGCTCGCCGCCCGCCTCCGGATCGACGGGCTCCCCCTCGCCGTCCGGCAGATCACCGATGCCGTCACCGGCGGGCCCGCCCACGTCGGGGACCTCCTGGGCGAGCCGTTCGTCGAGGGTCTCGCCGTCGTGCTGCTCGGCGGCGGTGGTGCCGTGCTTGGTGACACCGAGCGGCTTCTCCGGCGGGGAGTAGCCCTCGTCCAGGATCTCGTCGTAGTCCCGTTCGTCGACGGCGTCCTGGAGGTCCAGGGGCGCGGCGTCCTGCTGTTCCTCGTTGGTCCCTGTGGGCTGGTACACGTCGTCCCCCATCGGTTCGGGGTTCGTGCGGTCCGTGCCCATGGCTGCCTCCCTGTGGCGTCGCGTCCCGGTGATCCCCTTCCGCGTATCCCGTTCCGTGACGGCCAACCTCCCGGGCGGCCGGGTGCTCAGGGTGCGGCGTTCGGACCGTCCGGGCGGCTGCGGCGCTGCGCGACCATCTCCTGGCTGAGCTGGGCCGTCTCCGGCTCGGGCAGCCGCTCGAAGCCGTCCTCGGTGATCACGGAGACGATGGGGAAGATCCGCCGGGAGAGGTCCGGGCCGCCGGTGGCGGAGTCGTCGTCGGCGGCGTCGTACAGGGCGTGCAGCGCGGCGAGGGCCGCCTCGCGCCGGGGCATGCCCGCCCGGTACAGCTTCTTCAGCGCGCCACGGGCGTACGGGGAGCCGGAGCCCTCGGCGTGGAAGGCCGACTTCTCGTAGGCGCCGCCCGCCACGTCGTAGGCGAAGATGCGGCCCCTCCTGCCCTCGGGGGCCTTGGGGTCGTATCCGGCGAGCAGCGGGACGACGGCGAGGCCCTGCATGGCCTGGCCGAGGTTCTGCCGCAGCAGGCCCGCCAGCCGGGTCGCCTTGGCGCCGAAGGTCATCGGGGTGCCCTCGATCTTCTCGAAGTGCGCCAGCTCGACCTGGTAGAGCTTCACCATGTCGAGGGCGAGACCGACGCTCCCGGCGAAGGCGACGGCCGTGTGGTCGTCGGCGGGGTGGACCTTCTCCAGGTCGCGTTGGGCTATGAGGTTGCCCATGGTGGCCCTGCGGTCCCCGGCGATCAGTACGCCGTCCCGGTAGGCGAGGGCGAGGACGGTGGTGCCGTGCGGGAACCGGCCGGGCTCGGCGCGGACGCCGTCGGGGAACGGGCGCCGGGTGGGCAGCAGTTCGGGGCGGTGCGCCGCGAGGAAGTCGGTGAAGGACGAGGTGCCGGGGGTGAAGAACTCCTCCCCCAGTCGGCCGCCGTCGCGCTCGTCGCCCGCCATCGTGTTCCCCCTCTGCTCCGGTCCGACATCCGAGTCCTACCTGAGGCGGCGGGACGCGAAACGCCCCGCGCGTCACTCGGGTGCGGCCGGGGCGACGTACGCGCGCAGTCCGTCCAGGTCGTGGGCGGGCCAGGTACGGGCGTAGGCGGGCGGCAGGAAGCGGGGGGCCGCGTAGCCGATCAGGAACAGGTACGGCACGGCGGCCGTGGTGGCGCAGGCCAGCGGGAGGAGGGTGCGCTCGGTGCGGTGGGCCCGGGCCGCGATCAGCAGGCCGAGCGCGGCCAGTGGGGGCAGGGGCGTACCACCAGAGGGTGACCGGCGGATGGGGCGCCGGAACGTCGCAGGGCCAGCACCGCGGCGCCTCCCGCGGCGCCTCCCGCGACGCCCCACGGGCGGGCCCACAGGAAGCTGCCGACGCAGAGCGGGGTGGCCACGGCGACCCAGTGGTTGGGCATGGCCTGGGGGCCGTGGAAGAGGGTGATCCACAAGGTGGCGAGGAGGGCGCCCGCGGTGGCGAGGACGCGGGGTGGGAAGAGGCCGCCCCCCAGGCGCGCAGGGCGAGGTAGAGGGAGAGGTGGAAGAGGACGGCGAGGTAGACGCGCAGGAGGGCGGTGGACGACGACCAGGACGCGACCGGCGCCGCCAGGAGGAGTCGGGCGGCGGTGAACGCGGCGGCCACGGCGGCGGGCGCGCTGCCGGTGGCGCTGGCGGCGTGGGCCATGGTCCGGTCGCCTCCCCTGCCGTTCGCGGGTCTCCGGTGCCTCCACGGCTGTCCGGGCCGGGGAGGCTGAAGCCGGAGAAAGCAGGTCAGAACTACCCCGGTCGACCGGGTTCAGCGGACGGTGGGGCCGCGGTGTGGGGGCTGTTCCGGCGCCGGACGGTAGGCCGGTGGCGGGACGTCGCGGACGGCGGGGTCGTCGGGGCGTACGGTCACGGGCGTGCCGTGGTGCTGGATGGTCAGGGGGTCGCCGGTCAGCAGGGTGTACGTGGCCTTGTCCGGGGCGATCTCCACGCGCAGCCGTCGGCCGAGGAACTGGAGGGTGAAGGCGAGACGGCTGATCCGCTCCGGCAGCCGGGGCGCGAAGCCGAGGGCGGCGCCCTCGCGGCGCATGCCGCCGAACCCGGCGACCAGGGCCATCCAGGTCCCGGCCAGTGAGGCGATGTGCAGTCCGTCGCGGGTGTTGTGCTCCAGGTCCTCCAGGTCCATCAACGCGGCCTCGGCCGTGTAGTCGTGGGCGAGGCGCAGATGTCCGGCCTGGGCGGCGACGACGGCCTGGACGCATGCCGACAGGGAGGAGTCGCGGACGGTCAGCGGCTCGTAGTAGGCGAAGTTGCGGGCGATGTGCTCCTCGTCGAAGTGGGTGTGGCAGGTGTACATGGCGAGGACCAGGTCGGCCTGTTTGACGACCTGCTTGCGGTAGAGGTCGAAGTACGGGAAGTGCAGCATCAGCGGGTACTGCTCGGCCCGGGTGCCCTCGAAGTCCCAGCGCTGGTAGCGGGTGAAGCCCGCGTGCTGCTCGTGGACGCCGAGTTCGTGGTTGTAGGGGATGTGCACGGCCTTGGCCGCGTCCCGCCAGGCGGCGCTCTCCTCGTCGTCGGCGCCGAGCCGGGCCGCCTGTTCCGGGTACCGCTCGACGGCGTCGGCGGCGGCGAGCAGGTTCGCCCGGGCCATCAGGTTGGTGTAGGTGTTGTCGTCGGCGATCGCGCTGTACTCGTCGGGGCCGGTGACGCCGTTGACGTGGAAGACGCCGTGGTGGTCGTGGTGGCCCAGCGAGCGCCACAGCCGGGCCGTCTCGACGAGCAGTTCCACGCCCGTGTCGCGTTCGAAGTCGGTGTCGCCGGTCGCCGTGACGTAGCGCACCACCGCGTCCGCGATGTCGGCGTTGACGTGGAAGGCGGCGGTGCCCGCGGGCCAGTACGCCGAGCCCTCCGAGCCCTCGATGGTGCGCCAGGGGAACGCGGCGCCGCGCAGCCCGAGTTGGGCGGCGCGCTCGCGGGCGGCGGGCAGGGTGGACTGCCGCCAGCGCAGCGCCTCGGCGACCGCGCCCGGGGAGATGTGGGTGAGCAGGGGCAGGACGAAGGTCTCGGTGTCCCAGAAGGCGTGGCCGTCGTAGCCGGAGCCGGTCAGGCCCTTCGCGGGGATGGCGCGGCCCTCGGCGCGGGCGCCCGCCTGGAGGACGTGGAAGAGGGCGAAGCGGACGGCCTGCTGGATCTCCTCGTCGCCGTCGACCTCGACGTCCGCGCGCGCCCAGAAGTCGTCGAGGTAGGCGCGCTGTTCGTCCAGCAGTCCCGGCCAGCCGCTGTGCGCCGCCGCCGCGAGCGCCGCCTCGGCCTGGTCGCTCATCGCGGGCCGGGACCGGTTGGCGGACCAGCCGTGCGCGACGAGCTTCTCCACCCGCAGCCGCTGACCGGGCTCCAGCACCGAGGTGACGGTCAGCCGGGCCACGTCCACGTTGCTCTCGCTGCTGGTCGTGGTGCGGTCGGGGCCGGTGACGACGTGGTCGGCGGCGACCGCGACCCGCAGTCCGCTGTGCCGGGTGCGGTGCACCAGGCGCAGCCGGGGGCCCGCGGTGTGGTGCTCCTCGGGTTCCAGGGGTGACTTCAGGGCGCGGGCCTGACGGGGGTCGCCGTTGTTCGGTTCGGGCAGCGACTCGTTGGTGACCAGCTCCGACTGGATGACCACGCGGGCCGGGCGGCCGACGGGTTCCACCTCGTACGCCACCGCGGCGATCGCCCGCTGGGTGAGCGAGACCAGCCGGGTGGAGCGGACCCGGACCGTCGTTCCGGCCGGGGAGGTCCACTCGCAGACCCGTTCCAGGACGCCCCGGCGCAGGTCGAGGACGCGTTCGTGGCTGACGAGACGCCCGTAGCGCAGGTCGAAGGGCTCGTCGTCGACGAGGAGCCGCAGCACCTTGCCGTTGGTGACGTTGATGACGGTCTGCCCGGACTCCGGATAGCCGTACCCGGCCTCGGCGTACGGCAGCGGGTGCACCTCGTGGACGCCGTTGAGGTAGCTGCCGGGCAGCCCGTGGGGTTCGCCCTCGTCGAGGTTGCCGCGCCAGCCGACGTGGCCGTTGGAGAGGGCGAACACGGACTCGCTCTGGGCGAGGACGTCGAGGTTGAGGGAGGTCTCGCGCACCGTCCAGGGCTCGACGGCGTACGACCGCTGCGTTATCACTCCTCGCCTCCCAGCTCGGCGAGGTCCGTGACGACGACGTCGGCGCCGTGCGCGTAGAGCGCGTCGGACTGTCCCGCGCGGTCGACGCCGACGACGTAGCCGAAGCCGCCCGCGCGGCCCGCGTCCATGCCCGCGAGGGCGTCCTCGAAGACGGCCGACTGCCGTGCGGTGACGCCGAGGTCGTGGGCGGCGGCGAGGAAGGTGTCGGGGCGCGGCTTGCCCGGCAGGTTCCGCTCCCGGGCGGTCACCCCGTCGACGCGTACGTCGAAGAGGTGCTCGGCGTCGATGGAGCGCAGCACGTCGAGGGTGTTGGCGCTGGAGGAGACGATCGCGGTGCGCAGGCCCCGGGCGCGGGCGGCGTCGATGTAGCGCAGGGTGCCGTCGTAGGGCTCGGCGCCCTGGGTGCGGAGCTTCGCCAGGAGCAGTTCGTTCTTGCGGTTGCCGACGCCGTGGACGGTCGCCGCGTCGGGTGGGTCGTCGGGGGCGCCGTCCGGCAGGTGGATGCCGCGGGAGGCGAGGAAGGTGCGTACGCCGTCGGCGCGCGGGCGCCCGTCGACGTACTCGTCGTAGTCGTGGTGCGCGTCGAACGGCCGGAACTCCGCGCCGTCGCGGGCCCGCAGGAACGCGTCGAACGTCTCCTTCCAGGCGGCGGCGTGGACGACGGCCGTCTTGGTGACGACGCCGTCCAGATCGAAGAGACAGGCCAGGATGCCTTCGGGCAGACCGAGATCCTTCATAGAGGACACCGTTCCCCGCGAGTGGGCCTTCAGTAAATGGTGCAGGCCACATGGGGCGCACTTGTGGACATACGCGCCCGGGGGCGCGCGGCGGCTGAGACACTCGGCCGTGTGCACGGTGACGACCAGGGCGCGCCCCTGACCTCGGAGGATCTGCTGGACCGGGCCCGCGCGCTCACCGGGGGCGGGCGGCGTCGGGCGCTCCTCGGCATCGCGGGCAGCCCCGGCGCGGGCAAGTCGACGCTCGCGGAGCATCTGGTGCGGGAGCTGAACGGCGGCGGTGAGCCCTGGGTGGCGCACGTGCCGATGGACGGTTTCCATCTGGCCGACGCCGAGTTGGCGCGGCTCGGCCGCCTCGGCCGCAAGGGCGCGCCGGACACCTTCGACGCGGGCGGGTACGCGGCGCTGCTGCGGCGGCTGCGCGAGGAGCCCGCAGAGCCCGGGGAGACGGTGTACGCGCCCGGCTTCGAGCGGGTGCTCGAACAGCCGCTCGCCGGGGCGATCCCGGTGGCGCCGTCGGTGCGGCTGGTGGTGACGGAGGGCAACTACCTGCTGCTGGACACGGGCGCGTGGCGGCGGGTACGGGCGTCGCTGGACGAGGTGTGGTTCTGCGAGCTGGCGGAGGACGAACGCGTCCGCCGCCTCGTCGCCCGGCACGAGGAGTTCGGCAAGGCGCGCGAGGCGGCGGTCGCGTGGGTGCTCGGCAGCGACCAGCGCAACGCCGAGTTGGTCGCGACGACGCGGGAGCGGGCGGATCTGGTGGTGCCGGTGCGGGCGATGCCCGCACCGGCACCCTAGGGACCACCCGGGTCAGCGGGTGTCGCTCGTCTCCGTCCCGGTGAGGGAGGCGCGGCCCGCCTCCAGCCGGGCCGCGGGGATCCGGAAGGGCGAGCAGGACACGTAGTCGAGCCCTGCCCGGTGGAAGAAGTGGATCGACTCGGGGTCTCCGCCGTGCTCGCCGCACACGCCGGTCTCCAGGCCGGGGTTGGCGGCGCGGCCGGACTCGACGCCCATCTCGACCAGCCTGCCCACGCCTTCCTGGTCGATCGTCTCGAACGGCGAGCTGTCGAAGACGCCCTCCTCCAGGTAGAGCGGGACGAAGGAGGCCTCGGCGTCGTCGCGGGACAGGCCCCAGGTGGTCTGGGTGAGGTCGTTGGTGCCGAAGGAGAAGAAGTCGGCGACCTCGGCGATGCGCCCGGCGGTGAGCGCGGCGCGCGGCAGCTCGATCATGGTGCCGATCGGCAGGTCCATCCGCTCACCGGTCTCGGCCGCGACCTCGGCGAGCACCCGCTCGGTCTCCGTGCGCACCAGCCGCAGCTCGCCGACCGTCCCTACCAGCGGGATCATGATCTCGGCCCGCGGGTCGCCGCCGTCGCGCCGCCGCTGGGCGACGGCCTCGGCGATCGCCCTGACCTGCATGGCCACCAGGCCCGGCACCGCGAGGGCGAGGCGCACCCCGCGCAGGCCCAGCATCGGGTTCTGCTCGTGCATCCGCTCGACGGCCGCGAGGAGTGCCCGGTCGTGCGGGTCGGGGTGCACGGCGGTGGCCAGCCGTACGGCCAGCTCGGTGCGGTCGGGCAGGAACTCGTGCAGCGGCGGGTCGAGCAGCCGGATCGTCACCGGCAGCCCGTCCATCGCGGCCAGGATGCCGGTGAAGTCGTCCCGCTGCAGGGGCAGCAGGGCGCTCAGCGCGGCCTCCCGGGCGGCGTCGTCGCGGGCCAGGATCATCGCCTCGACCAGCGTCCTGCGCTCGCCGAGGAACATGTGCTCGGTGCGGCACAGCCCGATGCCCTGGGCGCCCAGGGCGCGGGCGCGGACGGCGTCCTCGGGGGTGTCGGCGTTGGCGCGAACTTCCATGCGGCGTACGGAGTCGGCGTGCCGGAGGGCGTCCAGGACGGCCTCCGTCACCGCGCTGGCGGCCTCGCCGGTCTCCAGCGCCTGGCCCACCTCGGAGGCGGTCAGCGGGAGCGCGCCGAGGTGCACGGTGCCCGCGGTGCCGTCGACGGAGACGGTGTCGCCCTCGTGCACGACCATGCCGGAGGCGGTGGTGAGGCGGCGGGCGACGGGGTCGACGGTGAGCGACTCGGCGCCGCACACACAGACCTTGCCCATGCCGCGGGCGACGACGGCGGCGTGGCTGGTCTTGCCGCCGCGGCTGGTCAGCACGGCCTGCGCGGCGATCATGCCGGGCAGGTCGTCGGGGGTGGTCTCCCGGCGCACCAGGACGACCTGCTCACCGGCCGCCGCGCGCTGCTGTGCCGTGGCGGAGTCGAAGACGACGGCGCCGACGGCGGCGCCGGGTGAGGCGGGCACGCCGCGGGCCAGCGGCACGTCGTCGGGGCGGACCTCGAAGCGCGGGAACATCAGCCGGGTCAGGGCCTCGCCGTCGACCCGGACCAGCGCCTCGTCGGCGCTGATCGCACCCTCGTCGCGCAGGTCGTGGGCGATGCGGAAGGCGGCCTGCGCGGTGCGCTTGCCGACGCGGGTCTGGAGGATCCACAGCCTGCCGCGCTCGACGGTGAACTCTACGTCGCACAGGTCGCGGTAGTGGTTCTCCAGGGTGCGCAGGTGGTCGCCGAGTTCCAGGTACGACTTCGCGTCGAGCCGCTTCAGCTCCGCGAGCGGGACGGCGTCGCGGACGCCGGAGACGACGTCCTCGCCCTGCGCGTCGGGCAGGTAGTCGCCGTACATGCCGCGGTCGCCGGTGGCCGGGTCGCGGGTGAAGGCCACTCCGGTGCCGGAGTCGGCGCCGAGGTTGCCGAAGACCATCGCCTGGACGTTGACGGCGGTGCCGAGGTCCTCGGAGATGTGCTCCCGGTGGCGGTAGACGCGGGCGCGTTCGCCGTTCCAGGAGTCGAAGACCGCGCGGACGGCGCGGCCCAGCTGCTCGGCCGGGTCCTGCGGGAACTCCTCGCCGGTCTCGCGGCGGATGATCTCCTTGAACTCCTCGGTGAGGGTGTGCAGTTCACCGACGTCGAGGTCCTGGTCGGCGGCGACGGCGAGCTTCTCGCGGTGGGCGGCGATGGCGTCCTGGAAGAGGTCGCCGTCCACACCCATCACCGTATGGCCGAACATCTGCACGAGCCTGCGGTAGGAGTCCCAGGCGAACCGCTCCCGCCCGGAGGCCTTGGCCAGCCCGGTGACCGAGTCGTCGTTGAGGCCGATGTCGAGGATCGTCTCCATCATCCCCGGCATGGAGAAGCGGGCGCCGGAGCGCACGGACACCAGCAGCGGGTCGTCGGGGGCGCCGAGCGTGCGGCCCATCGCCCGCTCCAGACCGGCCAGCGCGTCGGCGATCTGCGCGGCCAGCTCCGGGGGCTCCTCGCCGGTGGTCAGGAAGGTGCGGCACGCCTCGGTGGTGACGGTGAACCCGGGGGGCACCGGCAGTCCGAGGCGGGTCATCTCGCCGAGCCCGGCGCCCTTCCCGCCGAGCAGGGCGGCCATGTCCCGGCCACCCTCGCCGAATGCGTACACGTACTTGAGCGGTGCGTTCATCTCCGGTGGCCTCTCACTTGTGCGGGACGACGGCGACGGGGCAGCTGACGTGGTGGACGGCGGCGTGGGTGACGGGGCCGGTGCGCGGGCCTATCGGGCGGTCGGTGAGCCGGTGGCCGACGACCAGCAGGCTCGCCTCGGAGGCGGCGCGCACCAGGGCGGTCGCGGGCTTCTCCCGGACCACCGTCTCCAGCACGGGTACCTCGGAATACTTGTCCCGCCACACGCGCAGTACGGCGGACAGGAAGCCCTGCCACTCCTCGGCCCGGTAGGGGTCGTCGACCAGCGCGACGTCGCCCGGCCCGAGGCCGAACGCGGAGGGCTGCTGCCAGGCGTGCACCACGCGCAGCCGGGCGTCGCGCAGCCGGGCGGCCTCGAAGGCGAACTCGATCACCTCGTCGCAGGCCTCCCTGACGTCGAGGCCGAGGACCACGTCCCGATAGGGGGTACGGGTGCTGGCGCTGCCGTCGGGGGCCGGGACGTGCGAGTCCCCGGCCTGCTCGTCGGCCCGCACCAGGACGACGGGGGTGGTCGCGCGGGCGAT
Source organism: Streptomyces sp. NPDC057877 (assembly GCF_042796855.1). NCBI lineage: Bacteria > Bacillati > Actinomycetota > Actinomycetes > Kitasatosporales > Streptomycetaceae > Streptomyces > Streptomyces sp. NPDC057877. The sequence goes on from NZ_JBHVMS010000012.1 coordinate 97,926, forward strand.
CACGCCGAGGGCGACCGAGCCGACCAGGAAGCCGGTGAAGCCGCTCAGCCCGCGCGAGCCGAGGACCAGCAGGTCCGCCCGGTCCGACGCCGTCAGCAGCGCCCCGGTCGCCGGTCCCGGCACTTGTTCGTCGTCATGGCGCACTTCGGGGCAGGTCTCGACGACGCGTTCCTCCGCGCGGCGCAGCGCGCGCCGGGCGAGATGACGCAGCGCCGCGTCGGACGACTCACCTCGGCGGGGGAACCCGTCCCGGGCGTGGACGAGCCTGAGCCCGCACCCACGGCGCTCGGCCTCCCTCGCGGCCCACTCGGCCGCGGCCAGGCTCTCCGGGGATCCGTCGACTCCGGCGACTACGGGCGGAAGCATGCGGCACACCTCCTGTGCTCGGTCCGCTCTCTCCCCCACAGCCTCCCGCCCGGAAACGGCCCGGGGCATGGGTCGGCCGGGGTGTCCGGGGGGACCGTTCGGCCCCGTTAATCCCGGCCCCGGAACGCCGGGGAGCCGGGCCCCTGGGGGACCCGGCTCATCGGGTACGGCGGTGCGGGCGGCCGTCAGCCGTCCCGCCCCCGCACCCGCCGCAGCGCCGGACCGGCCCACCTCCACAGCAGCTCGGCCAGCACCACCGTGGACGCCGTGCCGAGGCACGCCAGCCACTGGGCGGCCGTCAGCGGCACGGTGCCGAAGACCGTGCGGGCCCACGGCAGATGGACGGCGGCCACCTGGACGGCCAGCACCCCGGCGAGGCACAGCCACAGGGTGCGGTTGCGCAGCTGGTGGCGGCCGAGGACGGGGCCGTCGTCGGCGCGGGCGTTGAGGGCGTTGAAGAGCTGGAACAGCACGAAGGTGGTGAACGCCATGGTCAGGGCGGTCTCCGCGCCGGTCCGCTCGCGGGCCAGGGCGAGCAGGGCCACGGTGCCGAGGGCCATGACCGCACCGGCCCGGCCGATGGCGAGCATGCGCCGCATGTCCAGGATGCGTTCGCGCGGGTCGCGGGGCGGATGGCGCATCACGTCGTCGCGGGCCGGGTCGACGGCCAGCGCCATGGCGGGCGGCCCGTCCATGATGATGTTGATCCACAGCAGTTGGGCGGCGGTGAGCGGCGCGGGCAGCCCGGCGAGCGAGGCGACCAGCAGGGTCAGGATGGCGCCGATGTTGGTGGCCAGCTGGAAGCGGACGAACTTCACGATGTTGGCGTAGATGGCCCGCCCCTCGCGCACCGCCCGCACGATCGTCGCGAAGTCGTCGTCGGTGAGGACCATGTCGGCGGCCTCCTTGGCCACGTCGGTCCCGGTGACGCCCATGGCCACCCCGATGTGCGCGGCGCGCAGCGCGGCGGCGTCGTTCACCCCGTCGCCGGTCATCGCGACGATGTGGCCGCGCCCGGAGAGGGCGCGGACGATGGCGGCCTTGTGCTCGGGGGCGACCCGGGCGAAGACGCCGATGCCGTCGACGCGCTCGGCGAGTTCCGCCTCCGTCATCCGGTCCAGGTCGGCGCCGGTCACCACCTCGCCGGGGATGTCCAGCTCCCGGGCGATGGCCGCCGCGGTGTCCGCGTGGTCGCCGGTGATCATCTTCACGGCCACCCCCGCCGACCGGCACAGCGCCATGGCCTCCTTCGCCGCCGGGCGGGGCGGGTCCGCGATCCCGGCGACCGCGGTCAGGGTCAGCGGGGGAAGACGGGGCGGATCGGCGACCGCCCCGTCCAGCACGGCGGTGGCAGCGCCCAGGACGCGCAGCCCGGCGCCGCCCAGCCGCGCGGTCACCCCGACGACCTCCGCGCGGCGCCGCTCGTCCAGCGGCTGGGTGCCGTCCTCGGTGCGGACGCTGCCGCACAGGTCGAGCAGGACGTCCACGGCGCCCTTCACCTGGACGTGGGTCCGGCCGTCGGCGGCGGTGTGGAAGGTGGCCATGTACTTGGTCGCGGCGTCGAACGGCAGCTCGGCCGTGCGCGGCGACCGGGCGCGCAGCCCGTCGGCGTCCAGCCCTGCCTTGGCGGCCAGCACCACCAGCGCGGCCTCCGTGGGGTCGCCGAGGAAGCCGTCGCCGGTGAGGCGGGCGTCGTTGCACAGCGCGAACGGCAGCAGCGCCTCGCCCAGTTCCGCGCCCTCGGGGCGGACGGCGCCCGCCGTGCCGTAGCCCTCGCCGGTGACGTCGTAGTGCCGTCCGCCCGCCCACAGGGAGCGCGCCGTCATCTCGTTGAGGGTGAGGGTGCCGGTCTTGTCGCTGCACACGACGGTCGCCGCGCCGAGCGACTCCACCGAGGCGAGCCGCTTGACGACGGCCCCGCGGCGGGCCATCCGGTACACGCCGAGCGCCAGGGTCAGCGCCAGTACGGCGGGCAGGCCCTCGGGGATGGCGGCGACGGCGAGGGCGACGGCCCGCAGCGCGATGTCCGCCAGCGACTCGCCGCGCACCAGGGCGCTGAGGGCGTAGAGGACGACCGCGACGCCGCTGAGCAGGGCGAGACGGCGGCCGAGGCTGTCGAGCTGGACCTGGAGCGGGCTCGGCGGTTCGGCGCCGGTGCGCAGGGCCTCGGCGATGGTGCCGAGTTCGGTGCGCATCCCGGTGGCGGTGACGACCATCTCGGCACGGCCCCGGGTCAGCGCGGTGTTCATGAGCAGCATGCCGGTGCGCTCGGCGAGCGGGGCCGGACCGTCACCGGCCGGTGCGACCGCGGCCGTGCTCTTGGCGACGGGCTGGGACTCGCCGGTCAGGGCCGCCTCCGCGACCTCCACCGACTCGGCGACGGTCAGCCGCCCGTCGGCCGGTACCCGGTCTCCGGCCTCCAGCAGCACCACGTCGCCGGGGACCAGCGTGTCCGCCTCGGTCTCCTGCTCCACGCCGTCGCGGCGGACCCGGGCGGTCGGTACGAGCATCCGGCGCAGCGCCTCCAGGCTGCGCTCGGCGCGCCGCTCCTGCGCGTAGCCGAGTACGGCGTTGATCTGGACGACGACGAGGATCACCGCGGCGTCCTTGAGGTCGCCGATGGCGCCCGCGACCACGGCGGCCAGCAGCAGGATGCCGATGAGCCAGTTGCGGAACTGGTCGAGGAACCGCAGCCACTCGGGCCGCCGGGCGGGTTCGGCGAGCCGGTTCGGCCCGTGCACGGCCGCGCGTTCGGCGGCCTGGCGGGTGCCGAGGCCCACCGCCGGGTCGACGCCGAGGCCGTCCGCGACCCGGTCGGGCGGCAGCCGGTAGGCGTCCGGGACCGGCGGTGCGGTCTGGTCGCGCGTCGGCGCCTGGGCGCCCACCACAGCCGGGCCACTCATCGCTGTTCTCCCCTCCGCGGGCCGGGGCGCCCGGCACCGCACACCTTCCACCTCACCCCCGCCGCGATACGGGGCGCAGGGGCCGGACGGTCCCCAGGGACACACCGAACGGCCCTGCCCCGGGGGCGGCGCGGCGACGACGCTGGAGGGGAAGAGGAGAGCAGGGCGCCTCGGACTTACGGACTCGGAGGTGGGCCATGACCGCACCCGTAGTCGTCGGGCTCGACGGCTCCCCCGCGAGTGTCACCGCCGCGTGGTGGGCCGCACGGGCGGCCCTGGACCGGCACCGCCCGCTCCTGTTGCTGCACTCCTGGACCACGCAGCCCCTGGAGGTGCCGATCCCGCAGGAGGCGCGGAGCAAACAGCGGTACGGCCGTGCGGTGCTGCACCGCATGGAGGCGGAGCTGCTGCACCGGCACGCCGGGCTGACCGTCGCCACCGAGCTGGTGTCCGCGCCCGCCGCCGACGCCCTGCTGGAGCGCGGCGACGGCTGCGACCTGCTGGTGCTGGGCAGCAGGGGGCACGGCTCGGTCGCGAGCTTCCTGCTCGGCTCGATCAGCCTGCACGTCCTCGGCCTGGCGCGCTGCCCGGCCGTGACCGTCCGCGCCGGTGACGCCGCCGTGGAGACCGGCTGGGGGCACCCGGCGGCCCCGGACCACGACGACATCGTGGTCGGGGTGCGGCATCCCGGGCCGGACTCGGAACCGCTGCTGGAGCTGGCCTTCGCGGAGGCCCAGTCGCAGGGCGGCCGGGTGCGCGCGGTGCGGGCCACGTCGCAGCCGTCGGAGAGCGAGCGGCTCACCGCCGTACTGGAGCCGTTCCGCCACAAGTACCCGGACGTCCCCGTGGTCGAGGAGACGCCCGCGGGTGCCGCGGCGCCGGTGCTGCTCTCCGCGTCGGCGCACGGACGGCTCGTCGTCGTCGGACGCCGCCGCCGTCCGCACCAGCCGTGGCGGCTCGGCCCCGTCGCCCACGCGGCCCTGCACCACGCGCCGTGCCCCGTGGCCGTCGTCCCGCACGACTGACCCCGACAACCAGGAGAACCACATGACCATCAGGAACAGCGCCGGTGTCCAGGTGCGCACGCGCGGTGAGGTGCCCGAGGCCGAACTCGCCTACCTCCGCACCAAGGTCGGCGCGGCCCTCGACCGGCCGGGCCTGCCCACGGCCACCGGCGAGGTCCGCATCGTCCGCGCGGCGGCACCCCACACGGCCCCACCGTGGTCCGGGGGCGGGGAGATCCGCGTCGGCACCGACCTCGTCGTCGTCCACGGCGAGGCGCCGTCCGCCCATGAACTCGCGGACCGGCTGCACGACCTCCTCCGCGCCCGCGTCGACCGCCTGACCCACCGCACCGACGCGGCCCGCCGGGCCGCCACCCCACCGCCCTGGCGCGGCGGCCCGACGACGTGACGCACGGGCGCTCGGGCTGAGCGCCACCCCGGGGGCCGGGTCCTGAGGGACCCGGCCCTCACCCGTGTCCGCGTGCCGAATGCGGCCAAAGCCGACCAACCCCCGGGGCCCGTTAGGCCCAAAACCGGACGGGACGGTCAGGCCGCGGCGAGGACCATCGGCACCAGCGGTGCGGGGTCCCGGCAGGAGACAGTGGAGTTGGGAGGGCGTCGTTCCCCCGCGGTGTCCTCCCACCCGTACGCCGCCGGCGGTTCCGGCGGCCACGAAGTGGAGCAGCGGAGGCATCATGACCCGGCACGACGTCGGCACCCCTGACGAAGCCACGCCCGGCGGCCCGACCGACATCGCCGTCGCCGTCGACCAGCTCGTCAGCGCGGGGCTCAAGGCCCTTGCCGACTACGAGGAGTTCGACCAGGAGCGGATCGACCGGATCGTCAAGAAGGCCTCCGTGGCCGCCCTTGACCGGCACACCGCGCTGGCCCAGCTCGCCGTCGAGGAGACCGGCCGTGGGGTCTTCGAGGACAAGGCGGCGAAGAACATGTTCGCCTGCGAGCACGTCACCCACAGCATGGGCCCGATGAAGACGGTCGGCGTCATCGCCCGCGACGACATCGAGGACATGGTCGAGATAGCGGAGCCGGTGGGCGTGGTGTGCGCGATCACCCCGGTCACCAACCCGACCTCGACCACGATCTTCAAGGCGCTGATGGCGCTGAAGACCCGTAACCCCGTGATCTTCGCCTTCCACCCGTCCGCCCAGCGGTGCAGCGCCGAGGCCGCCCGCGTCGTGCGGGACGCGGCCATCGCGGCGGGCGCGCCCGAGAACTGTGTGCAGTGGATCGAGACCCCGTCCCTGGAGGCCACGAACACCCTGATGCACCACCCGGGCGTCGCCCTGATCCTCGCCACCGGCGGCAACGCCATGGTGCAGGCCGCCTACTCGGCTGGCAAGCCCGCCCTGGGCGTCGGCGCGGGCAACGTGCCCGCCTATGTGCACCGCGGCGCCAAGGTGCGCCGGGCCGTCAACGACCTGGTGCTGTCGAAGTCGTTCGACAACGGCATGATCTGCGCCTCCGAGCAGGCGGTGATCCTCGACACCGAGATCTACGACCAGGCGCTCACCGAGTTCCGCACCCTGCACGCCCACGTCGCGAGCCCCGAGGAGAAGGCCAAGCTGGAGGCCTACCTCTTCCCGGTCGACAAGAAGAAGGGCGGCGGCTGCGAGCCCAAGGTCAACGCCGCCGCGGTGGGCCACAGCCCGGCGTGGATCGCCGAGCAGGCCGGGTTCACCGTGCCGCCGACCACCTCGGTCATCCTCGTCGAGGCCGCCCACGTCGGCCCCGACGAGCCGCTCACCCGGGAGAAGCTCTGCCCGGTGCTGGCCGTGCTGCGCGCCGAGAACGAACAGCACGGTTTCGACCTGGCCGCCAACATGATCGCCTTCCACGGCCAGGGACACACCGCGGTGATCCACACCGAGGACCGCGCCCTCGCGGAGGCGTACGGCGGCCGGATGAAGACCGTCCGTGTGATCGTCAACGCCCCGTCCTCGCAGGGCGCGATCGGCGGGATCTACAACGGCCTGCTGCCCTCGCTGACGCTGGGCTGCGGGTCCTGGGGAGGAACCTCGGTGTCGAACAACGTCTCGGCGGCGCAGCTGCTGAACGTCAAGCGGGTCTCCACCCGCCGCAACAACCTGCAGTGGTTCAAGGTGCCGCCGAAGATCTACTTCGAGCCGCAGGCGATCCGCTATCTGACCTCCATGCCGGAGGTGAGCCGCGTCACCATCGTCACCGACGCGACCATGACCAACCTCGGCTACGTCGACCGGATCAACCGCGTCCTTCAGCGCCGCCGCGAGCCGGTCACCATCCAGGTCATCGACAACGTCGAGCCGGAGCCGAGCATCGACTCGGTGCGCCGGGGCGCCCGCCTGATGGGCGACTTCCGCCCGGACACGATCATCGCGCTCGGCGGCGGTTCGCCGATGGACGCGGCGAAGGTGATGTGGCTGCTGTACGAGCAGCAGGCCGCGGGCAACGACGTCGACTTCGCGGACATGCGGCAGAAGTTCTCCGACATCCGCAAGCGCGCCTTCCGCTTCCCGGAGCTGGGCAAGCTGGCCCGCCTGGTGTGCGTGCCGACCACGTCGGGCACCGGCGCCGAGGTCACGCCGTTCGCGGTCATCTCCGACCCGGCGACCGGCAAGAAGTACCCGCTGGCCGACTACGCGCTCACGCCGAGTGTGGCCATCGTCGACCCGCTGCTGACCGCCAAGCTGCCCCCGGCGCTCGCCGCCGACAGCGGTTTCGACGCCCTGACCCACGCCATCGAGGCGTACGTCTCGGTGTACGCCAACGACTTCACCGACGGCCTGGCGCTGCACGCGATCCGGCTGATCTTCGGCAACATCGAGGCCGCGGTGAACGACCGGGCGAACAGCGCCGAGGCCCGGGAGAAGATGCACAACGCCGGGACCATCGCGGGCATGGCGTTCGGCAACGCCTTCCTGGGCATCGTGCACGCGATGTCGCACACCCTCGGCGCGACCTTCCACGTGGCGCACGGCCGCACCAACGCGATCCTGCTGCCGCACGTGATCCGCTACAACGGCACCGTGCCGACGAAGCTGACGGGCTGGCCCAAGTACGAGAGCTACCGGGCCCCGGAGCGCTTCCAGGAGATCGCCGTGGCGCTCGGCCTCAAGGCGGCCACCCCGCAGCAGGGCGTGGAGTCGCTCGCCGCGGCGGTGGAGAAGCTGCGGGACGCGGTCGGCATCGAGCCGTCCTTCGGAGCGGTCGGTGTGGACAAGAAGGCCTTCATGGCGGCCCTGCCGCAGCAGGCCCTGAACGCCTACGAGGACCAGTGCGCGCCCGCCAACCCGCGGATGCCGATGCTGGACGACATGCAGGGGATCATGCGAGCGGCGTACTGACCGCCGCCCGACGACGGAACCGCCCCGGTGGCCTGACCACCGGGGCGGTTCCCTTTGGCGTGCGCCGTGGCGCGCGTCGCTCAGGTGGTGATACGGCGCCCGGTGATGAGCCGGGGCTCGATCCGCACCCACAGCTCCCGCCCCCGCCCCGCCCACGGCAGGCTGTACGCCCGCTCGTCGAGCAGCCGCGCCACGGCCAGGTCCGCCACGGCCGCCGCGTCACCGCGCACCAGCACGCTCCAGCCCCGGCTGAACACCTCGTCGATGTGGTCGGTCTGGAAGGCGATCCGGCGGCCGACGGCCAGCGAGGGCGTGCTGCCCGGCGCGGTCCGGTAGACGATCGCGCCGTCCACGACGGCGTAGTTGACCGGCACCACGGCCGGGCCCTCCCAGGTGTTCACGGCGACCCGGCCCACGCCGTGGGTGGACAGCAGCTCCCGGCACTCCCGCTCGGTCAGCTCGGTGAACTCGGCGCGCGGCGACGCCTGCCCGAGGCCGGGCGGCAGTTCGGCGGCGCCGCCCGTCAGCTCGCTCAGGGTGGTCTCCAGCGCGCCCGCCAGCCTGAGCAGCACCCCCGCGTCCGGTGCCGCCCCGGGGCGTTCCTCCAGGTACCGCAGGTAGCTGGGCGCCACCCCGGCCCGCAGGGCGGCCTGTGTCCTGCTCAGCCCGACCTCCGCGCGCCGCCTGGCGAGACGGCGTCCGAGGTCCCCCAGCGGGCGGGACTGGGACTGTGTCCCCTGCGTCGGCGCCTGTGCGGTCATGGCCCGTCACCTCCGTACGACAAATGGGTGCGCACCGGCCGCCCTCGCGGACGCCGGTGCTGGAATGCCCCTTGTGTTCAGTTTTTCACCTGCCCCTCAGCAGGCGGTCAGCCCTCGCTCCCGGAACTGGTTGCGCACCCGCTCCACCAGCGCGGGGTCCGGCGACGAGGTGTCCTTCAGCGGGAACGGCAGCCCGAGGGCGTCGTACTTGCCCACGCCGAGCCGGTGGAACGGCAGGATGTCCACGCGCTCCACCGAGCTGAGGCCCGAGACGAAGCGGGCCAGGCCGTCGATCGCCTCCGGGTCGTCGGTCCAGCCGGGGACCAGGACGTAGCGGATCCACATCCGCACGCCGAGGCGGTCCAGGCGGGTGGCGAAGGACAGGGTGGGGGCGAGTTCGCCGCCGGTCAGCTTCCGGTAGGTGTCGACGTTGAAGGACTTGATGTCGAGCAGCACCAGATCGGTGTCGGCGAGCAGTTCGTCCGAGGCGCGGGCGCCCAGGAAACCGGAGGTGTCCAGGGCGGTGTGCAGTCCGGCCTCCTTGCACCGGCGCAGCAGGGCGCCGGTGAAGGCGGGCTGGAGCAGGGCCTCACCGCCGGTGACGGTGACCCCGCCACCGGCGGCGGTGATGAAGGCGCGGTACTTCTCGATCTGCGCCATCACCTCGTCGACGGTGGCCTCCTTGCCGTCCCGCATGTGCCAGGTGTCGGGGTTGGCACAGTACAGACAGCGCAGGGGGCAGCCGCTGACGAAGATCACGAACCGGGTCCCGGGGCCGTCCACTCCCGTGGAGAGGTCCCAGGAGTGGATCCGGCCGCGTACCGCCCGCGACTGCCCGTCGTCCATGTCGGTCACAGCGCTCCGTGGAAGGTGCGGCTGATCACGTCGAGCTGCTGCTCGCGGGTCAGGCGCACGAAGTTGACCGCGTATCCGGAGACCCGGATGGTCAGCTCGGGGTACTTCTCCGGGTGCTCCATGGCGTCCTCCAGGGTGGCCCGGTCCAGAACGTTGACGTTCATGTGGAAGCCGCCCGCGCCCATGTAGCCGTCGAGGATGCCGGTCAGGTGCTGGGCGCGGTCGCCGGGGTGGTGGCCGAGCCCCTCGGGGGTGATGGTCGTGGTCAGCGAGATGCCGTCCTTGGCCTGCTCGAAGGGCAGCTTCGCCACCGACAGCGCGGAGGCGGCGACACCGTGCTTGTCGCGGCCGTTCATCGGGTTGGCACCGGGGGCGAAGGGCGCTCCGGCGCGGCGGCCGTCCGGGGTGTTGCCGGTGTGCTTGCCGTAGACCACGTTCGAGGTGATGGTCAGCACGGACTGGCTGTGCTCGGCATCCCGGTAGGTCGGGTGCTTGCGCACCTTGGCCATGAAGGCTTCCACCAGGTCGACGGCGAGCGCGTCGGCGCGGTCGTCGTTGTTGCCGTAGGCCGGGTACTCGCCCTCGACCTCGTAGTCCACGGCGAGCCCCGTGTCGTCCCTGATCACCTTCACGCGTGCGTTGCGGACGGCGGACAGGCTGTCGACGGCGACGGAGAGCCCGGCGATGCCGCAGGCCATGAAGCGGTGCACGGGGTAGTCGTGCAGCGCCATCTCGACGCGCTCGTAGGCGTACTTGTCGTGCATGTAGTGGATGACGTTGAGCGCGTCGACATAGGTCTCGGCGAGCCAGTCAAGGACCTGGTCGTACGCCGCCGTCAGCTCGTCGTAGTCGAGGTACTCCCCGGTCAGCGCGGGCCGCTCGGGGGCGATCTGCTCGCCGGACATCTCGTCCCGGCCGCCGTTGACGGCGTAGAGGAGCGCCTTGGCGAGGTTGACGCGGGCGCCGAAGAACTGCATCTGCTTGCCGACCGCCATCGCCGAGACACAGCAGGCGATCGCGGTGTCGTCGCCGGTGTGCGGGCGCAGCAGTTCGTCGGACTCGTACTGGACGGCGCTGGTGTCGATGGACACCTGGGCGCAGTACTCCTTGAACCCGTCCGGCAGCCCGGACGACCAGAGTACGGTCAGGTTGGGCTCGGGGGCGGGGCCGAGGTTGTAGAGGGTCTGCAGGAAGCGGAACGAGGTGCGGGTGACCAGGGGGCGGCCGTCCGCGCCGATGCCGCCGATGGACTCGGTGACCCAGGTGGGGTCGCCGGAGAACAGGGCGTCGTACTCGGGGGTGCGCAGGAAGCGCACGATCCGCAGCTTGATCACGAAGTCGTCGATCAGCTCCTGGGCGCGCTCCTCGTCGATGGTGCCCTCGTCGAGGTCCCGCTGGAGGTAGACGTCCAGGAAGGTGGAGGTGCGGCCCAGCGACATCGCGGCGCCGTTCTGCTCCTTCACCGCGGCCAGATAGCCCAGGTACAGCCACTGCACGGCCTCGTGCGCGGTGGCGGCGGGCTGTGAGACGTCACAGCCGTATCCCGCCGCCATCTCCCGCAGCTCCTCGAGGGCCCGGATCTGCTCGGCGATCTCCTCGCGGTCGCGGATCACGTGCTCGGTGGAGGGGCGGGCGTCCAGCAGGGCGCGATCGGCGCGCTTGCCGGCGATCAGCCGGTCCGTGCCGTACAGCGCCACGCGCCGGTAGTCGCCGATGATCCGGCCGCGGCCGTAGGCGTCCGGGAGGCCGGTGATGATCCCGGCCTTGCGGGCCGCCCGCATGGCGGGGGTGTAGGCGTCGAAGACACCGGCGTTGTGGGTCTTGCGGTAGCTGCCGAAGACCTTCTGTACGAGCGGGTCGGGCTCGTAGCCGTAGGCGCGCAGTCCGTTCTCCACCATGCGCAGCCCGCCGTTGGGCATGATCGCGCGCTTGAGCGGGGCGTCCGTCTGGAGCCCGACGATCAGCTCGCGGTCCTTGTCGATGTAGCCCGGCGCGTGCGAGGTGATCGTGGACGGGGTCGCGGCGTCGACGTCGTAGATGCCCTTGCGCCGCTCCTCGGGGAAGAGGGAACTCACCTTCTCCCAGACCGTGCGGGTGCGCTCGGTGGGCCCGGCCAGGAACGCGGCGTCGCCTTCGTAGGGCGTGTAGTTGGCGTGGATGAAGTCACGTACGTCGATCTGCTCCCGCCACCGGGCTCCGGAGAAGCCGCGCCATGCCCCTGCCATCGGGTCCTTGGGTGCCGCCGTCATCGCAGGTTTTCCTCTCTCCTGACGTGGATGTGTCCCCACACCGTTGATGCTCGCGCCCGGCAGCCCGGCAAAGGAGGGCCAACCGGGGCAGGACGGCCCGCCATCGGTCCCCTCCGCTGGGCCGTTGGGCCCGCCCCCGCCGCCGGTGGGTGCGAGAGTGGGGGCATGTGGTGGCCCGGAGGCATCTCCTTGCGGCGGCGCGCCCCCGGGTGGCTGGTGCCGCTCGTCGTGGGGGTGCTGCTGGCCCAGATGGCGGTGGCGATGGTGACGGCCGCCGTCCAGCAGACGCCCACCATCGACGAGCCGGTGTACGTGGGTGCCGCCGCCGACTACCTCCATGGGTACGGGCTGCGTCACAACCCCGAGCACCCGCCGCTCGGCAAGCTGATCGTCGCGGCGGGGGTGGCGTTCTCGGGGGCACGGGTCGACGGGGCGGACTTCGCCGGTGGGCAGGGGGCGTGGGGGCGGCGGGTGCTGTACGGGTCCGGCAACGACGCCGGGCAGGTGCTGCTGGCCGCGCGGCTGCCGGTGATCGTGCTGACGCTGCTGTTCGGGCTGGTGGTCTTCGCCTTCGCCCGGGAACTTGCGGGCGTGTGGGGCGGGTTGGCGGCGCTGGCGCTGTACGCCTTCTCCCCCGATGTGATCGCGCACGGTTCGCTGGCCACCCTGGACGTGCCCGTGGCCGGGTTCCTGCTGACGTCGGTGTGGCTCCTGTGGCGGGCCCGGACGCGGCCCCGGTGGTGTCTGCCGCTGGCCGGGGTGGCGCTGGGGGCGGCGGTGGCCACGAAGATGAGCGCGCTGGCGGCGGTGCCGGTACTGCTGGGTCTCGCGGTGCTCTCGGTGGGGCCGCGCCGGTGGCGCCGGGCCGTGCTGGGCGCGGCGGTGGTGGCGGTGGCCGCGATCGCCGTGGTGTGGGCGGCGTACCTGCTGGCCGATCCCCGGCTGGGCTGGGAGCCCCGGCAGCGGGTGCCGGTGGTGGCCGGGCGGCGCGGGCTGCTGGTGGCGCTGCTGCCGTTCCCGGAGGCGTACCGGGACGGGATGCGCGTCCAGTTCGCGCTGGAGAACCATCCCTGGCAGGGCTTCCTGTTCGGCCGGGTCTACGACGGCTCGCGGTGGTACTACCTGCCCGCCGCGCTGCTGGTGAAGACCCCGCTGGGGCTGCTCGCGCTGGGGGCGGCCGGTGCGGTCGCGGTGCTGGCGGTACGGCGGCTGCGGCCGGTGGCGCCGTACCTGCTGCTGCCCGCCGCCGTGCTGCTGGCCGCGGCGATGGCGGGGGCACGGGACTTCGGCACCCGGTACGCCGTCTTCCTGCCGGTGTTCGCGGCCGTGGCGGCGGGCTGTGTGCTGGCGGTGCGGTGGCGCTGGGCGCCGTTGGCGGTCGGCGCGCTGGTGGTGTGGGTGGCGGTCAGTTCGCTGCGGACGTATCCCTACTACCTGCCGTACGCCAACGAGGCGTTCGGGGGTCCGGCGGCGACCCGGCGCCATCTGCACGACTCCAACGTGGACTGGGGCCAGGACCTGGGCCGCCTCGCCGACCGGCTGCGCGCGCGGTACCCGGGTGAGCGGGTCTGGCTGGTCTACAAGGGCAGCGGGGTGCCGTCGTACTACGGCATCGACGCGCGGGATCCGCGCGGGGTGCCGGTGGCCGCGGTGCGCGGGCTGCTGGTGGTGTCGGACTCGGCGGCGGCGAAGGCGCGCGGGCGGCTGGCGGAGCTGCTGGCGGGCAGCCGTGAGGTGGACCGGGTCGGCCACTCGATCACGCTCTACCGCCGCTGACCGGGGCCGTCTTGCGCCTTGCATCCGGCCCTGGTCAGCGCTGTGGGTGAGCTATGTTGAAAACTCCGTGAGGACCTAAGGAGGGCACCGGTGCCATCGCCGCAGCAGGCACGCGCACAGGCATCCGCGATCACCTCGGGGAAGACGGTGCCGGAGACGGAGGCCGCCCCGGCCTCCCGGCTCAGGGCGCTGTTCGACCGGCCCCGGCTGTCGCCCGGGCAGCGGCGCATCGCCCAGTACCTGATCGAGCACATCACCGAGGCGGCGTTCCTGTCGATCACCGATCTCGCGGAGCGGGCCGGGGTCAGCCAGCCGTCGGTGACCCGGTTCGCGGCGGCGGTCGGCTTCAGCGGCTACCCCGCGCTGCGCGAGCAGTTGCAGTCGATCGCGCTGGGCACCCTGGCCCAGGGCCCGGCGGCGGCCGAGGAGAACACCGGCAACGAACTGCAGGCGGCGGTGGACGCCGAGATCGAGAACCTGGAGAACCTGCGCCGGGACTTCGCCGACCCGGACCAGCTGATCGACATCGGGCGCAGGCTGTCGGCGTCGGCGCCGCTGACCGTGCTGGGGCTGCGGATCTCCGCGTCGCTCGCCGAGTACTTCGCGTACGCGGCCCGCCGGATCCACCCGGACGTGCGGCTGGTCACCCGGGGCGGCACCGTCGCCTACGACGCGCTGCTGCAGTCCCGGGAGGCGGGCGGCACCTGGGTGCTGGCGTTCTCGCTGCCCCGGCACGCCCAGGAGACGCTCACCGCGGTGCGGGTGGCGCGCGAGGCGGGGCTCCGGGTCGCCCTGATCACGGATCTGGCGCTGGGGCCGATGGTCGACGAGGTCGACGTCACCTTCGCCACCGGGACCGGGTCCCGGCTGGTCTTCGACTCCTACGCCGCGCCGGGCGTGATGGCCGCCGCGCTGCTCCAGGCGATGACGGACGCCGACCCGGAGCGCACCCAGGCGCGGCTCGAGGCGTACGAGCACGTCTCCGACCAGCACCACTTCTTCCTGCGGGACTGACGGCCCGGCCCGACGGGAACGGCGGCCCCCGGTTCCCCATCACACATGAATGTTTTCATACCTCTTGCAATGGCGACGGCATATATAAATACTGCGGGCGGGCGCGGCCCCGGTCATCCCCTAGGCCGGGGCCGCCCCCACCGTCGGACCATCCGTGACGACGCAGCACACCGGAAGCGAAGATCATGCCCCTGACGTCCACGCGCACCAGCCCGGACTGGCCCTGCCAGGTGAAGACGCCCGGCAGCTACGACTGGGAACGCTCCGCGGCCAGGTGGCTCCGTGAGCTGGTGCCCGCGCGCTACGCCAGCTACCCGGTGTTCCTGCGCCACCCCGTCCTGCTCGCCCGGCACGCCCAGATCCAGGTCGAGCAGGAGATCCGGATCGCCCGCACCGCCCTCCAGACCGCCCGCACCGACCTGCCCCGCCTCGGCATGCACGAGTCGGCGATCGAGCACACCATCAAGCTCTACGCCGCCGAGGTCCTCCAGCTCCAGCACCTCGCCCGCAGCATCCGCACCGTCACCCAGGCACTCGCCGACCGGGGCACGGGACGCTGAGCCGCGCACGCATGGCGCGGGCCCGGTGTGGCACTCGTGGTGAGCATGAGCGCCACCCAGCAGCACCGGGCCGAGCCCGTGACCACGGTCCTCACCTGGCGGGTGCGCCCCGGCCGGGAGCGGCAGTTCGAGGAGTGGGCGCACGGCATCACCCGCTGTGCGCAGGAGTTCCCCGGCAACGAGGGCGTGACCTGGCTGCGCCCCGAGAACGGCGGCCACCGTTACCACGCGCTGCTGCGCTTCAGCGACTCCCACCGGCTCACCGCCTGGCTGGACTCCGAGGAGCGGGCCGACTGGCACGCCCGGATCGAGGGCATCGCCAGGGAGGTCAGCAGCCAGCGGCAGTCGACGACCGGCCTGGAGACCTGGTTCGGGCTGCCCGGCACCACGGTCCGCCCGCCGCCGCGCTGGAAGATGGTGTTCACCACGTTCCTGGGCGCGTACCCCTTCACGTTCCTCATCCAGTGGCTGATCACGCCCCACACCCAGACCTGGCCGCTGCCCCTGCGCGCCGCCGTGTTCCCGGTGCTCCTGCTGCCCCTGCTGACGTATCTGGTGATGCCGGTGCTCAGCAGGGCGCTGCGGCAGTGGCTGTACCCGCGGCCCTGAACGGATCTCTCCGGGCAAGGGCGCGACCGGGGCCACCTCGATGTGCCATGCTCAACGCGTGACCAGCGATCCGGCCGTCCCCCCGGAGCGCGGCGTCACGGCCGAGGGTGCCGGGACGTCGGCGGTCCTGGAGCGTGCCACGGGCGCGGTCATGGCGCTCACGGGCTGTTCGGCGGACGCCGCCTTCGAGGAGCTGACACAGCGCGCGAAGGCCGGGAACCGCACGCTGATCGAGGAGTGCTGGATCACGCTCGGCGGCCTGCTGGAGCGGGCGCCACGGATCGCCCCCGCCCCCGTGCGCCCCTCGCTCGGCACCGTCTCCCCGGACGCCCCCACGACACAGGACCGCTCCGGGGTGCTCGCCCGCCTCGGCGAGGGGCTCGTTCACGTCCGCACCACGCAGGACCTGGCCGGATGCCTGCTGGAGCACCTCGGGCCGCCGGTGGGCGCCGACGCCGTCATGATCTACGCCCGGCTGCCCGCCGGCGGCCTCGAACTCGCCGGGCGCGCCGGAATCGACGACACGCTGGCCGCGCAGTGGCGGCGGCTGCCCCCGCTGAGCGGGTTCCCCGCGCTGGACGCGCTGCGCTCGGGTGAGCCGCGCTGGCTGGAGGGCACCGGCGCGGACCAGGAGCGGTATCTGCCGATCGGCGGCCACCCGGGTCGCTGGCGTGCGAGCGCCTGGCTGCCCGTGCGGGCCGGGGACACCGCGGAGGTGTCCGTAGGGCTGCTGCGTGAGCACGGCGGACCGTTCACCCCCGGCGTCCGGGAGCTGCTCGGGGCCGTCGTCCCGCTGTGCGCCGGGCGCCTGCGCACCCTCTCCCGGGACACGGCCGACGCCGCCCTGGACGCCGTAGCGGCGGTGATCGGGGCGCTGCCGGGCGCGGTGGCGCTGCTGCGTCCGCTCCGCGCGGCGGCGGGTGGGCCCGAGGACCACCGCGTCGTCGCGGCCACCCCGGAGGCGGCCGACCTGCTGGGCCTGGCCGGACGCCCGCTCATCGGGCTGCGGCTCGGGGAGTGCTGGCCCGACGCGGACGACACGCTCCGGTCGGGGCTGCGGCGCGCCCTGGACACCGGGGAGCCGTACGAGGCCGGGCCGTTCGCGCTGCCGCCCGGTGCCGCGGCACCGGCCGCCCACAGCGTGCGCGCCGAGCGGCTGGGCGACGGGCTGGTCGTCAGCTGGTCCCGGTCCGCCCCGACGGACCAGCAGGAACAGCGGCTGGCGGACATGCAGCGGCTGGGCAACCTCGGCTGGGCGAGCTGGAACCTGGTCACCGACGAGGCGCTCTGGTCGGACCAGGTGCACACCGCCCTGGCCCTCGACCCCGCCGACGGCCCGCTCCCGCTCACCGCCCTCCCGGCCCTGGCCGTGCCCGAGGACCGCCCGGTCTTCACCGGCGCCGTCCGGGCCCTGCTGCGCGACGGGCGCCCGCTGGACGTGCCGTTCCGCATCCGCACGGCCGGGACCGTACGGCATCTGCGGGCCGTCGCCGAGACGGTGCAGGACGCCCAGGGCACGCCCGTGGAGGTGCACGGCTTCGTGCAGGACCTGACCGCCCAGCGCAGCGCGGAGCTGGCGCTGGTGGAGAGCGAGCGGGCGGTCCTGGTGCAGCACGGCGCCCTCCAGGCCGAGCGGGCGCTCGCGGGGCGCCTCCAGCACGCGTTGCTGCCGCTGCCGCGCCGACAGCCGCTGCGGCTGGCCGGGCTGCGGGTGGAAGTGGCCTACCTGCCCGCGCAGTCGGGGCTGCACGTCGGCGGCGACTGGTTCAGCGCCATCGAACTGCCCGACGGCAGCGCGCTGTTCGTGGTCGGCGACGTCGCCGGGCACGGCGTCGACGCCGTCGCCACCATGGCCCAGCTCCGCTTCACCGCCAAGGGCATGGTGAGCACGGGCTCGTCACCGACCGGCGCGCTCAGCCGCCTCAACACCCTGCTGCTGCACTCCCACGACCCCCATGGCACGGCGACCATGGTGCTGGCCCGCTACCACCCCGAGGAGCGGCGCCTGGCGTGGGCGCAGGCGGGCCACCCGCCGCCGCTGCTGAAGCGGGGCGGCGAGGTGCGCTACCTCGACCGGCCCGCCGGGATGCTGCTCGGGGCGACGGCCACGCCCCACTACGAGGAGGCCGAGTGCCGCCTCGAACCGGGCGACCGGCTGCTGCTGTACACCGACGGTCTGGTGGAGCGGCCCGGCGAGATCATCGACAGCGGGCTTGAGCGGCTCGCCCGAGCCGCCACGGCCCGCCATCTGGAGGCGCCGGGGTCGCTGAGTCCCCTGCTGTCGGCGGTGCTGGAGGGCGAGGACGAACGGCGGGACGATGTCTGCGTGCTCGACATCAGAGTGCCGCTCGGCCCCCGGTAACCCGGCGGTCAACCCTCGCCGGTGCGGCCCGCGGTCTCCCGCACCCGGTGCGCCTCGTCCTGGACGAGAAGCGCCAGCAGCGAGGCCACGCTCAGTCCGGACTCGGCCGGATGGCGCAGCACCTTCCCTGGCTCGATCCGGTACGTGTTCCCGCGGCCCTCCCTGGTGTGCGACAGGTATCCGTCCTGCTCCAGATCGGCGATGATCTTCTGCACGGCCCGCTCGGTGAGCCGGCAGTACGCGGCGATGTCCCGGATGCGGGCATTGCGATCATCGGCGATGGCGGCCAGCACGCGGGCATGATTGGTGAGAAACGTCCATCCTGTATGCGGCTCAGGCACTCCACCCATGGGCACAGCATACGACCGGCCATTCCCGCATACAAAAGCCCGAAATTCGTTTCCGGTATCTCTTGACGTGTTCTCCTCGCTGGGGTGAGCCTGTAGGCGTACGGCCGGAACACAAGGGAGAGGCGGCCATGCCGGAGTCCGCGCATTCCGCGTTGCCCCCGTCAGTGGACACCACGCCCACGGCAGTGGTCCCGTTGGTCGATGCCCGCCCGGAGGGCACCCGCACCCTCGTGACCCTCCAGGGTGAACTCGGCCTTCCGGTGGACGACCAGGTGCAGAAGGCCCTGCGGGAGGCCCTGACCGACTCCGCCGAGGGCGTCGACCTGGATCTCACGGGCGTTGAGTTCTGCGACTGCTCCACCCTCAACACCCTGCTCACCCTGCGCGAACAGGCCCTGGCCCAGGGGAAGACGGTCACCGTCCGGTCCACCGGGCCCGCCGCGGGGCGGCTGCTCGCCCTGACCGGCACGCTCGCGATGTTCACCCCGACACCGGCGGGCGGCGACGGCGACCGCAGCCTCGGGGTGGAGGTCGTCCAGCTGCGCCGGGCCATGCAGACCCGGCCGGTCATCGACCTGGCCCGCGGGGTCCTGATGGCCTCCTTCGGACTGAGCCCGGAACAGGCCTGGGAGGTGCTGGTGACGGCCTCCCAGCACACCAACACCAAGCTGCACCGCCTGGCCGACGACCTGGTGACCGCCGTCCAGGGCGACCCCCTGCCGGACGCGGTGCAGCGTCAGGTGGCCGCCGCGGTGGCCCGGGTGACGGCACCGGACGACGCCTGAGCCGTCACCCGGCGAGCAGGCGCCGCAGCGAGGTCTTGAACGCCGCGACGAAGGCGTCCCGCCGGTCCTCCGGCAGGGCGTCCAGGGACAGATACGGGTTCAGGTCCTCCAGCTCGACGAGCAGGAGTTCCCCGCCCGGGGCGCGGCAGGCGTCGACGCGCTGGATGCCGTGCTCGATGCCGTTCCAGTCGACGAAGCGGCGGGCGAACTCCAGGTCCTCGACGGTGGGTTCGTACGGCTCCAGCTGCCAGCGCCGGTCGGGGCGCGGGGCGTACAGGGCGTACCGGAAGTCGTGGTCGACGAAGTAGAACGAGACCTCGTAGGCGAAGTCGATGTGCGGCTGGACCAGTACGGTCCCGTCGACCAGGCCGGACAGCCCGTCCCCGGGCACGATCCGCAGGCCTATGGAGTCGGCGCCGAGCCTGGGCTTGACCACGTACCGCTCGGCCTCCGGCAGCCGGTGCAGGTCCGCCGCGCTGTCGACGGTGGGGATGACGGGGAACCCGGCGGTGGTGAGATCGACCAGGTACCGCTTGCCGCTCATGTCGGCGCGGCCGGTGAGCGGGTTGTAGACCCGCGCCCCGGTGCGCAGCGCGTGCGCGCGGAAGGCCTCGTACGCCTCCTGGTACGCGAGCACCGGCCCGCTGTTGCGGACCACCACGGCGTCGAAGGCGTCCATCAGCGCGAGAGCGTCCAGCGGATGGCACAGGGCCACGTCGAAGTCCTCGCGGAGCCGGGCGGTGAGGTGGATGTCCTCGTCGCAGTAGCGGCGCCCGCGCGCCTGGTACGCCAGGTCGGTCACGTACAGGATGCGGGGGCGGGTGGACGGCATGGCGGCTCTCCCAGGGGCGCGGAACGGTGCCGAAAGGTTAAGCGGTGCACGGCCGGGACCTGCTCTTACCCCTGGTTCGGCACGGAGTGCCAGCACAGAGTCATCCCCGGAGCACCTCGATCCCAAGTGGCTCCGGGCCCCTCCCCCGGCAACGCGCGACTGAGGCCCGAATTTCCGGTACCGAGTCCCTTTACGGCTGGCACTGAGTGCCATACGCTGTCGCCGTGCACGGTGGCACGGCGACCGGGCACGTCCGTGCACGGGTGAGCCGCGCACGTGGGATTTCCGGCCGAGCGCAGGGAGTTGACCAGCGTGTACCACCACTCAGGACACCACTCGGGACGTCAGCAGGGCACCGGTACCGCCACGGGCGTCCTCGACCACGCCACCCCGGACAAGGAGACCCTGGTCTACCAGCGCTGCACCTGGTGCGGCACGGCCATGTACCACCGGCTGCTGTGCCCGGTCTGCCAGGGCAGCGACCTGCGCACGGAGCGCAGCGAGGGCACCGGCACGGTCCGCCACTCGACGGTGGTGCACCGCAACACCCCCGCCGCGCGCAACATCTCCCTGATCGAGATGGCCGAGGGCTTCGTGGTGCGCGGCCGGGTCATGGGCCCGCCCGTCGGCATCCACAGCGGCGACCGGGTGCGGCTGTCCACCGCCAAGGACCCGGTGCGCGGCGAGCCGGTGTTCCAGCTTCTCGACGAGCCGTACCGGCCCTGGAGCTGACCCGGCCTCAGGGGTTCGGGGTGACCCGGATGCCGACGGTCCCGGACGCGCCCCGGCGCAGTCGGCTGCCGAGGAGCGTGAGGCGGCCGACGACGCCGTACTTGCGGGCGATGAGCTTGCGGTAGCGGGCGCTCGTGGCGGCGTCGCAGATCTCGGCGGTGGCCGGGTACTCCGGGCCCCGGGGGTTGCCGCGCAGATCGCAGGCGGCGACCCGGACGTCCGCGCGGCGCCGGATCCGCTTCACCTTCCAGGAGTCGGCGACCGTCCACACACCGAGCGCCTCCTCCCCGTCGCGGACCACCCAGACCGGGGTGGGCACGCCCGTGCCGTCCTTGCGGTGGCTGATCAGCAGCAGGTACCTGCCGTCGCCGAGCTGCTTCAGCAGCGTCTCGTCCATTCCCGGAGTGTAGGGCGGTCCAGGACGAAAACACCGGACCGGCGGCAAAGATCAACTCAGGCGTCTAGATTGCTCCTTGACACTGCACACGGCACCAGGCATTCCAGGAGCTGACCCGTGACCGAGAACCCGTCTGCGACGGACGGCGTCGCCGAGACGCTGCGTGAGCGCATCAACACCTCCCAGCCGCACACGGCGCGGATCTGGAACTACTGGCTCGGCGGCAAGGACAACTACGAGGTCGACCGCGCGGCCGGTGACCAGATCCGCCAGCTCCACCCGGGCATCGGCGAGTACGCCCGCGCGGACCGGCTGTTCCTCGGGCGGGCCGTGCGCCATCTGGTGAGCGAGGCCGGAATCCGCCAGTTCCTGGACATCGGCACCGGCCTGCCGACCGCCGACAACACCCACGAGGTGGCGCAGCGCATAGCCCCGGAGTCACGGATCGTCTACGTCGACAACGACCCGCTGGTCCTCGCGCACGCCCGCGCCCTGCTGACCAGCACCCCCGAGGGCCGTACCGACTACCTCGACGAGGACCTGCGCAACGTCGACGCGATCCTCGGCCACGCGGCGAAGACCCTGGACCTCAGCCAGCCCGTGGCACTGGTGCTGCTCGGCGTGGTCATCTTCCTGCGGGACGACGAGGACCCGTACGGCGTGGTGCGGCGGCTGATGGACGCGCTGCCCGCGGGCAGCCATCTGGTGCTGTCGCACACCATCACCAGCCCCTCGATGCCGGACGTCGACGAGGCGGTGCGGTTCTGGAACGAGCACGGCACCCCGAAGCTGACCCAGCGCACGCCCGAGGCCGTGACCCGGTTCTTCGACGGCTACGAACTCCTGGAGCCGGGCGTGGTGTCCTGCTCGCGCTGGCGTCCGGAGTCCGCCGCGGGGCCGGAGCCGGAGGAGGTCGCCATGTTCGGCGGCGTGGCGCTCAAGAGGTGAACTGAGCAAGGACGTTGAACGCCCCCGGGTCCCGGCACGTATGGACAGGGGGCGCTCGACAACCCGGGTGCCCCGCGGTGCTGACGCCGCGTGTTCGGGGTTCGGGAGCCATGCATGAGGCACGCACGACGACGGATCGTCCGGCGGGTGACACGGCTGGCGGCCGTCGGTGGACTTCTCCTGGGCACGGTGATGGTCACCCGGGCCGTCGCCAGCGAGCCTCCAGGGGTGCCCGCGGAGCCACGCGCCGCGACGGGTGCGGCGGTCGCGCCCGGCGCGGAACTCCTGGACCGCCTCGGCACCACCCGTACGGCGGGCAGCTGGATCGGCGACGACGGGCGGCCGGTCGTCGCGGTCACCGACCGGCAGGCGGCCGCCGAGGTGCGCGCCGCGGGCGCGGCGGCGAAGGTCGTACCGCACAGCATGCGCGAGCTGAAGTCGGCCACGGCCGCGCTGCGTTCGGCGCCCCGGGTACCGGGCACGGCGTGGGCGGTGGACTACCGCTCCAACGAAGTGGTCGTCCGCGGTGACACCACCGTCTCCGGCGCCGACTGGTCGCGGCTGACCGACCTCGCCGAGAGCCTCGGCGGCTCCGTGCGGATGGAGCGCACCGAGGGCACCTTCACCACCCGGCTGAACGGGGCGCAGCAGATCCTGTCGACGGCCGGGCGCTGCTCGGCGGGGTTCAACGTGACCGACGGGCGCCGTGACTTCATCCTCACCGCCGGGCACTGCGGGCCGGGCGGCTCGGTCTGGTTCGCCGACAGCCAGGGCAGGCAGCAGGTGGGCCGCACGGTCGACCGGAGCTTCCCCGGTGACGACTACTCCCTCATCCAGTACGGCGACGGCCGCGCGGGCGACGGCGCCGAGGTGGTCGCCGTGGGCGACGGGCGCGGCGTGCGGATCACCGGCCTGGGTGATCCCGCGGTCGGTCAGCGGGTGTTCCGCAGCGGCAGTACGACGGGGCTGCGGGACGGCCGGGTGACCGCGCTGGACGCGACGGTGAACTACCCGGAGGGCACGGTCAGCGGGCTCATCGAGACGGACGTGTGCGCGGAACCCGGGGACAGCGGGGGCCCGTTGTTCTCGGAGGGGATCGCGCTCGGGGTGACCTCGGGCGGCAGCGGTGACTGCACGGCGGGCGGTACGACGTTCTTCCAGCCGGTGACCAGGGCGCTCACCGATCTGGACCTGCGGCTGATCGTGGCGGCGCCGCGGGGCGCGGGCGGCCAGGAGGAGGGGGCGGGGGCGTCACCGGAGCCGTCCGCGTCGGCGACGCAGAGCGCGGTGGCACCCGGCGCCGCCTCGCCCGGGTCGTCGGCGCCGGTGGGCGGGGACGTCAGGGCGACGGCGGTGCTGTCGCGGCTGTCGGATCCCCGCAACGTCGGGCCGGGGCTGCTGATCGTGGCGGGGAGTCTGGTCGCGCTGGTGGCGACCCGGTGGATCCGGGCTGAGCAGGATCGCAGGTCCTATCAGCGCCATTACTCGGCGACTTGGGGATGACCCACCCGCCGCCGAGTACGACCGGAGGGATCAGGCGGCCCGCGCGGACTGCGGGGCCGCGGCGGCCCACTCCATCACGAGGCGCTGGTACTCCGCGCGCTGCTCGGTGTTGAGTGTCCCGCCCGACCGGCGCCACAGGGCCCTGATCTCCTCGTTGACCTCCGCGGCCGATCGCTCGGAGAGGGGTTCAACAGTGGTGGACATGCCGTGAAGCATACGAGTCCTGACGTGAAGGCGCTGTGAGTAATCAGGAGCGAACCCGGCAATTCGGACCGTGTTGCTGGTCACGTGCCCGGCTTGCGGCCGTACACGAACACGTCGTCGCCCTTCTTCAGGAGCGACCAGTACTTCTTGGCGGTGGTCGTGGTCATGTTGACGCAGCCGTGCGAGCCCGGCGGGTTCCACATGCTGAGGTTCGCCGAGTGGAAGGCCTGGCCGCCGTCGAAGAACTGGCTGTAGGGCATGGGCACGTCGTAGATGGTGGAGACGTGGTCGATGTTCCGCCAGTAGATCTTCTTCAGGCCGGTGCGGGTCTCGTACCCGTTGCGGCCGGTGCGCACCGGCACGGGTCCGTACACGAGCTTCTTGCCGTCCTGGATCCAGCTCAGCTGGAGGGTGAGGTTCACACAGGCGATCCGGCCCTTGTTCACCGGGCACTTACCGGCCTTGTTGGGGTTGGTGCCGACGGCCTTCTGCTTGAGCATGAGGTCCATCACACCCCAGGTGATGGGCCCGGCGTAGCCGACGTTCGGCTGGATGCCGTGCTTGGTCTGGAAGGCCTTGATCGCCTTGCAGTCGGCGGGTGACTGCCTGCCGTCGACCGGCCGTCCGAGGAACTTCTCGACCTGCTTCTGGTACGGCCCGGTCTGGGTCGTACAGCTCGCGGCCTGCGCCGGACCGGCGCCCGCGACAAGTGTGACCGGTGCCACCAACGCGGTGACTCCGAGAACGACGGCTCCCCGTCTGCGCATGTCCCCCATGGCTGGCCTCGCCTTTCACGCGGAGTGCTCCGCTGGTCGCTGCGGTGTCTGCTTGCTAGACCGACATGGGGGGCCGGTGGTTGCACGGCGGGGCTGAGGAAATGCGTCGATTGCGTCACAGGCCGGGTTTTCCGCCCGTGTGGTGTCCCGGGCCACAGGGACCGCCGAGCATCGCGTGTGTCAGCGGTAGCCGGTGGTGTCCGCGGGCCTGCCCGGGTCCTGGACCTCGACGAGATAGCGCCAGGCGTCGGGGCGGCTGCCGTCGAGGTCGGTGAAGCCGTACTCCTGGGCGAGGCCGCCGCTGGAGAGGGAGCCGCCGTTGAAGCGGGCCACGTCCGGGTCGGCGGCGAGGGCGGCGACGGCGCGGCCGACGTAGCGCGGGGTCTCGGAGATGGCGAAGTGGGGGACCTTGTCGAGGGCGTCACGCCAGTTGTCCTCGCCCACCCCGTAGGCCTCCAGCATCATCTCCGAGCGCAGCCAGCCCGGGGTGAGGGCCACGGCGGTGGCGCCGCGCGGGCCGAGTTCATGGCCGAGGGCGAAGGCCATCCGCAGGACGGACGCCTTGGCGAGGTCGTAGAAGAAGTTCACGCGGTAGGTGTCGCGGTTGTACTCGGCGGTGCCGTCGGTCATCTCGACCACCAGGCCGCCGGGGTGGCGCAGCAGCAGCGGCAGGGCGCGGTGGCTGGTGACGGCGTGGGTCTCCACGGCGAGGCGGAGCAGGCGCAGGCCGTTGTCGAGGTCGTGCTCCCAGACCGGGGTGTCCCACTGAAAGAGCTTCTCGCCGCCCCAGATGTCGTTGACGAGGACGTCGAGCCGACCCTGCTCGCCGTCGATGCGGTCCACCAGGGCGCGTACGGCCGCCGGGTCGAGGTGGTCGGTGGGTACGGCGATCCCCCGGCCGCCCGCGGCGGTGACCAGGTCGGCGGTGTCGTCGATGGTCTCGGGGCGGTCGTACTCCGAGCGGTGGCCGCGGGTGGTGCGTCCGGTGACGTAGACGGTGGCCCCGGCCGCGCCGAGTTCCACGGCGATACCGCGCCCGGCTCCCCGGCTCGCCCCCGCGACCAGTGCGACCCTGCCCGTCAGCGTTCCTGCCATGTGTCCGGCCTCCCGTGTCGTGGACTGTTCTCCGCTACGAGGGTGACGGGGAAGCCGGACATCTGCTGTCGTCTTTTTCGCCCGGGTCGGGCGAGGTCGGATCGAGGCCGTCAGTGGCCCCGGTCGATCCACTCCTGGAGGTGCGGGGCCTCTTCCCCGATGGTGGTGGCGTCGCCGTGGCCGGTGAGGACCTTGGTGTCCGGCGGCAGGGTGAGCAGCCGGTCGCGGATCGAGTCGATGATCGTCGGGAAGTGCGACCAGGACCGTCCGGTGGCGCCGGGGCCGCCCTGGAAGAGGGTGTCCCCGGTGAAGACCGCCCCGAGCCCGGGGTCGTACAGGCAGACCGCGCCGGGCGCGTGGCCGGGGGTGTGCACCACCGTGAGGTCGGCACCGGCGGCCTCGATCACCTGGCCGTCGACCAGCCAGGCGTCGGGCTCGCGGTCCGGGTGGGTCTGCTTCCACAGCGGCAGGTCGTCGTGGTGCAGCCAGATCACGGCGCCGGTGCGCTCGGCGAGGGCCGGGGCGGCGTTGACGTGGTCGTTGTGGGCGTGGGTGCAGACGATCGCGGTCAGCCTGCGGTCGCCGACGGCCGCCGCGATGGCGTCGGCGTCATGGGCGGCGTCGATGACGACGCACTCGGTGTCGTCGCCGACGATCCAGACGTTGTTGTCGACGTCCCAGGTACCGCCGTCGAGGCTGAACTGCCCGGAGGTGACGAGGCGTTCGACGCGGGCGGCCATCACAGCACCACCACCGAGCGCAGCACGTCACCGGCGTGCATCCGCTCGAAGGCCTTCTCCACCTCGTCGAGCTGGATCGTCTCGGTGACGAAGGCGCCGAGGTCGAGGCGGCCCTGCTGGTGCAGGTCGATGAGCATGGGGAAGTCACGGGAGGGCAGACAGTCGCCGTACCAGCTCGACTTCAGCGCGCCGCCGCGGCCGAAGACGTCCAGCAGCGGCAGTTCGAGTTTCATCTCCGGCGTGGGCACGCCGACCAGGACGACCGTGCCCGCCAGGTCACGGGCGTAGAAGGCCTGTCGGTACGTCTCCGGGCGGCCGACCGCCTCGATGACGACGTCCGCGCCGAAGCCGCCGGTCAGGTCCCGGACCGCCTCGACGGGGTCGGTCTGCGCGGAGTTGACGGTGTGGGTCGCGCCCATCGAGCGGGCCAGCTCCAGCTTGCGGTCGTCGATGTCCACGGCGATGATCTTCGCCGCTCCGGCCAGCCGCGCGCCCGCGATCGCCGCGTCACCGACACCACCGCAGCCGATCACGGCGACCGAGTCACCGCGGGTGACACCGCCGGTGTTGATCGCGGCGCCGATCCCGGCCATCACACCGCAGCCCAGCAGTCCGGCGACGGCCGGGGAGACGGCGGGGTCGACCTTGGTGCACTGGCCCGCCGCGACCAGCGTCTTGTCGGCGAACGCGCCGATGCCCAGGGCCGGGGACAGCTCCTGGCCGGTGGCGGCGAGGGTCATCTTCTGCCCGGCGTTGTGGGTGTCGAAGCAGTACCAGGGGCGGCCCCGCAGACAGGCCCGGCACCGGCCGCACACCGCCCGCCAGTTCAGGATCACGAAGTCACCGGGGGCCACGTCGGTCACACCCTCGCCGACGGACTCCACCACCCCGGCCGCCTCGTGGCCGAGCAGGAAGGGGAACTCGTCGTTGATGCCGCCCTGCTTGTAGTGCAGATCGGTGTGGCAGACCCCGCAGGCCCGCACCTGGACGACGGCCTCTCCGGGCCCCGGGTCCGGTACCACGATCGTCTCGATCCGGACCGGCTCGTCCTTGCCCGGTGCGATCACACCACGTACTTCCTGCGCCATGGCGCTGACCCCTTCCTCTGCTGCGTCCGTCGTCTCCGACCGTACGCGTGACTGATCAGTAACGTCAGCTCCCCGGGCGGCCGGGAGATTCGTTGTCAGTGGCCCCGCGTAGGGTGAACATCTCTCGCCCGACCGGTGAAGGAGCCCCGTGAGCATCGCCCCGACGGAACCCGCCCCGCCCCCTTGGCGGCTGCTGCTCGGCTATGTCGCGCCGCACCGCTGGTCGCTGCTCGTGGGCGCGCTGCTGTCGCTGGTCACCGGCGCCACGGGGCTGCTGCTGCCGCTGGTGGCACGGGAGTTGATCGACGACCTGTCCCATGACCGGACCATCACCGGCGCGCTGCTGCTGATGTCGGCGCTGGTCGTGGCCAACGCGTCGGTGGGCGCGCTGGGTTCGTTCGTGCTGCGGCGCACCGCCGAGTCGGTGGTGCTCGGCGCGCGGCGCGCCCTGTCGTCGTATCTGCTGCGGCTGCGGATAGCCGCCGTGGACCGCAGTGAGCCGGGCGATCTGATGGCCCGGATCACCTCCGACACCACCCTGCTGCGCGAGGTCACCACGGACTCCCTGGTGGGCCTCGGCACCGGCGGGCTGACCCTCGTGGCGACCGTGGTGATGATGGGCCTGGTGGACCCGGTGCTGCTCGCGGTGACGCTGGCGGTGGTGCTGGGCGCGGGGACCGTGCTCGGGGTGATCGTGCCGAGGATCAACCGGGCCAGCAAGCAGGCGCAGGACGCCATCGGGGTGATGGGCGCCTCGCTGGAGCGGGTGCTGGGCGCGCTGCGCACGGTGAAGGCGTCCGGCGCCGAGCACCGCGAGGAGCGCACCCTGCACGCGGCGGCCGAGGAGTCCTGGCGGCAGAGCGTGCGCGCCGCCAAGTGGTCGGCGGCGGCGGGCAACACGGCCGGTCTGGCGATGCAGAGCGCCTTCATCACGGTGCTCGCGGTGGGCGGGGCGCGGGTGGCGACCGACGCGATCGACATCGGCACCCTGGTGGCGTTCCTGCTGTACGTCTTCTATCTGATGGCGCCGATCCAGCAGGTGGTGGGCGCGATCACGCAGTACCAGACGGGTAAGGCCGCGCTCACCCGGATCCAGGAGGCGCTGCGGCTGCCCGCCGAGGAGCGCGCCCCGGCGGCCCCGCTCCCCGTCGACGCGACGGAACCGGCCGCGGTCGCCTTCCACGACGTCCGCTTCCGCTACGCCGACGATCTGCCGTACGTCCACCACGGGGTCAGCTTCGCCGTGCCACCGCGCGGCATGACCGCGTTCGTGGGGCCCTCGGGCGCGGGCAAGACCACCGTGTTCTCGCTGATCGAGCGGTTCTACGACCCCGAGTCCGGGGTGATCACGGTGGACGGCCGGGATGTCGCGGAGTGGGAGCTGCCGCGGCTGCGGTCCGCGATCGGCTATGTGGAGCAGGACGCGCCGGTGCTGTCCGGTTCGCTGCGGGACAATCTCCTGCTGGGCAATCCGGACACCGACGACGCCGCCCTGGCCCGGGTGCTGAAGACGACCCGCCTGGACGGGCTGGTGGCGCGGCTGCCGGGCGGTCTGGACACGCTCGTCGGGCATCGTGGCACCCGGCTGTCCGGTGGGGAGCGGCAGCGGGTCGCGATAGCCCGCGCGCTGCTGCGCCGCCCCCGGCTGCTGCTCCTGGACGAGGCGACCTCGCAGCTGGACGCGGTGAACGAGGCGGCGCTGCGCGACACGGTCGCCGATGTGGCGCGGGCGACGACGGTGCTGGTGGTCGCCCACCGGCTGTCCACGGTCACGATGGCGGACCGGATCGTGGTCATGGACGCGGGCCGGGTCCGGGCGGTGGGCACCCACCGCGAGCTGGTGGCCGCCGACCCGCTGTACGCGGAGCTGGCGGCCACGCAGTTCCTGGCCACGGCGGACTGAGCCGTCCGGCGCCGCGGGGTGGTGCTACTTGATGCCGTGGACCAGCCCGACGACGGGAGCGATCGGGGCGGCGACCTGCTCCAGTTCCTTGAGGCGCCTGAACTGGGCCACCTGCTGGGAGGGCAGCGGCAGGGCCTCCCGGTAGCGCAGGGGCATGTCCTTGACCTGGAGCGAGTCGACGATGGCCAGCGGGCTGATCTTGTCGGTGCCCTTGGACTCCGCCTCGGCGGCGCTCGCCGTGGGGGCGGCGAGGCCTGCGACACCGGCGGCGAGACCAACGGCAGCGACGATACGACGTGTTGAGATCATGCTTCCAGCAACGGCACCGGACCCGGCCCGGACACGGGGCCCCGGCGCCGGTCACCCATGAGGCGCAGCGGGCGGCCTGCGTTTGCCGGGCGGCGGGAGGCGGAGGACGCTCGTAGTGAGGCCCTTCGCGGCCCGCGCGGATCGGGCCGCGGCTCTTGGAGGAGGTCACCATGGGCACTGCGGCAGGCACCGGCTTCGACACCGAGACACTGCGCCGGGGCATCGAGGAACAGAACGCGTCCACCCTGCTGTCGCTGTACGCGGACGACGCGGAAGTGCGCGTCATCGACCGCAACACCCAGCCCAGCCACCCCAAGGTGATGCACGGCCGGGACGAGATCAGCACCTTCCTCGACGACGTCTACAGCCGGGACATGACCCACAAGCTGGACACCTGTGTGGTCCAGGGCGACCGGCTCGCGTTCAGCGAGTCCTGCCAGTATCCGGACGGCGTCCGGGTGCTCGCCGAGTCCATGGTCTCGCTGCGCGGCGGCAAGATCACCGAGCAGACGCTGATCCAGGCCTGGGACGAGTAGCCCGGCCCCGCACGGACCCGCCCCCGGGTCCGCCCCTCACGGACCAGCCCCCGGGTCCCAGCCCGCCGGGCGCAGGATGCACAGCAGCTGGCGGACCAGTTCGTCGACGGCCTCTTCCAGGGTGGCCTCGACCCATCCGGCGTTCCAGTCGTGCAGCAGTCCGTTGACGCTGCCGATGAAGGCCGTCGCCGCGAGGCGGTAGTCACGGGGGGCCGCCTCGCCCCGGGCGACGGCCGCGGTCGCCTCGGCGCACAGCAGGTCGACCCAGCGGGCGCGGCGGGCCAGCCGCTGTTCCTCCAGGCGGGGGCTGACGCCGACGATCTCGACGAAGGTGATGCGGATGCGGCGCGGATCGGCGGTGACGTTGGCGGCGTAGGCGCGGAAGATCGCGGCGGCCCGGTCGGCGAGCGGCAGCCCGCCCGCGTCCGCGAGGGCCGCCACGACCGCCTGCTCCGCCCAGTCGTTGACCTGGAGGTGCAGGGCGGCGAGGACGTCCTCGAGGGTGCGGAACTCCTCGTAGAACTGGCGGGTGGACAGGCCCGCGGCCTCGCTGAGGGCGGCGACGGTGGTGGCGCGGTAGCCGGGAGTATCGCCGAACAGCCGCAGTGCCGCGTCGAGGAACCGGCCGCGGCGCTCTGCCTTGCGCTCCTCGGCCGATCTGCCGCCGTAACGGCCGGTCGGCGCCTTGAGCCTGCCCGCCACGTGATCCACCCCGTTCCCCCGCCGTACCGGTCCCCGGTCCTGATCTCCAATTTTGTCGTGTACGCGGTCTTGTGGTGAAGGCCAACTCTCCTTACTTTTCAGTAAGTTCACTCTGAACGTGACCGTGTTCAGATTTCCCTTCCGGCTTCCCTCCCGAGGAGAGAGCACCCATGCCTGCCATCAGACCCAGGCACCTTTGCTCCGTGGCCGCCGCCCTCGCCCTGACCCTGACCACCGCCGCGACCACCGCCAGCGCCGACCCCGGCCCCGCCGCCCTGCGCGAGGTGCTGTTCGTCGGCAACAACTGGGACGGCACCGCCGACGTGCTGAAGTCCACCGGGGACTTCGCGAAGATCGGCCGGATCAACGTCGTACCCGACAAGGCACAGCGCATGGCCGAGATCAACGCCGACCCGATCCGGTGGATCTACTTCATGGCGATCCGCAACAGCGTCGGCGAGGGCCATGACCAGTTCGTCGACGACATGTACGCCACCCCGGACGGCCGCTCGATGGTCGTCTCCCGGCCGAGCTTCGCCGACGTGGTCTCCCTCGACCTCGCCAGCGGGAACATCAACTGGCGCTTCCCGGTGTCCGGTTACCGCGCCGACCACATGGCGGTCTCCCCCGACGGCACCCGGGTCGCGGTGTCCGCCTCGACCTCCAACACCGTGCACGTGCTGAACATCGACACGGGAGCGCAGGTCGGCAGCTTCGCCACCGGTGACAAGCCGCACGAGAACGTCTTCACCCGTGACGGCCGCATCTGGAACATGTCCATCGGCGAGGTGAACACCGACCTCGACGCGCCCTGGCTGGACTGGACGAAGGGCGACCGCCGCATCACGGTCGTCGACGCACGGACGTTCCAGCAGGTCAAGGTGGTCGACATGCGCTCGCGACTGGACGCGATCGGCCTGAAGGACTACTCGGACGCGGTACGGCCCGCGGCCTTCAGCCCTGATGAGTCCAAGCTCTACTTCCAGGTGTCGTTCTTCAACGGCTTCTTCGAGTACGACGTCGCCACCGACCGCATCACCCGCACCAAGACCCTGCCGAAGACCCCGGCGACCGGGGACGACCGCACCACCTTCGTCAACGACTCACGCCACCACGGCATCTCGATGAAGCCGGACGGCAGCAAGCTGTGCGTGGCGGGCACCATGGACGACTACGCCACCGTCGTGGACCGCGCGACGCTGCGGGAGGGCCCGCTCGTGCCCGCGGCCAAGCCCTACTGGGCCACCGTCAGCGGTGACGGCAGGTCCTGTGTGGTCTCCGAGAGCGGCGCCGACCAGGTCACCGCGATCGACTTCGCCACCGGCCAGAAGACCGTCTCCGTCCCCGTCGGCGACCATCCGCAGCGGGTCCGGCTGGCCCGCGTGCCCGCCGACTGGACCGGTCCCTCGTCGAGTTGACCGGTCCCGCGCCCCGGTCGCCCGACCGCACGGCCCGCGCCCGGCGTGGGCCGTGCCGTCATGTGTGGCCCTTGCGGCCGGAGAAGACGACCGACTCCAGCTGGTGGTCCAGGGCCGGGCGGATCTGACCGCTCGGGGAGCCGCCGGTGGCCTCGTCGACGGCCTGCACCACACGGCGCGCCGCGTGGATCGCCTTGGGGCAACTGGTCCCGGCCCGCTCCGCGATCCGGCGGAAGAACGTCTCCTGGCTCGTGCGCTCGCCGGTGAAGGGCTCTCCGGGCTGGTGGGCGACCCCCGCGGATGCTCGCCGATCTCGTGCGGGAGCCGCGCCGAGGCCTTCTCGGCCACGGTCGACGGCACCCGCTCCCCCAGCGTCTCCAGGCTCGCCCTGGTCGCCCGCCCGGCGGCGCCGCGGCTGTCCAGCCGGGCCCTGGCCCGCACCTGGCCCGCACCCGGCCGATGAACGGGTCATGCCGCATGACTCACTCCCACGGCGCCTATGTGCCATTTGCCGGATCTACCGGGCGCCCGGGGCCGAGGGGAGCGAAACGGAGATCGACGCGGATCCGCCGCGAGGGACCCGGCAGGGTTAGCATCGGGCCACGCGCATCATGCCCGCAGGTGAACGGCAAGCAACTCCAGGGGGCCCAGTAGCTCATGCCGGTCAAGGTCAGTGTGGTCGTCCCGGTCTACAACCCGGGTCGGTACATCGAGGAGTGCATCGCGTCGCTGCTGAGGCAGTCGCTCCCACCCGACGCATACGAGGTGATCTTCGTCGACGACGGGTCCACCGACGAGACCCCCGCCCGGCTGGACGCGCTCGCCGCCGAAGACCCCCGGGTCAAGGTCATCCACCAGGAGAACTCCGGCTGGTCGGGCAAGCCCCGCAACGTCGGCATCGCCGCCGCCCGCGGCGAGTACGTGATGTTCGTCGACAACGACGACCACCTCGGCGACCAGGCCCTTGAGCGGATGTACGACTACGGCGTCGCCCACGGCGCGGACGTGGTCGTCGGCAAGATGGCGGGCAAGGGCCGCGGCGTCCCGGTGGAGCTGTTCCGGGAGAACCGGCCCCGGGCCTCCGTGCGGAACGCGCCGCTGATCGACAGCCTCACCCCGCACAAGATGGTCCGCCGCGCCTTCCTCGACCGCACCGGCCTGCGCTTCCCGGAGGGCAGACGGCGCCTGGAGGACCATGTCTTCGTCACCGAGGCGTACTTGCGCGCCGAGAACGTCTCGGTGCTCAGCGACTACGTCTGCTACTTCCACACCCGCCGCGACGACGGCTCCAACGCGGGCTTCCAACGGTTCGACCCGGCCGGGTACTTCGGCAATCTGCGCGAGGCCCTCGACATCGTCGAGCGGTACACCGAGCCCGGTGAGCTGCGCGACCGGCTGCTGCGCCGCTGGCTGCGCAACGAGATGGTGGAGCGGCTGCGCGGGCGCCGACTGCTGGCGGCGCCGGAGGACTTCCGCCGCGAGCTGTTCGAGGAGATCCACAAGGTCGTCACCGAGCGCTTCGGGCCCGGTGTCGCGGCCGGACTCCAGCCCGTCCAGCGGATCGTCGCCGCGCTGGCCGCCGCCGGACGGTACGACGACGTGGTGGCGTTCGCCGAGTGGGAGGCCGCGGTCGGGCTGACGGTCACCACCGACGACGTCGAGTGGGACGACGGGGTCCTGCGCGTCCGGCTCAGCGCCGAGTTCGCGCTCGACGGGCAGCCCATGACCTACCCCGCCGACGCCGGGCAGCCCTCGTTCGACGCGCCGCCCCGCGATGTCGCCGAGGCGGTGGACCGGCTGGGCGCGGACAACGTCGCCCGGTTCGGCAAGGCGACCTTCGATCTGGTGCTGCGCGAACGCTCCAGCTCCGCCCCGCACTTCCAGCCGACCCGGGTCACCCATGAGACGGTCCCGGTCGGCGACGGCTCCCGGGTCCGCCTGGTGCTGCGGGCGACGGCCACGGTGGACCCCGGCCGGGCGGTGGGCGGGGGGCCGCTGGACGCCGGGGCCTGGGACGCCGTCGGCCGGGTCAGGCTCGGCGGCTGGACGAAGGAGGGCAGACCCGGCTCGGGGCCCGGGCTGCGGATGCCGTACGCCGGTGTCGTCGCCGGACGCGTGGTGCTGCCCTACCTCACCGATCCGCACGGCAACCTGTCGCTGGACGTGGACCGGCTGCGGGGGCGGCTGGGGCTCGCCCCGGTCGGGGCGGGTGACGTGCGTGTCACGGGCGGGCGGCTGCGGGCGCGGCTGCCGCTGTACGCGCCCGGCGCCGCCAAGGTGCGGCTGCGGCTGACCGCGAGCGGGGACCGGGCGGTCACCGTCCCCGGCACGCTGTCCCCCGTGGACTCGGGGCCGGGCGCGGTACTGGAGGCCGTACTGCCGACGGGTCAGCTGGCGGGCGGCGGGGTCCTGCGGGTCGGTCTCGGGCCGGATCCGCTCGCCGCCGAGCCGGAGTTCGTGCCGCTGCCGCTGCCCCTGCAAGCGGGGCCGGGCGGGGCACGCGTGCGGGTGGTGCGCACCCGGCCCACGGCCGCGCGGCGGCTGGCGCGGCGGGCACGGCGGGCGCTGGGCAAGGCGACGGCCTGGATCAAGGGGAGGTGACGCGGTGCGAGCGCTGGACATCGAGGGGGCCTGGGTCCTGGAGCCCAAGGCCTTCCCGGACGAGCGGGGCAGTTTCCACGAGTGGTACCGGGGTGCGGAGTTCCGCGAGGCGACCGGCTACGACCTGGATCTCGCGCAGGCCAACTGCTCGGTCTCACGGCGGGGCGTGGTGCGCGGGGTGCACTTCGCCGATGTGCCGCCCGGGCAGGCCAAGTACGTCACCTGTGTGCGCGGTGCCGTCCTGGACGTGGTGATCGATCTGCGCGTGGGCTCCCCGGACTTCGGGCGGTGGCAGGCGGTACGGCTCGACGACGACACCCGGCACGCCGTGTTCCTCGCGGAGGGCCTCGGGCACGCCTTCATGGCCCTCAGCGACGACGCGACGGTGGTGTACCTGTGCTCCACCGGGTACGCGCCGGAGCGTGAGCACGGGGTGCACGCGCTCGACCCGGACCTGGGCATCGAGTGGCCCGAGGGCATCGCCCCGGTGCTGTCGCCGAAGGACGCGGCGGCGCCGTCCCTGGCCGAGGCCCGGCGGACCGGGCTCCTGCCGTCGTACGACGCCTGCCGCGCCCACTACGAGCGGCTGCGCGGGTAGGGACGGGCTCAGGGGCTGGGGGCCAGCCGCTGCACGGCGGCGCGCAGCGGCTCCCAGCCCCGGGAGCGGCGCAGGCCGCGGTTGCGGGCCCGGATCAGCGGACGCCAGAAGTCGGCGCCGACGAACTCCTCGGGGCGGACGGCGCGGACGCGTTCGAGGACCGCCTCCGGCACCTTCTGCGGGTCGGGCACCTCGTACTCGGCCATGATCTCGTCGTACTTGTCCTTCAGCACGGTGTTGTGCGGATCGGCGCCGAACACCACGAGCTGGCCGGTGGGCTGGGTGTCGACGAGGACGGTCGCGAGGTCGGGGCGGTAGCGGGCGAGAATCTCGATGATCTTGTAGACATCGCCGGTCCAGGCACCGGTGTGGCGGTCGCGGGCCGCCTCGTCGACGTTGCGCGGCAGCATGTCGTCGAAGACGATGACGCTGGACCAGTCCGAGTGCCGCTCGATGTTGATGAAGTCGCGCAGCGCGTACTCGAACAGGTGCATGCCGTCGATGAACGACAGGTCGAGGGTGGTGCGCCGCCAGTGGCCCAGCGGGTGCCTGCCGCGGGCGATGTTGCGCACCGGGTGACGGCCCCCCTTGAGGTGGGACAGCGGATCGGCCCGGGCGAAGAAGTCGTCGCTGGTGGCCTTCACCAGATGGACGTCGCAGTGGATCTCCGAGGTCACCTTGAACGCGGGGTCGATCGCGATGCTGGGCACCCGGGACAGCCGCAGGCTGCGGCCGTCGTTGACCCCGATCTCCAGGTAGTTGCGGTTCGCGACGGCCTTGTGCAGTTCCCGGAGGAACTCATGACGTTTCACTTGGTCACTCCTTGGTGCTCCTTGCGGATCAGGGGCAGCGCCTCGTGCAGCGCGGCCCGCCAGGCGCGCGGCTCGGGCAGACCCACCGCCGCCCAGCGGCCGTGGGCGAGAACGCTGTACGCGGGACGCGGCGCGGGCCGCGGGTAGGCCGCACTGCTGGTGGGGCGCACCCGGCCGGGGTCGGCGCCGAGGCCGCGGAAGACCTCGCGGGCCAGGTCGTACCAGGTGGCCTCGCCGGAGGCGGTGGCGTGGAAGACGCCGTGGGCGTCCGGGCCGACGCGGGGGCCGAGGTCGGCGAGGAGCGCCGCGACGTCCGCGCTCCAGGTGGGCTGGCCGCGCTGGTCGTCGACGACGTCGACGGTGTCGCGGCTGGCCTCGAGACCGATCATCGTGCGCACGAAGCTGCGGCCGTGGACGCCGTACAGCCAGGCCGTGCGCACCACCGCGCTGTGCTCCGGGAGTTCGGCGCGGGCCGCCTGTTCACCGGCCAGTTTGGTGCGGCCGTAGGCGGTGCGCGGGGCGGGCGGGTGGTCCTCCGGGTAGGGCGTGGTGCGGGCGTCGCCGTCGAAGACGTAGTCGGTGGAGACGTGCAGCAGCCGGGCCCCGGTCGCCGCGCAGGCGCGGGCCAGGAGCCTGGGGCCCTCGGCGTTGACCCGGGCGGCGCGGGCCTCGTCGGTCTCGGCGTCGTCGACGGCCGTGTACGCCGCGCAGTTGACGACGATGTCCGGCTGGTGCTCGGTGAAGGCCCGCTCGACGGAGTCGGGTTCGGTGATGTCCAGCGCGGCCCGGCCCAGTCCGGTCACGTCCGCGCCGCGCCGCAGAAGGGCGTCGACGGTGTCCCGGCCGAGCATCCCGCCCGCCCCGGTGACCAGCCACCTCATACGCGCTCCCGCTTCAGCGGCTGCCACCAGTCGCGGTGCTCCCGGTACCAGGTGACGGTCTCGGCGAGGCCGGTGGTGAAGTCGTGGCGGGGGCGGTAGCCCAGTTCGGTGCGGGCCTTGGTCCAGTCGACGGAGTAGCGCAGGTCGTGTCCCTTGCGGTCGGGGACGTACCGGACGCGGTCCCAGTCGGCGCCGCAGGCCTCCAGCAGCAGGCCGGTGAGGTCACGGTTGCTCAGTTCGGTGCCGCCGCCGATGTTGTAGACCTCGCCGGGGCGGCCGTTCGTCCGCACCAGCTCGATGCCGTGGACGTGGTCCTCGACGTGCAGCCAGTCGCGGACGTTGAGTCCCTCGCCGTACAGCGGGACGGCCAGTCCGTCGAGGAGGTTGGTGATGAACAGCGGGATGACCTTCTCCGGGAACTGGCGCGGCCCGTAGTTGTTGGAGCAGCGGGTGACGCGGACGTCCAGGCCGTGGGTGCGGTGGTGGGCGAGGGCGAGCAGGTCGGAGGAGGCCTTGGAGGCGGAGTACGGGGAGCTGGGCTGGAGCGGGTGCGTCTCGGGCCAGGAGCCGGTGTCGATGGAGCCGTAGACCTCGTCGGTGGAGATGTGCACGAAGGGGCCGACGCCGTGTCTGAGGGCCGCGTCCAGCAGGGTCTGGGTGCCCAGGACGTTGGTGCGGACGAAGTCGGCGGCGGAGTCGATGGAACGGTCCACGTGCGACTCGGCGGCGAAGTGCACGACCTGGTCGGCCTCCGCCATCAGCTTGTCGACCAGGGCGGCGTCGCAGATGTCGCCGTGCACGAAGTCCAGCCGGGGGTGGCTGGCGGGCAGGTTGTCGCGGGAGCCCGCGTAGGTGAGCAGGTCGAGGACGGTGATCCGGGGCGCGTCGGGACTGTCGTCGGCGAGCAGCGTACGGACGTAGGCGGAGCCGATGAACCCGGCGGCGCCGGTGACGAGGAGGTTCATGTGTCGATCTGCACCTTGGTCATCTGTGGGTCTGCACCTGGGTCATATGTGGATCTGCACCTTGGTCATATGGGGGTCCGCACCTGGGTCATACGCGGGTCCGCACCTGGGTCGTACGGGGGTCTGCGCTCGGGTCATGTATGGATCTGCACCCTGCTGTGGTCGCCGAGGACGAGTCGGTGGGCGCTGGGCACGCTGGGCGCGGTGGTGACCTGGGCGTGCCTGCCGATGAGGGAGTTCTCGATGCGGCCGACCCCGTCGATGGAGGAGTCGCGGAGCACGATGGAGAACTCCAACTCGCTGTCCTTGATGCGGCAGTTCTCCGCGATGGAGGTGAACGGGCCCACGTAGGAGTCGGTGACGACGGTGCCGGAGCCGATGACGACGGGGCCGACGATGCGGGAGTTCGCCACCCGGGCGCCCGCCTCCACGACGACCCGGCCGATCGTCTCGGAGGCCTCGTCCACCTCGCCGTCGATCCGGCGCTCGACGGTTTCCAGGACCGTGCGGTTGACCTCCAGCATGTCGACGACGTTGCCGGTGTCCTTCCAGTAGCCCTTGATGATCGTGCAGCGGACGTCGGCGCCGGTGTCCAGGAGGTGCTGGAGGGCGTGGGTGATCTCCAGTTCGCCGCGCCAGGACGGGGTGATGGCGCG
This sequence comes from Streptomyces sp. NPDC057877, assembly GCF_042796855.1. NCBI lineage: Bacteria > Bacillati > Actinomycetota > Actinomycetes > Kitasatosporales > Streptomycetaceae > Streptomyces > Streptomyces sp. NPDC057877. Next base: position 136,560 of record NZ_JBHVMS010000012.1, read on the forward strand.
CACCGCCTCGTGGACGGCGGGCGTGAAGAGGTAGACGCCGACGAGGGCGAGGTCGCTCTTGGGCCGCTCGGGCTTCTCCTCCAGGCCGATCACCCTGCCGGTGGGCCCGAGTTCGGCGACGCCGAAGGCGCGCGGGTCGGAGACGCGGGTGAGCAGGATCTGCGCGTCGGGGCGGGTGGCCCGGAACTCGTCGACGAGGTCGGTGATGCCGCCGACGATGAAGTTGTCGCCGAGGTACATCACGAAGTCGTCGTCGCCGAGGTAGTCACGGGCGATCAGCACCGCGTGGGCGAGTCCCAGGGGGCGTTCCTGGGGTATGTAGGTGATCTTCAGCCCGAATCTCGATCCGTCGCCGACCGCCTCCCTGATCTCCTCGGCGGTGTCCCCGACGACGAGTCCCACGTCGGTGATACCGGCCGCCGCGATCGATTCCAGTCCGTAGAACAACACGGCCTTGTTCGCCACCGGCACGAGCTGTTTGGCCGAAGTGTGCGTGATCGGCCTCAGTCGTGTCCCGGCGCCTCCGGACAGCACGAGTGCCTTCATCTGCCTCACCTTAGCGGCGATCGCGCGAACGGACTTCGCTTTGCCTTCACTCAGCGGTCACGGCTGCTTGTCCGCCCGTTCGCCGGGTAGTCAGGTCGGTTCGGATCCGCCCACGCATACCCGGAATCGCGCTCACCACTCCCGGGCGGCCGTGAGCAACCGGTCGCGGACCAGCGTGACGTGCGCGCTGCGGGCCGGACCCGGGCGCTGCACCAGGAAGGACGTGTTGATCGGCGGGTCGTCGGGGGCGTCCAGGGGGGCGAGGGCGCCGGACTCGAGTGCCCCGGCGCACAGATAGCGGGGCAGCACGCTGAACCCCGCGCCGCCCGTCACCAGCGCCAGGACGGCCCGGAGGTCGGGGACGGAGACGGCGGCCCGGCAGTTGAGCCGCTTGCCGAAGACGTGCCGCCAGTAGCGGCGGACGATCGGCAGGTCCTCGGCGTAGGCGATCAGCGGCACGGTGTGCAGCACGCCGGGTCCGTCGGCCGCGAGCGGCGCCCGCAGCCGGTCGGCCCAGTCGGGCGCGGCCACCAGTACGAACTCCTCGTCGGCGAGCGGTACGGCGGTCAGGGTCCGGCCGCGCGGGCGGGTGGTGGCGATGACGAGGTCATGGCGTCCGGCGCGGAGTTCGTCGAGGAGCGGGTCGGTGAGTCCGGGTGTGGCGCGGACACGGACGCCCTCCGCCACCAGGGGGCCCAGCGCGGGCAGTGCCCGGGTCGCCAGCAGCTCGGCGGGCCCGGCCAGGTGCACCGGCTCCGGCGGGGTCTGCCGGGGCTCGCCGTCGCCGGTGGCGGCGGCCAGCGCGTCCAGGGGCGTGGCGATCCGGGCGGCCAGCTCGTCCGCCACGGTCGTGGGCGCGACCCCGCGCGGCAGCCGCTCGAACAGCTCGCGGCGCAGTTGCCGCTCCAGCGAGCGGATCTGCGTGGTGACGGTCGGCTGCGACAGCCCCAGCAGCTGTCCGGCGGCCGTGAACGAACCGGAGCGGTACACGGCGAGGAAGGTCCGCAGCAGATTGAGGTCGGCGGGGGCCGCGGGGACCGGTGCCGAGTCATTGGGTTCGTGATGCCTCACTCGGGTGAGGCTACGGCACGCCTATGGGTCAGCGGTTCAGTGCCATCTCGCTCCACACCTGCTTGCCGCCGCTGACCGGGACGCTCCCCCACGCCGTCGACATGGCCTCGATCAGCAGCAGCCCACGGCCGCCGGTGGCCTCCCAGCCGATGCTGGTCGGTTTCACGGGGGTGCGCGGGGAGGAGTCGGCGACCGAGATGCGCAGCCGGTCGCTGAGCAGGGTGAGGTCGAGGCGGACCTTGCCGTCGGTGTGCACCAGGGCGTTGGTCACCAGTTCGGAGACGACCAGGAGGGCGGCGTCCACATGCTCGGCCGCGCCCCAGGAGCGCAGGGTGCGCCGGGTGAAGCGGCGGGCGTGCCGGACAGCCTCGGGGACCCGCCACACCGTCCAGCTCTCCCGCCGGGGGCGTACGGCCATGCCGTCGTAGCGCATCAGCAGCAGGGCGATGTCGTCGCTGCGCCGGGCACCGCCCAGCAGGGCGTCGGCGACGTGGCCGAGGTGGTCGGCGCCGGCGGCGGCGAGCGCCTCGGCGAAGCGTTCCATGCCGGTGTCGATGTCGGAGTCCGGGGACTCCACGAGTCCGTCGGTGGTCAGCGCGATCAGGCTGCCGGGCTGGAGCCGCAGCGGGCTCATGGGGAAGTCGGCCTGCGCCACCACCCCGAGCGGTGGCCCGCCCTCGGCCTCCGCGATGTCCGTGGAGCCGTCCGGGTGCCGCAGCACGGGCGGCAGGTGCCCGGCGCGCACGCACCAGGCGGACCCCTCCTCCATGTCGACGTCGACATAGGCGCAGGTGGCGAAGAGGTCGGTCTCCATGTCGACCAGGAGCCGGTTGGCGTGGCTGACCACCACGTCCGGCGGGTGTCCCTCGGCGGCGTAGGCGCGCAGCGCGGTGCGCATCTGGCCCATCAGGGTCGCGGCGCCCGCGCTGTGCCCCTGGACGTCGCCGATGACGAGGGCCACGTGGTTGTCGGGCAGCGGGATGACGTCGTACCAGTCGCCGCCGACCTCCAGACCTGTCGTGGCGGGCAGATAGCGGGCGACGGCCTCCGCGCCCGGCAGTTTCGGCAGGCGGCGCGGCAGTAGCTGCCGCTGCAGCATGCCGACGAGTTCGTGCTCGGCGTCGAAGGCGTGGGCGCGCAGCAGCGCCTGTCCGGCGAGTCCGGCGGACGCGGTGAGCAGGGCGCGCTCGTCGGGGCCGAAGTCGTGCGGGGTGTCCCAGCCGATCAGGCAGGCGCCGACCATGCGGCCCCCGGCGGGCAGCGGCAGCACGGCGAGTCCGCCGGGGCCGACCTCGGCGAGGGCGGGCTCCAGGGCGGAGGCTCCGGCGGGCCAGATCTGGGCGCGTCCGTCGCTCAGCGCGGCGGCCAGGGTGGGCATGGTGCGCACCGGCGCGTCGGGCCACTCGCCGCGCCACTCCAGGCGCCACACCTCCGGCCAGGACTCGGGTTCGGGCGGGTCCAGGACGGTGACCACGAGGCGGTCGTGCTCCAGTTCGGCGAGGGCGATGCGGTCGGCCCGCAGCGGTTTGCGCAGCGCGGAGACGAGGGCCTGACTGACGTCGCGTACGGTGCCCGCCGTGGCGAGCGCGGCGGCCAGCCGCTGGATGCGGGCGACGTCGGTGACGTCGGAACGCAGGTGGGAGGCGTCGACGACGCTGCCGACGAGACGGGCCGGGTGCCCCTCGCCGCCGGGCAGCAGACGGCCGCGCAGCCGCAGCCACTTCGGCGGGCCGGTGGGCTGGAGCACCCGGAACTCCAGCTCCCGCTCGCCGATGGACATGTGGTCGGCCTCGACCACGGACATCAGCGACGGCAGGTCCTCGGGCACGGTACGGCCGAGCAGGGTCTCCACCCGGCCGTCGAACTCACGCGGACGCAGCCCGAACAGCTCCAGCAGGCCCTCGCCCACGTCGACCCGCCCGCTGTCCATCGACAGACCGAAGGCGTACGGCGGCGGCTCGCCGCCCTCGGGGCGCCAGACGGGGACGGGGCAGACGACGGCGTCGGCGATCAGCTCCAGGCACAGGCGCTCCTCCGGTCCGAAGCCCTCGGCGCGCTCGCTGACGGCGAGGAGACAGCCGCCCTCGTCGTCGTGGTGCGCGGGCAGCGCGCCCAGATGGAAGTCGCGCGAGGGGGTGCGCCGGGAGTCGGCCCGGTCGGCCAGCTCCCGCGGCCCGAGCCACACCGGCCGTCCGGTGCGGTGGGCGTCGGCGACCGGGGAGCGGCCGTCCACGGCGTAGCTGTCGCGCAGCCCGTACAGGGTGCGGGGCGCCCCGGCGGACTCGATCAGGAAGAGCGAGTCGCCGTCCTCGCTCGGCGTGTAGACGGCGGCGAAGGCGGCCCCCGCGAAGACCAGCGCCTGCTCGAGGACCCGATGCCGCCGTTCGGGGGAGTCGGGATCGGCCAAGAGCGCTTTCAGGGCACCTTCGGTGCGCAGCGTTACCGTGCTGCGTCCTGCGGCGCCATGACTGACCACGTGGGTATTACAGCGCTTATGCGGCCACCGCGCAGCCCCTGGGAACGCTCCGCGCCGTCCGGCGGGCCTGGGAACGTTCCGTGACGGCACCCGGCCGACCGCTCGGATCCGGCCGAAACCGGGGCGGCGCGCTCCCACGGCTCCGGCCGCGACCCGGAGCACTCTCGCCGTGCGCGACGCGCCCCGGAGAGGGAGATTTGTTCCCTGGGACCCGTTGTGCGGCACGGCGAGGAGGTGGTCGGCGTGTCCGAGGGGCAGGACACCGGGTGGCAGGCACCGGCCCCCCGGCTTCCGGTCGGCCTTCCGCTGCTGTCGCTGACGCTGGCCGCGATGATGGACGACGTCCACGCGCACTCCGGCGCGGTGTATCTGCTCGCGCCCGACGAGCCGGTGCTCCAGATGGCGGTGATGGCAGGCCTGCCCCGGGCGTTCGCCGCGCCCTGGGAGCGGGTGGGCCTCGCGGCGCCGATACCGGTCGCCGAGGCGGCCCGGGACCGGAACCTGGTCTGGGTCGCCGGCGCGGAGGAGATGGCGCGCCGCTTCCCCCGGGTGGCCGTGGTGCTGCCGTACCCGTTCGCGCTGGCCGCGCTGCCGGTGGCGACCGAGAGCACGCTGTACGGGTCGGTCTTCGTCACCTGGCCCGGCGGTCACCCCCCGGAGCTGTCGGAGCGGGAGCGGGACCATCTGACGGCGTCCTGCCGACGGCTCGCGGTGCGCCTGGAGCGCGCGGCGCGCGAGGGGCTGCCGACCCACCCGGAGCCCGATCTGCTGGCCACCCCGCTGATCGGCAACATGTCCGGCACCCTCGGGTCGGTGGAGGCGACCCGGATGGTGTCCCGGCTGCCGTACGGACTGTGCTCGCTGGACCTGCAGGGGCGGATCACCTTCGTCAACCCCGCGGCGGCCGACCTGCTCGACGTGTCGGCCGACCGGTTGCTCGGCACCCAGCTGTGGGCGTCGGTGCCCTGGCTCAACGACCCGGTGTACGAGGACCGTTACCGGGCCGCGCTGTTCAGTCAGCACGTCACCTCGTTCGTGGCGCTGCGCCCGCCGGGCGACTGGCTGTCGTTCCGGCTGTATCCGAGCACGACCGGGCTGAGCGTGCGGATCAGCAGGGCGCGGGCGGTGGCGGAGATGGCACGGGCCGGGCCGCGGCCGGGCGACGCGCCGTCCCGGCTGGTGACCATGTCGCAGGTGCTGAGCATGGCCGGGGCGCTGACCCAGGCGGTGGGCGTGCGGGACGTGGTGCAGCTGGTCGCCGACGAGATCGCGCCCGCGGTGGGCAGCCAGGCGCAGGTGCTGCTGGGGACGCGGGCGGGGCGGCTGCGGGTGCTGGGGCACCGCGGCTATCCGGACCCGCACATGGTGGAGCAGTTCGACGGGCTGCCGCTGAACTCGACGACGCCCGGCGCGCAGGCCCTGACCAGCGGGGTGCCCGCGTTCTTCGAGACCCGGGAGCAACTGGAGCGGCTGTATCCGGCGCGGCCCGCCACCCCGGACGGGTTCGTCTCCTGGGCGTTCCTGCCGCTGATCGCCTCCGGGCGGCCGGTGGGCACCTGTGTGCTCGCCTACGCGGAACCGCACTCCTTCCCGGCCGACGAGCGTGCGGTGCTCACGAGCCTGGGCGGGCTGATCGCCCTCGCCCTGGAGCGGGCGCTGCTCTACGACGCCAAGCACCAGCTCGCGCACGGCCTCCAGGCTGCGCTGCTGCCGCACTCGCTGCCGCCGCTGCCCGGCATCGACGCCGCCGCCCGCTATCTGCCGGGCACCCGCGGCATGGACATCGGCGGCGACTTCTACGACCTGGTGCCCACCGGGCGGCAGGCGGCGGCGGTGATCGGGGACGTGCAGGGTCACAACGTGACCGCGGCCGGGCTGATGGGGCAGATCCGCACCGCCGTGCGCGCGTACACCGCCGTCGGGCAGTCCCCGCAGGAGGTCATGGCCAGCACCAACCGGCTGCTGATCGACCTGGGTTCGGACCTGTTCGCCAGCTGTCTCTATCTGCGTCTCGACCCGGAGCACGGGCGGGCGGTGATGGCCAGGGCGGGCCATCCGCCCCCGCTGCTGCGCCGCCCGGACGGCCGGGTACGGGTGCTGGACCTGGCCGGGGGCCCGCTGCTCGGCATCGACGGCTCCGCCGTCTACCCGACGACCGAGGTCGCCCTCACCCCCGGCTCCGTGCTCGCCCTCTACACGGACGGTCTCGTCGAATCGCCCGGCGTCGACATCGAGGACGCCCTCACCGACCTCGGTCGGCGCTTCACGGACGCCGGGGACCTGCCGCTGGACGAGCTGGCCGACGCGCTGGTGCGGGAGGAGGCCGCGGCGGAGGAACGGGACGACGACGTGGCGCTGCTGTTGTTGCGGGCGCGGGGTGACTGACGGGCGGCCGTGCGAGCACCGCGGTCCGGTCCCTCCGCCGAAGGACCGGACCGCGTCGTCCGCTGCCGCTGGTGGGGGGCGGTCAGGGGACATTCATGGGGTGGTACGTCACCGGGTCTTGGACAGCCCGTTGCCGAGGCCGACCTCGTCGCCCAGACCGGGAACCTCACCGGCGCCCGTGTCCGCACCGGCACCGGCGTCCCCGGCGTCCCCGGCGTCTGCGGCCCCGCCCTCGCCCAGCGTCGCGCCGACCGCCTCCAGCGCCGTGGTCACCGGCTGGAAGAACGTCTCGCCGCCGATCGTGCAGTCACCGCTGCCGCCCGAGGTCAGGCCGATCGCGCTGCCGTCCTGGGTGAACAGGGAGCCGCCGCTGTCGCCGGGCTCGGCGCAGACGTCGGTCTGGATGAGGCCGGTGACCGTGCCCTCGGGGTAGTTGACGGTGGCGTCGAGGCCAGTGACGGTGCCGTCGAAGAGTCCCGTCGTGCTGCCCATCCGGAAGACCTGCTGCCCGACCGCCGCCTCGGCGGCCTGCGCGATCGGGACGAGTTGTCCGCCGCCCACGTTGACGTCGCTGGGCGCCTCGGTGGCCGGGTCGTCGTACGTGACGAGCGCGAAGTCGCCCGCGCCGGGGAAGACGGCCTGGTCGACGGTGCCGACCGGGGCCCCGCCCTGCGCGTCGGACCACTGCTCCGCCGCGACCCCGCAGTGGCCCGCCGTCAGGAAGGCCGGGGTGCCGTCGGCGGCGGTGACGTTGAAGCCGAGGGAGCAGCGCGCGCCGCCGCCGAAGATGGCGTCGCCACCGGAGGCGAAGGTCTTGAAGGTGCCGGTGGACTTCTTGATGGTGGCCATGCCGGAGCCCAGGGTCTCGACGGTGGACTCCAGCTGGTCCCACTTGTCGCCGGTGACGGTGGAGTCGGCGGTGACGAGGATCTTGTTGGTCCGGGGGTCGACCGCCCAGGCGGTGCCCGGGATGGTCGCCTCGCTCTTGAGGGTCTGCGCGGCGGCCTCGAGTTCGCCCATGCTGTTGTCGACCTGGCGCACGGTCGCCCCGGCCTTCTTGGCCTGGACAATCACCTGGTTGTCGTTGCCGACCACGTTCACGACGAGTTGCTGGTCGCCCGCGTCGTAGTAGGAGCCCGCGAAGGCGTCGCCGAGCAGTCCGGCGAGCTGAGTGGCCAGGTCCGAGGCGTCCGACGACTTGAGGGTCTTCGGGGCAGCGGCGTCCGACGCGCCGTCCTGGGAGGCGTTGGCATGGGGCAGCAGGATGGCCGCCGCTCCGAGCGCCGCCACGCCGCCCACCGCTATCGCGGCCTTGCGCTTCGGAATTCGCTTGTGACTCAACCTTCTCGACCTCCTGGGGGACGGGGTCTGCTCGCCGCCGGTCGGCGGCTGTCGGGGGCGCCTGGATGGTCATGGGTACGCACGGGGCGCACGGGACGTTCAATTCCGTTTCCGCGCGCCGGGTCTGACGGTCCGATTCGGCCGTGCGCGGGGAGAATCGCCGTATGACGATGACCACGGCCGAGGCCGACAAGATCCTGTCCGCCAACTTCGCCCCCTGGGTCCTGGAACTGGGCCTGTCGGTGGAGTCGTTGGGCGACGACCGCGCCGTGCTGCGGCTGCCCTGGTCGGAGCGGCTGTCCCGGGAGGGCGGCGGGCTGTCGGGACAGGCGCTGATGGCCGCCGCGGACACCGCGACCGTGATCGCCGTCTCGGCGGCGCGCGGCGGCTTCGTGCCGATGACGACGGTGCAGCAGTCCACGTCGTTCCAGCGCGCGGTGACGGGTTCGGACGTACGGGTCGAGGCGGTGCTGACCAAGCTGGGCCGCCGGATGGCGTTCGCCGACATCACCATGACCGTGGCGACGACGGGTGAGCTGGCGGCCCGCGCGAGCACCGTCTACGCCCTGCTGGGCTGAGCGGGGCCGATACCGGCCGTATCCGGTCGACGACGATCCGTTTCGAACAGGGGGCGGAATCCCGGGTTCAGGGAATCTGCACATCGATTGCCCAAGGCGGGCACCGGGTGGGGCGGATCTGCACAACCGCGGGCCGTCGGACACCCGTTTGGGGCGGGAGTGCCGGACGGGACGCCACGGCGGCAAGGGGTGGTGCGCGACGATCCCGCGCGGACTGTGAAGAAGTCGCCAGCGAGTCGTGCCCGGCTCTGCACGGTTGGTTGCCGGTGGGGCTCAAGTGCCCAGGTGGGACGGGGTGATTGATTGGAAGCACCCGGTGGCCGCGTGCTTTGATCCATCGCACCGCGGGGCTCGCCACGGCACCCGCAAGGGCGTCCGGCGCCCGCGGTCGCGGCCGTCCCTCTGTCCCCGGCAGGGGCCCGAAAAGGGGCCGCTCCCCCTTGTGAGATATCCATATGAAGGGAAGTTCCATCATGAACTCCACCCCCCAGGTTGAGACCGTCGAGATCGCCGACGCCGACCTCGACAACGTCTCCGGCGGCCTGCACGTGAACGCCCTGGGCACCGTCACCGGTCTCGTGGACGGCATCGCCCCGGTCTCCGGCCTGGTGGACACGGCCGTCGGCACCGTCGAGGGTGTCACCGGCCTGAACACCGCCCCGGTCGCCAACCTGGTCGCCGGTCTCTGATCGCACCCGCGTGCGTCCTCGAGGTCCCGGAGCCGTCGCCCGGCTCCGGGACCTCGGGCTGCGCCGAGGACATCCCGTGCAGTTCCGCCAACAGGCCCTCGCCAAGCTCCAGTCACCGGAGGAACTCGACCTCCCGGTGCGCCTCGCCCGCCCCCAGGGCTGGCTCGTGCTGTCCGTGACGGTCATCGCCATGGCCGCCGCCTCCGTGTGGGCGGTGACCGGCACCGTGTCCGCCACGGTGAGCGCGCCCGCCATCCTCACCCACGGGAAGGGCAGCTACGTCCTGCAGAGCCCCGTCGCCGGTCAGGTCACCGCGATCCTCGCGAAGGAGGGCGCGCGGCTGCCCGCCGACTCCCCCGTGCTGAAGGTCCGTACCGCCGAGGGCGAGACCGTGGTGCGCACCCTCGCCGCGGGCCGCCTCACCGCCCTTGCCGCGACCATCGGCCAGATCGTCGCCACCGGCGCCAACCTGGCCGCCGTGGAGAAGGCCGCCGGGGCGGACGACCCGCTGTACGCGACCGTGTACGTGCCCGCCCAGAAGGCCGCCGCCATCCCCGCCGACGCGAACGTGGACCTGACGCTGCAGACCGTGCCCGCGGAGCAGTACGGCGTGCTGCGCGGCCAGGTGACGTCGGTCGACCGCTCCCCGCAGTCGGCCCAGCAGATCGCCGCGTTCCTCGGGGACGGCCAGCTCGGCGAGCAGTTCACCAGGGACGGCCGCCCGGTCGCCGTCACGGTCCGCCTCAAGGCCTCCGCCGCCACCGACAGCGGCTACCGGTGGTCCTCGGCGGACGGCCCGCCGCACGCCCTCACCTCCATGACGCTCGCCACGGGCTCCATCCGGCTGGCCGACCAGCGTCCCGTCGACTGGCTGCTGCCATGACCGCCACCACCCAGGGCACCCGCGGCAGACGCCGCGCCGCCCCGCCCAAGCGCTCCGTGCCGAAGGCCCGCGCCCGCACCGTGCGCACCCCGACCGTCCTGCAGATGGAGGCCGTGGAGTGCGGCGCCGCCTCGCTCGCGATGGTCCTCGGCCACTACGGCCGCCACGTCCCGCTGGAGGAACTCCGCATCGACTGCGGCGTCTCCCGCGACGGCTCGCGCGCCAGCAACCTGCTCAAGGCCGCCCGCTCCTACGGCCTGACGGCCAAGGGCATGCAGATGGACCTCGCCGCCCTCGCCGAGGTGACGGCACCGGCGATCCTGTTCTGGGAGTTCAACCACTACGTCGTCTACGACGGCATGGGGCGCCGCTTCGGACGGCGCGGGGTGTTCGTCAACGACCCCGGCAAGGGCCGCCGTTTCGTGCCGCTGGAGGAGTTCGACGGCAGCTTCACCGGCGTGGTCCTCACCATGGAACCCGGCGAGGACTTCACCGGCGGCGGGCGCCGCCCCGGCGTCTGGGGCGCCATGCCCGCCCGGCTGCGCGGCACCGCCGGGACCCTGCCCGCCGCCGTGCTCGCCAGCCTGCTCCTGGTCCTGGTCGGCGCGGCGGTCCCCGCGCTCAGCCGGACCTACATCGACACGTTCCTGATCGGCGGCCAGACCTCGCTGCTCGGCGTGCTGTTCGCCGCCATGGGCGCCTGTGTGCTGCTGACGGTGGTGCTGACCTGGCTCCAGCAGGCCAACCTGCACCACGGCCGGATCATCTCCTCCACCCTCTCCAGCGCCCGCTTCCTGCGCCATCTGCTGCGGCTGCCGGTCACCTTCTACGCCCAGCGCAGCCCGGCCGACCTGGTGCAGCGGCTCCAGTCCAACGACGCGGTCGCCGAGACGCTGGCCCGCGACCTCGCGGCGGCGGGCGTGGACGCGGTCGTGGTGGTGCTGTACGCCCTGCTGCTCTACACCTACGACCCGCAACTGACCTTCGTCGGCATCGGCGTGGCCCTGCTGAACATCGTCGCCATGCGGGTCGTCGTACGGCTGCGCGCGACGCGTACGGCGAAGCTGCGCGCCGACAGCGCCCGGCTGACCAACACCGCCTACACCGGCCTGCAGCTGATCGAGACGATGAAGGCGACCGGCGGTGAGGACGGCTACTTCCGCAAGTGGGCGGGGCAGCACGCCACCACCCTGGAGGAGCAGCAGCGGCTCGGGGTGCCGACCGCCTGGCTGGGCGTGGTCGCGCCGACGCTGGCGACGGTGAACAGCGCGCTGATCCTGTGGATCGGCGGCATGCGGGCGATCGAGGGCCACATCTCGGTCGGTCTGCTGGTCGCCTTCCAGGCGCTGGTGACCCGCTTCACCGCCCCGCTGACCCGGCTCAACGGCGTCGCGAGCCGCATCCAGGACTTCGCGGCGGACGTGGCCCGGCTGAAGGACGTGGAGAACTTCCGCTCCGACCCGCTGTACGACCGTGCGGGCGGCGACTCCACGCGGCGGCTGCACGGGCATGTCGAGCTGCAGAACATCACCTTCGGCTACAGCCCGCTGGACAAGCCGCTGCTGACCGGCTTCGACCTGACCGTGGGCCCGGGGCAGCAGGTGGCGCTGGTCGGCGGCTCCGGCAGCGGCAAGTCCACGGTGTCCCGGCTGATCTCGGGCCTCTACGCCCCGTGGGACGGCGTGATCCGCGTCGACGGGCAGCGCCTGGAGGACATCCCGCGCGGGGCGCTCGCGGCCTCCGTCTCCTTCGTCGACCAGGAGGTGTTCCTGTTCGAGGGCACCGTCCGCGACAACGTGGCGCTGTGGGACCCGTCGATCCCCGACGAGGCGGTGGTCGAGGCGCTGCGCGACGCGGCGCTGTACGACGTCGTCGCGCGGCGGCCGGGCGGCATCCACAGCCCGGTGGAGCAGGACGGCCGCAACTTCTCCGGCGGGCAGCGGCAGCGGCTGGAGATCGCCCGGGCGCTGGTGCGCCGCCCCAGCATCCTCGTCCTGGACGAGGTGACCAGCGCCCTCGACGCCGAGACGGAGCAGGTGGTGATGGACAACCTGCGGCGGCGCGGCTGCGCCTGTGTGGTGATCGCGCACCGGCTGAGCACCGTACGCGACAGTGACGAGATCGTCGTGCTCCAGCACGGCGCGATCGTGGAGCGCGGGCGGCACGACGAACTGGTGGCGCGCGGCGGGGCGTACGCGGCGCTGGTCAGGGAGCGGTGAGATGACGTCCGTACCGGAAGGCGACCTCGTCCTCGGTGCCCTCGGGTCGCTGGGCACGGCGGTGGACTGCGCCGGGTTCACCCGCCTCGACCTGGAAGGGCCGCAGGTGCTGTGGCTGGTCGCGGCCGGGGCGCTGGACCTGTTCGCGGTGGACGCCGGGCAGCGGGGCCACTGGCACCACCTCGGGCGCCTGGAGGCGGGCTCGCTGCTGCTCGGCCCGGTCTCCGGACCGCTCCACACGCTGGTGGCCCGCCCGCTGCGGGAGTGCGTGGTGCACCGCATCGCCCTGCGCGAGCTGTACCAGCCCGCGCCCACCCAGACCTGGTCCTACGACGAGTACGGCAACCCGCGGTACGTGCCGCCCACCACCAGCCCGCTGGAGTACGCCCTCGCCCTGGGCGTGGGCCGTGGTCTGTCGGTCCTCTTCCAGGCGCCGATGGCCAGCGCGGGCGCGGCGGAGGTCACCGACGACGACGTGTTCTGGATGCAGGTGCCGCCCGGCAGCGTGCAGTACGGGTCGGTGTACGGCGCGGAGGCGGCGGCCGATCTGCTGATGGACCCGGCGGTGTGCCAGTCCATGGTCGACCAGCAGTACCGGCTGCTGACCACCCTGGACCGCTGGATCGAGCAGTTGGAACGCACCCACGAGACCCGTACGGCCGCCGGGATCCGCGCCGGTGAGGCGGTGCGCGACCAGGCGGACCGGACGCTGCTCGCGGCGATCGGCAAGCCGTCGGCGCGGCGCGTCACGGCCGCCGACGCGGACGCCACCTACGCGGCGTGCCGTCTGGTGGCCCGCGCGTCCGGGATCGCCCTGGCCGACCCCGGGCACGGCGGCGCCGAGAGCGACCGGCTCGACCCGGTGGAGCGCATCGCGCTGGCGTCCCGGGTGCGCACCCGGGCGGTCCGGCTGACCGGCCGCTGGTGGCGGGAGAACGTCGGCCCGCTGGTCGGCCACCGGGCGCTGTCCGGGGCGCCGGTGGCGCTGCTGTGGCGGCGCGGCGGCTATGTCGCCGTCCATCCGGCGACGGGCCGGGAGACCCCGGTGGAGAAGGCCAACGCGGCGGAGTTCGAGGCGCGCGCGGTGATGTTCTACCGGCCGCTGCCCGACCGCCCGCTCGGCCCGCTGGGGCTGCTGCGCTTCACCCTGGGCGGCACCCGCGGCGATCTGACCGCCCTGCTGCTGAGCGGGCTCGTGACGGTCGCCATCGGCGCGCTGGTGCCGATCGCCACCGGCAAGGTGCTCGGCGAGTACGTGCCGCGGGCGCAGGCCGGGCTGATCGCGCAGGTCTGTCTGGCGGTGCTGGTCAGCGGGGTGGTCGCGGCGGCGTTCCTGCTGATGCAGAACCTGACCGTGCTGAGGCTGGAGGGCCGGATCGAGGCCGCGCTCCAGCCCGCCGTGTGGGACCGGCTGCTGCGGCTGCCGACCGGGTTCTTCACCGGGCGCTCCACCGGCGAGCTGGCCAGCGCGGCCATGGGTGTCAGCGCGATCCGCCGGATGCTCGCGGGCGTCGGCCCCACCGTCGCCCAGTCCGTCACGGTCGGCGCGATGAACCTGGGGCTGCTGCTGTGGTTCAGCGTGCCGATGGCGCTCGCGGCGCTCGGCATGCTCGTGGTGATCGCGGCGGTGTTCCTGGGGCTCGGCCTGTGGCAGGTCCGCTGGCAGCGGCGGCTCGTGGTGCTCACCAACAAGCTCAACAACCAGGCCTTCCAGACCCTGCGCGGACTGCCCAAGCTGCGGATCGCCGCCGCCGAGAACTACGCCTACGCGGCCTGGGCGGGCGAGTTCGCGCGCAGCCGGGAACTCCAGCAGCGGGTGGGCCGGATCAAGAACCTCACCACGGTGCTCGGCGCGGTCTATCTGCCGCTGTGCTCGCTGCTGATGTTCATGCTGCTGGCGGGCCCGGCGCGGGGCAGCATGTCGGCCGCGGACTTCCTGGCCTTCCACACCTCGGTGACCATGCTGCTCACCGCCGTCACCCAGGTCACCGGCGCGTTCGTCTCGGCGGTGGCCGCGCTGCCGCTGTACGAGCAGATCAAGCCGGTGCTCCGGGCGGCCCCCGAGGTGCGCGCCTCCAGCACCCGGCCGGGCCCGCTCACCGGGGCGCTGGAGGCCCGGCGGCTGTCCTTCCGCTACTCCGACGACGGCCCGCTCGTCCTGGACGACGTGTCCTTCGCGGTGCGGCCCGGCGAGTTCGTCGCGGTCGTCGGCCCCAGCGGCTGCGGCAAGTCCACCCTCCTGCGCCTGCTCATCGGCTTCGACCGCCCGCTCACCGGCAGCGTCCTGTACGACGGCCAGGACCTCGCCGCCCTCGACCAGTCCGCCGTACGGCGGCAGTGCGGGGTCGTCCTCCAGCACGCCCAGCCGTTCACCGGCTCGATCATGGACGTCATCTGCGGCACCGAGCCGTATCCGCCCGAGGAGGTGATGGCGGCGGCCGAGATGGCGGGGCTCGCCGAGGACATCCGGCGGATGCCGATGGGGCTGCACACCATCGTCTCCGGCAGCGGCTCGGTCTCCGGTGGCCAGCGGCAGCGGCTGATGATCGCCCAGGCGCTGATCCGCCGCCCGCGGATCCTCTTCTTCGACGAGGCGACCAGCGCCCTGGACAACGACACCCAGCGCACGGTGATCGAGAGCACCAAGGCCCTGAACGCCACCCGGGTCGTCATCGCGCACCGGCTGTCGACAGTCATGGACGCCGACCGCGTCATCGTGATGGCGGACGGCAGGATCGCCCAGCAGGGGGCGCCCGCCGAGTTGCTGGCCGATACCACCGGACGGCTGCACGAGCTGGTACGCCGTCAGCTGGCGTAACCACACCGGGTACCGGGCCGTCCCCGCGGGCCGCTGACCGCCCGGTTCTCGCCGTTACGGTGCCGGACACCTTTGACACCCGCCGTGAACGGGTACTCGCGGGCCCATGCGAATCAGCGTGGTGGATGTGGGGTCGAACACGGTCCGGCTGGTGGTGGCGGATGCGGCGGGCGGGGTGCCGCTGCCGGTCCACACCGCGAAATGGCGGCTACGGCTGTCCGAACAGGTCAGGCCCGGCGGCGAGGTTCCCGACGACGCCGTGGAGCGGCTCGTCGGCGCGGTCGGCGAGGCGGCGCGCACCGCGGCCCGCTGGCACGCGGCGGGTCCGCTGGCCTTCGCGACCGCCGTGGTGCGCGCCGCCCCGAACCGCGCGGAGGTGCTCAGCGCCGTCCGGGAGAGAACCGGCGTGAACCTGTGCACGCTGCCGGGCGAGGTGGAGGCCGAGCTGACGTTCCTCGGGGCGCGGCGGTGGATGGGCTGGCGGTCCGGGCCGCTCGCGTTGCTCGACATCGGCGGCGGCTCGCTCGAAGTAGCCTTCGGGCGGGGGCGGCTGCCGGACTTCGCGGCGTCGCTGCCGCTGGGCGCGGCCCGGCTGACGCATGAGTACTTCGCGGACCAGGATCCGCCGTCGCCGGAGCTGATCCGGGTGCTGCGCCGCAAGGTCCGCCACCAACTGCGGGACGTGGCCGCCCGGATCCGCTGGGAGGGGCCCCGCACCGCGGTGGTCACCTCCCGGACGTTCCAGCAGCTGGGCCGGTTGTGCGGGGCGGCGCCGGGCCGTCACGGGCCGTTCGTGGACCGGCGGTTGAACCGGGCGGACCTGAGCCGGGCGGTGGCCCGGCTGGCCGCCCTGCCCGCCGCCGAGCGGTCCCGGCTGCCCGGCATCTCCGCGCCGCGCGCGGCGCAGAGCCTCGCCGGTGCGGTGGTCGGGCACACGGCGATGAAGCTGACCGGGCTGCGCACGGTCACCGTCTGCCCCTGGGCGATCCGCGAGGGCATCCTGCTGCGGCACATAGAGGACGGCGCGTCCTGGTGGGCGGAGGTGTCCCACCCCGCCGCCGAGGGGGAGACCGCCGAGCCCGTGCCGCTGCGGATCGCCACCTCGACGAACTGACAGGAGGATTGCGATGTCCGAGGAAGCCACGGGCCCCGGGAACGGTCCCGAGGAGCGCGCCGAGACGGCGCGTGAGGAGGTGCTGCGCGAGATAGAGAAGATCGAGCGCCGCACCCAGGACACGGAGGAACAGCGTCGCCGGGAAGGGGAGGCAGGAGAGGCCATCACTCCCAATGTGGAGGCGCAGGAGGAGTCGCGGGGGGAGTGAGCGGCCGCTGGCGGGGCGGGTGCACGCGCCGGATGGCCCCGGGTGGCCGGGAGCGGCCCCGTCAGCCGGGTGGCCCGGAGCGTCCTGGGCCGCGCCCCGCCGCGCTGCGCGAGCCGCGCGGCAGGACCCACTGCCCCGGCCCGCCAGGCGGCAGCGCCCCGCCGACCGCCGCCCGGCGCAAGCAGACACCCGGCCCACCAGGCAGCGCCCCGCCACGAGTGCCCACCACGCACCGCCCCGCCACCCGCGCGGCACGAGTGCCCACCACGCACCGCCCCGCCACCCGCGCGGCACGAGTGCCCACCACGCACCGCCCCGTCAACCAGGCGGCGCCCCCACCGGGCATTCCGTCAGCGCCCTGGCCACGCCGTACAGGTTGGCGGCCATGGCGCGGGCGGTGCGGTGGGACCAGTCGCGGCCCTTCTCCTCGTCGAGGTAGTCGGGGCCGGGTCCGGGGCCGAGGTGCCAGTAGGTCCAGGCCTGGCCCGGGACGGTGTAGCCGATGTCCCCGAGCGCCCCGGAGATCTCGCTGATCACATGGTGCGCGCCGTCCTCGTTGCCGGTGACGACCACGCCCGCGACCCGGTTGTAGGCGACGGGCCGGTTGTCGTCGTCGGTCTCGGAGAGCATCGCGTCCATGCGTTCCAGGACCCGCTGGGCGACGGACGACGGCCGCCCGAGCCAGGTCGGGGAGGCGATGACGAGGATCTCGGAGTCCAGCAGCCGTTCGTGGACGGGCGGCCACTGGTCGCCCTCGCGCACGGGCTCGCTGGTCACCCCGGGCGCGATGTCCAGGTCCACGGCCCGTACGACCTCCACCTGGACGCCGTCCTTCTCCAGCCGCTCGACGACGACCCGGGCCAGCGCCTCGGTGTTGGAGGGCTCCGGCGACGCCTTGAGCGTGCAGTTGATCACGAGTGCCTTCATGTCGACGCCGGGTACCCCGCCGCGCGGACGGGACACCGGGTGCGGCCCGGGTACCCGGGTCCCATGGCACATCAAGAACCCCAGTTGCCGCCCGCGCGGGGCCCGGTCTCCGCAGCCG
This sequence comes from Streptomyces sp. NPDC057877, assembly GCF_042796855.1. Taxonomy (NCBI): domain Bacteria; kingdom Bacillati; phylum Actinomycetota; class Actinomycetes; order Kitasatosporales; family Streptomycetaceae; genus Streptomyces; species Streptomyces sp. NPDC057877. The sequence continues at coordinate 153,933 of NZ_JBHVMS010000012.1, forward strand.
TACTGGCCTGGCTGACGGAGGCGGGGCCGCCCCCGCGCCCCGAGGACCTCGCGGACGTGGCGGCGTACGGCGACGACCTCCAGCTCGCCCTGTACCTCTGCTACGAGCTGCACTACCGCGGCTTCGCGGGGGTGCGCCCGGACCACGAGTGGGACCCGGACCTGCTGCGCGCCCGCGCCGCGCTGGAGCACCGCTTCCTGTCCGCGCTGCGCGCCGACACCCGGGCGCACGACGGCGTGACCGACGCGCTGGCCGAACTGCTGGTGGAGCCCGTCGACGGGACCGGCGTCACCCACTACCTGCGGGACGAGGGCGAGCTGTGGCAGCTGCGCGAGTACGCGGCGCAACGCTCCCTGTACCACCTCAAGGAGGCCGACCCGCACGCGTGGGTACTGCCCCGGCTGTGGGGACGGGCGAAGGCGGCGATGGCGGCGGTGGAGTTCGACGAGTACGGCGGCGGCCGTCCCGACCGGGTGCACGCGCGGCTGTTCGCCGACCTGATGACGGACCTGGGCCTGGACACGTCGTACGGCCGCTACCTGGCGGTGGCGTCCGCCGAGGTGCTGGCCACGGTGAACCTCATGTCCCTGTTCGGGCTGCACCGCTCCCTGCGCGGCGCCCTCGTCGGGCACTTCGCCGCCGTCGAGGTCACCTCCTCCCCCGGTTCCCGGCGGCTCGCGGAGGCGATGCGCCGCACCGGCGCGGGACCGGCCGCCGAGCGGTTCTACGACGAGCACGTGGAGGCCGACGCGGTGCACGAGCAGGTGGTACGGCACGACGTCATCGGCGGGCTGCTGGAGGAGGAGCCGTATCTGGCGCAGGACGTGGCCTTCGGGATCGACGCCACCGGTCATGTCGAGGACCGTCTCGCGGCCCGGCTGCTGACCGACTGGCACGCGGGACGGTCGTCGCTGCACGCACCCGAATCCGACCTGCTGACCCATATGTCGTGACGGCCGGGGTACCTGGGACTCGTGACCCTTGAGGCGACACCGGTACCACCGGACCCCACGAGCCCCCTGGCCCCGCCGGGCGTCTACGCCCCGCAGGAGGACACCGCCCTGCTGGCGCACGCGCTGGCCGAGGAGCCGCTGCCCCCGGGTGCGGACGTCCTGGACGTCGGCACCGGGACGGGCGCGCTGGCACTGCGGGCCGCGCGGCGCGGCTCACGGGTGACCGCGGTGGACGTCTCCTGGCGGGCGGTGCGCGCGGCACGGATCAACTCCCGGCGGGCCGGGCTGCCGGTGCGCGTCCGGCACGGCGATCTGTTCGCGCCCGTGCGCGGGGAGTCGTTCGATGTGATCGTGGCCAATCCGCCGTACGTGCCGGGCCCGGACGAGGGCCCCGAGCCGCGCGGCCCGGTCTCGACCTGGCACGGCGGCCACGACGGGCGGACGGTCCTGGACCGGATCTGCCGGGAGGCGCCGGGCCTGCTGTCCCCCTCGGGCACCCTGCTGCTGGTGCACTCCACGCTCAGCGATCCCGACCGGACCCTCGGGCAGTTGCGCGCGGCCGGTCTGCGGGCCACGGTGACGCACCGGCGCGGGATCGCCTTCGGACCCGTCCTGCGCGCGCGGGAGAACTGGCTGCGCGAGCGCGGCCTGCTCTCCCCCGCCCAGCAACAGGAGGAGTTGGTGGTCGTCCGTGCCGAAGCCCCCCGCTGAGACGTCCGGCGCCGCGCACCGGGTCAGGATCCAGCGGCGTGGCCCGCTGCTGGTGGAGGGCCCGGTCGAAGTGGAGTTGGAGGACGGCACCGTCGTCTCCTCCGACCGCTTCCGGGTGGCCCTGTGCACCTGCCGCCGCAGCCGCCGCTACCCGTGGTGCGACACCAGCCACCGGGACCGCGCCTGACGCGTCCCGTTGATTCCCGAGGACCGGCAGGCGGCCCCACTCCGCCCGCCGGTCCCCAGTGCGGAACCGCCGTGCCCCGTGAAGGACCCGCACTCCCCAGTCACGGGTCGGCTGCTGCGCTCACGGGGACCGTGCGATCCCGGTCCTAGAACGTGAAGAGAGCCCCGTAGGAGTCCTTCACGCACGCGTTGCCGAAGGTGCGTTCATAGGAGACGCGCTCGCCGTGCCAGACGCCGTCGACGGTGACGACCACGGGGCGGTACTCGCGGGTGCACAGCACGTCGCCGCGAGCCTCCATGGCGTCCACGTCACCCCCTGCCACGCGCAGTTCGGCGCAGGCCTCCAGCGGCGCCGGATGCGTCCCGGCGGGCCGCGTCGCGCAGTCCAGGGTGACGGCGCGTTCGGGAGCCGTGGTCGCCGCCGTCTCACCGTGGCCCACGGTGAGCACCAGGGCGGACGGGGCGTAGAGCGCGGACGGGGCAGGGCCGGTGGCCTGCGCCGCCCCGGTCAGGGGTCCGCAGACGGTGGCGGCCGTGAGGCCGAGGGTCGCTGCCCAGCGCGCGGGGTTCCGCATTGTGTGCATCCTTCCGCTCGATTCCAGGGGTGCCGGAACGGACGTCTGGTCGGTGCCGGACCGGCGAGCGCGAGTCTGCCGAGTCCGTCGCGGAAACACACATCGACCCCACCGGTTTCAGTAACCTTGCGTGTTGAATCAGTGGCGGGAAGTCACAGAATTCGAACGTTACAACTCCGATCCCAGGCCACTCTTGATCAACCCTGATGACCGAATGGCCGGTTCACCCCTGCTTTTTAATCGGCCGGAAACAAACCGCGCGGGGCGCGATCCGGGTGACCCGGGGCCGTTGTCAGACCCCTCCGCTACGGTGCGGGCATGACCAACTTCGTACTGATGGCAGGGGCCTGGCTCGGCGCGTGGGCCTGGGAGGAGACGGCCGCCGAACTGCGCGCGGCCGGGTACGCCGTGCGCCCGCTGACCCTGACCGGCCTCGCCGAGAAGCGGGGCGTCCCGGCCGGGCAGCGGGCCCACGTCCAGGACGTCGTCGACGCGGTGGACCAGGGTGACCTGCGGGATGTCGTCCTCGTCGGGCACAGCTACGCGGGCGTCCCGGTCGGGCAGGCCGCCGAGCGGATCGGCGACCGGCTGCGGCGCGTGGTGTTCGTCGACTCCAGCGTGCCCGTCGACGGGGAGTCGTTCCTGTCGGGCTGGCCGAGTGACAGCGTGCGGGCGGCGATCGAGGCGAACGACGGCTGGTGGCCGCCGATCACGGCGGACGACTGCGCCGGACAGGGCCTGACGGACGATCAGGTCTCCCGGTTCCTCGGCGGCGCCACCCCGCACCCCGGCGCCTCACTCACCGAACCGGCCGAGCTGACCCGCCCGCTCGCCGACCTGCCCGCGACCTACGTCAAGTGCCTGCTGGACGACGAGGAGCCACCGGACGCCGCGGCCGGACCGCTGAAAAGCGGGCACTGGGACCTGGTGCGGATGGACACCGGGCACTGGCCGATGTTCTCCGCGCCCCGCGAACTGGCCCGCGTCCTGCGTGAGGCGGCGCCGCGCGAGTGAGGTCCGGCCGCTGGACGGACCCCGGCTTACTCGCCAGTATCGTCGGGGCGCGCGGCTCGGCGAGGACGACAGGCGGGAGTTGGCTGTGGCGAAGCACTGGGCGGACTTTCAGTACGAGATCTATCTGAACGGCATGACGGGCGCGGTGCCCCGGCTGCCCACCGATCTGACGCGGCTGGAGGAGCTGACCGAGCGGCGGCTCGGCCCGGGCCCGGTCGGCTATGTGGCGGGCAGCGCCGGGGACGGCAGCACGGCCCGGGCCAACCGGGCGGCGCTGGCCCGGCGCCGGATCGTGCCGCGGATGCTGCGGGACGTGCGCGAGCGGGACCTCGCGGTCGAGGTACTGGGGCGCGCGCTGCCCGCCCCGCTGGCGCTGGCCCCGGTCGGGGTGCTGTCGATCATGCATCCGGACGCCGAGGTGGCCGCCGCCCGGGCCGCCGCCGCCCAGGGGGTGCCGTTCGTGCTGTCCTCGGCGTCCAGCACGCCCCTCGAGCAGGTCGCGGCGGCGATGGGCGACGCCGAGCGCTGGTTCCAGCTGTACTGGGCCAAGGACCGCGAGGTGACCCGGAGTTTCCTCACCCGGGCGAAGGCGGCCGGGTTCTCGGTGCTGGTCGTCACCCTCGACACCCCGCTGCTCGCCTGGCGGCCCCGCGACCTGGACCAGGCGTATCTGCCGTTCCTGCACGGCGTGGGCACCGCCAACTACTTCTCCGACCCGGCGTTCGCGGCGGGACTGGCCAAGCCGCCGCACGAGGACCCGAACGCCGCCGTGATGCACTTCGTCGGCATGTTCGCCGACCCGGGCAAGACCTGGCCGGACCTGGCGTTCCTGCGGGAGAACTGGGACGGCCCGATCGTCCTGAAGGGCGTCCTGCACCCGGACGACGCCCGGCTCGCCGCCGACGCCGGGATGGACGGGGTGGTCGTCTCCAACCACGGCGGCCGTCAGGTGGCCGGTGCGGTCGCGGCGGCCGATGCGCTGCCGGGGGTGGTGGCGGCGGTGGGCGACCGGCTGACGGTGCTGTTCGACAGCGGGGTGCGCACCGGCGACGACGTCTTCAAGGCGCTCGCCCTCGGCGCCCGCGCCGTCCTCCTCGGGCGGCCGTACGTCTACGGTCTGGCCCTGGACGGGCAGGCCGGGGTCGAGCACGTGATCCGCTGTCTGCTCGCCGAACTGGACCTCACCCTCGCCCTGTCCGGCCACGCCACCCCCGCCACGGTCGGCGCCGCCGACCTGACCGAGGAGACCGGCTGAGGGCGGACACGCCACCCGGTGACCGGGGGCGTGCCCGCCCGCGTCAGGCGGTCCGCCCCGGCAGCTCCACCCGGCGCGCCGAAGGACTCTCCGTGCCGGTGACCGACAGCGGGTCGGGGCTCGCCGACGACGAGCCGGTCAGCCAGCGCTGGCCGTCGGAGCCGTCCCGGACCTTGACGACGATGTCGGCGCCCGGTGCCTCGGTGGTGGCGCCGAGGGCGAGCTGTTCCTCCCAGCGGGGCAGCAGCTCACCGCGCACGGTCAGGTCGTAGCGCACGTCGACCCCGCGCTCGGTGTCGGCGGCGGCGCACTCGCCGAGGATGACGACCCCGGCGTCCGCGTGCGAGTCCAGGCACAGATCGGGCGCGGCCACGCTGCGCAGCAGCCCGTCGTCCTCGTACGACCACTGCTGGCCGCGCGCGTCGGAGCACTCCGCCAGCTCGGTGCCCGCCCCGGCCCGCGCGGGGCCCCGGATGCCGAGGCACAGGTCGGCGGCGACGTTGCGCAGACCGATGCGGCGTATGGCGCCGGGCAGCGCGGCGCTGTCGGGGGGCGCGGAGGACACCCCGGGCGGTCCCTGACCACCGGCGGCGTTGCTGGAGGCCGTGGGGTCCACGTCACCGTCGTAGGACCACAGGTTGGCCACCAGGACGGTGGCGAGCACTCCGGCCGAGACCACGCCGACGCCGGTGAGCAGGGCCCGTGGGGTGGGCAGGACGACGGGGCTGGGGATGCGGGACAACAGCCGGTGGCGCCGGGTGCGCCCGCCGTGCCGTCGTCGGCCGCGTGGGCCCTGCTGGCCGCGGGCGGGCCGGGAGTCGAGGTAGCGGCGGGCCCCCCAGCCGAGCACGGCCTCGGCCAGCAGAGCGCCCAGACCGCTCTCGACATGGCTCAGTTGTTCGGCCGCGGAACGGCAGTAGCGGCAGTCGTCGAGGTGCTGCTGGACGTCCGGCAGCAGGGTGCCGCCCCGGCGGATCGGGACGTCGAGGAGACGGTTGTAGAAGCCGCACTCCTTGCTCGGCGCGAGTTCCCGGTGGGCGCGCACAACGCCTTCGCGGAATTTATCCCGGGCCTCTTCCAGAGCGGCCGACGCGCTGTGGGTGTCGATGCCGAGCAGAGAGGCGGGAACGGTTATCGGTTCCGCCTCGACCTCGCTGTGCCACAGCAGACAGCGGGCCGGTGGCGTGAGGCCGTGGAATGACCGTTCCGCCAGCTTGCGGCTTTCCGGCGTCAGGGAGCCCGCCGCGCGCATACCGCGGCCCCCGGCGGGTTTCAGCAGATCCGGCAGCACACCGGATATCCGGTCGTCGGCCGACCAGCGGCGGACCGTGTCACGCACGGTGACCAGGAGCAGGGGCCGCAGCGCGACGCCCGGCTCGCCCAGGGTCAGCCGGTCGAACACCTGGTGGAAGGCGGTGCCGGTGACCATGGAGGCGGCCTGCGCAGAGGAGGCGAGACAGATGACGGCGTACTCGTGCACCGGCTGCCAGTGGCGCGCCATCAGCACACCGGTGGAGTGGGCGACCTCGTCGTCCGGGGCACCGGTGAGCCGGGCCGCGAGGGCCTCGTCGGACTCACCGGGCACCGCGCCGGGCGGCGGGTAGGGAGGTCGAGGGGGGTGGGGGGTGGGCACTTGAGCGGGTTCCTTCCCACGCGCGCGTGGACACACATGAGTTCTGGGTCGCCGAAAAGGGCACCGGATTGGTGCGTACCTTTTTGGCGGTGAGCGGAGAGCGTGAATTCACCTTTGGGGCATCGGACCCGGTTCAACAAGTCCATGAGCCCTGGCAATTGCCCCCCGCATGACGTGGTCACCCTTGCACAGGTCACACAGGGCCAACAAGGCACTTGAGCAACATAGGTATCACTGAAAGTGAGTCAATTAGCATCGCCTCATCTGCGGGTTCGCACCGGCATTCGACTTTCCTTGCGCCCCGTGTGAATCACGCGCACAGACCCGCGCCCCGCGCACGCTGCCGTCCACCGGAGAGGGCGTTGTCCCATGGGGACCGGCCCTCTCGGAGGCCCCGCGCAGGACGGCGGCTCTCCTGCGCGCTGGGCCGCCTGGCCCCGTTCCCTCCGCCCTCGGCCAGGCGGCCCCGGGAGGTGGGGCACGCCGACCCTCAGATCTGCCAGGAGCGCAGCCTGTCCGCCGCCGCGTAGACGTCCACCTTGCCGTCGATCAGATCCCGCGCGAGGTCCACGAGGGCGCCGTAGGGCGGGTCGATGCCGACGCCGCTCACGAACATGTACGCCACCGCGGTCGCACAGGCGAAGCGGGCGTTGGCCGACGGCAGGGGCTTGAGCAGGGCGAGGGTGTGCAGCAGGGCGGCGGCGCGCCAGGCCGGGTCGGAGTCCACGCCGAGCCGGGGCGGGTCGACCCGGTGCCGGGCCACGGCGGCGACCAGCGCCGAGAAGTCGTTGACCGTGGGCTGGTCCGGCAGGACCTCCTCATGGCGCTGGAGCAGCCAGGGTACGTCGATATGGACGACGGGAGGTGTCATCGGTCAGGCGGCCTGTCCCTCGCCCTTGGCGGGCGGCTCGTCATCGGGGAAGGCCGCCGCGAATTCGTCCGCGTGCGCGGCGAAGAACTGGCGGAACGCCTCCGCACCTTCCTGGAGCGCCCGGTGCCGGGCGATATCGGCGGCAGCCGCCTCACGCACGAGGGCCTTCATCGACGTACCGCGCTCCTTGGCGATCTGTCGCAGGTCCTCCAGCTCGCGCTCGCTGAACTCCACATTCAGAGCTGGCATGCCTTCCACGGTACCGCTCGGGTACTTACTCGTAAATACCCGCAGCTCAGGACGGGTACGGCAAGGTACCGAGGAGACCGGAACCAGTCGATTTCGCTCGGATTCGACGAGACGGGGGTCACATTCGGGCGGATGGCTGTCACAAACAAGGTCACCGAGGGGGCGAAGGGGACAAAGAGGAAGGAGACAAGGAGGAAGGCGACAAAGAGGAGCACGCCAACGGCGGCTGAACATCCCGGCGTTCGGCTCCGTACAAGTACGGACGGCTTTCGTGACCAGGCCGCCCCCACACTTGTAGGAGTCATCCGTGAGACGCAACACGCGCAGACGCCCCAAGGGCGCGCGACGCGCGACCTTCGCAGCGATCGCCCTGATGCTCGGTGGCGGAGGGCTGGTGGCGGTGAACGTCTACGCCTCCGCCACCGACGGCGGTACGGGCGGCGGGGACCGCACGCTCACGGACGGTGCCCCGCCCGCCGCCACCATCGACTGCCCCGACGTCGGCGATCGGCTCACCGAGGTCCCGGACGACGCCCGCGGCGAGGTGGACCAGGAACTCGCCGCCCTGGACCAGCAGGTGGCGGAGGCCTACCAGCGGCTCCAGGAGACGGCCGCGCAGGGCGGCACCGTCGACGCGGCGGCGATCACGGGGCCGCTCCAGGAGCAGCGCGCCGCGACGATCGAGCGGATCACGGCCGCCGTCGGCCGGTCCGGTGAGGCTCCCCAGGGGCTGGCGGACCTCGCGGCCTGCACCGTGCGCACCGCTACGGCCCCGGAGCAGGCCGGGGAAGGCGAGGAGGAGCAGGCCGAGGGCGGCGACACCGGCAACGGACAGGCCGGGAACGGCCCCGTCGCCGCGGACTACGCCGACATCACCGCCGTACAGCCCTCCGCGCAGCGCCCGCCCCAGCAGGCGGGCGCCTCCCGCGGCACCTTCACCACCAGCTGCGGTGTCAACGCCGAGGGCCTGTTCAACTCCGACAACGTGATCGTCGCGCCGGGCGTCAGCAACGGCGCCCACCACTTCCACGACTACATCGGCAACCAGTCCAACACCGCCTTCGCCAGCGACGACGACCTCGCGAACGCCGAGACGAGCTGCGCCAACCCCGGCGACAAGTCGTCGTACTACTGGCCGGTGCTGCGCCTGCAGAACGGCACCGTGGAGCAGGACGCCGAGTCCCCCGGCGGCGGCATCGAGGGCAACGCGGGCGAGATCGTCACGCCCAAGGAGGTCACGCTGACCTTCGAGGGCAGCCCGGTCGGCGAGGTCACCGCCATGCCGCGGCTGCTGCGCGTCATCACCGGCGACGCCAAGGCGTTCGTCAACGGCACCGCCAACGCCAACGCCTCCTGGAGCTGCACCGGCTTCGAGGACCGCCAGCTCAAGGACAAGTACCCGCTGTGCCCCGACGGCAGCGACGTGGTCCGCACCTTCCGCTTCCAGAGCTGCTGGGACGGCAACAGCATCGACAGCGCCAACCACCGCACCCACGTGGCCTTCGCCGACCCAAAGGGCCGCTGCCCGGAGGGGTTCGAGGCGATCCCGCGGCTGGTGCAGCGGATCGTGTACGACGTGGACGCGCCGAGCCTGGACGACGGCGGCCGGACGACACCGCTGTTCGCCGTGGACTCCTTCCCCGAGCAGCTGCACAAGCCGGTCACGGACCACGGTGACTTCATCAACGTCTTCGACGAGGACCTGATGCGCGAGATGGTCGACTGCATCAACGGCGGTCGGCAGTGCGACTCGGGCGACCTGCCGGACGGCGGCGAGACGGGGCAGCCGACGGAGGAACCGACGGAGGAGCCCACCGAGGAGCCGGGCGAAGAACCGTCGGAGGAACCCACCGAGGAGCCGACCGAGGAACCCACCGAGGAACCCACCGAAGAACCGACGCAGGAGCCCACCCAGGATCCGCAGGAGTCCCAGCAGCCCGAGAAGCCCGAAGACCCCCGGGACAACGACGACGGCGAGCAGCCCGCCGACGACGAGCCAGCGGACGAGACGGGCGCCCCCACCACCGGCGCCGACGCCCCCAAGATCCGCACCTCACCCCCGGCCACGGCACGCGCCTCCGCCGCCCCGGCGGACACGGCGCGGGCCACCCCCGAGCGCACCGAGCCCCGGACCGAACCCCAGGCGGTCCGCGGCGGGCTCGCCGACACCGGCGCCAAGCTGTGGCCCGCGGCGGCCGGAACCATCCTGCTGATCTCCGGCGGTGTGCTCCTGCTGCGCACGACGAGGGGCAAGCGCTCGGTCTGAGCCGGGGTCGGCACACTGGTGATTTACGCGGTGCCGGGCATCCGGCGGGTGGCGAGACTGCGGTGACCTGTCCGCCCCCACCTCACGGAGGTGCAGATGCCCGGCTCCCGCACCGGAACCCCTACCAGGAACCACCGATTACCGCGATGGACCCGGCGGCTCGGCGTACTGTCGGCCGCCGTCCTGCTCTCGGCCGTAGGGCTGGCCGCCGCGCCCGCCACGGCCGCCGACGGACCGACCGTCACGACCCGCTACGGCCAGGTGCAGGGCAAGGCGGACGACACCGCCCACTCCTACGTCGGCATCCCGTACGCCGCCCCGCCGGTCGGCCCGAACCGCTGGCAGCCGCCGTCCCCGCCCTCGTCCTGGACGGGCGTCCGGGACGCCACCACCCCGGGCAACCCCTGCGTGCAGGCCGTCACCTCCACCCCTTGGGGCAACCTGGCGGGACCGGGCACGCCCAGTGAGGACTGCCTCTACCTGAACGTCTACACGCCCGCCAAGCGCTCCCTCGCCAAGCGACCGGTGATGGTGTGGATCCACGGCGGCGGCTTCACCGTGGGCTCCGGCACGTTCTACGACGGCGGCAAGCTGGCCGCCAAGGGCGATGCCGTGGTCGTGAACTTCAACTACCGCCTCGGCGCGTTCGGTTATCTGGCCCACCCGGACCTGGCGTCGGAGTCCTCGCTCGGCCTCTCCGGCAACTACGGCCTGCTCGACCAGCAGGCGGCGCTGCGCTGGGTGCGGCAGAACGTCGCGGCGTTCGGCGGCGACCCCGACAACGTGACGATCTTCGGTGAGTCGGCGGGCGGCGGCAGCGTCTGCCACCACCTCGTCTCGCCGCGCACCATCGGCCAGTTCGACCGGGCCATCGCCCAGTCGGGCTGCGGATTCCGCCTGCCCACCCAGGAGTCGCAGCAGAACAACGGCGTCGCCTGGGCGAACTCCCTGGGCTGCGCGGACGTGGCGTGCCTGCGCGCCAAGTCCGCCGACGAGTTGCTGCGGGCCTCCCTGGCTCCCACGGCCCGCTGGACGCCCAACGTCGACGGCAGGATCCTGCCCCTCCAGGTGACGGACGCGCTGGCGAGCGGACGCTTCCACCGGGTCCCGGTCCTCCAGGGCACCACCGCCGACGAGGGCAGGCTCACCGTGGCGACCGCCTACGACCTGGCCGGGCGGCAACTCACCGCGGCGGGCTACCCGGTGGCGGTCCGCGCGGCCTACGGCGACCGGGCCGACGCGATCCTGGCCCGCTATCCGCTGGCGGAGTACGGCACCCCGGCGGAGGCGCTCGGCGCGGTCTTCACCGACTCGCAGTTCGCCTGCATGCAGTCCCGCACGGCCCATCTGATGGCCCCTCACACCCGCTCGTACCAGTACGAGTTCGCCGACCGTCACTCCATGGACTATCTGAACCTGCCCATCAGCTTCCCCCTCGGCGCGCCGCACGGCTCGGAGATCCGCTATGTGTTCGGCGGTGTCTCCGGCACGCCCGCGCAGAACGCCCTGTCGGACCGGATGCTCGGCTACTGGACCAACTTCGCCAGGACGGGCGTCCCGTACGCCGCGAACGCCCCGCACTGGGGCCTCTTCCCGAAGGTGCAGACCCTCGCCCCCGAGGCGATCACCTCGGGGACCTCGTTCCCCCAGGACCACAAGTGCGACCTCTGGAGCCAGGACGCCTCCTGGCCCCTCACGGCCGACTAGCCTCACGCGGAGCCCGGCCGGGTGGTGCTGGACCACCCGGCCGGGTTCCCCGTGCGCCGCTCAGGCGGCCGTGAGCGCCGCCAGGGCGCGGTCCATCGCGGCGTAGAACTCCTCCGGCGCCAGCGGCAGCCGGGACTTGATGTCCCGGCTCCACTGGTCGGCGAGGACCTCGGCGGACCCCGCCTCGACACCGTCGAGCGCCGCGTCGGCCAGGTCCGACGGCGCGAGCTTGGCCACGGGCCAGCCCGCGGCCATGTCGGTGTCGGCCAGACCGAGGTGCACGGCCGTCACGAGCGTGCCCTGCTCGGCCAGTTCCAGGCGGACGCCGTTGGTCATGGCCCACGCGGCGGCCTTGGTCAGGTGGTACGCGCCCGCGCCCCTGCCCCCGAACCACGACATGGCGGACAGGACGTTCACGATCGCGCCCCCGCCGTTCCCGGCGAGCACCGGCGCGAACCCCCGGACCATCCCCAGGTGGCCGAACATGTTGGTCTCCAGCTCGCGCCGCACGGCGTCCAGCGAACCGGTCACCAGGTCGGTCCCCGTCTGGATCCCCGCGTTGTTGACGAGCAGCGAGACGTCCGGGGCGGCCTCGACGGCGGCCCGCACGGACGCGGCATCGGCGATGTCGAGGGCCAGCACCTCGACCCCGGGCAGGTCCACGGTCTCCGGTCGGCGGGCGGTCGCGTAGACCTTGCGGGCGCCCCGCTCCAGCAGGCGCTGGGCGAAGGCGCGGCCCAGGCCACGGTTGGCTCCGGTGACGAGGGCGACTGAGTCGTTGATCTCCATGTCCCGTACGCTAAAACCTGACGCTGACGTCAGAGGCAAGTGCTGGTCGTCAGGACGGTAGTGAGAGGAGTCACCATGGCCCTCCCAAAGGCCGCGGCCGAGCGGCTGATCCGCATCGGCGAGGTGGCGCGCGAGGCCGGAGTCTCCGTGCGCGCCGTGCGCTACTACGAGCAGCAGGGGCTGCTCAGGGCGGAGCGCAGTCCCTCAGGCCAGCGCCTCTACCGGCAGGACGCCGTCCCGTTACTGCGCTTCTTCCAGCAGATGTACGCCGCCGGTCTGACCAGCCGCAGGATCGCGGAACTCCTGCCGTGCTGGGACTCCGGGCACACCGACGCCGAGCAGCGGGCCATGCTGCGCGCCGAACGCGACCGCATACAGGCCAAGGTCGACGACCTCCAGGCCGCCCTGGACCGCCTCGACGAGGTCATCAAGATCACCGACAGCCACCCGTAGCACCGCGCGGCGGTCACTCGGAGGCGGACCGGCCTCGCGCGTCCCCGGTCAGCGCCGCCGCCGTGAGAGTGAGATGCCGCGCCAGCGCCTCGGCCGCCCCGTCGGCGTCGCGGGCGAGCGCCGCCTCCTCCAGTCGGCGGTGCTCGGCGACGCCGTCCCGGTCGGGGTCCCGGTGCGCCGACCAGCGGCGGGCCAGTTCGCTCGCGGTCCACAACCGGTCGAAGGTCTCCAGCAGTACGGGGTTGCCGCACCCCTCCAGCAGGGTCCGGTGGAAGACCCGGTGGGCCTCCGCCCAGGCGCCGCTGTAGTGCTCCCCCTCCTCCGGCGCATGCGCCGGGGTGCGGACCAGGCGGTGGTGGGCGGCCCGTACCCGCGTCTCCCAGTCGAGGTCGCCGCGCTCGACGGACATCCGCAGGACGGCGGGTTCGATGGTCCGGCGCGCCTCCGCGATCTCCTGCCAGCGCCGGTCGGAGAAGGCCGGGACGGCGAAGCCGCGGTTGGGCAGCCGGTCGGCGAGCCCCTCACCCACCAGACGCACGAGCGCCTCGCGCACGACGGCCAGGCTCACCCCCTGTTCCCTGGCGATGTCCTGCGGCTTGAGGGCGTCACCGGGGGCGTGGTCGCCCCGCATGATCGCGTCCCGCAGGTGGGCGTAGACCTGCTCGGAGAGCATCTGCTTCCCCGGCGCGGCGGAGGTGTGGGCGGTCCGACTCATGGACGGCATCATAGACGATGAGACAGATAATCGATTATCGGTGCTATGGTCGATGACGTCGGCCGGAAACGGCCAGAGAGGAAACCACGCCATGAGCGCCAACGACCCCTTCGCCCGCCTCCCCGAGGCGGCCCCCTTCACCGTGACCAGCACGACCGTCGCCGACGGCGACGACTGGCCGCCCGCGCAGTTCTCCGGCATCTTCGGCGTCCCCGGCGGGAAGGACGTCTCCCCGCAGCTGTCCTGGAGCGGCGCCCCGGAGGGCACCAGGAGCTACGCCGTCACCGTCTACGACCCCGACGCCCCCACCGGGTCCGGGTTCTGGCACTGGGCGGTCGCCGACATCCCCGCCACCGTCACCGAGCTGCCGGAGGGCGCGGGCGACGACACCGGCTCGGGCCTGCCCGAGGGCGCCTTCCAGCTGCCCGGCGACGCCCGCCTGGCCCGCTTCGTCGGCGCCGCCCCGCCCGCCGGGCACGGCCCGCACCGCTACGTCGTCGTGGTGCACGCCCTGGACGTGGAGTCCATCGGCGTCCAGGCCGACGCCACCCCGGCCGTCCTCGGCTTCACGATGTCCGGCCACACCCTCGGCCGCGCGGTCCTCACCGCCACCGCCGAGACGCCCGCCTGAAACCCGACGGCCCTCCGGATGCGGTGACCGGAGGGCCGTGGACCAGGGAAGCCATCGTGAACGCGCACGCGGGACGGGCCTCCCCACCGGTCGAACGGGCCCGGCAGGCGCTGGCCGCGTCGGGCGTGTGCCCGCTGAGCACGGCCGAGGTGACCGCGTACACCGGAACGGACGCCACCGGATGGGCGCGGTTCGCCCGGCACTGGGAGGAGCTGGCACCGACGGCGAACCGCTGAAGGAGGCGACCCTGAGCGAGCCGGGCGCCCCGCTGCTGGGCGACGACCGCCGCACGGTGCACGGGGTGTCCCCCGTCCATCCGCTCGACGGCGACGGAGCGGCCTGGCGGGACGTCCTGGTCGCCGCCCCGATCCCGGCCGGGAGCTGACCTCCCGGCCGGGTCCCGGCGCCCTACTCCTGGTCGGCGACGAAGGCCGCCATCCACGCCAGGGCGGCGTTCCAGTTGATGGTCAGCTCGTTGGTCGACCAGGACTGGATGTCGTCGATGTAGCAGAACTGGCCGACGCAGCCCTGCAGTTTCGACTGCGCGAGCGGGTCCTGGATGCTGGAGTTGGGGCCGCCCGAGAGGGTGCCGGACGGCGGGTTGGGCAGCTTCGGGTCCAGCTGACGGGCGTACCAGCGGCTGTGCTGGTTCTGCGCGCTGACCTCGCCGTAGCCGGTGACGTAGGACAGGTTCAGCGCGTTGCGGCCGAGGACGTAGTCCATGCTCTGCACGGCCCCGTCCCTGTACTTCGACCCGCCGGTGATGTCGTAGGCGGTGGCGATGACGACCGCGTTGTTGAGGACCTGGTGGTTGGAACCCCAGTCGAAGACGTTGCCGTCGGGGGCGTACGGCATCCCGTACGGCTGTGTCCTGAGGGTGCTGAGGTAGCGGTCGGCGCCCTTGACGACGGACTGGCGGACCTTGTCCCGGCCGGGGAGCCGGTTCGGCACGGTGGCCAGGTCGAGGCGGCCCGCCGCCGCGGTGCGGGCCCAGTCGAAGCCGGTCGGGCCGAAGATGTCGGCGGTGTGCACCGGCGAGTCGAGGACGTGCCGCTCGAACTGCTTCTCCCCGGTGGTGAGATACAGCTGCGCGGCGGCCCAGTAGAACTCGTCGCTGGCGTCGGTGTCGGGGTAGGCGCCGCCGCCGACACCGTCGTTCGGGTCGGGCAGCACGTCCGGGTGGGCGAGGGCCGCGGCGTAGGCCGTACGGGCGGCGGCGAGCAGTTCGGCGGCGAACTGCCGGTCGTAGGGCTTGTAGAGGCGGGCGGCCTGGGCGGCCGAGGCGGCGAGGTTCAGCGTGGCCGTGGTGGTCGGCGGGTGCAGCTCGCGCTTCTGCGGGTCGGCGCTGGGCATCAGCGGCAGACCGGTCCACGCCTCGTCATGGATCTTGTGGTGGGCCATCCCGGCCAGCGGCTCCCCGTCCGGCACCTGCATCTTCAGCAGGAACTCCAGCTGCCAGCGGACCTCGTCGAGCAGGTCGGGCACCTTGTTGCCGCTCTCGGGGATGGTCAGGGAGCCGTCGCCGAACCGCTCCGCCTGCCCGGTGCGGGCGTGCAGGGCGCGCTCGTAGGTGCTGAGCAGCTCCCAGACGGAGATGCCGCCGTTGACGACGTACTTGCCGTGGTCGCCCGCGTCGTACCAGCCGCCGGTGACGTCGAGCGTGTAGTCGCACACGCCGGGCTGGCAGGGCACGTCGGAGTCACCCTGGTTGGGGGCCACGTTCAGGTGCCCGGCCGCGCGTCCGTAGCCGGGGCGCAGGTCGTCGCGTATCTCGGTGCCGCTGCGCTGGGTGTAGTAGAACTTCAGCGAGTCGAGGCGCAGTCGCTCGTACGCCCGGGTGTCGATGTCGAAGGGGCGGCTCGTCTCCCCGTCGGCGACCAGCGTGAGGCCCTTGCCGCGGGCCTTGTAGGCGCCGAAGTCGATGGAGTGGACGGCCTGCGCGGAGGACACGTCGGTGCCGCGGGGCACGGTCCAGCCACGGGCGGCCACCGTCCCGTCGGCCCTCTTCAGCTGCCAGGGCAGCCGGGTGGTGGCGTCGGTGACCAGGGTGGCGTTCTTCGGCCCGGACGGCAGATAGGCGACCTGGTTGACCCGCACCCGCGGCCCGGTGTCGGGCTCGTACTGCTCGGGGGGCACGCCGCCCAGCAGGGACACGTCGTCCATGCAGAACCGCCAGGGATCGGCGCTGCCGCCGACCTGGAAGGCGACCTGCGCGCGGTCGCTGTCGACGGGCGAGGTGAAGGTGTACGAGTAGGAGTTGCCGGAGACGCTGAGCTGCGGGCTCACCTCGAACCAGGTGTCGTACGGCGCGTCGGAGAGGCCGACGAGCG
Organism: Streptomyces sp. NPDC057877; assembly: GCF_042796855.1. NCBI lineage: Bacteria > Bacillati > Actinomycetota > Actinomycetes > Kitasatosporales > Streptomycetaceae > Streptomyces > Streptomyces sp. NPDC057877. Next base: position 170,271 of record NZ_JBHVMS010000012.1, read on the forward strand.
CGCGGACCACCTGCCCGTCGGGGACACCGTTGGCGTAGAAGGAGAAGCGGTAGGACTCGCCCTGCGCGAGCGTGATGTCGTTCTGGCCGACGGTGGCGTCCCAGCGGTTCTGGGTGCCGCCGGGCACGTCCGCGCACAGGCGGCCGTCGGCGAGGGCGGCGGTGACGTTGCTGGTCGTCCACCAGGGGTCGAGGCTGGTGTCGAAGGTGCCGTTCCTTACCTGCTCGACCTCTTCGGCCCCGGCGGGGGCGGCGGGCAGGGCGATGAGGCCCCCCGCCAGCAGGGCTGTCAGGGACAGCAGGGCGGTTCTGGGTCGTTTCACGTCTGGGCTCCTGGAAGGGAGGTGCGGGCGACGCTCCATGGGAGCGCTCCCAGATGCGGTCGGAGGCCATCGTTGTGGGAGTCATGACACCCGTCAACGGTCCGGACGGCACCGGTTCCCAGCGGCCCCGGTCACCGGGTCCGTACGCGGGGGCCACGAGACGGGACATACGGACCTTGCCGACCAGCTCGGACCAAAAGCACTAGTCTGGAACTCAGGTAACACAGTTGTTCACTGTGCGTGGACGCGATGGAGTGGCGAGATGAGCCCGGATTACCCGTTCGACGAGGCCGCCACGGCCCGGGCTGCCCTAGACGGCGACGGCGTCCTCACCGAGTGGAACGAGGGCGCCCGGCGGCTGCTGGGCTGGTCCGCGCCCGAGGTGCTGGGCCGCCCCGCCGTCGATCTGGTGGCCGGCGGCAGCCTGGAACCGGTCCCCGGGCTCAGCGGTGACCGCCGCGGCGGCACTCTCACGCTGCGTCACCGGGACGGCCGTACGATCCCCGTCTGGCTGCTCGCCCACCCCCGGCCCCAGGGCTGGCTGGTGGTCACCCCGCTGGACAACGATCCCCCGGCGCCCGACGACCCGCTGGCCAGGATCGACCTCATCCAGTCGCCCTGCGCCATGGCGATCCACGACGAACAGCTGCGGCTGCGGCGGATGAACGAGGCCATGGCCGACGCGCTCGGCCTGCCCGAGGAGCGGCTGCGGGGCCTGCGCCCCACCGACCTGAACGGCCAGCCGGGCACCGTCGAGCTGGAACAGCACATGCACGAGGTGCTCACCTCCGCCCGCCGGACCCATGTGCGCGCCTATGTGCCGGTCACCGGCGACGGCCCGACCAGCGCCTGGCTCGCCCGGATGGCCCCGGTCGTGGACGCCGAGGGACGGGTGCGGGGGGTGTCCATCGCCGCGCACGACTTCACCGAGCAGTACCTCGCCCGCGAGCGGCTCCAACTGGTCAACGAGGCCAGCGTCAGCATCGGCAGCACCCTCGACGTCGGCCGTACGGCGCAGGAGCTGGTGGACGTGTGCGTGCCCGCGCTCGCCGACTTCGTCAGCGTGGATCTGCTGGACCCGGCCGACGGCGGCGATCCGCCCGCCCGGCTCACCGCTCCCGTCACGCTGCGCCGCGTCGCCCACCGGTCGGTGCTGCCCGGCACCCCGGAGGCCCTGGTCGAGCCGGGCGGCCTCGAGGAGTACCCCGCGGGGTCGCCCCAGGCCGACGCGCTGCTCACCGGCCGCACGATCATCGCCGCGCCGCAGGACCGCGACCTCGCCGAATGGCTCGCCCAGGACAGCCAACGCCGGGACCGGGCCCGCGAGTACGGCATGCACTGCGGGATGTCCGTGCCGTTGCGGGCCCGTGGCACCACGCTCGGCATCGCCCTGCTCACCCGGTCCCGGCGCCCCGACCACTTCACCGCCGACGACGCGATGCTGGCGGAGGAGATCGCCGCCCGCGCCGCCGTCTGCATCGACAACGCCCGCCGCTACTCCCGTGAGCGCGAGACCGCCCTCGCCCTCCAGCGCAGCCTGCTGCCGCGCAGCCTGGCGCGCACCGCGGCCGTGGCGGCGGCGTCCCGCTATCTGCCCGCGGCCCAGGCCGGGGTGGGCGGCGACTGGTTCGACGTGATCCCGCTGTCCGGGATGCGGGTCGCGCTGGTCGTCGGCGATGTCGTCGGGCACGGCCTGCAGGCCTCCGCGACGATGGGGCGGCTGCGCACCGCGGTGCGCACCCTCGCCGACATCGACCTGTCGCCCGAGGAACTCCTCACCCACCTCGACGACCTGGTGGTTCGGCTGTCGGAGGAGACCGGCGGCGACGGCAGTCCGGGCGAGGTCGGCGCGACCTGTCTGTACGCGGTGTACGACCCGGTGTCCCGGCGCTGCGCCATGGCCCGGGCCGGGCATCCGGCGCCGGTGCTGGTCCCGCCGGGCGACCAGCCCCGGGAGATCGAGCTGCCCGCCGGGCCGCCGCTGGGCGTGGGCGGTCTGCCGTTCGAGTCGGCGGAGATGGCGCTGCCCGAGGACAGTCTGCTCGCCTTCTTCACCAACGGCCTGATTGAGACCCACGCCCGGGACGTGGACGCCGCACGCGAGCTGCTGCGCGAGGCGCTGACCGGCGACACCGGCTCCCTGGAGCAGACCTGCGACCGGGTCCTGCACACCCTGCTGCCCAAGGACGACGTCGCCTGCGACGACGTGGCCCTGCTGGTGGCGCGCACCCGGGGACTGCCCGCCTCGCAGGTCGCCACCTGGGACATCCCCGCCGATCCGGCACTGGTCGCGCCGATCCGCAAGCAGGTCCTCGACCAGCTCGGCGACTGGAGCCTGAGCGAGGCGTCCTTCACCACCGAGCTGGTGGTCAGCGAACTGGTCACCAACGCCATCCGCTACGGCGCGCCGCCCATCCGGCTGCGGCTGATCCACGACGAGACGACGCTGATCTGCGAGGTCTCCGACACCAGCCACACCGCCCCGCACCTGCGCCGGGCCAAGACCTGGGACGAGGGCGGGCGCGGACTGCTGCTGGTCGCCCAGCTCACCCAGCGCTGGGGCAGCCGCCACACGGCCGAGGGCAAGACCATCTGGGCGGAACTGACCCTCCTCGAGGAGGGATGAGCCGCCCGGTACCGGGCAGCAGCACGAGTACGAACGCATCGGCGAACGTCTCGGAGCGCTGAGGAAGATGACGGCTGCCGCCTTACCGGCCCGGGTCCGCACCGCCCTCGTGGGCGCCGTCGCCGTACCGGTTCTGCTGCTGACCGGCTGCGGCGGATCGGTCGGCGGTACGCCCGACACACCGGGCGCCGTGGGCGCCCCGGCGCCGCGCGAACCGAGCACGGCGCACTCGATGTCGGTGAGCGTCCCGCCCGCCTCCGCGGGAGTCAGCACCTCGGACGCGCCGTCCGCCCGCTGCCGTACCCCCGACCTGCGCGCGTCGGTCGGCCGCAACTCCCCCGGCGCCGGACAGCACAACTACCCGGTCATCCTGACCAACGCGTCCTCCCGCACCTGCACCCTGTACGGCTACCCCGGCGCCGCCTTCGTCGACGCCGCGGGCGAGCAGTTGGGCCCTGACCCGGTCCGCGTCCCGGAGCGTCCCACGGCCGTGCGGCTGGCGCCGGGGCAGCGTGCCTGGGCGGGGCTGAGCTTCTCCAACCCGCGGATCAGCGGCGCCGAGACGGCCACGCCCGCCGCGCTGCTCGTCACCCCGCCGGACGAGCACGACGCGCTGAGGGTGGCGTGGACGGCCGGTCCGGTGCCGGTCGCCGGGAACACCTCCGTCGTGCAACTGACGATGGTCCGCTCCGGCACGGGAGGCTGACCGGTCCGGAGTCAGCCGGGCCCGGCCGCCCGGTAGGCGCCCGGGGGGACGCCGTAGCGCTCGCGGAACACCCGGCTGAAGTGGAAGGGGCTGGCGAACCCGGAGGCGGCGGCGACGCGTTCCACGGACAGGTCGCCGCTCTCCAGCAGCCGGGCGGCGTGCCGCAGCCGTGCCTCGCGCAGCGCCCGCATGGGTGACTGGCCGGTCTGCCGGGTGAACAGGTGCGCGAACCGGGAGGGCGACAGGGCGACCCGCTCGGCCAGGGAGTCGACGGTGTGCGGGGCGCCCGGATCGGCGGCGATCAGCGCCTGCGCCTCACGCACCCGGGCGTCGGTGCCGGGCGGCGGCGGCAGGGTGCGGGCGCTGACGGCGCTGAGCAGCACGACCTCCTCCAGCGCGCCGAGGGCGAGTTCCCGGGCCGCGCTGCCGTGGGCCACGGCGACCAGGTCGTCGCCGGGCGCGGCGGCGGGCGGGGCGCCGGTGCCGGTCCAGCGCGCGTCGGCGTGCATGCGGCGGAACGCGGTCTCGACGCGCTCGTGCACGCCGCCGGGGACGGGCGTGACGACGTACACCCCGTCCCCGGCGGCGTACGGCCGCAGCCAGTCCCACCAGCCGGGGCGGGCCTGGCAGTGCGCCCACCAGAACCGCCAGTGCCGGGCGCCGGGCGCGACGCCGTACCGCTGCCGGACCCCGGGCGCGAGCACGACGAGGTCCCCCGCGCCCGCTTCCACCTGGGCGGCGCCCTGCGAGAGCCGCCCCCGCCCGTGCGTGGTCCACAGGAACAGCCAACTGGCGGAGCCGTGCGGCCGGTCGACCCGGTATCCGGCAGGCTGGTCGAAACGGCCGGTCACCAGCAGGCCGGGTGGCGGGGACGGATCGCCGGGCGCGGCAGCCACGGGCAAGTCGTCAGCGCTCATGGGCATCCTCCGAATCCGCGCGTCGGCCTAGCGTGAGTGGCGATGACCCCTTCACCGAGGAGGACACGCATGACAGCCACGGATATCGGCGCCACCGGTGCTCCCATCCTGCCCGAGTCGGGCCTCGCCCGGTTCCGGGAGGACGGCTTCACGGTCGTCCGTGGTCTGTTCCGACGCGCCGAGGTCGACGGCCTGTGCGCCGAGTTCGAGGCGCTGCACTCGGCGGGACGCACGGTGCCGGGCCACTTCGAGCCACGCCCCGGGCGCCCGGGGGACCCGCTGGCCGCCTACCCCCGGGTGATGCACCCGCACGAGATCAGCGACCGCGCCCGGGCCGTCCTCCTGGCCCCGCGCCTGCGCACGATCCTGGAGGCGCTCCTCGGCGAGGAGGTCCTCGCCGCGCAGAGCATGTTCTACTTCAAGCCGCCGGGCGCCCGCGGGCAGGCCCTCCACCAGGACAACTTCTACCTCCGGGTGGAACCGGGCACCTGTGTGGCCGCCTGGCTCGCCTGCGACGTCATCGACCGCGAGAACGGCGGCCTGGAGGTCGTCCCCGGCACCCACCGCATGGACCTGTTCTGCCCCGAGGAGGCCGACGCGGACGTGTCCTTCGCCCGCGAGTACGTCCCGCCGCCGCCCGGCCTCTCCCCCGTCCCCGTCGACATGCGCCCCGGCGACGTCCTCTTCTTCAACGGCAGCCTGGTCCACGGCTCCCAGCCCAACCGGACCACCGACCGCTTCCGGCGCTCCTTCATCGGCCACTACGTGGGCCGCTCGGCGGAGCGCATCGGGACGTACTACCGGACGGTGTCGATGAGCGGGGAGCGGGTGGTCCTGGCGGAGAGCGAGGGGGCCGGACCGTGCGGGACGGAGTTCCCGGTGTCCGGTCCCCACTGAGGCGGCGGGGCCTCAGTGGCCGGAGACGGCCCGCGCCGTGTAGCCCCGCCCCAGCTCCTCGATCTCCTTGTCCGTCAGCTCCAGTTCCACGGCCGCCACCGCGTCGTCGAGGTGGTGGGGCCTGGCGGCGCCGATGACCGGGGCCGTCACCGTGGGCTGGTGGAGGAGCCAGGCGAGGGCGACCCGGGCGCGGGGGACGCCGCGGGTGTCGGCGATGTGGGTGACGGCGTCGACGATGGTGCGGTCGCTCTCCAGGTAGAGGCGGCTGCCGAAGGCGTCGGTGGCGCTGCGGGCGGTGGTGCTGTCCCAGTCGCGGGTGAGTCGGCCACGGGCGAGAGGGCTCCAGGGGAGGACGGCGACGCCCTGGTCCGCGCAGAGCGGGAGCATCTCGCGCTCCTCCTCGCGGTAGAGGAGGTTGTAGTGGTTCTGCATGGAGACGAAGCGGGTCCAGCCGTGCAGCCGGGCGGTGTACTGGAGCTTGGAGAACTGCCAGGCGTACATCGAACTCGCCCCGAGGTAGCGCACCTTGCCCGCCTTGACCAGGTCGTGCAGCGCCTCCATCGTCTCTTCGACGGGGGTGTGCGGGTCGTAGCGGTGGATCTGGTAGAGGTCGACGTAGTCGGTGCCGAGGCGGGTCAGGCTGTGGTCGATCTCGGTCATGACGGCCTTGCGGGAGAGGCCGCCGCCGTTGGGGCCGGGGCGCATCCGGCCGTGCACCTTCGTCGCGAGGACGATCTCGTCGCGGTGGGCGAAGTCGCGCAGCGCCCGGCCGACGATCTCCTCGCTGGTGCCGTCGGAGTAGACGTTGGCCGTGTCGAAGAAGTTGATCCCGGCGTCCAGGGCCTGCCGGATCAGCGGGCGGGAGGCCTCCTCGTCGAGGGTCCACTCGTGGACGCCCCGGTCGGGCAGGCCGTAGGTCATGCAGCCCAGGGAGATCCGCGACACTTCCAGGCCCGTCGAGCCGAGCTTCACGTACTGCATCCTTGCCGCTCCTGACGTCGCATCGGGTGCTTCCGGGCGAGCGTACGTCCTCGTGCGCGCTCCGACTCCGGCCTGGCCTGGGCGTTGCTGCCCCCAGGTGACCGTGCGGCGTGGGAGCGGCCCGGGTGGTCGGCGGGCCCGCATCCTCGGCTCAGGTGACCGGCGCCCGGCCGGTCCGGCCGTACGGGAGGAACGCCGTGCCGACACGTTCGACCTTGCGCGGAGCGCTGCGGACCATGACGGCGGCGGCCGTCCTGACCCTGGCCCTGGGCGGGCCCGCCGAGGGCCGCCCGCTCCCGGCGCGGACACCGGCCGCCGAGCCCCCGGCGACGCTGTGCGCGCCCGCCGGGACGCTGCGGGGCGCGGGCGGGCAGCGCGCCACCGTCAGTCTGTGCGCGGGCAGCGGCACCCCGTCGCTGTCCGTCACCGCACCGGCGGCCTGCCACCGCCCCGGCACCACCAGCCGCCTCGGCTGTGTGACGTCGGGCAGTTGGACCGCGCGGCAGCACGGCGAGACCGTCGCCTCCGGCACGCTGCCCGGTTCGGCCACCTATCCCGGGCCCGGGACCTACGACCTCGAGGCCGAGGTCCGGGTGCGCTCCACGCCCGACGGCGTCGACCTCAGCGGCACCGTCCGCGCCACGCTCACCCTGACCGCGCCGAAGGCGCGGCCCACGCACCGGATGGAGGTCACGGGCGGCCCGCTGCGGCCGGGCACCACGACCGCCCTCACCTACACCCTGTACCGCGACAGCGAGGAGGGGGACGGCAGCGCCCGCTTCGGTCTGATCGGGGAGGAGGCCAGCGGGGTGCGGCTGGCCACCGACGACGCGCGCTGCGTCAATCCGCTGATCGGCCGTCACCCCTCCGACGCCCGGCTGGCGTACTCCCTGGACTGCGCCCTCACCGACCTCCAGCCCGGCCGCCCCGCCACCGTGACCGTCCGCGTGACCCTGGGCGCGCGGTGCTCCACGGTCGTCTCCAAGCTGGGCTACTGGATCCCGCGCGGGCAGGCCCTCTACACCGGCGGCATGCTCGCGGGGCCGACCGTGGGGTGCCCCGCCTGAGGCCTCAGGGCTGGACCGGCATGGTCCAGCAGTTGCCGGACGCGGACTTGCCGGAGAGGCGGTCCAGGAGCCAGTCCGCCGCGTCGCCCTGGTCGGTGAGGAGCGGGCCGAAGTGGTTGAGGAGCGGGCTGACCACATGGGGCAGGATCACCGGCTTGTACGTGACGTTGCCGCCCCTGCGGCACCAGTCGACGGCGAGGCGGCGGGACTGGGCGTGGGGGACGAGGTTGTCGTTGACCCCGGTGGCGACCCGGACGGGTCCCGCGGGCTTCAGGTTGCCGATGCGCTGTTCGGCGAGGAACTCCTGGAGCGCGGGCTCGGCCTCGATGATCTCGCTGAGGGTACGGCCGTCCTTGGTCCACTTGGAGCTGCGCTGGTAGGCGTACGCGAACAGGGCGTCGCCCACGCAGCGGTGGGCCAGGTCGTCCAGCGCCGCCCGGCCCGCCTCGTTGATGTGCCGGTCGGCTATCGGCCGCAGGGCGGGCTCGGACTGGAGGAAGCCGTTGAGGGACCAGCCGAGCGCGCCGGTGAGTTCGGTGCCGTCGATCCCGGCGGTGACCTCGGTCAGCTCGGCGGGCGGGGCGCCGACGTAGGTGCCGGAGAGGGTGACGTCGGGCGCGTAGGCGGGCTGGAGTTCGGCGGCGGAGGCGGTGGCGCCGCCGCCCTGGCTGTAGCCGAACAGGCCGACGGGCGAGGACGCGGTGACCGACGCTCCGGGCAGGGAGCGGGCGGCGCGGACCGCGTCCAGCACGGCATGGCCCTCGTCGACCCGGTTGACGTAGGTGTGCAGCCGGTCGGTGGCGCCGAGGCCGATGTAGTCGGTGACGGCGACGGCGACGCCCCTGGCGAGCAGCCGGTAGATCGCGATGTCCTCGTAGCCGACGGAGAGGGTGTCGCCGTTGAGGCTGACGGGGTGCTGGAGGCCGAGTGAGGCGGCGCACTGGTCGCCCTGGCCCAGGGTGCCGGGGGCGACGACGACCAGCGGGCGGGGTCCGGTGCCGCGCCAGGCGGCGGTGGGTTCGAGGTAGGCGCCGGTGACGGCGGCCGGGGCGCCGTTCGCGTCGGTGGTCTTGTACATCAGGCGGGTGGCCTTGCCGGGGAACGGGCCGCCCAGGGTCGGCAGGCTGATGGCGAGCGGGAGCGGTTCACTGCGCACGAGGGCGCCGTTGGCCTCGGGCAGTGTGGCGGGCGGGGTGTAGAACGCCGGGACCGTGATGTCGCGCGCGGCGCTCCGCTCGGTCTCGGTGCTCGCGGCGGCGGGCAGGGCCTGGGCCCCGAGGCAGGCAGCGGCGGTGGCGGTGGTGACGGCCACGGCGAGCAGGCGGGTGCGGCTGCGTGCGGGCATGGCGAACCTCCTGGTGACGGCAAGTCGGCGGTACTGACCTAGCTCGCGCCACTCCGGAGTGACGGCCATGACCGTAACCAGCAAAGGGTTACCGGCGGTAGCACCCAGAAGGTTACGGTTCGGTAAGTTGACTCTGGAGTAAGGTGATGGCCGCTCAGAACACGCGGCGCCGCCCCCGCTAGCGGACCGGGAAGGACCGCCCCCGCTCGGACTCCGGCCGCGGACCGACGATCCGGCGCTCCCCCTCCTCGATGGGCACGTCATTGATGCTGGCCTCGCGCCGGGTCATCAGACCGCGCTCGTCGAACTCCCAGAGTTCGTTGCCGTACGAGCGCCACCACTGACCGTCGGCGTCCTGGGACTCGTACTGGAAGCGCACCGCGATGCGGTTGCCGTCGAAGGCCCACAGGTCCTTGCGCAGCGCGTACTCCCGCTCCCGCGCCCACTTCGCGGCGAGCAGCTCGGCGATCGCGGCCCGGCCCGTGACGAAGGTGTCCCGGTTGCGCCAGACCGAGTCCTCCGAGTAGGCGAGCGCGACCTTCCGCGGGTCGCGGGTGTTCCAGGCGTCCTCGGCGGCCTGCACCTTCCGGGCGGCGGTCTCGCGGGTGAACGGGGGCAGCGGCGGGCGGTCCGGCACGACGGCTCCTCAGGGGCGGGGACAGCGCGGAGAACGGACGTTCTCCGCGTCGCCTGCTACCGTACGAGAACGCACGTTCTCACGTCAACGGAGGGACCCCATGGACAGCGACGCCGCCCGCGAGCGGGCGCTGGACGCCGCGGAGCGGCTGTTCTACGGCCGGGGCGTGCAGTCCGTCGGGATGGACGAGATCCGCGGTGCCTCGGGGGTCTCGCTCAAGCGGCTCTACCAGCTGTTCCCGGCCAAGGAGCAGTTGGTCGAGGCGTATCTGGCGCGGCGCGACGAGCGGTGGCGCGGGCGGCTCGCCGCGTACGTGGCGCGGCGGGCCGATCCCGTCGAACGGATCCCGGCCGTCTTCGACTGGCTGGAGGCGTGGTTTCGCGAGCCGGACTTCCGCGGCTGCGCGTGGATCAACGCCTACGGCGAGCTGGGCGCCACCTCACAGGCCGTGACCCGGCAGGTCCGGGCCCACAAGGAGGCCTTCCGCGGCTACCTCGGCACCCTGGTGTCCGACGCGGGGCTGCCCGCCGCGCTGACCGGGCCGCTGTACCTGCTGGCGGAGGGCGCCATGGTGACGGCGGGCATCACGGGGAGCGCCGAACCGGCCGCCGAGGCGCGCACGGCGGCCCGGCTGCTGGTCGAGGCCGCCTGAAATTCGGTTGTCGGCGCACACCGGCAGGCAGCAGGATCCCGCCATGTCCGCCCACACCCATCCGTCGCCCCCGACCACCGCCCCCGACCGCTCGCCGGGGACGCGACAGCAGCGGTCCCACCCTGGAGGTCCGACGCCGCCGCGGTCATGACCGCCGCGCTCGTCGCCGGGCTGGTCGCGGGGTACGGCATCGCCGTCCCGGTCGGCGCGGTCGGCACCTATCTGGTGTCCCTGACCGCCCGCACCTCCCTGCGGACCGGTCTGTGCGCGGCCCTCGGCGTCGCCACCGCCGACGGGCTCTACGCCCTTCTCGCCGCCCTCGGCGGTTCCGCCCTCGCCGCCGCGCTACGGCCCGTGCTGGGGCCGCTGAGCTGGGCCGCGGCCCTGGTGCTGGTCACCCTCGCGGTACACGGCACGGTCACGGCCGTACGGCAGTACCGCGCACACCTCCTCACCACCCGGTCGGCGACGCCCCCGCCGAGTCCGGCCCGCGCCTATCTGGCGCTGCTCGGGATCACCCTGCTCAACCCGACCACCGTGATCTACTTCGCGGCCCTGGTCGTCGGCACCCGCGCCGCGGACGCCCTGAACCCGCTGGACCAGACGGTGTTCGTGCTGGCCGCGTTCACCGCGTCGGCCAGCTGGCAGCTGCTGCTCGCCGGGGGCGGCGCCCTGCTCGGCCGGACGCTGACCGGGCGCCGGGGGCGGCTGGTCACGGCGCTGGTGTCGAGCGGTGTGATGGCGGCGCTGGCGGTACATATGGTGGTGGTCTGAGTACGCGACGAAAGGTACGAAGTCATGCCTCTGGACGGCGAGTACGAGCCGAGCCCCACGAAGTGGGTGCGTGACCAGGTCGAGTTGTACGAGGGATCCGGCGGCACCGAGGGGACGACCCTCCTGGACACCGGGCGGCCGGTGATCCTGCTGACCAGCCGCGGGGCCCAGAGCGGCAAGCTGCGCAAGACCCCGCTGATGCGGGTCGAGCACGAAGGGCGCTACGCGGCCGTGGCCTCGCTGGGCGGCTCTCCGCGGCACCCGGTCTGGTACCACAACCTCAAGGCCGACCCCCGGGTGGAGCTTCAGGACGGCCCCGACAAACGGGACATGACGGCTCGTGAGGTCACCGGCGAGGAAAAGGAGGAGTGGTGGAAGCGGGCCGTCGCGGCCTATCCGGACTACGCCGACTACCAGAAGAAGACGGACCGGGAGATCCCGGTCTTCGTGCTGGAACCGGTCGACGGCCACTGAGGGGCGACCGCCCACCACGGGAGACGGCCGCTCACGACCAGGGGACGACCAGTCGGTGAATTCTCGTGTGCGGGAGGCATGAACCGCCCCGCGCCGGGCACCCGCACTTCAGGCCCCGCCGCGCTCCCCCGTCGCGGCGGGGCTTTCCCCTGCCTCCTGCGCAAGGCGGTCGGTCACGTCGAGGAACACCTGATCGGCCTCCGGCACGGTCCGGGCGATGGTCCGCTTGATGCGTACGGCGACCTCCTCGACCCGCTCGCTGTCCAGGCCCGGCACCAGGTCGACACGCGCCGCCACCAGGGCCGTATCGACGCCCGTCTTCATCGTGAACAGCGCCTCCACACTGTCGATCTCGGGCTGGGCCCGCAGCACGGCCTCGATGCGGCGGCTGGCCCGCGGGTCGGCGGCCTCACCGATCAGCTGGTCCCGGGCCTCGCGGCCCAGCCGGTAGGCGACGTAGACCAGCAGCGCGCCGATCGCCAGCGACGCCGACGCCTCCCACACCACCTGCCCCGTCGCCAGGTGCAGGGCCATCCCGGTGAGGGCGAGGCAGACGCCGACCACCGCGGTGCCGTCCTCGGCGACGACCGTGCGCAGCGCCGGGTCGCGCAGTCCGGCCGCGCGCCCGCCCTGCCTGCGCACCTGGTAGAGCGCCCGCAGCAGCGAGGCGCCCTCGGCGAGCAGGGCCACGCCGAGCACGACCATGCCCGCCACATAGCCGCCGAAGGACTCCTCGGTGCCGTTCCTGAGCGCCTCGAAGCCCTGGAAGAAGGAGAAGCAGCCGCCCATCACGAAGATGCCGACGGCCGCGAGGAGCGACCAGAAGAAGCGTTCCTTGCCGTAGCCGAAGGGGTGCCGCCGGTCGGCGGGGCGGCGGCTGCGGCGCAGGGCGGCGAGCAGGAACACCTCGTTCAGGGAGTCGGCCACCGAGTGCGCCGCCTCCGACAGCAGCGCGGGCGACCCGGCGATCAGGCCGCCGACCGACTTGGCCGCCGCGATCAGCAGATTGGCGGCGAGCGCCACCAGGACGGTGACCCGCGTCCTGCGGTCCGCCTTCCGGTCCCCTGTCATGCGCCCCTTCCGTGGAGTCGTGCCGCCGTACTGGAGTCCTGCCGCTCACCTTCGCCGAATGCCCCGGACGGAGGAGATCACACGGTGGTGGGCGGAAACGGCGGAAGTCGGGGAACCCGTTCGGCGGGAGCGGTTCCCGGTGTGGAGGAGAGCGGGACATGAGCGACGAGGGCGACGGGAACAGGGCGTACGGCAGGACCGCGTTCAAGCGGTCCAGGAGCCACTTCACGGACCGGATCACGGCCGACGGCCGGGACGGCTGGCCGGTGGCGGCCGGGCGTTACCGGCTGGTGGTCAGCCGGGCCTGCCCGTGGGCCAGCCGGGCGGTGATCTCACGGCGGCTGCTGGGCCTGGAGGACGCCCTGTCGATGGCGGTCGCCGACCCGGTGCAGGACGACCGCAGCTGGCGCTTCACCCTGGACCCGGACGGCCGCGACCCGGTGCTCGGCATCCGCTTCCTCAGCGAGGCCTACGACCGCCGCGAGACCGGCTATCCGGGCGGCGTCAGCGTGCCCGCGGTGGTGGACGTGCCCAGCGGACGGCTCGTCACCAACGACTACCAGCGGCTCACCCTCGACCTCGCCACCGAGTGGACGGCCCTGCACCGGGACGGGGCGCCCGACCTCTACCCACGGGCGCGACGCGACGAGATCGACGCGGTGATGGCGGACGTCTACGGGGACGTCAACAACGGTGTGTACCGGGCGGGCTTCGCCACCGGCCAGCAGGAGTACGAGGAGGCCTGCGCCGGGGTGTTCCGGCGGCTGGAGCTGCTGGCGGACCGGCTGGCCGGGCGGCGCTACCTGGTGGGCGACACCCTCACGGAGGCGGACATCCGGCTGTTCACCACCCTCGTCCGCTTCGACGCCGTCTACCACGGCCACTTCAAGTGCAACCGCTGGAAGCTGACGGAGAACCGGGTGCTGTGGGCGTACGCCCGGGACCTGTTCCAGACGCCCGGCTTCGGTGACACGGTCGACTTCGGCCACATCAAGCGGCACTACTACCAGGTGCACACCGGCATCAACCCGACCCGTATCGTGCCGCTCGGGCCGGATCTCGCGGGCTGGCTGACCCCGCACCACCGGGAGGAGTTGGGCGGGCGGCCGTTCGGGGACGGGAGCGCGCCCGGTCCGGTCCCCGCCGGTGAGGAAGTGCCCGCGGCGGGTTAGCCAGGTAGGAATGAGCTGCACGCCCGAACACGGACGTGCCGCAGGAGTGAGGAGACCCAGGTGGCGTACAAGAAGAAGATCCCGATCGGCTACCAGCCGCTGGGCTGGGTGCTCGGCTGGGCGGGCGGGGCGGTGGCGGGCATGGTCTTCCGCAGGACGTGGAAGGCGATCCGGCACGAGGACGATGCGCCCGACGCCCTGGACCCGAACCGCAAGTGGGGCGAGATCCTGCTGGCCGCCGCGATCCAGGGCGCCATCTTCGCGGCGGTGCGCAGTGCCGTGGACCGGGGCGGTGCCAAGGCCATCGAGCGGTCGACCGGGGTGTGGCCCGCCTCCGAGAAGGGCCGCCAGGACTGACCGGACGCCTCAGCCCAGCTTCGGGCCCTGCGGCACGGAGCGGCGCAGGCTGAAGGAGTGGCCCGCCGGGTCGGCGTAGGACCGTTCCTCGAAGGGGCCGGTGGCGTCCTTGGTGTCCGTGGGGCGCCCGCCGAGGGAGACGATGCGGCGCTCCGCCTCGTCCAGGTCCGTCACCTCGAACTCCAGATGGGCCTGGAGGGAGTTCTCGGGGCGCGGCCAGCTCGGCGGCGTCGCGTTCACATCGCGGCGCAGCGCCAGCTGGGTGCCGTCCGCGCTCCTGATCTCCACCCGGTTGGCGGTCAGATGGACCTCCTCGGCCTCCAGCAGTCCCTTGTAGAACTCGGCGAGCTTCTCGGGCTCGGCACAGTCGAGCACCACGACGCCCGCTTTCACCAGTGCCATGTCTCCTCCGTGGGATCGGCGGGCGCGGTGCGGTGGTGCGCCGCGCCCTCTTCCCACGGTTGTCCCGGCGCGGCGGTTTCAGTCGGCCACCAGCCACCGTCCGTCCCGCATCAGCTCCCGCCCGTCCAGTTCGTCGGCCTCGCGCCAGGCCTGGATGCGGGCGGGCCGGATCCGGAAGTACAGGTAGGGCGTGCTGAGGGTGCGCGGGTCGAAGCCCGTCTTGACGGCGAAGAGGTCGGCCTCCTTGTCGGACAGCTCGGCGGGGGGCACCGGTTCGGCGGTGCCCTCGACCATGACGACGTCCCGGGTCGGCCCGATCCCGATCCGCACCCGGCCGTTGCCCGTGAGGTTGCGTCCGGTGGGCGAGGCGGCCGGGGTGGACACCAGCAGGGTGCCGCCGTCCCAGAGGAAGGACAGCGGCACGAGGTACGGCACCCCCGCCGTCTCGTCGGCGGTGGCGATCCAGGCGTCGACGTCCTTCTCCAGCCGGTCGAGCGTGTCCTGCTTGCGCTGCTGCGCGCTGCGCACGGGCTCAGGGATCATCGTGGGCGGGCCTTCCGCGAGTTGTCGTACGGGGTGTGGTGCGCCCAGTGTGACGGGCGGGGGGTGAGGACGCGAAAGGGGGCGGGGGCGCTCAGCGGGTCGGCTGGAAGGTACGGCGGTAGGCCTGCGGGGAGACACCGATCGCGGCGTGCAGGTGCTGGCGCAGGGAGGCGGCGGTGGCGAAGCCGACCTCGGCGGCGACGCGGTCCACGGGGAGGTCGCTGGACTCCAGGAGGTGGCGGGCGCGGGCGACGCGCTGCTGGATGAGCCAGCGGCCGGGGCTGAGACCGACCTCGTCGTGGAAGCGGCGGGCGAAGGTGCGCAGGCTCATGGAGGCGTGGGCGGCGAGGTCGGTGAGGGTGAGGGGTTCGCCGAGCCGTTCGAGGGCCCAGACGCGGGTGGCGGCCGTGCTCGCGGCGCCGGGTTCGGGCACCGGCTGCTCGATGTACTGGGCCTGGCCGCCGTCCCGGAACGGCGGCACCACGCAGTACCGGGCGACGGTGTTGGCGAGCGCGCTGCCGTGGTCCTTGCGCAGCAGGTGCAGGCAGACGTCCACGCCGGAGGCGGCACCGGCCGAGGTGAGGACCTCGTCGTCGTCGACGAAGAGGACGTCGGGGTCGAGGTCGATGTGCGGGAACAGCCGCCGGAACCGGTCGGCGAGGTGCCAGTGCGTGGTCGCCCGGCGGCCGTCGAGGTACCCGGCGGCGGCCAGCACGAACGCGCCGGTGCAGATGGAGACGAGCCGGGTGCCGGGCCGGATGTGGGTGAGCGCGGCGGCGACCGGGGCGGGCAGGCCGTCGGTGAGGTACGGCGGGGCGACGGGCGCGACGATCACGGTGTCCGCGGTGGCCAGCGCCTCGGGGCCGTGCTCGGGCGTGACGGCGAAGTCGGCCGCGGTGCGGACCGGCTGGCCGTCGACACCGCAGGTCAGCACCTCGTACCGGTCACCGGCCATGCCCAGGATCCGGCTGGGGATGCCCAGTTCGAAGGGGTAGACGCCGGTCATCGCCAGGACGACGACTCGGTGTGGATCACTTCCGGCATGACTTCCGGCATGACTTCCGGCACCACTTGCGGCACCACTTGCGGCATCCCTCACAGCACTCATGGCACGATCCTATCGGAGCTTGGCAATCATGCCATTTCCCCGGCGGGCGGGCGCGGGCAGGCTGGGTCACCATGAACACCGTGAACACGATGCGTGCCATCAGCCAGGACGTCCTCGGCGGTCCCGAGGTCCTGAGGGAAGTGGAGTTGGAGCGGCCCGCGCCGCGGCCGAACGAGGTGCTCGTGCGGGTGCGCGCCGCCGGGGTCAACCCGACCGACTGGAAGCACCGCGCGACCGGGGGCTTCCTCGGCGCACCGCCGTTCGTGCTCGGCTGGGACGTCTCCGGCACGGTCGAGGCGACCGGCATCGGCGTGGCCGCCTTCCGGCCCGGCGACGAGGTCTTCGGCATGCTGTCCTACCCGTTCGGCCACGGCTCGCACGCCGAGTACGTCTGCGCCCCGGCCCGCGCCTTCGCGCCCAAGCCCGCCGGGCTCGACCACGTCCAGGCGGGCGCGCTCCCGCTGGTGTCGCTGACGGCCTGGCAGGCCCTGGTGGAGCTGGCCGACCTCCAGCCGGGCCAGCGTGTACTGATCCACGCGGCGGCCGGTGGCGTCGGCCACGCGGCCGTCCAGATCGCCAAGTCCCGTGGCGCCCATGTCATCGGCACGGCGAGCGCGGGCAAGCACGACTTCCTGCGCGGCATCGGCGTGGACGAGGCGATCGACTACCGCACGACGGACTTCACCGAGGCGGTACGGGACGCCGACGTCGTCCTGGACACCCTCGGCGGCGACAACTCACTGCGCTCGCTGCGCGTCCTGCGCCCGGGCGGCATCGTCGTCTCGATCCTGCCGGTCGGCTCCGACGAGTTCTACGAGGAGGCCGAGCGCCTCGGCGTCCGCGCGGCCCGCATGCTCGTGGACGCCGACCGCACCGGCATGCGCGCCATCGCCGACCTCGCCGAGTCGGGCGCGCTGCGCCCCACCATCGCGGGCACCTTCCCGCTCGCCGAGGCCGCCAAGGCGCATGAGCTGGGCGAAACGGGCCGTACGACCGGCAAGCTGGTCCTCGTCATGGACTGACCGCCACCGCACGAACAAGGGCCGAGCGCCTCGATGTCGGCGCGGTCCGCCGCGCTCGTGGTCTGACCGCCACTCCCCGCTCTCCACCTCCCCCGCCCTCAACAGCCCACCCCGCGCCCCGGCGTCCACGCAGACCCCGTGCTCGTGGACGCCGACCGCGTGCCCGCTCCGTGCCTCTCCCGCCCCGGAAGTGAACTCCCTTACGCTCGGCTGGAATTCAACGACATATGTCAATCGAACATGCTGGAATTCACTCCATCGGGGGTAACTTGCTGGGCGGGAAACATTGTGAGGCACGCTGGAGGCGATGTCGTCGTGGGTCAGGAGGCCGCGCCGCTCACCCGGCATCTGCGCGTGCTCCAGGACGGTGGGCACACCGTCCTGGAGTTCCGCGGTGAGATCGACATCCTCGCGGCGACGGAGATCGGCCCGCACCTGGACGCGGTGACCAAACAGCCGGGCTGCCGGATCGTGATCGACATGCGGCGGGTGGAGTTCTTCGACTGCTCGGGGCTGCGGCTGCTGCACCGGGCCAGGGTCCGGGTGCACGAGCACGGCGGGCGGCTCGCCCTGGTCTGCACCCACCCGCTGACCCTGCGGATCCTCCGCATCTCGGGCCTGTCCCTGCTGCTGCCCCCGCTGCCCACCCTGGAGGCGGCCCTCGACGGACCCGGCGCGCCTTCCGGCTCCTACTGACCCGTTCTGCCCCCACCCGGCTCCTGCAAGGGTCGTACATACCTCAACGACCGTGCCTGGCACGCGATTTGGGGGGCATCCGGTCAGTAGGAAGGAGGGCCGTCGCCATGACGACTCCCATCAAGCGCCTCCCCGGGCGCCTGCCCGGCTGGGCCAAGGTGCTGAGCGCCCTCGCACTGGTGCTCGCGCTGATGTTCGCCGGTTTCCGGCTGAGCGTGGTCCCGGGCCTGAAGGACTTCTTCGGCACGGAGACCCACGACCGCTCGGGCCCGGCGCTGCTCAAGTCCATCCAGGACATCAGCCGTTACGACGCCGCCTCCGGCAACTTCCAGGTCGTGGTGGACCTGGAGAAGGACACCAAGTTCCTGCCCGACGCCATCCGAGGCAGCCGCACCCTGTACGTCGGGGCGGGCACCGTGGACGCCTACGTCGACCTCGGCGCGGTCGGCGAACGGAACGTGACGGTCGACGACGACCGCACGACGGCCACCCTGCGCCTCCCGCACGCGCGGCTCGGCAAGCCCGCCCTCGACCCCGACCGCTCCTACGCCGTCTCCAAGCAGCGCGGGCTGCTCGACCGGCTCGGGGACGTCTTCTCGGACAACCCCAACAGCGAACAGGCCGTGCAGCGGCTCGCCGTACGGCACATCGGGGCCGCGGCGAAGGAGAGCGAGCTGACCGCGCGCGCCGAGTCGAACACCACCGACATGCTCGAGGGCCTGCTGGGTTCCCTCGGCTTCAAGGAGGTACGCGTCACCTACGGGAGCCCGGAGCGGCCGGAGGAACCGGAGCGGTCCGAGCAGCCCTAGCCGTCACGGGAGACCGAAGACTGGAGGACCGATGGCCCGTGTGGCCTTACGCTCCCTCGTACCGTCCCGACTGCGCCCCGCGAAGCCGCAGGGCGCCCCCGGACCGGAGCCGCCGCCCCGCAAGCGGCGCCTTCTCGCGGTCCTCGCCCGGCTGGCGGCGATGGCGTGCGCCTTCGTGTTCATGGTGGCCTTCGCGGTCGTCCTGGCCCGGGTGACCCTCCAGCCCTCCCCCGCCTCGGAGGCGCTGACCCACAGCAACCTGCACCCCGGGCGCTCGGTGCGGGCCTATCTCGACCAGCCCGAACTGCGCGACGCCGTACGGCAGATCGGCGGCAACGTGCTGCTCGGCATCCCGTTCGGCGTCCTGGTGCCGGTGCTCGCGCCACGGGCGCGCGGGGTGCTGCGGGTGCTGGCGCTCACCGCGCTGGTCATGCTGCTGGTGGAGCTGGCGCAGGGCGCGATGGTCACCGGGCGCGCCTTCGACATCGACGACGTCATCCTCAACTCCACGGGGGCGCTGTTGGGTTATCTGCTCCTCGGGCGGCGGCTCGGGCGGGCGGTGCACGCGCGGGCGGGGAGCGGCTGACGTCCGGGGCCGACCTCTGGTCCGGACCAAGGTATTGACGACCCCTTAGCTCACCTCTTAAATCAAGGGCAGCGCTTTCCCCGTTCTCACCCCCCACCACAGTCGGCGCCCCGTCCCACCGGGGCGCCGTACGGAAGGGAACGCCGTGCCCTCCCCCCGCCTGCCCCGCAGATGTCTGCTGGCCCTGCTGTCCGTCGTCCTGGTCGCCACCGCCGCCGCCGTGCCCGCGAGCGCGGAACCGGCCGCCGCCCCGGCCGCCATCCAGGCCGTCACCCCGGCCGCCGTCCAGGCCGTCACCTTCTCCGACACCTTCGACGGGCCCGCCGGGTCGGCGGTCAACTCCTCGAAGTGGCAGATCGAGACCGGCGACAACGTCAACAACCACGAGCGGCAGTACTACACGCCGGGCGCCAACAACGCCGCCCTCGACGGCCAGGGCCATCTGGTGATCACCGCCCGCCGCGAGAACCCGGCCAACTACCAGTGCTGGTACGGCACCTGCCAGTACACCTCCGCCCGGCTCAACACGGCCGGGAAGTTCACCGCGCAGTACGGGCATGTCGAGGCCCGGATGAAGATCCCGCGCGGGCAGGGCATGTGGCCCGCGTTCTGGATGCTCGGCAACGACCTCGGGGACGTCGGCTGGCCCGCCTCCGGCGAGATCGACATCATGGAGAACGTCGGCTTCGAGCCATCGACGGTGCACGGCACCCTGCACGGCCCCGGCTACTCCGGGTCGGGTGGCATCGGCGCGGCGTACTCCCTGCCGAACGGGCAGGCCTTCGCGGACGCGTTCCACACCTTCGCCGTCGACTGGGCGCCCGACTCGATCACCTGGTCCGTGGACGGCCAGGTCTACCAGCGCCGCACCCCCGCCGACCTGGGCGGCCGGGCCTGGGTGTTCAACAAGCCGTTCTTCCTCATCCTGAACCTCGCGGTGGGCGGCTACTGGCCCGGCGACCCCGACGGCTCCACCGTCTTCCCGCAGCAACTGCTCGTGGACCACGTCTCGGTGACCACCAGCGACTCCGCGACCGGCGCGGCGATCCGGGGCCTGGCCGGGAAGTGCGTGGACGTGGCCGGGGCGAACTCCGCCAACGGCACCCCCGTACAGCTCTACGACTGCAACGGCACCGCCGCCCAGCGGTGGACGGTCGGCTCGGACGGGACACTGCGGGCGCTCGGCAAGTGCCTGGACGTCACCGGAAACGGCACGGCCGACGGTTCCACGGTCCAGTTGTGGGACTGCACGGGCGGCGCCAACCAGCGCTGGGTGGTCACCGCGGCCCGCGACATCGTCAACCCACAGGCCGACAAGTGCCTGGACGTGACCGGGAACAACTCGGCCAACGGCACCCGCCTGCAGATCTGGACCTGCACGGGCGGCGCCAACCAGAAGTGGACGGTCGGCTGACGGGCCGCCGCACGGCGGGTCAGTGCGGGGTCCAGGTGAACTTGTCGCCGCCGACCCAGCGGACCACGTCGGGATCGTCCAGGTCGTGCACCGTGATGCCGAACGAGGCGGCGGTCTGGAGGACGTCCGTGACGGCCCTCGCCTCCCCGACCACCTCACCGTCGATCTCGACGATGCGGAAGGGCGGCCTGCCCGGCTGGACACCGAGCACCAGGATCCTCGGGTGGGACATGTAGGGGCTCGCGATTTCGGTCATGCCATAGAGCGTAGGACGCAATCGGACAAAGCGGACCCCTTGCGGCGCACCCCCCAAGCCTCCGCGGGGGTGCGCCGTACCGCCCTCCGGGACACCCTGGAGGAGGAGGTGGCGATGGATCCCGTCGAGGCGCTGGAGCGGATCGCCTTCCTGCTGGAGCGGGCCCTGGCACCGACGTACCGGGTCCGCGCCTTCCGCACCGCGGCCCGCACCCTGGCGGCGCTGCCCGGGGACGAGGTGCGGCAGCGGGCGGCGGCCGGGTCGCTGGAGTCCCTGCGCGGGGTGGGCCCGAAGACGG
Source organism: Streptomyces sp. NPDC057877 (assembly GCF_042796855.1). Classification (NCBI taxonomy): domain Bacteria; kingdom Bacillati; phylum Actinomycetota; class Actinomycetes; order Kitasatosporales; family Streptomycetaceae; genus Streptomyces; species Streptomyces sp. NPDC057877. Next base: position 191,403 of record NZ_JBHVMS010000012.1, read on the forward strand.
CGCAGGTGGTCGTGGAGGCGCTGGCCGGGGACGTGCCGGGGTACCTGGCGAAGCTGGAGGCTGAGGCGGCCGAGGCGGCGCAGGACACGCGCGCGCGGGCCGGTGGGCGGCTGCGGGCCCTGCTGCGCGGCGACTGTCACACGCACTCGGACTGGTCGGACGGCGGCAGCCCGATCGAGGAGATGGGCCGGGCCGCGGCGGCGCTGGGCCACGAGTGGACCGCGCTGACCGACCACTCGCCGCGGCTGACGGTGGCGCGCGGGCTCAGCGCGGACCGGCTGCGCGAGCAGCTCGACGTGGTCGCGGCGCTCAACGCGACCTGGGCGCCGTTCCGGCTGCTCACCGGGATCGAGTGCGACATCCTCGACGACGGCTCGCTCGACCAGGAGCCCGAGCTGCTGGAGCGGCTCGACGTGGTCGTGGTGTCGGTGCACTCCAAGCTGCGCATGGACGCGCCCGCGATGACCCGCCGCATGGTGCGCGCCGTCCGCGATCCGCACGCCGACGTCCTCGGGCACTGCACCGGACGGCTGGTGACCGGGCGGGGGCGGCCCGAGTCGCGGTTCGACGCGGAGGAGGTGTTCGCGGCGTGCGCCGAGTCGGGCACGGCCGTGGAGATCAACAGCCGTCCGGAGCGGCTGGACCCGCCGCGCGCCCTGCTGCGCCGGGCCGTCGCGGCGGGCGCCCTGTTCTCCGTCGACACCGACGCGCACGCGCCGGGCCAGCTGGACTGGCAGATCCTCGGCTGTGCGCGGGCGGAGGAGTGCGGGGTGCCCGCGGAGCGGGTGGTGACCACCTGGTCCGCGGACGAAGTGCTGGACTGGACCCGGGAGGGACGGGTGCCGGAGCGGGCTCGGTAGCCGGTCGCTGGGTACCCGGACGGGCGACGAAGGGAGAGCCACCGTGGAACGCGCCGCCGTGTTCGACGTCGACGGCACGCTCGTCGACACCAACCACCTCCATGTGACGACCTGGTGGGAGGCCTTCCGGCAGGCCGGGCAGCCGGTCCCGATGCACGCCGTGCACCGCGCGGTCGGGCTCGGCTCCCGTGACCTCGTCGCGCACCTGCTCGGCGAGGACCGGGACCGCGCGCAGGACGCGCGGATCAGCGCCGCGCACAAGGTCCTCTACGGGCAGTACTTCGACCGGCTGCCGCCCCTGCCGGACGCGGGCCGACTGCTGCACCGGCTGCACGAGGACGGCTGGGCGGTGGTGCTGGCCACCTCGGCGGGCGGGGCGGAGCTGGCCGCGCTGCGGCGGGCGATCGACGCGGACGACGCGATCACGGCCACGGCGAGCGCGGACGACGTGGCCGAGGGCAAGCCCGCGCCCGAGCCGGTCGAGCACGCCCTGGAGCTGGCCGGGGCGCCCGCGGACCACTCGGTGTTCGTCGGGGACACGGTCTGGGACATGCGGGCGGGCACCCGCGCGGGGGTGCGCTGCGTGGGCGTGCTGTGCGGCGGCATCCCGCGCGCCGACCTGGTGGCGGCGGGCGCCGAGGCGATCTACGACGATCCCGCGCACCTGCTTGCCACACTTCCAGAGAGCCCGTTCGCCTGAGAATCACAGGCGAGTGACACAGATCACCACGGATTGTGCGCCTCGATGGAACACCACAGGGGGGTTCCCCGTTGAACAGACCGTGGGTGCGGATGGGACAGTGTCCCCGGGCCTCACCTTCTGCCCACAGGGACGATCGTTCGGCTGAAGCCCTGTGGAGCGTCTCGCCGAGAGGCGACCGCCATCCGCGCCCACCGCTTGACCGCCCCGACCGTGATCCCCCCGTCCGGTCGGGGCTTTCTCCTGCCCTGACCGGGTACTCGGCCCTTCCGCGCGGAACGTACGGCCGAGAGGAGCCGAAGGTGAGCAGCGCAGCGGGCAGCAGGGTCGTCGTCACGGGCGCCACCGGCAACGTCGGCACCAGTGTGGTGCGCCTGCTCTCGGAGGATCCCGGGGTCGCCTCGGTGCTGGGGCTGGCCCGCCGGATCCCCGACTGGGAGCCGCCGAAGACGGACTGGGCCGGGGTCGACATCGCCTCGGAGCAGAGCGACCTCACGGAGCACTTCGCGGGCGCCGACGCCGTGATCCATCTGGCCTGGGCGTTCCAGCCGACCCACGACCCGGCCACCACCTGGCGGACCAACGTGCTCGGCGGCATGCGGGTCTTCGACGCGGTGGCCGACGCCGAGGTGCCGACGCTGGTGCACGCCTCCTCGGTCGGCGCGTACTCACCGGGTCCCAAGGACCACGCGGTGGACGAGTCCTGGCCGACGCACGGCTGGCCGGACGCCGCGTACTGCCGGGAGAAGGCCTATCTGGAGCGGGCCCTGGACACCTTCGAGGGCGCGCATCCCCGGGTGCGGGTGGTGCGGATGCGGCCCGCCTTCCTCTTCAAGCGGGAGTCGGCGAGCGAACAGCGGCGGATCTTCGGCGGGCGGTTCCTGCCGGGTCCGCTGGCCCGGCCCGAGCTGCTGCCGTTCCTGCCGGACATCCCGGGACTGCGCGTGCAGGCCCTGCACACCGACGACGCGGCACGGGCCTATCTCGCGGCGGCGCTGCGCTCGAACGCGCGGGGCGCCTTCAACCTCGCCGCGGATCCGCCGATCGACGCGGAGCTGCTGAGCGAGCTGCTCGGAACCCCGCGCCGGGTGCGGCTGCCGCGTGGCGCCGCCCGGTCGGCGATCGCCGCCGCGTGGGGGCTGCGGCTGCTGCCCGCCTCGCCGCACCTCTTCGACGCGGTACTGCGCCTTCCCCTGATGGACTGCGCGCGTGCGCACACCGAGCTGGACTGGCAGCTGCGGCACACGGCTACCGAGGTACTGGAGGAGTTCCTGCAAGGGCTCCAGCAGGGCGCGGGAGCGCCTACGGAGCCGATGCGGGGGCGGAAGGTGGGCTGAGCCGGGCGCCTGCCGAGGCAGGTCTCAGGCCGACGACTCGTCCGGCGTCGGGTGCTCCGGGTGCACGGTGGCCCCGTGCGCCGCGCCCTCCCGCCCGGTGCCCGCCTCGTCGGTGTCGGGGACCTCGTCCGTGGACTCCGTCTCCTGTCCGCTGTCGTCGGTGCCGGGGTCGGCGTCGCGCGGGTTCACGTCCCAGTGGTCCTCGCCCGCTCCGCTCTGCTGGTCCTGCATGTCCCGGGGCACGGGCTCGCTGCCGGTCTCGCCGGGTGCCTGGTGCCGGTGTGCGGCCACGATGCTCTCCCTTCGTGGTGGACAGCGCCTGTCGGGCGACTGACGAACCGGGCGGGTACCGCCGTGATCAGCGCCGAAACCTCAGCTCGGGGCCCGTTCCCGCAGGGCCGCGCGCCACGCCGGGGGCGGGCCCTCGGGCGCGGGTTCGGGGCGACGGCCGCCCCGGGCGAAGAAGTCGGCCAGCGGCAGGATCGCCGCCCCGACGGTGACCGCGTCGGGGCCGAGCGTGCCCAGCTCGATGGTGACCTTCTCGGCGGGGTGGCGCAGCGCGTACGCGGTGGCATGACGGCGTACGGCGGGCAGGAACCCGGTGCCGAGCTGCAGTCCGGCCCAGCCGCCGATGAGGATGCGCTCGGGCTGGAAGAGGTTGATCAGGTCGGAGAGCCCGGCGCCCAGGTACTCGGCGGTCTCCTCCAGCACGGCGAGGGCGACGGGGTCGACAGCGGACCCCCGGTCGGGATGCGCGGCGGCCAGCATCGCGGTGAGCGCGGTCTCCTCGTCGACGCCCTCCGGCGGATGTCCGCCGCCCTCGCGCCAGCGCTCCAGCAGCGACTCGGCACCGGCGTACGCCTCCAGGCAGCCCAGCGCCCCGCAGCGGCAGCGGCGCCCCCTGACCCGCACGGTCAGGTGCCCCCACTCCACGGCCCGGCCCTGCGCCACGTCCGCGGTGACCAGGCAGGCGCCGACGCCGGAGCCGAAGAGGACGACGGCTGCGTTGCGGGCGCCCCGGCCGCCGCCGAACCACATCTCGGCCTGGCCGAGCGTCTTGGCGCCGTTGTCGATGAAGCAGGCGACCGTGTCGGGCAGCCCGGCGGCGGAGCGCAGCAGGGACTCCAGCGGCACCGCGTCCCAGCCGATGGTCTGGCCGTGCACCACGGCGCCCCGGTCGGGGGTGCGCTCGACGATGCCGGGGACGCCGATGCCGACGCCGAGCAGTTGGCCGGGGGCGATGCCGGTGGCGGCGAGCACCTCGGCGACGCCGTCGCGGATGTGGCCGACGATCACCTCGACGTCGTAGCGCTGGGGGGTCAGCGGGCGTTCGGTGCGGGCGCGTTCGGTGAGGGTCAGGTCGAACAGCTCGACGCGGACCCGGGTCTCGCCGACGTCGACGCCGATCATGTGGCCGCTGCCGGGCGCCACGCGCAGCAGGGTGCGGGGGCGACCGCCGTCGGAGTCGACGCTTCCGGCCTCCTCCAGCAGGCCGTCGGCGATCAGGTCCGCGACGACGTTGCTGACGGAGCCGGAGCTGAGGCCGGTGGCCGGGCCCAGCTCGAAGCGGCTGAGGGGTCCGTCGAAGTAGAGCTTCTGCAACACGGCCGTGCGGTTGGCCCGCCGTAGATCGCGTACCGTGCGCCCGTTGCGCTCCGCCATGTGGCTCCCTTCGACCCCGCCCCGACCGGCGAACCCTCGCCCGACCTGCAACCTACCGTCACGGACCGGTCGGACGCGATATTACTCCAACCCTTAATTCATGTGATGAGACAAGCTGTGCGATGAGACAGGCACCCGGCGGGCCGGAGGCGTCAGGCGGCCAGATCCTCGATCTCGGTCAGCGCCGCGACGAGTTCCGGGGCGACCGTCTGCCGCACCCACCGCGCGTTTTCCTCGCCGACCGCCCGCGGGACCGTCTCGGTGAGCATGATCACGTAGAGGTAGGCACGGTAGAGCGCGAGCCGGAGCGACGCCGGTCCGTCGAACTCCGCCCGCCCTCCGGCCTGCCGGTAGCCCGCGAGGAACGCCTCGTCCTTGCGGATGTCGCCCAGCAGCGCCAGCGAGACGAAGTCGGCGAGCGGGTCGCCCCAGAACATGCGCTCGCCGTCGATGAGACCGCCGACGCGCGGCGGCCCGGACGCGCGGTCGACGAGGATGTTGCCCGGCCAGAGGTCGAAGTGGACCAGGCACGGGACGGTCACCTCCCCGAGCGCCGCCCGGGCGCCCCGCACGACGGCGGCGATCTCGTCGACGGGGCGCGGCAGCCGGGCCCCGTAGTGGCGGGCGTCGGCGAGGACGGCGTCGAACATCCCGGTGAAGGCCGTGGCCCAGTCGGCGGCGAGCGGGCCGAGGGCGCCGGACGGGTAGCCGAAGCCGGGTCCGGTGATCCGGTGCAGCCGGGCGACCGCGCGGCCCAGTTCGGCACGGAGGGCGCCCTGCTCGGCGGCGTCCAGCGCGGCGTCGTCCCAGCCCGCGCCCGGGCAGGCGGTCATCAGCAGATACGGCACCGGGGCGTCCGGGCCGGACAGGGACACCACCCGGGGCGCCGCCACGTCCGCCGCCGCGGCCCCGCGGTAGAACTCGGCCTCCCCGACCAGCAGCCCCGCTTCGTAGCGCAGTCCGGGCACGTCCGCGGCGGGCGGCACCTTGAGGACGTACCGGTCGCCGCCGGTGAGGCTCAGCTCCGCCACGGCGTTGTACGTGCCGCCGGTGAGCGGCCGGAGCCCCGTGAGCCGCTCCGGCGGGATGCCCGCCGCCCCCAGGACGCTCCGGGCCCGTTCCCAGGAGTCCACCGTCATGCTCCGCCCCTCCCCCTGATGCGACCCCCACCCTACGGAACACCACAGGCCGCCGTCCGGAAATCCATTCGACGTCACTTCTGCGCACCGCATACCTTAGGGAGCTGCCTAGGAACCCTAGGTTGGACCGTGATTCCGGAGACCCCCATGAAACCGCTCACCGAACAGGACATCCGCGCCTCCTTCGTCAACTGCTCGAAGGGAGAGGCCAAGCGGCTGGCCGTACCCCGCGATCTCGGCGAACGCCCCTGGGACGACCTCGACTTCCTCGGGTGGCGGGATCCCGGGGCGCCCGACCGCAGCTATCTGGTCACCGAGCGGGACGGCCGCACGGTCGGCGTGACCCTGCGCTTCCCGCCCCCGCAGCGCGGCTTCCTGCACCGCAGCCTGTGCGCGCTGTGCCTGACGGGGCACCCGCGCGGCGGCGTCTCCCTGATGACCGCGCGCAAGGCGGGCGCGGCGGGCCGCGAGGGCAACTCCGTCGGCCTGTACATGTGCGCCGACCTCGCCTGCTCCCTGTACGTCCGCGGCAAGAAGATCCCGGAGTCCGGCGCCCGCTTCGAGGAGAGCCTGACACTGGAGGAGCAGATCGCCCGTACGACGGGCAACCTGCACGCCTTCCTGGACAAGCTGTACGCCTGAGCCCCCCTGGGCAGGACGTGACTAGCCGTGACGAGCTGTACGCCTGAGTTGCGGCGATACGTTCGGTACGCGGCGTTGCGGGGAACAGCCCAAGGGATGCGAGTGGTGAGTGAGTGGCCGGAACCCTTGGTGCGCGCGGCGAAGCGGCGCCGGGAACCCGTCGTCGTGCAGGCGCTGCGGTCGACGTTCGCGGCGACGATCGCCTATGCCATCGCCCTGCAACTGAGCCCCGAGACGGCGCCGCTGACCGCGCCGCTGACCGCGCTGCTGGTCGTCCAGGTCACCCTCTTCGCCACCCTCACCAACGGCATCCGCCGGGTGAACTCCGTGGTCGCGGGGGTCCTGGTGGCCATCGCCTTCAGTCTGCTGGTGGGTCTGACCTGGTGGAGCCTGGCGCTGCTGATCCTGGCCTCGCTGGGGGTCGGGCACCTGGTGCGGGTCGACGAGTACGTCCCCGAGGTGGCGATCAGCGCCATGCTGGTGCTCGGCGTGACCACGCACGGGGAGTACGCGTGGGCGCGGGTGCTGGAGACGCTGATCGGCGCGGTCGTCGGGCTCGGCACCAACGTGCTGCTGCCGCCGCCGGTGTGGACGGGCGAGGCGGGCGCGTCGATCGAGGGGCTGGCCCGGCGCCTGCGCCAGCTGATGCTGCGCATCGGCGAGCAGGCCGCCGACCGCACCCCGTTCGCGCTGGCGGCCGAGCGGCTGCACGAGGCGCGCCGTCTGGACCACGACATCGTCCAGGTGGACGCCGCCCTGCGGCAGGCGGAGGACAGTCTGCGGCTCAATCCCCGGGTGCGTGAGGGCCTGCTGAACCGGGTGGTGCTGCGCACCGGCCTGGACACGCTGGAGATCTGCACGGTGGTGCTGCGGGTGCTCGCCCGCACCCTCACCGACCTGGCGAAGGAGCGCGAGCCGGAGCCGTTGTTCGAGCGGGAGACCGGTCTCGTCGTCCAGCAGGTGCTGTCGGAGATCGCCGACGCGGTGGTCAGCTTCGCGGTGCTGGTCACCACCCAGGTCAGCGCCAGCGCCGAGTCGGCGGAGGCCCGGCTCACCGCCGAACTGCACAGCGCGGCGGCCACCCGCGACAAGCTGGCCGAGCTGCTGCTCCAGGTGGTGCGGCGGGACGCCCGGCAGTGGGAGCTGCACGGCGCCGTGCTCACCGAGGTCAACCGCATCCTGGACGAGATGGACACCGAGCACCGCTCGCGCCGTCTGCTGGAGGAGCTGGACCGCGTCTCCCAGGAGCAGCGCGAGCGCATGCCCCGGCTGACCCGGTTCCAGGAGTGGCTGGGGCGTTTCCCGCGTCCCCGGAACCGCGGTGCCGCCGGACGGCGTTCTCTGTGAGGAGGCCGCTCGCGGGCGGCGGGGGCACGACGGCGAGGAGAGCGGGCGGATGACGGCGAGCGGCGTACGGATCGACGGGAACACCCTGCGGCTGCCGGGCGGGGTGGCGGTGCGGTTCATCCGCACCCTGCGCCTGCCCGAGAAGGGCACGCACGCGCTGCCGCCCGGCCTGGGCGAGTTCCCGGTGCGCCGGGTCGCCGACTACCCGGACACCGTGCCCGAGCAGTGGCGGGCGCGCGGCGGGGTGATGCTGCCGGTCTATCTGCGCGAGGCGATGTGGCTGAGCTTCGCGGGCACGCTGGAGCCCGCCGCGCTCCAGGTCGGGGTGGGCAAGGTGTGCGCGGTCTCCGGCAAGCCGTGGAGCGACCGGCTCACCCGCCGCCCGCAGAACTACGTGGTGCTGCCGCGCCAGCCCTGGCTGGACGGTATCAACTCCGGCAAGGGCACGGTCCGGCAGTTCGTGGCGGTGCCGCTCGGGCTGGGCGCGACCGTGGAGGGCCAGGTCACGGGTGAGGAGACCTGGGGCGGGGTACAGCTGCAGTCCTTCCCGCTGAACGACACCGTGCTGGAAGAGTGGCGGGCGCGGGAGCGGCGCCGGAGGGAGACCGCCGCACGCGTCCCGCAGGCGCCGGGGGCGGCGTTCGGCGGGCCGGTACCGGTGGCCGCGCAGATGGCCGCCCCGGGAAGCGCGCCGCGTGCCCGCCGGACCGGCGCGGCGATGGGGCTGGGCGTGGGCGGCTCCATGCGCCAGGAGGTCTACGAGGACGACCGGCCGCTGTCGGACTGGGCGCAGGCCCCGGCCGGACGGGTCTTCGTGCACTTGGTGACGCCGCCGGAGTGGCGCCGTATCACCGGTGAGGCCCCGCCGCCGTCGCCGGTGGACCGGGCCGCGTACACCGCGGCGGGACTGCCCTGGTACGACTACTACGACGCGGACGCCGACGACCTCGCGCCCACCGCCCCGCTCACCTCGGTGCAGCCGGTCGGCGAGTGGCTCGGCGACGATCTGGAGCCGTGGCAGGAGCCCTCGGACCAGCAGACCAAGCCGCTGGGGGACGCGCCGGGCAAGCCGGTGGCGGACGGCGACTGGTAGCGCGCCCGGAGCGCCGGTTTTGCGTCCGGCGGGCGGGACGGGTCAGGGTGGTCCCCATGGCCGGGGGCGATCGACGACCTGAGGTGCGGGCATGGGCGGTGGGACGGCGGCGGGCGGCGGCTGGAGCAGGCGGCGGTTCGTCGGGGCGCTGAGCGGTGTCGCGGTGGCGCTCCCGGCGGCGGCCTGCGGAACCCCGGAGCCCCCGGCGCCGCGGGCGGGTGCCGGGAGTGCGCGCCGGACCAGCGCGCCGCCCGGCCCCCGCCCGCTGTACCTGGGCACCTACACCTCGGCGGAGGGCGGCGGCAAGGGCATCGGCCTCGCGGAGTACGACCCGGCGACCGGCGAGATCACCGGCGGCCGCACGCTGCCGGGAGTGCGGGACCCGTCGTATCTGGCGCTGCATCCGGACGGCCGCACCCTGTACGCGGTCAGCGAGCGGGCGGACGGTGCCGTGACCGCGGTGCGGACGGGCGGCCACGAGGTGCTGGGCGCCCGGGGCACGGGCGGCGGGGGTCCCTGCCATCTGTCGGTGCATCCGGGCGGCCGGTGGCTGCTGAGCGCCAACTACACCTCGGGGAGCGTGGCCGTGCACCCGATCGACGCCTCGGGCGCGCTGGGCGAGCGCACCGACCTGGTCGTCCACACCAGTCCCGCGCCGGGGCCGGGTCAGCAGGGCCCGCACGCCCACCAGTTCGTCACGAGCCCGGACGGCGGCCATGTCCTGGCCGTCGACCTGGGCACGGACACCGTCTACACCTACCGGCTGGACGACGGGGCGGGCACGCTCACCGAGGTCTCCCGGGCGCGCACCCGGCCGGGCGCCGGGCCCCGCCAGCTGACCTTCCATCCGGACGGCCGGTACGCCTATCTGGCCAACGAGGGGGACAACACCGTCGCGGTCTGCCGCTACGACCCGGACACGGGCCGCCTGGCCCTGGGCGAGCCGCAGTCCACGGGCGCGGACCGGGGCACGAACCACCCGGCGCAGCTGGCGGTGACCCCGGACGGCGGGTACGCGTACCTCGCGAACCGGGGGCACAACAGCCTCGCCCGGTACGCGGTGGAGGCGGACGGGGCCCGGCTGCGGCTGCTCGGCACCGTGCCGGTGGGGGGCGACTTCCCCCGGCACCTCGCGCTGTCGCCGGACGGGTCGCTGCTGTTCGCGGCGAACCAGCGGTCGGGGACGGTGAGCGTCTTCCGGGTGGACGAAGGCAGCGGGCGGCTGACCCTCACGGGTCGGCCGTTCGCCTCACCCGTCGCCGTCTGCGCGCTGCCGGTGTAGGGCGCGCGGGCAGTTGGCGCTGGCCTGGGAGAGCAGGACGTGCATGCGCTCGGTGAGCTGGCCGAGGTCGTCGGCGGGGCGGTGGAACGGCAGTCGTACGTCGCCGTCGGCGCGGCGGCGTTCGATGCGCAGTGTGAGGCCGTGCCGGTCGACGGCGAGCGGCTGGACGCGGGTCGCGCCGAGCAGGCTGCCGGGCTCGACGAGCCGGGTGAGCCGTTCGACGGCGTCGCCGTGGCAGTCGGCGAGATGGGTGAGCAGCCGGGCCTCGGCGGTGGCGAGCGGGTCGGGCGCGGCGGCGGCGAAGTCGTCGAGGTCGACGACCAGCACGCCGGACCGCTCCCGCAGCACCACCCGGGTGGCCCGGAAGACGAGATGGCCCTCGGCGAGCGACAGCCAGCCCGCGATCCACAGCCGGGCCCGGATGCGGCCCCGCACGGGCACCGGCGCGACATCGGCGAACTCCAGCACGGCGGACGGCTCACCGCGGGGCGCGCAGACGGCGGCGGCGAGCAGGGCGCTGTCCTCGGGCACCCGCAGCGTGACCTGTCCGTCCTCGGCCACGGTGTGCGCGCCGACGAGTTCCTCGCGGACGCCCTCCGACGTCACCGTGCACGACCACGCGGCGGCGAGCACCGAGCGGGCGCGTTCCGCCGCGGCGGGGGCGGCCGTCCAGACCTGACTGTCACCCATGACCCATCCTCCTTAGGTAAGCCTTGCCTAACCTACCGAAGATCGAGGGGTACGCCAACCACACACGCCCAGCGGTCTACGACACCCAGTGGGCGGGCCGTCGCACCGTCCCCGGCAGCCGGGTGCCCACACTCCCCCGGGCCGCGTCGATCTGGGGCTGGGTCAGGAAGAAGGCGCCGGTCAGATCGGCGTCCGTGAGGTCGGCGTCGCGCAGGTCGGCGCCGATGAGGTCCGCACCGCGCAGATCGGCGCCGGTGAGATCGGCGGCGATCAGATAGGCGCCGCGCAGGTTCGCCCCGCGCAGGTCGGCGCCCTTCAGCCGGGCGCCCATGAGATCGGCGCCCCGCCGGTCCTTCTTCCGGCCGCCGACCGGGGCCCGCGCCAGCTCACTGCTCCTGAGCAGCAGTCCGCTCACCTCCTGGCGGTGCGCGCCCACGTCCAGCGCGGCGAGTTCATCCGGCGTCCCCAGGGTGAGCCGCTCGGTCTCCTCCAGGGCCCGGCGCAGTTCGGGGTGCAGGGGCCGGACGGCGGGCAGGGTGAGCGCCTCGGTCAGATACCAGAGCAGTTCGTGCAGGTGCCGTACCACCGGGAAGACGTCGAACATCCGGCGGGCGTGCTCGCGGGCGGCGCCGCGCCAGTCCCGTCCGGCGAAGGTGACCTGCGACACCTTCTGACCGGCGCCGAAGCAGTCGTAGACCGTGCAGCCGGTGAAGCCCTTGTCGCGCAACCGGGTGTGGATCGTGCACCGGTGGTCGGTCGCGAGGTTCGGGCAGGGCCTGCCCGCCTCCTTGTCGAGGGCGAAGTCGGCGGAGGCGGCGAAGGGCAGGGCGACACAGCACAGGCCGAAGCAGTTGACGCAGTCCCCGCGCAGCGCGGCGGCGCCGGTCACGGGGCCGCCCGGTTGTTCTTGCATGGCAAACACCCTAGACGGCGCCCCGGAACCCGACCTCACCGATGAGTTCCGGGCGCTGTGGGGGTCCTCTCATCCAACGGAAAACAACGTCGGCTACCACTGGGAGACAGGCCGAAAGGCAGGAGCCGTCCGCTTTCGAGGAGACCGCCATGTGCAGCCACCAGCCCCCGTGTCCGACCGCCGCAAGCTCCGATCACCACGCCGCCGTCATCGTCGCCGCCCACCCCGAACAGGGCTGGAACCTGCTGTGCAACGGCACCATCGTCTTCGACGACACCGGTGAGGTACTCCCCGACGGCCGGGCCGTCGCCCCGCACCGGGTCGCCGACCGGCTGGCGGTGGCTGTCTGACGTACCGTCAGCGCACCCCGAGGCGGGCGAGACGGTCGGCGTCGGCCAGGACGTACAGCTCGGTGATGCGGCCGTCGGCGACGGTCACCGTCAGCAGGGAGACGGGCCTGCCGTCGGAGACGGCCAGCGCGCCCACTCCGCCGTTGACCAGCACCACCCGCTCGCTGAAGCCCAGCTGACGGAAGATCAGCGCCTGTCCGGCGATCTTGGCCGAGCCGCGCAGCAGCTGCGACATCGTGCCCGCGTCCGCGCGCAGCACCGCGTCCGGGTGCAGGACGGCGACGAGCGCCTCGAAGTCGCCCTGCCGGGAGGCGGCGAGGAAGGCCTCGAGGACCTCCTTCTGCCGGGCGACGTCGGGCTCCGGCGCGGGGGCGGCGCCCTGCACCCGGCGGCGGGCGCGGCTGGCGAGCTGCCGGGTCGCGGCCGAACTGCGCTCCACGATCGGCGCGATGTCGTCGAACGGCACCGCGAACAGGTCGTGCAGCACGAACGCCAGCCGCTCGGCGGGCTCCAGGGTGTCCAGGACCACCAGCAGGGCGAGCCCGACGGAGTCCCCGATCAGGGCCTCCTGCTCGGGGTCGACATGGTCCAGCGGGCTGACGACGGGATCGGGGACGTAGGTCTCCATGGGCTGCTCGCGGCGGGCGGCGCGCGAGCGCAGCATGTTCAGGCACACCCGCCCGGCCACGGTCGTCAGCCAGCCGCCGAGGTTGCGCACCTCGGAGACGTCGGCGCCGCTGTACCGCAGCCAGGTCTCCTGGACGGCGTCGTCCGCCTCGGCCAGCGAGCCGAGCATCCGGTAGGCCACCGCGCGCAGGTGCCCGCGGTGCTCCTCGAAGCGGTCCGCCAGTACCTCGGTCTCGTTCACCGTGCTCTCCCCCGCTCCCGATGTCACCGGCTGAACAGCTCGAAGGCCACGGCGGGCTTCCCGCCGAACCGCTCCCCCACCGTCCGGGCGTGCCCGGTCAGGAAGCCTCGGACATAGGCCTCCGGGTCCTCGTCCGTCAACGCCTCGATGTAGGCGCGGTGTTCCAGCAGCGAGCGGATCCCGCGCTCCAGCCCGGCCGAGGCGTCCACCGCGTGGGTCGGGGTGCTGGACCCGGCGACCGCGACCCAGCGCACGCCGTCCCAGGGGTCCAGGCCCTGGGATCTCAGCTCGGGGAAGATCCAGCGGTTGCCCGCGTCGCCCACCGCGTCCAGGGTGGCCCGGCCGACGGCCACGTGGTCGGGGGTGTTCCAGGCGACGCCGCCCCAGGTGTCCCGGTGGTTGAGGGTGATCACCAGCTCGGGCCGGTGGCGGCGGACGGCGGCGGCGATGTCCCGGCGCAGCGCGACGCCGTACTCGATGACGCCGTCCCGGTGGTCGAGGAACTCCACCTCCGTGACGCCCACGACCGCGGCGCTCGCCCGCTGCTCCCGCTCCCGCAGCGGGCCGCACTCGGCGGGGTCCAGGGTGTCGATGCCCGCCTCACCCCGGGTGGCGAGCACATACGTCACCTCGCGGCCCTCGTCGGTCCACTGGGCGATCGCCGCCGAGCAGCCGTACTCCAGGTCGTCCGGGTGGGCGACCACGGCGAGGGCGCGCCGCCAGTCGTCGGGCATGGGCGTCAGCTGAGGGGGCGTCGGCTCGGTCATGTCGGCAGACTAACCCGGGCCGCTGACATCACGCTTCGTCGCGGGCGAGGGCCAGCAGGCGGTCCAGGACCCGGGGGCCGCCCGCGCGCACGCCGTCGTGTTCGAACTCGTCCGTGACCCAGGTGCGCAGGCCGCGGACGGCCCGGGCGGTGGCCAGGGAGTGGGCGGTGTCGACGTACATGTCGTCGTGGTAGACGGCCGCGGCGACCGGGACCTCGTTGGCGGCGAGGCGCGCGGGGTCGTACAGCGGGCGCCAGTCGGTGCGGGCGGCGAGGAGTCCGGCGGTCTCGCGCAGCGGGCGCAGGGCCGGGTCGCAGTCGAACATCCAGGGGTGCACGGTCTCGCCGGTGAACAGCAGCGGGGTGTCGCCCGCCAGCGCCTTGGCGGCGTCGAACTGCGGGAACTCGGCGCGCACCCGCTCCGCCGACCAGGCCGTGGGCCGCCCGTCCTGGCCGTAGATCGCCTCGTGGACCAGGGCGTACAGCGGGTGTCCGGCGTACGACAGCAGGCCCTGGACCTCTTCCTGGAAGGCGTCGGAGAGGGCCATGCCCTGGGGCGTGCGCACGAAGGCGTGCTCCAGGAGGTAGTGCAGCCGGTGGGAGCCCTCGCCGCCGCCGAGCAGGATGCCGAGGGACTGGAAGGCCTCGACGGTGAGGCGGTAGCCGCCCGGCAGCACGACCTCGTCGCTCATCAGGTGGTCGGCGATCCGGCGGGCCCGTTCGACGTCCTGCGGGTAGCGGGCGTAGTGCGCGGTGACCTTGCGCTCCACGCGCGGGTAGGCGGCGCGGTAGACGTCGTCGGCGTGGGCGTCGAGGGCGGGCAGTCCACCGGTGACCAGGGCGGTGCGCAGGCCCTCGGGGGCGAGGGAGAGGTAGGTGACCGTGCAGAAGCCGCCGAAGCTCTGGCCCAGCACGGTCCAGGGGGCGCCGCCGGTCAGCTCGCGGCGGATCAGCTCGCAGTCGCGGACGATGGAGTCGGCGCGGAAGTGGGTGAGGTAGTCGGCCTGTTCGGCGGGGCCGCCGCGCAGCGGGAGCGTCTGGCGGTTGGCGGGGGTGGAGTGGCCGGTGCCGCGCTGGTCGAGCAGCAGGACGCGGTACTCCTTCAGGGCCCGGCCGAGCCAGGCCTGCTTCCCGACGAAACGATTCGCCCCGAAGCCGGGGCCGCCCTGGAGGTAGACCAGCCAGGGCAGGTCCTGGTGCGCCTTGTCGCTCGCGACGACCTCACGGGCGTACAGCTCGATCGTCTCCCCGGCCGGGTCGGCGTGGTCGAGGGGCACGGTGAAGCGCCGGTCGGTGAGGACGACGCCGGGCTGGCGGTAGCTGTCGGTCAACGTGGCTCCCGGGACGGATGGTGTGCGGACCGCGTCCCAGTTCAGCACATGGCGGCGCGGTGCGCGGGACCGGGGATCATGAACAGCGGCTGACCGGCCATTCAGCACGCCCCGCCCCGGTCCTGAACGGCCGGTCAGCGGCCGGACAGGCTGGAGCGGCGCACCACCAGCTCCGGCTGGAGCACCACCCGGCGGTGTTCATGGCGCACCGGACCGCTCTCCGCCTCCGTCTCCTCAAGGAGCAGCCCCGCCGCCAGCGCGCCCATGGTGACGGCGGGCTGCCGTACGGAGGTCAGCGGGACGGCCGCCGCGGCGGCGAACTCGATGTCGTCGTAGCCGACGATGGCGAGGTCGTCGGGGACGCCGACCCCGGCCGCGTACATCGCCTGGAGGACCCCGAGGGCGAGCAGGTCGTTGGCGCAGAACACGGCGGTCGGGCGGTCGGCGAGGCCGAGCAGCCGGGCACCGGCGTCCCGTCCGGCGGCGACGTCGAGCCGCTCGGTCGGCAGCTCCCGCAGCGCGTCCGGCCCGAGCCCCGCCTCGGCGAGGGCGGTCAGGGCGCCGGTGCGCCGGTCGCGCACCTGGTTCAGCTCGGGCGGCCCGCTCACGTACGCGATGGAGCGGTGCCCGGCGTCCACCAGATGCCGGACGGCCAGCGCGCCGCCCGCCACGTCGTCGACGGAGACGGAGCACTCGGTGGCGCCCTCGGCCACCCGGTCCACCAGCACGAAGGGGATGCCGTGGCGGCGGAACGCGGCGATGTTGCGGCCCGTCGCGTCGGCCGGGGTGAGCAGCACCCCGCGCACCCGCTGCTCGGCGAAGAGGGACAGGTAGTCCGCCTCCTCGGCCGGGCTCTGGGCGCTGTTGCAGACCATCACGCCGAGTCCGGACTCCCGCGCGGCCCGTTCGGCGCCGCGTGCCACGTCGACGAAGAAGGGGTTGCCCATGTCCAGGACGAGCAGCCCCATGATCCGGCTGCGGCCCGCGCGCAGTTGGCGCGCGGACTCGCTGCGGACGTAGCCGAGCCGGTCGATCGCGGACAGCACCCGTGCCCGGGTCTCGCTGGCGACCGTGTCCGGCCGGTTGATGACGTTCGAGACCGTTCCCACGGAGACTCCGGCGGCGCGGGCGACGTCCTTGATACCCACCGACTGGGCCATCAGGCAGGGACCTCCAGGAAATCGAGGAGCGGCGGGAGAGTCCTCACACTACCGTCCTGCCGCCGCGTTGCTGAGTGGCTCATACGGGTAGCCGGAAGTCGGCCACACGCAGCGGCGAGGGCGTCGTACCACTGGACTTCTCCTGGTACATGAAGGACAGCACACCGTCCTGCGCGACCCGGGTCTCGTCCACCACGACCTCGCCGAAGGCGTTCAGGCCGCCGCCGTCGGACAGCAGCCGCCAGTCGGAGTGCCCGGAGGCCGCGGAGGCGCCCGCGATCCGGCCGAAGGGGAGGATCGCGTAGGCGTTGTCATAGCGGTCCAGGACCAGCTTGGTGCGCTGGCTGGAGTTCAGCGGGACCGGGATCTCGGTCTTCTGCCAGGCGCCCGCGGCGTTCCTGCGGACGTGGAAGGCGCGGCCGTTGCGGGTGCGGTCGGCGACGTAGTTCGTGGTGCACTGGCCGAAGCGGCCGGGGACGTAGCTGATGATCGCGTGCGGACGGCCCGCCGAGTCGGTGAACTGGCTCTCCTGGTTCATCAGGGAGTGGTCCGGGTTGAGCGGGTCGACGACCAGGCCGGGGTCGGTGACGGCGACCCGGTCGGAGCCGCCCGAGCCGCCGGTGGTGCCGACCAGCGTCCCGGCGTCGTTGCGCCAGGTCCGGCCGCGGTCGTCGGAGTAGACGTAGCCGGTGTCGTGGTTGGTGATGCCGCCACCGGAGCACATCACGGCGGCGTTCTGCTCGCGCCAGGTGAAGAAGGCGTGCAGGCGGCCGTTCCGGTCGTAGTCGATGCCGTGCAGATACATGTTGCGGGCCGTGCTGGAGCCGTGCTCGCTGGTGTAGGTGCCGGTGGAGCTGGTCCACTCGCCGAGCGCCGTCCAGCGGGTGCCGTCGTACTCGGCGAGGGCGCCTCGGCCGTTGCCGGAGACCGCGACCCGGTAGCTGAGCTGGAGGCGGCCCTCGGGGGTGGCGACGAACTGCGGGTAGGTGAACTGGCTGGTCAGGGTCAGCCCGTCCAGCGTGGACTGTGGCACGCCGAACCGGCTCGTGGTCCAGCTCAGTCCCGTCGGGTCGTCCAGCAGCCCGGCGACGGACTTGACGTAGGTGAAGCCGTCGCTGTGCGAGTCCATGTTGAGGTGGAGTCGGCCGTCGACGCGGGAGACGCCCATGGAGATCACGTTGTGGGAGTCGTTGTAGCGCAGGGTGTGGCCCACCTTCACGGTGGACCAGGTGCTCGCACCCAGCGGTCGGCGGCCGACGACGGCGTTGCGGTCGGCGGTGTACCAGGCGGCGTACTGGTGGCCCTGGTAGGTCAGCAGTCCGTTCTTCTGGAAGGAGTTGTTGTTGACCAGGCCGTCGTAGGAGACGAAGAAGATGGCCTGGGGGTCGAGCGTGGTGATGCCGGTCGGGCTGACGGACGGGCCGGGGCCGGCGGCACGCGCCGTCCCCGGGGTGGCGACAGCGGCCAGCAGTGCGGTCGCCAGCACGGTTCGTCTTCTCATGGAGGTCATGGAGGCAACTCCGGCTCAGGCTAGATGGAAGACTTCGGTGAGAGGCTTCATCGCCTCGTCGGGTCGGGCGCCGTCCAGCGACTCGAAGAACGGCGCCATCTCCGCCTGCCAGCGGGCGTTGACCTCGGTGGCTTCCATACCGGCCTGGGCGGCGGCGAAGTCCTCGGTCTCCAGGTAGCCGACCAGCAGGCCGTCCTCCCGGAGGAAAAGCGAGTAGTTGTGCCAGCCGGTGGCCGAGAGCGCCTGGAGCATCTCCGGCCACACGGCGGCGTGCCGCTCGCGGTACTCGTCGAGGCGGTCCGCCCGGACCTTCAGCAGAAAGCACACGCGCTGCATCAACAGCCCCCTGAGAATCAGAGTGTGGATCAGAAGTCGAACTGGTCGATGTTCTCGGCGTTGAACACGGTCGGCTTGCCGAGGCTGATCACACCGTCCTTGCCGATGGTGTACTCGCCCATGTCACCGGCGGTGAAGGTCTCGCCCTCCTTGCCGGTGATCTGCCCCGACACCAGCGCGACGGAGGTGCGGGCGGCCAGCTCGCCGAGCTTCGCCGGGTCCCACAGCTCGAACGCCTCGACGGTGCCGTCCTTGACGTAGTTGCGCATGTCGTTGGGGGTGCCGAGGCCGGTCAGCTTGACCTTGCCCTTGTACTTGGAGCCCGACAGGTACTGGGCGGCGGCCTTGATGCCGACGGTGGTCGGGGAGATGATCCCCTTCAGGTTCGGGTACTCCTGGAGCAGGCCCTGGGTCTGCTGGAAGGACTGCTGGGCGTCGTCGTTGCCGTAGGCGACCTTGACCAGCTTCATGTCCTTGTACTTGGGGTCCTTGAGTTCGTCCTTCATGAACTCGATCCAGGTGTTCTGGTTGGTCGCGGTCTGCGCGGCGGACAGGATCGCGATCTCGCCCTTGTAGCCGATCTGCTCGGCGAGCAGTTGCACCTCGGTGCGGCCGAGGTCTTCGGCGGACGCCTGCGAGATGAAGGCGTTGCGGCACTCGGGCCTGGTGTCGGAGTCGTAGGTGACGACCTTGATGTCATTGCTCATGGCCTGCTTCAGGGCCGTGCACAGGGCGCCCGGGTCCTGCGCGGACACGGCCATCGCGTCGACCTGCTGCTGGGTGAGCGTGTTGACGTAGGAGACCTGGCCGGAGGTGTCGGTGGCGCTGTTCGGGCCGACCTCCTTGTAGCTGGAGCCCAGCTCCTTCAGGGCCGCCTCGCCGCCCTTGTCGGCGGTGGTGAAGTACGGGTTGTTCACCTGCTTGGGCAGGAAGCCGACGGTCAGCCCCTTCTTCAGCTCGGCGTTCGGGTCGGCCTTCCCGGCCGCGGCGGCCGAACCGCCCTCGTTGGCCACGTCCTCCTTGGTGGTGCCACCGCAGGCGGTGGCGGCCAGGGCGAGGGAGGTGACGGCGGCGAGGGTCACGGAGACACGCCGGAGGGATGACTTGCGCATGGTGGTGGTCCTTTACGAGGGAGGCAGGGGGGTGGGTTCATGAGGACGGTGTCGGGGCGGCCTGGGCTCTGCGCCCGGCCCTGGCGACGGCGATCTGGCGGGCGACCCGGGGGCCGAGCACCGACAGGACGAGCAGCACACCGGTGACGACGATCTGCGACTGCGCGGAGACGTCCTGGAGGCTCATCACGTTCTGCAGCGCGCCGAGCAGGAAGACACCGGCGATCGCGCCGCCCAGCGTGCCCTTGCCGCCGTCGAAGTCGATGCCGCCGAGGAGTACGGCGGCCACGACGGACAGTTCGAGCCCGGTCGCGTTGTCGTACCGGGCACTGGCGTAGTGCAGCGCCCAGAAGACGCCGGTCAGGGACGCCATCAGACCGGTCAGCGTGAACAGGACCAGCTTCTGCCGCCTGACCCGGATCCCGGCGAACCGCGCCGCCTCCTCGCTCGCGCCGATCGCGAACAGCGACCGTCCGAACGGGGTGGCGTGCAGGGCGACGACGGCGATCGCGAGCAGTACGAGGAAGGGCAGGAGCGCGTACGGGATGAAGGTGTCCCCGATGCGTCCGGCGGCGAAGTCCAGGTACTGGGTGGGGAAGTCGGTCACCGCGTCGGAGCCGAGCACGATCTGCGCGATGCCCCGGTAGGCGGCGAGGGTGCCGATGGTGACGGCGAGGGACGGCAGTCCCAGCTTGGTGACGAGCAGGCCGTTGACCAACCCGCAGACCACGCCGAGCAGCAGACAGATCGGGATGATCGCCTCGATGGTCATGCCCTGGTTCCACAGGGCACCCATCACCGCGCCGGACAGCCCGGCCGTGGAGGCCACCGACAGGTCGATCTCGCCGGAGACCACCAGCAGCGTCATCGGCAGGGCGATCAGCGCGATCGGCAGGGTGTTGCCGATCAGGAAGGACAGGTTCAGCGCGTTGCCGAAGCCGTCCACGGTGGTGAAGGAGAACAGCAGCAGGACGATGAGCAGCGCGCCGACGACCGTGTCCCAGCGGACCGCGCGCGTGAGGGACTCAGGCATGGCGGGCGTTCCTCTTCTTCAGTGCGGTGGCCACGCGCAGTGCCACGATCCGGTCGACCGCGATGGCGAGGATGAGCAGGATGCCGTTGATGGCGAGCACCCAGACCGAGCTGACGCCGAGGGCGGGCAGCACGCTGTTGATGGAGGTCAGCAGCAGCGCGCCGAGGGCCGCGCCGTAGACGCTGCCGGAGCCGCCGGTGAAGACCACGCCGCCGACCACGACCGCGCTGACGACGGTGAGTTCGTAGCCGTTGCCGGTGCTGGAGTCGACGTTGCCGAACCGCGCCAGGTAGAGCGCACCGGCGAGTCCGGCGAGCGCGCCGCAGAAGGTGTACGCGGTCAGGATCCGCTTGCGGACCGGGATGCCGGCGAGCCGCGCGGCCTCCGGGTTGGAGCCGAGCGCGTACAGCTCCCGGCCGCTGCCGAAGTGCTTGAGGTAGTAGGCGGTGGCGACCAGCACGGCGACCGCGATCAGCGCCAGGTAGGGCACCGCGGAGATGCCGCCGGAGCCGAAGTCGACGAAGTCGCCGGGCAGGTCGGCCGCGGTGATCTGGCGGGAGCCGACCCAGATGGAGTCGATGCCGCGGATGATGTAGAGCGTGCCGAGGGTGACCACCAGCGCGGGCACCTGGCCGAGGCTGACCAGCAGACCGTTGAGGAGGCCGAAGCCGACGCCGGTCAGGACCGCGAGCACGATGGCCACGACGGAGTTGCCGCCGTCCTGGAGGTACGTACCGGCCGCGAAGGCGCTGATGCCGAGCGTGGAGCCGACCGACAGGTCGACGTTGCGGGTGATGACGACCAGGGACTGGCCGGTGGCGACCAGCACCAGGATGGTCGCGTTCAGCAGCAGGTCCTTGATGCCCTGCTCGGACAGGAACTCGCTGTTGCCCGCCTGGGTGACGGCGATCATCACCAGGAAGACCAGCAGGATGGCGAGTTCGCGCATCCTGAAGACGCGGTCGACCAGCCGGGTGCCGCTGGACTGGGGCACCTCGGCGATCGGGGCTTTCTCGGGTGTGGTCACCGTCATGCGGCGGCCCTCCCGGTGGCTGCGGCCATCACGGTTTCCTCGGTGGCTTCGGAGCGCGGGATCTCGGCGGTCAGCCGGCCCTCGTGCATCACCAGCACGCGGTCGGCCATGCCGAGGATCTCGGGCAGGTCGGAGGAGATCATCAGGACGGCCACACCGTCCGCGGCGAGCTGGGACAGCAGCCGGTGCACCTCCGCCTTGGTGCCGACGTCGATGCCGCGGGTGGGCTCGTCGACGATCAGCACCTTGGGCCCGGTGGCGAGCCACTTGGCGAGGACGACCTTCTGCTGGTTGCCGCCGGACAGGGTGGCCACCGCGTCGGCGATCCGGGCGTACTTGACATGGAGCCTGACGGCCCAGTCCAGGGAGCGGCTGCGCTCGGCGCCGCGGTCCATCAGGCCCGCCTTCACGGTCGTACGAAGACCGGTGAGGCCGATGTTGCGCTCGATGGACATGTCCATCACCAGGCCCTGGGCGCGGCGGTCCTCGGGGACCAGCGCGAGTCCGGCCGCCATGGCGGTGGAGGGGGCGCCGTTGGTCAGCTTGCGCCCGCCGAGTTCCACCTCGCCCGCGTCCCAGCGGTCGATGCCGAAGACGGCGCGGGCGACCTCGGTGCGTCCGGCGCCGACGAGCCCGGCGAGGCCGACGATCTCACCGCGCCGCACGTCGAAGGAGACATCGGTGAAGACGCCCTCACGGGTCAGGCGGCGGACGCTCAGGGCGACCTCGCCCGGTGTGACGTCCTGCTTGGGGTACAGCTCGTCGAGGTCGCGGCCGACCATGCGGCGGACCAGGTCGTCCTCGGTCATGCCGGTGAGCGGCTCGCTGGCGATCCAGGCGCCGTCGCGCAGGGTCGTCACCCGCTGGCAGATCTCGAAGATCTCCTCCAGCCGGTGCGAGATGAACAGCACGGCGGCGCCCTGCTCGCGCAGGGTGCGCACGACACCGAAGAGGCGGGCGACCTCGCTGCCGGTGAGGGCGGCGGTCGGCTCGTCCATGATCAGGACGCGGGCGTCGAAGGAGAGCGCCTTGGCGATCTCGACGATCTGCTGGTCCGCGATGGACAGTCCGCGGGCCGGACGGTCCGGGTCGAGTTCGACGCCGAGCCGGGCCATCAGGGCGAGCGTCGCCGCGTGGGTGGCCTTGTGGTCGATCCGGCCGAGGGCGCGCCGGGGCTGGCGGCCCATGAAGATGTTCTCGGCGATCGACAGGTCCGGGAAGAGCGTGGGCTCCTGGTAGATCACGGCGATTCCGGCGTCGCGGGCGTCGCCGGGTCCGTGGAAGACGACGGACTCACCGTCGAGCAGCACCTGGCCGGCGTCCGGCCGGTGCACCCCGGCGAGCGTCTTGATCAGGGTCGACTTCCCCGCGCCGTTCTCCCCGGCGAGGGCGTGTACCTCGCCGGGGAACAGCTCCAGGGAGACGTCCCGCAGGGCGCGCACCGCACCGAAGGACTTGGAGACGTCCTGCAGCGCAAGCACCGGCGCCGGACCCGTGTCGGACGGGTGGGTCATGGGTGGCTCCTCGACGACGCGGCGCGAACGGCGAGGCGTCCCACACGGCGTCGTGAAAGGTTTCAACTGGGTTGCCGGGACGTTAGGCAGGCCGGGCATGTCACGTCAATGGGTCCGTGTCGAAAAGTTTTCGATAGCCGAAGGTCACGGCCGGATCACGGAGAGCCGGGTCGGTCGGAGCCCTTGACACCCCTGCCAACGGCTCATAGCTTGCCGTTCTGAATCGTTTCACCCATGTCGTTTGCCACAGGAGCCCTCAAGTGACCGATGTCGCCGCGGTGAAGGCCGCCCTGAAGACCCAGGCCATCGAGACGCCGTCATGGGCGTACGGGAACTCGGGGACCCGTTTCAAGGTGTTCGCCCAGGCCGGTGTGCCCCGCGACCCCTACGAGAAGCTGGCCGACGCGGCCAAGGTGCACGAGTTCACCGGTGTCGCGCCGACCGTGGCGCTGCACATCCCCTGGGACAGGGTCGAGGACTACGCCGCGCTGGCGAAGTTCGCCGAGGAGCACGGGGTGCGGCTCGGCGCCGTCAACTCCAACACCTTCCAGGACGACGACTACAAGCTGGGCAGCATCTGCCACCCGGAGGCGCGGGTGCGCCGCAAGGCGGTCGACCACCTGCTGGAGTGCGTCGACATCATGGACGCCACCGGCTCCCGGGATCTGAAGCTGTGGTTCGCCGACGGCACGAACTATCCCGGCCAGGACGACATCCGCGCCCGGCAGGACCGGCTCGCGGAGGGTCTGGCGGAGGTGTACGAGCGGCTCGGGGACGGGCAGCGGATGCTCCTGGAGTACAAGTTCTTCGAGCCCGCCTTCTACTCCACGGACGTGCCGGACTGGGGGACCGCCTACGCCCACTGTCTGAAGCTCGGGCCCAAGGCGCAGGTCGTGGTCGACACCGGCCACCACGCGCCGGGGACCAACATCGAGTTCATCGTGGCGACGCTGCTGCGGGAGGGGAAGCTCGGCGGGTTCGACTTCAACTCGCGGTTCTACGCCGACGACGACCTGATGGTGGGCGCCGCGGATCCGTTCCAGCTGTTCCGGATCATGTACGAGGTGGTGCGCGGGGGTGGGTTCACCCCGGATGTCGCGTTCATGCTCGACCAGTGCCACAACATCGAGGCGAAGATTCCGGCGATCATCCGGTCCGTGATGAACGTGCAGGAGGCCACGGCGAAGGCGTTGCTGGTGGACCGGGAGGCGTTGGCCGCCGCGCAGGCTTCCGGTGACGTGCTGGGGGCCAACGGGGTGGTGATGGACGCGTTCAACACGGACGTGCGTCCGCTGCTTCGTGAGGTGCGTCAGGAGATGGGGCTGGGCCCCGATCCCATGGCCGGGTACGCCTCATCCGGCTGGGCCGAGAGGATCGTGGCCGAGCGGGTGGGTGGTCAGCAGGCGGGTTGGGGGGCGTGAGCGTCTGCCCCATGCCGCACGTCACCCGGCGCGGGCCGTCTGTGGCTGATCGCGCGGTTCCCCGCGCCCCTGGGTGGCGATGCACCACCCCCCGTCGAGAACTCACGTAAGGACTGAATGTTCATGGCTACTCACCCCGAAGCCGCCGCCCTCCTCGCCCGGTCCCACCGGCTCGGCTCAGATCCCCGGAACACCAACTACGCGGGCGGCAACGCGTCCGCCAAGGGCGTCGACACCGATCCCGTCACCGGGGGTGACGTGGAGCTGATGTGGGTCAAGGGGTCCGGTGGTGACCTCGGGACGCTGACCGAGGCGGGGCTGGCCGTGCTGCGCCTGGACCGGATGCGGGCGCTCGTGGACGTGTACCCGGGTGTGGAGCGCGAGGACGAGATGGTCGCCGCGTTCGACTACTGCCTGCACGGCAAGGGCGGCGCCGCCCCGTCCATCGACACCGCCATGCACGGGCTGGTCGAGGCCGCGCACGTCGACCATCTGCACCCGGACTCCGGTATCGCGCTCGCCTGCGCGGCGGACGGGGAGAAGCTGACCGCCGAGTGCTTCGGCGACACGGTGGTGTGGGTGCCGTGGCGGCGGCCCGGGTTCCAGCTGGGCCTGGACATCGCCGCGGTGAAGAAGGCCAACCCGCGGGCCATCGGGTGCGTGCTCGGCGGGCACGGGATCACCGCGTGGGGCGACACCTCCGAGGAGTGCGAGCGCAACTCGCTGCACATCATCCGCACCGCGGAGGCGTTCCTCGCCGAGCGCGGGAAGGCCGAGCCGTTCGGGCCGGTCATCGAGGGCTACGAGGCGCTGCCCGAGGCCGAGCGGCGGGAGCGGGCGGCGGCCCTGGCGCCGTACGTCCGTGGCGTCGCCTCTCGGGACCGGGCGCAGGTCGGGCACTTCAACGACTCGGACGTGGTCCTCGACTTCCTCGCCGCCGCCGAGCACCCGCGCCTGGCCGCGCTGGGCACCTCCTGCCCCGACCACTTCCTGCGCACCAAGGTGCGTCCGCTGGTCCTGGACCTGCCGCCGACCGCCCCGCTGGACGAGGCGATCGCCCGGCTGAAGGAACTGCACGCCGAGTACCGCGAGGAGTACGCCGCCTACTACCAGCGGCACGCCGAGCCCGGCTCCCCCGCGATGCGCGGCGCTGACCCGGCGATCGTGCTGGTGCCGGGCGTGGGCATGTTCTCCTTCGGCAAGGACAAGCAGACCGCCCGGGTGGCCGGTGAGTTCTACGTCAACGCCATCAACGTGATGCGCGGCGCGGAGGCCGTGTCGACGTACGCGCCCATCGAGGAGTCGGAGAAGTTCCGCATCGAGTACTGGGCGCTCGAGGAGGCCAAGCTCCAGCGGATGCCGAAGCCGAAGCCGCTGGCCACCCGGGTGGCCCTCGTCACCGGTGCGGGCAGCGGGATCGGCAAGGCGATCGCCGAGCGGCTGGTCGCCGAGGGTGCCTGTGTGGTCGTGGCGGATCTCCACGCGGAGAACGCGGAGGCCGTCGCCCAGGAGCTGGGCGGGGCGGACAAGGCCGTCGCCGTGACCGTGGACGTCACCTCCGAGGAGCAGATCGCCGACGCCTTCAAGGCGGCGGTGCTCGCGTTCGGCGGGGTCGACCTGGTGGTGAACAACGCCGGGATCTCCATCTCCAAGCCGCTGCTGGAGACGTCCGCCAAGGACTGGGACCTCCAGCACGACATCATGGCCCGCGGTTCCTTCCTGGTCGCGCGGGAGGCGGCCCGGGTGATGATCGCGCAGGAGCTGGGCGGCGACGTCGTCTACATCGCCTCCAAGAACGGTGTCTTCGCCGGACCCAACAACATCGCGTACGGCGCCACCAAGGCCGACCAGGCCCACCAGGTGCGCCTCCTCGCCGCCGAGCTGGGCGAGCACGGCATCCGCGTCAACGGGGTCAACCCGGACGGCGTGGTGCGCGGCTCGGGCATCTTCGCGGGCGGCTGGGGCGCCAAGCGCGCCGCCGTGTACGGGGTGCCGGAGGAGAAGCTGGGCGAGTTCTACGCGCAGCGCACCCTGCTCAAGCGCGAGGTGCTGCCGGAGCATGTCGCCAACGCCGTGTTCGCGCTGACCGGCGGCGAGCTGTCGCACACCACCGGCCTGCACGTCCCGGTCGACGCCGGCGTCGCCGCCGCCTTCCTGCGATGAGCGCGGACGTGAGGTCGTACGCCGCGGTCGACCTCGGCGCGTCCAGCGGGCGCGTCATGGTCGGCCGCGTCGGGCCGGACAGCCTGGAGCTGGCCGAGGCGCACCGGTTCGTGAACCGGCCGGTGCGGCTGCCGGAGGGGCTGCGCTGGGACGTGCTCGGGCTGTACGCGGGCGTCCTGGACGGGCTGCGGGCGGCCGGTCAGGTCGACTCCGTCGGCATCGACAGCTGGGCCGTGGACTACGGGCTGCTGGACGCCGACGGGGCGCTGCTCGGCAATCCGGTGCACTACCGGGACCCCCGTACCGACGGGATCGCGGAGAAGGTGTGGGCGACCGTGCCCGCCGAGGAGCTGTACGGCGCGACCGGTCTGCAGTACGCCCCCTTCAACACGCTGTACCAGCTCACCGCGGCCCGTGCGTCGGCGCAGTTCGCCCAGGCCGGGCGGCTGCTGCTCGTCCCGGACCTGCTGTCGTACTGGCTCACCGGCGAGCAGGGCACCGAGCTGACCAACGCCTCCACGACCCAGTTGGTCGACCCCCGGACCCGCGAGTGGTCGTACGAGGTCGCCGAGCGGCTGGGGATCGACCTGAGCCTGTTCGCGCCGCTGCGGCGGCCCGGGGACGCGGCCGGGGTGCTGCGGGCGGAGGTGCTGGAGGAGACGGGGCTGCGCGGGCCGGTGCCGGTGCGGGCGGTCGCCTCGCACGACACGGCGTCCGCGGTGGCCGCCGTGCCCGCGACCGGGGAGCGGTTCGCCTACATCTGCACCGGCACCTGGTCGCTGACCGGCCTGGAACTGGAGTCCCCGGTGCTGACCGAGGAGAGCCGGGCCGCCAACTTCACCAACGAGCTGGGCATCGACGGCACGGTCCGCTATCTGCGCAACATCATGGGCCTGTGGCTGCTCCAGGAGTGCGTACGGGCCTGGGGCGAGCCGGATCTCGGGGAGCTGCTGCGGGCCGCCGCCCGGGTCCCGGCGCTGCGGTCGGTGGTGGACGCGGGGGACGCGGCGTTCCTGGCGCCGGGCCGGATGCCGGAGCGGATCGCCGAGGCGTGCCGGGCGTCGGGGCAGCCGGTGCCCGAGTCGCGGGCGGAGATCACCCGCTGCATCCTCGACTCCCTCGCCCTGGCCCACCGCCGGGCGATCGAGGACGCCCAGCGCCTCGCCGACCATCCGGTGGACGCCGTGCACATCGTGGGCGGCGGCACCCGCAACGCGCTGCTGTGCCAGCTGACCGCCGACGCCTGCGGCCTGCCGGTGGTGGCGGGCCCGACGGAGGCCGCGGCCTTCGGCAACGTGCTCGTCCAGGCGCGGGCCGACGGCCTCGTGGGCGACCGGCACGACATGCGGCGGCTGCTGGTGCGCACCCAGCCGCTCACCCGGTACGAGCCGCGCGGTGACGCCGGGCGGTGGCGCGCCGCGGCGGAACGGCTCGCTCCGGCGGCCCGCTGATCCGTGCGGGTGAGTGCGGTCTCCCCCGGCCGCCTCACCCGCACTACCCTGCACCCATCCGATGACCGACGAACGAGGAGCCGCCATGCGTGTCGCCCTGTTCATGACCTGCATCAACGACACGCTCTATCCCGACACCGGACGCGCGGTGGTGAAGCTGCTGACCAGGCTGGGCGTCGAGGTGGACTTCCCGATGGCCCAGACCTGCTGCGGGCAGGCGCACTACAACACCGGCTACCGGCATCAGGCAGAGCCCATGGCCCGGCATTTCTCCGATGTCTTCGGGGAGTACGAGGCGATCGTGTCGCCGTCCGGGTCGTGCGCGGCGATGGTGCGGGAGCTGTATCCGCGGATGGGCGAGCGGGCCCGTGCCGAGGGGCGCGGCAGCGGCCTGGCGACCGCGGTGGCGCCGGTGGTGCCCAAGACGTACGAACTGACGGAGTTCCTGGTGGACGTGCTGGGGGTGACGGACGTCGGGGCGTACTACCCGCACCGGGTCACCTACCACCCGACCTGTCACGGGCTGCGCGGTCTGGGCCTCGGTGACCGTCCCCGGCGGCTGCTGGAGGCGGTGAAGGGGCTGGAGCTGGTGGAGCTGCCGGGCGCGGAGGAGTGCTGCGGCTTCGGCGGCACCTTCTCGGTGAAGAACTCCGACGTCTCCGCCGCGATGGGCGCCGACAAGGTGCGCAACGCCGAGTCGACCGGCGCCGAGGTGCTGTGCGCGGCCGACAACTCCTGTCTGATGCACATCGGCGGCACGATGACCCGGCTCGGCGCGGACCTGCGGCCGGTGCACCTCGCGGAGATCCTGGCGAGCACTAAGGAGGGACCGGCCGTATGAGTGGGACCTTCGTCGGAATGCCCGCCTTCCCCGAGGCCGCGCGGGAGGCGGTGCGCGACACGACGCTGCGGGGCAATCTGCGGCACGCCACCCACACCATCCGCGCCAAGCGGGCCAAGGCGGTCGCCGAGGTCGAGGACTGGGCGGAGCTGCGGGAGGCGGGCAAGCGGATCAAGGACCATACGCTCCGCCATCTCGACCGCTATCTGGAGCGGTTGGAGGAGTCGGTGACGGCGGCGGGCGGCGTCGTCCACTGGGCCGCCGACGCCGAGGAGGCCAACCGGATCGTGACCGAACTGGTCAGGGCGACCGGGGAGTCCGAGGTCGTCAAGGTCAAGTCGATGGCCACCCAGGAGATCGGCCTCAACGAGGCGTTGGAGGCCGCGGGCATCCACGCCTACGAGACCGATCTCGCCGAGCTGATCGTGCAGTTGGGCAAGGACCGGCCCTCGCACATCCTGGTCCCCGCGATCCACCGCAACCGCGGGGAGATCCGGGACATCTTCCGCTCCGAGATGGGCGAGTGGGGCCGCCCCGCCCCCGAGGGCCTCACCGACACGCCCGCCGAACTCGCCGAGGCGGCCCGGCTGCACCTGCGGGAGAAGTTCCTGCGCGCCAAGGTCGGCATCTCCGGCGCCAACTTCATGGTCGCCGACACCGGCACGCTGGTCGTCGTGGAGTCCGAGGGCAACGGGCGGATGTGCCTGACCCTGCCCGAGACGCTGATCTCGGTGGTCGGCATCGAGAAGATCGTGCCGACCTGGCGCGACCTGGAGGTGTTCCTCCAGACCCTGCCCCGGTCCTCGACGGCCGAGCGGATGAACCCGTACACCAGCACCTGGACGGGCACCTCGGACTCGGACGGCCCGAAGGTCTTCCACCTCGTCCTGCTCGACAACGGCCGCACCGACACCCTCGCCGACGAGGTCGGCCGCCAGGCCCTGCGCTGCATCCGCTGCTCGGCCTGCCTGAACGTCTGCCCGGTGTACGAGCGGGCGGGCGGCCACGCCTACGGCTCGGTCTACCCGGGCCCGATCGGCGCCATCCTCAGCCCCCAGCTGCGGGGCACCGGCAGCGAGATCGACGCCTCCCTGCCGTACGCGTCGTCGCTGTGCGGCGCCTGCTACGAGGTGTGCCCGGTGGCCATCGACATCCCCGAGGTGCTGGTGCACCTGCGGGAACGCGTCGCGCAGGGCGGCCAGGTGACCCGCGACGGCAACAAGGTGGTGCTGAAGCCCGCCAAGGGCCACGCCGCCGAGCGCGCCGCGATGCGCGCGGCCCGCTGGACCTTCGCCCACCCCGGCGCCCTGCGCACCGGCCAGCGGCTCGCCTCCCGCACCCGGCGTCTCCACCCGCGCACGCTGCCCGGTCCCGGCAAGGCGTGGAGCGGCACCCGGGACCTGCCTCCCCTACCGGCCGAACCGTTCCGGGACTGGTGGCAGCGGACCAACGGCGGAAAGGGCGCGAAGTGAGCAGCAGGGAACGGATCCTGGGCCGGGTGCGGCGCGCGCTGGCGGATGTGCCGGGGGACGACACTCCCCCGGTGCCTGAACGGCCTGGGAGGGACGCCCAGTACGAGCGGGCGGTCGCGCGGGACTACCTCACCGAGCACGGTGACCGCGACGCCGGGCAGACCGTGGATCTGCTCGCCGAGAACCTCGCCGACTACCGGGCGATCGTGCACCGCTGCGGCGCCGCCGAGCTGCCCGCGCTGCTCGCCCGGCTGCTCAGCGAGCGGGGCGCCGCGTCGGTGCTGGTCCCGCCGGGGCTGGACGAGGGCTGGCTCGCGCGGAGCGAGGTGCCCCGGGTCGCCGACCGCGCGGAGAGCACAGCAGGGGAGCTGGACCAGGTGGACAGCGTGGTCACCGGCTGCGCGGTGGCGATCGCGGAGACCGGCACGATCGTGCTGGACGGCTCCCCCGACCAGGGCCGCCGCCGGATCACCCTCGTCCCGGACCACCACATCTGTGTCGTACGGGTCCCGGAACAGGTCGTCCCGTCCGTCCCGCTGGCCATGCCCCGGCTGGACCCGCTGCGCCCGCTGACCTGGATCTCCGGGCCCTCGGCGACCAGCGACATCGAGCTGGACCGGGTGGAGGGGGTGCACGGGCCCCGGGTGCTGGAGGTCGTGCTCGTCGACTAGCACCCCTTCATGCTTCTCTCATTTGCCTAAAGCTATTAGGCAAATGCATACTCGGTCTTGCCCGAGGAGAGGAGCACCATGGCGCGCACAGGACTGACCCCGGAGCTGCTCACGCGGGCCGGGGCCGAGCTGGCCGACGAGGTCGGCTTCGACCAGGTGACCGTCTCCGCGCTCGCCCGCCGGTTCGACGTGAAGGTGGCGAGCCTGTACTCGCACCTGAGGAACTCCCAGGAGCTGAAGACCAGGATCGCCCTGCTCGCGCTGGAGGAGATGGCCGACCGGGCCGCGGAGGCGCTGGCCGGACGCGCGGGCCGGGACGCCCTGACCGCCTTCGCACACGTCTACCGCGACTACGCCCGGGAACACCCCGGCCGCTACACCGCGGCCCGGCTCAGACTCGACCCCGAGACCGCGGCCGCCAGCGCGGGCGTCCGGCACGCCCAGATGTCCCGGGCGATCCTGCGCGGCTACGACCTCACCGAACCGGACCAGACCCATGCCGTCCGGCTGCTGGGCAGCGTCTTCCACGGGTACGTCAGCCTGGAGGCGTCCGGCGGCTTCAGCCACAGCGAGCCCGGCTCCGAGGAGTCCTGGGACCGGATCCTCGACGCCCTCGACGCCCTGCTGCGGAACTGGCCCGCGACCGGTCCGGGCCCCCTCAGCGCAACGGATTGAGACCATGCACACCGAGCCCCACTGGATCACCACCCCCCTCACCGCCGAACTCCTGCGCGGCGCCCTCGACCTGGAGCGCACCGTGCACGGCCTGCTGCCGCACCGGCTGCCCGCCCGGGCCCGCGCCCAGAACACCGACCCGCAGCTGGAGATGGCCGAGTCGCAGCCCTCCGGCGTCCGGCTGGCCTTCCGCAGCCGGGCCACCGCCGTGGAACTGGACACCCTGCCCACCAAGCGCGCCTACACCGGCGCCCCGCCCCGCCCGGACGGCGTCTACGAACTGCTGGTCGACGGCGAACCGGCCGGGCGGACAACCGTGCCCGGCGGCCACACCGTGACCGTCGACATGAGCACCGGCGCGACCGAGCTGCGACCGGGGCCGCCCGGGACCGCCCGCTTCACCGGGCTCCCGGAGCATGCCAAGGACATCGAGATCTGGCTGCCGCACAACGAGATCACCGAACTGGTCGCGCTGCGCACCGACGCCCCGGTGGAGCCCCTGCCGGACCGGGGCCGCAGGGTGTGGCTGCACCACGGCAGCTCGATCAGCCACGGCTCCGACGCCGAGGGCCCGACCAGCACCTGGCCCGCGCTCGCCGCCCGGCTGGCCGGGGTGGAACTGGTCAACCTGGGCCTGGGCGGCAGCGCCATGCTCGACCCGTTCACGGCCCGCGCCCTGCGGGACACCCCCGCCGATCTGCTCAGCGTCAAGATCGGCATCAACGTGGTCAACCAGGACCTGATGCGGCTACGGGCCTTCACCCCCGCCGTCCACGGCTTCCTGGACACCATCCGCGAGGGCCACCCCGACACGCCGCTGCTGGTCGTCTCCCCCATCCTGTGCCCCATGCACGAGGACACCCCGGGGCCCACCGGGTACGACTTCGCCGCGCTCGCCGAGGGACGCCTCAGCTTCCAGGCCACCGGCGACCCGGCCGAGACCGCGAACGGCAAGCTGACCCTGGCCGTCGTCCGCGCCGAACTGGCCCGGATCGTCGAGCGGCGGGCGGTCGACGACCCCCGTCTGCACTACCTCGACGGCCGCGACCTCTACGGCGAGTCCGACGCCGCCGAACTGCCGCTGCCCGACCGGCTCCACCCGGACGCCGCCACCCACCGCCGCATCGGCGAGCGCTTCGCCCGGCTGGCCTTCGCCCCGGACGGCCCCTTCACGGACGGGACCGTGTAGGCGCGTCGTACTCCCGGCGCGCGCTCTCCACCTTCCCGAGGTTGTCGGCGGCCCACTCCGCCAGGTGCGCGAACAGCGGGGCGAGGCTGCGGCCGAGGTCGCTGATCTCGTACTCGACGCGCGGCGGGACCTCCGGGTGGTACGTGCGCACCACCAGCCCGTCCCGTTCGAGCTGGCGCAGCCGCTGGGTCAGCACCTTCGGGGTGATGTGGGTGATCCCGCGCTCGAGTTCGACGAACCGCTGGCGGCCGAAGGTGTGCAGGGACCACAGGATCGGCGTGGTCCACCGGCTGAAGACGATGTCCACGACGGGACTGACGGGACAGGCCAGTTCGGGATCGGTCCCGGTCCTGGCGGCCGAGGTCTCGGTCATGCGCTCCCCTGAGGTAGTCACTTTCCCCTAGGTACCTACTATCCCCACGATGTTAGCTTCCCCGAGTCAAGCGACAGCGACTGCTGGGGAGTTGGACATGATCGTGGTGACGGGGGCGACCGGCAACGTCGGGCGCTCGCTGGTACGGACCCTCGCGGCGGCCGGTGCGCCGGTGACCGCGACCTCGCGCGGGGTCGCGGAGGCCGAACTGCCGGACGGGGTGCGGCGGCTGCCCGCCGACCTCATCGAGGTGGAGAGCCTGCGGCCCGTGCTGGAGGGTGCCGACGCGCTGTTCCTGCAGAACGGCGGGCCGAGCGCGCACCTGCTCGACCCGGCGGGCATCCTGGGCGCCGCCAAGGCGGCGGGCGTGGAACGCGTCGTCCTGCTGTCCTCGCAGGGGGTGGCGACCCGGCCCGAGTCGGTCTCGCACGGGGGTGTCGCGCGGGCCATCGAGGACGCGGTACGGGAGTCGGGCCTGGAGTGGACGATCCTGCGGCCCGGCGGCTTCGCGTCCAACGCGTTCGCCTGGGCGGCGTCGGTGCGTGCCGAGCGGACGGTCGCCGCGCCGTTCGCGGACACCGGCCTGCCGGTCATCGACCCGGACGACATCGCCGAGGTCGCCGCCGTGGCCCTGCGCGAGGCCGGACACACCGGCCGCGTCTACGAACTGACCGGCCCGGCCCTCGTCACCCCGCGCGCGCAGGCGGCGGCGCTCGGCCACGCGCTCGGCGAACCGGTCCGCTTCGTCGAGCTGACCCGCGGGCAGGCCCGGGAGGCGATGCTGGCCTTCCTGCCGGAGCCGGTCGTGGAGACGACGCTCGCCATCCTCGGCGAGCCGAGCCCGGCCGAACAGCGGATCAGCCCCGACACCGAACTGGTCCTCGGGCGCCCGCCGCGCACCTTCGCCGACTGGGCGCAGCGGTACGCGGCGGCCTTCCGGTGAGGTCCCTGGGGTCGGCGACCCCGTGACAGAACGGGTGAACAAGCGCTTGGATAGGAGCGGACCCATTGGCCGCGACCGCCGGAGGACCGGTTGTTCACTTCCGTCGACGATGTCTCCGCCCGGCTCGCCCAGGCCGGATACCTGGCGTCCCCCGCGGTCGCCACGACCGTCTTCCTCGCCGACCGGCTCGGCAAGCCACTGCTCGTGGAGGGCCCGGCAGGTGTCGGCAAGACCGAGCTGGCGAAGGCGGTCGCCGAGGTCGCGGGGGCCCGGCTGGTGCGGCTCCAGTGCTACGAGGGCGTCGACGAGTCCCGGGCGCTGTACGAGTGGAACCACGCCAAGCAGTTGCTGCGGATCAGCGCGGGCCGCGACGAGACCTGGGACGAGACCCGCACCGACATCTTCAGCGAGGAGTTCCTGCTGCCCCGCCCGCTGCTCACCGCCATCCGTGGCGACGAGCCGAAGGTGCTGCTGATCGACGAGACCGACAAGGCCGACGTCGAGGTGGAAGGGCTGCTGCTGGAGGTGCTCAGCGACTTCCAGGTGACCGTGCCCGAGCTGGGCACGGTCACCGCGACCCGCCGCCCTTTCGTCGTCCTCACCTCCAACGCCACCCGCGAACTGTCCGAGGCGCTGCGCCGCCGCTGCCTGTTCCTGCACATCGGCTTCCCCGAGGAGGAGCTGGAGCGGCGGATCGTACGGCTGAAGGTGCCCGGCATCGACGCGGCGCTGGCGGAGGCGGTGGTGCGGGTGGTCGGCGCGCTGCGCGCCCTCGACCTGCGCAAGGCGCCGTCCGTGGCGGAGACCGTCGACTGGGCGCGCACCCTGCTCGCGCTCGGCGCCGACACCCTGGACGAGCAGGTGGTACGGGACACCCTGGGCGTCGTCCTCAAGCACCAGGACGACGTGGTGAAGGCGGCGGCCAAGCTCGACCTGGACGCCATGTGACCGCCCCGGACTCTCTCGCCGGGCGGCTGACGGGGTTCGTGGCCGCGCTGCGCGCGCACGGCGTGCGGATCGGCACCGGGGAGACCGTGGACGCGGCCCGCGCGATGACGGCGCTGGGGCTGGCCGACCGGGAGCTGCTGCGCGAGGGACTGGCGGCGACGCTGCTGCACACCGCGGCCCAGCGGCCGGTGTTCGACCCGGTCTTCGACCTGTACTTCCCGCGCGGCGTCGGCGGTCCCGAGCGGAGCACGAAGGACCGGGACGACCTGCGGGAGCGGCTGGCGGCGGCGCTCGCCGCGGGCGACTCCGACCTGCTGGGGCGGCTGGCGGCGGAGGCCGTGGACGGCTTCGGCGGATACGGCGGTTCACCGGGGTCGGACGGCTGGTCGTCGTACCAGACGCTGGACCGGGTCCGTCCGCAGACGCTGCTCGCGCGGGTGCGGGAGGGCATGCGGCCGGGCGCGGCCGGGTTCACCGACCGGCTGCTGGAGGACGAGATCAGGCGCCGGATCGAGGAGTTCCGGCGGCAGGTGGCCGCGGAGGCGCGGCGGCGGGTGGCCGAGCGGCGCGGGCGGGAGGAGATCGCCCGGCGGGCGGTGGCGCCGACCGCGGACCGGGTGGACTTCCTGTACGCCGGGAAGGACCGGGTCGCCGAGCTGCGGCGGACCGTGCAGCCGCTGGCGCGCAGGCTCGCCACCCGGCTGGCCGCCCGCCGCCGCCGTGCCGCCCGCGGCACCATCGACCTGCGGCGCACCCTGCGCGGTTCGCTGTCGACGGGCGGGGTGCCGATGCGGCCGGTGCTGCGCAGGCGCCGCCCGGCCCGGCCCGAACTGGTGCTGCTGTGCGATGTGTCGGGGTCGGTGTCCGGGTTCTCGGACTTCACGATGCTGCTGGTGCAGGCGCTGCACGACCAGTTCAGCAAGGTGCGGGTGTTCGCCTTCGTCAACCGGATCGACGAGGTGACCGGGCTGCTCGCGCACGGCGCCGCCGACCCGGAGGGGCTGGGCGCCCGCATCCGGGCCGAGGCGACGCTCACCGGCTGGCACGGCAGCAGTGACTACGGTGTCGCGCTGGGCGAGTTCGCGGAGCGGCACTGCGACGCGGTCGGGTCGCGGACGACGGTGTTCGTCCTCGGTGACGCGCGCACCAACATGAGCGACCCGAACCTGCCCGCCGTACGCCGGATCGCCGAACGGGCCCGCCGCCTGTACTGGTTGAACCCCGAACCACGCTCCCAGTGGGGCACCGGCGACTCGGCCGCGCCCGAGTACGCCGGGCTGGTGGAGATGCACGAGTGCCGCAACGCGCGCCAGCTGGGGGTGATCGTGTCCCGGTTGCTGCCGGTGTGACGCGGGGTGCCTAGTCGGCCTTGGCGTACTCCTGCGCCATCTGTCCGGCGAAGTCGTAGGCGACGCAGGGTTCGTCGCCGATCACCCAGGCGTCATGGCCCGGCGGGCACACGAAGACGTCGCCGGGGCCGACCTCGCTCTCGCCGCCGTCGTCCATCCGGATGTGCAGACGGCCGCTGACCACATAGCCGTTGTGGTGGACCTGGCAGCTGTCCGTGCCCGCGAGCGGCTTCACGGACTCCGACCAGCGCCAGCCCGGTTCGAACGTCGCCACGGCGAAGTCCAGCCCCGACATGTGCACGGCTTCCAGGTGGCCCCGGGGGAAATCGCGGCGCTCATCGGGCTTGTCCAGCGTCTTGACCTCCAGCATGGCACTCTCCCTTCCGGCCGCGGGGCTGGTCTGCGGCTGCCCCCACTGGCGTCGCGGTCACCCCGCCTCCGCCCTTCCATCGTCCGTCTGTCAAGCGGGGGCCGCCATTCGGGTCAGTCCCGCTGCCCGCACAGCAGCGCGAAGCGTTCCGCGTCGACGTTGCCGCCGGAGACGATGACCCCGATCCGGCGCGGCAGCGGGGTCACGCGGCCGGTGAGCAGGGCGGCGAGCGGGGTGGCGCCGCTGGGCTCGACGACCGTCTTCAGCCGCTCGAAGGCGAACCGCATCGCGGCGCGGATCTCGTCGTCCGAGACCAGGGCGACGGCGTCCACGAGACGCCGGTTGACCGAGAAGGTCAGTTCGCCGGGGGTCGTGATGGCCTGCCCGTCGGCGATCGTGCGCGGCACGGGGACGGTGACGCGCCGTCCCTCCTCCAGCGACCGCTTGGTGTCGTCGCCCGCCTCCGGTTCGACGCCGATGATCCGGATACCGGGGTACAGGTCCCTGGCCACGGTGGCGCTCCCCGCGATCAGCCCCCCACCGCCGACCGGGGCGACCAGCGCGTCCAGTTCCCCTGTCTCCTCGAGCAGTTCGAGGGCCGCGGTGCCCTGCCCGGCGATGACGTGCGGATGCTCGTACGGCGGGATGAGCGTGAGCCCGCGCTCGGCCGCCAGGTCCTCGGCGATGGCCGCCCGGTCGCCGGAGTAGCGGTCGTACGTGACGATCTCGGCGCCGTATCCGGCGGTGGCCGCGACCTTCGAGGGCGGGGCGTCCTCGGGCATGACGATGACGGCGGTGGTGCCGAGTTCACGGGCGGCGAGGGCGACGGCCTGGGCGTGGTTGCCGGAGGAGTAGGCGGCGATGCCCCGCGCCAACTGCTCGGGCGTCAGCCGGGAGGCCGCGTTGTAGGCGCCGCGGAACTTGAACGCGCCCACGCGCTGGAGGTTCTCGCACTTGAGGAAGACCTCCGCGCCGACGAGGCCGTCCAGGGTGCGGGAGCGCAGTACCGGGGTGCGGTGGGCCACGCCCTTGAGCCGTGCGGCGGCGTCACGGATGTCGGCGGCGGTGACGGGTGGGGCGGTGGTCGTCACGGGTGTTCTCCCTTGGGGGTGGGTTCGGGGGCGGTCTCGGTCTCCCTGGCCTGCGCGAGGTAGTGGTACGCCGAGGCGCGCGAGATGCCGAGGCGGGTGGCGACCTGCTCCACCGAGCGGCGGACGGCGAACACGCCGCGGGCGTCGAGGCCGCGGAAGAGGGCGAGGCGCTCGGCGCGGTCCAGCTCCGGCCAGCCGCGGCCGTGGCGGAGCCGCTGGGTGTCGACGATGGCGTCCACGACGGCGTCGATGTCGTTGCCGAAGGGGGTGACCGGCGCCTCGGCGGGGGCGTCGGTGCCCGCGAGCGCGGCGAGCAGGGTCTGGGCCTGGCTCACGGCGGTGACGTCCAGGTTGACGCAGAGCGCGCCGAAGACCGCGCCGGTGGAATCCCGCAGCACGGTCGTGGACGACTTGACCAGCCTCCCGGTGCCGGTGCGGGTGAGGTAGTTCCACTCGTCGGTGGCCCGCTCACCGCGCGCGAGGACGCGCATGCCGATCTCGCTCATGGCACCGCCGACCTCGCGTCCGGTCACCGAACCGGCGACCGCGACCACCGACTTCTCGGGACTGCGGTAGTCGTGCAGCACCGCCTCGCACAGCGGCCCGAAGGTCGCGGCGAGGGAGTCGACGACGGGCCGCAGCGCGGCGAGGATCGCGTCCCGCTCCCGGTCGAGGCCCTGCTCGTCGCGCGTCATCCACCCACCTGCCGTCCAAAGCCGCCCAGCTCGCCTGGACGATTCGTCCAATCACTGTACTCCTCGTCCAGTCGTCACGGGTATGTGACCGACACCACACGCCTCATCCGCAAGTTCTGCCGCGGACGGTGATTACCGCCCGCCCCGCATCCGTACTTCCTGGCGTTCGGGCTGTTCACTCCGGGAGGCACGATGCGCTTGTCGCGCAATATGGTCGGAACCGTCTTCGTGGGCGGCGCGCTGAGTCTGACGCTCACCGCGCTCGCGTACCCGGCCGTGCTCGGCATCGACAAGACCGCCTCGGACACCAGCCGCATCATCGCCAACACCCAGTACGGCCCGCTGACCGAGGCCGACCGCGACTTCGTGGTCAAGGTGCGCTCGGCCGGGCTGTGGGAGTACCCGCTGGGCGAGCTGGCGATGGAGCGCGGCACCACCCCGGAGATGAAGGAGGCCGGGGAGCACCTCATCGTCGGGCACGCGGCACTGGACGCCACCTGCCGGAAGATCGCCCCCGAGCTGGGCATCACCCTGCCCAACCAGGCGACCCCGCAGCAGCAGCAGTTCGTGGCCACCATCGAGTCCAAGTCCGGCAGGGAGTTCGACTCCACCGCGGCCAACATCATGCGGGTGACCCACGGCCAGATCTTCCCGGCGATCGCCAAGATCCGCGCCAGCACCCAGAACACGCTCGTCCGGCAACTGGCCGACCAGGCCAATGACACGGTCCTCGACCACATCACCGTGCTGGAGAACACCGGCATGGTCAACTACGACCAGGTCAACTTCCAGCAGACCGCACCCCCGAAACTCCCCGAGGAGCAGCTCACCCCGCCCGCGCCGCAGCCGGGCTCCCCCGTGGTCGTCCTGACCCCGCGGCCCGACCTGGACGTCCAGACCACCGCCCCGACGCCCAGCCCGAGCCCGACGGTCCGCTGACAAGGCCGACCCGAACGGCGCACGCATAGGATGATCCCCACAGGCCGCACGCGGGCGTCTCCGGTGGTCCACTGACCGGACCGCCGGGCCGACCCGCCAGGAGAAGGGGGTCAGCCATGGGCGCGCCACGCCTGGGCAGTACGCCGTTGCCCGGAATCGGCGTCCGCTACGACCTGACGACACGGGAGCAGCGCCATCTGTCGGTGGTCGCGCACCGCGACGGGCAGCGGACGCTGAACGCGTACGCCAAGGACGACCCGGACGCGTGCTCGCTGTCGGTGCGGCTGACCGCCGAGGAGGCGGCCACGCTGATCGACGCGCTGATGCCCGCGCACCACACCCCGAACCTGCTGTCCACCACGGACCTCGGGCTGGTGGCCGAGCGGATCGAGCTGACCGCGGTCTCGCACTGGAACGGGCGGCTGCTCGGCGAGACCCGGATGCGCACGGACACCGGCGCCTCCATCGTGGCGGTGCTCCGCCGCGCCGAGGCGATCCCCTCCCCCGCGCCGGACTTCCGGCTCGCCGGTGGTGACACCCTGATCGTGATCGGCACCCGCGAGGGTGTGGAGGCGGCGGCCTCGATACTCGGGCGGGAGTGACCGGACATGCACTCCTCGGCTGTCTTCCTGATCGAGTTCGGCGCGCTCATCCTCGGCCTGGGGCTGCTGGGCCGGTTCGCCGGACGGTTCCAGTTCTCGCCCATACCGCTCTATCTGCTCGCCGGGCTGGCGTTCGGCGAGGGCGGGGTGCTGCCGCTCGGGACCAGCGAGGAGTTCGTCGCCGTCGGCGCCGAGATCGGCGTCATCCTGCTGCTGCTCATGCTCGGCCTGGAGTACACGGCCAGCGATCTGGTGACCAACCTCAAGACGCACTACCCGGCCGGGCTGGTCGACGCCGCGCTCAACGCCCTGCCGGGCGCGGCGCTGGCGGTCCTGCTGGGCTGGGGGCCGGTCGCGGCGGTGGTCCTGGCCGGGGTCACCTGGATCTCCTCCTCGGGCGTCATCGCCAAGGTACTCGGCGACCTCGGCCGCCTGGGCAACCGCGAGACGCCGACGATCCTGAGCATCCTGGTCCTGGAGGATCTCTCCATGGCCGTCTATCTGCCGGTGGTCACGGCCCTGCTCGCCGGGACGAGCCTGGCGGCCGGGAGCGTGACGCTGGCGATCGCGCTCGGGGTCGCGGGGCTGGTGCTGGTGGTGGCGGTGCGCTACGGGCGGCACATCTCGCGGTTCGTCTCCAGCGACGACCCCGAGAAGCTGCTCCTGGTGGTGCTCGGGCTGACGCTGCTGGTCGCCGGGCTCGCCCAGCAGTTGCAGGTGTCCGCGGCGGTGGGCGCGTTCCTGGTGGGCATCGCGCTGTCGGGTGAGGTGGCCGAGGGCGCGCACACGCTGCTGGCGCCGCTGCGGGATCTGTTCGCCGCCGTGTTCTTCGTCTTCTTCGGGCTGCACACCGACCCCGCGACCATCCCGCCGGTGCTGTTGCCCGCGCTGGCGCTGGCCGTCGTGACCACGCTGACGAAGATCGCCACGGGGTACTGGGCCGCCCGGCGCGCCGGGATCTCCGTGAAGGGGCGGTGGCGGGCGGGTGGCGCGCTGGTGGCGCGCGGTGAGTTCTCGATCGTCATCGCGGGTCTCGCGGTCACGGCCGGTATCGAACCGTCCCTGGGCCCGCTGGCCACGTCGTACGTGCTGATCCTGGTCATCATCGGTCCCCTCACCGCCCGCTTCACCGAGCCGGTTGCCCTCTGGGTGACGGGGCGGCTGCGCGGGCCCGCACCGGCGCCGGACGCGGCGGTTCCCGCGTCCGAGCGGCCGGTCGACGACCATGACGCGGTGGGCCGCTGACAGCGCCGTCGTGACGGACGGGAGGCGGCCGTGCGCGGGTCCGTCGTGGCTGGTCGCGCGGTTCCCCGCGCCCCTTGGGGCGTGCGGTCGCCGTATCTCGCACAGCCGCGGGCGGTCGTGCCGCTGGGGCGACGGGGGGTCCCCCTGATCGAGCGAAGCCGGGGGCTTGGGGAAGGGTGGGCGCGGCGGCACCCCGTCAGCGCCGGGCCGCGCGGCCCACCCGCGGCCCGCACCCACGGCGGGACGCCGACCGCTAGGTTGTCCGCCATGAGCAACCTTGACCGCGCGCCCGTACCGAGCGTGTGCGGCGGACGTGGATTCGTCGTCGCCGAACCCGTCCGCGAACTGCTGAGCCCCCGGCAGGTGAAGCTCGGGGAGTCC
Source organism: Streptomyces sp. NPDC057877 (assembly GCF_042796855.1). NCBI lineage: Bacteria > Bacillati > Actinomycetota > Actinomycetes > Kitasatosporales > Streptomycetaceae > Streptomyces > Streptomyces sp. NPDC057877. Next base: position 232,900 of record NZ_JBHVMS010000012.1, read on the forward strand.
ACCGAAGTGCGCAGGCTGCTGCCGAACCTGGGCCGACGGATGATCGGCGCCTGGGCGTTCGTCGACCACTACGGCCCGGACGACATCGCCGACGAGCCCGGCATGCAGGTGCCCCCGCACCCGCACACGGGTCTGCAGACGGTGAGCTGGCTGCACGAGGGCGAGGTGCTGCACCGCGACTCGACCGGCAGCCTCCAGACCATCCGCCCGAGAGAGCTGGGCCTGATGACCTCGGGCCGGGCGATCAGCCACTCCGAGGAGTCCCCCCGTGCGCACGCCCGCTTCCTGCACGGCGCCCAGCTGTGGGTCGCCCTGCCGGACGCGCACCGCCACACCGAGCCCGCGTTCGAGCACCATGCCGACCTGCCCACCGTCACCGCGCCCGGCCTCACGGCGACCGTGCTCCTCGGCGCACTCGACGGCTCGGCGTCGCCCGGGACGGCGTACACCCCGATCGTCGGCGCCGACCTCACCCTGGCGAGCGGCGCCGCGGTGGCGCTGCCGCTGGAGCCGGACTTCGAGTACGGGGTGCTGGCGATGTCCGGCGAGGTGCGCGTCGACGGCGTACCGGTGCTGCCCGGCTCGATGCTCTACCTCGGCTGCGGACGCACCGAACTGCCCCTGCGCGCCGAGTCCGACGCCGCGGTGATGCTGCTCGGCGGGGAGCCGTTCGAGGAGGAGCTGATCATGTGGTGGAACTTCGTGGGCCGCACTCAGGCGGAGATCGAACAGGCCCGCGAGGACTGGATGCTCGGCACCCGCTTCGGCGAGGTCAAGGGCTACGACGGGACCCCGCTGCCCGCTCCCGAACTCCCGGCGACACCGCTCAGGCCGCGGGGCCGGGTGCGCTGACCCCACCGGCGCGGCGGGACTGGACCTCACGTCCCGTCCGCCTGCCCCGGTAAATAGTAGCCATGTACATAGTAGCCATGTACCGTATCTCTCATGAGTACGGCACCCGAGGGCGCGACGCCCGGTTTCCTCGTCTGGCGACTGTCGATGAAGTGGCGCGTCGCCGTCGACCGCGCGGTGGCCCCGCTGGGCCTCACGCATGCGCAGTACGCGCTGGTGGCCTCGCTGCACGGCATGCAGCGCGCCGGTGAGCGGCCCAGTCAGCGCCGCCTCGCCGACCACACCGGACTCGAACCGCTCTACGTGTCCAAGCTCGCCCGCGCCCTGGAGGCCGCCGGTCTCCTGGAGCGCGCCCGCGACCCGCACGACCCGCGCGCCGTCCAACTGGCGCTCACCGAGGCGGGAGCCGAGGTCACCCGACGGGCCATCAAGGTCGTCCACCGGCTGCTCCAGCAGTTGCTGGCACCCCTCGGCGGTCCCGACGACCCACGGGCCCGGGAGTTCGCACGGAACCTCGCGACCCTGCTCGACGCACCGCTCGATCCATCCGTCGACGGCACAGAAGACGTCGGCCACAGACAGGAGTAGGACATGACCACCACCGCACCCATCGCCGACAGCCGCGCCATAGCGCTGACCCACTACGCCGCGCGCGGCGTCCTGGAATCCGTACTGTCCCGCCACGACGCCACCTTCCAGCAGAGCGTCACCCTGCGGGTGATCGCCGTGGCCGAGGGCCCCATCGAGCGGGACGCGGCCGTCGGCCAGGTCGTCCAGTCGCTCAAGACCGACGCGGCACGGATACAGGGGACCGTGGAGGAGCTGGTCTCCAAGGGGCTGTGCGCCACCGAGGGGGCCGCGCTGCGGCTCACCGACGCCGGGCGGGAGTTCTACGACACCGTCACCGCCGAGACCGCGGAGATCTCCGCGCGGATCTGGGCGGACATCCCGGCGGAGGACCTGGCGGCGGCGGGCCGCGTCCTCGCCGTGGTCACCGAGCGGGCCAACGCCGAGCTGGCGGCGCTCCGGAGCTGAAGCAGTGGAGCGCTGACGTAGTGGAGCGCCTGACGTAGTGGAGTGCCGACGTAGTGGAGCGCCGACGTAGTGGAGCGCCGACGTAGTGGAGCGCCGACGTAGTGGAATGTTTAACCATCTCTCGTGGTTCAGTGCGTCGAAGGAGGTCAGCGTGAACACGACGTACTACGACCACGGAACACCGGCCGAGCGCTGGGAGCGCGGGCGGATGTTCTTCGACGCCAAGGACTACGCGGCCGCCGCCCGTGTGCTGGGCGGGCTGGTCGAGGAGGTGCCGGAGCAGACCGGGCCCCGGCTGCTGCTGGCCCGCGCCTACTACCACTCGGCCCAACTGGGGCGCGCCGAGGCCGAGTTGCGCGTCATCGTGGAGCGTGACCCGGTGGAGCACTACGCCCGTCTGATGCTCGGCCGCACCCTGGAGCGGCAGGGCCGTACGGCGGAGGCGGAGCCGCATCTGCGCCTCGCCTCGGCGCTCGCGGGTGACTTCGAGCGGCTCTGAGGGCAGGCGGGGGCATGTCATGCTGGCCGGATGGCTTCCCCCGCTGATCGCGCCGATCGCCCGCCACTGACCGAGCGGGTCGAGGAACTCCTCGCCGCCGGTGGCCCGTTGCCCCTCGTGGAGGCCGGAGACCCGGTCCTGCGACGGGGCACCGAGCCGTACGACGGCCAGTTGCCGCCCGCGTTGCTGGCCCGCTTCGTGGACGCCCTGCGGCTGACCATGCGCATGGCGCCCGGGGTGGGCCTCGCGGCACCGCAGGTGGGGGTGGGGCTGCGGATCGCCGTCCTGGAGGACCCGGCGCCGGTGCCGGAGGAGGTGGCGGTGGCGCGCGGGCGGGTGCCGCAGCCGTTCCGGGTGCTGGTGAACCCGTCGTACGAGCCCGTGGGTGCGGAGCGCGCCGCCTTCTTCGAGGGGTGTCTGAGCGTGCCGGGCTGGCAGGCGGTCGTGGCCCGGCACGCCGCCGTACGGCTCACGGGCCAGGACGAGTACGGCCGTACGCTCGACGAGGTGGTCGGCGGCTGGCCCGCGCGGATCGTGCAGCACGAGACCGACCACCTCGACGGCGTGCTCTATCTCGACCGCGCCGAGATCCGGTCCCTCTCGTCCAGCCGGGCCCTCGCCGAGCGCTGGAACGCGCCGACACCCCATGCCGCGGCGCGGGAACTGGGCTTCGAGCTGCCGGAGTGAAGGGCCCGGCAGCCCGCCGCCGTCCCGTCAGCCCCGGTAGGCCTCCAGCAGCCGCAGCCAGACCTCGCTGACCGTCGGATAGGACGGGACCGCGTGCCACAGGCGGCCGATCGGCACCTGTCCGGCGACGGCGATGGTGGCCGAGTGGACGAGTTCGCCGACGCCGGGGCCGACGAAGGTCACCCCGCGCAGGATCTCGTCCTCCAGGTCGACGACCATCCGGGCCCGGCCCCTGTAGCCCTCGGCGTACAGCCCCGCCCCGGCGACCGAGGAGAACTCGACGTCGACGGCCCGCACCCGGTACCCCGCCTGCTCGGCCTCCGCCAGCGACAGGCCCACGGACCCGGCCTCCGGGTCGGTGAAGACGACCTGCGGCACGGCGTGGTGGTCGGCGGTGGCGGCGTGCGCGCCCCAGGGGTCGGCCTCCGCCAGGGGGTCCCCGGCCGCGCGGGCGGCGATCGCGGCACCGGCGATGCGCGCCTGGTACTTGCCCTGGTGGGTCAGGAGGGCGCGGTGGTTGACGTCGCCGACCCCGTACAGCCAGTCGAAGCCCTCGACGCGCAGGCTGTCGTCGACCCGGAACCAGGAGCCGGGTTCCAGACCGACCGTGTCCAGGCCGATGTCCTCGGTGCGCGGGGCGCGGCCGGTGGCGAAGAGGATCTCGTCGGCCTCCAGGCGCTCCCCCGCGCCGGTGACGGCGACGACGGTGCCGTTCTCACGGGTCACGGACTCCAGCGAGGTGCCGGTGCGCACGTCGGCGCCCGCCTCGGTGAGCGCCTCGGCGACGAGTTCGCCCGCGAAGGGCTCCATCCGGTTCAGCAGGCCCTTGCCGCGCACCAGGACGGTCACCTGGGAGCCGAGGGCCTGCCAGGCGGTGGCCATCTCGGTGGCGACCACACCGCCGCCGACCACGATCAGCCGACCGGGGGCGGCCTTCGCGCTGGTGGCCTCGCGGCTGGTCCAGGGGCGTACGGCGTCCAGTCCCGGCAGATCGGGCAGCACCGCGCGGCTGCCGGTGGCCACGGCGACGGCGTGCCGGGCGGTCAGGGTGCTGACCGTGCCGTCCGGGGCCGTCACCGTGACCGTGCGGGTCCCGCTGATGCGGCCGTGGCCGCGGTACAGGTCGGCACCGATGCCGTTCAGCCAGTCGACCTGGCCGTCGTCCTGCCAGTGGGAGGTGTAGTCGTCGCGGTGGGCGAGCACCGCGGCGGTGTCCAGGGGTCCCTGCACCGCCTGGCGCAGGCCGGGCACCTTGCGGGCGTCGGCGCGGGCGATGACCGGCCGCAGCAGGGCCTTGCTGGGCATGCACGCCCAGTACGAGCACTCGCCTCCGACGAGTTCGCTCTCCACGACCGCGGTGGTCAGCCCCGCCGCGCGCGTGCGCTCGGCGACAATCTCCCCCACGGGCCCGGCCCCGAGCACCACTACGTCGTATGCGATGGAATCCGTTTCCGTCATGGGGTCAGTCTGGTGGGTGGTGTGGCGCGGGGCCACATGGGTACGGGCGTGTGCGGAATATGTGGCGGTCCGGCCATGTTGTGCCGACGGCTTCGCCCCCGACATCAGGAAGTGGGAACCACGCCATGAGCAGCACCGTGGAGCTGACCAAGGAGAACTTCGACCAGACGGTCACGGACAACGACTTCGTCCTGATCGACTTCTGGGCGGCCTGGTGCGGCCCGTGCCGTCAGTTCGCGCCGGTCTACGAGAAGGCGGCCGAGGAGAACCCCGACCTGGTGTTCGGCAAGGTGGACACCGAGGCGCAGCCGGAGCTGGCGGCGGCCTTCGGGATCCAGTCCATCCCGACGCTGATGATCGTCCGGGACCAGGTGGCGGTGTTCGCACAGCCGGGCGCGCTGCCGGAGGCCGCGCTGACCGATGTCATCGGGCAGGCCCGCAAGCTGGACATGGACGAGGTCCGCAAGGCGGTCGCCGAGCAGCAGGCGCAGGGCGGGCAGGGCGGGCAGGACGCCCAGTAGGTCCTTCAGGTCCTTCAGGTCCTTCGCGTACGACTCGTCCACGCCGCCAGGCCGGGGTCCCCGGTCTGGCGGCGTTCTCGTGTGGTCAGCTGGAGTCGCGGTGGACGACCGAGGCGCCCAGCACCTCGTGGCGTTCCGGTGGGGCGGCCGGGTCGCGGACCGCGCGGTCGACGAGTTCGGCGAGGTCGCGGCCGGAGGGCAGGTCGATGTGGACGGTGCTGAGCCGTGGGCGCAGCAGGCGGCCGAGCATCAGGTCGTCGGCGCCGATGACGGCCGTCTCGCCGGGGACGGTGACGCCCTCGTCCTGCAGGGCGCGCATCAGCAGCATGGCGTACTCGTCGTTGTAGGCGAAGACCGCGTCCAGGCCCAGGTCACGCCAGTGCGCGGCGAGGCGGGCGGCGGCCTCCTCCTCGTAGGCGAGGGGCAGTTCGGTGACGGTGGCGGCGGTGCCCCGTACGGCGTGCCGGACGCCGTGCAGCCGGGGCCGGGAGAAGACCTCGAGGCCGGGTTCCTCGGGGACGACGACGCCGATGCGGCGGCGGCCCCGGGCGCACAGATGGGCGGCGGCGGCCCGGCCGACGCCCGTGTGGTCCATGAGCAGGGCGTGCGCGCCCTCGACGGTCTCGGGGCCGAGGGTGACCACGGCCCGGGCGCCGGAGCGCTTGAGCACGGCGACGCCCTGCGGGCCGAGGCCGGAGCCGGGCACCAGGACGGCGACCGGGCGCAGTTCGGCCCAGGCGCGGGCGGCCTCGTCGCCGTGCACGCCGACGGTGCCGTACTGCACGACCGTGTAGTCGAGGCGGCCGAGCGCCCACTGGAGGTCGCTCAGGAACTGGCTGTAGAGCGGGCCCACCGGGATGGTGGGGGCGGGCATCAGGACCATCCGGCTGTGCCCGGCGCGCAGGCTGCGGGCGGCGGCGTGCGGGACGTAGCCGAGTTCCTTGGCGGCCTCGTGGACACGGCGGCGCGTGGGCTCGCTGATCCGTACGGCGCTGGTGTTGTTCAGGACGTAGGAGACGGTCGCGCGCGAGACTCCGGCGAGGCGGGCCACATCGGCGCTGGTGGGCACGGAGCGGCCGGGGGCCGACGCGGGCGTGGGCGATTTCGGTATCTGCACCATGACGTACGGCATCTTGGCAGAGGCCCAAAACGGGTCGTCGGGCGGGACCCGTCGGGTGAAGCTTGTACGAAACCGACGGCGCGTGGCCTGGTGTTTCCCGGCCGTCAGTTTGCCGGAAGCGTCCTGGTCAGCCGGTGGACCAGGTCCGTCCACCCGGCCTCCAGGCGGTCCAGCGGCATCCCGCACCGCTTGGTCAGATGGTGGATCGAGGCGGGGTCGAGGTAGCCCACCAGCGTCTGGGCGAGGAGTTCGCAGTCCGCGCCGGGCAGGGCCTCACGCAGCAGCATCAGCATGTGTCCGTAGACCAGACGCCGCGGCGGTGCGGTGAAGCGGCTGTCCGCGCTGTGCTCGGCGGCGAGTTGGAGTTCCAGTGTGTCGGCCGCCCGGCGCAGCGCGGCCACGCCGAAGGCGTCCAGCCGCTCCACGGGCGGTGCGCCGGGGCCCAGCGGCGGCGGGCCGGTGAGGAAGGCCGCCTGGAACTTCTTCTCGGAGTGGTCGAGCAGCGCGGTCAGCAGGCCGACCCGGTCGCCGAAGCGGCGGAAGACGGTCCCCTTGCCCACCTCGGCGGCGGCGGCCACCGCCTCCATCGTGAGCCCGGCCGCGCCGTGCTCCGCGACCAGCCGTGCGGCGGCCTCCAGCAGCCGGGCCCGGTTGCGGGCGGCGTCGGCACGCAGGCACGGGTCCTCCGCGGAGGTGCTGAGCTGGATCAACTCGGCGCTGTCAGCGCTTTCTTGGGAGGCCTGGGGCCGTGGCAGAGGCGGCAGGGCGGCGCACATGAGGACCAGGGTAAGGCACGGGAAGAAACTGGACCACGGTCCGGTTAGAGTGCTACAACATTGAACCGGACCTCGGTCCGGTTATCTCGGCAGTCACCTCCTCACCCCCTGGAGTACCCATGTCCGTGCAGATCCTGGTTCTCGTCGGAAGCCTTCGTTCCGGTTCGCACAACCGCCAGCTCGCCGAGGCCGCCGTCAAGCTCGCCCCCGAGGGCGCCGACGTGCGGCTCTACGACGGCCTGGCCGAGATCCCCTTCTACAACGAGGACATCGACGTCGAGGGCACCGTGCCGCCCGCCGCCGCCCGGCTGCGCGTGGCCGCGGACTCGGCCGACGCCCTGCTGCTGGTCACCCCCGAGTACAACGGCACCATCCCGGCCGTCCTGAAGAACGCCATCGACTGGCTGTCCCGCCCGTACGGCTCCGGCGCCCTCACGGACAAGCCGGTCGCCGTGGTCGGCACCGCCTTCGGCCAGTACGGCGGCGTCTGGGCGCAGGACGAGGCGCGCAAGGCGGTCGGCATCGCGGGCGGCAAGGTCCTGGAGGACGTCAAGCTGTCGATCCCCGGCTCCGTGACGCGCTTCGCCGAGACCCACCCGGCCGATGACGCCGAGATCGCCGCGCAGCTCGCCGAGGTCGTCGCCCGGGTGCACGGCCACGCGGGCACCCGGGCCGCCGCCTGAGCGCTCGGCTCAGGCCAGCCCGCTGATGACGAGGTAGGCGATGGCGAGCAGCAGGGCCAGGATCGCGACCGGCACCGCCAGGAGCCTCGCGATCCAGGTCAGGGCCTTGGTGGTGTGCTCCGCCGACTGCGGATAGCGGTCGGGCCGGGTGCCCAGCTCGTGCCGGGCCAGCGCCCGTAGCGCGATCGCGGCCACCGCGGCGACCAGGGCGACGACCAGCGGGGTGAGCAGTCCCTCGTCCCCGGCGTACCGCGCGATGTGGTCGATGGCGCGGTCCCGCCGCAGGCTCTCCGCGACGTCCGTCGCCGCGACGACCGCCCGCACCACCATGAACACCGAGACGACGGCCAGCGCGAGCGCCCCGGCGGCCAGGACAGGCGCCCGCCGGGCGCCCGGCGGCACGCGAGGGGCCGTCGGCCGGGGCGGTACCGGCGGTGACACCGGGCGGGTCGGGGGCGGGGGCGGTGGCGGGGCCTTCAGCGGCCTGGTGACGTCGTCCTCCGGCCGTCGAGGGGGCGGGGGCCGGTCGACGCTGACCTTCGCCTTTGGGGGAGGCGGCGGGGGCCGGTGCTCCTCTCGCGCGGGCCGGTGCTCGTCCGCCGGGGGCCTCTGTTCCTCGGCCGGAGGCCTCTGCTCCTCTTCTGGGGGCCGGTGCTCCTCCGTCGGAGGCCGGTGCTGCTTCTCCGGGGGCCGCTGCTCCTTCTCCGGAGGCCGCTGCTCCTCCTCCGCCGCCACCTCGGCCTCCACATGCACCACCGCCTCCCCCACCACTCCCTTCAGCACCAGGTCTCCCCTGAGCCGCCCCGGCGTGGTCGTCGACACGCGTACCTCTAGCCCGTCGTCCGTCGTCGTCGCCCGCAGCCAGTCGTCCTTGGGGTGCGGCACGCAGGAGCGGGCCAGGGGCGGGCCGAGCAGCCGTACGGACCGGTGCGGCGCGGGCGCGCCCCGCGGTACGACGCCGAAGTCCAGGCGCACCGGGTGCGGATTGATGGCGACCTCGTTCAGCGCGTGCTGGGCCTCCTCCGCGATGAACCGGATGTCCTTGCGCACCATCTCCGCCAGCGCCTCCCGCGCCCCCACCGCGATGGACAGGTCCGCGTTCTCCATCCGGGCGCGCAGTTCCGCGATGGCCCCGCGCCGGGTGTAGAGGTCGGGGCTGCGCATGGCGGCCAGGACGTCGTCGGGGACGGGCGCCGGTTCGATCCGCCGCCGTTGGCTGCGGGCCAGGTACATGTCGCCCTGCATGTCGACGGTGCGGCTCGGGGTCTGGTGGGGGTTCTGCTGCCGTACGCGGTCGAAGACGTACTCGTACAGCTCGTCCAGGGAGACCCGGCCGTCCTGGTCGAGGTCCGCCTCGCCGGTGGCCAGGCCCTGCACCACGGCGTGGGTGAAGACCGAGGGCCGGGCCCGGGGCCGGGAGCCCTCGGCGAGATCGGCGCCCTCGAAGGCGTACTCCATGGAGTTGGAGGCGGTGATGACCGCCCAGCCCCGGCCGCCGCCGAGCTTCTCCCCCGCGAAGGAGTCCAGCACGTGCACGTCCCCGGCGGCCCGTACGGACATCGGCCCCTGGGAGAAGGCGCCGCCGTAGCAGCAGTCCAGGAAGAGCACGATGCTGCGCGCCCGCGTCGTGGCCATGCGGCGGCGCACGAAGTCCGCGGCGACCGCGGTGGAGGCCAGTCGGCGGGGCAGGGTGTTGCGGGCGGCGAAGTACAGTTCGCCGGACTCGCTCTTGAGGCCGTGGCAGGAGAAGTGCAGCACGAGCGTGTCGGACGGGCGGCGGTCGGCGAAGAAGTCGTCGATGCGCAGCGAGATGACGTGCGCGGGTTCGTTGCGCACCACGGCCACCGCGAAGCCGCCGATGTCGGCGTCACCGAGGACCCCGGCGAGGGCGACGGCGTCGTGCGCGGGCGCCTCCAGCTTCTTCAGGCCCTCGTCGTCGTAGTGGTCGTTGGCGATGATCAGCGCGTCCCTGGTGTCGCCCATGGCTACGCGCCCACCGTTGAGTGGCGCTTGACGAACAGGTCGAACGCCTCCGCCACCTGCTCGTCCGTGGCGTCGGAGATCTCCAGCACGTCGTCGCCGAGGGCCAGCCGCAGCGCCGGGCGGGTCTCGTCGCGGTTGCGGCCCCACCACTGGCGTACCACGGCGACGATCTGCCCGATGCCGGTGGCGGCGCTGCCCAGGGTCACCAGCAGGGCGCCGACCGCGGCGACGTCCACGGCCCGGGCTCCGGGCGGCGGCTCCGGGGCCGGGACGGCTGTCACGTCGTCCACGTCGAGCTGGAGCAGTTCCTCGCGAAGATAGCCGGTCAGCCGTGCCACCCGCTCGGGTTCCGCCCCCTCCTCGGAAAGGACGATCCGCAGTTCTCTCTCCACCGGGTCAGCCCCTCGGTCGCGTTTCGTCGGGGCGGGCGCGGAGTCGTCGGGCGACCGGTGGCTCCGCGTCTTTCCTTACAGTGTGTGTCGCCACGCGCTTGGCGGCAAATCAGTGGAACTCTGTGCAACACCCCCTTTTTGACGGTTCAACCGTTGCCGACGACTGGCCGGTACCCGGCCCCCGGGGTCACGATGGATACAGGGGGCGCGCCCCGGGCGCAGCAGGAGGACCGTCATGGCCGACACCGTTTCCACACACCCGCCCCGATCCCCGGCCGGGCTGGAGCCCGGGGGAATCCGCAGCGGCAACCACCCCTGGCGGATACGTCTCGTCAAGCACCCCAAGCGGTTCGAGTCCTCGCACTTCCGCGCCGCGAAGAAGGCGGCGAAGAAGATCCTCGCGGAGACCGGGGACGACCATCTCCCCTACGGCCCGCGGCCCGGCGCGAACGAGCACTGGGAGATGCACCACGGCGGCAGCCTCTGGGTCAAGGGCACGGGCGGCTGGCAGATGTACCGGGCCCGGGTGGGCATCGAGTGGTCCATGCAGTTCTGCGCCGACCCGGTGAAGGTGGACCGGCTGCGCCGGGAGGCGGCCGAACTCGTCGAGGCCTTCCCGCGCACCCTGCCCGCGCTGGTCGCGCTGGGCTACGAGGAGGCCGAGGAACTGCTGGGTACCCCCGTCACGGACGCCGACGGCGTGGAGGCGTGGACCGACTCCCTCTTCAACGCCTGTGTCCCGCTGAGCCGGGGCAACCACCAGGGAGTCCTGCCCAAGGTGCCCGGCGAGCACCACTATCCGTGGCCCATCAAGGGCGCGGACTACGTCCGCTTCGAGGACTTCCAGCTGTGGGTGACCCTGCCCGACGGCACCCACGGCGCGGTGGCCCCGGTGGACCGCCGGGGCTCCGGCGACGGGCATGTCCGGCTGCTGCACGTGCCGGAGGGCAGTACGGCGTCGGACACGGTGGCCGAGGCCCAGGAGCTGCGGATGATGGCGGTGCTGCCGCCCAACAGCTCGGCGGCGCTCCAGGCGTTCGCGGAGCAGATCGTACCCGGCAGCCGCACCGCCTCCGGCCCGCTGGCGGCCGACGCCGCGGCGCGATCGCCGCAACCCTGATCAGCGGCGGGAGGCGGCATGCCGCGCAACATCGTGATCTGTCTGGACGGCACGGGAAACCAGGTGGGCGCCCACCACCCCACCAATGTGGTCAGGCTCTACGAGATGCTGGAGACCGGCGACCCCACCCGGCAGTTGCTCTACTACGACCCCGGGGTGGGCACCATGGCGTCGGCCACCGCGTACGGGCCGGTGACCCGCAGGCTGTCCCGGCTCGGCGGCCTGGCGTTGGGCACCGGCCTGAAGGCCAATCTCGCCGAGGCGTACACCTACCTGATGCGGAACTGGGAGCCGGGGGACGCGGTGTACGTCTTCGGCTTCAGCCGGGGCGCCTACACGGCCCGCGCGCTGGTGGGGATGCTCAACAAGCCCGGGCTGATGCGCCCCGGTTCGGAGAACCTGGTGCCGTACGCCGTGGCGAAGTACGCCTTCAACCAGGACATCTCCGAGAGCCAGCGGGAGGTCGCCCGGTTCTCCCGCGCCTTCTGCCGGGTCACCGAGGGCGAACCGCTGTGGCCGGTCGTGAAGCGCAACAACCCGCGGCAGGTGTCGCGTTACGCCCTGCCGGTCGCCTACCTCGGCGTCTGGGACACCGTGAAGGCGGCCGGAGTGCTGCGCCTGGGCAGCCTGCGCTGGCCGTACACCCGGATGCTGCCCAACGCGGCCCGGATCCGGCACGCGGTCTCCCTCGACGAGCGGCGCCGCCCGTACCGCGAGTACCGGGTCACGCCCCGGGAGGGGGAGCCGCGGGACACCGTCGAGGAGGTGTGGTTCGCGGGCGTCCACTCCGACGTCGGCGGGACGTTCGCCCATGAGCGGGGCGAGCCGCTGCTGTCCGCCGTCTCCCTGAAGTGGGTCACCGACGGGGTCCTCGACACCCTCGACTTCCGCCCCGGCGCCTACGCCGACGCCTGCGCGGTCACCGAGGAGTTCGCGCACGCCCCGGTGCACCGCAACGGCCCGCTGTGGTTCCTCGTGGGCCGCCGCACCCGGCCGCTGCCGCCGGACGCGCGGTGCCATGCGTCCGTACGGCTGCGGCTGGAGCGCGACGCCGGGTACCGCGCGGGCGGCGGCCTGCCCGATCCGGGGGACCCGGCCCGCTGGGCCGACCCCGAGTGGACCAAGCCGCAGCCGCCGCCGGGTGGTTGACGGGTCGCCGTACGGCTACGGCTTGCGGGCCACCGCCCCGTACATGGCGATGTCCTCGTCCCGGATGCCCTGCTCGCCGGTGCCGTCCGGGTGCCACTTGTGGACCTGGACGATGCCGGGGTCGACGAGTTCCAGGCCCTCGAAGAACTCCGCGGCCTCCGGGAGCGTCCGCAGCCGCATCGGCATGTTGCGGGCGGCGTACTCGCGGGCGACCCGTCCGACCTCCTCGGGCGCGAACTCGGCGGTGCCGATGGACATGGCCAGATAGCTGCCCGAGGGCAGCGGTTCCAGCAGTCGGCGCACGATGCCGACCGCGTCGTCCTCGTCCAGCATGAAGTGGACGATCGCGATCACCGTGAGGGCGACCGGCTGGCCGAGGTCGAGGGTCTCGCGGAACTCCGGGGAGCCGAGGATGGCCTCCGGGTCCCGGAAGTCGGCCTCGATGTACGCCGTGCGGCCCTCGGGCGCGCTGGCGAGGAGCCCCTGGGAGAGGGTGAGGACGATGGGGTCGTTGTCGACGTACACCACCCGGGACCCGGGGGCCACCTGCTGGGCGATCTCGTGCAGGTTGGGCGAGGTGGGGATGCCCGTGCCCATGTCGAGGAACTGCCGTATCCCCGCTTCCTCGGCCAGATAGCGCACCGCGCGGTTCATGAAGTCCCGGTTGGCGCGCATGTGGATCGGCAGGGCGGGCCACTCACGCGCCATGGCGTCGCCCGCTTCCTTGTCGGACGGGTAGTAGTCCTTGCCGCCGAGGATGTAGTCGTAGATACGCGCCGAATGCGCGCTCTCGGTGTCGATGCGGTCGGCCGGCCATCCGTTGTCGGGCAACGCCGCCCCTCCCCTTCGAAGTCGTCGAGCTGGTGGACACGCGGTCGGTTAACAGACGTGCGCAAGCGGGGTCACAGCAGGAAGTCGGCGTCGCCCGCCTTCACCCCCGTGAGGAAGCTGGTCATCTCGTGCGGGGTGAAGACCAGCGCCGGGCCCTCGGGGTCGGTGGACTGGCGGACCGCCACGCGGCCGTCGGCGAGCCTCTTCACTTCGACGCAGGCACCCCCGGCGTCGTCGCTCCACGGCCGGGTCCAGCCGCGTGCGCCCAGTTCCCGGGACGGCATGCCGTTGCGTATGTGGTGGTGCACGGTCACAGCTCCTTGCGTATCGCGCCGAGGAGTGCCTCGGTCTTCCTGGCGGGCGCCGCCTGGGCCCCCAGCCGGTCCATGGCCTCGCGGTAGACCACGACGTCGTCACCCTTGTCCAGGTAGACCGCTCCCACCAGGCCGTTGAGGTAGACGATGTCGGGCAGCTCGGGTGCCCGGAACCGGAACAGGTGATAGGCGCCGGCGCGCATCGCGGGGTGCGGACCGTTGGCGAACGGCATGATCTGCAGCGTCACATGGGGCAGCCGGTTGACCTCGACGAGGTGGTCGACCTGGGCGCGCATCACCTCGGGGCCGCCGACGGGCCAGCGCAGCACGGTCTCGTCCATCACCACCCACAGCCTCGGCGGTGACTCGCGCGACAGCAGTTCCTGGCGGCGCATCCGCAGCGCCACCCGGCGCTCGGTGGCCTCGGCCGGGGCGTGCGGGTTGCCCGCGCCGAGCAGGGCGCGGGCGTAGCTCTCGGTCTGGAGCAGGCCGTGCACGAACTGGTTCTCGTAGGCGCGGATCTGCAACGCGGCCTGCTCCAGGCTGAGATACGCCGCGAACCAGTCCGGCATGACATCGCGGTAGGTGTGCCACCAGCCGCGTTTGTTGGCCTCCCGGACCGACTTCAGGAAGGTGTCGATCTCCTGCTGGTCGGTCACGCCGTAGACCTGGATCAGCTTCTCGACGTCCGCGAGGCGCAGGCGGGCCACCTTGGCCGCCTCCATCCGGCGGATCGTGGAGTGGCTGACCCCGATGGCGGTGCCCGCGTCCTCGTAGCTCAGCCCGGCCCGGGTGCGCAGTTCCTCCAGCTGTCTGCCGAGGATCATGCGCAGGACGGAAGGGGCACCGCCCCAGTCGGTCTCCGCGGTCACGCCGTACCCCTTACGCCGAGCTTCCGCCAGAGCGCTTCCGGCGGATCGTTTCCGGCAGATCATTTCCGGTGGAAGCAGCATGCACTTGGCTACTTGCAAATTTCAACTCGCCAGTTGCGACACGATGTTGGCAGGTGTCACAGTAGGGCCTACCGACTCGGCTGCCGAACAGGCAGACACCGCGGCCCGGTTCGGGGGGAGGGGCTGTGTGCGGGCATACGAAAGGCGTACGGCAATGGCTCCGCCCTCCCTCTCCCGGCCACCGGCCCGACTGCCCGACGACCAGGGCCGGTTATCCAGCCCCTCTCCCCCGCCGGGTCTCCCCGACCGGCCACCCGGAGGCGAGCACCACGGTCGACTCCCCGGGCCCCAGGGCCCCGACCGGCTCGCCTCCGGGGCTCAACCGCCGCGCCGGGCGCAGACGTTCGTGCTTCCGGGGACCCCGGAGGCGGCGGGCCTGGCCCGCAGACAGCTGCGCGCCCTGCTCACCGCGTGGCACATCGGCGCCGAGGCCCATGACAACGCTGTCCTCGTCGCCTCCGAGCTGGTCGGCAACGCCATCACCCATTCGGCGAGCGAGCGGATCGTGTTCCGGGTGCAGCACAGCGCCACGGGCGCGCTCCGCATCGAGGTCGAGGACCAGAGCCGCGGCCTCACCTGCCCGAGCCTCAAGCAGTCCGGCCCCGACGACCAGGGCGGGCGCGGTCTCTTCCTGGTCGAGGCGCTCAGCACCGCCTGGGGCGTCCTGGACCTCCCGCACCGCCCCGGTCGCACGGTCTGGGCCGCGCTGCCCCCCGAGGCACCGTCCCCCAGTGCACCCGCACGCGCCCGGCCCACCCCCCACTCGGCCGAAGGAGTCCTCTCCCATGGACCGAACGCACAGCCCTGACCTGCCCTGTCCCCGCTCCGCCGCCCGCCCGCACCACCGCCCCGCCCGCGCCTTGAGAATCCCCGCCCAACTGCCCACGACCCTCGGATACGACGCCGTCGGCACCCCCCGTGAGCACGGCGAGCGCATCCTGTCCTGTCTGCCCCGCGTCGGCTGCGTCTCCGCCGACGACCGGCGCTGGTGGTGGATCGTCCCCGCCGGATCCCACATCGGCGTGGACTGGCCCCCGACCGTCCACTACGCCGTCGGCGCCCAGCTCTCCGACCCGTCCTGGACGCCCACCCGCCCCCGCCCCGTCCCCCACCTCATCCACACCCCGGACGCGGGCTCCCCCTACACCCCGCCCATCCCCCTGTACTTCCTCGCCTGCCGCCTGACGGGCAGCGCACCACGCTGGTCGCTGACGTCTCCCCACTGACGCCCGGCCCGCGGGCCGCGTCGACCGCCCTCGGCATCGGCCGTCCCTCTAGGCTGTGCGCCGGTTCTTCGCGGCGAGGAGCGTGGCGCAGTGGCCAGACGAGAGCACGGTGACAACGGGGGCGTCCCGGACGAGGTGTGGCGGCGGTTCGCCGAGGCCTGTCGTGCGCCCGGGGGCCCGCGGGCGCCGAGGGAGCCGTCCGCGCGGGAGCGGGCGGCGGGGGCGCGGGTGGAGCCGGAGCCGGTGGAGGCCGTCGGTGAGCTGTGGCGGCCCGCGGAGGCGCGGGACGCCCCCGCCTGGCGCGAACTGGACGGCCGGGGCCGCCGTCGGCTGGTGTACCGCGCGCTCGCGGCTGCCGCCGCGGTGGTGCTGTTCCTGCTCGTGGTGGCCGGTGGCCCCGGCAGCGGGCCGGACGGCTACGAGACACCCGGCGGTACGACGGTCCAGCAGTCGGAGGACGCCCCCGCCGAACGCCCCACCACCGCCGAGGAACTGCCCGACGCACCTGGCTCCGGGTGAGGATGTGGCGCTCGTACTGTCGCGTATGTCCCACCATGCACGGCTCCCCTCGCCCACTCCGGGCCGCCCCGCCACTCGGAAGCAGTATGGTCGGGTGGATTCAAGGGGGAGGAAGACCACGTCGCACGCGGTAAGGCAGGAGGATCAGCCATGGCCCGGACCGGCACGGAAATCCGTCGAGTGGCCCGTGGAGTCAAGCGGCGCATACGGAGGCTGGCGGAGCCCCCGGTTCCCCAGTCGGCCCACCGGCTCGTCCCCGAACCGGTGTTCATCATCTCCTCCGTGCGCTCCGGGTCCACCCTGCTGCGGGTCCTGCTCAACAGCCACCCCCGGATCCGCGCCCCGCACGAGATGCATCTGCGCACCCTGACGGTCGACCTCAGCAAGCCGTACACCAAGAAGGCGATGGCCGAACTCGGCCTCGAGCAGCGGGAGTTGGAGTATCTGCTGTGGGACCGCGTGCTGCACCGGGAGCTGGTGCGCAGCGGGAAGCAGATCATCGTGGACAAGACGCCGGGCAACGCCGGGGTGTGGGAGCGGCTGCACGAGGCCTGGCCGAAGGCCCGGTACATCTTCCTGCTGCGACACCCGGCGTCCATGGTGAGTTCGCTGATCAACAACCGCCCGGACCGGGACACCGAGGCGACGGTGAGGGAGGTGCGCGGCTATGTCGAGGCCGTCGAGGCGGCCCGCACCGCGCTGCCCGGACTCACCGTCCGCTACGAGTCGCTCACGGAGAGACCCACCGAAGTGACGCAGGAGATCTGCGCCTTTCTCGGGGTGAACTGGACATCGCGGATGCTGGATTACCGCAAGGAGGACCACGGGCCCTTCGTGCCGTTCATCGGCGACTGGAGCGAGAACATCAAGTCCGGGAAGATCCAGCGGGCCCGCCCGCTGCCCGACCCGGAGGACGTTCCGGTGCCGCTGCGCGAGATCACGCGCGCCTGGGGATATCCGAGTTGACCGCCCGCAGTGACCGCGGCGGGGTGCGCTGCCGGTGCACCTGCCCCGGCGCCACGGTATGGGTGACGGGCGACTGCGCGGCCGACCGGCTGGCCGCCGCCTACGCGCTGGCCGAGCGGCTGCACGCGGAGCGGCGCCGCGTCGAGGTGCTCGACCGGTTCGACGACCTGGGCACCGACGCCCGCCGCGTCGGGCTGATCGCGGAGGTGCTGGCCCGCAACGGCGTGGTGGCCGTGGTCCCCTGCGCCCCGCGCACGATGGCCGCCGTACGCGCCCGGCACGCGGCGAGCGACACCCGCTACCTCGAGGTGTGCGTCGACGGGCGGCGGAGCCCGCAGGAGTCGGCGCTCGCGGTGCACGGACGGCTCGCCGGGCGCCACTGAGGCCCGCTGCCCCGCTGTGACCTCCTAGGTTTACTCGGCGGGAAGGCCGTGGCTAGGGTGACCCGGTGTTTGCCCGCCCGTCACGTACGCAACTCCAGTAAGAGGTGTTCTGTTCTGTCTGGGTTCCCCCAAAAAGGAATCGTTAGCGACACACTGCCGCGCGGCACGGGGCAGGCACCGCCACCACCGGCGGCCTCCGGCGCGCCCGCGGACCGGGCGGCCAGACCGGGCGGCGGCAAAGGACGGGACGCGTTCTTCGACAACGCCAAGTACCTCGCGATCGTGCTGGTCGCGATGGGGCACGCATGGGAGCCGCTGCGCGGCGGGAGCCGCACGGTCACCGCGCTGTACATGCTCGTCTACGCCTTCCACATGCCCGCCTTCATCATCATCTCCGGCTACTTCTCCCGCGGCTTCGACGCGGCCCCGGGACGCGTGAAGCGGCTGCTGACCGGTGTGGCGGTGCCGTATGTCGTCTTCGAGGTGGCGTACACCCTCTTCACCCGCTGGGCCGACGGCGAGCCGGACCGCCCGATCAGCCTGCTGGACCCGCTGTACCTGACCTGGTTCCTGGCGGCGTTGTTCATCTGGCGGCTGACCACCCCCATCTGGAAGGTGGTCCGCTGGCCGCTGCCGATCGCGCTGGCGATCGCCATGCTGGCCACGCTCTCCCCCGAGATCGGCAAGGACCTCGACCTCCAGCGGGCGCTGCAGTTCCTGCCGTACTTCGTCCTCGGCCTGCTGCTGAAGCCGGAGCACTTCCAGCTGGTACGCCGCCGTGCGGCGCGGATCGCGGCGGTGCCGGTCTTCCTGGGCGCGGCGGTCACGGCGTACTGGGCGGTGCCGCGGATGAACTACGCGTGGTTCTTCCACCGCAGCAGCGCGGCGGAACTGGCCGCCCCTGCCTGGACCGGGCCGCTCATGACACTCGCGCTGTTCGGCTGCTGTCTGGTCCTCGTCGCCTGTTTCCTCGCGCTGGTGCCACGGCGCCGGATGTGGTTCACCGCGCTGGGGGCGGGCACCCTGTACGGCTATCTGCTGCACGGCTTCTTCATCCAGGCGGCCAACCACTGGGACTGGTCCGACCACACCTGGTTCCACCAGCCCCTGGGCAAGATCACCGTCACCCTGGTCGCCGGGGCGGGCGTGACCCTGCTCTGCACGCCGCCGGTGCGGCGGGTCTTCCGCGGTGTGATGGAGCCGAAGATGGCGTGGGCGTTCCGCCGGAACCAGGACGCCTGAACCGGCCTTCCCCGTTTCGCCTCAGCGGGCCGCGCCCTGCGTGGCCCGCAGGACCATCCCGTCCCCGTCCGCACCGGTCAGGACGAGCCTGGCGGCGTCGCCCCCGATCCGCAGCGGGCCCTCGGCCCGGGGGAAGTACCGCGCGAAGTCGTCGTAGCAGGCGATCGCGGTCGACGTCAGAGTGTTGAAGGTGACGGTCCCGGCGGCCTCGTCGGTCTCGGTCCCGCCCCTGAAGTGGTTGCAGCCGTCGGCTCCCGAGACGGTGCCCCGCTCCTCGTCGGGCCGGACGTTCACAGGGCGTTCGGGAATCGGTCGTGCCCCACCTCCTCGTTCGGGAACGGGACCGGGAAGGGGACCGTCTGCAACGATGGACCCAGCTCCGTGCGGAGCATGTGAGGGGCAGGGGCGCTGGTGGTCCGTCCCCGCTCGCGGGGTGTGGGGAACGGCCGCCGGTGGAGGGGATGTGCCCGAGGAGAACGGCCGACTCGCCGTGCTGTCCACCCTGCCGTTCGCCATGATGGCGGTGGTGTCCTCAGTGGACGTCGCCATAGGACCGGCGGTGGGGCTGCTCCCGCTGGTGGCGCTCGGTCCCGCCTTCGCCCCGCTGGTCGGCGACTGGCGGCGCACCGTCTGCGTCGGCGTGACAGCGCTGCTGCTCACGGTCGCGCTGGGCCTGTACGACGACCTCTTCGAGGGCGTGCGCGGCTATGTGAGCGTCGTCTCCGTGATCGGGGTGACGGCGGCGGGCCTGGTCGCGGTGGCGATGCGGCAGCGGCGCGAGGCGGAGCTGGCCAGCGTGCGGTCGATCGCGGAGGCGGCGCAGCGGGTGCTGCTCAAGCCGGTGCCGCGGTTGGCGGGGCAGCTGCGGGCGGCGGTGTCGTACACGTCGGCGGTGGCCGAGGCCCGTATCGGCGGTGATCTGTACGAGGTGGTCGCGGCCCCGCAGGGCGTACGGGTGATCGTGGGCGATGTGCAGGGCAAGGGGCTGGAGGCGGTGGAGACCGCGGCCGTGGTGCTCGGGGCGTTCCGTGAGGCCGCCCTGGACGAGGCGGATCTGACCGGGGTCGGGCGGCGTCTGGCGCGGTCCGTCGACCGGCAGTTGGAGGGCGAGAAGTTCGTCACCGCGATCCTCGCCGAGGTGACCGACCACGAGGTGACCTTCCTCAACCACGGCCACCCGGCGCCGCTGCTGATCCGTGCCGACGGCTCCGCCGCGCTGCCCGAGCCGGAGGCCTACGCCCTGCCCCTCGGCCTGGGCGCGCACGGCCCGTCCGCACCGCGGCCGTTCCGCGCCGACTTCCGGCGCGGGGACCAACTGCTGCTCTACACCGACGGCATCACCGAGGCCAGGGACGGCTTGGGCCGCTTCTATCCGTTGACCGAGCGGGCCCACCTGCTGAAGGAGCACGACCCGGAGGCCGCCCTGGAGACCCTGCGGCAGGACCTCCTCCAGCATGTGGGCGGCCCGCTCCAGGACGACGCGGCGATGCTGCTGCTGCGTTACCGCTGAGGGCCCGGGCCGGTGCGGCGCAGGCTCCACCGGGCCAGTGGCTGGAGTGCCTCCAGGAGCGACCGGCCGTCCGGGGACAGCCGGTAGCGGATCTGCACCGGCGTGGTCGGGATGACGACGCGCTGGATCAGGCCCGCGGCCGCCGAGAACCTGCCCCAGACCCGTGAGCTGGCCCGGCTGGCCGAGGCCCGCGGTCTGGACCACGTGGCCGTGCAGGACCACCCCTACCAGCCCGGCCACCTGGAGACCTGGACGCCGATCTCGCACCTGGCCGGGATCACGGACCGCGTCGCCTTCCTCACCGACGTCGCCGACCTCCAGCCGCGCCCACCGGCCATGCTCGCCAAGGCCGCCGCCTCGCTGAGCGTGATCACCGACGGCCGCATCCAGCTGGGCCTCGGCGGGGCGGCATCCCGGACGCCATCGCCTCGATGGGCGGCCCCGCCCGGCGCGGCGCGGACATGGTCGCCTTCGCCGAGGAGTCCCTCACGCTGTTGCGCCGGGCGCTGGCCGGAGGCCCGGTGCGGCTGCGCACCCCCCGGCACAGCGTCGGCGGCCACCACGCCGGTCCGGTGCCCCCGAAGCCCATGGAGCTGTGGCTCGGCGCGCGGAAGACCAGGATGCTCCAGGTGACGGGCCGCGCGGCGGACGGCTGGATCTCCCCGCTGAACCTCTATGTCACGCCCCCCGAGGTGCCCTCCCGGCAGCGGATCATCGACGACGCCGCCCTGGCCGCCGGACGCGACCCCCGGTCGGTCCGCCGCGTCTACAACGTGATCGGCGCCATCGGCGACCACCGCGGCGGACCGGGCCTCGTCGGCGGCACGGACCGCTGGGTGGACGCCCTCACCGGCTGGGCCGTCGACCTCGGCTTCGACACCTTCGTCTTCTGGCCGGTCGCCGAGCCCGACCGTCAGCTCTGCCTCTTCACCGATGAGATCGTGCCCGCGGTCCGCGAGCGCGTGGCCGCCACGAGGAGCGGACGATGACCTTCGACCCGGGCACCGTGCCCACCGCACTCGACGGCAGACTCGTCACGCCCGACGACCGCCGCTACCACCTGCTGCGCTCCACCTACACCACCGTGGGCCGCCCGGCCGTCGTCGCCCTGCCCGAGTCCGCGGCCGAGGTCGCCGCCGCGCTGCGGCTGGCCCGCGACCAGGGCCTGCCGCTGGCCGTCCGCAGTGGCGGGCACGGCCTGGCCGGGACCGGCACCAACGCGGGCGGCCTTGTCATCGACCTCAGCGCGATGCGCCGCGTGGACGTCCTCGACTGCGCCACCCGTCGGGTACGGGTGGCGGCGGGCGCCCGCTGGGCGCGGGTCGCCCAGGCGCTCGCCCCGCACGGGCTGGCGATCAGCTCGGGCGACCACGGCAACGTGGGCGTGGGCGGGCTGGCCACCGGCGGCGGCATCGGCTGGGCTGTACGGCACTTCGGGCTGACCGTCGACCGTGTCCGCGCCGTCGAGGTGGTGCTGGCCGACGGCGCCCTGGTCCGTGCGGACGCGGCCACCGAGCCCGATCTGCTGTGGGTGATGCGCGGCGCCGGGGCGGGGGCGGGGATCGCGGTGGCCTTCGAGATCGAGGCCGTGGAGCTGCGCACCGTCGGCCACGCGCAGCTCGCCGTCGCCGTCGACCCGGCCGGGGAGACCCTGCGGCGCTGGGAGGAGGCCGTCGCCCGGTCGCCCCGGGAGCTGTCCAGCGCCGTGCTGCTGACGGCGCGGGGCGCACAGCCCGTCGCGTTCGTCACCGCGGTGGTGGCGTCCGACGACCGGGCCCTGATCCGCGAGGCCGTCGAGCCGCTGCTCGGCATCGGCGACGTCCTCGGGCAGCAGGCCCACCAGGTGCCGTACCCCGAGCTGGTGTCGACCGCGCATCCGCACGCCAACACCGGGCAGATGCCGTCACTCACGACCAGCGGCCTGCTCCCGGAGATCGGCCCGGACGCGGCCCGCGCCCTGGTCACGGCGGCGTCCGGACCCCAGCCCGCGCTGATCCAGCTGCGTTCACTGGGCGGCGCGACGCACGACCCGGCGCCCGACGACATGGCGTTCCCGCACCGCCACCAGAAGACCCTGGTCGTCGCCTCGGTGTTCCCGCCGGACGACCGGGACACGCTCACGCGCGCGGCGGACGGCGTCCTCGCGCACGCCGACGGCGCGTATGTGAACTTCGAGAGCCACCGCGACGCCGACTCCTTCGCCCGCGCCTACCCCGGACCGACCGGCTCCCGGGTCACCGAGCCGTGGAAGCGCTACGACCCCGAGGGCGTCCTGCGTCCAGGACGGACCTGAGCCCGGTCACTTCCCGCCCGACTCCACCAAGGACTTGGTCTCGGGCAGATGCTTCTCGGCCCACTTCCCCAGTTCCCTGATCGCGGGTTCCAGGGCGGCTCCGGGCTCGGTGAGCGTGTACGAGACCCGCAGCGGCGGGCCCTCGTAGACCTCGCGGACCACGAGCCCGGCGGCGCCGAGTTCGGTCAGACGGTCGGAGAGCATGCGCTCGCTGATGCCGGGGATCGCCCTGCGCAGCTCGGCGAAGTGCGTGGGCTGCTCCATCAGCACGGCCACGATCGGCCCGGTCCAGCGCTTCCCCAGCAGTTGGAAGACCCGGGTGATGGCGTCGTCCACCTGCTTGCAGGCTCCGGCGGTGTGGTTCTGCTCGACCGTCATGGCTCCAGCATACTGTCGGGCGTAGGAGGTGAAAAAAAGTAAGCACCTGTGTAATCTGAAGTCACGCACGAAAAAGCGAACCCTCTGGTCGCCCCGGCGTCCAGGGCACCCCCTTACTTGGAGAAACGCATGACCACGCTGCTGCACATCGACTCGTCCGTCTTCCCGGGCGACGCGTCCGCCTCCCGGACCGTGGCGGAGACCTTCCGCCGGACCTGGCAGGAGCAGCACCCCGACGGCACGGTGGTCTACCGCGACCTCGCGAAGGACCCGGTCCCGCACCTCACCGCCGACGCCCACACCGCGGGCTTCGCCGATCCCGCCGAGCACACACCCGAGCAGGCCGCGGCCTTCGCCCGGCGGCTGGAGCTGATCAGGGAGCTGGAGGAGGCCGACGCCGTCCTGATCGGCGCGCCGATGTACAACTTCACGATCCCCTCGACCCTGAAGGCCTGGCTGGACAACGTGATCCTGTTCGGCCGCACCGCGGGCGAGACCCCGTCCGCGAAGGGCACTCCCGTCACGGTCATCGCCAGCCGCGGCGGGTCCTACGCCCCCGGCACGCCCAAGGAGCCGTACGAGTACGTGCAGAACTACCTGACCGCGGTCCTCACGGACGCCCTGGCCATGGACACCGAGTTCATCGTCCCGGAACTCACCATGGCCCCGCACAACCCCGCGATGTCCGAGCTGATCCCCCTGTTCGAGGCCTCCCGGCAGCGCGCCCACGAGCACGCGGCCACCAAGGCCCGCCAGCTGGCGCGGGCGAGCTAGCGGATCCTCAACGGCCGGTTCCGGCAAGGCCTTTCTGAGGTTACTGTCCGGTAGACCCCTGACTGCCGGAGGCCCGTATGACGTTCGACCCCGCCGTGACGGGACTGACCGGGACCGCCCGGGCGCTGGCCGACGGCCAGGTGACCGCGCGGGCGCTCGCGGAGAGCGCGCTGGCGCGGATCGCGGCGACGCAGGGCACGGTCAACGCCTTCCGGATCGTGCGGGCCGAGGCCGCGCTCGCCGAGGCCGACGCCGCCGACCGGGAACTGGCCGCCGGGGGCCGCCGTCCGCTGCTGGGCGTGCCGGTGGCGGTCAAGGACGACATGGACGTGGCCGGTGAGCCGACCGCGTTCGGCTGCGCCGGGGACTTCCCGCCGGTCCCGGCGGACGGGGAGGCGGTACGACGGCTGCGCGCGGCCGGAGCGGTGATCGTCGGGAAGACGAACACCTGCGAGTTCGGGCAGTGGCCGGTCACCGAGGGGCCCGCGTTCGGCGCGACCCGCAACCCCTGGAGCCCGGCGCACACCCCGGGCGGCTCCTCCGGTGGTTCGGCGGCGGCGGTCGCCGCGGGCCTGGTCCCGGCCGCGCTCGGCTCGGACGGCGCCGGTTCGGTGCGGATACCGGCCGCCTGGACCCATCTGGTCGGCATCAAGCCACAGCGCGGCCGGATCTCGACCTGGCCGCGCGGTGAGTCCTTCCACGGCATCACCGTCAACGGCACCCTGGCCCGCACGGTCGCCGACGCGGCCCTGCTCCTGGACGCCGCGAGCGGCAACCACCGGCACGATCCGCACCAGCCCCCGGCCGTCGACGTTTGTGCCGCCGTCGGCCGCGATCCCGGCAGGCTGCGCGTCGCCCTCTCCCTGAAGCCGCCGTTCACCGCGCTGCCCGCCCGGCTGCACCCGGAGATCCGGGCGCGGGTCGTCGCGCTCGCCGAACGGCTGGCGGCGGCGGGGCACACCGTGGCGGAGGCCGACCCGCCGTACGGGCAGATCGGGCTGGCCTTCGTACCCCGGGCCACCGCCGGGATCGCCGAGCGGGTGGGCGAGGCCCCCTTCCCCGCGCTGCTCGACCGGCGCACCCGGGGGGCGGCCCGGCTGGGGCGGCTGCTCGGCGGGGCTCCGCTGCGGGCGGCGCGGCGCGCCGAGGGCGTCCTTCAGCGGCGTATCGGCGCGTTCTTCTCGTCGTACGACGTGATCCTGGCGCCGACGACGGCCGGGCCGCCGCCCCGGATCGGGGCCCTGCTCGACCTCGGCGGATTCGCCACCGACCGGGCCGTGATCACCGCCTGTCCCTACGCCTGGCCGTGGAACGTGCTGGGCTGGCCCGGCGTCGGTGTCCCGGCCGGTTTCACCGGCGACGGGCTGCCGGTCGGGGCGCAGTTGCTCGGGCCCGCGCACAGCGAACCGCTGCTGGTGTCGCTGGCCGCGCAACTGGAGGCGGAGCTGCGGTGGCACGAGCGGTGGCCGCCGCCGCGCGGAGCTGACGCGGCATCGAGTTCCGTCCCCGGGTCCCCGTGATCGGCGCCGCCCTCTACGGTGATTCCCGTGACTGCGCTGACCGATGAGAACGCCCCGGGCCGCCATGGCCCCACCGCCACCACCGAGGCCGACCCGCGCGAGGTGGGCCGGGTGCGCACCGAGTACTCCCCCGCCTACGACGGCGATCCCGACCCCGGGGAGATCGTCTGGACGTGGGTCCCCTATGAGGAGAACGACGGGCGCGGCAAGGACCGGCCGGTCCTGGTGGTGGCCCGGGAGGCGGCGGGCACCCTGCTCGCCGTCCAGTTGTCCAGCAAGCGGCACGACGGCGAGCGGGACTGGGTGCCGATCGGCAGCGGGCCGTGGGACCGGTCGGGGCGGGAGTCCTGGGTGGACGTGGACCGGGTGCTGCGGCTCCATGAGCAGGGGATGCGGCGGGAGGCGTGCGCGCTGGACCGGATGCGGTTCAACTCGGTGCGGCACCGGCTGAAGGAGCGCTACGGCTGGAGCTGACGCTCCGGGAACGCCCGTTCGAACGCGGCCCGCACGCTGTGCCCCGGTGTGCGGTCCAGGACGCCGAAGACCACCTCGGCGAACGTCCCGGCGAACCGTCCGTCCGACGTCAGCAGCGCCCGGAAGGCGCCCGCGACCCGCGCCGGGTCGTTGCGGAAGACGCCGCAGCCCCAGGCGCCGAGGACCAGGCGGCGGTAGCCGTGGCGGGCGGCGACCTCCAGGACCCTTTCGGCGCGGCGGGCGAGGGCGGCGGGCAGTTCGGGGGCCCGCTCCGGGGTCCGGCTCAGCACCACGCCCGCGTTCGGTGCGGCGGCGGTGAGGAAACCGGCGGTGTACGGCTCGGCGAGGAGACGGCCGCGGTCGTCGCGGAAGACGGGCACGGCGGGTGAGTGGATGACACGGTCGGTGTAGAACGCGTCGCGGTGGGCGCGGTGGTGGTCGTAGAACTCCGGGGCCCTCAGCTGGCAGGTGTAGAGCGCGGAGGCACGGCACAGGGCCTCCTCCTGCGCCTGCGCGCCGTTGAGGTAGCCGCCGCCGGGATTGCGGGCCGAGGCGAAGTTCAGCACCGCCAGCGGGCCGGGGTCTGTCGTGAGCATCCTGTGGGCGGCCTCCAGGCTGCTCTCGCCGGTGACCTCGAAGGACGTGTCCGCGCGGGGGACCTCCGGGACCGGCACCGGGTCCGGGCCGTGCATCCGGGTGCCCCGCCGGGCCGCGTCGATCGCCGCGGCGAGGGACACCTCGCGCCCGTCCGGCGCGCGGTAGCCGCCCGCCGCGACGATCTCCTCGGTCTCCCGCGCGATGCCGCGCAGGCGCGCGCTCATGGCGCCACCCCCGTGGGCGCCACGCCCGCGCGCCCCGCGGACGTATCGGTCGTCGCCATGTCCCCCGTCGTCTCCCCCGTCGTGCTCATGAACGCATCGTGAGCGATGCTGGTCCTGCGGTGCAACAGAGTTTCCCGGCCGCCGGAAAGGTTCCGGAGGCCGGTCGTCCGGTCCTGAAAGTCCACCTTGCCCCCTTGTGCGGGACGGCGCGACGGTCTTGGGTGGGACGGGTGTGCCGGTCGGGCCCCACCGGGTCCTGACCGGCGGCATGGTGGAATCTCAGGAGGATCCCGACATGTCCGATGCAAGAAGCGCTCCCTCGGGGAGTGGCTGTACCGATACCCGTACCGCTGTCACCGAAGCCGAGGTGGAGGCCCTGGTCCGGGGCATCTGCTTCAAGACCGGACCGCCTCGCTCCCTCGGGGTCGAAGTGGAATGGCTCGTCCAGGATCCGCGGGCACCGCGGCTCCCCGTCTCCCCCGAACGTCTCGAAGCGGCCTACGCCGCACTGCGGGCCGTGCCGCTGGAATCGGCGCTCACCGTCGAACCAGGTGGCCAGCTGGAACTCAGCTCGCCGCCCGCCGCCTCCCTGATGGAGTGCGTGGGCACCGTCTCCGCCGACCTCGACGCCGTCCGCGCGACATTGCGCGCACACGGCCTCGCCCTCCTCGGCATCGGCCAGGACCCCTGGCACCCGCCCCGTCGTTTCCTGCGCCAGCCGCGGTACGACGCCATGGAGACCTGTCTCGACCGCACCGGCCCCGCCGGGCGCGCCATGATGTGCACCTCCGCCTCCGTCCAGGTCTGTCTGGACGCGGGCACCGAGGAGCCCGGCCCGCTCGGGCACGTCCGCCGCTGGTGGCTGGCCCACCATCTGGGCGCCGTCCTGGTCGCGGCGTTCGCCAACTCCCCGCTCGCCGCCCGGGAGCCGACCGGCTGGCGCTCCACCCGGCAGCTGACCTGGATGGAGATCGGCACCGGCCGGGCGGGCGCGCCCCCGCTGGACACCGACCCGCGCGGCGCCTGGGCGCGGCACGTGCTGGACGCCCCGGTGATGTGCGTACGGCGGGACGGCGGGCCGTGGGAGGTGCCCGAGGAGCTGACCTTCCGGGAGTGGACCCGGTCGGGCGGGCCCCGGCCGCCCACGCCGGACGATCTCGACTACCACCTGACGACGCTCTTCCCGCCGGTCAGACCGCGTGGGCATCTGGAGCTGCGCATGATCGACGCGCAGCCGGGTGAGCACGGCTGGATCGTGCCGCTCGCGGTGACGGCCGCGCTGTTCGACGACCCGCAGGCCGCCGAGACCGCCTACCGGACCGTGAAGCCGCTGGCCGAGCGGACCCTGGGGCTGTCCGCGCCGCACAATCCGCTGTGGATCGACGCGGCCCGGCAGGGGCTCGCCGACCCCGAGCTGCACGAGGCGGCCGTGACCTGCTTCGCGGCGGCTCTGGCGGCGCTGCCCCGGCTCGGGGCCAGCGCCGATGTCATCGCCGCCGTCACCGCGTACCGGGACCGCCATGTCGTGCCGGGCCGCTGCCCCGCCGACGAACTGCTGGACGAGCTGCACGGGAAGGACCTCCGCACATGACCGAGCACGCCATCGACCCCGCCACCGACGCCGAGGCGCTGCGGGAGCGTGCGCTGGCCTCGCTGCTCACCGCCCGGGACCGGACCACCCTGCTGACGTCCTGCGTCGAGGAGCCGGACCTCACCGCCCAGCACTCGCCGCTGATGTCCCCGCTGGTGTGGGACCTCGCCCACATCGGCAACCAGGAGGAGCAGTGGCTGCTGCGGGCGGTCGCCGGGCAGGAGGCGATACGGCCCGAGATCGACAGCCTGTACGACGCCTTCGAGCATCCGCGCGCCGAACGGCCCCGGCTGCCGCTGCTGCCGCCCGAGGAGGCCCGCAGGTACGCGGCCGAGGTGCGCGGGCGGGCGCTGGACGTGCTGGAGCGGGCCGCGTTCGAGGGGACGCGGCTGACGGAGGCGGGCTTCGCCTTCGGCATGATCGCCCAGCACGAGCAGCAGCACGACGAGACGATGCTGATCACCCATCAGCTGCGCAAGGGCCCGCGGGCCCTGACCGCCCCGGACCCGGAGCCCGTGCCGCCGTTCACCGGACCGGCCGAAGTCCTGGTCCCCGGCGGCCCGTTCACCATGGGCACCTCCACCGAGCCCTGGGCGCTGGACAACGAACGGCCCGCGCACCGCCGTGAGGTGGCGCCGTACTGGATCGACACCACGCCGGTGACGAACGGCGCGTACCAGGCGTTCATCGAGGACGGCGGCTACGGCGATCCGCGCTGGTGGACGGCGGAGGGCTGGGCGCACATCCGGCGCCACTCCATCGAGGCGCCGCTGTTCTGGCGCCGGGACGGCGGGCAGTGGCTGCGGCGCCGGTTCGGCGTGACGGAGGTGGTGCCGCCCGAGGAGCCGGTGCTGCACGTGTGCTGGTACGAGGCCGACGCCTACGCCCGCTGGGCCGGACGTCGGCTGCCGACCGAGGTGGAGTGGGAGAAGGCGGCCCGCTTCGACCCGGCGACCGGCCGCTCCCGGCGCTACCCGTGGGGCGACGCCGACCCGGCGCCCGAGCACGCCAACCTCGGTCAGCGGCATCTGCGCCCGGCCCCGGCGGGCAGCTACCCGGCCGGGGAATCACCGCTGGGGGTGCGGCAGTTGATCGGCGACGTGTGGGAGTGGACGGCGAGTGACTTCCTGCCGTACCCGGGCTTCACGGCGTACCCGTACAAGGAGTACTCGGAGGTGTTCTTCGGGCCCGACCACAAGGTGCTGCGCGGGGGTTCGTTCGCGGTGGACCAGGTGGCCTGCCGGGGCACCTTCCGCAACTGGGACTATCCGATCCGGCGGCAGATCTTCTCCGGCTTCCGCACCGCGCGTTCGGCGGCGACCGCCTGATGTGCCGTCATATCGCCTACGTGGGACCCGAGGAGCCGCTCGGCAGGCTGCTGGTGGAGCCCCCGCACGGCCTGTACCGGCAGTCGTGGGCACCCCGGCGGCAGCGGTACGGGACGGTCAACGCCGACGGCTTCGGCGTCGGCTGGTACGCGGCGGGCGACCCGGTACCGGCCCGCTACCGCCGCGCCGGGCCGATCTGGGCCGACCTGTCGTTCGCGGACCTGGCGCGGGTGGTGCGCTCCACCGCGCTGCTGGCCGCCGTCCGGGACGCGACCCTGGCGGGCGCGGACGCGGAGGCCGCGGCGGCGCCGTTCGCCGCCGGGCGCTGGCTGTTCAGCCACAACGGCGCGGTCACCGGCTGGCCGGGCTCGCTGGCCGCGCTGTCCCGGACGCTGGCGCCGGAGGACCTGCTGTCCCTGGCGGCCCGCAATGACTCCGCGCTGGTCTGGGCGCTGGTCCTGGCCCGGCTGCGGGCCGGGGACGACCCGGGCCTGGCGCTGTCCGACACGGTCCCGGAGGTCGCCGCGGCGGCCCCCGGCTCCCGGCTCAACCTGCTGCTGACCGACGGCACGACGATCGCCGCGACCGCCTGGGGCGACACGCTCTGGTACCGCGCGCTGCCCGGCGGCGGCACGGTCGTCGCCTCCGAGCCCGCCGACGACGAGCCGCACTGGCAGGAGGTCCCCGACCGCACCCTGCTCACCGCGAGCCGCACCGAGGTGCGGCTCACCCCGCTCAAGGAGCCGAGCGACGCCTCGGCCTCCGCCCCGCCGAAGGAGCCCCGCACGTGAGTCCGTTCCTTCTCACCCGCACCCTGCCCGAGGACGCCACCGACGCCGCGCTGCGCGCCGATGTCCTTGCGGGCCTGACGAGCACCCCCAAGACGCTGCCGCCGAAGTGGTTCTACGACGCCCGGGGCAGCGAGCTGTTCGAGCAGATCACCGAACTGCCCGAGTACTACCCGACCCGCGCCGAGCGGGAGATCCTCATCGACCGCGCCGACGCCATCGCCGAGGCGGCCCACGCCCGCACCCTGGTGGAGCTGGGCTCCGGCTCCTCCGAGAAGACCCGCTACCTGCTGGACGCGCTGACCGAGCTGGGGACCCTGGAGACGTATGTCCCCGTCGACGTCAGCGAGAGCGCCCTCACCCAGGCCGGGCAGGCGCTCGTGGCCGAGCGGCCGGGGCTGCGGGTGCACGCCCTGATCGCCGACTTCACCGCCGGGCTCCGGCTGCCGGAGGTGCCCGGGCCCCGGCTGGTGGCGTTCCTCGGCGGCACCATCGGCAATCTGCTGCCCGCCGAGCGCGCCGTGTTCCTCGCCGCGGTCCGCGCCCTGCTCTCCCCGGGCGACGCCCTGCTGCTGGGCACCGACCTGGTGAAGGACGAGGGTGTCCTGGTGCGGGCGTACGACGACGCGGCGGGGGTGACGGCCGCGTTCAACAAGAACGTCCTGGCGGTCGTCAACCGTGAGCTGGGCGCCGACTTCGACCCCGACGCCTTCGACCACGTGGCCCTGTGGGACGCCGGGCAGGAGTGGATCGAGATGCGGCTGCGCGCCCGCGGCGCCCAGACCGTGAAGGTCCACGCGCTGGACCTCGCCGTGGACTTCGAGGCGGGCGAGGAGCTGCGCACCGAGGTGTCGGCGAAGTTCCGCCAGGACGGCGTGCGCGCGGAACTCGCGGCGGCCGGTCTGGAGCTGACCCACTGGTGGACGGACGCCGAGGGCCGGTTCGCGCTGTCGCTCAGCGTGGTGCCGTAGCCGTCCCCCGCTCAGGCGACGGGGACCGCCAGCGCCTCGGTGATCCGGCGTGAGGCGCGGCGGGCCTCCGTCGCGGGGTCGGCGCCGTTGAGGACCCTGGTCATGTACTCCTTGATCGGGTTGTCCGCCTCGACGTTGGCCCACTCGGGGGTGGCGGGGGTCGCCCGGCCCTGTGCGGCACCGGCCGCCATGGCGGCGACCCCCTCCTCACCGGCGACCGCCTTGGCCAGCGTGGTCTTGTTGGGGACGTAGTTCATCGTGCGGGCCAGCTCGGTGTTCCACTTCTCCCCGGCGAGCGCCGAGACGACGGCGATCGCGCCGTCCCGGTGGTCGGTGTTCTTCGGTACGACGAGGTCGGAGCCGCCGGTGAAGACCGCGCCGGGCCTCTCGGCGGTCGGGCCGGGGACCGGGAAGAAGCCGAGCGCGTCCTCCAGGTCGGGGTTCTGCTGGACGATCGCGCGGGCGGTGCCGGGGACGGCGACGATCTGCGCGACCTCGCCGGAGGCGAACACCCCGGCCTGCGGCGGGTGTTCCTCGTCGGCGTCGACCGGGCCCTCCCCGAGCGCCTGGAGCTGCTGGTAGAAGTCCATGCCGCGCAGGGCGGCGGCGCTGTCCAGGGTGCCCCGCCAGGTGCCGCCGCTGTCCTTGGCGAGGTCGCCGCCCTCGTCCCAGATGAACCCGGCGAGGGTGTACCAGTCCTGTCCGGCGAGGTAGATGCCCTGGTCAGCGCCCGCGTCGAGCTGCTCGGTGGCGGTCAGCCACTCCTCACGGGTCCTGGGCACCTCCTCGATCCCGGCCCGCGCGAACAGGTCCTTGCGGTAGATGACGACGCGGTTGGCGGCATACCAGGGGATGCCGTACTGCTGGGACAGCTGCTCGCCGGGCTCGGCGAGGCCGGGCAGCCAGTCGCGCATGCCCCAGTCCCGCATCGACTCCAGGGTCAGGTCGACCAGGCCGCCGCCGTCGACGTACTGCGAGACCTGGGTGTTGCCGACCTCGATGACGTCGGGGCCGTCGGCGGCGTCGTCCTCGAGGGCGGCGTGCACCTTCTCGCCGATGCCGGTCCACTCCTGGATGCGGATGTCGAGGTCGAGGTCGTCGTGCTCGCGCTCGAACTCCTCGGTGAACCGGTCGATGAACTCCTGCGACGCGCTGTCCTTCATCAGCCACACGGTGACCGTCCGCCGCTCGGTGCCGCCCTCCGGCAGCAGCCCGCAGCCGCTGGCCAGGGTGGCGGACAGACATACGAAGGCGAGCAGGCGACGTCTCACGAGGGGGTCCTGTTCTGTCTGGTGGACAGGGGCGGGGGGCCCGACGTGGGGGGACGAGCGCCAGGGGCTCGTACGGGTGTGCTGGATTTTGGTATGGACCAATGCGGAGGTCAAGCGGGACAAGAGGGACGGAAGCGACACCTCGCGCTTCGTCGCAGCCTGGGGCACGGTGGAGTGACGCACGACACACCGACCACGGCGGAAGGAACCCCCGCATGTCGAACCACACCTACCGGGTCACGGACATCGTCGGCACCTCGCCCGAGGGCGTGGACCAGGCCATCCGCAACGGCATCACCCGCGCCTCCCAGACCCTGCGCAACCTCGACTGGTTCGAGGTCACCGAGGTGCGCGGCCAACTGGACAACGGGGACATCGCGCACTGGCAGGTGAGCATGAAGGTCGGTTTCCGCCTGGAGGACACGGACTGACGTCCGAGCCCGTGGAGCCGGGGCCGCTCAGGTGCGGCCCTCCCGCTCCTGGGCCACCTTCAGCTCGGCGGACGGGGTGGCCCAGCGGGCGCGTACGACGGTGAAGCCCGCGCGTTCGGCATCCTCGCAGACGAGTTCGTCGTCGTCGACCAGGACCCGGATGTCGCGGGTGCGGGCCAGGCGGCGCAGCGTCTCCAGCTTGGTGCGGCGGGCGGGCCTGCGGTCGTCGTCGCGCCGCATGTACACCCGCCCCTCGGGCAGCCCGTGCGCGGCGAGCCACTCCAGGGTGTCCCGGCGGCAGCGCTCGGGCCGCCCGGTGAGGTAGACGACCTCGCACTCCTCGGCGTGCTCCAGCGCCAGCGCCACCCCCCGCGCCAGCGGCGGGTCGTGCGGCGCCGCCGCGAAGAACGCGTCCCAGTCGCGCGGCCCGCGCTCCAGGAACCGCTGCCGGTGCGCGGTGTCGGCAAGGGTGTTGTCCAGGTCGAACACGGCCACGGGGCGCTTGCTGTCGGCTGTCACACGGCCACCCTAGACAACGCGGGAATGCGCCGCCGCGCCAGGCGTTGAACCCTGCGTGGGCTCCCTGATCGCGTCGACGCGCTTCTCCGTCCTGGACCGTTCCCGCACCCGTGAGGGGCGGCCGGACGGTGAGGCGCTGCGTGACACCGTGCGCCTCGCGCGGGAGGCGGAGCGGCTCGGCTACCACCGCTTCTGGGTCTCCGAGCACCACGGCGTGCCCGGCGTCGCGGGCTCCGCGCCGACCGTGCTGGCCGCCGCCGTGGCCGCGGCGACCACCAGCATCCGGGTCGGCACCGGCGGCGTCATGCTGCCCAACCACCAGCCGCTCGTCGTCGCCGAGCAGTTCGGCGTACTGGAGTCCCTGTACCCCGGCCGTATCGACATGGGCCTCGGCCGCTCGGTCGGCTTCACCGACGGCGTGCGCAAGGCGCTCGGCCGGGACAAGCACGCCGCCGAGGACTTCGCCGCCCAGCTCGACGAACTCCTCGGCTGGTTCCGCGGCACCTCCCCGGCCGGCGTGCACGCGCGCCCCGCCGAGGGCCTGACCGTGCCGCCGTTCGTGCTGGCGATGGGCGAGGGCGCCGACATCGCGGCCCGCGCGGGCCTGCCGATGGTGATCGGCGACCTGCGGAGCGGGGAGCGGATGCGGCGCGGCATCGACCGCTACCGCGACCGCTTCCGCCCCTCCCCCTGGGCGGCCGAACCGTACGTCGTGGTCTCCGGCACCATCGCGGTCGCCGCCACCCCCGAGGAGGCCCGGCGGCTGCTGCTCCCCGAGGCCTGGTCGATGGCCCACTCCCGCACCCACGGCACCTTCCCGCCCCTGCCGCCCGCCGAGCGGGTCGAGTCCCGCACGATGACCGCCAAGGAGCGCGGCTTCTACGAGGAGGGCCTCGCCGGGCACGTCGCGGGCACCGAGGAGCAGGTGGCGCACGAGCTGGAGACGGTGCTGAAGGAGACCGGCGCGCAGGAGGTGCTGGTCACGACCAGTACGTACGACCGCGCGGCCCTGCTGGACTCCTACCGGCGACTGGCGGCGGTCACCTCCGGTTAGCGGCCTGCCGCCCCCCTCGCCCCCGGATGGGCCAACTCCGCACGCGCGCCCCGCCCCCTGCCACCAGAGTGGGCAGCATGACGGAATCCGGCGAGCGACGGCGCGGCCCCGCCTCCTCCCCCGCCCGCGAAACCACGCGCGAACCCACGCGCGAAACCACTCGCGAACCCACGCGCGGCCACGCCCGCGAACACACCGGCGAACAAGACCGCGGACGCACCCGCAAGAACGGCCTGCGCGGCGCCCAGGACGCCGCCGAGTGCGCCGCGGAGAGCCTCAGCGGCCTCATCCGGCACCGGCTGGAAGGCGTCTCGGCGGTGCGCCGTGGCGAGGACCACGGCTGGATCGTCAACGTCGACGTCCTGGAACTGGCGCGCATCCCCGACACCACCAGCCTGCTCGCCGTCTACGAGGTGGAACTGGACGCGACCGGCGAACTGACCCAGTACCGCCGCATCGCACGCTACCGGCGAGGGGCCCAGGACCAATGAACAGCAGCCCCGAGCGGCAGCCCGGAAGGACACCGATGATCACCTACGAAGAAGAGGTCGTCTGCGCGCCCCGCGCCGGAACCCTTTACGACGTCCTGGAACTCATCCTCGACCGCGGCATGGTGATCGACGTCTTCGTCCGCGTCTCCCTCGTCGGCATCGAGATCCTCAAGGTCGACGCCCGGATCGTGGTCGCCAGCGTCGACACCTACCTGCGCTTCGCCGAGGCCTGCAACCGGCTCGACCTGGAGCACGACGCGCGCAGCAAGACCGTGCCGGAGCTGTTCGGCGGACCGGTGACCAAGACGCTCGGCCGGGCGGGCGTCAAGCGGGCCGGGCGGTCGCTGACGGAGAAGGTCCACGACCTGCTCACCCCGGAGCCCGAGGACGACGAGGAGCCCGGGACCGACGAGCGGGACGAGAGGGACGAGCGGCCGCGTCGCCGCACGTCCGCCGAGCGCCCCGCGCGCCGGGAGAGCGACCGCCCGGCCCGCCCGCGCGCCCGCCGCCGCGACCACGAGGAGGAATGACGGTGCCCGCGACCACCGCCACCGCGTCCGACACCCTGTACGTCTACGGCATCGCCCCCGCCGACGTGCGCCCGCCGCGCTCGACCGGCGTTGCCGGAGCGCGGGTGCGGCTGCTGCACGAGTCCGGACTGTGCGCGGCGGTGTCCGACCCGCCGGAGCGGCTGCGCCCCCGGCGCCGCGACCTGGCCGCCCATCAGGCGGTGCTGGCGGCGCTGGCCGCCCAGGGACCGGTGCTGCCCATGCGGTTCGCGGTCGTCAGCCCCGACGCCGACGCCCTGCGCACCCAACTGCGCGTCGGCCGCCAGGACCTGACCCGCCAGCTGGAGGACGTACGGGGCTGTGTGGAGATGAACGTCAAGGGCGCCGTCGTACCCGGCTGCTTCGCCCAGCTGGTGCGCCGGGACGAGCGCCTGCGCGCCCTGGCCGCGCGCACCCGGCGGCGCCCCGGCTACCAGGCGAACGTCCAGCTCGGCGAGGCCATCGCGCGGGCCGTGCGCACCGAGGCGCGCCGCGCCGCCCAGCAGGTCCTCGCCCGGCTGGTCCCCCTGGCTGTGCGCACGGCGGAGGGCGAGGTCGACGACGAACAGGTGCTCAGCGTGTCGTTCCTGCTGCGCGCGGCCGACGAGCGGCGGTTCCGGGACGCGGTCGCCGAGCAGGCCCGCGCCCACGGTGACCGGCTGGCGCTCAGCGTCACCGGGCCCCTGCCCTGCTACAGCTTCGTCGACACGCGGCCCGCCGCCCCGGCCGGGCGGTGACCGATGGGACTGGTGAGCGGACTCCTGCTGCTGCCGCTGGCTCCGGTGCGGGGGACCCTGTGGGTCGCCGACCACCTGGTGACCGAGGCCCGGCGGCAGGCCCACGATCCACGAGCCGTGCGGGCCCGCCTCGCCGCGCTGAACGACGCCCTGGACCGGGGCGACATCGACGAGGCGGCCTTCGAACGGGAGGAGGAGCGACTGCTCACCCTCCTGGAGCGACACCGACAGGGAAGGCAACCATGAGCGACAGCAAGGTGGCCATCGCGGCGGCCGTGGCGGGCGGCTACCTCCTGGGCCGTACGAGGAAGGCGAGGCTGGCCCTGGCCGTCGCCTCGTATCTCGCCGGACGGCACGGCATGGCGACCCTGCAACGGGCGCCGCACTTCCAGGAGTTGTCGGACCAGATGCGCGGCGAGCTGTTCCAGGCGGGCCGTGCGGCGGTCACCGCCGCCGCGAACCGCCGTCTGGCGGACCTCGCCGACTCCCTCCGGGACCGCACCGACGCCCTCTCCGGCAGGTGACACCCCGGATGGCGACCTCCTCTGCGGTGGACGACCTGAAGGGCGCGCTGGGCGGCTACGTCTCCGCGCGGGTCGGCCGCCTGACCGAGCGGCTGACGGACGCCGCCGGGAAGGGCGGTCGGCGCCGCGACGGGGGCGGCGGCGGGGTCAAGGCCACGCACATCATGGAGTCCGTCGACGTGGGGGTGCCGCTGCGCACCGCGTACGACCAGTGGACCCGGTTCGAGGACTTCAGCGTGTTCACCAAGGGCGTCCGCAGCGTCACCCGGTCCGACGACGTGGAGTCCGACTGGAAGATCAAGGTCGGCCCGTCCAGCCGCGGTTGGCGCGCGACGGTGCTGGAGCAGTTGCCCGACGAACGGATCGCCTGGTCCTCCGAGGGCCCCAAGGGCACCACCCGGGGCGTGGTCACCTTCCATGAGCTGGCGCCCACCCTCACCAGGATCGTCGTGGTCGTCGAGTACCACCCGGCGGGCTTCTTCGAGAAGACCGGCAACCTCTGGCGCGCCCAGGGCCGCCGACTGCGCCTGGACCTCAAGCACTTCGCCCGGCACGTCACCCTGCACGCCGACGAGGAGGTGGAGGGCTGGCGCGGCGAGATCCGCGACGCCGAGGTGGTCCGCACGCACGAGGAGGCGTATGAGGACGAGGTCGAGGACGAGTACGAAGAAGACGAAGAGAACGAAGAGGACGAGTACGACGATGAGGCCGAGGACGACGGCGAGGAAGAGGACGACGAAGAGAGCGAAGACGAGTACGAGGATGAGGACGAGGACGAGGGCGAGTACGACGACGAGGACGAGGGCGACCGCCCCGGCCGCCCGCGTCGCTGACCGGCCGGGAGGCACGCCGTGACCGACGTCGGCACCTGGCCGCCCGCGGCCGACGAGGCGCAGCCGTACGCGCCCGTCACCGGGAACCTCGCCGACCTGCTCGAACGCGTCCTGGACAAGGGCATCGTCATCGCGGGTGACATCAAGATCGACCTGCTCGACATCGAGCTGCTCACCATCCGGCTGCGGCTGTTCATCGCGTCGGTGGACACGGCCAGGAAGGCGGGCATCGACTGGTGGGAGACGGATCCCGCCCTGTCCTCCCGGGCCGCGAAGGACGCGCTCGCCCAGGAGAACGCCCTGCTGCGGGAGCGCCTCGCGGCACTGGAGGGCGCCTCGGACCCGGACGACGAGCGGGAGGGGTCCCGGTGACCACGACCTTGGTGTGCGCCTTCGCCGTCACCCGCACCCCGCCGTCCGCGACCGGTCCGATCGACGCGCCCGGCCACGACGGCGGCGGCCCGCTGCGGGTCCTCGCGGCCGGGGACCTCCGCCTGCTCGTCCAGGAGGTGCCCGCGGACCGCTTCGACGAGGCCGCGCTCGCGGAACGGCTCAACCGGCCGGAGGAGTTGGAGGGCGTCGCCCGCGCGCACCACCGGGCCGTGGCGGCGGCGGCCCGGTGGGGTCCGGTCGTGCCCCTCCCGCTGGGAACGCTGTATCGCACCGAGGACGCGGCCGTGCGGGCCGTCACCGAGCGGGAGGCGGAGCTGGCCGCCCTGCTCGACCGGCTGCATGGCCGTACGGAGTGGGCGGTGAAGGTCCATGCGGCCGCCGATCCGGCACCGCGCGAGGCCGCGCCCGGCGGTGTCGACGGGCGCGCGTACCTGAGCCGGGCCAGTGCCCGGCGCCGTACCCGGAACGAGGAACGCGAGCGGGCCGTGGCCGAGGCGCGGGCCGTGGACCGGGAGCTGAGGCGGTACGCCGTGGCCGCGACCCGGCACCGGCCGCAGAGCGAGCGGCTGACCGGCACCGCCGCACCGCAACTGCTGAACGGCGCCTATCTGGTGGACGACGGGCAGCGGGCGGCGTTCACCGGCGCCCTGGAGCGACTCGCCGCCGAGGGGCGGCGCGGGGGCGTCGAGGTCGTCGCTTCGGGGCCGTGGATCCCGTACTCCTTCGCCCGCCTGGACGAGTCGCGGCAGGAGGTCGGCGTATGACCGTGTCCCAGACGCGGGCGCCGGTCCCGTGGGAGGAGCCGGAGCCGTACGCGCCGGTCGGGGTGCCGCTGGTCGATCTGCTCGACCGGGTGCTGGCGACCGGGGTGGTGGTCAGCGGGGATCTGGTGCTGGCCATCGCGGACGTGCCGCTGGTGCGGATCTCGCTGCACGCCCTGCTGTCGTCGGTCAACGAGCGGGTGCCCGCTCCCTGGCCGGACAGCGGGCCGCTGTGAGCGCGCCGCGCACCCGCTCCGTGGACCTCGATCCGGAGCGGGTGGCGAACGACCTCTCGGCGCTCGTCCTGACCGTGGTGGAGCTGTTGCGGCAGCTCATGGAACGGCAGGCGGTGCGCCGCTTCGACGAGGGGACGCTCAGCGCCGAGCAGGAGGAACGGCTCGGCACCGCCCTGATGATGCTCGACCGGCGCATGGACGAACTGTGCGAGCGGCACGGGCTGAGCCGCGCCGACCTGAACCTCGACCTGGGTCCGCTGGGCCCGCTGCTGGCGGACCCGGACGCCCTCTAGTCGCGCGGGTCCGCCAGCGCCTCGGCGTCACCGGCGTGCGGGTGCGGTGCCCGGCTGACGCGGGCGGCGCCGACCGCCGCCCGGTGCCACGACGTGACGGGTCAGCCGTCCTGCGGCCGGATGTCGCCGGGCTCGACGCCCTCGGCCTCGATGTGCTCCTTGCGGACCCGGCCGCGTACGGTCTCCTCCTCGGTACGCTCGTCGGTGGTCATCCGCACCCGCTCCACGGGTACCGCCTCGGTCTCCACGACGGGGCGCTCCTCGTGCAGGGTGACCTCGTGCTCGGCCTCGCTGATCTCGGGGCCGGAGAGCGCGGCGTCGCGGTTGGCGTCGGTGATGGGCTCCCGTTCGACGCGCACCTCCTCGTGCCGGAGCGGCACGGTCGTCTCGACCTCCTCGGTGACGACGTACTTGCGCAGCCTGGCCCGTCCGGCCTCGCGCCGTTCGACGCCGACGTGCATCTGCTCCTCGGAGCGGGTCATGGCGTCGTCGTCGGCGTACCGCCCGGTCCTGCCCGCGGCACCGGCCATGCCCGCGGTACCGGCGGTGTCGGCCGCACCCGCCGTGCCGGTGGCGTAGCCGGTCTGACCGTACTGCCCGGTCTGGTCACCGTCGTCGAGGACGCTGTCCCAGTTGATGCCGTAGTAGTCGTAGAGGCGGTGCTCCTCCGACTCCGACAGGTGGCCGCCCGCATCCACGTCCACGTTGGGCGCTTCCTTGACCTGGTCCTTGTGGTAGGGGACCTCCACGCGGTCCTCGACGAGGTGCGCGTCCCGGATGGGGACGAAGGACTCGTTGGAGCCGAACCACCCGGTCTTGACGGTCACCCACTCGGGACGGCCGGACATGTCGTCGAAGAAGACGTGCTTGGCCTCACCGATCTTGTGACCCTCCCCGTCGTAGACCGGGTGGTCCAGTACGTTGTTGATCTGCTCGCGGGTGATCATCTGGCATCACCCTCCTTCCGGAATGAGGTGCGACGCGTTCCGAGTCACCGCCACAGGGGTGCAGAAACGGGACAAAAGCACCTCAAAGCACATATTTCACTCACCCGGTCTGTGCGGCGTGGGCCAGCGCGCGGCGGTCCGGGTGGGTGACGGGCGGGATCACGGGCCGTACGTCCACCTCCGCGACCAGGCCACGGGTGGCCGTCACCCGCCAGAGGGAGGCCAGCAGGGAGTCGTCCCCGACGAAGGCGGCGGCCGTGCTGGCGGCCCCGCTGTCCAGGCGGTAGCCCAGCCGTACGGGCTGCACCGGGACGCCCGCGTCCAGGGCCGCCTGGAACACGGCCCGCCGGAAGGTCCCCTGCGCGCGCCCGCACCAGGTGCTGCCCTCGGGGAACACGCCCACGGCGGCGCCGGAGCGCAGCGCGCCCGCGAGGTGCGCGACGGTGCCCGGGAGGGCGCGCAGCCGGTCGCGCTCGATGAAGACGACCCCGGCCCGCGCGGCGAGCGCCCCCGCGACCGGCCACCGCCGTATCTCCACCTTGGCGATCATCCGCGCGGGGCGTACGGCGGCCAGCAGCGGGATGTCCAGCCAGGAGATGTGGTTGGCGACCAGCAGCACCCCGCCCGCCGGGGCGGCGCCGCCGCGCATCCGGACCCGCACCCCCGCGGCGCGTACGACCGTCAGCGCCCACCAGCGCACCAGCGCGGCCGGGACGCGCCTGCCGACCGGCAGCAGCACGATCCCGGCGAGCAGCACCACCGCCACGGCCGTCAGCCGCAGCACGGCCCGCACCACGGCCGCACCCCGCTGAGCGGGCTCCACGCACGCCCGCGGGGTGCAGGGCGCGCCGGGCAGCCAGACGCTCATCAGACCGAGGGGACGAGGGAGAGGAAGTGCCGCAGATAGCGCTCGTTGACCCGGCGCATGGACAGCAGCACGTACAGGTCGGCGACGCCGAAGTCCGGGTCGTGGGCGGGCTCGCCGCAGACCCAGGCGCCGAGGCGGAGGTAGCCGCGCAGCAGCGGCGGCAGCTCGGTGCGTCCGGTGGGCCGGGCCACGCCGTCCGGGCTCCAGGGCAGCAGCGGCCGTACCCGGTACTCCTCGGGCGCCAGGTGCTTGGCCCGCACCCGGTCCAGGGTGGCGGCGGCGAGGGCGCCGCCGTCGGCGAGCGGTACGGAGCAGCAGCCCGCCAGCCACTCGTGGCCGCGGTCGGTCATGTAGCGGGCGATCCCGGCCCAGATCAGGCCGATGACCGTGCCGTCGCGGTGGTCGGGGTGGACGCAGGAGCGGCCGACCTCGACGAGTTGCCCGCGGATCGGGTCCAGGTTGCCGAGGTCGAACTCGCCCTCGGAGTACAGCCGCCCGGCGACCGACGCCCGCTCGGGCGGCAGCAGCCGGTAGGTGCCGACGACCTGTCCGGCCAGGTTGTCGTGGACGAGCAGGTGGTCGCAGTAGGCGTCGAACGCGTCGACGTCGAGCCCGGGCTCCTCGCTGGCGAGCAGCGCACCCAGCTCCCCGGCGAAGACGTCGTGCCGCAGCCGCTGGGCGGCGCGTACGTCGGCCTCGTCGCGGGCGAGGGTGACGGTGTAGCGGGTGGGGGCCGCGGGCTGCGGGGGACGGTCGAGCGTGGAAACGCCGGTCATGGCTTTCTCCTGGTCACGGGCGAAGACGGCGAGCGGTGCCGTCGCTCCTGTTGTCCCGAGGGTGGTTGGCGTGTACGTGACCACTGCCAGGAGAGCTGATGTGAAGCTGTTGAACGGCGGACGCGGCCCGTGCGCCGGAAACGAGACGGGGCCGGGGATGAGCACCACCCCGGCCCCGCCCGCCCGCCGTTCCGGCGAACGTCTGGTGACCGCCCGCTACCGCTTCCCCGCCTTGCGGGTGGCCCGCAGCCACTCCTTGTTCATGCTGGTGATGGACATCAGCGGAATGCCCTTGGGGCAGGCGGTCGCGCACTCCCCGGTGAGGGTGCAGCCGCCGAACCCCTCCTCGTCCATCCGCGCCACCATGTCAAGCACCCGCGACTCCCGCTCGGGCGCGCCCTGCGGCAGCACGTTCAGGTGGTTGACCTTGGCGGAGGTGAACAGCATCGCGGCTCCGTTGGGGCAGGCCGCCACGCACGCCCCGCACCCGATGCACTCCGCGTGTTCGAACGCGAAGTCGGCGTCCGGCTTCGGCACCGGCGTGGCGTGCGCCTCCGGCGCGGACCCGGTCGGCGCGGTGATGTACCCCCCGGCCTGGATGATCCGGTCGAACGCCGACCGGTCCACCACCAGGTCCTTGATCACCGGGAACGCGGACGCCCGCCACGGCTCGATGTCGATCGTGTCGCCGTCCTCGAAGGACCGCATGTGCAGTTGGCAGGTCGTCGTCCGCTCCGGCCCGTGCGCGTCCCCGTTGATCACCAGGGAGCAGGCGCCGCAGATGCCCTCGCGGCAGTCGTGGTCGAAGGCGACCGGGTCCTCACCCTTGAGGATGAGTTCCTCGTTGAGGGTGTCGAGCATCTCCAGGAACG
Source organism: Streptomyces sp. NPDC057877 (assembly GCF_042796855.1). NCBI lineage: Bacteria > Bacillati > Actinomycetota > Actinomycetes > Kitasatosporales > Streptomycetaceae > Streptomyces > Streptomyces sp. NPDC057877. Next base: position 275,611 of record NZ_JBHVMS010000012.1, read on the forward strand.
ACATGTCCCGCGAGATCCCGTCCACCTCGTAGGTGGACATGGCGCCTTCGGCGTCGGCGTTCTGCTGGCGCCAGACGCGCAGGGTGAGCCTCATGCGTAGCTCCGCTGGGTGGGGTGGACGTACTCGAAGACAAGGTCTTCCCTGTGCAGCACGGGGGCCGTGCCGGTGCCGGTGAACTCCCAGGCCGCGGCGTAGGAGAACCGCTCGTCGTCGCGGGCGGCCTCGCCGTCGGGGGTCTGGGACTCCTCGCGGAAGTGGCCGCCGCAGGACTCGGCGCGGTGCAGCGCGTCGAGGCACATCAGCTCGGCCAGCTCCAGGTAGTCGACGACGCGGTTGGCCTTCTCCAGCGACTGGTTGAACTCCTCGCCGGTGCCGGGCACCTTGATCCGCCGCCAGAACTCCTCCCGGATCTGCGGGATCCGCTCCAGCGCCTTGCGCAGTCCGGAGTCGGTACGGGCCATGCCGCAGAACTCCCACATCAGCTCGCCGAGTTCACGGTGGAAGGAGTCGGGGGTGCGGTCGCCGTCGACGGACAGGAGCAGGCTGAGCCGGTCCTCGGTCTCGGCCAGGACCTCCCGCACGGCCGGGTGTTCGTCGGTGACGGGCGCCAGGTGCGAGGTGCGGGCGAGGTAGTCGTTGAGGGTGGCGGGCAGCACGAAGTAGCCGTCGGCCAGACCCTGCATCAGGGCGCTCGCGCCGAGCCGGTTGGCGCCGTGGTCGGAGAAGTTGGCCTCGCCGATCGCGAACAGACCGGGGACGGTGGTCTGGAGGTCGTAGTCGACCCACAGGCCGCCCATCGTGTAGTGCACGGCCGGGTAGATCCGCATGGGCACCTGGTACGGATCCTCGTCGGTGATCCGCTGGTACATGTCGAAGAGGTTGCCGTACCTGGCCTCGACGGCCTTGCGGCCCATGCGCCTGATCGCGTCCGCGAAGTCCAGGTAGACGCCCTGGCCGCCGGGGCCCACTCCCCTGCCCTCGTCGCAGACGTTCTTGGCGGCGCGGGAGGCGATGTCGCGCGGGACCAGGTTGCCGAAGGACGGGTAGACGCGCTCGAGGTAGTAGTCGCGTTCGTCCTCGGGGATCTGGTTCGCCGGGCGGTCGTCGCCCTTGGCCTTCGGCACCCAGATCCTGCCGTCGTTGCGCAGCGACTCGCTCATCAGGGTCAGCTTGGACTGGTGGTCCCCGGTGCGCGGGATGCAGGTGGGGTGGATCTGGGTGAAGCAGGGGTTGCCGAAGTACGCGCCGCGCCGGTGCGCCCGCCAGACGGCGGTGGCGTTGGAGTTCATGGCGTTCGTCGACAGGTAGAAGACGTTGCCGTAGCCGCCGGAGGCGAGGACGACGGCGTCCGCGTAGTAGGTGTCGATCTTGCCGGTGATCAGGTCCCGGGCGACGATGCCGCGCGCCCGCCCGTCGACCACGATCAGGTCGAGCATCTCGGTGCGGGGGTGCATCTCGACGTTGCCCGCGGCGATCTGCCTGCTGAGGGCCTGGTAGGCGCCGAGGAGGAGTTGCTGGCCCGTCTGGCCGCGGGCGTAGAAGGTACGGGAGACCTGGACGCCGCCGAAGGAGCGGGTGTCGAGGAGGCCGCCGTACTCGCGGGCGAACGGCACGCCCTGCGCCACGCACTGGTCGATGATCTCGACGGAGATCTGCGCGAGGCGGTGGACGTTGGACTCGCGGGCCCGGAAGTCGCCGCCCTTGACGGTGTCGTAGAAGAGGCGGTGGACGGAGTCGCCGTCGTTGCGGTAGTTCTTCGCCGCGTTGATCCCTCCTTGCGCGGCGATGGAGTGGGCGCGGCGCGGGGAGTCCTGGTAGCAGAACTGGACGACGTGGTAGCCCTGTTCGGCGAGGGTGGCCCCGGCGGAGCCGCCCGCGAGGCCGGTGCCGACGACGATGACGGTGTGCTTGCGCCGGTTGGCCGGGTTGACCAGCTTGGCCTCGAAGCGGCGCTTGTCCCAGCGCTCGTGGACCGGTCCTGCGGGGGCCTTGCTGTCGGCGACCGGCTCGCCCGTCGCGTAGTTCGTGTACTCAGCGGTCATGTCAGCTCACCAATCCGGTCATGACGCCCACGGGTGCGGCGATGAAGCCCAGCGTGAGCGTCAGCGCCAGGACGTTGGCGGTGGTCTTCAGGGCGCGGTCGCGGGTGCGGCTGCCGACGCCGAGGGTCTGGGCGGCGCTCCAGAAGCCGTGCCGGATGTGCAGGCCGAGCGCGAGCATCGCGGTGAGGTAGATGACGTTGCCGTACCAGGTGGAGAAGGTGTCCACGACGTTCTGGTAGGGCTTGCCGGACTCGAAGCCGCCGGTGTGCACGGTGCCGGTGGTCAGGTCCAGGATGTGCCAGACGATGAACAGGCCGAGGATGATGCCGCCCCAGCGCATGGTCCGGGTGGCGTAGGACGACCGGGGCTTGCTGTGCACGTACTTGCTGGGGCGCGCCTTGAGGTCGCGGCGGCTGAGCTGGTACGCGGAGACGGCGTGCGCGACGACGGCCACGATCAGCACCACGCGGATCATCCAGAGCGCCCACTCGTAGTGCAGGAAGGGTTCGCCGAGGGTGCGCAGCCAGTGGGCGTAGTGGTTGAACTCGCCGGGTCCGAAGAAGATCTTCAGATTGCCGATCACATGGACGACCAGGTAGATCAGCATGATCAGTCCACTGACCGCCATCACTGTCTTCTTGCCGACGGAGCTGTCCCACATCGTGCGCGCCATGGACGGCCGTCGGTCCGTCCGCGTTGCCAGAGCCATGGGTCAAGACGCTAGGGCCGAAGGTCCCCATCGGTCCAAGACATGGAACACCTTGATTCGATAGGGACTGCCTATGGTGTGCCTATGCTGGGGGCATGCAGTTCCAGCAGCTCCAGTACTTCGTGGCGGTCGCCGAGACGCGCCACTTCACCCGTGCCGCGGATCTCGTGCATGTGGCCCAGCCGTCGCTGTCCCAGCAGATCAAGGCGCTGGAGCGGGAGCTGGGGGCGGATCTGTTCCTGCGCGCCCGCGGGAACATCACCCTCACCGACGCCGGGGAGGCGCTGCTGCCGCTGGCCCGGCGGATCCTCGCGGACGCGGAGACGGCGCGGCTCGAGGTGCAGGAGCTGGTGCAGTTGCGTGGGGGGCGGGTGCGGCTGGGGGCGACGCCGAGTCTGTGCACCGGGCTGCTGCCGGATGTACTGCGGGCCTTCCATGACCGCTATCCCGGCATCCGGCTGCTGATCGAGGAGGGGGGCTCGCACGACCTGGTACGGGAACTGGCGCGGGGGGCGCTCGATCTGGCGCTGGTGGTGCTGCCACTGCCGACGCCGTCTCCGGCGCTGACCACGGTGGAACTGCTGCGGGAGGACCTGGTGGTGGTGTCGTCGCCGGAGGCGGCCCGGCCGGGGGGTGAGCGGCGGACGGTGCGGATCGCCGATCTGGAGAGTGAGCGGCTGGTGATGTTCCGGCACGGCTACGACCTGCGGGAGCTGACGGTCGCCGCGTGCCGTGCGGAGGGGTTCGAGCCGGACTTCGCGGTGGAGGGGGGTGAGATGGACGCGGTGCTGGGGTTCGTGCGGGCGGGGCTGGGGGTGGCCGTGGTGCCGCGGATGGTGGCGGCGCGGTCGGGGCGGGGGCTGCGGGTTACTCCGCTGGCGCGGCCTGGGCTTCATCGCACCATCGCGCTGGCGCATCGGAGTGATGTGGCGCCGCCGCGGGCCGCGCGGGAGTTGCAGCGGATGCTGTTGGAGCGGTGACCGGGTTCCGGGGACGGGGTTGATCGCCGTCGCGGAGTGCGGGTGCGGGTGAGTGGGGGCTGGTCGCGCGGTTCCCCGTGCCCCTTTCAGGCATGCTGTGCGCGCCCCCTGTCGCCAAGGGGCGCGGCACGGGTCAGCCCGTCGCGTCGACCAGGGCCAGTTCGTGGAGGCGGTCCGGTGGCCCCGGGCGGGCGTAGTACCAGCCCTGGGCCGTGTCGCAGCCGAGTATGCGGAGTTGTTCGGCCTGGGCGCCGGTTTCGACGCCCTCGACGGTGACGGCGAGGTCGAGGCTGTGGGCGAGGGAGACGATGCCTTCGACGATCTTGAGGTCCACGGGGTCGGCGGGGAAGCGCTGCATGCTCTGGGTGAAGGAGCGGTCGAGTTTGAGGACGCTGACCGGCAGGCGGCGCAGGTTGGCGAGGTTGGAGTAGCCGGTGCCGAAGTCGTCGAGGGCGATGTCGACGCCCATCTCGGCGAGTCGGCGCAGCGGCTTCAGCAGGTCGTCGTCGGCGCCGATGAGCGCGGACTCGGTCACCTCGAGGCAGAGGGCGTCCGGAGCCACGCCCGCGGCCTGGAGGATCTCCACCGTGTCCTGCACCAGACCGGGGTGGGTCAGCTGGCAGGGCGAGAGGTTGACGTTGATGCGCAGCGGACCCGCGGTGGTCTCGTCGTACCGCTCCCGCCACTCCCGGGCCTGCCGTACCGACTGCTCAAGGACCCAGCGGCCCAGCGGCACGATCAGCCCGGTGTGCTCGGCGAGCGGGATGAAGCGGTCCGGGCCGAGCACGCCGTGCTGCGGGTGCAGCCAGCGCACCAGGGCCTCGGCGCCGCGCACACTGCCGTCGACGAGGTTGACCAGCGGCTGGTACTCGATGAAGAACTCGCCCCGGTCCAGCGCGGTCGGCAGCGCGGTGGTCAGACCGTGCCGGGTGATGGCGCGGGCGTCGGCCTCCGGGTCGGCCAGCTCGAAGCGGTTGCCGCCCGCCGACTTGGCCCGGTACATGGTGATGTCGGCGCTGCGCAGCACCTCCGCGGGGCTGCGCTGGCCGCCCGCCGGGCCCTCGACGATGCCGATGCTGCCGCGCACGGTCAGCTCCCGGCCGTCGATCCGGACCGGGGCGAGCAGCGCGTTCATGATCCGGGCGGCGAGTTCGTCGACCTCACGGCTGGCGTCGGGTCCGCAGGTCAGCGCCACGAACTCGTCGCCGCCGAGCCGGGCCACCATCTCGCCGGGCGCGGTCGCGCAGGCCTGGAGCCGGTCGGCGACCTCCACGAGCAGCCGGTCACCGGCCGCGTGGCCGAGGCTGTCGTTGATGGTCTTGAAGCCGTCGAGGTCGAGGTAGCAGAGCCCGAACCGCTGGTCGTCGCCCACACTGAGCGCCTTCTCCAGGCGTTCGAAGAACAGGGTGCGGTTGGGCAGCCCGGTGAGGGCGTCGTGGGTGGCCTCGTAGCGCAGCCGGAGGTTGAGCAGCCGTCGCTCGGTGGTGTCCTCCATCATGGCGAGCTGGTACTGCGGGTTGCCGTCCGCGTCCCGCAGCAGGGAGACCGTGAGGTTGGTCCACAGGACGGTGCCGTCGGGGCGGTAGAACGCCTTCTCCACGTGGTAGTGCTCGCGCTCGCCGCGCACCAGCTCCTCGTAGAGCCGCCACACCGTGGGCGCGTCCTCGACGTGCGTCCACTCCTGCACGTTGCGGGCGCGCATGCCCTGTTCGGAGCCGCCGAACATGCGCAGCAGGGCGTCGTTGACCTCCAGGATGGTGCCGTTGAGGTCGGCGATGCCGATGCCTATGGCCGCGCCTTCGAACAGCGCCCGGAAGCGGGCCTCACTGGCGTGCAGGGCCTGCGCCACGACGCCCTGTGCCTGCAACGCGGCCTGGGCGATGGCCTCCTGCTCGGCCAGGGTGCGCTCGCGCAGCGCCTGGGCGAACCCGGCGGCCATCGCGTGCTGGAGCCGCGAGGAGCGGGCGCGCAGGTCCTCGTGCGGGTCGTCGCCACCGCAGTACAGCACCAGATAGGCGTCGACGCAGTCGAGGGAGCGGCTGAGCGCCTCCGGGTCGGTGCAGTGCGCGTCGACGAGACCGGCGCCCACCGCCCGCCCCGCCTCCGCGTGGAACGTCCGCTCCCGCAGCGCCTCGCTGAGCCGCGCCGCCAGCGGCAGCAGCCGCTCCTCGAACTCCGGCCGGGTCAGCGAGGTGGAGGTCACCGGGAACACCGCCCGGCTCCAGATCGTCGCGAACCGGCGCAGTCTGTCCTGAGGGCCGTCCGGCTCCGCGCTCACGCTGTACGCCCCACGCCCGCGAAACCGGAGAAGGCATACGGGTCCTCGTCCTCCGGTGCGGTGTCCGGCCGCCAGTGCGGCATCGGCACCAGTCCGGGTTCCACCATGTCGTACCCCTCGAAGAACCGCGCGATCTGGTCGCGCGAGCGCATGATCAGCGGGTTGCGAATGTCCTTGTATACGCCCACCGTGCCCTCGGACCGCTCCGCCGGAAGGGGGATTCCCTCGTACGAGGCATGCGTGAGGATCAGCAGGCTGCCGGGCGCGAACGCGTCACGCAGCTCGGCCACCGCCTCGTAGGGGTCGTCCGCGTCTTCCACGAAGTGCAGTATGGCAACGAGGAGCAGTGCCACTGGGCGGTTCGGGTCGATCAGTCGGGTCACTTGGGGGCTCGACAGGATCTCCTGCGGCTTGCGGAGGTCGGCGGCGACGACGTCCGTGTGCTCCTCCCCCTCGAGTACGGCCTGGCTGTGCGCGACGGCGACCGGGTCGTGGTCGACGTACACGACATGCGCGCCGGGGCTGGCCGACCGTGCCACCTCGTGGACGTTGCCGAAGGTGGGGATGCCGGAGCCGATGTCCAGGAACTGCGTGATGCCCTGGGCAACCGCGTACCGTACCGCGCGGCGCATGAAGGCCCGGTTGGCCTGCATGATCTTCGGCAGGCCCGGCATGAACTCCATGGCCCTGCGGGCCGCTTGCCGGTCGACCTCGAAGTTGTGCGAACCGCCCAGGTAGTAGTCGTAGATCCGCGCGACGCTCGGCACCGAGATGTCGATGCTCCGTGGGGCCCAGGCGGGACGCTCCATCTATCTCTCCAAGGGCTTAGGCGATCCGGTGTTCGAGCTGAGGCTACTGATCGCCCGCCAATGGAGCGAGCAGAAACGGAAATTGACCATCCGTTCCCGGTCACTGCCTGCGGCACGTGCCGATTCGGCTACCCGCCGAAACCACGGCACGCACAGCGGTCCGCCCCTCCGCGCGGTCGCGGAGGGGCGGACGGGTCCGTGCGTCGTCCCGCCTACTTGTCGGGGAGGCCGACCGGCTTCCCGTCGGGCGCCACGGCGTACCAGGTGCCGCCCACGCCCTGGCCGTTGGTGTCGCCGGGGGCCTTGTCACCGGCGAAGGTGTAGATCGGCACGCAGTCGATGGACTGCTGCTTGATGCCGTCGGGCCGGTTGAAGACCACATAGCCCCGGTTGGGGGTGGAGCCCTGGAGGTCGATGCCCTTGGTGTCCTCGGCGTCGACCGGGGCGACCACCGGCCACTTCTCCAGGCACTCGCCGGTGCACGCGGTCGACATCGGCCACTGGGTGTCCTTCATGAAGCGGTAGACCGTCATGCCGTTCTTGTCGATGACGATCTCGCCGAGCTTGGGGTCCTCCCGGGTGGACAGTCCGGGCAGATCGGCGAGCTGGGCCTTCTTGCCGTCGGGAGCGAGCGCGTACCACGTGCCGTTCACGCCCTGGCCCTTGGTGTCGCCGGGGTTGGTGTCCTTGGCGAAGCGGTACGCGGGCCAGCCGCCGATGGTCAGTTGCCTGGTGCCGTCGGAGCGGGTGACCTCGCCGAGCATCGCCTCCTCGATGCCCGCGCCGGCCGTGGCGTCGTCCGCGAGCACCGGCGGCCAGGTGGTGGCGCAGTCGCCGTCGCAGGTGGACTTGGGCGGCTTGGCGGTGTCCTCGTCGAAGCGGTACAGGGTGCGGCCCGCGCTGTCCGTGACCACCTCGCCGAGTTCGGCGTTGGCGGACACCGCCAGCTTGCCCGCGGAGGCCGCCTCGGCCCCGGCCGCGCCCTGCTGTTCGGTTCCGCCGCCGTAGCCGTTGCCGGTGCCGATGCCCGCGCCGTCGTCACCCGCCGGGGCCGTGGCCGTGGCGTTCACGTTCTGGCCGACCGACTGCGTACCGCCGTCTTCCTGACCGCACGCCGTCGTCAGCGCCAGCACGGCCGCAGCGCTCGCCACGAGTGAGGCGCTCCGCCAGGAGGTCTTCATCGTCTACTCCCCGATAGTCACAAGCGTGTCGCAGCGCCCTGCTGAGCCGCCGCACGGCATGGGGTACGCACGGGGACGCCGGTTGTGTTCAACCCCGGCCGGGTTTTCTTTCCGGCGCCTGTGACTCCGTACGCGTGTGCCCATCCGCCTACAGGCCAACATGGGCTGGGCAAACCGCCGTTCACCGTCCGTCCCTCCTTCGGGGCAATCCGACGGGGGCCGGGGCGTGCCGGGGCGGCCGGGGGCCCAGGATCTTCGTCGTGCATGGACCCGAACCGACCCTCCGCCCCCTCGCCGCACGGGGGTTGGCGCTGATGACGCTGGCCTGGCTGCTCGTCGGCGCGCCGGCCGGTGTCGCGGTGGCCGACGCCTGCGCGTACGCCTCCACCGGACCGGGCGGCACGGACGCGGTGGCGGTCGCCGGGAACGGCGGCGGCCTGACCTGGCCGACGATCCCGGCGTGCCCGACGCCGACGCCGACGCCCTCACCGCCGCCTCCGAAGCCTCCGCCGCCTCCGAAGCCCACCCCGACCCCCTCGCCGACGCCGCCCCCGAAGCCACGGCCGACGCCGCCCGAGCCACCGCCGCCGGTCGCGGCTCCCCCGGCGCCCCGGCCGACCCCGACTCCCCCGCCCGCGCCGCGTCCGCGTCCGACGCCGAGTCCGACCCCGAGTCCGACCCCGACGCCCACACCCACCCCGCGGCCGTCCGCCTCGCCGGTGACCTATCCGGAGTACCGCGCCAAGCCGCCCCAGCCGGTCGTGCACGAGGGCACCTCGCCGCTCACCTTCGTCCTGCTCATCACCCTGCCCGCGGTCATCGCCGTGGCCGCGCTGCGGCCCCGTTGACGCGGCCGGGCCGCAGACCCCTGGAGGAACCCCTTGCCGGAATGGCTTGTTCTCACCCTCGCCATGGTGGCCGCCTGTGCCCTGGTGGTCATCATCACCCTGCTGCGGCACCGCAGCGCGGACGACGACGAGGATCCCAGCGAGACCCCGGACGTCATCGAGTACATGACGATGTGGATCGGCGTGGTGTACGCCATCGTCCTGGGTCTGGCCATCGCCGGGGTCTGGGAGGCCCGTGGCATGGCGCAGGACCATGTGCGGGCCGAGGCGCAGGCGCTGCACGAGATCTCGGAGCGGGTCCGGGTCTATCCCGCCGACGTGCGTGACCGGATTCGGGAGGATGTCAACTCCTATGTCGGACACGTCGTCGACACCGAGTGGAAGGTGATGGCCGACAGCGGAGCCGTCACCGAGCGCGGCGACGAGATGATGCAGCGCATCCGCCGCGACGTCACCGACTACCAGCCCGCGACCGACTTCGAGGCCCAGGCCTACCAACCGCTGGTCGACCAGGCCGCCGCGGCGGACCAGGCGCGCGCCGCGCGGGCGGACTCCACCGAGCCGACCATGCCGGGGGTGGTGTGGTTCGGGCTGATCGTCGGGGCCGTGGTCACCATCGGGATGATCCTGGCCCTCCAGATCCGGCGCACCCCGCGCGAGCTGATCCTCGCCGCGCTGTTCTCGGCGCTCATCGCCTTCCTGCTGTTCCTGATCTGGGACTTCGACGCGCCGTTCAGCCGTGGGCTGGCGGCGACGGCGGATCCCTTCCTGACGCTGTTCCCGGGCGCCGGGGACTGACGGGAACGGGCCGTCCGGGGGACGGGGACGCCACGCCGCCGCCGTCCCCCGGACGGCCCACCCGGTTAACCCGTTCGCACTACTACGATCGCGCCCCGCCGGACACCTTCTTAGCGTTTCGGGCATCGAGGTGCATTTCTGGCGCGAGCGGAACCGGTCCGCCGCCGCTCCTCGGAGACCCGGAGGATTCACCATGCGCGCGATATGCGTCGCCTCGGCCGCGCTGCTGGGCATCGGCGCCCTCAGCTCCTGTGCGCCGGCCGCCGTCGCGAACACCGACGGCACCGGCCCGGCGTTCGGCATCAGTGTCACCCCCTCGTCCGTGGCGGCCGGTGGGCAGGTCACCCTGCGGGTGGACCGGGACGCGGGGGGCTGCCGGGGGACCGCCACCGTGACGTCGGGCGTCTTCGACACCGTGCACATCCGGCCGGGGCACTCCTCGGCCACCGCGGTCGTCGACCGGGACGCCCGGGCGGGGGCGACGTACCGGGTGACGTTCGCCTGCGACGGGCTGAGCGGCTCGACGGACCTCACCATCACGGGCGGCGGTGCCACGCACCGTCCCGACCACCGCCCCGACCACCAGCCCAAGCAGGAGCACGTGGTGCCGAAGCAGGAGCACGTGGTGCCCAAGCAGGAGCACGTGGTGCCCAAGCACGGCGTGCACGCCGGTGGGGGCGGCACCCTCGCCGGGTTCGACCTCCAGGAGATCGGCCTCGGCCTCGCGCTCGTCACCGGCTCGGTGGGCGTGGCGTACCACCTCTCGCGCCGCCGGAGCGGTGAGGACGGCGCCTGACCCAAGCCCTGCGCCCCGGAACCCAAGGTTCCGGGGCGAGCACGGCATGGCCGCTGTCGTACGGGGCCGGTTCAGACCCGCCGCTCGGCGCGGCGCCGCATCCAGAAGACGCCACCGCCGATGACCGCGGCGGCGACGAGACCGCCGCCGATCGCCATGTCGGTCGGCGTCGCACCGCTGGTGCTGCTGCCGCCGATGCCGCCGCGGACACCGCCGATGACGGTGAAGGCCGCCGGGCGGGTCAGGGTCCGGCCACCGCAGTTGACGGTGATGTCGTACGGTCCCGGCCGGGCGTTGCTGTTGATGGTGGCGGTGCCCTTGGCGGTCTCGTTGGCACCGTGGATGGGGGTCAGCCGGGACGTCGGGAAGGCGCCCGAGGTCATGGTGCCGCCGTTGCGGCAGCCGTCGACGGTGACCGTCAGCTGGCCGCCGCGGGCGATGACGCTGGGCAGGGCGACGATATTGCTCGGGGTGTCCCAGGCGACGGCGGCGGGGGCGGCGAGCCCGAGCGCGGCGATCGCGGCGCCCGAGGCCGCCAGGGCACGTGTTCTACGCATGTGGTCCTCCGCGGAAGACGCCCCGGGGCCCGTCCCCGGTCGATCGGCGAGAAAGCGCCTCCCGCACACGACCCTCGAACGCGCCGCACGGACCCGCATGTCGGGAATGGTCCGTCCTGGTGAGCCGACACGCCGCCGGACAACCACACAATCGCATATCACCGCAGGTCACGGTCTGTCAGAAATTTCCTGCCGATGGCAACTCGGATGGCGCACCACGCCACGCCGGGGCCACCCGTTCGTATCTGCCCCGTCGCCGGTTCCGCGCATGCCATTTAGCGTGCTCCTATGCGCGGAATGACGGGGCGACGGCCTCGTCGAGAGGGGAAGGCGAATGTCTGTTTCCGAGCTGGCCGAGGAGGAGGAGCGGCGGAAGAAGCGCGCCCCGTGGGGCGTGATAGCGCTTGTTCTGCTGACCGGTCTCGCGCTCATTCGGAATGGTTCGGGAGAGTTCGACGTGGGCCCGCCGCAGCCCGCCACCGCGGCGGCGGCGGACGCGGACGGCCGTAGTTCCCGGCAGGTCTTCCCGCCCGCCGCCCTGCCGTTGCCGTACGCCGTCCCGGACCGGGTGCGGATCCCGTCGATCCAGGTCGACGCGCCCATCATGCCGGTGGGCCTGGACGCGGCGGGCTGGGTGGACGCGCCGCCGCCGGAGGACCCCAACCTGGCGGGCTGGTTCACCGGCGCCGTCTCCCCCGGCGAGAAGGGCACCGCGGTCGTCGTCGGCCACGTCGACAACAAGCAGGGCCCCGCCGTGTTCTACGGGCTCGGCGCCCTGAAAAAGGGCAGTCAGGTCGAGGTGTCACGGCAGGACGGGAAGACGGCCGTTTTCGAGATCTACGGCATCGAGGTGTTCGACAAGAACAACTTCCCCGGCGACCGTGTCTACGGCTCCAAGGGCGCCTCGGAATTGCGGGTCATCACCTGCGGGGGCGGTTTTTCCCAGCAGAACGGCTACGACGGCAATGTGGTCGTCTTCGCCCGCCTGGTCGAGGTCCGCTGAAAGGGCTCGACCTGGCAGGCGCTATTCCCGTCAGGCGGACCGCCGCCAGGGAACGGTGACAGCGCTCGACCAGGCGGGCGCTATTCCCGTCAGGCGGACCGCCGCCAGGGAACGGTGAAAGGGCTCGACCGGGCGGGCGCTTTCCCCGTCAGGCGTACCGCCGCCGGGGAACGGTGACGCGGTAACCGGAGTCCAGCAGATCCGGCAGATAGTCACGCAGGGCCCGGACGCTCTGGGTGCGGTCGCCCCCGGCGTCGTGGGAGAGCACCACGACGCCGGGGGCGGCGCCGTCCTCGACCCGGGAGACGATGGTGCGGGTGCCCGGGCTGGTCCAGTCGAGGGTGTCGACGGTCCAGGCGAGCGGTTCCATGCCCAGTTCGGCGCCGAGTTGGAAGGCGGCGCGGTTCCAGGCGCCGTAGGGGGCGCGGAACCACTCGGGGCGTTCGCCGTAGGTGTCCTCGATGATCTCGCAGGTACGTTCCATCTCGGCGCGGACGCGGGAGCGCCGCAGCCGGGTGAGCAGGGGGTGGGACCAGGTGTGGTTGCCGACGACATGGCCCTCGTCGGCCATCCGGGCGACCAGGTCCCGGTTCTCGGCCACCATCTCCCCGCAGACGAAGAACATCGCGCGCACGTCGTACTCCGCGAGGGTGTCCAGGATCGCCGGGGTGTAGCGGGGGTCGGGGCCGTCGTCGAAGGTCAGCACCATGGTGCGGCCGAGCCCGGAGACCCGTAGCAGCGGCTCCCGACGGACCGGCGGCAGTCGGGGCACGGCCCGGGGCGGACCGTGTCCGGCGAGCGGCTGGAGGCGATACGCGGAGGGCTTCATCGGCCGCCGCACCGGGGGCCCGGCGGCCGGAGCGGAGGACCGCGCCGCCTCACCCCCCGCCCCGAGGGCGAACACCCCGGCCGTCCCGGCCGCTCCCAGTCCAACGGTCCCCGCGATCAACGCCCGGCGCCGCGTGAGCAACTGATCCTTCTTCATGACTCATCAGTCGCCCGCCCGCTCCCCACGGCCCCGCACGACCACCGGTCCGGCGGCACGAGTCCACCCGCCCGGCGCACAGGGAACCAGGGGCGCGGGGCCGTATCGACAGGCGGCTCCGCCGCGTGGACGGCCAACCGCCGTCCGATAACCTCGCCCCGTGACGGAACAGCACGCGCAACGGTTCGAGCGGGGTACCGACGGCCCGAAGGTGATCGTCGTCGGAGTCGACGGCTCCGACTCCTCGCTGCGCGCCGCCGCGTACGCCGGTGGCCTCGCCCGGCGGCAGCGGGCGCTGCTGGCCGTGGTGTACGTACAGCCGCTGCTCGCCGGAGGCGCCGCGCTGGGCGCGCCCGTCGCCGACACCACCGACGAGATCGCCGAGGATCTGGTCGCCCAGATCCGGGACGCCACCGAGCGGGTCAAGGACATATACGAGATCCGCTGGGAGTTCCACACGTTCCGCGGCGACCCGTACAACGGCCTGGTGAGGGCCGCCGACGAGCTGAAGGCGGACGCGGTCGTCGTGGGCGCCTCCGAGCAGGCCGGGCACCGGATCGTCGGGTCGGTCGCGATCCGGCTGGTGAAGGCCGGGCGGTGGCCGGTGACCGTGGTGCCGTAGGCCGCCCGGCCCGGCGCTCACTCCCCCATCACGAGGCCGTCCTGCGCCGCGCCCCGGCTCAGCACCACGTCGCGGACGCGGTCGCGCACGGCGCGCACGTCCGCGCCCTGCTCCAGGGCGGTGTTGAGGTTCACCACCCGCCCGGCGTCCACGTCGAAGAGTTGGGGTACGAACTCGGCCCGCGTGACCTCCCAGCGCCCGCCGGGCCGCGCGGGCGGGGTGAAGGTGAAGCGGCCGACGGTGGACTGGTTGCCGCGCGGGTCGACCGCGCCCTGGTGGTTGACCATCTCTCCGGCGATCTGGTCGCCCATGCCGTAGATCACCCAGGTGCCGTTGACCTTCTCGTAGGCCTGCGGGACATGGGCGTGGGTGCCGAGGACGAGGTCGATGTCCGGGCGGTCGCCGGTGGCGGAGGCGGTGAGCCGGTCGGCGAGGGTCAGCTGCTGGCGGTCCGGGGTCTCCTGCCACTCGGTGCCCCAGTGGACCGAGACGACGACCACGTCCGCACCGGCCTGCCGGGCCGTGCGCGCGTCCGCCACGATGCGGGCCTCGTCGATCAGGTTGACGGCCCAGGGCTCCCCGTCGGGCAGGGGACGGCCGTTGGTGCCGTAGGTGTAGGAGAGGTGGGCGACCTGGGCGGCTCCGGCGCGCAGCACGGTGACGGTGCGCGCCTCGTCCTCCGTGCGCGCCGAGCCCGCGTGCCGTACGCCCGCGCGATCGAGGGCGTCCAGGGTGCGGCGGATTCCGGCCGCGCCGTCGTCGAGGGTGTGGTTGGAGGCGGTGGAGCAGCCGTCGTAGCCGGTTTCGGCCAGCCCCCGGGCGACTTCCGGTGGGGATTTGAAGGCGGGGTAGCCCGTGTAGTTCCCGTTTTCGCCGTACACCGTCTCCATGTGGCACAGGGCCAGGTCCGCGCGGGAGACCACCGGTTCGATTCCGGCCAGCATCGGGCGGAAGTCGTAGCCCTGGCCGCCCGCGTCGAAGCGGGCCCGGTCGATGATCGAGGTGTGCGGGAGGACGTCCCCGGAGGCGACCAGGGTGAAGCCGCGGTCGGCGGAGGTGGTGGGGGCGGGGCGTCCGGGCCGGTCGGGCGGCTCCCGGCGCTCGGCCTGGCAGGCGGCGCCCGCGGCGAGCACGGCGGTCAGGGCCAGGGCCACCTGGTGTCTGCGTGCGATCATCCGTTCACCCCAGAGCGCGATCAATCGTATTTACGCATAAATAGGTACGAATCTGGATGAGGTGGCAAACGGCCCCAGTACCCCCATTAACCCGTCCGGTGTCCGCCCACCGGGTCCATGGACCGTTCGTCGAACCGTTCGTCGACTCGATCGACCGTCCGTCGCAGATCCTTGTCCGCCGTCTGTCCCGGCGCCGTGCCCTGCGATGCCATACGGCCATGACGGCCGGAACCACACTCACCGAAGTGACGACGACCGCCGAGCACGAGCTGGCCGCCCTCCAGCGCGAGCACGGTCGGCCGCTTTTCGCACTGCTGCTGCGGCTGTGCGACGGCGACCGGCAGCGCGCGGAGGACCTGGTGCAGGAGACCCTGGTACGTGCCTGGCAGCATCCCGAGGCACTGCGCGCCGACGCCTTCGACTCCGTACGGCCCTGGCTGCTCACCGTGGCCAGGCGGCTCGCGATCGACGCGCGCCGGGCCCGGCAGGCCCGCCCGCCCGAGGTCGGCGACGCGGTGCTGGAGAACGCCCGGGTGTGCGCCGATCACGCCGAACGGTCCGCCGCCGCCGTCGACGTACGGGAGGCTGTGAAGACACTCACTCCCGAGCACCGTGAAGTCCTGGTGCTCGTGTACTTCCAGGAGGCGAGTGTGGCGGAAGCGGCGAAGGCCCTGGGGATTCCGCCCGGTACCGTGAAGTCGCGCGCGTACTACGCGCTGCGCGCCCTGCGCCGGGTGCTTCCCGGATATGCCGCCGACCTGCGGTGAAACCGAGAGCCTGGTCAAGCCTCCGTAAAGCGCCTTGCCGCGGACCCCGGTTGGGTAATCGGCTGTCCTCATCCGTGTTCCGGAGCGGGACTCGGGGGTCGGGCGACGCGCGCAGGCACCGGAGGAAGGCAGGAAGGGATGCAGGACAGAGGTCAACCGAGTACAGGCGGCACTGACGGCGGCGAACTGACCGTCCCCATGGCCTGGTTGTACGCCGAGTACATCGCGGAGGAACTGCTGCGGACCGGCGATCTGATGCCGCCGACGTCCTTCGAGTTCCGCGCCGGGCGCGATGCCCTGGCGCTGACGATCTTCCTCGCCGACAGCGAGGGGGAGTTGTCCGGCATCCAGGTCGTCTCCCAGCTGGAGACCTGGCTGTCGCTGACGGCGTACGACCAGCCGTGGCAGGACTGGGTGAGCGAGCGGATGGCGCACCTGCGCGCCGAGGCCGCCGCGTCCGGTGACGCGGCGCCGGACCTGGACCTGGCCCGCGCCGCCTGGCGCTGGCTGGAGGAGACCGAGCTGCTGGCCCCGGACCTGAACGCGGTGCCGGGCGGCGCGGCGGCGGTGGGCGAGGACGACGGACCGAAGGTGTGGACACCGGCGTGGCAGCTCGGGCTGCCGCTCGGGCACCTCGCCATCCATCTGTTCTGACCCGCTGTTCTGACCCGCGCGGATCTCGTCGCCAGTGATCCGTCGTCGGTCGTCTGCGGATTTCCCCGGCATCGGACCAATCCACGGGCCGGGCGGCTCCGAATCACCAGGTTGCGATTCGGTGTACGCCTTGAGTGATTCGGCTGCCTGGTGCGTACCGGTGGGAGCAAGGAGTAACCCCACCCGCACCCAAAGGCACGAGGATTCCGGCATGAGGTCCCTGGAGAGGCATCGCGACGTCGGCGCGTACGCGCTCGGCGTGCTGGACGAGGCGGAGGCGTTCCGCTTCGAGGACCACCTCATGGACTGCGCCAGCTGTAGCGCGCGGATCACCGAATTCGGCCCCGCCACCCGGCAGCTGATGCTCTACCGGCGGGCGACGCCGCGCTCGGTGCACCCCATGGCGGGGCCGGGTCCCCGGTTCCTGGACCGGCTGCTCGGCGAGGTCGCGGCCCGGCGCCGGGTCCGCCGCAGGCGGCACCTGTACGCGGTGGCGGCGGCGGTGGTGCTCGCGGTCGCCGGGCCCGGCATCGCCGTCCTCGCGGGCGGTGGCGACGGGGCGGTGCGGGTGGCGGCGACGGACCCGCGGTCGGGTGTGTGGGCGCAGGTCACCACCGAGGACGAGGCCTGGGGCAGCCAGGTGGAGGTCACCGTGAAGGACGCGGCGGGCCCGCGCGTGTGCCGACTGGTCGCCGTCGGCCGCGACGGCTCGGAGGAGACCGTCACCACCTGGACGGTGCCCCGGCACGACGCCCGCCCCAACACCATGCGGGGCGGCGCGGCCCTGCACCTCGACGAGATCGACCACTACGAGGTGCGGACGGCGGACGGGGTGTCGCTGGTGAAGCTGACGGCACCCCGCTGAACCGCCTCGGCACTACCTGAGCAGCCTGGACATCCTGCGGTCGGCCAGCGGTTTGCCGCCCGTCTGGCAGGTCGGGCAGTACTGGAGCGAGGAGTCGCTGAAGGAGACCTCGCGGATGGTGTCGCCGCACACCGGGCAGGGCTCACCGGTCCGGCCGTGCACGCGCAGGCCGATCCTCTTCTCCGCCTTCAGCCGTCCCGCCGCCAGGCCCCGCGAGCGCTCGACGGCCTCGGTGAGGGTGCCGCGCAGGGCCTCGTACAGGGTCCGGGACTCCTCGGGGGTGAGGGAGGCGGCGAGTTTGTACGGGGACATCTTCGCGGCGTGCAGGATCTCGTCGCTGTAGGCGTTGCCCACCCCGGCGATCAGGCCCTGGTCGCGCAGCGCGCCCTTGATCCGGCGGCGCTCGTCCTTGAGCAGCGCGGCCAGCCGTGCCTCGTCGAAGTCGTCGGCGAGCGGGTCCGGGCCGAGCCGGGCCACGCCCGGCACCTGCCGCGGATCGGCCACGACGTACACCGCGAGCCGCTTCTGGGTGCCCGCCTCGGTGAGGTCGAAGCCCGCGCCGGTCTCCAGGGCCACCCGCAGCGCGAGGGGGCCCTTGCCCGGCTTCGGCGGGCCGTCGGGCAGGCGGTCCTTCCACCGCAGCCACCCCGCGCGCGCCAGATGGGTCACCAGATGCGGGCCGCCGCCGGTCTCGACGTCGAGGAACTTGCCGTACCGCCGCACGGCGGTGACCTCATGGCCCTCCACGGCGGACAGGGGTGGGTCGTACGTCTTCAGGACGCTGATGGCGACCGGCAGCACCCGGACGATCTCATGACCGACGAGATGCTCGGTCAGGAAGTCCCTGAGCGCTTCGACCTCGGGCAGTTCCGGCATACGTCCAGGGTGCCAGCGGCTGCTGCTCAGCGCCTGACCGGCACCACGAACTCGCACCACACGGCCTTGCCGCCGCCGCGCGCCTCCACGCCCCACACGTCCGTCAGCAGGTCGACCAGGAGCAGGCCGCGCCCGGAGACCCCGGACTCGCCCGCCTCCCGGCGGCGGGGCAGGGCACTGGAGGAGTCCTCCACCTCGACGCGCAGCCTGCGGTCGCCGCCGGTGAGCACGCGCAGGGTCAGGATGGCGGCGCCCTCCGTGTGCATCAGCGCGTTGGTGACCAGTTCGTCGGCGACGAGTTCGATCTCGTCGGCGCGGTCCGCGGCGCCCCAGGAGCGGACCGCGGCGCGGATCATGTGCCGGGCCTGGGTGAGCGCCTCGGGGTCTCCCGGCGCCACGTGCTGCTGGAGGCGGCCACCGGTCTGCGGGGCGTCCAGTCCGCGGCGGCGCAGCAGGAGCAGCGCCACGTCGTCCTCGCCGCCGCGTTCCCCGGCCACCTCGATCAGCCGGTCCGCGAGGTCGCGTACGTCGTCGGGGCCGGTGGCGACGATCCCGGTGAGGATCTGCATCCCGTCGTCGAGATCGGCGCCGGGCTGTTCGACCAGGCCGTCCGTGCACAGCAGCAGGGTGTGACCGGGGTCCAGTTCGAGCGTCGACACCGGGTACTCCAGGCTGCCGAACTCGGCCGACAGACCGAGCGGCAGGCCCCCGTCGACGGGCACCCGGCGGCAGCTGCCGTCGGTGGCCCGCACCAGGGGGTCGATGTGCCCGGCCCGCACCACCTGCACCACCCCGGTGGCGAGGTCGGCCTCCGCGTACAGGCAGGTCGCGAAGCGGTCGGTGTCCAGTTCGTGCAGGAAGACGGAGGCACGGGCCATCACGGTGGCCGGGGTGTGGCCCTCGGCGGCGTAGGCGCGCAGCACGATCCGCAGCTGGCCCATGACGGCGGCGGCATGGGTGTCATGGCCCTGGACGTCGCCGATGACGGCGCCGACCCGGCCGCCGGGCAGCGGGATCAGGTCGTACCAGTCACCGCCGATGTCCCGCCCGAGGGAGCCGCCGACCTCCGACGAGCGGTAGCGCACGGCCACGTCGGCGCCGCGCACGCTGGGGATGGTGCGCGGCAGCATCGCGTGCTGGAGGCCCTCGGCGAGGTCCTTCTCCTGCTCGTAGAACATGGCGCGCTGGAGGCTCTGCGCGATGCTGCTGCCGAGGGCGACGAGGATGTTGCGTTCCTCGGGGGTGAAGCCGCGGCGGTCGCTGTAGAGCAGGCCCATCGCGCCGATCGGGCGGGCCTGCGCGATCAGCGGCAGATAGGCCGCCGAGGTGATGTGCAGGTCGGTGATGTGCGGCCACAGCAGCGGATAGCTCTCGGCGAAGTCCTGTGCGGACTCGATGAAGCGGGGGCGCAGGGTGCGTACGACCTCGCTCATCGGGTACTGCTCGTTGATCCCGGTGACCTGGGTGCCGGGCACGAAGCTGCCCGCCGGGCCCTCCGCGATCAGCCGGATGCGGTGCGCCTCGACCAGGCCCATCACCAGGCTGGTCGCGCCGAGGTGCATCAGACCGTGGGTGTCCTTCAGGACGTCGATGACGTCCCGGACGGTCCGGGCGTGCGCGAGGGCGGCCGTGGTCAGCTCGACCACGTTGGTCTGCTGGCGCCGGGCGTCGTCGTCGGCGTTCTGGGCCCGGCGGGCCTGGAGGTCCTGCAGTTCCTCGGTGGCGTCCCGGACGATGCCGATGATCCGGCGCGGGAGGCCGGTCTCGTCCCGCCTGATGTAGCCCTGGGTGTGCGTCCAGCGCAGGCTGCCGTCGCGGCGGCGGACGCGGAAGTAGGCGCCGTAGTTCTGGCTGCCGTCCTTGAGCGCCTGGGAGACGTAGGTGTCGATCCGCCGGGACTCGGAGGGCGGCACGCGCTGGCCGAGGGTCTCGGGGTGGTCGTCGTACTCGTCGGGGCGCAGGTCGAAGATCTCGTGGGCCTGGGCGTCCATGACCATCAGGCCGGTGTCCAGGTCCCAGTCGAAGGTGCCCATGCGGTTGAGCGCCAGGATCGGGTCCGGGTGGGCGGGCCAGTCGTCCGGGAGTGAAAGGGCGCTCGCTCCCCGATCAGCCATGCGCCCACCTTGCCAGGATCTGGCCGATTCTTCGACTCGTCTGTGGCTCATTCGACCGGGAGGGGGTCATCGGTTTCGGTGTCTTCGCTGGTCCGGGCGTCCGGGGGATCGGGGGTGTCCGGACCGTCCGGGGTCTCCGGGCCCTCTGGGCTGTCTGGCCCGTCCGGGGCATCCGTCGCGTCCGGGATCAGCCCGCCGCCGTCGGGCAGGTCGGGGGTGTCCGGGACGGAGTCGGGGCCGGTCTCGTCGGTGGGCGGCAGACCCGAGGCGGGGGCGTCCACCGAGAGCCGGGTGGGCGGCCCGGGCGGCCCGGGCGGCTCGGGCGGCTCCGTCGGCCACGGCTCCCGGTCCCCAGGGGTCGGCGTCGGCTCCGGGCTCTCCCGCACCGGCGCCTGAGGCCGCGGCGGCCGATCCGGTGGCGGCAGCGGACGGTCGTGCTGGACCGCGTGCCCGATGCGCCGTTCGATCCAGGTGTTGTCGGCGACGTCGAGGAGGGTGATGCCGCTCATCACCCGGGGCGCCCGGGCCACCACGACGACCTCGGTGGGCCGGTAGCCCGGCCAGGGCCTGCCGTCGGTGGCGGTGCCGCCCGGCAGCGCGCGCGGCGGGCTCAGCGGGTTGCCGCAGGCGCAGCGCACCCGGGGCAGGCCCCGTTCGTCGGCCAGCACGGCGGTGCCCGTCTGCAGCACGGCCTGGCGGTCCACGGCGCGCCCCGCGCGGTACCCGTGGTCGGTGACCCGGGTGTCGGCGCGCAGGACGACCGGGGTGAGGGAGTGCAGATAGGCCGACAGTTCCTCCGGCGCCACCCCCATGGCCTGGGCGAAGGCGCCCGCTCGGGCCGGGTCGGTGGTCAGCAGGTCGGTCTGCCGTTCGACGTCGCAGCTGAGGGTCCGCTCGGAGCCGCCGTAGAGTCCCGGGGTGCCGCCGGAGAGCACGCGCAGACCGGTCAGGGTCGCCGGGGCGCCCATGCCGTGCGGCGCGGGCGCCGAGCGCGGCGTTCGGGCGAGCGTGGGCGGGGTAGCCGGGGTGGTGGCCGTGGAGTCCGTGAAGGGGTCCGGGCCCTGGGCTCCGGCAGGGTGCAGGAGGAGTGCGGGGCCGGGCCGTGGGGCGCCGTCGTCGGTGCAGCCGGTGACGAGGAGCGCCGCCCAGAGCAGCGCGGTGGCCAGGATTCCGGTGGAGGTACGCACCGCTCACTCCCGCTCGGTCTCGGCCAGATTCGTCACCATTGTCTGCTTCACCCACACTGGTAACGCAAACGGAACGACCGCACACCCTTGGCGACGGCGGTGGCAGGGAGGGAGGACGCACGACCGTGGACTGGTTCACCGCTACCGACTACTGGCTGAGCCGACTGGTCTTCCAGCGGGCCCTCGCCGCCGTGTACCTCGTCGCCTTCCTGACGGCTGCCCTGCAGTTCCGGGCGCTGCTGGGGGAGCGCGGGATGCTGCCGGTGCCCCGGTTCGTGGCGCGGGTGCCCTTCCGGCAGGCGCCGAGCGTGTTCCACCTCCACTACTCCGACCGGTTCTTCGCGGTCTGGGCCTGGGCGGGGTGCGCGGTGTCGGTGGCGCTGCTGGCGGGCGTGGACGGGCAACTGCCGCTGTGGGGCGGGATGCTGCTGTGGCTGGTGCCGTGGCTGCTGTACCTGTCGATCGTCAACGTCGGCCAGACCTGGTACGCGTTCGGCTGGGAGTCGCTGCTCCTCGAGGTCGGCTTCCTCGCGGTCTTCCTCGGCAACGACGAGGTGGCGCCGCCGGTCGTCGTACTGTTCCTGCTGCGCTGGATCCTGTTCCGGGTGGAGTTCGGGGCGGGGCTGATCAAGATGCGTGGCGACGCGTGCTGGCGGAAGCTGACCTGCCTCGACCACCACCACGAGACCCAGCCCATGCCGGGCCCGCTGAGCTGGTTCTTCCACCATCTGCCGAAGCCGCTGCACCGGGCCGAGGTCGCGGCCAACCACGTCACCCAGCTCGCCGTGCCCGTGCTGCTGTTCGCCCCGCATCCCGTCTCCACGGCCGCCGCCGCTCTGATGATCGTCACCCAGCTGTGGCTGGTGCTGTCCGGCAACTTCTCCTGGCTGAACTGGATCACCATCGTGCTCGCCCTGTCGGCGGTCCGCTTCCCGGCCGACCCGCCGTCCGTGCCGGACGCGCCGCTCTGGTACGTGGTCGTGGTCCTCGCCGTGGCCGCGCTGCTGCTGTGTCTGAGCTACCAGCCGGTGCGCAACATGATCTCCCGCCGCCAGATCATGAACCGCTCCTTCGACCCGCTCCACCTGGTCAACACCTACGGCGCGTTCGGCAGCGTCAGCCGCATCCGGTACGAGGTGGTGATCGAGGGCACGTCGGAGGACACCCCCCGCGAGGACTCGGAGTGGCGGGAGTACGAGTTCAAGGGCAAGCCCGGTGATCCACGGCACTGGCCACGCCAGTTCGCGCCCTACCACCTGCGCCTGGACTGGCTGATGTGGTTCGCCGCGCTGTCGCCCGCCTACGCCGGTGCGTGGTTCGGGGCGCTGGTGGAGCGGCTGCTGGAGAACGACCGGGACACCCTGAAGCTGCTGCGCCGCTCACCGTTCCCACCCGACGAGCCCCCGCGCTTCATCCGCGCCCGTCTCTTCCACTACCGCTACACCACCTGGCGGGAACTGCGGGAGACCGGCGCGTGCTGGGAACGCAGCTTCGTACGGGAGTTCCTGCCGCCGACGCGGCTGTCCGGGGTGTCTCAGAGGCCGTAGACGCGGGTGGCGGTGACCCCGAGGACCGCCGCGCGCTCACCGTCCGCGAGCTGGTCGATCAACTGCCTCGTCACGTCGACGACTTCGCCGTACGTCGCCGCGAGCGTGCACACCGGCCAGTCGGAGCCGAACATCAGCCGGTGCGGACCGAAGGCCTCCAGGGCCACTTCGGCGTACGGCCGCAGGTCGTCGACGCTCCAGGTGCCGGGGGCGGCCTCGGTGACCAGGCCGGAGAGCTTGCCGACGGTGTGGGGCAGGGCGGCGAGGTCGCGCAGGGCGGTGGCCCAGGGTTCGAGGTGGCCGTGCGCGACGGGTGGCTTGCCGAGGTGGTCGAGGACGAAGGTGAGCCCGGGGTGGCGGGCGGCGGCCCGGACGCAGGCGGGGAGCTGGTGGTGCCGTACGACGAGGTCGAAGCGGAGTCCGGCGGCGGCCACGGCGGCCAGCCCGCGCTGGACGTCCGGGCGCAGCAGCCACTCGGGGTCGGGCTCGTCCTGCACCTGGTGGCGGATGCCCTTCAGATACCGTCCGCCGGGCAGTTCCCGAAGCCGGGCGAGTTCGTCGGCGAGGTCCGGGCGGGTGAGGTCGGCCCAGCCGACGACACCGGCGACCAGCTCGTGGTCGGCGGCCAGGGCGAGGAACTCGGGGGTCTCCTCCGGCACGGTGACCGTCTGGACGAGGACGGTGCGGGTGACGGCGGCGGCGTGGGCGTGGGGGGCGAGGTCGGCGACGGTGAAGTTCCGCCGGAGCGGCCCGAGTCCGGGGGCCGTCAGCCACGGCTGGTCGCGGACGGACAGGTCCCATACGTGGTGGTGGGCGTCGACGACGGTCATGACGGCTCCGGGGCGGGCACGGGAGCGTCGGGCGCCAGCAGGCCCGTCGTCCGCAGTTCCTGCCAGACGGCGGCGGGAACCGGTGTGGCGAACTGGTCGGCGCAGTCGTGCACCTCGGCGGCCGAGCGGGCGCCCACGAGCACGCTCGCGACCGCCGGGTGCGCGGCGCAGAAGGCCAGGGCGACGGCGCGCAGCGACACCTGGTGCCGTTCGGCGAGGGCCCGCATCCGCAGCGCCCGGTCCAGCAGCTCGGCGGGGGCCGGGGCGTAGTCGTACGTCGCCGTCGGCCTCGGGTCCGCCAGGAGACCGGAGTTGAAGGGGCCGCCGATGACGACGGACACGCCGCGGGCCAGGGCGGCGGGCAGCAGGTCGGTCAGCGCCGCCTGGTCGAGCAGGGTGTAGCGCCCGGCGCACAGCACCACGTCGATGTCCGTGTCCCGGACGAAGCGGGTGAGCAGCGCGGACTGGTTCATGCCGACGCCGATCGCGCCGACCACTCCCTCGGCGCGCAGCCTCTCCAGCGCCGGGTAGCCGTCCCGGAGGGCTTCCTCGGCGTGGTCGTCGGGGTCGTGGAGGTACACGATGTCGACGCGGTCGACGCCGAGCCGGGTCAGGCTGCCCTCCAGGGTGCGCCGTACGCCGTCGGCGGTGAAGTCCCAGACGCGGCGGTGGGTGGCGGGGACGGCGAAGCCGTGGGCGAGGTCGTCGCCGGTCCCCGCCGCGGGTTCCAGGCGGCGGCCCACCTTGGTGGAAAGCGTGTACCGGTCGCGGGGGTGCTCGCGCAGGGCGGCGCCGATCCTGCGTTCGGACAGGCCGAGGCCGTAGTGCGGGGCGGAGTCGAAGTAGCGGACGCCGCGCTGCCAGGCGGCGGTCACGGCCTCGTACGCCTGCTCCTCGGTGACCTCGGTGTAGAGGTTGCCGATGGCTCCGCCCCCGAAGCCCAGCGTGCTCAGCCCGGTCATCCGGTCACCGGCCGGAGCCTGAGGCCCTGCATGCCGCCGTCGACGGCGAGGGCGGTGCCGGTGGTGGCGCCGGACAGCGGGCTGGCGAGATAGGCGATGGCACCCGCGACCTCGGCCGCCGAGACCAGCCGCCCGGTGGGCTGGCGGGCCTCCAGCGCGGCGCGTTCGGCGGCCGGGTCGTCGGCGGCGTCCAGCAGACGGCCGATCCACGGGGTGTCCGCGGTGCCGGGGTTGACGCAGTTGACGCGGATGCCCTCGCGGACGTGGTCGGCGGCCATGGCCAGGGTCAGGGACTGCACCGCGCCCTTGGTCGCGCTGTAGAGGACGCGTCGCGGCAGGCCCGCGGTCGCCGCTATCGAGCACGTGTGGACGATCGCGGCGTGCGCGGAGCGCCGCAGGTGCGGCAGCGCGGCCCGCGCGGTGCGGACCATCCCGACGACATTGACGTCCAGGACGCGGTGCCACTCGGCGTCGTCGTTGTCCTCGACCGTCCCCTGGGCGCCGATCCCGGCGTTGTTGACCAGCACGTCCAGCCCGCCCAGGTCGGCGACGGCCGCCGCCACCGCCGTACGCACGGAGGTGTCGTCGGTGACGTCGGCTCGGTAGCCGAGCAGCGGCGCACCGACCGGTGACGGGTCCAGGTCGAGTACGGCGACCCGGGCGCCGCGCTCGGCGAGGAGTTCGGCGGTGGCCCGGCCGATGCCGGAGGCGCCGCCGGTCACCAGCGCCGCAAGCCCTGCGAAGTCGCTCACGCCGCTCTCCCCTCGTCGCCCCCGGCCGCGCGGTCGGCGCTCCAGAAGGTGCCGCCGGGATAGGTGTACCGCGCGATCGACTCCGGTCGCATCGCCGCCGAGAAGCCCGGCGCGGTGGGCACCGCGTAGTGGCCGTCCCGGATCACGACCGGGTCGAGGAAGTGGTCGTGCAGATGGTCGACGTACTCGATGACCCGGTCCTCGGTCGTCCCGGACACGGCGAGGAAGTCGAACATCGCCAGGTGCTGGACGAGTTCGCACAGGCCCACCCCGCCCGCGTGCGGACACACCGGCACGCCGAACTTGGCGGCGAGCAACAGGATGGCGAGGTTCTCGTTGACGCCGCCGACCCGGGCCGCGTCGAGCTGGACGACGTCGACGGCACCGGCCTGGAGCAGTTGCTTGACGACGATCCGGTTCTGGGCGTGCTCCCCGGTGGCGACCTTGACCGGGGCGACGGCGCGGCGGATCGCGGCGTGGCCGAGGACGTCGTCGGGGCTGGTGGGCTCCTCGATCCAGTACGGGTCGAACTCGGCGAGCGCCCTGGTCCAGCGGATCGCCTCGTCGACGTCCCAGCGCTGGTTGGCGTCCACGGCCATCCGGACGTCCGGGCCGACGGCGGCACGGGCGATGCGGCAGCGGCGGATGTCGTCGGCCAGGTCGGCGCCCACCTTCAGCTTGATCTGCCGGAAGCCGTCGGCGACCGCGCGGGAGGCGAGCCGGGTGAGCTTGTCGTCGTCGTAGCCGAGCCAGCCCGGGGAGGTGGTGTAGGCGGGGTAGCCGCGCTCGACCAGCGCGTCCCGGCGCTCTGGCGCGCCCCTGCGCCCCCGGCGCAGCAGGCCCAGCGCCTCCTCGGGCGTCAGCGCGTCGGTCAGGTACCGGAAGTCGACCTGCCCGACGAGCCACTCGGGCTCGGCGTCGGCGAGGAGCCGCCACAGCGGTTTGCGGGCGCGTTTGGCGGCCAGGTCCCAGGCGGCGTTGACGACCGCGCCGATCGCCATGTGCATCACGCCCTTCTCCGGCCCCAGCCACCGCAACTGGCTGTCGCCGGTCAGATCGCGGTACAGGCTGCCCGGGTCGGCGCACAGCCCGTCCACGGACCGGCCGACCAGGTGCCCGCGCAGCGCCTCGACCGCGGCGACCTGCACTTCGTTGCCCCGCCCGATGGTGAAGGTGAACCCGTGCCCCTCGTGCCCGTCGCCCGCGTCGGTGCGCAGGACGACATACGCCGCCGAGTAGTCGGGGTCCGGGTTCATCGCGTCGGAGCCGTCGAGTTCACGGGAGGTGGGGAAGCGGATGTCGGAGGTGTCGACCGCGCTGACGCGGGCGGGGGTCGGTGGCACGGAAGGCCTTTCCGGGAGATCCAAGGGGACGTCGCTCCCTCTTACTTATCAGACCACTTCACCCCCGGAACACCCTCTGTTGGCGAATCGACCCGCAGCATCCCCAGATTGGTCGGACCACTCCCCTGGCTAGACTGCCGCGCACCGGCGACAGGAGAGACGGCGTGGACGACGACACGGAGACGGGCCCGGCGGCCCCGCAGCGGGGCACGGTCACCCAGCGCGCCATCGAGCACCTCAAGGCGATGATCGCCGAAGGCCAGCTGGAGCCCGGCCAGCGACTGCCCACCGAACGCGATCTCGCGACCCGGCTCGGCATCTCCCGCAGCTCGGTGCGCGAGGCCATCCGCGCGCTCACCGTCCTCGGCGTCCTGGAGGCCCGGCACGGCTCCGGCATCTACGTCACCCAGCTGAAGGCCGGTGACCTGCTGGAGACCTTCGGTGTGGTCGCCGACCTGTCCCGCGGCCCCCGCCTGGTCGAACTCCTGGAGATCCGCCGCACCCTGGAGTCCACGGCGACCGCCCTGGCCGCCGCCCGGATCACCCCCGCCCGACTGGCCGAGGTCGAAAGGCACCTCACGGCGATGAACACGACCGACGACCCCGAACGCGTCCTCGCCCACGACCTCGCCTTCCACCGCGAGATCGCCGCCGCCGCGGGCAACGAGACCCTGGCCGCGCTCCTGGAGGGCCTCTCCTCCCGCACCTTCCGCGCCCGCGTCTGGCGCGGCTACCAGGAGGAGGGCGCCTTCGACCGCACCCGGCGCGAGCATGCCGCCATCCACCGCGCCCTGACCGCCCGTGACCCCGAGGCGGCCAGGACGGCAGCCGCCGCCCACGTCGGCGAGGTGGAGCAGTGGCTACGGGCGCGGCTCGCCGACGGGTCAGGTCCGCCGCAGCCGTAGGGTCATGAGCTGGAAGGGGCGCAGGCGTACGGTGATCCGGTCGCCGTCCAGCTCCACGGTCTCGTCCGGCAGGGGGCGCTCCAGGAGGTCGGTCGCCGTGACCCCGGCCACCGCGAATCCGGCCGTGAGCGCGGCCCGGGCCCGGCCGCCGTGGGCTTCGTGGAAGCGGACGACGACATCGCCGCCGCCGTCGTCGGCCAGTTTGACGGCGGTGATGACGACGGCGTCGTGATCCGTCGTGACCAGTGGGGTCACTTCGTCTCCGCCGGTCAGCCGCCGCTCGGGCAGGTTGATGCGCCAGCCCTCGCGTACCGCGTCGCCGATGCCCGCGCCGGGTAGCAGGGCGTGGCGGAAGCGGTGGATGCCCTGGTCGGTCTCGGGATCGGGGAAACGGGGCGCGCGCAGAAGAGAAGCGCGGACCGTGGTGGTCGTACCGCCGTCCCCGGCGCGGACGGTGCGGGTCACATCATGGCCGTACGTCGAGTCGTTGACGACGGCCACGCCCCACCCGGGCTCCTCCAGTTGCACGAAGCGGTGGTTGCAGGCCTCGAACTTGGCGGCTTCCCAGCTGGTGTTGGTGTGGGTGGGACGGTGGACGTGCCCGAACTGGGTCTCCGAGGCGTAGCGTTCGGCGTGCACATCCAGCGGGAAGGCCAGTTTCAGGAACTTCTCCGTCTCGTGCCAGTCCACTTCCGTGTCGATCAGCAGGCGCCGCTCGCCGGGCGGCAGGGACAGTACCTGGGTCACCCGCGACGCGCCGAAGGAGCGTGTGACCCGCACGGACGCGCCGTCCTCCCCGGCCGTGACCGACTCGGCCTCGGTGAGGTCGGTGACGGTGTTGCGGTAGAACTCGTCGACGTCCCAGGCGTCCCACATGTTCGGGAAGTCGGCGTGCAGTTGCAGCAGGTTGGCGGCGGCGCCGGGCGCGATCGTCTCGCGGTCCGCCTCGAGGTCGTAGGCGCGGACGACCAGCCCGCGGGCGTCGACCTCGACGCGCAGCAGGTCGTTGTGCAGGACGAAACCGCCGTCCTCGCCTGCCGTGCGGGCCGTGCGGCCGGAGACAGCCGGTGCCCCGGCCCCGCCCGCGGCGATCCCCGCTCGCGGGTGCGGCGCCGCGTTGAAGACCAGGGGGACCGGGCCCTCCCCGGCCAGGGCGCGCTGCGCCGCCTCGATGACCGTGTTCAGCTCCCCGGCGACACGCTCGTACGTGGCGCGGGCCTCACGGTGGACCCAGGCGATGGAGGACCCGGGCAGGATGTCGTGGAACTGGTGCAGCAGCACCGTCTTCCAGATCCGGTCCAGGTCCTCGTACGGGTAAGGGAACCCGGTGCGTACGGCGGCGGTGGCCGCCCACAACTCCGCCTCGCGCAGGAGGTGCTCGCTGCGGCGGTTGCCCTGCTTGGTCCTGGCCTGGCTGGTGAGGGTCGCCCGGTGCAGTTCGAGGTACAGCTCGCCCACCCACACCGGCGGTTCCGGGTACTCCGCCTCCGCCTGGGCGAAGAACGCCGACGGTGTCTCCCACACCACCGTCGGGGAGCCCTCCAGGTCCCGCACACGCGCCGCCTTGGCGACCATCTCACGCGTCGTGCCGCCGCCCCCGTCGCCCCAGCCGGTCGGGGCCAGGGAGTGCCGTGCCCGGCCCTTGTCCCTGAAGTTGCGGGCGGCGTGCGCGAGTTCACCGCCTGTCATCGCGCAGTTGTAGGTGTCGACCGGCGGGAAGTGGGTGAAGATCCGCGTGCCGTCGATGCCCTCCCAGCGGAAGGTGTGGTGCGGAAACGCGTTCGTCCGTGACCAGGAGATCTTCTGCGTCAGGAGGTACTTCGACCCGGCCGCCTTGATGATCTGCGGAAGCCCGGCCGCGAAGCCGAAGGTGTCCGGCAGCCACGCCTCGTCGTTCTCGATCCCGAACTCATCGAGGAAGAACCGCTTGCCGTGCACGAACTGCCGGGCCATCGCCTCCGACCCCGGCATGTTCGTGTCCGACTCCACCCACATCCCCCCGGCGGGCACGAACCGCCCCTCCGCCACCGCCTTCTTCACCCGCGCCCACACCTCGGGTCGGTGCTCCTTCACCCACGCCCACTGCTGCGCCTGCGACATGGCGAACACGAAGTCGGGCTCGTCGTCCAGCAGCTCGGTCATGTTGGCGGTGGTACGGGCCACCTTGCGCACCGTCTCCCGCAACGGCCACAGCCACGCCGAGTCGATGTGCGCATGCCCCACCGCGCTGATCCGGTGGGCGGAGGGGACGGCCGGGGCGGCGAGGACGCCGGTGAGCCGGTCACGGGCGCGGGCGGCGGTGCCGTTGACGTCCTGGAGGTCGAGGACGTCCAGGGCCGCGTCCACGGCGCGCAGGATGTCGTAGCGGCGGGGCGAGTCCACCGCCAGCTCCGCCATCAGCTCACCCAGCACCTCGAAGTCGAGCGCCAACCGCCACACGGTCTCGTCGAACACAGCGAGATCCATCCGCGTGAGCGTGTACTGCGGCTCGCTGCCCGCCGTCTCCTTGTCACCCAGCCCGGTCGGCCGGAACCCGCGGTGCCCCAGGACGACCGGGTTGGAGGCGGCCTCGATGTGGAGTCGTACGTCCTCACCGCCCGCGACGGGCGCACCGATCCGCACCCACTGGTTGCGCGGGTTGAGGCCCTTCACCGGGCTGCCATCGGGCCGGTAGACCAGCCCCTCGCACTGGAAACCGGGCATGTTCTCGTCGAAGCCGAGATCGAGAACCGCCTCCACCGTCCTCCCGGCCCACTCCTCCGGAACCGTCCCGGTGACCGTGAACCAGCTCGTGCCCCACGGCACACCCCACCGGGCGCCCACCTCGATCGGTGACGCCGACGCGGCCAGCCCTTCGGCGACCGGCACCGGCTCACCGGGGGCGTCCCACACCGAGACCCGGAGCGGTACGGAGGCGGGGTACACGGCAGGGCGGACCCGTTCGTCAAGGACACGCCGGAGACGGGCTTCCACGAGGCTGCGGTCGTCATGCATGTGGGTACAGCTCCCCTGTCCCGGGCGTTTCGAACCACGCCGACCGCTACGATGAGCGGTCCATCTGATCTCCGGACAGGGGTCTCCTCGGCAGGGGAAGGGGAACGGAGTTGGTGGACGGCTGGAAGGGCGCACTGGAGGCCGCCACCGTCGCGCTCGACCTCCCCGACGGCGGGGGCGGCACGGGCTTCGTACTGGCGCCGGGTGTGGTGGTGACCTGCGCGCATGTGGTGGCGGGTGCGGACCGGGCGCGGGGCAGAATCGCGGCGACGGGGCATGACACGCAGCTGACGGTCTCCTCCGCAGCCTGCTACCGCACGGCGACCGGCCTGGATGTGGCGGTGCTGCGGGGAGAGGCTGAGGGCCTGTCCCCCGTCCTCACTTCCCCTCACGTGTCCCTCGGTGACCGTATGGCGGCCTACGGCCACCCCCGCGGCGACTTCCGCGCCGGGCAGTGGGCGGCCCTGGAGTACCAGGGCGACTCCCGGCTGAGCTTCGACGACGCGATGCCCATGCCGCGGGTGTACGGCACCCCGGTGGGGCAGGGCTGCAGCGGCAGCCCGGTGGTCAACCACCGTACGGGGGCGGTGTGCGGGATGCTCGTCACCTCCGACTCGGCGGGGAGCGCGCACATGGTGCCGGTCGCGGAGATCCTGGCCCGCTGCCCGGCCTCACAGCCCCCCGTCGGCTGGCTGCGCGTCCTCACCGACGAGCAGGTGCGCGCCGGGGAGTTCCGGTACCCGGGTCCTCGGCTGCGGGACTACCTGGCGGCGGCGCGGGACGGGGCGGACGAGCATCCGTACGCCTCCCTGCAGACGGATGTGGGGAACGTGCCGCTGTCGCGGGTGTACGTGCGGCAGGAGGCGTCCCAGCGGGACGGGGCGGCGGGGAAGGACGGCACCGCCGCGGAGAGCGTGCTGGAGTCCGGCCACCAGGTGCTGTTCACGGGCGGCGCGGGGTCGGGCAAGTCCAGTCTGCTGCGGCGGCTGACGCTCACGGCGGCGTCGGCCTGGCTGGAGGAGCCCGAGCAGGCACCGCCGTACCTCCCGGTGCGGGTCGCCGCCGACCAACTGCTCGACCTGCCGTTCCCGGAGGCCGTGGCAACGGCGGTGGCCCGGGACCTGCCCGGACTGCGGCGGTCGCTGCCCGCGGACGTGTTCGGTGCCGCGCCCCTGCCCTCGGTGGACTGGCTGGTGTGCGTCGACGGGCTCGACGAGGTGCTGGACCCCGAGGCCCGGCGCGAGGTGATCAAGCGGCTGCAGCGGTGGGCGCAAGAGCCGTATCTGCGGTTCGTGGTGGCCAGCCGGTCGCTGCTGCACACGGAGATGGAGCGGCTGAACGCCCTGCGGCGGTACGCCCTGCTGCCGCTCGGCGACCTGGAGATCCAGGGGGTGGCTCGGGCCTGGTTCGAGGCGCTGAAGGTGCCGGACGCCGCGCGGCGGGCCACGGAGCTGGTCGGTGAACTCCGGCACGGGCGGCTGGACGAGGTCTCCCGCAACCCGCTCACCCTGACGATGATCTGCGTCGTGGCGGCGCTGTCGGAGCTGCCGCGCAACCCGGCCGACCTGTACGGCCGTTTCGTCCGCATCCTCCGGGACAAGGGCGCCCAACGCCTCGACCGGACCGCCTCGACGGCCCATGGCATCACCTCCGACCTGCTGGACCGTATGCACGAGGTGCTGCGCCGGGTGGCCGAGCAGCGGCAGGGCGGGGACGCGCGGCCCCTGCTCGACCAGGTGCTCGAACTACTGGCGCCCGAGGCACCGTCGAAGGACCTGGTCCTCCGCGCCCTGACCTTCACCGGGCTGGTCACCCAGCGGGGCGGGGAGCTGTCCTTCCCGCACCAGACCGTGCAGGAGTACCTGGCCGGGTGCGCGATCGCCGAGCGGCTGAGCCCCAAGGACCCCGAGGCGCTCCGCATCATCCGCGAGGAGATCGCGGCCGAACGCCCCAACATGGCCCTGTTCATGGCCGCGCACTGGCACGAACAGGGCATGCCGCTGAAGGAGTTCCTGCGGACGACCGTGGACAGCGGCGGCTGGCGGGATCTGCTGCTGTGCGCGACGATCCTGAGTGACGGGCTGGTGATCGACCGGAAGTTGGCGGCATGGTTCAGCCGGGCGGTCATCAAGCTCTACGACCACACCGTCTCCGTCGGCGATCTCAGCGTGAGCAGCGTGCTCGACCGGTTGTACGCGGTGCTCGACCCGTCGGAGCTGGCCTCCCTCGTCAGCGACGGCCTCGTCCCGCCCCAGGCGCGGGACGAGGCACTGCGCCACTACGTGCGCCGGGAGGCGGACCGGGCCGCGGACCTGGCCGCCCGGCTGGCGGACGAGCCCGACCTGCCCGCCGCCAGACGGATGTCCGCGGCGAAGCTGCTCGCCGACGCGGGCGACACCGCCGGGGCCGTCCACCGTCTTCTGGCTCTTGCCCGGGATCCGGCTGAACTGCCCGATTCCAGGTGCCGGGCCGCGGGCCTGCTGTTCGGGTTGGAACAGCGGACGGGCCTGGTGACGTTCGCCGAGCTGTTGAGGACGGCTGACCTCCCCCAGTACACGGTCGACCTGGTCAGAGCCCAGGCGTCGGCCGTCGAGGACCGGGACGCGTGGGCGGGACTCACCGACGCGCTGGCCGAGAATCCGGCACTGGGGAAACCGGACTCCCCCAAGTACCGCTTTCTCATGGGCATGCTGCAAGCCGGTGTCGAACCAGAGGTGGCACTGCGGCTCTGCTCGGACCGCTCGCTGCCCGTGCACCTCCGCCTCAAGGCGAGCTGGTGGTCGAGGAAGTCCGCGCAGAAAGCGGCTCAGGCCGCGGAGCAGTCCCTGTACTGCGACATCCTCGCCGACCCGGCGTCCTCGGAATCCGCCGTCCACACGGCCGTCGGCGCCTCCAGGGCCGCCGATCTGGTCGAGCGCGCCGCCCGGGACGAGCGGCTCTCCGCCCATGTGCGGGTGCGGGCCGTCGGGCGCCTCGTGGAACTCGATCAGCGCGCGGCAGCCGCGGAGTGTGCCGAAGCCCTGCTCGCCCAGCCTGTATCGCCCTGGTACCTGAATCAACTCGCCCTGGTGCTGGCCGAACTCGGCCAGCACGCCAGGCACCGGCGGATCCTCCTCGACGGCGTGCGGAACGCGGCACTGACCGTGGAGGACCGCGTGCACAGTGCCCGCGCCCTGGCCGGTCTGGGGGAGACGGACTCGGTACGGGATGTCCTCGCCGACCTGGCGACGGCACCGGACATCTCGGCGGACGACCGGCTGCTGGCCCTCGCCGCCATGCCGCCCCGGAACCCGGCCGCGGAGTGCGACACCCTCGCCGCGACGGCAGGTGACCCCACGCTGCCCAGCCGGGTACGCCAGGAGGCGGCCCGTCGGCTGCTGCACGCGGGGCGCCGGGACCAGGCCTCGGTCCTGCTGCGCCGCATCACCGCGGATCCCTTCATGGCGACGGCGTACCGCATCCGGGCCCTGACGGAACTGGCCGAGGTGGACGTCCGGGGAGCCGCCGAGGCTCTGCACCAGTTCCTCGACGACACCGCGCTGCTCGACGAGCATCTGTGGCAGTTGCTGGAACTCGCCGACGCCTTGCATCCGGACGTGACCCTGCGGGAGCGCCTGCACGCCCTGCTCGGCGACGAGACCGTGCCCGCGGCGTCTGTCCTGGCCATCGAGAGCCACTGCCAACGGCACACAGCCGTCGTCCCCTTGCTGCGCGCGGTGCTCGACCGGCTGGC
This sequence comes from Streptomyces sp. NPDC057877, assembly GCF_042796855.1. Classification (NCBI taxonomy): domain Bacteria; kingdom Bacillati; phylum Actinomycetota; class Actinomycetes; order Kitasatosporales; family Streptomycetaceae; genus Streptomyces; species Streptomyces sp. NPDC057877. The sequence goes on from NZ_JBHVMS010000012.1 coordinate 309,924, forward strand.
CGACGACCCCGGTGCCGATCCCGAGGTCCGGGCCGAGGCTGCCGCCCGAACCATCGGACTGGTCCCCTACCCCAGGTGGAAGAACCGTATGACCGGGCTGAGCCCGGACCCCCTGCGGCGTCTGAGCCTGCACACGGCCATCGGCAGCCGGTCCTCCTCCGGCATCTACCCCGCCGTGTGGGAGAAGCTGTCCTTCAACAGGGCCGGGGAGCGGTACGAGGCGGAGTCCGGCGCTCTGGCGGGGGTCGACACCCATGCCGCCGTGGCGGAGTGGCTGGACCTGGTGGCCCGGCGCCGCACCACGCCCCTCACCGAACTGCGGTTCATCTCCCATCTCATGCGCGAGCCCTCGGAGATCGACCGGCTGAACGGCCTGCTCCTCGCCTGGGCAGGAGACCCCGCCGCGCCGCTCGCGGACCGGATCTCGGCCCTGCACGCGACACGCGGCAACCTGGGCCGCCCCTGGTACGACCTCGCCGCCGCCCCCACCACCCCACCCCGACTCCGCGTCGCCCTCTGCCGCGCCCTCCCCACCAGCGGCGCCCTCAACCGCATCCCCCTCACCCGGACCCTGGCCACAGACCCCTCCTGCCCACCCGCGGCCCGGGCCGTGGCCGCCACACTGCTCGCCAAGGATCTCGGCGCCGAGGGCCGCGATGTCCTCCTCGCCCTCTCCAGCCCCCACACCACCGACCCCGCATCCCACCTCGCCGCGGCCTCCGCCTGGGAGGAACTGGACATCGGCTCCGAAGCGGTGGCCGCGTACCGCCGCATCCTCGATGACGACCCGCCCACGACGACCCCCGGCCACCGCGTCACCGCCGCCCAGGCCCTCATCAAGTACCGAGCCTGGCGCCCACACGCCACGCGTACGCTCACGGCGATCCTCAACGACCCCGCCGCCCCCACCCCCACCCGCCTCGACTCCGCCCAGCACCTCATCACCGCCCACGCGACCGCCGAGGCCCACCTGGGCCTCCTCCGCCTCACCCGCGCCACCCCCCACCTCACCCCCGAGGACCGCGCCCGCGCCCTGCGCCTCCTGCCTCCCGACCTCCACCCCTGCGCCACCGCCCCGACCGAGGAGCCCACGTGACCGACTGGACCGGCCGCACCGCCACCGACATCGCCGCCGCCGTACGGGACAAGCAGGTCACGCCGAGGGAGGTCGTGGAGCAGCACCTCGCCCGTATCGCGCGCCTGGACGGCAGGATCGGCGCCTTCCGCGAGGTACGCGCCGACCGCGCGCTCGCCGAGGCGGACGACACCGGCGCGCGGCCGGACCTCGGCGAACTCCCCCTCGCTGGCGTGCCCGTGGCCGTCAAGGACAACCTGGCCGTGCGCGGCGAGTCCACCCGGGTCGGCTCGGCCGCGACCCCGGACAGCCCGGCCGCCGAGGACCATGTCACGGTGGCCCGGCTGCGGGCGGCGGGGGCCGTCGTCGTCGGGATGACGAACGTCCCCGAACTCTGTGTCTTCGGCACCACGGAGGGCCCGTACGGCACGGCCCGCAATCCCTGGGACACCACCCGCTCGGCGGGCGGCTCGTCCGGGGGCAGCGCCGCCGCGGTGGCCGCGGGCATGGTGCCGATCGCCCTCGGCAACGACGGCATGGGCTCGTTGCGCATCCCCGCGGCCAACTGCGGGCTCGTCACCCTCAAGCCGGGCCATGGGGTGGTCCCCGCGGGGACCAGTGACTGGTTCGGCATGTCGGAGAACGGCCCGCTGGCCACGACGGTCGAGGACGCGACCCTGATGCTGTCGGTGCTGGCCGACCGGGCGTTCGTACCCGGCACCGGCCACCTGCGCATCGCCCTGTCCCTGCGCAGCCCTCTCGCCGGAGTCACCGTCAGCGAGCCGTATACGAGCGCCGCGCGGGAGGCCGCGAGCGTGCTGATGGGGGCAGGTCACCTCGTCCGCCGGGCCGACCCGCCCTACCCCGCGTCACTCGGCGTCACCGCGCTCACCCACTGGACGGCGGGTACGGCGGTGGACGCCCGAGGTCTCGACCCGCGCCTGCTGGCCCGGCGTACCCGGGTGCACGCGGCACTCGGGCGGCGTTTCGTCACCCGGGCGCAGTCCGGAGAGGCCCGGCAGGCGCTGCGGTACGGGCTGGAGCCGTTCTTCGACGCGTACGACGTCCTGCTCACCCCCGCGCTCGCCCGCCGCTCCCCCAAGGCGGGCCCCTGGCACGAACGGGGCTGGCTGCGCAACGTCGCCGCGAACAGCGCGTACTCGCCGTTCACACCGCCGTGGAACCTGACCGGCTGGCCCGCGCTGGTGGTGCCGTTCGGCACGCTGCCGTCCGGTGCGCCCGGCGCCGTGCAGTTGGTGGGGCGGCCGGGGTCGGAGCCGGTGCTGCTGGGGCTGGCGGCCGGGATCGAGGGGCGGCGGCCGTGGCGGCGGACGGCGCCCGTGGACTAGGGGCCGGTTCGACCATTCCCGTCGTCGCCCGAGGGGCGGCTCAGCGGCGTCAGGTGCGCGCTTTGGGGTTCCCCTGCGTGCAGGCGGGAATGGTCAGGCAGGCCCTAGAGGGCCCGGTGCATCACGTGCAGCCCCACGAGTCCGTGCCGCGGATGGTCGTAGGCCTCCGGCACCGTGGCCAGGACGGTGAAGCCGAGGGACTTCCAGAGGCCGACCGCCGGGTTCGTCTCCACGACGGCGTTGAAGACCATGCCGCGGTAGCCCCGCGCCTTGGCCTCGGCGAGCACGTGTTCCGCGAGGGCCCGGCCGATGCCCCGGCCGCCCTGCTCGGGGTCGACCATGAAACCGGCGTTGGCGATGTGCGCGGCGGGGCCGCCGTAGTTGGAGGTGAGGTAGGCGGAGCCGACGACGGCGCCGGTGGCGTCCTCGGCTACGTACACCCGTTTGGCCGGGTTCATCCACAGGGCGCGGGCCGCCGTCTCGGAGGTGTCCGGGTCCCAGGCGTAGGTCTCGGCGGCGGCGACGATGCGGTGCCAGAAGGGCCAGATGTGCGGCCAGTCGTCGTCGGTGGCTTCCCTGATCTGCATGGACGTGAGTCTGGCACGCCCATGCGGATCGGCGATCGCGAGGTGTTGCCGTCGGGCGCGGTCAGTCCACGCTGGGCAGGATGTGGGGCTCGGCGAGGTCGTCCTCGTAGCCAGCGAGGCGGATGGGGGCGGACCGGGCCCACACGTCGAGGCTGCCGATCTCGCCCGGCCTGCGGCCCGCGCGTTCCGTGCGTTCCTTGGGGCGTTGGTCGCGATTCGTCTTCTCCGGTGTCACCGCGCACTCCTTATGTGTCGGGTAACCCTCGGGGCATACCGTCCGGCCACGCTCCGGCCCGTCCGGCGCCCACTCGGGTCCTGCATTGCGAACGTCGGACGCGGTGGCGCCGGCAAGTCGTGGGAGAGCGGGCCGTGGTGAACCGGCTTGTCCCGGGACGGACCGTGGGTTGGGTGGAGCCCCGTACTGCTGTCCGTCGCCTACAGATTAACCAAATGAGCGGCCCCCCGCTCGATGGGGCTGGAAACAACGTGTAACTATGCCAAGTCGAGACGTAATCGCTTTATGCCGTTCACCGACGGTTTGTTACATGATGCACGGCTCTCCCGACACCCGCCCGGGCTAGGCGATCGAACGCACCTTCGACGTAATCCTTGTGTGCGACCGCGCAGTTCACGTCTCGTTGGCTGGCGTTGGCCGATCCGCAAGCTGCCCGTGATTGCCTGGCGTACCGCTACGGCTGTCTCGCGGGAGGACTGACGCATGGAACTGCGCAGCGTCGAGGAGCTGATGGAGCTGCTGTACGTCTGCGATCAGCACGACCACGCGCTGCGGACCGCGGCGCTGCTGCGCCGAAGTCGGCCCGCGGACAAGGAACTCCAGGTGGCGGGGCTGGTGCACGCCATCGGTGAGTCACTGTCCGCCGACGGCACCGGGCGCGCCGACCTCACCGCAGACGCCGTACGGCCGCTGCTCGGCGAGCGGGTCGCCCGGCTGGTGCGGCTGCATGTGCGCGCCGAGGGCTATCTCGCCGCCCTCTCGCCCGGTCATCTGCGCCCCGCGCCGGGCGCCCGGGGCGGGGCGATGTCGCCCGCCGAGGTCGCCGCCTTCGCGCGCGACCCGCTCGCCGACGACGCCCTGACCCTTCGCCAGGCCCATGAGGCGGCCATGGTCCCGGGACTGGACGCCGGTGTCCTGGAGGACTGGCGCACACTCCTGGAGCTGGTGGCGGCCCGGGCCGTTCACCACTTGCCGGGCGCGTAGTCCTTCAGGAAGACGCCGTACAGGTCCTCGCCCTGCTCGCCGCGCACGATGGGGTCGTAGACACGGGCGGCGCCGTCGACGAGGTCGAGCGGGGCGTGGAAGCCCGCCTCGGCGAGGCGGACCTTGTCGGGGTGGGGACGCTCGTCGGTGATCCAGCCGGTGTCCACGGCGGTCATCAGGATGCCGTCCTGCTCGAACATCTCCTGGGCGCTGGTGCGGGTCAGCATGTTCAGCGCGGCCTTGGCCATGTTGGTGTGCGGGTGCCCCGCGCCCTTGTAACCGCGGGCGAAGACGCCCTCCATGGCGGAGACGTTGACGATGTAGGTGCGGCGGGCGGACGAGGCCGCCATCGCCGGGCGCAGTCGGCTGATCAGGATGAAGGGCGCGGTGGAGTTGCAGAGCTGGACCTCCAGCAGTTCCACGGGGGTGACCTCGTCCACCGTCTGCACCCAGCTGTTGGTGTCGTGCAGGTCGGGCACCAGACCGCCCGCGTCGATGGCGGTACCGGCGGCGATCCGCTCCAGCGAGGCGGAGCCGGAGACCAGGGCCAGACCGGTGACGTCCTGCGCGGTGAGCGTGCCGCCGCCCGCGACGGGCAGGGCGGCGACCGCCCCGGAGCCGAAGGTGCCGATCACCTCGGCGGTGGGCAGTTCACCGGCGGGCAGCGGGGCGGACTCGGCGGCCAGCAGTTCGCTGTAGGCGCCCGGGGAGCGGCGTACCGTCTGCGCGGCGTTGTTGATGAGGATGTCCAGCGGACCCGCGGCGGCGACCGAGTCCGCCAGCGCCACCACCTGGGCGGGGTCGCGCAGGTCGATGCCGACGATCTTCAGCCGGTGGATCCAGTCGGCGCTGTCGGGCTGGGCCTTGAAGCGGCGGATGGCGTCGTTGGGGAAGCGGGTGGTGATGGTGGTGTGGGCGCCGTCGCGCAGCAGCCGCAGCGCGATGTACATGCCGATCTTGGCGCGGCCACCGGTGAGCAGCGCGCGCTTGCCGGTGAGGTCGGCGCGGGCGTCGCGGCGGGCGCGGTTGTCGGCGGCGCACTTCTGGCAGAGCTGGTGGTAGAAGTAGTCGACCTCGACATAGCGCTGCTTGCAGACGTAGCAGGAGCGGGGACGCTGGAGTATCCCCGCGATCGCGCCCTCCTCGGTCCTGGAGGAGGGCAGGATGCCCTCGGTCTCGTCGTCGATGCGCTCCGCGGAGCCGGTGGCGGTGGCCTCGGTGACCGCCTTGTCGTGCGCGGTCTTGGCGGCCCGGCGCTCCTGGCGGCGGCGCTGCTTGACCGTGCGGTAGATGTGCGAGGTCGCCCGGCGGACCAGGATCGCGTCGGGGTGGTCGACGTCGAGCTTGTCGAGTTCCTCCAGCACGCTCAGGCAGACGGCGAGCCGCTCCGGGTCGATGCCGGGGCCGTGGACCACCGCTTCCGTGGTCGCCGAGCCGTCGTCTGTCACCGTCATGGCCGCTGCCGTTCCCTGGTCTGCCGTCGTGGCGCGCCGCTCGCGCCGCATTCGAACAGGGGATTTTACGTAGCGGTGGGCCGTGCCGCCAAACTCGTGATGATCATGGACAGTGGACGGCCGGTGAACCCGTGACGCTCATGGACCGCAGACGGCCGTGAGTGCCGCCACCTCCTCGGTGACCGCGCGGGCGAGCACGTCGAGGTCGGGGACCGCCTCGGCGTCGGCGACGAGCCCGTAGTGGACGCGCCCGCGGTAGGTGGAGATGGCGATGGCGAGGGACTGGCCGCGGGCGAGGGGCGCGAAGGGGTAGACGGCGGTCAGCCGGTTGCCGCCGAGCTGCAGGCCGAAGCCGGGCAGTGGCACGCTCGTGACCAGGATGTCGAACCAGAGCCGGGCGGCCTGCGCGACCAGCGGTCCGCCGAGCCGGTGGCCGAGGGCGGGGACGTGGTCGGCGAGCAGGGCGACGGCGCCCGCGCCCCGGCCGGGCCCCGCGTCCTTGTTGCGGTCCATCGCGCAGCGCACGGCGGCGAGGCGGGCGAGCGGGTCCGGGTCGCCGACGGGAAGCCGTATCAGGTAGCCGGAGAGCCGGTTGCCCTGCGGGTGGGCGGTGCGCGGGCGGCGCTTGGAGACGGGGATCAGGGCGCGGGGCGCCACCCCGTCGCTGCCGTCGCCGCGCTCGTCCAGCCAGCGGCGCAGGGCCCCGGCCACCACGGCGATCAGGACGTCGTTGACGGTGCCGCCCTCGGCCTTGCGGATGCGGTGTACGTCGTCGATGTCGACGATCACCCCGGCGGTACGGCGGCTGCCGCTGGGCTCGGAGGTGAGCGCGGGCGTGGTCTTCATGCCGAGGGTGGACACGGCGACCGAGGTGCCGATGTCGAGGGCGCGGCCCACGTCGGAGAGGGCGCCGCGCAGCATCCCGGGCAGACGCCGCACATCGGGGAGCAGTCCGCGCGGGGGCCGCGGGGGGCGGGGCCGGGGCGCGGGCATGTCGATCGGGTCGAGGACCGCGGCGGCGAGCGCGAGGGCCCGCAGCCCGTCGGCGAGGGCGTGGTGGAACTTGAAGAGCACGGCGAACGACGCCCCGTCCACGCCCGGCAGCACATGGGCCTCCCAGGGCGGGCGTCCGCGCCCCAGCGGGCGCTGCATCAGGCGTCCGGCGGCCTGCTGGAAGTCGGCGGCCGGGGCGTGCAGCCGGACGTGGTCGAGGGGGTCGAATCCGGGGTCGGGCTCCCGGGCCGCGCCACCGAAGGCGAGCGGCGCCCAGACGTCCCGGATGCGCATCCTGAGGCCGGGCACCGCGGCGGCGCGGGCGGCGAGCAGATCGGCGGCGTGGGCGCCCGCGGTGGGCGAGTGCGCCGCGAAGACCCCGAGCGCGCCGAGGTGCATGGGGTGCCGGTCGGAGTCGATGTTCCAGAACGCCAGGTCGAGGGGTGCGAGCAGGTCGGAAGTCAATGGCTTGCCTCGCGATGACGACGGGTGGACCAGCAGTCAATCGCCATGGGATGATTACGGTCAAGTACGATCAAGCTACGCACAGTTAACAGCAGATTAAGCACTGACGCGCTATGGCTGCGGCCGAACGGTCAGGAAAAGGCCGTGACTCGGCCATCCGAGTAATACGGGTGATCGGGTGTTCGGAGTGATAGGGGTGATCGGAGTGATCGGGATCGGGGTGATCGGATCGGGGTGAAGGGCCCCTGGCTCGGTCATTCGGGTTACGACACGCGCTGTCCCTTGCCCAGCGCGATCACCCCGCCCTTGGACACCGTGTACAGCTCGGCGTCCCGCTCCGGGTTCACCCCGATCGTCGCACCCGGCGGCACCTCGACGTTCTTGTCCAGCACCGCCCCGCGCACCACCGCGCCCCGCCCGATGTGCACGTTGTCGTGCAGCACCGACCCCTGCACCACCGCCCCCGGGTCGACCACCACCCCCGGCGACAGCACGGACCGGGTGACCTGCCCCCGGATCAGGCACCCCGCGCTGATGATCGACTCGCTGGCCATGCCCCCCGCGTTGAACCGGGCCGGGGAGAGCTGGCCCGAGTGGGTGTAGATGGGCCAGCTGCGGTTGTAGAGGTTGAAGGCGGGCCGCTCGGCGATCAGGTCCATATGGGCGTCGTAGTACGCGTCGAGGGTGCCGACGTCCCGCCAGTACCCCTGGTCGCGGCTGGTCTCGCCCGGCACGTGGTTGCCGCTGAAGTCGTACAGCCGCGCCTCGCCGCGCTCGGTGAGCTGGGGCAGGATCGAACCGCCCATGTCATGGACGGAGTTCGGGTCCTCGGCGTCCCGCTGGAGGGCCTCTATCAGGGCCTTGGTGGTGAAGATGTAGTTGCCCATGGAGGCGAAGACGCAGTCGGGGCTGTCCGCCAGGCCGGGCGGGTCGGCGGGCTTCTCCAGGAACCGCTCCACCGTCGTCCCGTCGGAGCCGGGCGTGATCACCCCGAACGACGACGACTCGGCGCGTGGGACGCGTATCCCCGCCACCGTCACCCCGGCGCCGGACTCCATGTGCTGGGCGAGCATCTGCCGCGGGTCCATGCGGTACACGTGGTCGGCGCCGAACACGACGACGTACTCGGGCCGTTCGTCGTAGACCAGGTTCAGCGACTGGAGGATGGCGTCCGCGCTGCCGAGGTACCAGCGCGGGCCGAGCCGCTGCTGGGCGGGGACGGGGGTGACGTAGTTGCCGAGCAGGCTGGACATCCGCCAGGTGGTGGTGATGTGCCGGTCCAGCGAGTGCGACTTGTACTGCGTCAGTACGCAGATGCGCAGGATGTCGCCGTTGACCAGGTTGGAGAGCACGAAGTCGACGAGGCGGTAGGTGCCGCCGAAGGTCACCGCGGGCTTCGCGCGGTCCGCGGTCAGCGGCATCAGCCGCTTGCCCTCCCCGCCCGCCAGCACGATCCCGAGCACCGAAGGTCCTCCACGACGCATGGCCGCCCCCTCCCTCACCCTGGTTGACCGATGAGTGCCCCGTGGCACGAGTGAGTAAGCCTGTTCGAGAGTCCCGGGGCGTTCTACGGCACCTTCAGGATCTCCTCGTACAACCGCACCGTGCGCCGCGCCACCGTGTCCCAGCCGAACTCCCCCACCGCCCGCTCCCGCCCCGCCCGCCCCATCCGCCGGGCCGCCGCCGGGTCGGCGAGGACGGCGTCCAGGGCCCGCGCCAACCCGCTCTCGAACTCCTCGCCCATGGGCACGAGCAGGCCCGTCTCCCCGTCGGCGACCACCTCGGGGATGCCGCCGACCCGGGAGGCCACCACGGGCGTGCCGCAGGCCATCGCCTCCAGGTTGACGATGCCGAGGGGCTCGTAGACCGAGGGGCAGACGAACACGGCGGCATGGGTGAGGAGCTGGATCACCTCGGGGCGCGGCAGCATCCGGGGGATCCAGTGCACGCCGTCCCGTACGGCGCTCAGGTCCTGGAAGAGTTCCCGGAACTCCCGGTCGATCTCCGGGGTGTCGGGGGCGCCCGCGCACAGCACGACCTGCGCCGCAGGGTCGATGTCCCGCACCGCGCGGAGCAGTTGGGGCACGCCCTTCTGCCGGGTGATCCGGCCGACGAACAGCACGTAGGGGCGGTCCGGGTCGAGGCCGACGCGCTCGAGGACGTCGGTGCCGGGGTCGGGCCGGTAGATGCCGGTGTCGATGCCGTTGTGCACGACGTGGACACGGGCGGGGTCCAGGGCCGGGTAGCAGGCGAGGATGTCCTCGCGCATGGCGCCCGACACGGCGATCACCGCGTCGGCGGCCTCGATCGCGGTGCGCTCCGCCCAGCCGGACAGCGCGTAACCGCCGCCGAGCTGCTCGGCCTTCCAGGGCCGCAGCGGCTCCAGCGAGTGCGCGGTCATCACGTGCGGAACGCCGTACAGCAGCTTGGCGAGGTGCCCGGCGAGATTGGCGTACCAGGTGTGGGAGTGGACCAGTTCACGGCCCTCAAGACCGGCGGCCATCGACAGGTCCACGGAGAAGGTGCGCAGCGCGTCGTTGGCCTCGTCCAGGGCGGACCAGGGCCGGTGGCGCACCACGCCCGCCCCGCGGCCCTCCCCCCAGCAGTGCACGTCGAGGTCGACCAGCGAGGTCAACTCACGGGCGAGGAACTCGACATGGACACCCGCGCCGCCGTACACGTCCGGCGGGTACTCCCGGGTCAACAGTCCGACTCGCACCCGCGGCTCCCTGGTTCGGCGGCTGGTGTCCTCATGGTCACCCATGAGGTGGTACGGGGGGAAGGGCGCGGGTGACTCAAGGGGCGGGCGGGGCGCCGGGGTCCGGGGCGCCGAGGTCCGGGGCGCCGAGGTCCGGGGCGCTGGGGTCCGGGGCGCCGAGGTCCGGGGCGCCGAGGTCCGGGGCGCCGAGGTCCGGGGCGCCGAGGTCCGGGGCGCCGAGGTCCGGGGCGCCGAGGTCCGGGGCGCCGGGGGGCCGGGTGAAGCAGCAGTCGCCGCAGACTCCCCCGCCGGGCACCCGGTAGTAGAGACAGCAACTGCGGCGCCGGAAGGCGGTGCCGGTGAGGGTGCCGGTCCCGGTGAGCAGGGGGTGGGTGAGGAGCCGCCGGGTGAGGGACCCGGCCCGGGCGGCTACGTCCGGGCGGCCGTTGGCGTACGCCCAGCGGTCCAGTTCGCGGGCGGCGCCGGTCAGCGCGGAGGCCGCGTTGCCCCACAGCAGCCCGGCGGCGATCCGGTACCGGGCGCGCAGCAGCGCGGCGAGGGGTTCGAGGTGGGCGTGCAGCACGGTGGCCGCGACCGTCTCCGCGTCGCCGGGCAGCGGGCGCACCTCGGTCAGCCAGAGGTCGTCGGGGGCGCTCGCGTCGGGGTCCCAGCGCAGCAGCCGCGGGTCGAGGTCGGGGATCCGCCCGGTGCGGGCGGCGCAGCCGAGCGCGGCCGACCACAGCCGGGAGGCGAGGCCCAGTTGGGCCACCGAGGCGGCGGTCCGCGCGTCGGGCGCCCGCAGGGCGCGGGCCACCTTCCGGACGCGGAAGGTGACGCAGTCACCGTGGACATCCGACGTGGTGCCGCCGTAGCTCTGGGCGAGTGTCGAAAGCCCCGCGCGCGGGGCGTGCGCCGGGTCCACGATCGTCCTCAGGACGAAGTAGCCGCCCAGCGGGCCGAGGGCGCCCAGTCCGGGGTCGAGATCCGCGTCGAAGTCCACGATGAGCAGTAGTACCAAGGCCCTTAGGGGCAATGCCGTTGTTTTAGCCTGCGGGCGTACGCTGCTGCGTAGTGCTTCCCGGGGGTGGTGCGGGTGTCTGCGGATATCGGCGAGTTATCGGGGC